>NZ_CP043042.1:0-1200000 GCF_008122265.1 Marinobacter fonticola
GTGCCGCACACCATTTGGCATCAATGTCTTGAAGTACTTCGGGATGAATTTCCCGCTCAACAGTTCAACACCTGGCTTCGTCCGCTACAGTCCGATCACCGGGACGACCAGTTGATGCTGTTCGCTCCGAACCGGTTCGTTATGGACTGGGTCAACGAGAAGTATTTGCGGCGAATCGAAGAAGTCCTCAAGGATCTCCACGGCGGGCAGGCGCCGCGGATTAATATGCGGGTCGGCTCAGCACCGCAAGAAGCGGCACCGGTTCGTCGGTCGTCTGTTGCCCCAGCGGCCAATACCCGTCAAGAAGACAGCGCTGAAACGGTCAACGACGAAGAGAGAGGCGTGGCCGCGACTCTGGTGGACCGGTCCAGACCGACGGCGGCCCCTGCCGCCCGGAGTTCGGCGCCGGAACGACGCAGTGTCCAGGTAGAAGGCGATATCAAGCATCAAAGCTTTCTCAACGAAAGCTTTACCTTCGAGACGTTCGTGGAAGGCAAATCCAACCAGCTGGCTCGCGCAGCGTCGATGCAGGTGGCTGAAAATCCCGGCGGCGCCTATAACCCACTGTTTCTTTATGGCGGTGTGGGTTTAGGTAAGACGCACCTGATGCATGCAGTGGGCAACGAGATTGTGCGCCGCAACCCCCGCGCCAAAGTGGCTTACCTGCGTTCGGAGCGTTTTGTAGCCGATATGGTCAAGGCGCTGCAGCTCAATGCGATTAATGAGTTCAAGCGCTATTACCGCTCAGTGGATGCGCTGCTGATCGACGATATTCAGTTTTTTGCCCGCAAAGAACGCTCCCAAGAAGAGTTTTTCCACACCTTCAACGCCCTGCTTGAGGGTGGCCAGCAAGTGATCGTCACCTGTGACCGTTTCCCCAAGGAAATCTCGGACATGGAGGAGCGCCTCAAATCCCGTTTTGGTTGGGGTCTGACGGTGATGGTCGAACCACCGGAGCTGGAAACCCGCGTGGCAATTCTGATGAAGAAGGCGGAACAGGCGGGTGTCCGGCTTAGCAGCGAAGCAGCCTTCTTTATTGCTCAGAAAATTCGTTCTAACGTGCGTGAGCTCGAGGGTGCACTGCGTCTGGTGATAGCGAATGCTCACTTCACAGGACAGGAAATTACGCCTCCTTTTATTCGCGAGAGTCTCAAGGATCTGTTGGCGCTACACGAAAAGCAGGTGAGCATCGACAATATTCAGCGGACCGTGGCAGAGTACTACAAGATTAAAGTGGCGGATCTTCTTTCCAAGCGCCGGACTCGCACCGTCACACGGCCACGGCAGATGGCCATGTCCCTCGCGAAGGAACTGACCAATCACAGCTTGCCGGAAATCGGCGACGCCTTCGGCGGTCGTGACCACACCACGGTTCTCCATGCCTGTAAAAAAATCATCGAGCTGCAGGAGCTGGATAGCAACATCCGTGAGGATCACCAGAATTTTATGCGTTTGCTGACCACGTAGTCCCCGAAGCGGGAGTCCACAAACCAAGGAAGCGGCCTTACAGATTCCCAAACAACCCACGAGCAGAATTCGAGTGCCATGAAACTGACGATCAGCCGAGAATCCCTCCTGACCCCACTGCAGTCGATTGCCGGTGTAGTGGAACGTAAACAAACGATGCCGGTGCTGTCTAACGTCCTTTTAGTGGCGGAAGACAATACGTTGACGCTGACCGGTACCAATATGGAAGTTGAACTGGTGGGCCGGATTACCCCGGTACATGTGGATCAGCCGGGAAGGATCACCGTTCCGGCCCGAAAGCTATCCGACATCTGCCGTGCCTTGGGTGGCGAGGCGCCGATCGAGCTGAACCTGGAAGGCGACCGCCTTCATCTGCGTTGCGGAGCGAGTCATTTTACGCTGTCAACGCTGCCGGCCGAGCACTTTCCTAATGTCGAAGACGATGCAGAGAGCTTTCGTCTCGAACTGCCTCAGGCAGATCTGCGCAACATGCTCGATGCCACCGCCTTCGCTATGGCTCAACAGGATGTTCGTTATTACTTGAACGGGCTACTATTTGAAGTGGATACCGAGCACCTGCGCGCGGTCGCGACTGACGGCCACCGGCTGGCGATGTCCCATCTGGGGCTGGCAACCGGCATCAGCGACTCACGTCAGGTGATCGTACCGCGCAAAGGCGTGCTGGAACTGGCGCGGCTGCTCGACGACGTGCAGACGCCGCTCACGCTGGTATTCGGGGACAACCACCTACGGGCAACCGTCGGTGCGTACACCTTTACCTCGAAGCTGATCGAGGGCAAGTTCCCGGACTACAACCGGGTCATTCCGCGGGGCGGCGATAAAACCATGCTGGCGGATCGTTCGACCCTTAAGAATACGCTACAGCGGGCGGGGATCCTGTCCCACGAAAACATCCGCGGTGTGCGCCTGAATCTGGTACCGGGTGAGCTGCAGATCTTCGCCAATAATCCCGATCAGGAACAGGCGGAAGACGCCTTGCCAGTGGATTATCAGGGCGAGTCCCTGCAGATCGGCTTTAACGTGGGCTACTTGGTGGATGTGTTGAATGCGCTGGACGACGACCAGGTCAAAATCACTCTATCCAACCCGAACAGCAGTGCGCTGATCGAGGCCCAAAATGACGCCAGCTGTTTGTATGTCGTCATGCCGATGAGACTGTAAAGTAAAAAGGAAGTCGCCAGGGCGACCGACGTTAATGTCGTCCTGGAGAGGCCTCGCATGGCGGTGATAGCGCGTTGGGCTTTAAACTTCGGTTACAGGGAGAGACGGTAATGATAGTGAATGGCATCAAGGGTGCCTTCAGGGTCGGGCAGACTTTGAGCGTACTCGGCAAAACGGGTGTTAACTGGTTACGCGGCGACCGGCCGCCTACGCCGCGGCTGTTACGTCGAACTTTTGAGGATCTGGGCGCTACCTATATTAAGCTGGGACAATTCATCGCCAGTTCACCTACCTTTTTTCCGCCCAGCTATGTGGAAGAATTTCAAAACTGTCTCGATCGCACGCCTGCCCTTCCCTTCAGTGTGATGCGCCGTATCCTGCGTGAGGAATTGCGCCAACCGTTGGATAAAATCTACTCGGAGATCGATCCGGTTCCGCTCGCTTCGGCATCCATTGCACAGGTACACGCCGCGAAGTTGGTCACCGGTGAGGAGGTCGTGCTTAAGATCCAGAAACCGGGTGTGGAAAACATTCTGCTCACGGATCTGAATTTTCTCTACGCCTCCGCCCGTATTCTTGAAACCATCGCGCCCAAGCTCTCCTGGACCTCCTTGTCCGGCATAGTCGAGGAGATACAGAGCACAATGATGGAAGAGTGCGACTTCATTAAGGAAGCCAATAACCTGAAAACGTTCAGGCAGTTCTTGATGGACTCGCATAACGAGGACGCAACGGTTCCGGTCGTGTACGAGAAGTGGAGTACCCGCCGCGTGCTAACGATGGAACGGTTCTATGGCGTACCGTTAACGGACCTGGAGAGCATTCGAGCGGTCACCAACGATCCCGAGCGGACGTTGATTACAGCAATGAATACCTGGTTTTCCAGTTTGACCCAATGCCAGTTTTTCCATGCAGATGTTCACGCCGGTAATCTGATGGTATTGCGTGACGGGCGGGTTGGATTTATCGATTTCGGCATTGTTGGTCGCATCAAGCCGGATACCTGGCAAGCTGTATCTGATTTCATTTCTGCGGTGATGGTCGGTAATTTCGAAGGTATGGCGGCCGCCATGGTTCGAATTGGCGTCACCCATGAAACCATAGACGTTAAACAACTGGCCGATGATCTACGCCGTCTCTACAACCAGATGGACAGGATGGTGCCGGATACGCCTTATGGAGCCGAAGAAGCTGAAGATGAAGTGAACGGTATGCTGATGGATATGGTCAAAATCGGCGAGCAGCACGGCCTGCATTTCCCGCGAGAGTTTGCCCTGTTGATCAAGCAATTTCTTTACTTCGATCGATACGTTCACATCCTGGCACCGGAAATGGATATGTTTATGGATGAACGTCTGACGCTGTTGCATTAGGCGAGCTTTGGAGCCCTACGACGTCTAAGCGTTGAAATACTCCTGACGGACATTCGAGGCGGCCTGAGAGGGCCGCTTTTTATTTGTTGGATTGAACCTTAAGCGCTTGTCGGAAACCCAGCCCCACGATCTACGTTGTTTGCCTGTCCTTCTTACGCTGCACGCGAAGAGAAAGAAGTGATTTCACTTCCGTTACAGATACGAGGGGTATGTTCGACCCCGCCCGCTGCATCCCATACGTTGATCTCGACAAGGCGCAGTAAACCGATCGATAAGACCAACCTGTTTGCCCGGGTTACCCTATGACTAAGCCGCTGTTTAATCGCGACTGAGGAGCCTTAAACCTGCACCCAGCGCGCGCTAACCTGTAGACTAGGACTTCGCCTTTTCCCCAAACGGATCCCATTGGTGCATGGCACTTCTTAGACTTCAGACCCAGCATTTCCGAAATCTCGCGCCCACCGATCTCACTTTTTCGCCCTCCGTCAATCTGATCTACGGCGAGAACGGTAGTGGCAAAAGCAGTTTACTCGAAGCCATAGGTTATCTGGGGTTGGGGCGGTCATTTCGTGTTAACCGGCATGAAGCCGTGGTTTGTCATGGTACGCAGCGTCTTACGGTGTTTGGCGAGATCGGTAATGACGACGGTGCGCATAAAGGGTCTGGCCATCGCATTGGATTGTCCCGAGACCTGAGCTTGGGTGAAACCCGGCTTAAGGTTGACGGAGAACGGGTGCGCAGCTTGTCCGCGGTCGCGCGGCACTTGCCTGTTTCCGTGATCGATCCGGGTACCTTCGATATCGTGGCTGGTGGCCCAGGCAAGCGCCGTCAGTTTTTAGATTGGTCTGTGTTCCACGTGGAACATGGCTTCTCGGCGCTCTGGCAGCAGTTCCAGAGAAGTGTTTCTCAGCGGAATAAAATTCTCAGAAATGGTAGAATTGACGAGTCGTTACGCCGGATATGGGACCGGCAGTACGTCGCGTTAGCGGAACAGGTCACCGAAGCGCGCCGTGCGGTTTTCGAACGGTTCCATCCCCTACTCGTCGCCGTGTTGGAGGATGTCGGGGTGGTATGGAGTAACGACCTCAAAATTGAGTTTTTTCCCGGTTGGGATCGTAAGCTAGGCTTGGCCGATGTGCTCGAGAGTCATCGAGATCAGGAAGCCAAGATGGGGCATACCCTCTACGGTCCGAACCGGGCAGATATGCGAGTGAAGTATCAGGGGCGTCCGGTTGCGGAAACCTTGTCGCGAGGTCAGCAGAAAACCCTGGTTATCTTGATGAAGATTGCGCAGGGCCAGCTTCTCAAAGCGAGTGGCCGGCAATGTACATTTTTGTTAGATGATATAAATGCGGAGCTTGATGAGCCTCATCGTGAGATGTTGGCAGGCAAGCTTCGCGATCTCGGTAGTCAGGTGTTCATCACCTCCATTGAGCCGCCTCGTCCTGAAAAGCTGTGGCGGGAATCCATGCCCGATTTCAAAGTGTTCCACGTGGAACATGGCGAGTTTACGTTGAGGAACCTCTAATTGGGTCCATTGGCGATTCTGGGCCGGCCCTGAAAGCCGGAATCGCCAATGGACTCAATTAGAGGTTCTTGAGAACAAGATCTTCGCTTTAGGAGCGTCCGAATGACTACGTCGAATTCTTATAATTCCTCCAGCATCAAGGTCCTGAAAGGTCTGGATGCTGTTCGCAAGCGTCCCGGGATGTACATCGGGGACACCGACGATGGTACCGGTCTGCACCACATGGTGTTTGAAATTGTCGATAACTCTATCGATGAGGCCTTGGCCGGTTTCTGCTCCGAGATCGGTATCGTTATCCACCCTGACGAATCTGTGACCGTGCGGGACAACGGTCGTGGTATCCCGGTAGACCTGCATGAAGAGGAAGGGGTTTCCGCTGCTGAAGTCATCATGACGGTGCTTCACGCAGGCGGTAAATTCGACGACAACACCTACAAGGTCTCCGGCGGTCTGCACGGGGTTGGCGTTTCGGTGGTAAACGCTCTCTCGTCGCAATTACGGCTGACGATTCGTCGCGACGGCAGAGTCTGGGAACAGATCTACCGTGACGGTGTCCCGGATGCGCCTCTTGAGGCCAAGGGCGAGACGGACAAGAGCGGAACGGAAGTGCACTTTGTGCCCTCTCCCGAGACTTTCACCAACATCGCTTTTCACTTCGACATCCTGGCTAAGCGGTTGCGGGAGCTGGCGTTCCTAAATAGCGGGGTGCGTATCCGCCTGCAGGACGAGCGTACCGGCAAGGAAGACTACTTCCAGTATAACGGTGGTCTGCGTGCGTTCGTCGAGCATCTCAACAACAATAAGACACCGATCAATCGGGTATTCCACTTCAACCGTGAGCGTGAAGACGGCATCGCTGTGGAAGTCGCCATGCAGTGGAACGACGCATTCCAAGAGAATATTTTCTGCTTCACCAACAATATCCCCCAGCGTGACGGCGGCACCCACTTGGCCGGTTTCCGTGCTGCGCTGACCCGCTCGTTGAACAGCTATATCGAGCATGAAGGTCTGGGCAAGAAATCCAAGGTGGCGACGTCTGGCGACGATGCCCGTGAAGGCCTCACCGCCATCATCAGTGTCAAGGTACCGGACCCCAAATTCTCGTCTCAGACCAAGGACAAGCTGGTCTCATCGGAAGTTAAAACAGCGGTTGAACAAGAGCTGTACCAGAGCTTCTCCGATTACCTGCGAGAGCAGCCCAACGAAGCCAAACTGATCGTGAACAAGATGATCGAAGCGGCGCGAGCCCGGGAAGCAGCGCGTAAAGCGCGGGAAATGACCCGTCGCAAGGGGGCGCTGGATATCGCGGGCCTGCCAGGCAAACTGGCGGACTGCCAGGAAAAGGACCCCGCCCTTTCCGAAATCTACATTGTGGAGGGTGATTCCGCGGGAGGAAGCGCCAAACAGGGTCGAGATCGTAAGACGCAGGCCATTCTGCCGTTGAAGGGCAAGATCCTCAATGTGGAAAAGGCGCGGTTCGATAAAATGCTGTCCTCTGCCGAAGTCGGCACGTTGATTACCGCACTGGGGTGCGGTATCGGTCGCGAGGAATTCGATCCGGACAAGCTGCGCTACCACTCTATTATCATCATGACTGACGCCGACGTGGACGGCTCTCACATTCGGACGCTGCTCCTAACGTTCCTGTTCCGTCAGATGCGCGAAATTATAGAGCGGGGCCACGTCTTCATCGCGATGCCGCCGCTGTATAAGGTCAAGCGTGGTAAGCAGGAGCAGTACCTGAAGGACGAGAAAGCCAAAGAAGCCTACTTGACCCAGACCGCGCTGGAAGGCGCACAGTTTTACGTTAACCCGTCTGCGCCGCCCATAGCCGATTCTGCGCTCGAGTCTTTGGTTAAGGAGTACCAATCCGTACAAACCATGATCGAGCGTTTGTCCCGCGCCTACCCGGCAAAAGTGCTGGAGCAGATGTTGCACAACACGACACTAAAGGCCGAAGACCTAGTCACTCAGGAGGCGGTAACCCAGTGGGTCTCCCGCTTGGGTGCGCGTCTTGACGTGGACACGCGTACCGGCACCAAGTACGTCTTTTCAGTGCATGAGGACACGGAGCGAAACCTGTTCTTGCCCAAGGTGGATATCTACGTACACGGCATTCCCCATACCCATGTTTTCAATCACGAGTTCTTTGAGTCTGGCTCCTATACGGCTATATCCCGTCTGGGTGAAAAGCTCGATGGGCTGGTTGAGGACGGTGCCTACATTCAGCGCGGCGAACGTAAGCAGGCGGTGCTGAGTTTTGAGGGAGGCCTGGCCTGGCTGATGAAAGAAGCTCAGCGTGGTTTGAACATTTCCCGATACAAGGGGCTGGGCGAGATGAACCCGGAGCAGTTATGGGAAACCACAATGGATCCGGAAACCCGTCGCATGATGAAGGTTACCATCGAAGATGCTATTGCGGCCGACCAGATCTTCACCACGCTTATGGGCGATGAAGTGGAGCCGCGTCGAGACTTTATCCAGACCAACGCGTTGAACGTCACCAATCTGGATGTCTAGTTGTCCGTCCTGCTTTTGGAGTGACAACGAAAAATAGAGCAACAAAGAAAAAGCCCGGTCCTGAAAAGGTGCCGGGCTTTTTCTTTGTATGGGAGAACTGAGAGAGCGACTAGTTCGACGAGTTATTTTTTGACTCGTTTTGTTCATGAAGCGCTGGGGAAAGCACCTCCTCGAACTTAAAACCGGTGAGCGTGCGGATCGCTCGCCAGAGGTAATAGAAGATGGCGAACATCATCAGCATGGAGGGAATCGCGATCACCGGATAGCTCACCAATGTCATCTGGCCTAGCTCTTCGTTAAACGCCGCGGTGCCCGAGGGGCTGGTCACGATCCATTTGGCCAGCACGTAATTCATCACCGAACTGAACAGGAATGTGGCGGCGAAGTAGTAGCTGGCGCGCATAAGGCGGGCTTCGAAAATTCCTTCGTTGCCATTGGCGACCAGCGTATCGTGGATCTTGTCCACGTCCAGCACCGTGCGATTGTAGAGCAACGTACGCACCAACGGATATTTGGTACGGGTAGACACCAGCACCGCCAGTCCGATCACCAGAGGCACTGCAGCCTCTTTAATGGCCAGCCATTCGGCATCCAGTTCGAGTAGACCGATACCGCCGGTGAGCAGAATACTGATCAGGCCGAGCATCGCAATAAAGTTGCGCTTACCGAAGCGAACCAGCTCGTACAGGCCCCAGCCTAACGGGAAGGCAAGCGCAACGATTAGGGCCTTCGCCGAGCCCAGATCCTGTTCGCCACTGAATTTCATCAGGATGACTGAAGGAATAATGATACTGATCAGCAAATCGACCCAGGGGCGTTGTTGCTGGGTGTTAGCCGTTACTGTGTTGTTGCCAGAAGTCATAGAATCCAACCCGAACGGAGAAAATAGACACGCTGGTTGTAAGCACCGAAGTGTAAGAAACTAGAGTGTGTAAGAAAAACCAGAAGCAGTATACCGAAGAATGGCGTTGGAAATCCGGCTTTCATGCCGAAATGCCACCCACGAGAGTGTGGGCTATAAAAGGTAAGTGTTTGAAAAGGCGGGAAAATGGTCGGCGTGGCAGGACTTGAACCTGCGACCCCTTCGTCCCGAACGAAGTGCGCTACCAGACTGCGCCACACGCCGAATTTGCGCCGTATTATACTGATCATTCTATGGATTGCCAGCCCTATCGGCGCGGTTTTCCAGGGACTTATTGGCTGAGCAAATGATCTACAAACGCCGCCAGATTATTCCAGACAGAGACCCGGGCCAGCGGGTGCTGTCGCAGGTAGCGTTCGGTTTCCTTGCCATTACCGGTGCGGACCAGCGCTGCCGATTTGCAGCCGGCCGCCAGGCCTGCTTCGAGGTCTTTCAGGCTGTCCCCCACCATCACTGCTTCGCTAAGGTCCTTTAGACCCAGCTGTTGGCGTATATCCTCCAACAGACCGGTACGCGGCTTGCGGCACTGACAGTCCTCATCGGGGTGATGCGGGCAATAGGCGATACAATCGACCTTGCCCCCGAGAGCCTGCACCAGGCGATGCAGCTGAGCGTGCATCTGCTCGAGGATCAGATGGTCGTAGTAGCCTCGGGCGATGCCGGACTGATTGGTGGCCACCGCCACGGTATGCCCGGCCTGGGTCAGTCTGGCTATGGCCTCGATGCTGCTGGCTATGGGTAGCCATTCCTCGACCGAACAGATGTACTCACCGCTGTAGCGGTTGATAACTCCGTCACGGTCGAGGATAACCAGCATGACGCTAACCTGCAGGCAATAGCGAGATGTCTGCCACCTGGAGGAACAGGTTGCGCAGACGATTAAGTAAGGCGAGCCGGTTGGCGCGAATAGCGGCATCGTCAGCCATCACCATCACTTCATCGAAGAAACGGTCTACGGGCTCGCGCAGGTCGGCCAGGGAGGCCAGGGCCGACGCGTAATCGCCGCTCTGGAACAGCGGCGTCACTTTGCCGCTCTGGGCCTCCACGGCCTCGGCCAGCGCGATTTCCGCGTCATCCTTGAGCAGGCTGCGATCCACTTTGTCGCTTAAGCTATCGCCCCCCTGCTTGACCAGAATATTGGAGACGCGCTTGTTGGCCGCCGCCAGCGCTTCGGCCGCAGGGAGACGCCGGAATGCCTCAACGGCCCGGATACGCTGTTCGAAGTCGAGCGGCCGGGTCGGACGGCGCGCGTGTACCGCGAGATAGATTTCAGCGCTAATCCCCTGCTCTTCGTAATGGGCACGAAAGCGCTCAAGCATATAATCCACCACCGGCGTCGCCGGATCGTCCAGCTCGAGTCCGCTGAAGTTTGCCGATGCCCAGTCGCAGCAGGTTTGCAGGTCCAGCGGCAACTCACGTTCAAGGATAATACGCAGCACACCCAGAGCCGAGCGCCGCAGGCCAAACGGATCCCGCGTACCGGACGGTGGCTGGTTAATACCGAACAGACCCACCAGAGAGTCCAGTCGATCGGCCAAAGCAACGGCGCAGCCGGTCAGATGCCGGGGCAGATCGTCGCCGGCGAAACGAGGCATGTATTGCTCGTTTAAAGCCTGGGCCACGTCATCCGGCTCGTTGTCGTTGCGGGCGTAATATTCGCCCATAATGCCCTGCAGGTCGGTGAACTCGAGTACCATCTCACTGACCAGGTCGGTCTTGGCCAGCATCGCGGCGCGCTCGGCATGCTGCGGCTTGCCACCGATAGCTTCGGCGATCTTCTTCGCCAGCGCAGCGACACGGACCGACTTATCGTAAAGGCTGCCTAACTTCTCTTGGAACACAATGGGCTTGAGTGCGTCGATCCGGCTTTCCAGTGTGTGCTTGCGGTCGGTGTCGTAGAAAAAAGCCGCGTCCGCCAAGCGGGGCCGAATCACCTTCTCGTTGCCCGACACCACCTGGGCCGGGTCCTTGCTCTCAAGGTTAGCCACGGTAATGAACAGAGGCAGCATCGTTCCGTCGTCGTCGACAACATGGAAATACTTCTGGTGTTCCTTCATGGAGGAGATCAGCGCTTCGGCGGGCACATCCAGGAAGCGGGGCTCAAAGCGCCCCAGCAGCGGCACAGGCCACTCGTTCAAGGCCGTAACCTCATCCAGCAATGCGTCGTCGATCACCGCATGACCCTGGCCCTGCGACTTGGCGATTGCGGTGACCCCGGAGCGAATGGTTTCCCGCCGCTCCTCGAAGTCCGCCAGCACGTGGCCTTCCTCCCGCAGGACAACCTCGTAGGCATCCGGCGTGGGAATGATAAGTTCCTTGGGGCAGTGGAAGCGATGGCCGCGGGTCTCGTTGCCGGCCACCAGCCCCATAATGGACGCATCGATAATCTTGTTGCCGAATAACAGTACGATCCAGTGTACCGGGCGTACGAATTCGGTCCTGTGGGCGCCCCAGCGCATGCGTTTGGGGATAGGTAGGGCGTCCAGGGACTGCTCCACCAGCTCCGGTATCAGATCGGTCGTTGCGCGGCCCTGCTCGACGGTGCGATAAACCACCCAGGCACCCTTGTCGGTTTCCATGGTATCCAACTGGTCAGGCGTGACGCCCAGGGAAGTGGCGAAGCCGGTCAGCGCGCGGGTCGGGTTACCGGCATCGTCGAAGGCCGCCTTGACCGCCGGGCCGCGCTTTTCCACGGCCTTGTCTGGCTGGGCATTGGCGAGATTACGGATACGCAGCGCGAGGCGACGTGGTGCGGCGAACGGCTCGCAGGCACCGTAATTGATACCCGCAGCGTCCAGGCCCTTGCACAGGCCCGCGGTAAAGGCATCGGAAAGTGTCTTGAGAGCCTTGGGCGGCAATTCTTCGGTGCCGATCTCGACCAGAAAATCCTGTGTTGCCATGATCATGCGTCCCCTTTATCCGCGTCAGCCAGCATCTCTTCCCGCAGGGCCTCGGGCGCCATGGGGAAACCCAGGGCCCTGCGGCTGTCGAAGTAGGCCTTGGCCACGGCACGGGCCAGGGTTCTGACACGGAGGATATAGCGCTGCCGTTCCGTCACTGAAATCGCGTGACGGGCATCCAGCAGGTTAAACGTGTGAGAGGCCTTGAGTACCTGCTCATAGGCCGGCAGGGCAAGTCCCACTTCGATCAGGCGCTGGCTTTCGCGCTCGTGGACATCGAAGCAATGAAAGAGGAAGGTGGTGTCGGCCTGTTCGAAGTTGTAGGCCGACATTTCCACTTCGTTCTGGTGGAAGACGTCGCCGTAGGTGACGACCCCATCGGGGCCTTCCGTCCAGATCAGGTCGTAGACGCTGTCCACGCCCTGCAGGTACATGGCGATACGCTCCAGCCCGTAGGTCAGTTCGCCGGTGACCGGATAGCATTCCAGGCCGCCCACCTGCTGGAAATAGGTGAACTGGGTGACTTCCATGCCGTTAAGCCAGATCTCCCAGCCCAAACCCCAGGCCCCGAGTGTGGGCGATTCCCAGTTGTCCTCGACGAAACGAATGTCATGCACCAGCGGGTCCAGGCCAAGGGCCCGTAAAGAATCCAGATAGAGTTCCTGAATGTTGTCCGGCGAAGGTTTGAGCACGACCTGAAACTGGTAGTAATGCTGCAGACGGTTGGGGTTCTCACCGTAGCGGCCGTCCGTCGGGCGGCGGCTGGGCTGCACGTAGGCGGCATTCCAGGTTTCCGGGCCGATGGCACGCAGGAACGTGGAGGGGTGGAAGGTACCGGCCCCGACTTCCATATCCAGCGGTTGCTGGATGACACAGCCGCGCCGTGCCCAGAATTGCTGCAGGGCCAGGATCAGGCCCTGGAAAGTTTTACTGTCCGTGTTTGCCATCTCAGTCACGACGATTGCCTGTTGATCTCAATAAGTGTGGCGCCGGGCCGGTTTTAGCCTCGAATCGCGCTGGACCACCGGTTGGCGGAGCACCCTGCGGCGCGGAAATTCGGCATTATACGCTTCTCCGGACGCTATTTCGAAACCTGATCCCTTTATAAAGTCTGCCGCCCGGCGCGCCTAGGCCAAAAGCCCGACCAGCATGCAAGTGCACTAGCGCCGCCAGAACGCCGGTGTCAGCAGCAGTAATAGGGTGAAGACTTCAAGCCGGCCCAGCAGCATGGAGAAGCAGAGCACCCACTTCGCCACGTCGTTGATGGTGCCGTAGTGGTAGGTCACCTCGCCCAGACCAGGGCCCAGGTTGTTGATGGTCGCGCCTACGGCCGTCCAAGCGGTGATCTGGTCCAGCCCGGTGGCCTGCAGAATCACCAGCATCACCAGGAACATGAACATGTAGACCGAAAAGAACCCCCAGACGGCCTGAAGCACCCGGTCCGAGACCGGCCGATTGCCCAGCTTGACCGGCATCACGGCGTTGGGATGCAACAGACGTTTCATTTCCCGGGAGCCCTGGCGGAAGATCAGGAGGATACGCACCACCTTGATGCCACCACCCGTGGAGGCTGCACACCCCCCCATGAACGACATTACGAACAGCAGAAACGGCAGCATCATGGGCCACACCGAGAAATCGGCCGTGGCGAAGCCGGTGGTGGTCGCAAGAGATACCACCTGAAAGATACCCTCGGTGACCGCCTCGAACGGACTCAGCGTGTTGGTCAGGATCAGCACCAGAATGGTGATCAGGCTGACCCCGCCGAGGGCGCCGATATACAGCTTGAACTCTGAATCTGTCCAGTAGAGCAGTGGATTGCGCGAGCGCCAGGCCATGAAATGCAGGGCGAAATTGGCCCCGCTCAGGACCATGAACACCACGGCGATCATTTCTATAACGGGACTGTTGAAGTAGCCGATGCTGGCATCGTGGGTGGAAAAACCACCAATGGCGATCGTGGAAAAACTGTGACCGATGGCGTCGAACCAACTCATGCCGGCGATCCAGTAGGCAATAGCGCAGGCTGCGGTAAGCGATACGTAGATATACCAGAGGGCCTTGGCGGTCTCGGCAATCCGCGGCGTCAGCTTGTTGTCCTTGACTGGACCCGGGACTTCGGCGCGATAGAGCTGCATCCCCCCGATACCCAGCATGGGCAGAATGGCCACCGCCAGTACGATGATCCCCATCCCACCGAGCCATTGCAGCTGTTGGCGGTACCAGAGGATGGATTCGGGCAATTGATCGATCCCGGTAATGACGGTGGCGCCGGTGGTGGTCAAACCGGAAACGGCTTCAAACAGGGAATCGACGTAGGTATAGGGCTGATTATCGCTAAGGTAAAAGGGGATGGAGCCGGCCACGCTCAGCACCACCCAGAACAGAGTCGTCACCAGGAAGCCGTCCCGTACCCGTAGATCGCCGGACACCGAGTGGAACGGCGCCCAAACCAGCAAACCGCCAATAAAGACAATGGCGAGCGCATCGGCGAACCGCATCCATTGGCCGTCGTCGTATAGCAGCGAAACGCCGAGCGGCGGCAGCATGGTGAAGCTGAACAGCATCATCAGGATGCCGAGGATCTTGAATATAACCGATAGTCGCATTGGTTCGGCTAGGTTCCCACGTCCGAATCAGAAGAATGTCAGACCAACCTGGAACAGACGCTCCACTTCCCGAATACGGGTTTTATCCACAAGGAACAGGATAACGTGGTCGTCCGGCTGGACGCGCAGGTGGTCGTGAGCGATCAGCACTTCATTGTGGCGCACGATGGCTCCGATGGTTGTGCCTTGTGGCAGAGTGATTTCATCGAGCCGCTTACCCACCACCTTGGACGAACGATGATCGCCATGGGCAATGGCTTCGATGGCCTCCGCGGCGCCCCGGCGCAGTGAGTGAACGTTGACGACGTCCCCTCGTCTTACGTGTGTCAGCAGGCTGCCGATCGTCGTTTGTTGGGGCGAAATAGCCACATCGATCTCGCCTCCCTGGATCAGGTCCACGTAGTCGGGATTGTTGATCAGCGTCAGCACCTTGCGCACCCCCAGCCGCTTGGCCAGCAGCGAAGCCATAATGTTGGCCTCGTCGTCGTTGGTGACGGCACAGAACACATCGGTGTTCTCGATATTCTCTTCCAGCAGCAGGTCTTTGTTAGCGGCGTTACCCTGCAGCACGATGGTCTTGCGCAGGTTTTCCGACAGCATTATGCAGCGGTCCCGGTTGCGCTCGATCAGCTTGACCTGATAGCGGTTTTCCAGATTGTGAGCCAGACGCTGGCCAATGTTGCCGCCGCCGCAGATGAAGATGCGCTTGTATGGCTTTTCCAGCGGCTGGAGTTCGCTCATCACCGAGCGGATATGATCGGTGCCGGCGATGAAGAAGACCTCGTCGCCTTCCTCAATGATCGTATCCCCCTGGGGGATAATCGGCCGGTCCTTACGGAAGATGGCGGCGACCCGGGTATCGATCTTGGGCATGTGGGTGCGCAGGTAGGATAGCTCGTGGCCGACGAGTGGCCCGCCTTTTGTCGCCTGGATGGCTACCAGCCGGGCCAGCCCTTTGGAGAACTCCAGAACCTGAAGCGCGCCCGGGTATTCGATCAGCCGGGTAATGTGGCGTGTGACCACCTGCTCCGGACTGATCAGCACGTCCACCGGAAAACCATCGGCACCGAACAGCTCTTTGCGGGCAAGATAGGCATTGGCGCGCACACGGCTGATTTTGGTGGGCGTTTTGAATAGCGTGTAGGCGACCTGGCAGGCCACCATATTGGTTTCATCGCTGTTGGTGACGGCGATCAGCATGTCAGCATCTTCGGCCCCCGCCTGACGCAGTACGCTGGGATAGGAGCCGCGGCCCTGCACCGTGCGGATATCCAGTCGATCCTGAAGTTCCCGGAGCCGTGTACCATCGCTGTCGATAATCGTAATGTCGTTGGCTTCGTTGGCCAGATTTTCGGCGAGGGTTCCACCGACCTGGCCGGCACCCAGGATGATGATCTTCATGGCAATGTGGCCTGATTCGCTGACGGGTGTTCGTTTCGGGACAAGCACGCGTAGAAGAAGCCATCGTGGGACCCGGGTTCGGGGAATAACTGCCGTCCGGCGCCGGTGTCCAGCCCCCAGGCCAGTTCCGGCATGGTCAGGGCGGCGTCTTCGTGAGCCTTGATAAACCGCTGGATTATACGGTGATTTTCCTGCGGGAACACGGAACAGGTGGCGTATACCAGACGCCCGCCTGGCTTCAGGGTGGTCCAGAGGCGCTCAAGGAGATTGAGCTGGATCTCCGCCAGAGCGGGGATATCCTTTTCCCGGCGCAACAGCTTGATATCCGGGTGACGGCGAATGACGCCGCTGGCGCTACAGGGTACATCCAACAGGATACGGTCGAAAGGCCGCCCATCCCACCACTGGTCCAGGTCCGCCGCGTCTGCCGTTGCCAGTCTGGCCTGAAGTTGCAGGCGGTCCAGGTTCTCCTGTACCCGTTGCATGCGCTCGGCAGACTGGTCAAGGGCAACAACATCCAGGTTGTCGCTGCTCTCGAGGATCGCGCAGGTCTTTCCGCCTGGGGCGGCGCAGGCATCCAGGACGCGCTGCCCCGGCGCCAGATCCAGCAGCTGGGTGCATAATTGGGCCGCTTCGTCCTGAACGCTTACGGCGCCGGTGTCGAAGCCGGGCAGTTGCTCCACGCCACAGGGACGATCCAACTGGATGCCCTGCTTGGCAAACGCTGTGGCGGCGGCGGCAATATCGTTCTGGCGCAGCTGTGCCAGATAAGCGTCCCGGGAATGCTGACGGGCGTTGACCCGCAGCGTCATCGGTCCCTGGGCGTTGTTGCCGTCGAGTATGGCTTGCCAGCGCTCGGGCCAGTTATGCCGGAGTTTCTCGGTCATCCATTGCGGGTGGCTGAGTTCATCGGCGTCGGATGCCGGTTCAGGCTCGCCCTCACGCAATGCGGCGCGCAGGATCGCATTGATCAGACCGGACAGGTGCGGTTTGCCCAGCGAACGGCAGGCTTCGACTGTTTCGTTGACCACCGCGTAGTCCGCCTGTTGGCTATGGCGGATCTGGAACAGGGCCACCAGCATCAGCGGTATGGCGATACGGTCGCCTTTCTTGAGCGGCTTGTGCAGACGGATCGTGAGCTCGCTGTACAGGCGGTGGTACCAGCGGCAGCTACCATAACACAGGGCTTGTAACTGGCTACGGTCGGACTCGCTCACCTGAGCCAAACCATGGGGTAGCGCCTGGCTCAGGGACTGCCCGTCGTTGACCGCTTGCAGCACCTGGGCGGCGACCGCCCGCACGGGAAGACGTTGACGGGCCATTCAGCGCAGGACCTCGCCTTGCTGCAATACGGCGCGCCCACCGTTGATCAGATCGGAGATGCTTTGGCCCCGGGCGCCGGGTAGCTGCACCTGGTGCAGTCGCAGGACGCCGGACGCACAGGCGACATCGATGCCGTCTCGATCGCGCTTGAGGATCGCGCCGGGTTCGGCAGCGCTTGGATGATCGATGGCCTCGGCGGCGTGGATGCGGATTTTTTCGTCACCGCTCCGGGCGAAAGTACCCGGCCAGGGATTGAAGGCCCGCACCCGGCGGGCCAGATCCGTTGCCGTGCTCCCCCAGTCCAGGTGGCCCTCTTCCTTGTTGAGTTTGTGAGCGTAGCTGGCCAGGGCATCGTTCTGAGGTTCGGGTTTCAGGCCGCCCTTTTCCAGCTCGTCGAGCGCCGTGAGGATGGCTTGCCCACCCAAATCCGCCAGCCGGTCGTGCAGGTTGCCGCCGGTATCGGCGTCATGGATAGGTGTCGTCAGCTTCAGCAGCATGGCGCCGGTATCCAGGCCTGCTTCCATCTGCATGATGGTGATGCCTGTTTCCTCGTCACCCGCGGCGATAGCCCGCTGGATCGGTGCGGCACCACGCCAGCGCGGTAGCAAAGACGCATGAATGTTGAGGCAGCCCCGGACCGGCATGTCCAAAACGGCTTGGGGCAGGATAAGGCCGTAGGCGGCGACAATCATGACGTCGGCGTTGAACGCGGCAATTTCGGCCTGGGCGTCGGCGGATTTAAGGGTCTCGGGCTGGCAGACCGGAAGCCCTGCAGCCTGTGCCACCTGCTTTACCGGGCTGGGGGTCAACTTTCGGCCGCGTCCGGAGGGACGGTCGGGCTGGGTATAGACAGCCACGACTTCGTGGCCCTGCGTTAAGAGGGCGTTCAGTGCGACGGCGGCAAAATCCGGGGTCCCGGCAAAAACGATGCGCACGCAGCGTCTCCTATCTATTCATGAGCGGACTAATTATCAACGATCCAGTTGTCAACGACCGAGTTATCGGTGATCTTTCCGACGCTATTGATGAGGAACCGTCTGGCGAGCTAACCGCATACTATCAGGAAGCTCTGGCCTCTCCGGTAGACGATACAAACGAAAAGACCGGGCCATTGCCCGGTCTCATGTGACCAATTGTAAACCAGATTGAAGCGATTAGGCCCGAATCTTATGCTGCTTTTCCAGCTTCTTGCGGATACGCGTGCGTTTAAGCGGACTCAGGTAGTCCACAAAAAGCTTGCCTTTCAGGTGGTCCATCTCATGCTGGATACAGACCGCTAGCAGCCCGCTGGCTTCTTCCTCGAAGGCTTTGCCATCGCGTCCAACCGCACGAATCATCACGTGATCGGGACGGCAGACCTCTTCATAGAAGCCCGGCACCGACAGGCAGCCTTCCTGCATGTCCTGGAGATCGCCCTTGAGCACTTCGACTTCCGGGTTGATGAAGACGCGCGGCTCGCTCTTATCTTCGGACAAATCCATCACGATGATCTGTTCGTGCACGTTGACCTGAGTGGCCGCCAGGCCGATACCCGGCGCGTCGTACATGGTTTCGAACATGTCTTCGATCAGCTGCCGCGTCTGGTCCGTCACCTCTTTTACGGGTTTGGCAACCGTTCTCAGGCGCGGATCGGGGAATTCCAGAATCTCAAGTATCATGGGTCTCTAATATCGCTCGTTGCACTGCGGGTTAAACAAAAACGTGTTGTAGGAAATGCGACGATAGTCAGCGCATTTCGATCTCTATACCTACTATGATCGTGGCGCGGCCGGAAGTTTCAAGCCAACTTTGGCAATGGCGCCGATAGCTTATTATCTATCAATGTCCGGGCTGATTACAAACTGACCAACTCGACCCTGAAGCAATCCTGTTACGGACTGAATCCAGAATTTACTGGAAGAACAAAAGATAACATCACAAACAGCCACTCATCTTCTATAGTAGGCAATATTGTGGGCGATGGACCCCTTTGCCGTAGTTGGTTACCCCTCATAAAGGGTGGTTGACCTCTATATAAGAAGAGGTGCCCGAGCTCCCTCGGTTAATAGAAAGCGATCAAGGACCCAGACAATGAGGAAACTGCTGTATGTTCTGGCGGCTGTTATGCTGCTGATGGCGCAATGGGCCTATGCGGCCGGCCCCGAATTCCGGTCGGACCACCCGGAGCGCTACACAGTCGTCAAGGGCGATACCCTCTGGGACATTTCTTCCCGTTTCCTGGATAACCCGTGGTACTGGCCGGAAATCTGGCATGTTAACCCACAGGTAGCCAACCCCCATCTGATCTATCCGGGCGATGAACTGGCTCTGGTCTACATCGATGGCGAGCGCAAGATCACCAAGGTTGCCCGCTCTTCCGGCGGCGTGACCAAATTGTCGCCGCAGGTTCGGTCCACCCCGATCGATACCCCGGTGCCCGCGATTCCGCTGGATGCCATCAGTAGCTTCCTGTCGAAGACGCGTATTGTGACGCCGGAAGAATTGGAAGGTGCGCCGTATATCCTCGAAGGTGAAGATTCGCGCATCATCACCGGCGCCGGCGATCAGGTATACGCACGTGGTAAGGCCCAATCGGACAAGCTTGGTGTGTTCCGTCGCGGCCAGCGCTACGTCGATCCTGACACCCAGGAATTTTTGGGTCTGGAAGCAAAGTCTATCGGGACCGGCCAAGTCAAAGACACCAAGGGTGACGTGATGACCCTGGAGCTGAAAGACACCCAGGAAGAAGTTCGTATCGGTGATCGTCTGCTGGAAATCGAAGATCGCAAGATCAACACCACGTTCAACCCGAGCTCACCTGACACCGAGATCGACGGCACCATGATTGCCGTGGATGATGGCGTGACCCAGATTGGTCAGTACAACGTGGTGACGGTTAACCGCGGAACCCGCGAAGGCCTGAAAGTTGGCGATGTACTGGCGGTTTTCCAGGCCGGCAATCAGGTACGTGACCCCTATACCAAGGAAGTCATTCAGCTGCCGGACGAGCGCGCCGGGTTGATGATGATCTTCCAGACCTACGAAAAGGTCAGCTACGGTCTGATCCTGAAAGCCCAACGGACCCTGGCCGTGGGTGATCGCGTCGGCAATCCGTGACGCCGTTGGTGTAGAATAAAAACGGGAGCCGGCTGAGCCGCCTCCCGTTTTTTGTCGCTTGTTTTTAACGCTTGGCGTCAGGACGACGCTAGCCCTGTTTGTATTGGAACAGGTCACTGATTCATGGAACGAAGCATGCTCGAAACCCGATCCCTTGCGCCCGCCACCTCTTCTTTTGCCGACAATTTAGATAGCGGCTGGTTGTTGCTCTCCCATCTGCCCGGTCTGGGCGCAAACCGCTGGCAGGCGGTGCTCGACCACTTACCGGACCCGGCAGAACTGCTGACCTTGAACGAGGCTACCCTCAAGTCTTTAGGCTTGCCGCCACCGGCCCGACGGGCTGTACTGGCTTGGCAGCAGCGGGACCTGGCGGAAGCGACCGTTGCCGAGGCTGCGGCCACTTGGCAAAAAGTACGAGAGCAGGGCATCAGCGTCGTGCATTGGGGGCACGTCGATTATCCGCCGCTGTTGCGCGAGATCCACGCCGCGCCCCCTTTGCTCTATCTGCGCGGTCAGCGGGATGTGCTCGCCCGGCCGCAACTGGCCATTGTCGGCAGCCGCAATGCGACACGTGCCGGGTTGGACCACGCCCGACAGTTTGCCCGGGCGCTTGCTGAACGTGGTTTCGTGATTACCAGCGGCCTGGCGCTCGGTGTGGATGGCGCCGCCCACCGTGGGGCCTTGGATGCCAACGCGGCTACCCTGGCTGTGCTGGGCACCGGGGTGGATGTGCCTTATCCAGCCGCCCATCAGGCAATGGTTGGGGAGATCACCGCCAAAGGCGCGCTGCTGTCGGAGTTTCCACCCGGCATGCCGCCCCGTGCGGGGCATTTTCCCCGGCGCAATCGTATTATCAGTGGAATGAGCCGCGGCACTCTGGTCGTCGAAGCGGGCTTGCGCAGTGGTTCGCTGATCACGGCGCGCCTGGCGCTGGAACAAGGCCGCGAGGTGTTCGCCATTCCCGGTTCCATTCACAATCCGTTGGCCCGTGGCTGCCACCAGCTGATCCGCCAGGGCGCTGCGCTGGTGGAATCCGTGGCCGACATCGAAGAGGAGTTATCGGCCTGGTGGCATAACGGCACCGAAACCGCCGTGCCGACGATCACCGCAGGGCCCGTCGCGTCTGCGAAGACCTCTGTTCCCGACCACCTGGACGATCGCGAAAGGCGGGTGCTGGCGGCGCTGGAGTTCGACACCTGCTCGACGGACGATCTCTGTAACCGGAGCGGCTTTTCCGCCGATGCGCTGATGCAATCCTTGCTTATGCTGGAAATGGAGGGGCTGGTGTCAGCGGTGCCCGGGGGCTACCAGCGCAGCTAGCGGACTGTTCAGCGTCGGATGCAGACGCCATAATGCGAGGCCAATGCGATGCCAATAGGTTATCAGGTAACAGGATGCTCGATCCGGAATTGATACGCTCTGTACGACCAGGCTGGTGGCACGTTCATCAGGCCACTCAATGCCTCAAATCGGGAGGTGTGATCGCTTATCCCACAGAGGCCGTCTGGGGCCTGGGATGCGATCCCTGGGATGCCGAAGCGGTGGACCGGATCCTGACACTGAAGCAGCGCCCCGAGCATAAGGGGGTGATTCTGGTGGCTGCCTCGATCGCTCAGGTGGCCCCTCTGTTCGATCCGCTGGAACCGAGTTTACGGCGAAAGGCCGAACAATACTGGCCCGGACCGGTGACCTGTCTGGTGCCGGATCCGCAACGGCAAATCCCTGAATGGATTCGTGGCCAGCATGCCGCAGTTGCGGTGCGGGTCAGCGCACACCCTCTGGTACAGCGCTTATGCCTGGCTTTTGGTGGGCCGATCGTATCGACCTCCTGTAACCCGGCCGGCCGCTCGCCAGCCCGCCGAGCCTGGCAAGTGGCCCGTTATTTTGGTGCTGAGCTAGACTTCACTCTGCCCGGTCAACTGGGCCGCCAGCGCCAGCCCAGCCGCATCATTGACCTGGTGACCGACCGCCAATTGCGATAGCCACCCCGTTTTCTCGAGCGAGTCGCAGAGAGTCACAAACCGGAGTAAGGTATGACGCCGAACAGTGCAGAGGTTAAGACGTACTTACTATCGTTGCAGGATACGATTTGTGAGTCACTTTCCGAGATTGACGGTCAGGCGGACTTCGTCGAGGACGCCTGGGACCGTCCCGAAGGCGGCGGTGGCATCAGCCGGGTGATTACCGATGGCCACGTTTTCGAAAAAGGCGGCGTGAACTTTTCACACGTGATGGGCAACCAGATGCCGCCTTCTGCGACCGCCCACCGTCCAGAGTTGGCCGGTGCGCCTTGGGAAGCCATGGGTGTTTCGCTGGTTATGCATCCCAACAACCCTTACGTGCCCACCTCCCACGCCAACGTCCGGTTCTTTATTGCACGCCCGGAAAAGGCCGGCCCGGTGTGGTGGTTTGGCGGCGGTTACGATCTCACGCCCTACTACGGCTTCGAGGACGACTGTGTCCATTGGCATCGTACCGCCCAGCAAGCCTGCGCACCGTTCGGGACCGAGGTGTATCCGCGCTATAAACGCTGGTGTGACGAGTACTTCCACATCAAGCACCGGCATGAGCCTCGCGGTATCGGCGGCCTGTTCTACGATGATTTGAATACGGGCGATTTCGATCAGGACTTCGCCTTCATGCGGGCGGTGGGCGACAGCTATCTGGCAGCTTACCGGCCCATCGTCCAACGGCGTCAGGCCATGCCTTATAGCGAACGGGAACGCCGCTTCCAGCTCTATCGCCGCGGTCGCTACGTTGAGTTCAATCTGGTTTATGACCGTGGCACCCTGTTTGGCCTGCAGTCCGGCGGGCGCACCGAATCCATCTTGATGTCGATGCCACCACTGGCCCGTTGGGACTATGACCACCGCCCCGAGCCGGGTACGCCGGAGCACGAGCTGACGGCCTACTATCTGACCGATCGCGACTGGCTGAAAGAAGCCGGCCGGGACGGTGACTGACTTGATCCTAAAGGCCTTCAGGTCGAGTGCGGAGGCGTCCCTAATACGCACATCGAAGATCAGCGAGGATTGAAACCCTATGGAGCAGGACCTCTACGCCGTTATCGGGCACCCCATCAGTCACAGTAAGTCGCCGCGCATCCATAGTCTGTTCGCCGAGCAGACGGGCCAGCCCGTGGAGTACACCGCCATCCAGGCCCCGCTGGATGGTTTTGCCGATACGGTCAACACGTTCTTCGAGCGCGGTGGCAAGGGACTTAACGTCACGGTGCCTTTCAAGGAACAAGCATGGACCCTGGTGGAGGAACGCACACCGGCGGCCGAAGTGGCCGGTGCGGTGAATACCCTCTACCTCGATGGGCAGCAACGTCTTTGTGGCGATAACACCGATGGCCCGGGCCTGGTCCGGGACCTGACCGTTAACCATGGCATCGACCTCTATCAGGCGCGCATTCTGATCTTGGGGGCGGGCGGTGCTGTGCGTGGCATTCTGGCGCCGTTAATCACCCAGCAACCGTTGCGCATCGTGATCGCCAATCGCACCCCCGGTAAGGCTGAAAATCTGGCACACCTGATAGCTGGCGTCATCCCCGTCCGAGGCTGCGGGTTCGGGGAGGTGACTGAACCCTTCGACTTGATCGTCAACGGTACCAGCGCCAGCCTCCACGGTGACTTGCCGCCCCTGGCGCCCAGCGTGCTCGGCCCGAAAACCGTCAGTTATGACATGATGTACGGACCCGAACTGACGCCGTTCAACCAGTGGGCCAGCGATCACGGCGCCTCCCGCGTCATTGACGGTCTGGGGATGCTGGTCGAGCAGGCGGCGGAAGCCTTTGCCCTCTGGCGCGGTATTCGCCCGGATACGGCGCCGGTGATAGCGGCCTTGCGGGACCGGGTTGGGTAATTGCCGGCCCTATTCCCGCCCGGCAGTTGCGTCTCGGCTGCGTTTTTACAACAGCTTCTTAACGCTTGGTTACAGGGTTGGACCCCCGACTTGGGCTATTCTCTTGGCATGTGAGAAAGCAGCCCCCGGAATTCCCGAAGTGCTGCTTTAGATAGAGCCCTGCATGCGCTCGGTGCTTTGACGGTATAAGGCCTTCCATGGATATCCTGACCCTCGTCGGATTGATCGCCGGTATTGCGATCGTTACGGTGGCGATGCTCGCCGATGCTACTTTGGCCACGTTTTTCAATATTCCCGGATTGATGATCGTGCTGGGTGGCACCATTGCCGTTACCCTGGTTAAGTTTCGGTTGTCGTCGGTGTCCGGTTCCTTCCGCCTGGCGTTGAGCACCGTCTTTCGTGAGAAGACCGATCGCCCGCTGGCGCTGATTCGCAACGTTGCCGAACTGGCGCGGGTTGTGCGCAAGGAGGGCATCCTGGGACTGGAAGCCCATGAAACCGACAATGATTTTCTGCGCAAATCCATCACGCTATGCGTCGATGGCCACCCTCCCGAGTTCATCGAAGAAGCCCTGCTGGAAGATATGCATCAACGGATGGAGCGCTATGACGTGGCCGAGCGAATTTTTCGCGGCATCGGCGAGTCCGCGCCGGCCATTGGCATGCTGGGAACACTGGTCGGTTTGGTACAGATGCTTAACACCTTGGACGACCCCTCCTCTATCGGCCCGGCCATGGCCATTGCCCTGCTGACGACGCTCTACGGCGCCTTTATTGCTCAGCTGATTGCCCTGCCTCTGGCGGACAAGATTCAGCTCAAGGCGGAAGATGAGCAGCGCAACATGACGCTGATTATCACCAGCATTCAGAACATCATGAAAGGCCAGAATCCACGGGTGATCACCGAGCTGCTCTCGGCCTACGTCACGCCGGAGCAGCACCAGGCCTTGACGCAGGAGCGAGAGGCCTGAACCGGATGCCTGTTGCACGGCCCCAACGTTCACGCAGAAAAGCCGGGGGTGCGCCCAACTGGATCGTCACCTTTGCCGATCTCGCCACCCTGCTGCTGACGTTTTTTATCCTGCTGCTCTCCTACTCGGAGATGGACGTGGCGAAGTACAAGTCTATGGCGGCGTCTCTCGCCGGGGCTTTTGGCAGCAGCGTGATTCAGGACAATGCTGCCGGCGGCAGTCCGTTGACTCTGATCGAGAGCAATACCGCGCCTCCGGCCGCGACCGTGCCACCGGACGAGCCCGAGCTGATCGATGATCGCCGGCAGCCGGGTCCATCGGTCACGGGAATCCCCGCCGGTATCACCGAGCTGGCGCGTCAGTTGATGCGGGAGCTGGAGAGTGAAGTCGCGAGCGGCGCGTTAAACGTGCGCTACGACACCGAGCGGGTGGTTATCCGTTTTGCCGAAGACGCGACCTTCCAGTCCGGCAGCGCCGAGCTCAAGCCGGACATGCGGCCCATCATCGAGCGTGTCGTGGACGTATTGGCCGAGTGCAGCGGCGATGTGGTGGTTGCAGGCTATACGGACGATCGGCCTATAGTAAGTACCCGCTA
This sequence comes from Marinobacter fonticola, assembly GCF_008122265.1. Taxonomy (NCBI): domain Bacteria; kingdom Pseudomonadati; phylum Pseudomonadota; class Gammaproteobacteria; order Pseudomonadales; family Marinobacteraceae; genus Marinobacter; species Marinobacter fonticola. The sequence goes on from NZ_CP043042.1 coordinate 25,755, forward strand.
TCGATCCAACTGGGATCTTTCGGCGGCGCGAGCGGTTTCAGTCGTACACGAGTTGGTGATGAACCAGAAGGTTTCGGCCGAGCGCGTGGTCGCCGCCGGTCGGGCGGAGACCAATCCAATGCTGCCCAACACGACGGCGGAAAACCGCGCCCGTAACCGCCGGGTCGAAATTACCGTACGCGATCCGCAATGTACCGGCACCGCGGCCAGTGCCGGCAGGCCGGTTGAGATCTTTCCCTAGTGTTGCTTGACACCGGTGGCCCCAATTAGCAGTCCAAGCCGCCCGCCTTATGACCGCCCGCTAGGGCGTCATGCGCTATTCATATAACGCTGATGCAGCAAGATCGTTATACTTATGCCCTTTTGCGGGCACGGGTCGTCACTTTGGTCGTCACTTTGTCCCGGCAATAACCAACGTAAAAACGCGATTGATGAGGTAGCTATGAGTGGACCGGACAAGCCAAAGGTCATCGGGGAAGAATGGAGCGATGAGCGGGTCAAGAGTTTCCTGTTCATTACCCCCTACGACACCAAACTGAACCCGGACTATCAGGTGCTCATCAAGGCCTATCAGGCCATGCGAGCCAGTGATTTCGAGCGTTTTCTGGGCTTCTTTACCGAGGCCGGGCGGGATCTGAATGCAAAGAATGAACTGGGGCAAACCATTCTCGACCATATCGCCGAGCACCGCCGGAGTGTCGATTACGTCGCGGCATTGAAAAAGTTCGACGCAAAGAAATCAGCGGAAGCCTGAGACAGGGCCCCAGCGCCTCCGCCGGTATGACGAAGACTGCTGGGCGCGGGCACTAACCCTCTGCATCGGTGGCTTCGACTCGATAGTCGTCCTTGAGCTTGACGTAGTTGGCTGCCGTGTAGGTAAAGAACGAAAGCTCGTTCTCGGTTAGCGCCCGGGCCTGCTTGCACGGACTGCCCACATAGAGAAAACCGGATTCCAGCGTCTTGCCCGGGGGCACCAGGCAGCCGGCGGCGACGATGACGTCGTCCTCCACCACCGCGCCGTCCATAATGATTGAGCCCATGCCTACCAGTACCCGGCTACCCACCGTGCAGCCGTGCAGCAGGGCCTTATGGCCGATGGTGACGTCATCGCCGATGGTCAGCGGCCAGCCGCCGGGGTTGTAGTCGCTGGCGTGGGTAATATGCAGTACCGAGCCATCCTGAACCGAGCAGCGCGCGCCAATGCGGATCCGATGCATATCGCCGCGAATCACCGTCAGCGGCCAGACCGAACAGTCATCCCCCAATATCACATCGCCGATGACCTGCGCACTGGGGTCGATCCACACCCGATCGCCGGTTTTTGGGGTATGGCCCTTGTGAGATCGTAAACGCGCCATTACATACTCCTTAATTGATAAGCTTTTCCAGAACTGTGGCGTAAGATAGGAATGAGTATGGCATAGGCGTCGCCGGCCTTGTTGACCACACGCCTGGGTTCGTTAATCCAAGCCTGACACGTATCCTTCGACCAAGCCGATCTTTGTGAAAGGAAGGCCGATCTTTTTGAAAGGAAGAAAGGAGCCCCATGAACAATCCGCTGCTGACTGATGACTTGTTGCCCCGGTTCGACCATATCCGGATCGAACACATGGAGCCGGCCATCGATCAAATCCTTAGTGACAACCGGATGCAGATCCAGAACCTGGCGACCCAGGAACAGCCGACGTGGGATACCCTGGCGCAGCCGATGCAGGGCCTGGACGATCGCCTGAGCCGCGCTTGGTCGGTCATCTCCCATTTCAATGCCGTGACGAACAGCGACGAGCTGCGCCAAGTCTACAAGCGTTGCCTGGACAAGCTCACCGAATACGGTTCCGAAATCAGTCAGAATACCCAACTGTGCAACGCCTATAAAGCGATCCGCGAGGATGAGAGCTTCGAGTCGCTCACCGAAGAGCAGCAGAAGGCGATCAACAACACATTGCGCGACTTCCATCTGGGCGGCGTCGACCTGCCTCAGGACGAGAAAAAGCAGTACGCGGCGTTGTCCATGGAACTTGCCGAATTGACCAACCGCTTCAGCGACAACGTATTGGACGCCACCGACCACTGGTACAAGCACATTACCGACGCTTCCGAGCTGGAAGGGGTACCGGAAAGTGCGCTGGACGGCGCGCGCCAGGCCGCAGAGCAGCGGGACCTTGAGGGCTATGTCATCACCCTGCAGTTCCCCAGTTTTCACCCGGTCATGACCTACTGCGAAAACCGCGAGCTGCGCCGGGAAGTCTACGAAGCGTTCGTGACCCGTGCGTCGGATGTGGGGCCCAGCGGTGGAGAGTGGGACAATACGCCGGTAATGGCTGAGATCCTCAAGCGCCGGCACCAGCAGTCGCAAATGCTCGGCTTCGATAACTACGCTGAGCGTTCGCTGGCGACCAAGATGGCACGCAATGTCGATGAGGTGATGAGCTTTCTCGACGAGCTAGCCGCCAAATCCCGTCCGGTCGCCCAGAAGGAATACCGCGAACTCCAGCAGTTCGCCAAGGACGAGTTTGGCGTTGATTCGTTGGACGCCTGGGACCTGGGCTTCTACAGCGAGAAAATGCGCCACGCCAAATACGATATCTCACCGGAAACCCTGCGCCCGTGGTTTCCAGCGAATACGGTAGTGGATGGGCTTTTCCGCGTTGCCGAGCGCCTGTTCAACCTGACCATCGAAGCGGATACCAGCGTGGAAACCTGGCATCCGGATGCCACCGCCTACTGCATCAGCCGCGATGGCGAGACCATCGCCTGGTTCTATCTCGATCTATATGCCCGTCAGGGCAAGCGCGGGGGCGCTTGGATGGCCGACTGCCGGGTACGCTGGCGTAATTTGCGCGGCGGCTTGCAGCTCCCCGTTGCCTTCCTGACCTGCAACTTCACTCCCCCGGTTGGCGACAAGCCGGCCCTACTGACCCACGACGAAGTGACGACCTTGTTCCACGAGTTCGGCCATGGCCTGCACCACATGCTGACCAAGGTCGAGGTGGCGGATGTGTCCGGTATCAACGGCGTGGCCTGGGATGCGGTGGAGCTGCCCAGCCAGTTCCTGGAGAACTGGTGCTGGAATCCGGAATCACTGAACCTGATCGCCCGCCATTACGAGACCGGCGAACCGCTGCCCCAGGACTTGCTGGACAAGCTGCTGGCGGCGAAGAACTTCCAGTCCGGCATGCAAATGATCCGGCAGCTGGAGTTCTCGATCTTCGATTTCCGTCTGCACTCCGAATTCCAGCCGGTCTCACCGGTCAACCCGCTGGATATGTTCCGCAAGGTACACCAGCAAATCGCGGTCACCGAGACGCCGGACTTCAACCGCTTTCCCAATAGCTTCTCCCACGTTTTTGCCGGCGGCTACGCCGCGGGCTACTACAGCTATAAGTGGGCGGAAGTCCTGGCGGCGGATGCGTTTTCTTTATTCGAAGAGAAAGGCATCTTCGACGAAGCGGCTGGCAAGGCGTTCCTGGAACATATCCTCGAGCGCGGCGGTTCGCGCGAGCCAATGGAGCTTTTCAAGGCTTTCCGCGGCCGTGAGCCTGAGGTCGACGCCCTGCTACGCCAGACCGGCATAACCGCCGACGCCGCCTGAGCTGACGCGCTATAAAAAAGCCGGGCAGGCAACGACCTGCCCGGCACACTGATGTGGAGAGCCGATGGCAACACCGAAACGATTCATCGCCGGTGCGGTCTGCCCCCGCTGCGGCGAGATGGACAAACTGATGATGCAGCAGACCGAGGAAGGACAGTTCAGGGAGTGCGTAGCCTGCGGCTTTGAAGATGCGCAGACCCATGAAGGCGAACCCATCGGCGAGCTTGAGACCCGTGTGAATACGCGCAGTAATAAGGACGATCACACGGTGAAGCAGGTGGTGTTCTTCAAGTCCGCGGCGGATGAGGATGAGTAAACGGATTATCGTGAAAATGTAGCCGATGCTTCAGAGAGTGTTGCAAAACTACTGCGCTCGGCCATGCGGCGTTGGAAATCCGCTCAAAATGCTCATTTACTATCAGTAAACTGCGCTTTTTCGCGAATTTCCGCCTTGCCTGGCCTTCGCTCGCTACGTTTTGCAACACCCTCTTCAGCTTCGGAGGACCCGCAAGGGTCCCGGGATACCGATCCGCAGGCCCCCGACCTGCTCGGAAGCTGAAACGTCCGCTAGAATAAAAACTGCATGTTCGTATGTCTTTTACAGCGTCATCGCCGCAATCCAACCGAACACCAGCAACGGCAAGTTATAGTGCAGGAATGTCGGCACCACCGTATCCCAGATATGGTTGTGCTGTCCGTCCGCATTCAAACCGGCGGTTGGCCCCAGGGTGGAATCGGAAGCCGGTGAGCCGGCATCTCCCAGAGCGCCAGCCGTCCCCACCAGCGCCATGATGGCCAGCGGGCTGAAGCCCAGCTGCAGCGCCAGAGGCACATAGATCGCCGCAATAATGGGAATCGTGGAGAAGGACGAACCGATGCCCATGGTGATCAGCAGTCCCACCACCAGCATCAGTAGCGCTGCCAGTGCCCGGTTGTCGCCGATGGCGCCAACGGAGCTTTCCACCAGCGTCTTGATCTCGCCGGTCTCGCGCATCACTTCGGCGAAGCCCGAAGCGGCAATCATGATAAAGCCGATCATCGCCAGCATCTTCATGCCTTCGGTGAACAGGTCGTCGGCTTCCTTCCACTTCACCACGCCGGAGACAGTAAACAGCACGAAGCCCGCCAGCGCGCCGAGGATCATGGAATCCAGCGCAAGTTGCACCACGAAGGCGACGACAATGGCCACCAGGGCCATGATCAATGTCCACCGGCTGTACTGGATATCCACTCGCTCGGTGCGCTCGATGGCCGCCAGGTCATAGTCGCGGCCACCGCGATAGCTGAAGAACACGGCAACCAGCAGTCCGACCAGCATACCCAGCGCGGGCAGCGCCATGGCGGACATCACGTTCAGTCCGTCGACAGCGACGCCATTGGTTTCCACTTTGGCCAGAAGAATTTCGTTCAGGTAAATCCCGCCGAAACCCACCGGCAGGAACATGTATGGCGTAATCAGGCCGAACGTAAGGACACAGGCGATCAGCCGGCGATCCAGTCTGAGCCTGGCCATCACATACAGCAGCGGCGGAACCACGAGGGGAATAAAGGCAATGTGGATCGGTAGGATGTTCTGCGAGGAGATGGCGATGGCTAGCAACAAGCCAATCATCAAGAACTTGATGGCACCACCACCGGTACCGGTATTGTCCTGCCGGCCCACCATGGCCAGTGCTTTGTCCGCCAGCGCGTGGGCCAGGCCGGACTTGCCGATGGCTACGGCAAAGGCGCCCAAGGTTGCGTAGGATAGCGCCACCGTTGCCCCGCCACCCAATCCGTTATTGAATGCCGCGATAGTCGCGTCCAGCGAAAGCCCGCTGATCAGGCCGCCCGCAACAGCGCCGATAATCAAGGCAACGACAACGTGGATGCGGCATAGGCTCAGGATGAGCATGATGCCAACGGCGGCAACAACTGCGTTCATGGGAACTTCCCTCAGGGCGTTTCAGAAAAGCGCGCTAATGTGCAGCAAACGACCAGAGGAGTCAAAATGAATTCAGGACCGGCTGACGCCGTGCATCCGGGCGCTGCCGAGGGGCGTATACCGTTGGTTTCAACCCAAGTAGCTGAACCGGGGAACGCTCTCGCCAGCCACCTCCACGGATTCGCGGAACATATTGAGGGGCCGGACCCATAGGCCCTGGTCGCCGTAGAGAGGGCGATACACCACCAGTTCCTCCTCGGTTTCACTGTGGCGCGCGACGCCGATCACCTCATAGTCCTTGCCCTTGTAGTGGCGATAACGGCCGGGTTTGAGGGTTTGGGTCATAGCTTTATCCCAGTCACATCAATGGTGGTTTAGTAAACGCTCACATATGAGCATAGCGGGCTACCGACCGACTGCACAGGTCGGCGTCGTGTAAAACGAGCCTGGCGGGTCACAGTTTACCCCGACAAGCTCTATACTCTACAGGACAGCGGATAGCGCGCGCACCCCGGTCGCGCTGGACTGGTATACCGTTAAGTCAATGTCAGTTGGAGTTGCTTTTGCACGATTGCCCGCACGCCAGCTCATCCCGATTCGTCGACGCCTGTTTGCGGGTGTGCGTTGGACTCTGGCTCCTGATCCCGGGTTTGCTGCCTTCGTACGTCTGTGCGGCAACCGGGGACGGCCGGGTCGACGCGGCTTGGCTGGTCGATTCCACGGGAGAAACGACGCTGGAGAGCCTCAGGCGCGGTTACGCTGGCGCAGAATGGCGCCCGCTGCCGCGCGACCACATCGTTAACCTGGGGTTCACCGAGTCTGTGGTCTGGTTGCGGCTTCGTATCGAACCGGCCGAGGCCAACCGCGTGCTTGAAATCGGCTATCCGCTGATGGACCAGCTAACCATCCACTGGTTCGCCGGCGACCGTTACCTTCAGACCTATGAGACCGGTGATGAGCGTCCGTTCAGCAACCGGCCCATATACCACCGTAATTTCGTCTTTTCTGTCCCGCGTGCCGATACCGCCGTGACGGCCTATATCCGCGCCCAAAGCGACGGTGCTCTGCAGCTGCCGTTTGCCGTACGCACCAGCGAGCGTTTTCTCGCGCACGATCAGGCAACGTACGGAATACAGCTCCTGTTCGCCGGTTTCATGATTGCCCTGGCGCTCTACAATACGCTGGTTCTGATGGCGGTGCGGCACATCGCCTACTTCTGGTATGTGATGGGTGTCGTCTGCATTCTCCTGACCCAGATGAGCCTGCACGGCTTGACCTTTCAATGGCTTTGGCCCGGGTGGCCCCAAATCAACAATCTGGCGGTTATCAGCTTGACCTCGTTGAGCGTCATGTTCACCGCGCTGTTTTCGGATAGCTTCCTCAATGCGCGGCGCTTCAGCCGTGGGGCCTCCACCTATATCCGGCTGGTTGCGCTGATGGGCTTCCTGTCCCTAGTCGGCGGATTCTTCCTGCCTTATGCTTTCAGTATCAAGGCAGTGGCGGTCCTGGTGTTTGTTCTCACACCGCCCATGCTGTTTGCCGGGTTCTGGTTGTGGCGTCGCGGCCAGGTGTTGGCCAAGTTCTATTTGCTGGCTTGGACGCCTTTGCTGGTCGGCCATTTCCTGTTTGCTCTGAGTAAGCTGGCAGTATTGCCGCGTACCGTATGGCTGGAATACGCCCCGGAGTTCGGCGCCGCGCTCGAAGGCCTGCTACTCTCCTTTGCCCTGGCTTATCGCATCAACCTGGAACGCCAGCGCCGTATTCGCGCCCAGAACGACGCGCTGAACATCCAGCAGGCCGCCAATCAGTCGTTGGAAAAGCGGGTGGCGGACCGCACCGCCGCGCTGAAAATAGCGAACGACCGTTTACGGACACTGAGTGTCACCGACGGCCTTACCGGCGTCTCCAACCGCCGCCGCTTCGACGAGGCGCTGCTGGCCGAGTGGCGCCGGTCGTGGCGGCAAAGCCAGCCGCTGGCGCTGATTATTCTGGATATCGACTACTTCAAGCGGGTCAACGACACCTATGGCCATCCCTGCGGCGACACCTGTTTGATCCAGGTGGCGGAGATCTGTCGCACCCGATTCCGCCGGGAGGGCGATGTAGTGGCGCGCTATGGTGGCGAGGAGTTTGCTATGTTGTTGCCCAATACAGACGAGGCGGGCGCCGTGCAGGTGGCTGAAGACCTCCGTCTGGCGATTGGCGAGCACCGCGTCAATTGCGAAGGTGTGGCGGGGCCGGTTAGCCTAACGGCCAGCCTGGGTGTGGCGATCCGCTTCCCGGATGGCGATAGCGACCCGGACCTGCTGGTCCGGATCGCCGACGAAGCGCTTTACGAGGCCAAGGCGGCCGGCCGAAACCGGACAATGGTCTACCGGCTGGAAGGCGTGCATCCCGTCTAGCACTAGCTAGCACTGGGGGACACTAGGGGGTCACTAGGAGTGCAGCTTGTAGCGTCCGGGGCCCAGGAACACCAGCGCCAGCGCGATAAACAGGAAGAATCCCTGAAGCTCCAGCGCCCAGCCGCCGGACTGGCTCAATTGCATCAGTTCATGGGTATGAACCAGAACGATAGCAACGATCATGTTGATCACCACGATCAACGCCCCGATCCGGGTCTGATAGCCCAAAACGATCATCAGGGGCGCCAGCAGCTCGCCGATGAACACACCATAGGCCAGCACGGCAGGCAGGCCATGGCTGACCAGTTGCGATTCGATAAAGCCAACGCCATGGAACAGTTTGGCGATTCCGTGAAACAGCAACAGGCCGCCCAGAGTGAGGCGAACGATCAGTTTGCCGAGGTCTGCATTTTCCAGCATCGAAGCCTTCCTTTTATGAATGGACGCGAGAGCTTAGCGTCTTTGTCGTTGCGGTCAATGCCATAAACGTATCAAGGCGCGTTGTTGCGGGAGGCATCTCCACGCGGGGCCGCCGGCTGGTAAACAATGTCGTCGTGCAGGGGCACCAACTCGGCCAGCAGGCGATTTTGGGCCGATACCGGGACACCGTTGCGCTCCATCGCCAGAATCAAATCCTCGGCCAAGGCGTTAAAGTGGGCCTCGGTAATCCCCAAGCCGGCGTGGGAGGCCGGCATGCTGCGGCCACTGTAAGCGCAGGGACCATCGGCCAGAGCGCAGATCTGGTCGGTCAGGTTGCGGTGTAGGCTGGCGATATCCACACCCTTGAATTTATCGGCGATCCGCTCGTCTTCGACCACGATGTACAGCAGATCCCGGACGATCGCCGCGATACCTTTGCGTTCGCCCAGGGCATCGTAGAGTGAGGACGACGGTTCGGTCGGTGCGGTTTGACAGGCCGTCAGCAGGAGCAGACAGAAAAGGGGTAAAACGCGTTTGAGCATGGTGATAAACCTCGACTAGAAAGCGCCCTGGAGGGACAGGTAGGCACCCTGCTGATCGTCCAGACCGGCAATGCTGCCCAGATTCACCCAGGCCGCCGTGACGGCCAGACGACGATCCGGCACCCAGGCCACAAACAGGTCATACCATTCCTCCTCCTCGGCAAAACTAAGATTATCCGGTTTCTGCCGGTATTCCGCGCCCACCAGCCATTGGCGGTTGACGAAGAGGCCGGCGCTGCCCTCAAAAACGGCCCGGTAGCTATCGTTCTTATCGCCGCCGAAGCCAAGCAACCCGCCCTGGTTGGCTTTAGTGCCCCGAATGACACCGTTGACCAGCACGTTGCGGCCCAGAAAGCCGGCGAAAAACACCTTGCTGCCGGCTAAATAGGCATCCGTACCCTTGTCGTTCTTGGCGCCCACGGCTTGCGGCACGGCGAAGGTGCGGTTGCGTTTGTGCTGGATGCCAAGGGACCATTGACCGTAAGGAGAATAGAGCACGTCGCCGGTGAGCCGTACCTTGGCGCCGACGATAGTCTGCTGCAAGTCGTCCTGGTTGAGCGCGGCGCCCAGGGTATCCAGGTCCAGGGTTTGGCGCGCCACGCTCAGTTCGATACGGTTGTGCCAATTGATCGCAGCTGCGGCGACGTCCACGGTGTAGTCGTCCAGCGGTGCATGGGACAACGCCACCGTGCCGCCCCACTCGGTATCGCTGGCATAGCCGGTGAGTACCGCCATGGGCACCAGGCCGCCGCCCGCGCTGCCCTCGATGGTGGTGACACCACCCGTGGCCCATAGACGGCTGCCAGGCTGAGCTTGCGCGACCGCCGAGGCCAGCGCGAGGATCAGTAGCAGAAGACGGTGCTTCAAGTCATGCCTCCATTTCCAGTCGAGTGAATAGTGTCCGGTGGCCGTGGAATGGCGAGGGTTTCAGCGCGCTGGCCGAAGGTGCCGTACCATTCCGCCAGTTGTTCAGGTGCCATGGGCCTTCCCAAGAAGAAGCCCTGGGCCAGTTCGCAACCCCAACTCTGCAGAAGGCGCCAGCTTTCCTCGTTCTCGACGCCTTCGGCGACCACGCTCAGACCCAGGCCGTGGGCCATATCCACGGTGGATTTGACGATCAGCTGATCCTGCGGCGTAGAATCCAGCCGCAACACAAACGATTTGTCGATTTTCAGCTCCTGCACCGGCAATTGCCGCATTTGCGACAGCGAGCTGTAGCCGGTGCCGAAATCGTCTACGGACAGCTTGACCCCCAGATCGCGCAGGTTGCCCAGGGTGCGGGCCGCAGCTTGGGCGTCGGTCATGGCGGCGCCTTCGGTGATTTCGAAGGTGAGCATGTCCAGGGGCTGGGGCCAGTCGGCGAAGATCATGCTGATCAGCGTGGGCAGCGCCTGATTGGTCAGATCCAGGGCCGATAGGTTGATGGCAACGCCGATCTTGGGCATGCCGGCCGCCCGCCAGTCGCGGCCGTCCCGCTCCACCTGCCTGAGAATATATTCGGTAAGCGTGTGGATCTGGCCGGAGCGTTCGGCCAGATGGATGAACTCGTCGGGGTTGACGAAGCCCAGCTCCGGATGCTGCCAGCGGATTAGAGCTTCAACCTGAATCATTTCCGCCGTATCAAACCGGACCTTGGGCTGGTAGACCATAGTGAGCTGTTGGTCGGAGATAGCTCGATGCAGATCCTGGATAATCCGCAGCTCCCGCAAGTGTTGTTCCTCGCCGCCTTCGGCATAAAAGGCGGTACGCGTCTCATCCCAGAGGGCCTTTTCACGGGTCAGGCTGACGCGCCGGCGCATGTCATCCAGCGTACGTGCGTGGTCGGGCAGTTTGAGAATCGTCGCCGACAGCTCCACGGCCAGCGGTGTCTGGTCGATCTGCATGTTGCCCTCGGTGCGCGCCTTGAGAACGATCAAGGCATCTTGTAAGCGGTCCTCGTCGGCACCGGGCAGGAAGGTTACGAACTCGTTGCCCCCGGTTCGGGCCAGCATATTGTCGGCCCCGAGGATACCGCGCAGACGCAGACCCGTGACAATCAGCGCCTGGTCGCCGATGTCGTAGCCGAGGGTTTCGCTAAGCTCTTTCAAACCAATCACGGTGAGGCTGATCAGGAACCCGACGGTCTGTTGCTCCAACACTTGCCGTAGATAGCTGTCCATGGCCGAGCGGTTGGGTAAGCCGGTGAGGGCGTCGTGGGTGGCTTCGTGCTGGATACGGTGTTCCCGGTGGCGTATCTGCCGGGTGGCGTTGATCAGCACCGTCTCCAGTCTGCCCAGCTCGTCCCGGGACTTGAGCCCCGGTGGCTGTGCCTGCTCGCCGTGGCCGATGCGCTCGGCAAATTGGGTCAGTTGCAGCACGGGCCGGCCCAGTGCGCGCGCCATGGCGAGGGCGATCAGGCCAGCCAGAACCAAGCAGGCGGCTACCAGCAGCGATAAGTCGAACGCAAGCTGGTAGTAGTTGGCTAGCGCTTTTTGGCGGTCAAGCAGCAATAGCGCCCGCACCGGTCCTTTCTGTTCGCGTGACAGAGCCGTGGCTCGGGCGAAATAACGGCGGTTGCCGGTCATGTCAGCGATCGTGGCCAGCATCGGATCCTGCTCAGTAATATCGGCCAGCTCCTCCTCGCTCAGACTGCGACCATACAGCGTAGGCACACTGTCGCTGCTCTGCCTCTCCTGAAACACCACCTCTACCCCGGCCAACTGACTGATGACTCCGGCGATAGTGTCGTTCAGGCTGAAACCCATGACGAGCCAGGCGCGTACGCCCGGCGCCTGGACGGGCACCATCAGCGCCTGATAGGCCTGCGCCTCCCAAGTCACCAGGCCAGCGGCTATACCGCGCTGGCTGGCTTCCTGCAGCAGTTCGGTAAAAGGCAATGGGCTCTGGTTTTCCATGCCCTGCAGGTTGGCCAGTAGGGTACCGCTGCGATCGGTAATAAGGGCCATCTCGGCACTGAATCGGGCGCTATGGTTTACCAGCACGCTGGTCATGGTGGCGGGATCCCGGGTGGCGACCGCCGATTTGAATCCGAAATCCTCCACCAGCACGCTCAGGGTGTTGGCCAGCAGCCGGGTACGGCGGTCGAGAATTTCCTGCACCACATCGCTGGCGACGGCCAAACGTTCCCGCGCCCGTTCCTTTTCTTCCTGAAACGTGGAAAACATAAAAGCGCCGGTGATGGCGACGCTGGTCACCAGTGCCACGGTCAGCATGGCCGCTAACAACCGGCCGCGAAATCCGATAGAGCGCACCCGTGCTGTCACAACGAGTCGAATCGACGTTGCAGGTCTGAGAAAGGATCGCTGCCGCTGTCGGCGGGGTCCAGCTCAAGTGAGACGATCACGGGGCTGGCGGCACCGGCTTCAATCCTGACCGTGATGGGCTGCGCGTTGTTGATCAGCCGTTCATGCCACACCTCGATCTCGAAGGCGCCTGTATTCGGGGGAGTGACCCGGGCGATCCCGGCTGCGCCGGTTCTGGCTGTCTGGCTCGATCCGCTCACGTAGATAAAACCCCGCATCCGATCGTGAATGTTGCAGCCCACCTCGACCACGCCGGGCGTGTCGAAAACGATCGGCGCCTCCGGCTGGCCAGCGTAGAGTTCGATAGTGAAGGTCTTCGCCGGAGAAAAGGAATACACATGGTGCTGGGTGTTGTCCCGATTGGGAAAGTCCACTGCAGAGCCTGCCGGCACCACTAATAGATGCGGGTTAAACGCCAGGTCTTGCTGGGCCATGGTCGCGGGCGAGTCCAGCGGATCTGCACCTGGAGTCGCGGGCACGCTGACTACGGCATCGGCCACGGGCTCGCCACTGGCCCGGTCGCGCACACTCAGTTCAAGCGCCCACAGCGGACAAGCGCTCAGAAGCAGCCCGGCCAGCAAGGCGGCTCGGACGGGGATCGAAAATTCAGTCATGGGAAAACGCCAGCATTCTGGTTTTTGTCGGCATCCATGCGCTGTTTGGTATTGAGACGCCAAATATCGGATTCCGCTCGGTTCATCCGTCTGATATCGATGGCGATCCAGGAGTTATTCAGAAGCTCCTTGTGTGCAATCATTCCGAAAAAAGCATACAACCCACTATACGCGATTGTCACCGCCCGGGATCAGCTCGATTCGCCAGAGTCTAATCCCGGATTGAGAGAGAAGCGGATCTGGTTGCGAGTCAGTAGTTTTTCCCAGTACTCGCGCATCCAGTCCCAGGCGGCGTCCCGGGCTTTTTCGACGAATGGGTTCAGGTTCAGGTCGTAGTAGTCCGGCGTGCCGGCAATCTGGGCAACGGTGAGGAAAATGGACTGGTCCAACTCATTGGCGAAAGGTTCGCCGATGAGGTGATGGGCCAGCAAATTTGCCTGGGTTGCTTCCAGCTCCACCAACCGGCTCGTACGGATGGAATGGTTGTTCTCGTTCATTTCTTCCATCAGGCGGTGGCACAGATACGCTTTGATCAGCAGGCCGTCGAGGCCGTCGTACTGCGTCAGCAGGGGTGATGGACGCGTAAAGTAGCGGGTGGCCGCTTCGATGAAGGGGCGGAACAGCGCGACATGGCCGGAATCCCGGGCACAGGTTTCCACGCAATCGATCAGGCGCGGGGCCATTTCGATGTATTCCACGGCGAATTGGAACAGGCAGGTGGCCGGATTCGGACCGGTGACCACGATGCTGTCCGGTAGACTGGCGGCGCGCTCGCCCATCTGGTCCAGAAAGGTCCCCGACCGGGCCTCCTGGCGTCGCGCTTGATCGATAATGTGAAGTACTGCCGACGGTGTCATCACAGGGACTGCTCGTGTCGTTCCAGGATCGGGTTGCAAAGACGCCTCCCAGCTGCAATCAGGCGGGATCTGCTGACGTCGCCTGCGCCTGTCATTGGAGTCTCCCGATCGTTCCTCGCTCTTCCTCCCTGATCGTTGTCGCGCCGCTTCCTTGGCGCTGGGGATGCGTAACAGAGGCTCCCAAATGAAATTCAATTTCAGTGTAGTTGAGAAATTCGCTGGCCGCGGCAACCGTAATGTGGGTTTTTGTGTCAATCCGCTGAAGTTTTGTTTATGGCTGTTTCTCCGAACCAGGCGTCGTGGCGGGTATGGCGCAGGAACAGCCAGCCCATACTACCGGCGCGGGCCAGCATCAAGCTGGTGATGGCAAACCAGAGACCGTGGTTGCCCCAGCCCTGGGTCAGCCACCACACCGGCAAATAAACCGCGACGACCGACACGATCATGGTGTTCTGCATGTCCCGGGTACGGGTAGCGCCGATAAAAATGCCATCCAGCAGGAAGCCCCAGACGGCGGCGAACGGCATGATCCAGATCCATGGCAGGTAATCCTGCGCGGTGCCAGCGACATCGGGAATGCTCGTCAATAGTCCGATGATGAGGTTGCCACCGGCCCAAAAGAGCGCCGTAAACAGCCCAGCGCCCCATATCGACCAGCGCAGTGCGGTGCGGCAAACGGCCTTGAACTGATCGCGCTGGTTTCGGCCCACGGCTTCGCCCACTAACGCTTCGGCCCCGTTGGCAAAACCATCCAGACCATTGGAAATCAGCATCAGGAAGGTCAGCAGAACGGCATTGGCCGCGAGAACGGTGTCGCCCTGCTGGGCGCTCTGGGCGGTAAAGAACGCCAGGGACAGGAGCAGCAGAATGGTGCGCACCATGATGTAGCGGTTGACCTGCAGAATCGCCAGGTAATCGCCGAGAGCGCCCAACAGGCGCCGGTCGAACGCGATAGCCGTCGGCCGGCGGCGCCAGACCAGCCACAGTCCGAGGCCGGCGGCGGCATATTCCGCAATGACCGTGGCCGCGGCGACACCCTGGCTGTTCCAGCCCATAACGGTGACGAATAGCACGTCCAGGAGAATGTTCAGACCGTTGGCCAGAATCAGCATCAGCATCGGCCCGCGGGGATATTGGGTGCCGATTAGCCAGCCCACCAGGGTGTATTGGCAGAGTACCGCGGGTGCGCTCCAAATACGGATGTCGGTGTATTCCCGCGCGAGCGCGGTAACGTCGGGACTCGCATCCATCAGGTAAAGCCCGGTGGACACCAGCGGCCCGCGAAACAGGATCAGCAACAGCCCGATGCCCACCGCCAGGAGCAGTGAGCGCACCAGCAGGGCGCTTTGGCCAAAGTCATCGCGCCGGCCGTACGCCTGGGCCGCCAGGCCGGTGGTGCCCATGCGCATAAAGCCGAAGGTCCAGTAGAGGATGCTGAACAAGTTACCCCCGATAGCTACGGCCCCAAGGTATTCCGGGTGTTCCAGGTGGCCGAGCACGGCGGTGTCCACCAGGCCCAGGAGGGGCACGGTAATATTGGTCAGCATCAGTGGCCAGGCCAAGTGCCAGAGCCTGCGGTCGAGGGGGTTGAGTTTCACGTGAGCCCTTGTTGTCGGTGCCTGTGCATAAATACCGCAAGTATCTGTTTATAAAAACCGAAAGTACTGCTTATAAACACCGTAAGTACCTGCTCATAAAAACCGTAAGTAACTGTTTATAAATACATATTCATAAATACTGAAAGTCCCTATTCGTAAGCATCTTAAGTACTGATTTTATTAAAAGTAATAAGAATGGTGTTTTTAGATTTCTAAATTTTAAGTAGAGTTTTGAGAGTTTTCCCAACCTCTGTCTATACTCAATGACGTTATCCGCGAAATGACTTCCATCCCGGCGCCGGTTTGTCTGTGCGAGGGCAAGCCGAGTCCAAGGGGCGAGGAGGCAAGCATGCTTCCCGCAGGAAGTGTCACGCAGAAGATATCGATCAGCCCCGGGCAGTTGAAAAACTGACCGACGTTCTCTAGGAACGTGTATTTCGTTCCGCTGGCTGGGCTGTGTCAACGACAAGAACAAACTCTGTGGAGACACGGTATGCGCACGAAGGCAATGCGAGTCGGCTTGTTTACGGCCGCACTCTCGCTGTCGCAGTCGGCTCTTGCCGACTGGACGGTCAATATGGCTCCCGGCGTAACGAACGTGAGTCGTGACATCTACGGTCTTCACATGACCATCCTCTGGATCTGCGTTGCCATTGGCGTCGTGGTATTCGGGGTGATGTTCTGGTCGATTCTTGCCCACCGAAAATCCAAGGGTTACAAACCCGCCAACTTTCACGAGCACACCTGGGTCGAGATCACCTGGACGATTATTCCGTTCGCCATCCTTGTGGCCATGGCTATCCCCGCCACCGCAACCTTGCTGGATATGTACGATACCGGCGAAGCCGAAATCGACGTCAAGGTGACCGGTTATCAGTGGAAGTGGAAGTACGATTACATCAACGAGGAATTCGGTTACTTCTCCAACCTCTCCACACCCAAGGACGAGATCTATAACCGCCTGGAGAAAAACGAAAATTACCTACTCGAAGTGGACAATCCCCTGGTGTTGCCGGTGGGCAAGAAAGTGCGCTTCCTGATGACCGCCAACGATGTTATCCATTCCTGGTGGGTACCGGCGCTCGGGGTCAAGAAAGATGCCATCCCGGGTTTCATCAATGAAACCTGGGCCAAGATCGAGGAGCCGGGTATCTACCGCGGCCAGTGTACCGAGCTGTGTGGCAAGGATCACGGCTTTATGCCGGTTGTGGTCAAGGCCGTGCCCCAGGAAGAGTACGACGCCTGGGTGCAGGAACAGATTGCGATGGCTGAGAAAGAGCGTGAGCTGGCCAGCAAGGACTGGAGCCTGGACGAGCTGATGGAACGGGGCGAGCAGGTTTACAACACGGCCTGCGCCGCCTGTCACCAGGCGGATGGTTCCGGTACGCCGCCGGCCTTCCCCGCGCTGGCGGGCAGCCCGATCGTCACCGAGGAGATAAATGCGCACCTGGATGTGGTGGTCAACGGCGTCTCCGGTACCGCGATGCAAGCCTTTGGTCAGCAGCTCAGCGAAGTGGACCTGGCGGCCGTCATCACCTATGAGCGCAATGCCTGGGGTAATGACACCGGCGACATGGTGACACCCAAAGAAGTTCTCGACTACAAGAACGCGCAGTAACGGTTCAGGGGCCTCGTCGCCCGGTGCGACGGGGCCAATAGACAATAGTTACGCCAACGATAAAAAGAGGCGGTTACGGGGGTTCTCATGAGTGCGGTCATCGACACCCACGATCACGAACACGACCACCATCACGGGCCCGCCAAGGGTTTCAGCCGGTGGCTGTTCACGACCAATCATAAAGATATCGGGACCATGTACCTGATATTCAGTTTCACCATGTTCCTGCTGGGCGGGGCCATGGCAATGGTAATCCGGTCGGAGCTTTTCCAGCCCGGGCTGCAGATCGTCGAACCTGAGTTCTTCAACCAGATGACCACCATGCACGGCCTGATCATGGTGTTCGGCGCGGTGATGCCGGCCTTCGTCGGCCTGGCCAACTGGATGATCCCGTTGATGATCGGTGCGCCCGACATGGCACTGCCGCGAATGAATAACTGGAGCTTCTGGATTCTGCCGGCGGCGTTCGCCATGCTGGTGTCGACACTGTTCATGTCCGGTGGCGCCCCCAACTTCGGCTGGACCTTCTACGCGCCCCTATCGACCACCTACGGCCCGCCGAGCACGACCTTCTTTATCTTCGCCGTCCACATGATGGGTATTTCGTCGATCATGGGGGCGATCAACGTCATCGCCACCATCCTCAACCTGCGGGCGCCGGGCATGACTTTCATGAAAATGCCCCTGTTCGTGTGGACCTGGCTGATCACCGCCTTTCTGCTGATTGCTGTCATGCCGGTGCTGGCCGGCGTGGTCACGATGATGCTGATGGATATCCACTTCGGCACCAGTTTCTTCAACGCCGGCGGCGGCGGCGATCCGGTCCTGTTCCAGCATGTGTTCTGGTTCTTCGGCCATCCCGAGGTGTATATCATGATCCTGCCGGCTTTCGGCGCCGTGTCGGAGATTATTCCCGCCTTCTCGCGCAAGCGCCTGTTCGGCTATGCCTCCATGGTCTATGCGGTGGGCGCCATTGCGCTGCTGTCCTTCGTGGTTTGGGCCCACCACATGTTCACCGTGGGCATGCCGGTGGCCGGGCAGCTGTTCTTCATGTACTGCACCATGCTTATCGCCGTGCCCACCGGGGTGAAGGTCTTTAACTGGGTCGCCACCATGTTCCGCGGCGCCTTGTCGTTCGAAGCGCCGATGCTGTTTGCCGTGGCCTTCGTCATCCTGTTCACCATTGGCGGTTTCTCCGGACTGATGCTGGCCATTGCCCCGGCGGATTTCCAATACCACGACACCTACTTCGTCGTCGCCCACTTCCACTATGTGCTGGTGCCGGGCGCGATCTTCGGCATCTTCGCGTCGGCCTACTACTGGCTGCCTAAATGGACCGGCCACATGTATGACGAGACGCTGGGCAAGACGCATTTTTGGATGTCGTTTATCGGCATGAACCTAGCGTTCTTCCCCATGCACTTCCTGGGTTTGGCGGGTATGCCGCGGCGAATCCCCGATTACGCCCTGCAGTTTGCCGACTTCAACATGATTTCCAGCATCGGCGCCTTCATGTTCGGGGCCACCCAGTTGTTGTTCGTGTACATCGTCATCAAGTGCGTGCGCGGCGGCGAGAAAGCGGCCGCCAAGCCCTGGGACGGCGCCGAAGGCCTGGAGTGGACGATTCCATCGCCGGCGCCTTACCACACCTTCGCCACACCGCCGGAAGTGAAATAGGCAGAAGTAAAAATAGCCACAGGAGGCACACATGGCCACGGCACAACGCCCGCAAACCAAGTCCAACGCCCGCGTCATCGGCTGGTGCCTGGCGGGCGTTGTCGGCATGTTTGCTTTCGGGTTCGCGCTGGTGCCGCTGTACGAGGTGTTCTGTGATATCACCGGGATCAATGGCAAAACCGGGGGACGTTACGAAGGCCCGGTGGCGACCGAAGTGGACGAGAAGCGGACGGTGAAGGTGCAGTTCATCGCCCAGAACGGGCCGGGTATGCCCTGGACCTTCCGTCCGCGGCAAACCAGCATCACCGTGCACCCGGGCGAGCCCACGCGCGTCAATTTCTACGCGGAGAACGGCACAGCAGCACCGATGACGGCCCAGGCCATTCCCAGCCTATCGCCGTCCCAGGGCACGCTGTTCTTCCATAAGACCGAATGCTTCTGCTTTAACCAGCAGACCCTGGCGGCCGGTCAGTCTATAGACATGCCGCTGGTGTTCATCGTGGACCGGGAGCTGCCGGACGACATCAGGACGCTGACACTGTCATACACACTGTATGACCAGAGCCAAATGGGGCAGAGCGAGTCTGCGCCGGCCGTCAGCCAACAAAAAAAGACAATAACGACGAATAACGGATAATGCCGTCGGAGGCCGCCATGGCAACAGAGCAGACGTACTACGTTCCGGAACAGAGCAAGTGGCCAATCATTGCGACCGTCGGGCTTCTATTTACCATGGCGGGTACCGGCTCGATCATGGTCAACGGCTCGGCGGGCGAGTCCACGACCACGTCCTGGGTGATCTTCTTCATCGGGGCGCTGATTATGGCCTATATGCTGTTCGGCTGGTTCGGCAGCGTGATCAAGGAAAGCCGGGCGGGACTCTACAGTGCCCAGATGGACCGCTCCTTCCGCTGGGGAATGAGCTGGTTCATTTTTTCCGAAGTGATGTTCTTCGCCGCCTTCTTCGGCGCCCTGCTCTACGCCCGCATCTTTGCCGTGCCCTGGCTGGGCGGTGAGGGCGATAAGGGCTCGAGCAGCATGCTCTGGGAGGGATTCAACGCCACCTGGCCGTTGCTGCAGAATCCGGACCAGGAAGCCTTCCCCGGGCCCAAGGAAATCATTGGCCCCTGGGGGCTGCCGCTGATAAACACCATCTTGCTGGTGACCTCATCGTTAACCGTGACCGTCGCGCACCATGCGATGAAAAAAGACAACCGCACCCGGGTCAAGATCTGGCTGGCAGCCACGGTGGTTCTGGCCCTTGCCTTCCTCGCGTTTCAGGTGGAGGAATACGTCCACGCCTATACCGAGCTGGACCTGACCCTGCAGTCGGGCATCTACGGCAGCACCTTCTTCATGCTCACCGGCTTCCACGGCGCGCATGTGCTGCTGGGGACGCTCATGCTGACGATCATGCTGATTCGTATTACCAAGGGGCACTTTTCCGCCGAGAAACACTTCGGGTTCGAGGCGGCCAGCTGGTACTGGCACTTTGTGGATGTGGTCTGGCTGGGGCTATTCGTCTTTGTTTACATCATCTAGCGCGGGTCAGGGCGTGGGGTTGAGCGACAGGTCACCTTGCCATAAGGCAAGCAGGATGATCGCGACCAGCAACGCGCTCAGGGTCACGCGGACGATAAGGGAGTTGAGCACCCGCTGGGTCTTGCCTTCGTCCTTGAGCAGAAAGAACAGGCCGCTGAACAGGCTCACAACGACGGCAAACATGAGTATGACAATCAGCACTTTAAGCATATTCGCGGCTCCCGCCAGGCGGACAATGAATGGGTCAACTATAGCAAAGCATGTCTGAACGAGGGCGAAGCCGTTGGCGCTGGCAGCCGGATTGGCGTTTGTGGGTGTTCGCGGCGGTACTGTTTCCGTTGTTGCTGGGTCTGGGAATCTGGCAGGTGCAGCGGGCCGGGGAAAAGGAAGCGATGCTGGCGCAATGGGACCAGCAGCTCAAAGAAGGCGACTGGCGGGAGGTCCTCGATAGCGGTTTGACCACGGGCCAGCCGGTTCAGGTGAATGGCCATTACGATCCGCGCGCCGTCTGGCTGCTGGATAACCGCACCCGCGACGGTCGCAGTGGCTACGAGGTGCTCACCCTGTTCCATCCGCTGGCCGGTCCGCCGGTACTTGTGAATCGGGGCTGGTTGCCGGGGCCGCGACGGCGCAGCCAGTTGCCGGCGGTAGACACCCCGCCGGGACGGCTGTTGATCCGGGCCCGGGTGGCGGATTACCCAACCCCGCCGGTTTTGGCCGACACCCCGGCGGAAAGCGGCTGGCCGAGGCGGGTGCAGGCACTACAACCGGACGCCGTGCGCGAGTGGGCGCCGCAGGCGATCGAACAGGTGCTGCGGTTGGAAAATCCGGCCCAGCCGGGGGCCTTTCGCGCCGACTGGGCGCCGGACTTGATGGGCTCACAGACCCATTACGGCTACGCGCTGCAATGGTTCTCGCTGGCCGCGGCACTGGCGATTTTGACGATAGTGGCAAGTTTCAGACGAGGGAAAGCGCAGGATGAGCATGGCAATGGCTGAAACCGAACAGCACAAGCCCGAACCTACCGCGGCACAAATCCGTCGGGGGCGGCGTATCGCCATACTGCTGTTCGCCATCGGCTTCGGTCCGATGATTGTTGCCACGGTCATGTTCTATACCGGGTGGTTGAATCCGGCCGGTCAGTCGAATCATGGCACGTTGGTTCAGCCGCCGGTGGCGGTGTCGCAACTCAATCTGATGACGGCCGATGGCGAGCCCCTGGGGGATCGATTCGGCCCGCAACAGGCAGAGGCCACCTGGATGATGCTGGTAGCGGCCGGGGGGGAGTGCGCGGCGGCATGTCAGGAGCAGGTATACCTCGCGCGCCAGGTCAACACCGCCTTGGGTAAAAACCAGGACCGGATGCAGCGGGCCGCCTATCTGGAGCAGCCGCCGGCGGACCTATCGGGCTATCCGGAGATGCCTCTACTGGAGCTGCGCAACGGCGAATTGCCACAATGGCCGGGCAACGTGGACATTGAGAGCACGCCGCAGATTTACGTCATCGATCCGTTCGGCAACGTCATGATGCGCTACGGGCCGGGGCATACCGGTAAGGCCATGCTTGAGGACCTCAAGCACCTGATGAAGATCTCCCATATCGGTTGAACCGGCCACCGGCCTGATCCTGTTTCGGGGGTTGATGATGACCACAGCAGCGGATAGCACGACCCATTATCGCCGTGTCATGGCGCGTCTGGCGCTGGCTGCCACGGTGCTAACGCTGGTGGTGGTCATGCTCGGCGCCTGGACCCGGCTGGTGCATGCCGGGCTGGGCTGCCCCGACTGGCCCGGCTGTTACGGTTTCCTCAGCGTGCCGCAAAGTGCCGAACACATTGCCATTGCCGAGGCGCGCTTCCCCGAGACGCCGGTGGACGTCAGCAAGGGCTGGCCGGAAATGATCCACCGTTACGCGGCCGGGACTCTGGGGTTGCTGGTGTTTTCGCTGGCGGGCTATGCCTTCCGTCACCGCCGCCAGGGCCTACCCTGGAAACACGCGCTGTTCGTCGCGGGTTTCGTGGTATTGCAGGCCGCTTTCGGCATGTGGACGGTGACGCTCAAACTCTGGCCCCAGGTTGTGGCCTTGCATCTGTTGGGCGGATTTACCACCCTGAGTCTGTTGTTCTTGCTAACCCTGCGCCTGCGCGGTCAGCGAGCCAAGACCGGTGCCGGGCTGGCCCACGCCCTGGCGCGGATGAAGCCCTGGGTTGTCGGCGCCCTACTGCTGGTGATCGTCCAGATCGCCCTGGGGGCCTGGACGGCCGCCAACTACGCTGCGGTGGCCTGCACCGATCTGCCCACCTGCCAGGGCGAATGGTGGCCGCAGATGGATTTTCGGCATGGGTTCGACGTGACCCAGGCGATGGGCCCCAATTATCTGGGCGGCCAACTCACCAACGATGGCCGGGTGGCGATCCACGTGACGCACCGGATCGGTGCTCTGGTATTAACGGTTTACCTCGGCCTGCTGCTGATCCGGCTCTGGCCGTCGGCACGGCAGGCGGCCTTGGACCGCTGGGTGACTTTGGCCGGGGGTGTCCTGTTGGCCCAGGTGGCCTTGGGTGTGGCGAACGTGCTGCTGCATATTCCGCTGTCCATCGCCGTGGCCCATAACGCACTTGGCGCCGGCCTGCTGCTGGCGCTGGTGAATCTGCTCTGGCGTTTGCAGCCGTTCCATGCGGTCCGGACAGCGCCTAAACCCGCAACCCTAGAACAGGAGGTGCCTGCATGAGCCAGTCAACCAATGCAGCCGTTGCTCAGACCAAACCGGCCACCTGGCAGGACTTCCTGGAACTGACCAAGCCCCGTGTGGTCGCGCTGATGATGCTGACTACGGTCATCGGCATGTTATTGGCCCGGCCGGGCGTGCCCGACTGGACCGTGTTCGTGTTCGGTAATATGGGGATCGCCTTTCTGGCGGCCGCGGCTGCGGTGGTCAATCATGTGGTGGACTACAAGATCGATACGGTGATGGCCCGTACCCGCAAACGGCCGGTGGCCACTGGCAGGGTAACCACCGTGGATGCGCTGATCTTCGCCCTGACCCTGGCGCTGGCGGGCATGCTGGTGCTGGTGTGGCAGGTCAACGCCCTGACCGCCTGGCTGACCCTGGCCTCGCTGGTCGGCTACGCCGGCGTTTATACCCTGTTCCTCAAACGCGCCACGCCGCAGAACATCGTCATCGGCGGCATTGCCGGTGCCATGCCGCCGCTGCTAGGCTGGACCGCGGTTACCGGTCAGGTCGACGGTCATGCCCTGCTGCTGGTGCTGATCATCTTCGCCTGGACGCCGCCCCACTTCTGGGCGCTGGCCATCCACCGCAAGGAGGAATACGCCAAGGCCGGTATCCCCATGCTGCCGGTCACTCATGGCAACCGCTACACCGAGTTGCATATTCTGCTCTACACGCTGATCCTGATCGCAGTCAGCATGTTGCCTTTCGTGACGGGCATGTCCGGAGGCATCTACCTGTTTGGCGCACTGGCGCTGGGGCTGCGATTCCTGCAATATGCCATTCGACTGTTGCGGGGCGACGACCGCCGGGTAGCGCTGGATACCTTCAAGTATTCCATCACCTATCTCATGGCGCTGTTCGTGGTCCTGCTGGTCGACCATTTTGTCTTCTTCTGACCTTGTAGCCTCTGACCAAGCCCCGTGAACGCATGAGCCAACGGAACGCCTACAAACGGATACGCCTGACCCTCACCGCCTTGCTCCTGCTGGTGGCGTTGGTGGTCGGTATCGTGGTCTCGCGCCAGGTGTTCCTGGTGCCCGATGCCGCAGACGCCCCGCCGCCGCCCGAACTGAGCGCGATCAATACCTACGTTTACGACGAGGGGCGCCCGCTGGTGGATTACACGCTCACCAACGAGCAGGGCGAGACCGTAACCAACGAGGCCCTGAAGGGGCGCTGGACCTTTGCTTTCATCGGCTACACCTATTGCCCCGACGTGTGCCCCGCGACCCTGGCCATGCTGCGCCAGACCGGTAAGGCTATCCCCGCCGATCTGCCGGAGCCGAGCTATCTGCTGATCTCCGCCGATCCGGAGCGGGACACGCCGCAGCGCATGGAAGAGTATCTCGATTTCTTCGGCGAGGATTTTCATGGCCTCACCGGCGATCTGGAGACCTTGCGCGAGCTGGCCAAGAGCATGAACGCCGTTTTCGCCCACCGCGAAGACGGGCAGGGCAACACGCTGGTGGATCATAGCGCTCACCTGGCGCTCCTTAATCCCGAGGGGGAAATGATTGCCGTCATCCAACCGCCGCTCAAGCCGGACAACGTAGCTAAGGCCTTCGGCAAGATCTACCAATGGGCCAAGGCCAAGCGGGACCTGGACGCCTCTTGATTTTCACGTTCTTTTAGCCCCTTTTCAGGGCAGTGCCTCTTCTCTAAACTCAGCCTCCTTTGTTGCTGTTCAGGTAAGCCCATGGCTCCGTCATCCCTCCAATCCGGTGTTCCCAATCGCGACGTGCTGATGGCGATAACCGCGGGCGCCGTCATCCTGCTGGTGGTGCACACGCTGGGCCGTTTCTATTACACGCCACTGCTGCCTTATCTGGTGGACGATGGCCTGCTCGATCCACAGCAGGCGGCGTCTCTGGCGACCTGGAACTACCTCGGTTATCTGATGGGTGCGATGCTGGCAATCCGCTGGCACCGTATCGACCACATCCGCTTCCTGCTGCCCTTGTCGCTGGCGGTGCACGTGCTGACCACGCTGCTGCAAACGCAGGTAGAGCAGGTTGCGGTGCTGGATGCGGTGCGCTGGCTCAATGGCGTCGCCAACGGGGTGGTCTTCGTGCAGGCTCCGGCGCTGATTCTGGAATGGTTGGTGCTGCGTAACCGCGCCTCGATGAGTGGCCTAGTCTATCTGGGTGTGGGCATCGGGTTGCTGGTTTCGAGCGGTCTGGTCACGTTTTCCGCCGACTGGCTGGCCGGACCGGATCGCTGGTGGCCCGCGTTGATCCTGTCGGTTCCGCTATGCTGGTGGGGCTGGCGGCGTCTGAGCCAGCTGGATGTGCCGGTCCGGGGTGAGAAGGACGGCAATAGCGCAATCGCCGAGGGTAAGTCGCCGCTATTCGATCGCGCCAGCATCCCGCTGTTCCTGGCCTATACCGGCGCCGGGCTTGGCTATATCTTACCGATGACGTTCCTGCCGCTGCTGGCAAAGATGCAGTTGACCGAAGGCGCCTGGCTGATCGACGGTTCCTGGTTGATCGTTGCGTTGGCAACCATTCCGTCGGCTTATATCTGGAACCACCTGGGGGCGCGAATCGGCGACCTGCCGGCCATTCGCATCAACTTCGTCATTCAACTGCTCGGAGTACTGGCAGCGGTGATCTGGCCTGGGGCTGTGGGTATTGTACTCTGCGGCATGCTCGTGGGCGGCACCTTCCTCGGCACCGTGCTACTGACCCAGCGTATCGCCCGGGCGCTGCATCCGCACCAGGGACCGCGACTGTCCGCCGCAATGGTGGCGCTGTACGCCTTCTCGCAAATGGCTGGTCCCTGGCTGGTCAAGCAATGGCTGGCTTTCGGCGGCACCCTGGAAAGCGCCTTCTGGATTGGCGTGGGTGCGCTGATCTGGGGGCTGGTGTTTGCCTGCCTGGTACCGCAGCCGGAGGCCTGGCACCGTCGTCAGGACTGATCCTCACCCTTTCCGAAACAGTGCTGCAATGAGTAAAAATAGGCATCGATGACACGCTGGGCTTCGGGCTCGAAGTCGAAGGTATCTGGCAGCAGGAGCCAGAGGTAGATCAGCCCGGTCAACTGCACGTGAAGCTGGATGATGGCCTGTTCAATATCGAGATTCGCTGGCACCTGGGCTCGCCGCTGGGCATTTTTGAGCGCGGCGCGAATGCGTACCGAGCCATCGAGGAAGTTCTCCCGGTGGCGGGTGCCCAGAGGTTCATTGTCCTCCGTCAGTTCACATTTGAGGAAGACGACTTCATAAGCTCGCCTACGCCGGGGGTCGCGGGCAATTTCCCGGGTGAGGTAAAGCAGGAGTTCGCGAAAGCGCCCAAGAGGATCGGGCTCGTCCGGGTGCTCGATAGCCTCGTGCAGCATTTCCAAAGGCGTCTTCAGGCGCTGGATAATAGCCTCGAATACATCGTGCTTGTTCTTGAAGTGCCAGTAGATCGCGCCCCGTGTTACGCCCGCCTCCGCCGCAATGTCGTTCAGCGACGTCTTTGATACGCCTTTTCTGTGGAACACCGTCTCGGCAGCCTCGATCAGCTGCTCCCGGGTCTTCTGGGCGTCTTCTTTAGTGCGGCGGGCCATGGGGGCTCCTCTGTAAAGATCGTGCAAGCGCAGTACTTGCCACTATACATACATTCGTGGATGTATGTATGATCGTGTTTACCGTAATGTGCTGTTATTCATGCGCGTCGAGGGGCTGCCAGACCCCGCGGCGCGTTTTTGACTCGACCGAGGTTTTATCCATGCGCCATTCTACGCAATCCCTGCTTTTGTTGTTGATTGCATCCGTTCTGCTGACGGCCTGCGGGCCGCAACAGGAGCCGGCCCAGGCGGCCGGTCAGCAGCCGAAGCCGCAGGCCGGCTTTATCCACGTCCAGGAAAAGCCGTTCACGTTGGTGAACGAGCTGCCCGGGCGCACCACGCCCTTCCAGGTTGCCGAAGTGCGTCCTCAGGTGACCGGCATCATCGAGAAACGTCTGTTTGAGGAAGGGGAGACCGTGGAAGCCGGCCAAGCCCTGTATCAGATCGACGACAAGCTTTATCAAGCCTCTCTGGCGAGCGCCAAGGCGGATCTGGCCAATGCCAAGGCGAGTCGCGAATCGGCGCAACTTACCGCCAATCGTTATGAAAAGCTGATCAAGACCGGCGCGGTGAGCCAGCAGGAGCTGGACGAAGCCCGCGCCACACGGAATGCGGGCCAGGCGCAGGTCGCCGCTGCCGAGGCAGCGGTCGATACCGCCCGTATCAATCTGGAATACACCACGATCGAAGCGCCGATCAGCGGTCGCATCGGTCGTTCGTCCATCACTGCCGGCGCTCTGGTGACCGCGAACCAGACCAGCTCTTTGGTCACGATCCGCCAACTGGATCCGATCTACGTCGACCTCACCCAGTCCTACGATGAACTCCAGACGCTGCGCGCGGCTATGGCCAGTGGCAAGCTGGAAACCGTGGGCGAGGACAAGGCGTCGGTGAAGCTGGCCCAGCAAAACGGCAACGTATACCCGCACAAGGGGGCATTGCAGTTCTCCGAGTACGCCGTGGATGAAGCCACCGGCTCCGTTACCCTGCGCGCCCTGTTCCCCAATCCGGATGGCGCCCTGCTACCGGGCATGTTCGTCCGTGCCCGCTTACCGCAAGCCGCACGCGAGAACGCGATTCTGGTGCCGCAGAAAGGCATCTCCCGCGAGCCCAACGGGCAGGCGACAGCGCTGGTTATCGGCGACAACGACACCGTCGAAAAGCGCAACGTGAGCACTGAAAAAGCTGTTGGCAGTCAGTGGCTGATCAGCGATGGCCTTCAGGCCGGCGACCGCCTGATCGTCGACGGGTTGCAGAAAATCCGCGTGGGCGTCCCGGTGGCGCCGGTAGATGTTACCGGCGACCAGAGCACCGCGACGTCCCAAAACGCAGAAGTCCCCGCTGCCGACGCCCCGAACGCCAACGCCGCTAACCCAGAGCAGGGCTGATTTCATGGCACGTTTCTTTATCGATCGACCTATTTTTGCCTGGGTTATCGCCATCGTCATGATGATGGCCGGTAGTCTGGCGATCTACAGTCTGCCCGTTGAGCAATATCCCACCGTGGCACCGCCGGAAGTCAGTATTTCGGCGACCTATCCCGGCGCATCTTCCGAAGCGGTGGAAGATTCGGTCACCCAGGTGATCGAGCAGGAAATGAACGGCATCGACAACCTGTTGTACATGTCCTCCACCAGTGACTCGTCCGGCAACGTGCAAATCAGCCTGACGTTCGCTGCCGGGACCGATCCCGACATCGCTCAGGTCCAGGTACAGAACAAGCTTCAGCTTGCGACACCGCGCTTGCCCCAAGTGGTCCAGCAGCAAGGCGTACAAGTGACCAAGTCGTCCGATACCTTCCTGATGGTCGTTGCCTTCACCTCCAGCGACGGCAGCATGAGCCGGGCCGATATTGCCGATTACGTGGGCGCCAATATCCAGGACCCGATTGCCCGCACCCAGGGCGTGGGCCAAACCCAGCTGTTCGGCTCCCAGTACGCGATGCGGGTGTGGCTCGATCCGAACAAGCTTAATGAGTACAACCTGACGCCGGCGGACGTGACCGCCGCCATCGGGGTGCAGAACAACCAAGTGGCTGGCGGCCAGCTCGGGGGCACCCCGTCGGTGGACGAGCAGCAGATGAATGCATCCATCGTGGTGCAGACCTTGCTGGAAACACCGGAAGCGTTCGGCCAGATTCTGCTCAAGGTGACGTCCGAGGGGGCCAAGGTGCGTCTGAGCGATGTGGCGCGCGTCGAGCTGGGCTCAGAGAACTACGCCACCCAGGGACGCTTTAATGGCAAGGCGGCGGCGGGCCTGGGTATTAACCTCGCCTCCGGCGCCAACGCGCTGGATACGGCCGACCGCGTACGCGCACGCATCGACGAGCTGAGCGCCTATTTCCCGGACAGCCTGGACGTCGCCTATCCGTACGACACCACGCCGTTCGTGGAAATTTCCATCATGGAGGTGGTGAAAACCCTGTTTGAAGGCATCGCCCTGGTCTTCCTGGTGATGTACCTGTTTCTGCAGAACTTCCGCGCTACGCTGATCCCGACAATCGCGGTGCCGGTAGTCTTGCTGGGTACGTTCGGCGTATTGTTCGCCTTTGGCTTCACGGTCAATACCCTGACCATGTTCGGTATGGTGCTGGCCATCGGCCTGCTGGTGGACGATGCCATTGTGGTGGTGGAAAACGTCGAACGGGTGATGGCCGAGGAAGGGCTCGGGCCGGTGGAAGCCACGCGCAAGTCCATGGGTCAGATCACCGGCGCGCTGGTGGGTATCGCCCTGGTGCTGTCTGCGGTTTTCATTCCCATGGCCTTTTTCCCCGGCTCCACGGGCGCCATCTATCGCCAGTTTTCGATCACCATCGTTTCCGCCATGACCCTGTCGGTGCTGGTGGCGCTGATCCTGACGCCAGCCCTGTGTGCCACCATGCTCAAGCCCCACAAGGGAGATCATCAGACCAAGGGCGGCTTCTTCGGCTGGTTTAACCGCAGCTTCGAAAAGGCGACCGGCCGCTATGAGAGCCGGATCGACAAAATTATCGGCCGTTGGGGGCGCTACGTCCTCATTTACGTCGTGATTGTCGGTGTGCTGGCGTTCAGCTTTATGCGCCTGCCGTCTGCGTTCCTGCCTGAAGAAGACCAGGGCATCCTGCTGGCTCAGGTTCAGCTTCCGGTTGGTTCGACCCAGGAGCAAACCATCGACGTCCTCCAGAAGATGGAGCATCACTTCCTGGAGAACGAGTCCGAGGCGGTGGAATCGATCTTTACCGTGGCCGGCTTCAGCTTTGCCGGCCGTGGCCAGAACTCCGGTCTCGCCTTTGTGCGCCTCAAGGATTGGAGTGAACGGGACCTGGAAAAGAATGGTGTAGGCGCCATTATCGGTCGCGCCATGGGGGCATTCTCCCAGGTGCGCGAAGCCGTGATCTTCGCCCTCAATCCGCCAGCCATTCCGGCTCTGGGCACATCCAGCGGTTTCAACTTCCAGCTGCAGGATCGTGGGGGTCAAGGACATGACGCTCTGGTGGAGGCCACCAACACGTTGCTGGGCCAGGCCAACCAGAACCCCGCGCTGAGCCAAGTGCGTTTCAGCGGCCTGCCGGATGCACCGCAATACCGGCTGGACGTGGATCGTCAGAAGGCCAAGGCGATGGGCGTGTCTCTGACGGACATCAACACCACCTTATCCGTGGCCTGGGGGTCCAGTTACGTCAATGACTTTGCCGATCGCGGCCGCATCAAGCGGGTCTATGTTCAGGCGGATGCGCCCTACCGGATGCTACCCAACGATATCGACAACTGGTATGTGCGCAATGGCGATGGCGAGATGGTGCCGTTCTCCAGCTTTTCCAGCGGCGAGTGGACGTACGGTCCGCAGCAGTTGCAGCGCTACAATGGTGTGTCGTCAGCGAATATCCAGGGTAGCGCGGCGGCCGGCTTCAGTACGGGTGACGCCATGGCGGCCATGGAACAGCTGGCGGCCGACCTGCCCGGTGGCTTTGGCTTCGAGTGGACCGGCCTCTCCTATCAGGAGAAGCAGGC
This sequence comes from Marinobacter fonticola, assembly GCF_008122265.1. NCBI lineage: Bacteria > Pseudomonadati > Pseudomonadota > Gammaproteobacteria > Pseudomonadales > Marinobacteraceae > Marinobacter > Marinobacter fonticola. The sequence continues at coordinate 56,115 of NZ_CP043042.1, forward strand.
GGGTAATCAGGCGCCGGCGCTCTATGCCCTGTCCCTGATCGTGGTGTTCCTGTGTCTGGCGGCGTTGTATGAGAGCTGGTCGATTCCATTTGCGGTCATGCTGGTAGTGCCCCTGGGGATTATCGGGGCCGTGCTGGCCGCCAATTTCCGTGGCCTGTCCAACGACGTGTTTTTCCAGGTGGGACTGCTAACGACCATCGGCCTGTCCTCCAAGAACGCGATTCTGATTGCCGAATTCGCTCTGGAGTTGGAGAAGCAGGGGCGTGGTTTGCTCAAGGCGACCCTCGAAGCGACCCGCATGCGGCTACGTCCGATCCTGATGACGTCCCTGGCCTTCGGCTTGGGCGTCACCCCGCTGATGCTCAGCACCGGCGCAGGCTCCGGTGCCCGTAACGCGATCGGTACCGGTGTGTTTGGCGGTGTGGTTGCGGCTACGGTCCTGGCGATCTTCTTTATTCCGCTGTTCTACGTGCTGGTGCGCCGACTCTCCGGCGTGCCGTTGACCGGTAGCAAGGAAGACAAGGACCGCGACACCAACCGGGCCCTGGAGCAACAGGAGAATCCGTCATGAAGTCGATTGTCCCCGCACTGGCAGCCGTAGTGCTCGGCGGATGCAGCATGATTCCCGACTACCAGGCACCGGAATCCCCGGTGCCTATCGAAGTCGGCAACTGGAACCAGAGCGCCGATCAGGTGGTGTTGCCGGGATGGGAATCCCTGTTCCCGGATCCCCAGTTGCGCGCGCTGATCCATACGGCGCTTGCCAATAACCGGGACTTGCGTCTGGCCATGCTCGACGTGGCCGAAGCCCGGGCCCAGTATGGGATTGAGAAATCTGCCCTGTTCCCGGAAATCGACGCCAATGCCGATGGTACCCGTCAAAGACTACCTGGAGATCTGAGCAATACCGGCAGTAGTACGATCACCAGTCAGTACAGCGTTGGGTTGGGTGTGGCGTCCTACGAACTGGACCTGTTCGGTCGCGTGCGCAGCCTGGAACAGTCGGCCCTGCAAAGCTTCCTGGCTACCGAGGAAGCTCGCCGCAGCGCGCAGATTACCCTCGTGTCGGAAGTGGCCAACGCCTACCTGACCCTGCTGGCGGATCAGCAGAAACTGCGCATCAGTGAAGACACCGTGGAATCTCAGCAGGAATCCGTGGATCTGGTCCGGCGCCGCCACGACGCCGGGCTTGGCTCCGAACTGGACGTGCGCCAGGCCCAGATCGCCCTGGAAACGGCCCGCGCCAACCGCGCCCGGTTCCGTCGCTTGGTGGTCGAGGACCGCAATGCCCTATCGGTGCTGGTCAGCGGCCCGGTGCCGGAGATTCCCGAAGAGGACGTCATCGATCCGGCGGTTTCGTTGCTGGCCAGTGTGCCGAAGGGCCTGGATTCATCCGTGCTGCTTAAGCGCCCGGATATCCAGCAGGCGGAATACAGCCTCAAGGCGGCCAACGCCAACATCGGTGCCGCCCGAGCTGCCTTCTATCCCAGCATTACCCTGACGGGCTCAGCGGGCACCGCCAGTGCCGACCTGTCCGGTCTGTTCGAAAGTGGTTCAGGCAGCTGGTCCTTCTCGCCCAGTATCAACCTGCCGATCTTTACCGCCGGCCGGCTGCAGTCCAATCTGGATGTGGCCGAGATCCGTAAGGAACAATCGGTCGTGCAATACGAGCAGGCGATCCAGACCGCCTTCCAGGAAGTATCCGATTCACTGGCGGCACGGGATTTCCTCAGCGAGCAGGAAGAGGCTCAGGCCGCTTTGGTCGAAGCGACCCAGCGTTCCCTCGATCTGGCGGAAGCCCGTTACGAAGGTGGTGCCGACGACTACCTGGCCGTACTGGATGCCCGCCGCGAGTTGCTTAGCGCCCGCCAAAATCTGGTGGACGTGAAACTCGGCAAACTGACAAACCGGATCACGCTCTACCGTGCTCTAGGCGGTGGGGAACGTGCCAATCAACACACCGTGATAGGTATGTCCCCGAGAGCTGAGGTGCCCCAGCCTTAAATCCTCTCCTCACTCGCCTTCCAACCCCGTCCGTCTTCCAACCCCGCTCGCTTTCCAACCCATAGGAAGGCGGGCTTTTCTGCTTGAGTTTTGCATCATTCCCGGCATGATCACCCCATGCTGCCCATCGACACCCTGATTCCCGAACTCCGCTCCACCTTGGAGACCGAAACCACTGTCCTGCTGCAGGCGCCGCCCGGTGCCGGCAAGACCACCCGCGTGCCCCTGGCACTGCTCGACTGCGCCTGGCGCGGAAACGGCAAGATACTGATGCTCGAGCCCCGCCGTATCGCCGCCCGGGCCGCCGCCCGATTCATGGCGCGGCAATTGGGCGAGAACCCCGGTGAAACCGTGGGTTATCGGATGCGGCTGGATACCAAAGTGTCGGCTCGAACCCGCATTGAAGTGGTCACCGAAGGCATCCTAACCCGGCTGATCCAGCAGGACCCGGCGCTGGAAGATTACGCCGCTATTCTCTTTGACGAATTCCATGAGCGATCCCTTCAGGCGGATCTCGGCCTGGCACTGGTACGGGAAACCCAACAGGCGCTGCGGGACGACCTGCGGGTCGTCGTCATGTCTGCCACGCTGGACACCGCGCCGCTGGCCAAGCTACTGAATAGCGCGCCGGTACTGACCAGCGAGGGCCGGGCGTTCCCGGTGGACGTGAAGTACCGGCCTTTGCCGCCCTCCTGCGGGCGTCCGCCTCGCCTGCTCGACCACGTTGTGGCCGTGATCCGTGACGCGCTGGATACGGAAACCGGCTCGATTCTCACTTTTCTTCCCGGCGCCGGTGAAATCCGCCAGGTGGAGCGCCTGATCCGTCCGCATTTGCCACCCGGCATTCACCTAACCCCGCTTTATGGCAACTTGAAGGGCGACGAGCAGGATCGAGCGATCCAGCCTGCACCCGATGGCCAGCGCAAGATCGTGCTGGCCACCGCCATCGCCGAAACCAGTTTGACCATCGAAGGCGTACGGGTGGTGATCGATGCCGGCCAGGAACGGCGCGCCGTGTTCGACCCCAACAGCGGCATGACTCGGCTGACAACCGGCCGAGTCTCCCGCGCCGCCGCCGAACAGCGTAAGGGCCGTGCCGGCCGGCTGGCATCGGGCGTGTGCTACCGCCTGTGGAGCGAGTCCGAACAGCAGGGGCTGTCCGCTTTCACGCCGCCGGAAATCCTGCACGCCGACCTCGCTCCGCTGGCCCTCGAACTGGCCCAATGGGGAGCCCGGCAACCGGGCGACCTGGAGTGGCTCGACCCGCCGCCGAAGGCTCACTGGGACCAGGCTGTGGACCTGTTGCGGTGGCTGGATCTGCTGGATGCCGACGGCGCCATCACCGATCACGGCCGTAAGGCGCGGGAACTGGGTATCCATCCCCGGCTTGCCCATATGGTCCTGCTGGGTCGTGACATGGGTTATCCAAAAACCGCAGCGCGTCTTGCGGCTTTGCTGGGCGAACGTGACCTGCTCGGATCGAATGCCGGAGCGGATATCACGCATCGACTGCAAGCGCTGACTGGCGACTATCGCGCACCCAACCTCGACCGCGCCCGTCTGGATACGCTGAAGCGTGCCGCCGACCGCCTGCTGCCGGAGAAAGGAGCAACCGATGCTGATAGCAGTCTTCCCGCAGGACGTTTGTTGGCACTTGCTTACCCGGACCGCATTGGATTGCGAAGATCGGGCGATAGCAACCGCTACCAGCTCAGCAATGGCCGGGGCGCTCGCCTGCGGGAGGACGATGCCTTGGGGCGGGACGGTTGGATCGTCGCCGCTGAACTGGACGGCCAGGCGCGTGAAGCCCAGATCTACCTCGCAGCTAAAACCGACCGCGCCACACTGGAAACCGACCTGGCCGCCCATATCGAAAGCGTCGAGGAAGCCCGCTGGGACGATGCCAAAGGCACCGTCGTCGCCCGCCGGGTCAAACGGCTTGGCGCACTGCTCCTCGAACAGAAGCCGCTCCCCGATCCCAGTCCGGAACAGATCCAGCTCGGCCTGCTTACCGCCGTTAAGGAAAAAGGCATCGACAGCCTCCCGTGGACCGAGGCCGCTCGCCAGTGGAGCGCCCGCGTCCAGCACATGACAGCCCTGGAGCCGGACACGTGGCCAGACGGTTCAGATGAAGCCCTGCTCGCCTCTCTCGACCAGTGGCTCGCGCCCTTTCTTGCCGGCGTACGCAACTGGAAGGGTCTGCAACAGATCAACCTCCTCGACGCTCTGCGTACCCTGCTGGACTACCCTCAGCAGCACTATCTCGACCGTGAACTCCCCGGCAGCCTGGAAATCCCCACCGGTCAGCGGATCCGGCTGGACTACACCGCAGAGAACGGCCCGGTATTGGCCACCAAACTCCAGACCCTCTTTGGCTGGACCGAAACGCCAAAGCTGGCAGGTGGGCGGCTGCCGGTGGTGATTCACCTGCTGTCACCGGCCCAACGCCCGCTGGCGGTGACGGGGGATCTGGCGAATTTCTGGAAGCAGGTCTATCCGGAAGTGAGAAAGGAAATGCGGGGGCGGTATCCCAAGCATCCGTGGCCGGAGGATCCTGTTTCGGCCGAGGCTAAGGTTGGGACTAAGAAGTCGGGGCGGTGAAGAGACGCTACGCATTGTAGTTCTGGAGGGCCCTAAGTCACCAAGCGCAAGACGACAGGCCTTAAAAGGTGGCCAAATTAGCGGCCAAACTTTATACTTCAGGTATAAGATACTGTTTCAACTATTTAATAAAAACAAAGGCTTAAGTAATTTTTGTTTCGGCCAAATATCCGGCCAAAATTGAGGTCAGAATGACAACCGTATTCGATATTGCTCCCTTCATTCCCTCAGAAGCAGCCCTCGAAAAATCCTTGCTCCCGGACAAGGTTATGGCGCTGAGTACGCGTTCGGCCGAATTGGCGGGAGGGCTCGCGCCCGAATCCTTTGAGGTTATTCGTCGGCATATGGCCGTCATCAACTCTTATTACTCCAACCTGATTGAGGGCAACAGTACGCGCCCGCACGATATCCGAAGGGCGCAAGCGGGCGACTATAGTGATGATCCGTTCAGGCGCGACCTTCAGAAAGAGTCTGTTGCCCACATCGAGGTCCAAGAATGGCTCTTTAATGAATCACCAAATCTGGACAGAATATTCTCACATGATTTTTTGCTGGAGCTACATCGTCAGTTCTATGGCGCCTTGCCAGACAGTTTGAAGCTTGTTCACGATGAAACGAATAACGCGCAGGAGAGGGTTATTCCGGGCACGTGGCGGTCAAGAGATGTTTCCATAGGGAGCCATGTTCCACCGTCTTCGAAGGATCTCTGCCAACTCGTTAAGCGCTTCTGTGAGACTTATCATCCGAATCGCTACCATGGGACACAGAAAGTGATCGCGGTGCTAAGTGCGCATCATCGATTTTTGTGGATCCATCCATTTCTTGACGGCAATGGCCGGGTTGCTCGACTTTGGACTGATGCCGCGTTGAGGGCTATCGGGTTAACAAGCTATGGACTTTGGAGTATTAGCCGGGGATTGGCTCGTACGTCAGATCAATATAAAAAGGCCCTCGCGCAAGCGGATTTTCCCCGCCAGGGAAATATAGACGGACGGGGGGCTCTCTCTGAAAGCGGCCTAATGAACTTCTGCGACTACATGCTGGAAACGGCGTTGGACCAAGTCAACTACATGTCTGAAATGCTGGATCTCAAGGCGCTCAAGAAACGGGTCCAGGCGTATGTAACAGCGCGCAACCATGGGCTCATCAGCGGATTTGACGCGCCGCTGAAACACACAGCCACGACGGTCATTTTCAACGCCTTCATTTCCGGCGAGCTCGACCGAAAGGAGGCGTTGGAGCTCACCGCCATGCCCGAACGAAGTGGGCGGCGCATACTGAGTCAGCTTCGGGAGGACGGGCTGCTGACGGAGACGGGGCCACGCTCACCCCTGCGGTGGGCGATTCCGGAGCATGCGGAGCCGTGGTACTTTCCGGAGCTTGTTAAGTAAAGCCTTTCGGAACACAGGATGGCATCGCTCACCATAGCCTGCGAGGCTTCCATTGGGCCTCTGCGATGCCTTGATCCACCAAAGCAGAAAGGGCGAACGAGTCGCCCTTTCTTGTCGGCTGCCGCTGGCTGTAGAACAGCAGACAACTCGACTCAGAGATCCCGGGCCTGCTCCCGCAACACGAATTTCTGGATTTTGCCCGTTGAGGTTTTCGGGAGATCGCAGAACACCACGGTTTTGGGGGCTTTGAATTTTGCCAGTCGTTCCCGGCAAAAGTTGATGATGTCGTCTTCGGTGGGTTTCGACGCGCCCGGTTTCAGGCATATGAAGGCGCAAGGCGTTTCTCCCCACTTCTCATCCGGGCGCGCAACGACGGCGGCTTCTAGCACCGCCGGATGGCCGTAGAGCACACTTTCGACTTCGATGGTGGAGATGTTCTCACCACCGGAAATAATGATGTCTTTTAGACGGTCTTTTATCTCGGCGTAGCCATCCGGATGCCAGACGGCCAGATCACCGGTGTGGAACCAGCCGCCCCGAAGGGCTTCCGCAGTGGCCTCCGGATTTTTCAGGTAGCCCTTCATTACGGTGTTGCCACGGAGGAAAATCTCGCCGATGGTTTCGCCATCTTTCGGTACCGGTTCCAGGGTTTCCGAGTTGCCGATCATCATCCCGGCCAGTGTGTGGTAGCGAACGCCCTGGCGGGCCTTGAGTGCAGCGCGCTCTTCTACGGGCAAAGCGTCCCATTCCGCTTTCCAGGCGCATACGGTGACCGGGCCATAGGTTTCCGTCAGCCCATACACATGGGTCACATTGATGCCCATCGCCTCGATCGCTTCGATCACCTTCGCTGGCGGTGCCGCTCCGGCGGTCATTGCCGCTACCGGATGCGTTATGCCCGCCTTGGCCGAATCGGAAGCGCCCAACAGGGTATTCAGGACGATTGGGGCACCACACAAATGAGTAACGCCGTGGTCACGAATCAGCTGCAGGATCTTCTCCGGCTCTACCTTGCGCAGGCAGACGTGAGTGCCGGCAAAGGCGGTCACCGTCCACGGAAAGCACCACCCGTTGCAGTGGAACATCGGCAAGGTCCACAGATAGACCGGATGCTCGCCCATTCCCCAAGCCGCTTGATTGCCCAGCGCGTTCTCGTAAGCACCGCGATGGTGATAAACCACGCCTTTCGGGTTGCCTGTGGTGCCGGAGGTATAACAGAGGGAGATCGCCTGCCATTCATCGCTCGGCATGAGCCAGCTGAACGCCGGGTCGCCCTCGTTCACAAAAGCCTCGTAGTCCAACTCGCTGACGGCGGTATCGGCGCCAAGCTCGGGATCGTTTACGTCGATAATCAGCGGCGGCGTATCGAGTAGATTGACGGCCTCTTGGACCACCGCAGCATACTCGCGATCGGCGATTAGAACCTTGGCCTCGCCGTGTTCCAGCATGAAGGCAATGGTTTTGGCATCGAGCCGGGTATTCAGCGTGTTTAGCACCGCGCCCAGCATGGGCACGCCAAAATGACACTCCAGCATCTCGGGGATATTGGGCAGCATGGCAGCGACCGTGTCGCCTTCGCCCACGCCCCGGTTGGCAAGCGCCGAAGCCAGACGGCAGCAGCGCTGGTAGGTTTCCCGCCAATTGCGACGAATAGCGCCATGAATGACCGCAGGATACTCCGGATAGACGCTGGCCGTACGAACAATGAAATCAAGCGGTGACAATGGCGCGTGGTTGGCTGCCACAGGCTCAAGGCCCTCATCGAAGATTGAAGTCACGCTAAACCCCTCCTGATGGTTTTTTTCAGTTTGGCACAGGATGAGCGCAGGCGATAAGGTTGTGGCCTTCAGTTGGCGAACGAAACGGCATTCCGACTTACGGATAGATCACGTTCCAAGGGGTAGTGGAGAGTGGTCATTTAAACGGAGAGGAGGCAAACACTGTATCGAGGAAATGCAGTTATACTCGAAAGGCCGGGCAGCCATTGTTAACGAGCGTGAAAAATGGCTACCTAAGTCGCTTTCAGTACGCGAAGATAGCCAAGGAATGCCGTGGAAATAGCCAGGGTGGCAGGAGTCTCAGGATATGGACAGCTACACAGCTTTGTTCTCGGTCGCCACAATATGGCTTGTCGCGGCCTTAACCCCCGGTCCTAATTTTCTGGTGACGGTCCGCATGGCGATAACCGGCTCTCGGAGTTCCAGCCTGCAGACCGTTGCGGGCATTGTCGTGGCAACGCTGATTTGGGCAACGGCCGGTTTTCTTGGCATCCACTCGCTGTTTAAAGCGTCACCGTGGATGTATGTCTTATTAAAAGCACTCGGCGGCGCTTACCTGATCTGGTTGGGGTTAAAGCTTTTCTGGACGAGCACCGATAGCACGGAAGAGCTGGTGACCTCAACGTCTTCCCCTGCAAGGGGATGGCGCGCCTTTCGCCTGGGCTTTGTCACCAACATGGCCAACCCCAAGACTGCCCTATTCGTGTCCGGCCTGTTTGCGGTGGCCATGCCCGTAGGAGCGCCTATTGGCCTGGGGCTATCGGCTATAGCGATCATGGTAGCTATTTCGCTGGCCTGGTATTCAACCGTCGCATGGTTGTTTGCCAGTAAACGGGTAGCCGCCTGTTATGTCTTGTTGCGGAAGTGGATCGACAGGTTAGCCGGCACCTGCTTTGTCGTCTTTGGAATCGGGCTCGTTCGGGAATAGTGCCCGTACCCTATCTCTGCCAAATCAGCGAGTCGCTGCAACAGCGACGATGGAGCTAGCCAGATCTTGGGCGCCCTTCGGTAGGCTCCGCACTGCGGCAACCGCTGCTAGTTGTCGGCGTAATTTACAGGTGGAGTCCAGTTCAGGCGATGATGGGCAAAATTAACAAAGATGAATCTGTGAATTCATAGACTTGTAAGTTAGGCGCAGTTCTTGCTAAATCAGGCGACTATACCAATAAACCTGGAGTGCCTAGCGTGCGTAAGTGGATACTTGCCCTGATCGTTTGCCTGCCTGTTTTCGGCCAAGCCTCGCCTATTTGGAATTATGAAATTCAAGGCGTTATCGATAATAAGTCTACCGATGTAGAGGCTTCCAGTCGGCTCAAGGATATTGAATCAGGCCACTTATTTGCTATGAAAATGAGCGCTCAGCTCAACGGTGACGGAGAGCTGGATATAGTCATCGCGGGTACCATTGGCGCTTGGGGTTTCTATCCCGAGCGCGCACTGGGCTATTACTACCTTGGCGATTACAGCCCGGAAAGGCTTGGCGTAAATCTCAATGGTGCAGGTAGCCCGCAGGGCACCTCTGGAGCTGTGTCGCTTAGCGATGTGCAAATGATATTGTTTGGCTTCGACACCTATACGGACACCAATACACCTTATGCAGAGTGGTTGTTGAAGGACGATGGTTTTATTGACCCTCAGTGGTTTCTGCATGGCTCCCTTAGCTTGTTCTTTGCTGCCGAGCATCCTTCAGGCGAATGGCGTGAGCATAATCTCGACGGCACCATTACCTCGTTTCGTCGCGTCCCTGAGCCCAGCGCTCTCGCTCTCTTGGCTTTAGGCATCGCCGCCATTGGTTATAGGTGTCATCGCCGATAGGCTATCGAATGGCTAGAGTTGATGGGATGGGTGTCAGCTTAATTTACACCAACTTCATCTCTATAAAATGCTCCAGCCCCCGGCCACTCTTTCAGGTCGGGGGGATCCCTTCCAGTGTATGTGGTGTTCTAACCTTGCTTTGCCCATCTTAAACTTCGTTCACCTGCCATCTTTTAATTCAAGCGAAAACAACCGGTTAGAAAGGATGCGGCCGGAGATAAACCGATAAGCGCTTGACTTGGCTTTTTGCTATTTCTACAAACGAAGGTGAATTCATAAAAAGGAAGACACTTATGTTTAGATGGATCGTTGTTGCGCTGCTTGGTGTTGTCGTCGGCAACTGGCTGTTCCGGAGCAATCTCCAGCCGGTTCCGCAGTATGGAGCTACCCGGCCGGGCGAACAGCCGAACGCGCCGGCCAGCCAAGCCGGTGTTCAGCCTGGAACGCCGCATCCCGGCGTTAACAAGCCGGTGTAGCGAACGCCTGCCTGCTTCAGCCAGATCGAGTACGCTCAGTAGTTCTGGCTGCACTTCATCCTTGTCCTACCTATTCCTAACTATCAAACACCGCGAGCAAGTACGCACCTCAGTTTGCCCCAATTGAAGGCCAGCCTCCGGCCTGAATGCTCCGGTTCGCGATGACTAGTCGTTGTCCACGCTCCCAATACCTTTTAAGCTAATTCCTTCGACAATAATGGAACGTAGTTCCGCATAACGGTCAATTTTATCTCCTATGGACCTGTTCTGAAGCGCTCTAGCATAAAGGATTATCTCGTGACACCTATGGCTCATCCTTATCGCCTGTACGGCGTACCTCACTCGCTATTTACTGGCATTGCCCGTTCTTACCTTCGCACCCAGAGCCTCCCCTATATTGAGGTCCCCACCCGTGATCCGGCTTACGCGGCGCGAATCATGCCGGTGACGCAGCGCGCAATCATTCCGGTGCTGGAAGCGCCAGACGGTGAGATCGTTCAGGACAGCCTGGACATCATCGATCACTTCGAAAGTCAGGGCGTGGCCTACTCCGCTTATCCGGAGAGTCCCCTACAGCGGATTCTGGCGATCATCATTCAGTATTATGGCTGCCAGGCCATGTTGCCTCACGCCATGCATTACCGCTGGAGCTACCGGGATCGACAGGAGGCTTTTCTAGGCGATGCCTTTGCCTCCGGCTCCGGCGCTGACATGGCCGGGAAAATCATGGGACGGATGAATTCTTACCTGCCGCAACTGGGTGTGACGGAGCAAACCATCCCGGCTATCGAGCGCTCTTTTGAGGATCTGCTGGACGCCCTGAACACCCACTTCGCCGACCATCCTTATTTGTTCGGCGGACGACCCTCAATCGGGGATTTCGGGCTGATTGGCCCGATGTTCGCCCATCTGGGGCGTGACCCGGTGCCGGCAGGAATCATGAAAACGCGGGCGCCCAAGGTCTTCCGCTGGGTTGAGCGCATGATGGCGCCGGGGTTGGATACGCCGGAATTTCCGGGCTACGGCACTGATTTTCTGCCGGACGACCAGATTCCGGAAACCTTGGAGCCGCTTTTTCAGCACATCGCATCCGACATCTTCCCCATGCTGACCGACAAGCTGGCGGCCTTGGATGCGTTGATTGCCGAACATAATCCACCTGATGGCCAGCCGGTTGCCCCGAAGCCGCACCAGCGCTATGTCGGGCTGGCGAAAACCCAATTCCGTGGCATACCGGTTCAGGTGGGTATTCAGCCGTACATGCTTTACATCCTGCGTCGTGCAGACGAGGCGTTAGCTGAAAGTAGCGAGGAGCAGCAGGCCAGGGTGCGATCCGAACTTTCCGCCCGTGGGCTGGACGCCGCCCTGCCGGGAAATCGCGGTTACAGCGTGGATCGGCGTAACCAGATCGAAGTCTGGTCCCGGTCGTCCTGAACCGGTTATGAGCGATGCGGCGGGTCGTGCTCCATTAAAGCGATGCACAGGCGTTCCATTTCTGCCGCCCAGCGCGCCATGCGCTTCGCATCGAGTCGTACCAGCAATCCGTACCGGCGTCCGCCCCAGACCGCCAAGTGCAGGGCCTCCACGGTTTCCGGCGCGACCGGTGCCAGGTCATCGCAGGCGTCGATAACCCGTTGCCACAGCCCGAGCAGCTCATCATAGGCGCGCTGCTGGAGTCTGGAGTCGGCAATACGCGGCTCCAGATCCATCATATCGGGGTGGAACCAGGCGGGAGACTCCTGCCCGCAGAGCAACCGGATCAGGCGCTGGATGCGTGCCCGCCAAGGCATGTCGTCCGGCGCCACCACCTGCTCGTCGACACGAGCAATCAGTTGCTCGATGCAGTGGCGTACATAGCCCGAGTGCAGCGCTTCCTTGCTGGGAAAGTAGTCATAGAGCGTGCCGACGGCAACACCGGTCTCCAGGGCCACCTTGCGGGTTGTCAATTTATTCCAGCCGTCGCGCTGCCAAATCCGAACATAGGCATCGAAAATGGCCTGTACGGTGAAGCGTGCACGGGCCTGCCGGGGGCGTTTGAGCGGCTTGACCCGCGGCGCCGGGGAGGATGCTTGCTTGGCCACTGTTTTCCGAACCCTTTGGTATCGGCCTGCCGCTAGAATGTTCGGGTAACGAAAATCCGCCGCACCCACGAGGAACAGGCCATGACTGAAGTAACACGATTGTATACCGACCGGAATGACCTGGGCGCGACCCGCGAGGTGATCGAGCCCCTGCCTGCGATTGAGGATGGCCAGGTGCTGGTGCGGATCGACCGTTTGGCGGTGACCACGAACAATATCACCTACGCCGCCTTTGGTGACACGCCGCACTTGCGCTATTGGGACTTTTTTCCTACCGGCGAGCCGGGTTGGGGCCAAATGCCGGCGTGGGGTTTTGCCGATGTGGTCGCCTCGACCGTTGAAGGTGTGAACGAAGGCGAGCGATTTTATGGCTTCTGGCCGCTGGCATCCCACTGGGTGGTAACGCCCGTGCGGGTGACCGAACGCGGGTTCTACGACGGTACGCCGCACCGCCTCGAGCTGACCTCGGCCTACAATCAATACCAGCGCGTCACCACCGATGCGGCGTACCGGCCGGAAGATGAGGACTATCAGATGTTGGTCCGTCCTTTGTTCATTACCTCGTTTATGCTGGCGGATTTTCTGACGGACAACGCCTTTTTCGGTGCGCGTCGCGTATTGTTTTCCAGCGCTTCCAGCAAGACGGCTTATGGCACGGCATTTTGCCTTCAGGATCGGCAGGAGATCGAGATCGTCGGGCTGACGTCGGCGGGCAACCGCAACTTTGTCGAGGGCCTCGGCTGTTATGACCGAACGTTGGATTACGATGCCGTCGAAACCCTGGATGTGGATGTACCGACTGTTTATGTCGACTTCTCCGGCAACGACGATCTTCGTGCCCGCATCCACCATCATTTACCGCAGACACTCATGCACGATTGTTACGCCGGATCGGCTCATAGCCACGACCATATCGGTGCGCGGGGCTCCCAGGTCTTGCCGGGGCCGGAGCCCAAGACGTATTTCGCGCCCACCCAAATCAAGAAGCGCAACGCGGACTGGGGGCCGGCAGAGGTCACGCGGCGGTTCAACGAGGCCCAGTTGGCGTTCATTCGTTGTATCGGCCATCCGGAGCGACCTTGGCTTCTGGTGGAGCCCCACCAGGGAGTTCGGTCGGCACAGCCATTGATCCGCGCGCTGGTGGATGGCCAGGTCGATCCGCGTATCGGCCATGTGGTGATCCTGGGCTGAGTGCCAGCCTCGTCGTTCGTTAGCGCCCGCTGTCCAGGATGTCCCCAAGATAGGGTTTGTGAGTATCGATTTCCTCGCGACTCAACCCGTTCAGCTCATAGGGGAACACCAGCCAGTCCTCGGAGCTGTGCTGGCAGAAATCGGGCTTACGGCCGGTCTTGTTGGCGCTGGGGCGCTGGTAAAGGGTGGCGATGCGAGTATCGGCGGGCATATTGCGTTTGAGTTGGCCGTTAAGACGCTGGAGAACCGCAGCGACGCTATAGCCAGTGCCATAAACGTCGTCGACGATCAGCAGGCGGTCGTCGTGATTCACGTTATCCAGCAGATAGTGGGTACCATGAACCCGGATCTTTTCTTCTGGCGAGGCGACCATTTTGTCGTAGTCCTGCATACCGCGATAAGACGTGCGCAAGGCGATGTGGTCGGTGGTGACGCCCAAGGTTTGCAGGCATTCCTGGACGTAAATGCCGATGGTGCTGCCTCCCCGCCAGAGTCCGACGATAAAATTAGGGCGAAAACCACTCTCGTAAATCTGGGCACCGAGGCGGAAGGCATCCACGATCAGGTCCTGTTCCTGCAGGAAGCGGCGTGGTCGTGGGGTTTTGGGTACGGAAGCGGTGTCTGTCATGACGGTTCAGGGACTTTTGGCATCTGGGTTTGAAGGAATGCGGCGTTGATGGGATTATGGCCCAATCATTCAAACAGTAGTGATGTCATGGCAGAGAAACAATACCTCAGTGCGCAAAGCCTGCTGGAAGACTCTTTTCGACTGGGGGCTCAGATCCTCAATTCCGGCTTCCGTCCCACGTTCATGATTGCGGTGTGGCGCGGCGGTGCGCCTATCGGGATCGCCGTGCAGGAGTTCCTCGATTACCACGGCCTACACACGGATCACATCGCCATCCGTACCTCGTCCTACCATGGCATCGACCAGCAGAGTAAGACGGTACGCGTTCACGGGCTCAATTACCTGGTCAAACACGTGACTCACGGCGATACGTTGCTGATTGTCGACGACGTTTTCGACACCGGGCGCTCAGTGGAGGCGATTATCGACGAATTGAAACAGCGTGCGCGACTGAACACCCCACATGATATTCGCGTTGCGGTGCCCTACTACAAGCCGGATCGTAACGAGGTAGGTTGGGGGCCGGACTTCTACCTGCACGAGACTGCCGAGTGGCTGAAGTATCCTCATTCTCTGGAGGGGCTGTCCGTCGAGGAAATAGCGACCCATCGGCCGGAACTTTACGCCATCCTGGCGCCGCATTTGGGGGATGCGCCGTGAGTCTCTTTAGGCGCAAAGGTTGAAGTTCATAAAATTAATGGCAATAAAAAAGGCAGCCGAGGCTGCCTTTTTGGGTGCTGCTAAACGTTAGTTAGACAGCAACAACGTTTTCAGCTTGCGGGCCTTTCTGGCCCTGGGTCACGGTGAACTCGACCTGCTGGCCTTCAGCCAGAGTCTTGAAACCGCCGCCCTGAATGGCGCTGTAGTGAACGAAAACGTCCGGGCCGCTTTCGCGAGTGATGAAGCCGAAGCCCTTGGTTTCGTTGAAGAACTTGACGGTGCCGGTAGTAGTAGACATGTATACGTATCCTGAATTCAATCTTTTAAAGTGCCGCAATGACATCGAAATGATGGCAATCGGCGTTGTGCGGATAAAAAGCCCGGAATCAAAAACAGGACGAAACTACTAACATACGGCAGGCAAACGTCTTATTTGTGAAATGCTCGGTTCGATCTTTCCAACGAGATTCACTTTACTCCCTCTCTCAGGCTTTGCCAAGCTTATTTCATAAGCACAAACCGGGGGGTTGATCGCCTCTCGCTTTAGTCGTCAAAGGGATACCTGGTGTCCTGGGCGGGACATTAGATCAAAACAAAAAAATGGGCCGTCGCCACGAGTGACGACGGCCCATTGTTGCATCTAGGCTGCGGTATGCGGAGGGATGCGAAAAGATTAGTCGCTCTTATTCTCTGTGTGCTGCGGCTCAGGGGAGCTGACTTCAAGCACAAAGGAGTTCCGGCTGCCCGCGACGATCAGTTGGTCGCCTTGGCGCAGGGACTTGCGGCGCTCCGTAATGTCCGGTTTCGGCGTTGGACGACATACTACCGCTGGCCGATGCTGCTTCGCGTTCTTCTCTGTCATATGACCTCCTTTCTAACCCGCGCCGTTATACGGCAAAAAGGGGTGTTCGGTGCAATTAAATCATCTTCATTTACCGGAAATGCGGCAATCGTAAGCGAAGGCGTAAGCTAGAGCGAATTTTTGACGTGTATGTTCTGGCGAAGTCGGCGAATAAGCGCTGTGCCATAGAAATGGTTCGAAATGCGACATGGTATCGGCGGTTAAGGTTGTGCTAGGTTGGTTAGCGTAGCTTGGCTTTCTCCATGAAACCGACGTTTTTAAAAAGGCTACGCCAGTGAATACCCTAAGTGGCTTCGGCCAAGGACAGGGTTATGAGCGATTCGCTCGATGATTCGCACAATCAGCACGACCTCACCGCGGACATGCTCAATCTTGTGGACGCGGTGCAGCAGCTTTCCCTTGCCCGTGACCTCTCGCGTATTACCGAAATTGTCCGTCATGCCGCCCGTACCATCAGCAGAGCCGATGGAGCGACCTTCGTGCTGAATGAGGGCAGCCAGTGCTTTTACGCCGATGAGGAGGCCATTAGCCCGCTATGGAAAGGCGCGCGCTTCCCTTGCGATGCGTGTATCAGCGGTTGGGTGATGTCTCACAGCGAGACGGTGGGGATCGAGGACATCTATCAGGACGATCGTATTCCAGTGGATCTCTACAAGACCACGTTCGTCAAGAGCATGCTGATGGTACCGATCCGGCGGAAGGACCCTGTGGGCGCCATCGGCCTCTACTGGGCCCGGCGGCACAAGCCCTCTGCCAACGAGATATTCCTGATGGAAACCCTGGCCAACTCGACCGCAGTGGCTATGGAGAATGTCAGAATGCACGCCGAGTTCGAGGAGCGTGTGAAGCAAAGGACCAAGGCCCTGGTGCGCGAAATCCGGGAGCGTAAGAGGGCCGAGGAGGCGGTGCGTCAGATGGCCATCAGCGATTCACTGACGGGGCTGCTCAACCGGCGCGGTTTTTTTCTGCAAGCGCAGAAACAGTACGAGCTGGCTTGTCGCAATGCCAGCCCCAGCATATTGATATTCGCGGACCTCGACGGCCTGAAGGTGGTCAACGACAGCCATGGACACCGCGATGGGGATCAAATGCTTGTCGATGCGGGTGCGGTGCTGAAGGCGGTTTTGCGCCAATCCGATGTCGTTGCCCGGGTCGGGGGTGACGAGTTTGTCGTGTTCTCGATGGAGTGCGAGCAGCCGGAAATTATAGTCAAGCGTATTCAGGATGCTGTCGAACGTTTCAATACCGACAACCGCCGGCGTTACGAGCTTGCGCTCAGCGTGGGTGTGGTGGTGTGCGATCCGGACGAGACGGTCTCCCTGGAGAAATTGATGGAGCTGGCTGACGAGGCCATGTACCAGGACAAGCAACGCCGGCGCAACGGCCAATCTGTCAGCCACGGCAAGTTGCGCTCGGTCTGAGACCGGGGCGAAACTACTCTTCCAACTGCCAGTGAGAAAATAGCCCGGACCCATGCACTTCGACGCCCAACGCCTGGAGCCATCGCGCCATAACCTGGTTGGACTGGTGGAACATCCAATACCTCTCCGGGTACTTCACGAAGTATAGGTTGTAGCGTGGCTGATAGCGGCGTTGCTCCGGGTTTTCGAAATAGCGATTCAAGCGATTGCGCAGGGCGTTGACGTCCTGCGTACTGACCTCGATCGAGTAAAGTGTGAGAAAGCCCTCGGGAATAGCCTGGGTGCGCCCGGACCGTGGCAGCGTATCCAGCGACTGGCGGCCCACCGCAGCCTGGGTAGGCCAGAGCAGCGCCTGAACGCCTCGCCAGAGACCGGTGTCATCTTCGGCGTACCATCGCCACTCCCCATATACATAGCGCGTCCACCCGTCGCCATCGGGCAGAATCAGGCTGGGGTGGCGTCCGTGGTCCATAAGGTGGATCTGGACGGGATCGACAGGCGCGGTAGGTGGCGCCAACCGGTTGCCGCACCCGGCCAGCAGACCGGCACAGAGCAGAGTCACAACCGTTTTGAGCATGGACTTTTGTCCCTTTGATGGACGGCTGTTAAGTTGACGGTAAGGCCCGCCAGCCGCTAGAACAATAATAAGGCCTGATGACGTTTCGTCCGCATGCCCTCAAATTTCATGAAAGAGGGGACACCATGAAATGGATCGTACTGCTAATCATCGTCGCCGTCGTTGGCTTTTGGCTCTACCGCGGCCGGCAGAAGAACGCCCTGGAAAATCCCGAGATGAAAGCCATCGACAAGCGGGATTATTACGTGGCGCCGGAAGAGAATGATGAGAGCCCATCCCGGGACAGTGAGCGACCGCGATAGGGATTTTCGACAGGTTTTTCGATAATAGGTGCTTGCGGTAAGTGCTTTCGATAAGAGCCCTCGACAAGGACTAGAGCCGCGCTTATCAACCTTAAGCTGCGAGCACAGGAAAACGCCACTCGCCAAACCCGGGCGAGCGAGGACTTTATGCCATCCGATGCGGCCTGTTTGACTGCGAATCATCGCGCATCGATCACGTAAGCATCACGATAACGACTGAAACACGGTAAATCGATGACCGAGTCTTCAGCCACTGAACCTCCGACAGAGAGAACCGAGACTCAACAGATGCCTGAATCGGAGCAACCGGACCGCACCGGAGCACCGAGGCGCCGCCGTTGGCGTCCGTGGCTACTGTTTCTGGTTCTGGTTGCGCTGGTGGTGCTGTTGGTTTTGCGCGAGGACTTGCGCCGCCAAGCGGAGACCAGTGCCGTTAGAGCGGTGCGCGTGATCGCTATCGATGGTCTTGGCTTCTCGCCCAGAGACATCTTCCTCTGGCGTTTACGCATAGCGGGGTTGGCGGACAGTCCGCTTGGCCAGCAGTGGAAGAATGCAGTATCGCAAGCGGGCACCGAGCCGGTCACGTTCGATCGCCAGTATCAGGCTCAGCGTCAATTTTCCGCGGATGCGGTTGAGGCCCATATTTATCAGGTGACCCTACAACAGGGAGCCGAGCTGAACTGGCGCCTGGAGCGGTCCAGCTTGGTGGGTGGAGACCTGTTCGCCAGTCTTGAGCGGCGGGACAGCGACGGCGAGTTCGGTACGGATGACTGGTCCACCGTGACCGAGCTGGAGGCCACCGGACAGCGAGAGCATCTGGTTGTCGAGGTCGACGGGACCTATCGTATCGTGCTGCAACCGGAGTTGTTTGCGTCGGTGGATTACGCCCTGGCTCTGGCCAGTGGCGGTTCCCTGGCTTTTCCGGTATCCGGCGCCTCCCAGCGTGATATCGGCAGCCCGTTTGGCGCTCCGCGGGACGGTGGCGCCCGCTCCCATCATGGTGTGGATATCTTTGCCTCGCGTGGCACCCCGGTCACGGCGGTCACCGATGGGCGGGCTCGAACCGGAACCAGTAACCTGGGCGGTAAGCATGTCTGGCTGTCGGGTAGCCTATTGGGGTTCGGCACGCCTCGCTATTATTATGCCCATCTCGATGCTTTCGAGGTGGCGTCGGGCGCCGACGTGAAACAAGGCGATATTCTCGGCTATGTGGGCAACACCGGTAACGCCCGCACGACGCCGCCCCACTTACATTTCGGTATTTATACCGTCGGTGGGCCGGTCGATCCCGATCCCTTCCTGCGACCGCGGCCTGACCTGCCCACGCAGTAACACCCGCACCGCTTTGAGCCTTTTTTGTCACTCATGTTCGTGATCAAAGCGCTGTCCGTCAGCCCAACCGGTCCGGCTCGCCGGTCATATCCAGCATGGCGTTGCGCGCCTCGTCCCGCAGTTTCACCGCTGATACCCAGTCGTCGCTTTCAGGGACGATGGGGTCCCCCACAATGGCTTCGATCCGGCCCGGGCGAGGGTTCCAGCGGTCGGCGGGCAGCTTCTGCCGGGTGCCTTTGAGCGCAATGGGAACGACGGGCTCCCCGAGTACCGCAGCGGTCATGAATGCCCCCATGTGGAACGGTCGTAGGCCAGGGGCCGCGTCAAAGCCGCCTTCCGGGAAGAACAGCAGCCGGCTGTCGCGGGCGCGTTCGGCAATGCGACGGGAGGCACGCACGCTGGTTTCGTCGCTGGTGCGGTCCACCGGTTCCACGTTCATCCGCTTGAGGTAGCGGCCTAGGGGCCAAAAGCGCATCAACTCCACTTTGGCCACATAGCTGACAGGGACCGGCAGCAAAGCGGTGGTTACCAGGGCGTCGATGTAGCTGGCGTGATTGACGACCACGACGCAGCCTTCCGGCAGTTTACGCAGCTTTTCTTCGCCTATAACGGACAACCCGGTGCCGGTCAGCAGACCCAGCAGCCGCGCGCCATAACGGGAGACCTGCCAGCGGCCTTCACGACTGGGCACCAGATTGACCAGCAGCCACACCGGCATACCGATCAGGGCCAGAGCCGTCCAGGCCCAGCCGGCGTAGAGCCAGCGTTTGACGTTGCGCGCGGCCAGGCTGGCCTGCTGGCGCCAGCTGCTGCGCGCCAGATGGATCAATTGCCGCCACACCGGGCGCGCTTTCTGCTCCAGTTCGCCACGCTCGTAGCGCAGCCGGCAGTCGTTGCGGCGTAGCTTGCCGCTAGAGGTCTTGGGGATACTGTGGGGCTTGACGATAACCACCTCGTCCACATCGATGCCCAAGGTATCCATCGCGATTCGGGCGATGTCGTCGCGCAATTGCCGGCGCACGTTTTCGCCGGTTGCCCGGGTTTCGGCGACCACCACCAACCGCTCGCCTTCCCGGCCGCCGATGCCAGCGGCGAAAGCGGCAACGCAACCGCTACGCACAGTGTCCAGCCGGCCCGCGGCTTCCTCGATCTCACCGGGATAGATATTGCGCCCGGCGCGGACGATCAGGTCTTTGTTGCGCCCGCTCAGGTAGAGCTCGCCCCCGGCGATGTAACCCCGGTCGCCGGTGTTGAGCCAGTCGCCGTCGAACAGTTCTTCGGTTTTTTCCGGGTTGCGGTGGTAGCCGCGGGTCGCGGAGGGGCCGCGGAACTGTAACGAACCTTCGCGGCGCTCCGGCAGTACGTTGCCTTCTTGGTCGACTATGCGGATTTCGTGGTTGGGTACCGCCTTGCCGCAGCAGACAAAACGCAGCGCCTTTGTCTGATCGGGATCGACGGGCACCGCATGACCCTGTTCCTGAAAACGGTCGCGGTCGACGGTGTCGATCACCGGCTCCCGGGGCTTTTCGGGAAATGTCAGGGCGACGCAGTTTTCCGCCAGGCCGTAGACCGGCGACATGGTTTCGGGGCGGAAGCCCTGTGGTCCAAAACGCTCGCTGAAACGCTGAATCGTTTCGGGGCTGACCGCTTCCGCGCCGTTGAAGGCGACGCGCCACGTGCTCAGGTCGAGCCCTTCCATATCGCTTTCTTCAAGACGTGCCAGGCACAGCTCATAGCCGAAATTCGGCGCCGGCGAGAGGGTGCCGCCAAACTGGTGGATGGCCCATAACCAGTAGCGTGGCCGGGTCAGGAACAGTTGCGGTGCAATAATGACCAAGTGCATGCCATACCAAAGGCTGGATAGGCAGGTGCCGATCAAGCCCATGTCGTGGTAGAGCGGCAGCCAGCTGACGAACACGTCGTCCTGGCTGACGTCGACCACGGCGTTGGCAGCGCCGATGTTGGCGAACAGGTTGGCGTGGGACAATTCGACACCCTTGGGATTGCCGGTGCTGCCGGAGGTATACTGCAGGAAGGCGACATCCTCGCCATCGATACCCGTGACCGGCCGGTCCATAGGCTGCGCCCATACTTCGTCAGGCGTGACCACGTGCTTCAGGCTCGGCACCAGTCCCTTGATCAGCGTCGCCAAGCGTTTGGCTTCCGGGACGGTGATCATTACTTTGGCCTGGGCATTGTTGAGCACGGCAGCCTGGCGGCGCAAATGTTCTTCCAGCTGGGAGGCGCGCATGGGGGGATACAGCGGCACCGGGATGGCATTGGCGTAGAGGGCGCCGAAAAAGCCGTAGAAGTAGTCGTGGCCGGTGGGCAGCATCAGCGCTACGGTATCGCGTTGCTCGATGTCGTGCTGGAACAGGCCGTTCGCCACCCGCAAGGCGCCTTTATGCAGGTCGCCGAAGGTGAGCGGGCGAACGTCCTCATAGCTCTTGACCCAGTGCAAGTAGGTGCGTCGTGGATGTTCACGGGTGTGCCACTGCAACGCTTCCTGTAAAGTACGGAACGCCGGGACGGTGAAGTGTTCTCGGTCCGAATGCTTGGCGTCGGCGCCGGTCGGGCTATTGGCCGTGCCGCGTGAGCGTTCCTGGGGCTCTTCCCCGCGCAGCCGCGCGATGGCATCCAGGATATCCCGGGGCGTATCGGCGTCATTCAGCAATTCCTCGGGTAGCTGGACGCCGAACGCCCGCTCGACGTTCACCAGGAGTTCGGCGCGCGTCAGGCTATCCAGACCCAGGTCGGCATCGAGCTGGCTGTCGAGACTGACGTTCCGCCCATGGGGCATACTCTCGGCAGCGTCGTGCTGCAGGGTCTCGCTGACCGCCCGTAGTAGGGTATTTTCAAAGGTGTCCTGGCTCGCTGACTCTGTCATGGTGGTTCGCTCCGTGCATGGCCGGGCAGCGTGAGTGGTTGTTATAAGATCAGTCTAGTGCACTGTCGGGTCCGTCAGAGGCTTAAACCTGATCTAGTGATGCGTACTTCACCGTATTTGTACGGTGTCGAAGGAAGGCAAGATGACTTGGCTCAAGCGTCGGCTGGAATCCGGTCTTGTGCTGCTCCACCATTGGCCGCGATTTTTGCACAGAGTCAGGCGTCTCTACCCTCCCCGAGACCTTGACTGGTCCGCGTTGTTCCTCACTGGATTGTTCAGAGGCTTCCGAGGAAAATTCCACTACTTGAGTTAGCCGGCTGGAGATGTGCTTGGTTACGGGGTGTAGCCGCCCTGCTCTAATGAGGTCGAGAAATGAGAAAGAAGAGCTACTTGCGTGCCTTAGGGATCTTGCTGACGCTGGCCTTGCCGCTCTTGCTGGCGGGCTGCAGTTCGGCACTGATGGATCCCAAGGGTCAGGTCGGGGAAGAGCAGCGCACGCTGATTATTACTGCTTTTGCCTTGATGCTGATCGTCGTCGTGCCGGTTATCGTGATGACACTCCTGTTCGCCTACCGGTATCGCCGGGGTAACGACGAGGCGGAATACAAGCCGAACTGGGCCCATTCCACCGCCATCGAGGTGGTGGTCTGGTTCATTCCTTGTGTGATCATCGTCGTGCTGGCCATCCTGACGTACTACACCTCGCATAGCCTGGACCCGATGAAGCCCATCGAGGCCGACGCCGACGCCATGGAAATTCAGGCCGTATCGCTCGACTGGAAGTGGCTGTTCATCTATCCCGAGCAAGGGATCGCCACGGTGAACGAAGTGGCGATGCCCGAAGACACCCCGATCCGGTTCCGCATTTCGTCCGGTTCGGTGATGAATTCGTTCTTTATCCCCGCCCTGGGCACCCAGATCTATGCCATGGCCGGTATGGACAGCAATCTGCACCTGATTGCCAACGAGCAGGGAGTCTACGACGGCCGCTCCACCAATTACAGCGGCGCCGGCTTCTCGGGCATGACTTTCAAGGCCCATGCGCTCTCCAGCGAAGACTTTCAGGCGTGGGTGGGTAAGGTTAAGGCCTCGCCGGACTCGCTCAGCTTCGATCAGGGGTATCCGGCGTTGGCGGAACCCAGCCGGAATGCGCCGGTGCAGTATTTCTCGGATGTCCCAAGCGTGCTTTACGACAACATTCTGAACAGCTTCCGCAAAGGTATGCCGGAAAAGCATGGAAATGACGGGATGGAACAGAGTGCGCAGAGTAAAGAATCAGTGAACGCGGAGGCGGCGGAGTAAAATTATGTTTGGAAAACTGAGCCTTGAAGCGATTCCCTATCACGAACCGATTCTTGTTGCTGTCTTCGTGGCAATGGCGCTGGGTGGCGCCGCACTTGCGGGCTGGATCACTTTCAACAAGAAGTGGATGTACCTTTGGAACGAGTGGATCACCTCGGTCGATCACAAGAAGCTGGGCATCATGTACTTTCTGGTGGCCCTGATCATGCTGATCCGCGGTTTCTCCGACGCCATCATGATGCGGACCCAGCAGGCGATGGCCGCCGGTGGTGCGGAGGGTTACCTGCCGCCCGAGCACTATGACCAGATCTTCACCGCCCACGGCGTGATCATGATCTTCTTCGTCGCCATGCCGATGATTATTGGCCTGATGAACCTGGTGGTGCCGCTACAAATTGGCGCCCGCGACGTCGCCTTCCCTTTCCTCAATAACCTGAGCTTCTGGCTATTTGCCGCTGGCGTCGTGCTGGTGAACATTTCCCTGTTCGTCGGCGAGTTCGCCAAGACCGGCTGGCTGGCCTACGCACCCTTGTCGGAGACGAGCTACAGTCCCGGCGTCGGCGTGGATTACTGGATATGGTCGCTGCAGATATCGGGGCTAGGCACGACGCTGACCGGGATCAACTTCTTCGTCACCATCATGAAGATGCGCACCAAGGGCATGACCCTGTTCCGTATGCCGATCTTTACCTGGACGTCACTGATCGCCAACGTGCTGATCGTTGCCGCATTCCCGATCCTGACCGCGACCATCGCCATGCTGACCCTCGATCGTTACCTGGACTTCCATTTCTTTACCAACGATATGGGCGGCAACATGATGATGTACGTCAACCTCATCTGGGCCTGGGGCCATCCTGAGGTGTACATCCTGATCCTGCCGGCGTTCGGTGTTTTCTCCGAGGTGATCTCCACGTTCGCCAAGAAACGGCTGTTTGGCTACGGCACCATGGTCTGGGCCACACTGGCCATCGGCGTGCTGTCCTTCGTGGTCTGGCTGCACCACTTCTTCACCATGGGGGCGGGGGCCAACGTCAACGCCTTCTTTGGCATCATGACGATGATCATCGCCGTGCCCACCGGGGTGAAGATCTTCAACTGGCTGTTCACCATGTACCGCGGCAGCCTGGAATTCACCTCGCCGGTGCTATGGACCCTGGGCTTTATCATCACCTTTACCCTGGGCGGCATGACGGGTGTGATGCTGGCGGTACCGGCGGCGAACTTCGTGCTGCACAACAGTCTGTTCGTCATCGCCCACTTCCACAACGTCATCATCGGCGGTGTCGTGTTTGGCATGATGGCCGGGCTGACGTTCTATTTCCCCAAGGCGTTCGGCTTCAAGCTGGACGAAAAGTGGGGTAAGCGCTCCTTCTGGTGCTGGATGGTCGGCTTCTATCTGGCGTTCATGCCGCTCTACGTGCTGGCCTTCTTTGGCGCGGTGCGCCGCATGCAGGCTTACGAACCCATGGAATGGCAGATCTGGTTCCAGGTGGCCTGGGTGGGTGCCTTCATCATCATGCTGGGCATCATCTGCACCTGTATCCAGTTCTACGTCAGTATCCGCAATCGCAATAAGCCGGAATACGCGGATGTCACCGGCGATCCGTGGGACGGCCGCACCCTGGAGTGGGCAGCCTCTTCACCGCCACCGTTCTACAACTTCGCGCACCTGCCGGAAGTGCATGCCATCGATACCTTCTGGGAGCAAAAGCAGAAAGACGAAGGCCGCGCCCAGAATCCTGCGCCCGCTAAAACCGAATACCAGGATATCCATATGCCGCGCAACACCGTGGCGGGCCCGGTCATCGGTGCCTTCAGTATTCTGCTGGGCTTTGGCCTGGTGTGGCATATCTGGTGGTTAGCCGGCATCGGCGCCCTGGGCATCTTCGCTGCCGTTATCGGCCGCGTGTTCAATGACGATATCGATTATTACGTGCCCGCTGCTGAGGTCGAGCGTATCGAAAGCGAGCACCATAAACGGGTGGAGATGCAGGCGTAATGGCTACCGACGTGCTACATAATCAACATGAGGCGGCCGGGGACGGCCACGAGCATGAGCATCACGATACCAGCGGCATGACGATGTACGGCTTCTGGATCTACCTGATGTCGGACCTGATCATCTTCGGTTCACTGTTCGCGACCTACGGTGTGCTGCATAACGGCACTGCCGGTGGGCCGGGGCCGAAGGATATCTTCCAGCTGGACTTCATTCTGGTCGAAACCTTCCTGCTGCTGTTTTCCAGTTTCACCTATGGCATGGCCGTGCTGGCCATGCACAAGGACAACCTAAAGCAGCTTAAGGGTTGGCTGGTGGTCACTCTCCTGCTGGGTATCGGCTTCGTCTCGATGGAAGTCTATGAGTTCCATCATCTGATCAACGAGGGTTACGGGCCTGACCGGAGCGGTTTCCTGTCGGCGTTCTTCGCCCTGGTGGGCACCCACGGGCTGCACGTCACCTTCGGGCTGATCTGGTTGGCGATCATGTTGGTGCAGCTATCGACCAAGGGCCTGAACGACATGACCCGGCCACGCATCATGTGCCTGAGTCTGTTCTGGCACTTCCTGGATATCGTGTGGATCTGCGTTTTCACCTTCGTCTATCTGATGGGAGCCTTATAAATGAGTACCTCCACATCCCATGACAATCACAGCCATGGCAGCGTCAAATCCTATATCTGGGGCCTGGTCTTCTCCATCGTCCTGACGGTGATTCCGTTCGGCATGGTGATGACCGGTGGCTTCCCCGAGACGACGGTGATCATCGCGATCTCCGTCATGGCGGTGGTGCAGGTCCTGCTCCAGCTGGTGCTGTTCATGCACCTCAACCTGAAGACCGAGGAAGGCCGCGACTCCGGCTCTTTCGTGTTCTTCACTGCCGTGATCCTGACCCTCGTCGTTGGTGGCTCGCTGTGGATTATGTATCACCTGCACATCAACCTGATGTGAAGCCGGGCGCGTCCGTTCGCGACATGCTGGGCCAGTTCCTGGCCCTCACCAAGCCCGGGATCATCTTCGGCAATTCGATCTCGGTGATGGGCGGCTTCTTCCTGGCTGCCCAAGGCGCATTCGATCCGGCCTTGTTCCTGGCGACGTTGCTAGGGCTGGGGCTGGTGATAGCCTCCGGGTGCGCGTTCAACAATGTCATCGATCGCGATATCGATGCCCTGATGGAGCGCACCCGCAACCGGCCTCTGGTCCGGGGCACCATCACGCCGGCCACCACGTTGGGTTTTGCATCGGTACTGGGGCTGGCGGGTTTCGCCCTGCTGCTGATCGGCACCAACCTGCTGACCACCGGCCTGGCGGCTTTTGGCTTCTTTGTTTATGTCGTGCTTTATAGCCTTTGGACCAAGCGCACGTCGGTTTATGGCACGCTGGTGGGCAGCTTGTCGGGCGCCGTGCCGCCGGTCGTGGGGTACTGTGCGGTAACCGGACATTTCGATACCGGCGCGCTGACCCTGCTGATCATCTTCTGCCTGTGGCAGATGCCCCACTCCTACGCGATCGCCATCTTCCGTTTTCAGGATTACCAGGCTGCAGGGATCCCGGTGCTACCCGTGGTGAAAGGCGTGAAAACAGCGAAGCACCATATTATCGGCTATACCCTGGCCTTTATCGCCGCTGCCCTATCCCTGAGCCTGGCGGGCTACGCCGGGGCGGGTTACTTCATGGTGGCATTGGGGATGGGTTTCTACTGGCTCTATTTGGGGTTCAAGGGCTATCGCACCCAGAACGACATCCGTTGGGCCAAACGTAACTTCGGCTTTTCGATTCTCACTATCACCGTGCTCAGCGTGACAATGGCGCTGACGGCGTATCTACCAGCCGCGTTAGCCTGAGCAGCAGCGTCGCTGTCAAAGATGTAACCTGCAAAATGATCTCGGCAAATCGCCATTTCTCGCCGGTGTGCTAATTTTATTCTTGTACAAAGACAGATTTTAGAGGCTTTTTAAAGTAACAATAACGAAAGCAACGGAGATGAATCGTTCCACGCGGAGCCGCCTCGCTGCATAACTCGAAGCGGTCTGGGTGTTGAAAGCCATCATCGCCGGTGAGAGGGTGTTTGCATGCTGACACATGTCTGGGGACTTCTGGCCCATCCAAGTACGGAATGGACGCAAATCAGCAAGGAAGAGGAAACGGTCACGCATCTTTATGCGCACCATGTCCTCCTGCTGGCTGCGCTTCCCGTCATCTGCGCCTATATCGGCACGACGCAGGTTGGTTGGAGTTTCGGTGACAACGCTATCAAACTGGGTTATCTGGAAGCGTTGTACGCTGGCGTCGCGTTCTACGTCACCATTCTGGCGGCCGTGTTCGCGGTTGGCAGCGTTATTCGCTGGATGGCCAAGCGCTATGCGAACCCGCCGCCCAGCCGCCGCCGCTGCGTGATTTTTGCCGGCTACATCGCCACGCCGATGTTTTTGAGCGGTCTGGTGGCGCTCTATCCGCTGATTTGGCTATGTCTCTTGGCCGGTATCATCGGTTTATGTCTGACAGGCTTCGTGCTTTACCAGGGTATCCCCCACTTCCTGGGTATCAGTAGCGAGCAGGGCTTTATCGTTTCCAGCGCTACCTTGGCTGTCGGTGTGCTGGTACTGGAAGCCTTGCTGGCGATTACAGTGATGCTGTGGGGATATGGCGAGATCCTGTTGCCCTGGCTGTTCCGATTCGGCTAAGGCAGCTTCTGAATAACTCCTGGACCGCCTCTGCGTGCTCTGAAGGCTCCCTAACGGCCACTTCTGTTTCCAGAATTTATTCTTTTCGTTGTTGCCGGCCCTCTCGACGATAGAGGGTCCGTCGCGCTCGTTGTTTTTATACTTTATTTTCCGCCTTCTTGGCGTATCCCCGGGGCATCCCTCCTTTTGCCACCCAGGCTCGCCCGCGCAACTGCAGACGATAGAAACCCCCAATCACTGACGTTGCCCTTTCTTAAGACTCTTCCTGAACCTTTTTGTGTTTACATTCGTTATAGGTGGTTTGAGCTGGATTTCGATAAGCTCACGTTGAGTAGGCACTGTGCTGTCTCGTTTAGTTGTCGGTGACATTCACCCATGAGGCCCCAGCGTGGGCCAAGGCCTGCAAAGTGAAAATAGTAAAAGAAACCGGGGAATGGGCTGCCGTAGGCCAACCCCATACCCCGGACCAGCCATTTTCCGAAACCACGGCGCCTCGGCATGAATTCGAGCACGCCCTGATGATTGGAGAAATGGGGTATTGGGAGCTGGTTCTGGACGACAGACAGCTCATAGCGTCTGCGGCCCTCGATCGACTCTGGGGCTTCGAGTCTTCTGGCCCGCGGCCTCTGGCCACCTATCTTGAACAGATTCTTCCCGCGGATTTGCCGGTTGTGAGCGCTATTTTTCACGATCCGCCGCCCCAGTTCCGCTTTGAGATGAGGATTCGTCCCCGTAATGCTCCTAACGAGAGCGGAACCGTATGGCTGGCTGTTCAAGGTGAAAAGCGTCAGCTCAATGCGGACGGGCCGACCCGCCTTGTCGGGACCGTATGCGACATCTCCAATCTCAAGCATTCCGAAGCGCTTTTGCATAACCAGGCGCTTGAGCTGGAGGCCCGTGTCCGGGAGCTGAATTGTCTGTACTCGGTGTCCCGCCTCGTTCAGCGTTACGACGACCTGGAAACGCTGCTCCGGCAAGCGATCGACATCGTTCCCCAAGGTTTCAGGCAGCCGAAGGCTGTCGGCGTACGGCTCGTTTGGCAGCAGACGGTTATCGAGTCTCCCGGCTTCAGGGCAAGCCGGCACTGTCTCTCCCATGAGCTTTTAGCTCAAGGCAAGGTGGTGGGTCGTCTGGAAGTCCACCGCCAACCGATACCTCATCCAAGACGCTTCACCTCGGCTGAAAAAGCGCTGATGCAGGCGCTGCGGAAACCTATTGGCCGGGCTATCGAACGTGAAGAGGTCCTGGCGGCGCTGAGCGACAGCGAAAACCGATGGCGCACCCTGGCAGAAGCGTTGGCCGAAGGGCTGGTGCTGTACGATCAGCATGGCCAGATCTCGGCCTGGAACCGCAGCGCCGAGCAGCTGCTCGGCATCCCCCTGGCGAAAGGTATCTTTTCCCATTACTTCGCCGGGACGCTGCTGCGGGAGGATACCCGTGTCTTTCCGGTGGCGGCGTATCCCTCCACGATCACGCGCGCCACCGGCCATCCTTGCAATGGCGTCGTCATGGGCATGCCCCGGGACGACGGCAGCATCTCCTGGCTCTCCATCAATACCCGCGCGCTCAGGCAGCCCAAGGATACTGCGCCCTATCCTGTGGTGGTTTCCTTCACGGACATTACGGATCGCAAACGCTCGGAGGAGGCGATTCGCAGCGAGATAGCGGCAAAAGAGCTTGAACGCCGGCGTCTGAACACGGTTCTGGAGGCGCTCCCACTGGCTGTTGTTATTGCCGATGCCGAAGGGCATGTCACCCAGGTCAATGCCGCCGCCGAAACACTGTGGGGCGAAGCCTCGCTTTGTGCCGGGCGTTACTACGAGGACGAGCGAATCCATTGGGCGGATAGTGGCATGCCGGTCAAAGGCCATGAAGTGGGGCTGGCACGTGCCATCGGAAAAGGCGAGTCGGTGATGGGCGAAGAAATGGCTATCGAGCGTGCCGATGGTACCCGGCGAACCCTCCTCAACTATGCGCTGCCCCTGCGCGATGGCAATGAGAACATTGCCGGCGGCGTTGCCGTCAGCGTCGATATTAGTGACCGCAAGCGCAGCGAGAGCGAACGTGCGTTATTGGCGGCCATTGTCGAAGCCTCTCCCGATGCCATCGTCAGTACTGACATGGAAGGGAAAATTACGTCCTGGAATATTGGCGCCGAACACCTGTACGGCTATCGGGCGGACGAGATTGTCGGCAAAAGTATTTCCGTACTGATGCCGACGGAGTGCCAGGATGAGCTAACCACGATCCTGAGGGCGATTGCTAAAGGCGAGGGGGTCACCTACTTCGATTCAATTCGCCTGACCAAAGACGGCAAGCGGGTCGACGTCTCCGTTGCGGTAACGCCGATTACCGATGCCGAGGGCCGGGTGCGTGGTGCCGCCAAAATCGACCGGAATATTAGCGAACGCAAACGCATGGAAGAGCAGTTGCAGCACGACGCCTTCCATGACCGCTTGACCGGCGTCGCCAATCGGTCACTGTTTATGGACCGGTTGGAGCATGTTGTGGCCCGGGCCCAACGCTTTGGTGAACCCTATGCCGTATTCATTATGGATATGGACAACTTTAAGCTGATCAACGACAGCTTCGGCCACCAGGTCGGCGACCAGCTACTCTGCGCCTTTGCTGAACGGATACAGGCTCTGCTTCGACCGGTCGATACCTTGGCACGCTTCGGTGGCGACGAATTTACGCTCCTGTTGGAAGAGACGGAAAGCAAAGACGCGGTCAAACAGATCGCCAACCGCATCCTCAAAGCCCTAGAGCAACCCTTTCAACTGGGCCAGCATGAAATAAAGGTCAGCTCCAGCATCGGTGTCGTGCTTGACGAAACGGCCGGTCACAGTGCCGATCAGGCCGTACGAAATGCGGACGTAGCACTCTATGAAGCCAAGCGTCAGGGCAAGAACCAGTATGTGGTGTTCGACGCGCGCATGCGTGGGGAAGAAGTATCCCGTATGTACATGGAATCGGAGCTGCGCCTGGCCTTGCAGCAAGAGCATTTGACGGTCCAGTTCCAGCCCATTGTCGATTTGACGAACGATGAGCCCGTTGGCTGTGAAGCGCTGGTCCGGTGGCGGCATGACGTCATGGGCCGGGTGGATCCGTCGCGGTTCATCACCGTGGCGGAAGACACCGGGCTGATTACCCCGTTGGGCCGCTTCGTTCTGGAAAGAGCCTGTGCGACCGTCGGCGACTGGCTGAAGCAGCCTGAGGTACCGCAAGAGTTCTATGTTAGCGTCAATGTCTCGCCCAAGGAGTTCTACTCTGGCGACTTGGTGCCGTTTGTCGGCGCCATGCTGGATAAGTACGGCATACAGGGGGCCAACCTGCGGCTCGAGATTACCGAGAACGTGATTATTCAGCATGACCAAGAGGCCGCGGCTATCCTCGGCCAGATTCAGGCGCTAGGGGTCCAAACCTGCCTGGATGATTTTGGTACCGGCTATTCGTCCCTGAGTTATCTCCAGCAGTTGCCTTTTGACGTGATAAAAGTTGACCGTTCTTTCATTCAGGGCTTGGCTGAGAAACAGCAAAGTCGAGAAATCGTACGCGCCATTCTCGGGTTGGCCCAGGCGTTAGACATGGAAACGGTAGCGGAGGGCGCGGAATCGCCTGAGCAGCTGGCGGAAATTCGCGCCCTCGGTTTCCGTTGGGGCCAGGGGTTCGGTCTATTTCACCCCATGGACCGCAGTAAACTTTGGTTGCTGCTCTCTCAGCACTATACGGCCATGGAGTCGTCGCAGTAGACATCGTGCCGCTCGAGAACGCGCTCATTTGAAGCCATTGCCTATTTGAGGTGCCCATGAGTCCCCCGTTTTCAGATCCCGATGAACGTTTGCTCGTGCGTCAGGCGACGCTCCAGGATATTCCGGCGATCATTGCCCTCAGCCGAAGAGTCTACGAAGGCACCGGCATGTACGGGTACACAGAGGGCCCGCTCATCGGCCAGATGAACAATTTCCCCGAGGGCCAGTTCGTCGCCGTGGTGGGTGAGAGGGTCGTGGGCTATTGCGCCACGTTCCGCATTGCCGGAGAGATCGCGCTGGCGCCTCACGACTGGACGTCCATCACCGGCAACGGCTATGGCTCCAGGCATGATCCGGAAGGCGATTGGCTCTACGGTATGGAAGTCTGCGTGGACTCTGACTACCGGGGCTACCGCATCGGCCAGCGGCTGTATAACGAGCGCAAGGACCTGTGCCAGTCTCTCGAATTGCAGGGCGTGGTGTTCGCCGGGCGTCTGCCTTCCCTCAGCCGGCGCATCAAAAAGTTCGATACCGTCGAGGCCTACGTCGAGGCGATCAAGACCAAGAAGCAGAAGGACGGGGTACTCTCGTTCCAGTTACATAATGGGTTCGAGATCCACGGCATTATTCCTCACTACCTGGATGCCGATCATGCCTCCCTGGGTTATGGCATCCATTTGGTCTGGCGCAACCCGAAAGTCGAGCGCAATGGCTCGACCGGCAAGCCGAAGCGATACGGTAAGCGTGCGCCGGATACGATTCGGGTGGGTACCGTGCAGTACCAGCAGCGCCGGGTACACTCATTCGAGGAATTTGCCGGTATCGTCACCTATTTCGTCGATGTGGTGTCCACCTACAAGGGCGACTTTGTCGTCTTCCCCGAACTGTTCACCTTGCAACTGCTGTCCATCGAAAACCGTGACGGCTCGCCTGCCGAAGCCATCGAGGCTGTGACCGAGTACGCCGACGCCTACAAGGACTTGATGCGCGACCTCGCGCTACGTCACAACATCAACATTATCGGCGGGTCGACGCCGGTGAAAGACAGCGAAGGTGCGATCCGCAACACTGCCTTCGTGTTCCTCCGGGACGGCCAGGTGCACGCGCAAGACAAGATTCACCCCACGCCGAACGAAGCCTATTGGTGGAATATCTCCGGCGGCAGCCGCCTGAGCGCCATCGATACCGACTGCGGTCCTATCGGTGTCCTGATTTGCTATGACGCGGAATTCCCGGAGCTGACCCGTCATCTGGTGGATCAGGGCATCCACATGCTGTTTGTGCCTTTCTGCACCGACGAGCGTCAGAGCTATCTACGGGTGCGCTACTGCTGCCAGGCCCGGGCGGTGGAAAACCAGCTCTACGTCGTCATGTCCGGCAACGTCGGCAACCTGCCCAACGTGCCTAATATGGAACTGCAATACGGCCAGAGCTGCATCCTCACCCCCTGCGATTTCCCCTTCGCCCGGGACGGTATCGCGGCCGATACCACGCCCAATGTGGAAACGGTGGCCTTCGCCGACCTGCGGCCCCAGATACTGACCACCGCCCGCAATAGCGGCACGGTGAAGAACCTGCAGGATCGCCGGCATGAGCTTTATAGCGTGAATTGGCGGGGGGACTAAGCGTCTTTCTTTCACCCCGTTTCACCCTTTTCACCCCCTTTTAGACCCGTTCCTGCCTTCTGACCGACACCGGGGTAGTCCCAGGACTACCCCGGTCTTGCTTTCGCCCTAGTGAAAACTCGGCGGTGCCCGATTTAGCCCGGCCTTCTAAAAAGGAATCATGGCGGTCCAGACAGAAGGGACCATACCTGACCATGAAACCTGATTTTCCAACCGGATACCTTGGCGCTGCGATCCTGGCGCCCGGCCTGGCGGGCGCACTGGCAGCGCTGGCGGTTATACCCGCCCTGGCCACGGGGTTGATCGTCGCGGCGGTGTTGCTGCTGATCGGCGGTGTCGCTGCGACGGTCTGCCGTGGCCGTGTTTCGCGACAGGCAGCCGCATTTATCCAGCAGGCCGAGGCCCACTCAGCGCAAGACCCACACCAGGGCGTGTTGCACGACAACGTGATCGCCGCGGGCGAACAGCTCCTGCCGCTTTGGTCCCGACACATCGAAACCGCCCGTGCTCAAACCGAATCCGCCATTGTCGGGCTCACCGGCCGTTTCAGCAGCCTGGCCGGCGACCTGAGTCGTTCCACCGATATGGCGGCGGATGTGGCCGGTTCTCTTGAGGGCGGTATGGATACGACCTTTGGCAAAGCGGGGCAAGACCTCAATGCCGTGGTCGACAGCCTGCGCCAATCCCTGGGGGAGCGGGACCAGCTACTAGGTCAGATCAACGGACTGGACGCCTTTGTCGACGAACTCGATGACATGGCAAAAGACGTTGCCACCATCGCCGGCCAAACCAACCTACTGGCCTTGAATGCGGCTATCGAAGCCGCCCGCGCCGGCGAACACGGCCGTGGATTTGCGGTGGTGGCGGACGAGGTGCGCAAGTTGTCACGCCTGTCCGCCGAAACCGGCGAGCGCATCGGCACCAAGGTTCATTACATCGGCGACGCCATCCGTGGGGCGGTGAGCGCCGCCCAGGACGCCCGTGGCCGTGACAGCGAGGCGGTAAAAACATCGCAGACGACAATCGAGCGGGTCTTGGCCGATTTCCAGAGCCTGGCCCAGCGTCTGGTGGAGTCCGCCGAATCCCTGCGCCAGAGCAATGCCGGTATCCAATCCGACGTGGAAGGTTCCCTGGTGGAGCTGCAATTCCAGGACCGTATCAGCCAGATGCTTAGCCATGTTCGGGACAGCATCGACGGTGTGGCCGAACGCATGGGCAGCGGCGGGGAAAGCCTCGACGTCAGGTCCGCGCTACGCGAGATGGAAGCGACCTACGCCATGGCCGAAGAACGCGACACCCATGGCCGCCGGCCATCGAGTTCTACCGCATCGGCGGGCGAGATTACTTTCTTCTGAGCCGGTACGGCCAGTCAACGTTAACGATCTCCGGCTACGGGCCGGATCAACACCCCATAAAACGAGTCCAGCGGTTATGAGCAAAAACATTCTGATCGTCGATGATTCCGCCTCCATCCGGCAGGTGGTGTCGCTCACACTGAAAGGTGCCGGCTTCAACGTCATTGAGGCCTGCGATGGGCGTGATGCCCTGAGCAAGCTCACCGGTCAGCGGGTTCACCTGATGATCTCCGATGTAAACATGCCGAATATGGATGGGCTGAGCTTCCTCAAGGCAGTGAAGTCCCGTCCGGAATACAAGTTCACGCCGGTGATCATGCTCACCACCGAGTCCGCCGAGGACAAGAAACTGCAAGGCCAGGCGGCCGGTGCCAAGGCGTGGATGGTCAAACCGTTTCAGCCCCAGCAGATGCTGGCAGCGGTCAATAAGCTGGTGGGGCCATGAACGAAGCAGCACGTTTCGATGCGGAAAGCGGCTGCCTGGTGATCGAGGGCGAGCTGACCATCTATCAGGCCAGTGAAGCCTGCGAGGCCCTTCGCACCGCTTTCGATACCGGCAAATTGCGGTGTATCGATTTGTCCGGCGTTACCGAACTGGATACCGCCGGGCTGCAGCTTTTGTTATTGGCCAAGCGCCTGCGCACGCCCCGTGACGAAGCCATCGAAGTTCTCAACTACAGCCAGCCGGTGTGGGACATGCTGACCCTCGCGGGCGTGGCGCCCATGGCCGCCGACGAGAGCCCGGTGATGGAGGCCAGCTCATGAACATGGAACAGGCTCTGCAGACCTTTCTGGACGAAAGCCGTGAACTGCTCTCGGACATGGAGCGGATTCTGCTGGAGCTGGAGTCGACCCCCGGCGATGCCGAGGAATTGCGCAACGCCCTGTTTCGCTGTGTGCATACGGTCAAGGGCTCGGCCGGCATGTTTGGCCTCGATCATGTGGTGGATTTTACCCATGTGGTCGAGAACGTGCTGGACCGGCTGCGGGCCGAGGAAATCGCGCTCAGCCGTGAACTGGCCAATTTGTTGCTGCGTTGCCGCGACCATATCAGTCAGCTGGTGGAGGTGCTTGAGCCGCTGGAAGCCATCGAGCTGCAACCCGCAGGCGATACGTTGCTGGCCGAGCTTGAGCCCTATCAGTCGCTATCGGCCGGCGCGCCTGCCGTCGTGTCCGTGGGAGAGTCTGCGACAGTGTCTATGGAAGCGCCGATGACAGCGCCGGCGTCCGACAACGCCCCAGGCACGTGGCACATCTCCATTCGCGCCAACGAAGATGCGCTGCGTCACGGCATGGACCCGCTGGGCTTCGTCCGCTTTCTCGGGACTTTGGGGGAGCTGGTGTCGGTCACGACGTTGATAGATAACCTGCCGTCGCTGGAGACCTTCGACGCGGAAAGCTGTTACCTGGGTTTCGAGATCGACCTGAAGACCGATGCCGGCCGGGCGGCAATCGAGGACGTGTTCGAGTTTGCCGGCGATCTTTACGAGCTTCACCTGATCCCGCCGGGCAGTTCGCTAAACGAGTTCATGACGCTGCTGGAAGCCCTGCCGGAAGGGCCCGAACGACTGGGAGAAATACTCGTCGCTACCGGCGTGCTGAGCGAGTCTGCGTTGGCTCAGTGCCTGCAATTCCAGGACTTCAGCAACGTCATGCATGAGAGCCGGCCCATCGGCGAAATCCTGGTGGAACAGGGCGCCGTGGATCAGGGCCAGGTGGATGCCGCTCTGGCCAAGCAGGCGCAGGTCAAGGCACGACGCGGTAAGAAGCCGGTGCAGCATTTTCGCATCCAGGCCGACAAGCTGGACCGTCTGATCAATCTGGTCGGCGAACTGGTCATCTCGTCCGCTGCGGTCAACCTCGATGCGCACCGTAGCGGCGATGCGTCATCCCGGGAAACGGCGGCCAACCTCAACCTGTTGGTGGAGGATATCCGCGACAGCGCTCTGGACCTGCGCATGGTCCCTATCGGCGAGACCTTCCAGCGTTTCCAGCGCACGGTGCGCGACGTGGCTGAAGAACTGGGCAAGGACATCGAACTAAAGATCACCGGCGCCGAAACCGAATTGGACAAGACCGTGGTGGAGAAAATCGGCGACCCGCTGACTCATCTGGTGCGCAATGCCTGCGACCACGGCATTGAGTCACCTTCGGTGCGCCAGCAGAAGGGCAAACCGGCCCAAGGTTCGGTGCATCTGAACGCGTACCACGAGTCCGGCGCGGTGGTTGTCGAGGTCAGCGACGACGGCAGCGGCCTGAACCGCGACCGCATTCTGAAAAAGGCGGTTGAGCGCGAGCTGGTCAGAGCCGATGCCGAACTGTCCGACCGCGACATTTTCGGGCTGATCTTCGAGCCGGGGTTTTCCACCGTGGAGCAGGTGACCAACCTGTCTGGCCGCGGTGTGGGCATGGACGTGGTGCGGCGCAACATCGAGTCGCTGCGCGGCATGGTGGAGGTGATTTCCCCCGGCGTGGCCGGCGGTACCACCTTCCGCATTCGTCTACCGCTCACCCTGGCGATTATCGACGGCTTTCTCGCCCGCGTCGGCGAAGCCACCTATGTCGTGCCGCTGGAGCTGGTGGTGGAGTGCACCGAACTGAACGCCGTGGAACTGCAGCAGGACGAAGACCGGCACTACGTCAACCTGCGCCAGGAAGTGCTGCCGCTGATTCGCCTGCGCGAGCACTTCGGGATTTCAGGCTCGGCTTCGCGGCGTCAGAACATCATCGTGGTGCGCCACAGCGGCCAAAAAGTGGGGCTGGTGGTGGATGAGTTGCTGGGAGAACAGCAGACCGTGATTAAACCCTTGAGCGGCATTTTCGCTCACCTCAAGGGCGTTTCCGGCTCCACCATCCTGGGCAGCGGCCATGTGGCCTTGATACTGGATGTGCCGGCATTGATTCCGCAGATCAGCCAGCGCGAGCAGCGGATGCTGCAACCGCGGCGAACAATGAAACAGGGCCAGAGGGTTTAGCCCCGCAGGATGTCAGGCAGTCGCCAAAAAACCCGTAACCAAACGAGCAGATGTTAGAGGGACCAACCCGATGAGTGTGTTTAGCAACATGAAGATCTTCAATAAGCTGGTGGGCGCCTTCGGCGTTGTCCTGCTGCTGTTCCTGGGCACGGGGATCTACGCCCTGATGCAGATGTCCACCATGAACGACTCGGCTAACGATCTGGCGGGCAACTGGATGGCCGGCGTCGAGTCGGCACAGACCATGGACGCACTCGTCAGCGATTTCCGCCGTGCGGAGCTTGAGCACATCATTTCCGATTCGAATCAGGAACGTGCCCAGGTCGAGCAGAAAATGGATGAAATCCTGGCGCGGCTGGCTGCCGTCCGTGGGGTTTTTGAAGGCCTTCTGGATCTGCCGGAAGAAAAAGCCAACTACGAACGCTTCACCAGCGCCTGGAACAACTACCAGAGCGAGCACAAGCGGCTGCTGGACATCTCGCGCCAAAACCTCGTGGATAGCGCCTTGTCGTTTTATCGCGGCCCGTCGCGCGAGACCTTTAACGAGATCAGCAATGTCATCAAGGGCATCGTCCAGTACAACGTCGACGCGGGGAAAGCGGCCAGCGCCGAGGCCAGTGCGGCCTACTCTGCGGCCCAGGTCGCGGTTATCACGCTGCTGGTGGTCAGCATCCTGATCGGTATCGTCCTGGCGGTGCTGATTGCCCGCGCTATTACCAGCGCCGTGAGGGAAGCCATGGAGGCCACCGTAAAGCTGGCCGAAGGGGACCTCACCGTGTCGATCAACCCGCGCAGCCGAGACGAAGTGGGCCAGATGATGGTAGCCATGCAGCGCATGGTGGAGCGGCTGTCCCAAGTGATTTCCGAAGTGCGTGCAGGCGCCGACAACCTGGCCTCGGCGTCGGAAGAAGTCAGCGCCACCAGCCAATCCCTGTCTCAGGCGTCCAGCGAACAGGCGGCCAGCGTGGAAGAAACCAGCGCCTCCATGGAGCAGATGACCGCGTCCATTGGCCAGAACACCGAGAACGCCCGTGTCACCGACGGCATGTCCAGCAAGGCGTCGAGAGAAGCCGTGGAAGGGGGCGAGGCCGTCAGCCAGACCGTAACTGCCATGAAGAGCATCGCCGAGAAGATTTCCATCATCGACGATATTGCCTATCAGACCAACCTGCTGGCCTTGAACGCGGCCATTGAAGCGGCCCGAGCCGGCGAGCACGGTAAGGGCTTCGCCGTGGTTGCCGCTGAGGTACGCAAACTGGCGGAACGCAGCCAGGTGGCGGCCCAGGAAATCGGCGAGGTGGCGGGCTCATCCGTTGAGCTGGCGGAACGCGCCGGTCAGTTGCTAGCGGAAATGGTGCCGTCGATCCAAAAGACGTCCGACCTGGTGCAGGAAATCGCGGCGGCGTCCACTGAGCAGTCCTCCGGAGTGGACCAGATCAACACGGCCATGGAGCAGTTGAACCAGATCACTCAGCAGAACGCGTCGGCATCCGAAGAGCTGGCCGCCACCTCCGAGGAAATGTCTTCGCAGGCGGAACAGCTTCAGCAGGCCATGGCGTTCTTCCGGGTCAACGACGACCAGGGTAGCCAGCCGGCGATCAAGGCGAAGCAGCCGAAAGTGGCCGCCAAACCGAAGGACAAGGTGAAAGCTGCCCACAACGGTAACGACTGGGTCGACGAGTCCGCCTACGTGCGGTTCTAGGAGGCAGGCATGAAACAGGCGAGCACTGTGGAGGCGTCTCCCATCGGAGAGACCTCCGAAGATCAGCATCAGTACCTGACCTTCCAGATCGGCAAGGAAATGTTCGCGGTAGGCATCCTGCGTATCCGGGAAATCATTGAGTACGGCAATCTGACCACGGTGCCGATGATGCCGGAGTTCGTGCGCGGGGTGATCAACCTGCGCGGCAGTGTGGTGCCGGTGATCGACCTGTCGTCCCGCTTTGGGCGCGGTGAAAGCACCATTAACCGGCGCAGCTGTATCGTTATCCTGGAAATTGACGCGCCGCGGGCGGCGAACGACGACGATACCCTGCAGCAGATCGGTGTGATTGTCGATGCGGTCTCCGAGGTATTGGAGATTGCCCCGGCGGAGATCGAGCCGGCGCCCGGTTTCGGCGCACGCATCCGCCCTGACTTTATTGCCGGTATGGGCAAGGTTCAGGGGCGTTTCGTGATTTTGCTGGACGTGCAGCATGTGCTCGACATCGGCGAAATGGCCGAGCTGGCCAGTGTGGTGGACGGGTGGGACGACGATGACCGCTGAAGCACGTGTTTCTACGTTGGCAGCCCCCGTCTCGGCGATGAGTGACGCCGAGTTCCGGGAGTTCCAGCGCATGATCTTCGCCGTGGCCGGTATCCACATGCCGGCCAGTAAGCGAGTCATGGTAGCGGGGCGCCTGTCCAAGCGGCTTAAGGCGCTTGGGCTGGGCAGCTATAGCGCGTACGGGCAGCACTTGCGCCGCGATCCGGCAGAAAAGCAGATTGCGGTGGACTTGCTGACCACCAACGAGACCTATTTTTTCCGCGAACCCAAGCATTTCGACCTCCTCCGGGAGCATATTCTGCCGGCCCATACCCGGCGCACGCCGTTCCGGTTCTGGAGCGCCGCCTGCTCCAGCGGCGAGGAGCCCTTCACCGCCGCAATGGTGCTGGCGGATACGCTGGGCGGATCGGGCTGGGAGATCCTCGCTTCGGATATCAGTACCCAGGTGCTGGACCGGGCCCGGACGGGGCGCTACCCCATGGCCCGGGCGGAGAAAATACCCCGGGACTGCCTGCGCCGCCATTGCTTGAAAGGTATCGGCGAGGCCGAGGGCACTTTCATGGTCGACCCGGCGCTGCGTTCACGGGTGAACTTCCGGCAGATCAACCTGAATGCCAAGCTGCCCGAGATCGGCCTGTTCGACGTGATTTTCCTGCGTAACGTGATGATCTACTTCAACGCCGACACCAAGCGGCAGATCGTTGCCCGGCTCCAGGCGCAGCTCAAGCCGGGTGGCTATTTCATCGTCGGCCATTCGGAAACGCTTAACGGCTTGCAGGCGGGGTTGCAGGCCGTTATGCCCTCGGTTTACAGGATGAGCACATGATTGTGGCGCTGAACAGCGGTGTCGGTCCTGGTCCTGACAAGGGTGGCGACAAGAGTGCGGACAGGGGGCCTGACAAGGGACCTGACAAGGGCGCCGACATCTTCCTGCAACCGGGAGACTGGTATTTCGGTGAGGCGGGCACACAGATTCGCACCCTCCTGGGCTCCTGTGTCGCTGTCACCCTGTGGCATCCTCGCCAAAAGCGCGGTGGCATGTGCCACTACATGCTGCCGGGGACTCATCCCGACCGGAATGCCCTCAACGGTCGTTACGGCGAAGACGCCTTGCAGCTGCTAATGCAGGCTGTCGCCCGCCATGGCGATAGGCCGGGCGAGTACGAAACCAAGCTGTTCGGTGGCGCCGACATGTTTGGTGTTCACGCCGGGAACGAAACCGTGGCGGAAAGAAACGTAAAGGCGGCCAGGGTCTTCGCCGCCCGTTACGGTTTGAAGGTGAAGTCCCACAGCCTGGGTGGCACCTGCTATCGGCAACTGGTCTTTAACTTGGCGGATGGCAACGTCTGGGTCCGCCAGGGTACGGGTGCGAACTGCGAGGATGTGGCATGAACCGGCCCATCAAGGCCTTTATCGTGGACGATTCCGCCGTGGTGCGTCAGGTGCTGGCGCAAGTTCTGGCGTCCGATCCGGCGATTGAAATTTCGGGCTCGGCCCCCGACCCGCTCTTTGCGTTGCAGAAAATGCAAAAGAACTGGCCGGACGTCATCGTGCTGGATGTGGAGATGCCGCGCATGGATGGCATCACCTTCCTGCGCAAGCTGATGCAGGAGCGGCCCACGCCGGTGGTGATCTGCTCCACGCTCACCGAAAAAGGGGCGGATACCACGCTGCAGGCTTTGTCCGCGGGCGCGGTGGATATCATCACCAAACCCAAGGTGGGTCTGAAGGATTTTTTGGAGTCCGGCCGCCAGCAGATGATCCAGGTGGTTAAGGCCGCCGCACGGGCCCGGCTCGCTCCGGTCACTGCGCGTACGCCGGTACGACGGCCTGCCGCGGCTGCACCGACGCCCAAACCGTCCGGTATGCCATTGAGCCGCACGACCGACCAAGTGGTGGCGCTGGGCACCTCCACCGGCGGCACCCACGCATTAGAAGCCATACTGGCCCAACTGCCGGCGGATTGCCCGGGTATTGTGGTGGTCCAGCACATGCCGGAGAAATTTACCGCCGCCTTTGCTCAGCGGCTCGACCAACTGTGCCGCTGCGAAGTCCGCGAGGCGGTCGACGGCGATCGCGTACTGCCGGGACTGGTGCTGATCGCACCAGGTGGTTTGCATATGCAACTGCGCCGTAGCGGCGCACAGTACCGGGTCGGGGTTTCCGACGGGCCGCGAGTGAACCGGCATAAGCCGTCCGTCGATGTACTGTTTCGGTCGGTTGCCACCGTGGCGGGCCGCAACGCTTTGGGCATCATCATGACGGGCATGGGCGATGACGGCGCCCGGGGCTTGCTCGCCATGCGTCACGCTGGTGCCCACACCATCGCCCAGGATAAGGAAACCTCCGTTGTTTTCGGTATGCCCCGTGAGGCGATTGAGTGTGGCGCGGCGGTCGACGTGCTGCCGTTGCCCTCGATGGCGGAAGCCATTATTCGCGGCGGCCGGCGATAGGGGGGCCGGCTAGTTGCAGTCCCATAAACCCTGTACCAAGCTTCTAAAGACAATATTCGGATGCATGTTGGGACGGGCGACGTTTCAGGGGACGATGATGGGTGCATTGGATGCAATGCCAGGGGCTATGGTTCGGGTGGATAGGGAGGGCAACATCTACGACCTGAACCAGGCGGCCCATCGCCTCGTCGATCGTTTGCACGTCGGCGCCTCGCTTCCGGATGAGTTGGACGAGGGAGCGGCCCGACTCCTGATGCATGTTTTACGCGAGGGCGAGGGACGTCCAGTCGACACACGCGAACTGGAGGCCCTGATCGGTAAGCGGCGTTTCCGGCTGTCGGTGGCGGGCCAAGCGTGTGCCGAAGACAGACTTGTTATCAAACTCACCGATATCACCGAGTTTCGCGAACTTTCCGAACGGGTTGCCTTAAGCGAGCAGCGCTTTCGTTCTTTGTTCTACGAGAATCCGGACTCGGTCTTTAGCCTTGACGTTAAGGGCCGGTTTACCGACGCCAATCGCAGCACCCTCGACATGATTGGCATGCCCCAAATCGAGTTAATGTCCCGTCACTGGGTGGATTTTGTCGACCCGCAGGATTTGGACCGGGTTCGCACCAGTTTTCAGGCGGTCCTGGCCGGCGATGCCTTCAGTTTTCGCTGCCGGGTGAAAAGCTGCGATGGACGGATTGTTCTCGCTCACGTGACCCAGGTACCGATGGTGGTGGACAGTGAGGTGGTCGGCGTTTTCGGCGTCGCCCGGGACATCACCGAAGCCAAGCAGCGACAACTCGAACTGCACCGCTCGCGGGAGGAACTACGTCGCTTGTACAGCGCCCAGGACGGCATGCTGGAACGGGAGCGGCTACGTATTGCCCGGGATCTGCATGACGAACTGGGTCAAACCCTGACAGCCCTGAAACTTGACCTCGGGGTGGCGATTTCCGATAAACCCGACCTGCCGGTCAACCATGTAAAACGCCTGCAGGAATTGGTGCGCTTTATCGACGGCACCATCGGCCAGGTGCGCGAAATCGCCTCGAATCTGCGCCCGGCCATGCTCGATGATTTGGGGTTCGAAGCCGCGGCCGAGTGGTTTCTGGACAAGCGCGCCGCTCGGGACGGTCTGGATATCCGCTGGCGTGCGCATTTGGCGGATGGAGGACGCACCACCGGTGAGACGGCCACGGCGCTCTACCGCATCCTGCAGGAGTGCATGACCAATATCAGTCGCCACGCCCAGGCGACCACCGTTACCATCGACTATGAGGAAACGCTTGAACGAGCGAAGCTGGAAGTTGCCGATAACGGTATCGGCTTCGATGCGTCCCGCCGCCAGGCGGCCGGCTTTGGGCTTGTCGGCATGCGCGAGCGGGTGGCCATGCTCGACGGTGAGCTGTCTGTCGATTCCAGTATCGGCAGCGGGACCCGTATCGTAGTCACGCTGCCCTTGACGGGGAACCGCTATGATTAGTGTCTATATCGCCGACGACCACAGCATCGTGCGTGAAGGGATGCGTTCTCTGATTGCCTCGGCCCCGGATATGACTGTCGTGGGCGAAGCGCCGGACGGCGACCAGGCGCTGAAGGAGATTCCGGACTGCCAGCCCACGGTATTTCTGATGGACATGACCATGCCGGGTTGCTCCGGCCTGCAGCTCATCGAGACCATTTTGCGCCGGATGCCGAACCTGCGGGTGCTGGTGCTGAGCATGCACCAGGAAGAACTCTACGCCACCCGGACGATCCGCGCCGGAGCCCACGGTTTTATCACCAAGACCCGCCCGCCAGGCGAGCTGCTCGACGCACTGCGCCAGGTTGCCCGTGGCCAGATCTACATACCCCTGGAATTGGCCCACAAGCTGGCTCGGGACGCGCTTGTCGGACGTTCGGAAGACACGCCCCATAACCGTCTGACCCGTCGCGAATACGCCATTTTTATCGATTTGGTACAAGGCATGACGGTCAGCGATATCGCCGAGAAACTGCACGTTAGCTCCAAGACCGTCAGCACTCACAAGGCGCGGCTCATGGATAAGAT
Organism: Marinobacter fonticola; assembly: GCF_008122265.1. NCBI lineage: Bacteria > Pseudomonadati > Pseudomonadota > Gammaproteobacteria > Pseudomonadales > Marinobacteraceae > Marinobacter > Marinobacter fonticola. The sequence goes on from NZ_CP043042.1 coordinate 100,572, forward strand.
GGACGCCAAGGGCATTTCCGATCTGGTCCGTTATGCCATGAATCACGGCCTTTTGTCGTGAAAAACGGTCATGACAATTGTTGACAGTAATCCTGAGGCATAACGGTAAAATGGGTAGTCTGGAACCCGGTCCCACGTATCGGCACCCACATTTATCAAACGCGGTTCAAACAGGTAACGGCGCAAAATGCTGACGGTATTCTTTGTCGAAGATTCGACCGTAATGGGACGTCGGCTACGGCAACTGTTGAGTCGCATCCCCGGCGTGGTCGTCGTCGGTGAAGCTTGTCGTCTGCGGGACCTGGTTCAGTCTGTGGATCACGCTAAGCCGGATGTTGTGTTGCTGGATATTCGCTTGCCTGACGGTATTGGCTTCGATGCCATAGCGCCGCTCCAGCAACTGGAATTTGCGCCGAAAATCTTCATGGTCACTGCTCACGGCGATGCCCAATACCGGGCCAGAGCCACCCGCCTTAACGTGGATGGTTTCTTCGATAAGGCGGCGGAGCTAGAGGCTTTGGCCGCCCAGTTAGCCGGTTTGTGTAAAACCAAACTGAAACCTGGAAACGTCTAACCGGTGACGAAGCCCCATTGACGGCGGCTACTTTGCAGCCTGTTCTTCCATGTGCTTGCGGTACTGGTTTGCCAATGAGGCTTTCTGTTCCTCCGGTAGCACTTTGCCAGCCTGCTGAAATACTTCCTGTTCTTCTTCATCTAGATGATGGTGGAGCTGATCCTGCAACTGCTTTGCAACGGCGAGCCAATGGGGTGAACTCATGTCCGTGGATTCGAGTTCTTCGATCATCTCATCCATTTCGTGGTGTTCGGCGATGCTGTGGCGGGCCTTTTCCTGGGTGTGGTCATCTTTCATCAAGGGCACATAGAAGTGGCGCTCCTCGGCCGCGGCGTGGCGGGCTAGCTCGGCTTTCACTTTGCCAAAAAGTTCCTCGCGTCCCTCGCTGTCTCCCTCGGTTTTGCATAGTAGGTCGATCAGGGTACGTTGCTTGTCGTGATCCTCTCTCAGGGCTTCAAAGATGTTCATTACGACTCCGTCCGTTTCAATGGGTCTTTCTCATGTTTTGATCAGTCTGTCTCAAGTGTGTACGCATAAACCTGTCGAACGTCTCTAAAAGGCGCCTTAACTCAGGTTGACTGTTCAGGATAAGTTAAATAACAGATTGAAAATAAGCATAAATTTACAGATTATCTTTTCTTAATCTGCATATGGCTTTTTCGTAACCTGGTTCGCTTGAAAGACGCTTCCTGTCTCCGCTATTGATAGAGCGTGTTGTCAGCGGTAATGGATGTTGTAAGCGCCCATAGGGTCTGTAAACATCCCATAGGTCCCGTAAACACAGTCACTGTAAAGAACCTAGTACCGTACATAGGTACACGGAAGGAGACGAAAATGGCCAGCAAGAGCAATTGGCAAGACGACAGGGAAAACTACGAAGCTGCTTGGACCAAGTATCAAGAGGTGGCGGACAGAGTCTATGCAGCCTATGAGGATCTGGATAGCGGTACTCAGGATCAGACGCCGGCCAACGAAGATGTGGCCGAACTTCAGGAAGCCTGGAAGGAACTTGAAAACGCTCGCCAGCGTCTCGACGAACGCATGAACGAATTCCACGAGCGTCATATGAATCAGGGTAAGGCGGGTTCGAACTAGCTTAAAACGCCTTATACCCGTAAAGGCGTCGATAGAGCCCTCTCAGACGCCGTTTCCGGGATGGTCCGCTGAGGCGCGGCCATCCTTGTCCCGCCATTGCGTCATTTTGACCGAACCCGCTACCGTGCTGAAACAAGCCCTCTAATTTAAGTTGAAATTAAGTGAAGTTGACGGATGCCGGCAGCCCCGCGAACTATCTTAATCGTTTAAACGTCCTCCGCAGGCGAACGTTCTGCCCTTGAACCCGACAATCGTAACCTGACAACTGACGGAATCGCTTATAAAGTAATCAGCTATCGCTGGTTCTTCATGGATTGCTTGCATGCACGCGCTGACACTTCCCTTTTCAATGCCGCTGGCCGCTGTTTATCGGATGCCGGTCCGTGGACGCTGGCTGGGTGTATGGCTCCTCATCTGCCTGACCCTCGGCGGCTGCGCCAGTACGCCGGGTCTCGATCCCTATACGCCCGCACCGTCCGCCAAGCCCATGGATGCGGACAGCGCCGTGACGGCTGCCCAGCTCTGGCAGGTGTTCGAGCGTTACGAAGGCGTGCCTTATCACTACGGCGGTACCTCGGCCCAGGGGTTCGACTGCTCCGGCTTTATCATGACAGCCTACCGGGAAGCCTTTGGGCGCCAATTGCCGAGAACCACAACCCAACTGCTGGCGCACGGCGAGGTGGTGCCCCGAAATAACGTGCAACCCGGGGATTTGGTGTTTTTCCGTATCAGTGGAAAGGATCAGCATGCCGGGATCTATATGGGGAATAATCGCTTTATCCACGCCTCAACATCGGTTGGCGTGACCGAATCCGCGCTGGACGGCTATTACTGGCGAGACCGGTACAGCCAGGCGCGGCGGTTCGAGTAGCGCTCCTCGGTATCTGACCTATAGTTTCCCTAAAGCCCAGACCCCCTAAGCCCAGCATAAATACAACGCCTATGTACTCAGCTATCGAACGGCTCTGGCTGCAGGGCACGCGGGGCAAGTCCGCCCGGCTGACCCGGCAGATTGCTCTGAGTAACCAGATCGGCCTGTTTGGGGCTTTGGCGACCCTACCGTACCAAGTGTTCTATCTGGTTTACGATATCGGTCTCTACTGGCCGGTGTTCACCTGTAATCTGCTGTTCATCGCCGTTTATCTGAGCGTGCTCCTTGTTAACCGGCAGGGTTACCACAATCAGGCCCGCAACCTGGCACTGGTCAACGCGTCCGCGCAGATTCTCATCGTGACCTATTTCATCAGCGCCGATGCCGGCGTGCATTTGTTCTACTTCTCGATTGGCGGTATCCAGGCGCTTATGTTCCGGCGCCATCGCACAGCGATGCTCATCCTCGTGCTGGCTATTATCGGCGCCTTTTTCCTCATCTGCGAGTTCCTGTTCGCGGTGGGCGCGACGCCGTTGCCGGAGCCCTTCATTGACTACGTTTACATTGTCAGCGTGACAAGCGCCATTGCACTCAGTGGGGCGTTCTCGCATCTGTTTCGCAGGGATATTGACGAGGCTGAGGACCGGCTGATCAGCAGCAATCGCGACCTGGAAAAGCTCAGTACCACCGATCAGCTCACCGGCTTGGCGAATCGACGCAGTTTGGACCGGTTTCTGGATCAGACTTCCCAGAATGGATTGGCCGGGAGCCAAATGCTTTCGGTGCTGATGTGCGATGTCGATTGCTTCAAGCTCTATAACGATGTCTACGGCCACCAGGCGGGTGACGAGTGTCTGCGCCGGATTGCGGCCACGCTGACCGACGTGGTACGCCGACCGACTGATCTCATCGTGCGCTATGGGGGCGAGGAGTTTGCCGTCGTACTGCCGGGTACCAGCGAAAGTGACGCCTTGGTGATCGCAGAAAGAATCAGGGCGGCTGTCGACGGACTTCGTATGCCGCATGAAACATCGACCGTTGACGATCATGTCACGCTGAGCATCGGGCTGAGCACACTGGGCCCTGAGAATACCCGTCGCGCAAGACAATTATTTTCCCAGGCTGACGAGGCGCTCTACAAAGCCAAGAGCCAGGGCCGGAACCGGGTGGTGATTGGCGACTGAGCCCGATCATTTCTCGGCAACCAAACCGCTACAATCCCTGATATATCGGATAGACTGATTGCCCCATTATGTCGGGCAATACCCGCAAACGTTCGAAGGACAATGCAATGGAAGAGGCAACGCTAGACCACTCGCAATCATCCGCAAAACCCGCGCCATTCGGCACGGTGTTCGCCGATACCATGACCGTCACCCGTTATCTGGACGGTAACTGGTCGGACGTGGAGTCGATTCCGGTCGCGCCTCTTTCCATTCATCCCGGTGCTCACGTCCTGCATTACGCCAGCACCTGCTTTGAAGGCCTGAAGGCTTTTCGCATGCCGGACGGCGACGTACGGATCTTCCGTCTGGACCGCCACCTGGCGCGTCTGCAACAAAGCGCCGGCCTGGTATGCCTGCCGGCTCCGCCCACGGATGTGGTCGAACAGATGGTGCGTTGGACGGTATCGGAAAGTCGCAATATCCTGCCCAAGCCACCCGGGGCTCTTTACCTGCGACCCACGCTGATCGGCACCGAAACCAATATCGGCGCGGCGGGCGCGTCCTCTGCCGAGGCGATGTTCTACGTGCTGGCCTCCCCGGTGGGCGACTACTTCTCCGGTGGCGGGCGACCGCTGTCGATCCTGGTCGAAGACCAGCAGATGCGCAGCGCTCCCGGTTTCGGCCAGGCCAAGACCGGCGGTAACTACGCCTCTGCCCTGCGCCACGTGATCCGTGGCCGCGAAGAGCAGGGTGTGGATCAAGTGCTGTTCTGCCCCAACGGCGACGTGCAGGAAACCGGCGCGTCCAACTTCTTCCTGGTTAACGACCGGCAGTTACTGACCAAGCCGCTGGACAGCACTTTTCTCCACGGTGTCACCCGGGATTCGGTGGTCGCCCTGGCCAAACATCTGGGCTACGAGGTGATCGAGCAGGACTTCACCGTCGACGATATCAAGGACTGGATCAAGACCGGCGAAGCCATGCTGTCCGGCACGGCGGCGGTGCTGGCGGGCGTGGGCACGTTCGTCCACGATGGCCGCGAATACGTGGTCAATGGCGGCAAGATCGGCTCGAACACCCAGCGCCTGCGCGAAGCGTTGGTCGGCATTCAGACCGGCACCGAAGAGGACGTGTTCGGCTGGTTGTCCTGATAGTGACGGATAGTGCTCTAAATAGTGATCTAGATAGTGATCTAACGGTGGGACGATGGAAAAGGTGCGGCCACCGAGGCGCGCTGCACCTTTTCAACTTCAACGCCTTCAGGCCGTCGCGGCCGGCACATCGTCCATAAGCATTTCCTTACGGATCGGGATCTCCCGGATACGTTTGCCCGTGGCGTGGTAAACAGCGTTGGCGATGGCTGCGCTGATGCCGGTAATGCCGATCTCGCCGATCCCCCGGGCGCCGAATTCGTTGAAGGCGTAGTCCGGGTAGTCCAGCAGGATCACTTCCATCTCCGGCGGTTGGTCCGCATGGGTAGGCACCAGGTATTCCGCGTAGTTGTTGTTGACGGGTATGCCGTTGCGCGAGTCGTAATTCGTGCCCTCGAACAAGGCGCTGCCGATGCCCATCACCACCGACCCCTCGATCTGGTTGCGCGAGGTTTTCGCGTTCACGATCTGACCTACATCGATGGCGCTGGCCACGCGGCTGACCCGCAAATTGGAGATGCCCGGGTCCCAGCGGATCTCCACGAAGTGGGCGCCGAAGGAGCGGAACGAGTACTCGCTGGTATCCGCGCCTCCGGTGTGGCCTTCGCCATCGGCGCTGGCCAGGCGTAGGCTTTCCAGCACCTCCGTATAGTCCACCGACCGCCCATCGCTGTGATGCAGCTTGCCGTTGGCGAACGAGAGATCGTCACCCTTGGCGCCCTCAAACGGACTTTTCTTGCTGGTGGCGTGCTCTTTGAGCTGGTCGATGGCCAGCCGCGTGGCTTTGGCCACCGCCGGCAATGTTGTCGCCGTCGCCCAGGAACCACCGGAGACCGGGCCGTTGGGGTAAGACGAATCACCCAGCTTGACGGTGATTTTCTCCAGCGGCAGTCCGGTCACGCTGCTGACGGCCTGAGCCACCACCGTGTAGGTACCGGTGCCAATGTCCTGGGTGGCACAAGTTACATAGGCGGTGCCGTCCGCACGCAGGGACACCCGGGCGTCGCATTCCCGGCGCAAGGCCTCCCAGTTGCAGGCGGCCATGCCCCAGCCAATGATTTCGTTGCCGTCGCGCATGGCGCCGATCTCGGGGTTACGTTTCGACCAGCCGAACGCCTCTGCCGCTTGCTGGGTCGCCTCCCGGATCTTATTGCTCGACCAGGGCAGATCCTTGGATTGGTCCCGGTCGGCGTAGTTGTCCATGCGGAACTCCAGCGGATCCACACCGGCAGCGATAGCCATTTCATCGATTGCCGATTCCAGGGCAAACAAACCCGGCGTAGCACCCGGCGCCCGCATGGAGGTGGGCGTGCCGCGATTTACCTGGGTGGTTTCGTGGGTCACGGTGACGTCTTCGCAACCGTAGAGCGCCTTGGTCATGCCGCCGCAGGCTTCCACGTACTGGTCGGTGAAGGACGTGGTGCTGATCGTCTCATGGCTGATGGCCACCAGCTTGCCGTTGTTGTCGGTCCCCAGGCGAATGCGCTGGCGCGTCTCCGGGCGGTGACCGGTGGTGGTGAACATCTGGTTGCGCGGCACCACGACCTGTACCGGGCGGTCAAGCATTTGCGCCGCCGCCGCCGCCGTCACGGCATGGGGCCACATCCACAACTTGCTGCCGAAGCCGGAGCCGATGAAGGTGGAAATCACCTCCACCTGGTTCGGCGCGATACCGAAGATCTTGGCCAGCGCGCCTTTCTGCTGGACTACCGCCTGGGAAGCCTCGTAGACCTTGAGCTGGTCGCCCCGCCATTCCGCCACTGTCGCGTGCAGCTCCATGGGGTTGTGGGTCTCTACCAACGTGGTGTAGGTGGCATCGATACGGTGGGCGGCTTGGCCGAAAGCGGCGTCGGCGTCGCCCCGGCGATGATTGTTCTCGCTGCCGGTGGATTGCGTGCCGTTGTCCTTGAGCCCCTGCTCCAGGTTGGCCACCGCTTCGTGCTCCTCATACTCCACCTTCACCTTGTAGGCGGCGGCGCGCGCGTTCTCGAAAGTATCCGCGACCACAAGGGCGACGAACTGGCCGGCGTAGTAGATCGTGTTGTCCTCGAACGGCAGCCGGGTTTCTTCCACTTTGTTGTTCTGTTCCATCGAAGACGGCGTGTGATACAGCTCGGGAAAGTGACCGTGGTGGAAAATGTCGATGACCCCGGGAGACGCTTTCGCTTCGCTCAAATCGAGGTTCTTCACCGTGCCGCTGGCAATGGTGCTGAACACACCGTGGCCATAGGCCATGTTTTCCGGCTGGTGGTCGGAGGCGTAAGGCGCGCTGCCGGTCACTTTCAAACGGCCGTCAATGCGTTTGGGTCCGGCGCCAATGATGCCGGCGGATTTCGGGCTTGTGCCTGCGTTTTCGCTCATGGCAATCTCCTTTGCTCGCTCTGGCCCTCAGGCAGTAAGGATGTTGAGGTTACGGACAATAGCCTGCTGGCCCAGCGGAATCTTGAAGGCGTTATGCTCGAAGGCCCTGGCGTTCTGGAACACCTTTTTGGCAGCGCTCTGGAAAGCAGCCTCCGACAGGTTCTGGCCGATCAGGGCCTGCTCCGCCTCCTTGGCGCGCCAGGGTTTGGTGCCCACGCCGCCCAGGGCAATACGCGCATCGCGTACGGTGCCCCCATCGGTGGAGACGATGACCGCGCTCGAAGCCAGGGCAAACTGGTAGGACGAACGGTCACGCAGCTTGAGGTAGCCTGAGCGGCTGCCGGACATGGGCGCATCCAGCGTGACATGGGTGATCAACTCGTCGGCTTTGAGCGCATGCTCCTCCTGCGGGGTATCGCCGGGCAGCAAGTGAAAGTCGAGGAAATCGATCTCGCGCTGGCCCTGCGGGCCTTCCACGGTGACTGTCGCGCCAATTGCCGCCATCGCCACGCACATATCCGAGGGGTGTGTGGCGATGCACTGATCGCTGGTGCCGAGCACCGCATGCACGCTGCGATTATGCCCGCCGATGGCGGCGCAACCGGTGCCGGGTTCGCGCTTGTTACACGGCGAGTAGCCATCGCGGAAATAGGGACAGCGGACCCGTTGCATCACATTGCCGGCTGTCGTCGCCTTGTTGCGTAGCTGGCGGCTGGCGCCGGACAACAGCGCCTCGCTGAGCACGGCGTACTCCTGCCGCACCCGGTCGTCGTAAGCGAGTGCGGTATTGCTCACCAGGGCGCCGACGCGCAGACGGCCGTCGGACAACGGTTCGATCTGATCCAGGCCCAGACCGTTGATGTCCACTACCTGCTCCGGGCGCATGATGTCGATCTTCATCATATCCAGCAGATTGGTGCCGCCGCCGAGATAGGCGGATGTCCGGTTTGCATGGGTAGTAACGGCCTGGCCGGTTTGTGACGGGCGGGCATAGTCGAAATGTCGCATTAGCTGATCCCCCCGAGTTTGCGGTGGGCGGACTGGATCGCCGCGAGGATGTTGCTGTAGGCCCCGCAGCGGCAAATATTGCCGCTCATAGCCTCGCGGATGGCGGCGTTATCGTCCTTGGGAATACGCTCGTCTTCCAGGACGTTCAGGGCGCTCATGATCTGGCCGGACGTACAGTAGCCGCACTGGTAGGCGTCTTCCTCCCAGAAGGCTTCTTGCAGCGCATGCAGTTGGTCGTTCTCAGCTACGCCTTCGATGGTGGTAATCTCGTCGCCGTCGTGAGCGACGGCCAACGAAAGGCAGGAATTGACCGCGGTGCCGTTGACGTGAAGGGTGCAAGCGCCGCACTGGCCCAGGTCGCAGCCTTTTTTGGTGCCGGTGAGTGCCAGCCGCTCACGCATTACGTCGAGCAGGATCGCGTTGGGCGCCACGTTGAGGGTGTGGGTCTGGCCGTTTACCGTAAGTTTGATCTGGCGTTCGCCCTCGGCAGGCGCGCCATCCTGCTGGGCCTCAATCTGATCGGCGCCATCCTGCGCCATGGATGCCCATGTGGGGGTGGTAGCCGCGACGCCCGTGGCACCAATGGATTTCAAAAACGTTCTGCGGGACGAAAGAAAAGCGTCATACGTCCTGACGCCGTTTCCCTGCTCTTCGCCGGGGGGATTGCTGTCCTTGCCTGACATGACGGGAACCTCCTGGTTCGGGCACGTCATCCTTGTACAGCGCGATGCGTACCTTGTGTGACGGTCTGTATTTTTGGGGTCGCTCTCTCAGTCACGCTTAGCTTTATCGTTATTGGGTCTGTTTGTCATTGTCATATGATGATGTAACGCGTTGCGGCGATTTTCAATACGCTTGAAGCCGCCTTCAAACCCGGATGCGGCGGAAGGCCGCCTCGAGAAAGTTATATAGACCGAAGGCTATCAAGCCTGCCGCAACGATGCCCAACAGCCATTCGCCAAACGGGGAATTGCGCAGTACGTCCATTGCCTCGCCCATGCCCTTAATATCGCTGCTGTTGGCTTTCTGAGCCGAGTCGATCAAAAACCAGCCGACCATGCACCAGACTACGCCCCGGGCAATCAGACCGAAGCGGCATAGGGGTTTTATCCAGATACGGTGGTTTTCGGGAATTTCCATATAGCGGTCAAACCGGGCGGTGAAGCCTTTAAACAGATGGGCCAGGCCCACCACGACGAAGAGTATTCCCGCCGCGCCGAGGACCACCTGGCCCGTGCCCGTAGCCAGAAAAGCGCGGCCCTGCTCTCCACCACCACTACCGCCACCGCCACTGAAGTCGAACAGCAGCTTTCCCGTCCAGTAAGCCAGCACGCCGTGAGTAATGGCGCTGATAAGTAAAGCTGCCCGAATCGCGAGGCCCTTAGGGGCCAAGCCGTGCCGGTCCGCGTCGAACACGGCTTGGGTCAGACGCCAGGCCGTATAACCGACGAGACCGACAATCAGCAGCAAAAGCAGCGTGTTGCCCAACGGCTGAGACAGGATTTTGATGATGGCGCCCTTCGTATCCGTCGTGCCGCCGCCTTCGCCCGCCACCGAAGCGGCTGCTAGGGACCCCACCACGAGATAGATGAGCCCGCGGGCGCAGTAGCCCATGCGAGCGAGAATTTTGAACGGTTTTCTTGCCAGGGCGGTATCCATCATGGTGTGTCGGTGTCCCGTTGATGCCCCTGATGTATCAGGGCCGAAGTGCATAGGTAGTGCATAAGTAGTGCATAGGTAGTGTATAGGTCGTTCTCACGCTACAGGTAAACGGTAGCGAACACACATTTCGGTTTGCTCATTTTCCGGCCGCAGCTCCCATCGGCGAAGGCTGCAATCCGACGATGACGCAGGTATGGTGTGAGCAGGCGTTATTCAGAGTCTTCGCCTAAGCCGTTTGTTTGATGACCGATGACCTTCCAGACAGGAGATGGACAATGGCACGCGCTCATCCTTCACTGCAGAACAAGCGCATTCTCGTAACCCAGGCCGAGGACTTCATGGGGCCGGCGCTGTGCCAGGCGTTGGCGGACCATGGCGCCGACGTGGTGGAAGACACTCTGCCCCTCATGCCGACCGGTGCGGCCATTGAAGTGATTAGAAACGCGGGGAATGTGGATGTGCTGGTTGCCAATCTGGCCATCGAGGCGCCGAGCACGCAGGCCGTGGATGTCACTGAAGACGAATGGCGCAGTGTCTTCTCGGCGCTGGTCGATCCGCTGCCGCGGCTGGTCAAAGCGGTCCTGCCCGGCATGGTCGAGCGTGGCAAGGGCAAGATACTGGTTATCGGCAGCGCTGCAGCCCTGCGCGGCATGAAGCGAGCATCGACCTACAGCGCCGCCCGCGGAGCCCAGCTGGCCTACGTCCAAGCCATCGGTGTGGAATTGGCCAAGTACAATATTCAAGTCAATGCGATTGCCCAAAACTTCGTGGACAATCCAACTTACTTCCCCCAAGACGTCCAGGCCAATCCGCGTTTTCAGGAGCGCTTGAAGCGTGAGGTGCCCCTCGGTCGGCTGGTTTCGCCGGAAGAAGACGCGGAGTTTGCCGCCTATCTGTGTAGCGATGCGGCGGATTGCTTTGTCGGGCAGGTCTTTCCGATTTCCGGAGGTTGGGCGACGCGGTAGATCGACGATGTGCAGGCGGATAAGCGCCTGCTTTCTTATGGTCTAATTTCGGTTCGCTAGTCAGCCTCGATAATCGTCTCCGTCACACTGACGGGCGCGATATTCAGCATCTTGAAGGTCCGCGCGCCAGGCCCCACCCGATTGTCCGATTCCATCAGGATCAGCTGATCCCGTGTCAGAGGCGGGTTGGGCAGCCACGACAGCACACGGGCCCCGAGGTGCCAGAGCGGGAAAGGCACCGAAATCAGCCGGTGATGGCGATGGACCTGGCCCATCACCACCTTCACCAGCTCGCGATAGCTGAACACTTGGGGGCCGCCAAGCTCATAGATCTGGCCAGGGGCTTCGGCGTCTTCAAGCACTTGCACCGCGGCTTTGGCAACGTCGTTAACATGCACCGGCTGCAACCGGGTCTCGCCCTTGCCGAAAAGAGGGACCAACGGCAGCCGGGTCAGCGCCTTGAGGGTCACTACCAAACCCTGACCACCGCCAAACAGGGCGCTAGGACGCAGAACGATAGCGTTGGGGAAGGTCTCGCGGACCTGGTTTTCGCCGCGCCCTCGGGCGCTGATATAAGGCGAACGGGATTGCGGATCGGCATTGAGGCCAGAAATCTGGACCAGCGTGCGAATGCCCGCCTCTTTGCAGCACCGGGCCAGTTGAACGGCTCCTTTCACATGCACCGCGTCGAAGGTCAATTCCGGCGGTTGTTCAACGTAGAGGCTCACGGCGTTGATCACTGCGGTGGCGCCCTCGATCGCATTTGCGATGGATGCTTCGTCCAGAATATCGGCTTCACAGCCTTCTATTTGAAACTCCGGATCGCCGGGCACGCGGGCCTGGGGCGAACGCGAAGCAATACGCACACGGTAGCCTGCCTCTTGAAGCTGGCGCACGATGTGCGTGCCCAAATAGCCTGTTCCGCCGAAAACCACTGCCAGTGACTTATCCATGCCTCTAGCCTAATGAGTTTCGACCGTTCCCTTCTACCCTAATCGGATTACAGAACGAACAGCTTTCGCAGGCCTGGGCTGCAGAGACCCGTGGAGCTGTGAACCACGCCAGCCGTCTCAATGTGGCAATGGTTACCATAGCGTGTAAGCTATAGTCGTAGTCCGGCGTTTTCCCGTTGCCCGGACAACGCCCCAGACGGTTCAAGGACGGAACCCTTATGCTCAAGCATGCCCTCATCGCGCTTATTGTTCTTCAGGGATGGATGCATCCCTTCGTCATTGCCGAGGCTGCCCCGCCGCTACCGGACAACGCACTGCTCGAGGAGCTGAAGGCCGGTAAGGGTTATATCCTCGACATCCGTTACGGTGACACGCAAGCGCCCTTCGGCGAATCGGCCGAATTAATGGACGTCACGCCAACTCAGGCTTTTCTCGACAACGCGGCGGCGATCCGGATCGGTGTGGATATCGACCAAACCGGCACCTTTAACACAGCCGGTATCGGCGTTGGCTATGCCCTGATTCCTGAAAAGGATGCACCGCCCATACTGAAATTCGCTTTCCTGAATGCCGATCCGGACAACTTCACCTCTGTGCATACACGCATACCGATCCAACCCGGCGAATGGACGGCCGTCTGCGGCACGGCTTTCAATACGCTCGATGGCGATACGCTTTATTCGTACATTGTGGTGCGACTGACGAAGCAATAGATGCCGTTAACTGAAACCCATGACATAGGATGTAGAAACATGCATCACCAGGGAAGCTGCCTCTGCGGCGGCGTGCAATACGAGATTAACGGCGAGCTGACCGATGTGCTGAACTGCCATTGCTCCATGTGCCGCAAACTCCACGCCTCGGCCTTCCGTACCCGTGCGAAGGTGAGTGCTGAGCACTGGAAGACCCTCAAAGGTGACGATCTGATCCGTTTTTACGAGTCCTCACCGGGCGAGCACAAGAGCTTCTGCTCGGTCTGCGGATCGAGCCTGTACACCCGCTTCGATGCCGCGCCGGAGGTACTCGGTTTTCCACTGGGAACCCTGGATACCGACCCCCAGGTCAAAGCCGGGCGTCACGTCTATGTGGGCAGTAAGGCGCCGTGGCACGAGATTACCGATGCTCTGCCTCAGCACGAGGCATTCGATTGAAGCGCAGTATGTCGTCTCTGTCCCCCTACCCGCACCGGGTCCATCGGGACTAGACTGCGAACTAAGCACGCGTAGAGAGTCCGTGTTCCACCGTTTTGTCTTCGACCAAGCCAAAGTCTCGACCCAGGGAGGATTATTCATGCTGAACGTGAAGCTTGATCGCGAGGAGGGCATCGCCATTCTGGAGCCCGAAGGCACGCTGACCGAAGACGATTTCGCCTCTGCCGTGGGGGTGATTGATCCCCACATCGAACGAATCGGTCCACTGCAGGGCATCATCATCCATGTGGGAACCTTTCCGGGATGGGCTTCGTTCGCCTCGATGCTGACCCATCTCAAGTTCGTGCGTGAACACCACCGGCAGGTTCGCAAGGTAGCGCTGGTGACCGATTCCGCCGTGGTCAACGCCGCCGAGACCATCGGCAGCCACATGGTGGAAGCTGAGGTGCGCACCTACCCGTTTGACCAGCTCGAGCAGGCCCGGCAATGGATTCTGGGGCCGGAAACCGACGCGTAACGGAGCGCCGTATGGGAATGGACGAGCTACCCGATTCGCCGCAAAGCCTGCATGAACTCGCGGAAAACGTCTGGATCGTCGATGGCGAGACCGTGCCGTTTCATGGTTTCCCCTACACGACGCGGATGACCTGCATACGGCTTGCCGACGGGTCGCTTTGGGTTCACAGCCCGGTGCGCCTGACCCCGCACCTGCACTCGCGGGTGAGCACGCTGGGTACGGTACGCTACCTGATCGCACCGAATCATCTGCATCACCTGTTTATCGGCGAGTGGCAGCAGGCTTTCCCCGAGGCCAGCCTCTACGGTACCGCCCAGGTGATCGGTAAGCGCAAGGACCTGACGTTCGACGCCGTGCTCGATAGCCAGCGGCATTGGCCCTGGTCGGCGGAAATCGATCAAATCATCTTCTCGGGGTCGCGGATGATGGAGGAAGCGGTCTTTTTCCATCGCCCGTCGGCGACGCTGATCGTAGCGGATCTGATCGAGAACTTCCCCGCAGGCCATTTCAACTGGTGGCAGCAGCCTATCGCCCGTCTGGCCGGGATCGTCGCGCCCCACGGCAAAACGCCATTGGATTGGCGGCTGACCTTTAATCGGCGCCACGCTCAGGACAGCCTGACCCATATCAAGGCCTGGGTGCCGAAATTCATCGTCATGGCCCACGGCGAAATCGTCGAAGAGAAAGACAACGCGTTCCTGAACGATTCTTTCGACTGGTTGGAGTAGCCCGCGGCAACGGTGTCGGGTTCTGCCGTGGGTGTTGAACGCCGGTCGACACGTGGCTGTCCAAAAATTAACGCTGCGCCAATCGGGAAATTATCGTCAATTTTGCGCACGTTAGCGGATTTTATTGAGTGTTCCTGAAAATCACTGGGGCAGGCGGCTTGACGGCCCGTGTTGGGGTCGGTCAAAGTCAAAACAGCTTGCCTATGGACGACTGCGGTTCGCGCCGCACGGGAGGTGTCTTCAGCAATGAGTGACCGATATCCCGCCAAGCAACCCCGGCGCCCACATAACGGCCTGTACGATCCCGCCGCGAGCTATGCCAATTGCGGTGTCGGCGCCCTGATGGATCTCAAGGGCCGTCGCTCCCATGCCCTCGTCGCCGACGCGCTGCGTCTTCTGGATAACCTCGACCACCGCGGTGCGCGTGGGGCCGAGGAAAAGACCGGCGACGGTGCGGGCATCCTGTTGCAAAAACCGCACGATTTCCTGTGCCGGCACGTCCCCGAACTGGAGGAGTGGCACGAGGACGACTACGGTGTCGGCCAGATCTTCTTTCCCGCTGACCCGCAAGAGCAGGCAGAGCTGGTCAAAATGGTCGAGCACACGGTTGAGTCCGAGGGGTGCCGTCTGCTGGCCTGGCGCGAGGTTCCGGTGGATGGCCGGGACCTGGGGGCGTCTGCGCAAGCGGCCCAGCCGGTGGTCAAACAGGTTTTTGTGACGGCGCCGGAGGCATCGGACCCCGCCGCTCTGGATCGTCGCCTCTATGTACTGCGCCGTTGTCTGGAGCGTGCCGCCGCCGAAGTGGCGCTGGCCGAACCCGAATCCTTTTACGTGTGCTCCCTGGATCGCCGCCGTCTTGTCTACAAGGGCATGCTCACCTGCGGCCAGTTGCCGCTGTTCTTCCCCGACCTACGGGACGAGGACATGACCAGTGCCCTGGCGCTGGTCCACTCGCGTTTCTCCACCAATACCCTGGGCGCCTGGCATCTGGCGCATCCCTATCGCTGGGTGGCGCACAATGGGGAATTCAACACGCTGCAAGGCAACATCAACTGGGTGCGCACCCGCGAGGCACTGCTCGCCAGCGAGGCTTTCGGTGACGATATCCACAAGCTCAAGCCGATCATCCCCAAGCTGGAGGGCTCCGACAGCGCCAGTTTCGATCAGGTGCTGGAGTTGCTGGTGGCGTCGGGCCGGACCCTGCCCCACGCCTTGCGCATGCTGGTGCCCGAGGCCTGGAACAAGCATGCGTCCATGCCGCCCGAGCGCCGCGCCTTCTACGAGTACAGTTCGACCCTGATGGAACCCTGGGACGGCCCGGCGCTGGTGCTGGCAACCGACGGCCAGTCGCTGGCTGCGATTCTTGACCGCAATGGCTTGCGGCCCTGCCGCTACTGTGTCACGCGGGATGACCGGTTGATCATGGCCAGCGAAACCGGCGTGCTGGATACACCCGCCGAAGAGGTCGTGCTCAAGGGCCGCCTGAAACCGGGTCAGCTTTTCCTGGCGGACAGTGCATCCGGCCGCATCGTGCCGGACGAAGAAATTTTCGACACGCTTACCGAACCCGACCACGCCCACTGGCTGGCACAGGAACAGGTGGCGCTGGCGGATCTGGTACAAGGCATTCCAGCGCCGGCGGAGCCCCCGGACACCCTCACGCTGAACACGGCCCAGCGTGCCTTCGGCTATACCCGGGAAGCGGTGGAGAAAATCCTGATGCCCATGGCCGACGAGGCCAAGGATCCGATGGGCGCGATGGGATCGGATACGCCGCCGGCGGTGCTCTCGTCGTTTGCCAAACCGCTCTACAACTATTTTCTGCAACAGTTCGCCCAGGTCTCCAACCCGCCGCTGGATTATATTCGCGAGGATCTGGTCACCTCCCTGGATAGCCACATCGGCCGCCAGCGCAACTTGCTGGAGCAGACGCCGGAACACTGCAGGCAACTGCATCTCGCCTCGCCGATCCTCGACAGCCGAGAGCTGGCGGCCATCCGGGACCTGGATGTAAACGGCATCCGCGCCACCGTCATCGACCTGACGTTTCCGCAGGAGCTGCGACTGGAAGCCGCTGTCGACCAGATGCGCGCCGCCGCCGAAGCCGCCATCCGCACGGGCTATGAAATGCTGATTCTCAGCGACCGGGCGCTCGGGCCGGAACGTCCCGCCATACCCGCATTGCTGGCCGTGAGTGGCTTGCACCACTATCTGATCCGCCAGGGATTGCGAACCGATGCCGCGCTCATTGTGGATTCCGGTGAGCCCTGCCTGGTGCATCACCTCTGCACCTTGATCGGCTACGGCGCCGATGCCGTGCACCCCTGGCTGGCGGCCCAATCGCTGGCGCGGTTTCAGGCCGATGGCGGGCTGGCCGGCGGGGTGGACGAGCCCTTCCAGCGATACCGCAAGGCGGCCGAAGGGGGCATCCTCAAAGTGATGTCGAAAATGGGGATTTCCACGCTGGACAGCTACAAAGGCGCACAGATGTTCGAAGCGGTGGGCCTGGATGTGGATTTTGTCGACGAATACTTCGCCGGTACCGCCGCCCGCATTCCCGGCGTAGGCTTGGCGCGGATCGAACAGGAGCTGCGCATGGCCCATGCCATCGCTTTTTCGCAGCCCATTCCCGGCAGTCCGATTCTGCCCAGCGGCGGCGATCTGTACTGGCGGCGGGATGGCGAGTTCCATCAGTGGAATCCGGTAACGATCGGCAATCTTCAGCACGCCCTGCGCACGGACAACCAGCTGGCTTACGACACCTTCGCCGACGCCATCAACACCCAGAACGAACAGCTCCAGACGCTGCGAGGCCTGCTGGACGTCACCTCGGCAGACCCGGTACCGCTGGAGGACGTTGAATCCTGTGCCTCACTGATGCGGCGTTTCTCCAGCGGGTCCATGTCCTTCGGCGCGCTGTCGCGGGAAGCGCATGAAACCATCGCCGCGGGCATGAACCGGGTGGGCGGCAAATCCGGCACCGGCGAGGGCGGCGAACAGGTGGATCGCTTCGGCACCGAGCGTGAGTGCTCGATGAAGCAGATCGCCAGCGGCCGCTTCGGCGTAACCCACCATTATCTGGCCCAGGCCCGGCAAATCGAGATCAAGATGGCCCAGGGCTCCAAACCTGGCGAAGGTGGTGAACTGCCCGGCGCCAAGGTAGGCGAGGAAATTGCCGAGGTACGCTTCACCGTGCCCGGCGTGGGGCTTATCTCGCCCCCGCCGCACCACGATATCTATTCCATCGAGGATTTGGCTCAACTGATTCACGACCTCAAATGCGCCAACCCGCGGGCGGAAATTCACGTCAAGCTGGTGGCCAAGGCCAACGTGGGCACCATCGCCGCGGGGGTGGCCAAGGCCCGGGCGGACGCGGTACTGATCAGCGGCGACTCTGGCGGCACCGGCGCGTCGGTGAAGACGTCCATCAAACAGGCTGGCATCCCGTGGGAATTGGGTCTGGCGGAAACCCACCAGGTGTTGATGGAAACCCGTCTGCGCTCGCGGATCCGCGTGCGGGTGGATGGCGGGCTGAAAACCGGGCGCGATGTGGCTATCGCGGCGTTGCTGGGGGCCGAGGAATTCGGTTTCGGCACCGCACCCATGGTGGCGGTGGGCTGCATCATGTTGCGCAAATGCCACTGCAACACCTGCTCGGTGGGGGTTGCAACGCAGGATGCAGAACTGCGCAAGAAATTCCCCGGCGCGCCCGAGCATGTGGTGCGCTACATGCAGTTCGTTGCCCGTGAACTGAGGGCGATTATGGCGCAATGGGGCTTCCGCAGCCTGGACGAGATGATCGGACGCGTCGATCGGCTGCAGCAACGGGCGCTGCCTCACCCACGGGGCATCCAGCCGGACCTGACCGCTCTGCTATACCAGGCCGATTCCAGCGATACGCCGCGCAAGGTGACCGAACAACACCATAACCTCGACCGCAAACTGGACCATCGCCTGCTCTGGGAAGCCGCGCCCGCCCTGGACGATCGCAAGCCGGTGCGGCTGGTTTGCGAGCTAACCAACCGCAATCGCACCTTCGGCACGTTGCTCAGCGCTGAAGTGGCCCATCGGTACGGGGCCGACGGTCTGCCCGAGGATACGATTGTGTGCCAGTTGACCGGCACCGCAGGCCAGAGCTTCGGCGCTTTTCTCGCGCCCGGGATCAGCCTGCACCTGGTTGGCGATGCCAACGATTATCCGGGCAAGGGCCTCTCCGGCGGTATTATCAGCATCGCCACCCCGGCACAGGCCGGTTTTGACGCGGCGACCAATACGCTGCTCGGCAATGTGGCCCTCTACGGTGCGACAGCGGGTCAGGCTTACTTCAATGGCCGCGCGGGGGAGCGCTTTGCGGTCCGCAATTCCGGTGCCTTGACCGTGGTGGAAGGCATCGGCGATCACGGTTGCGAATACATGACCGGTGGAACCGTCGTGGTGCTCGGGCCGGTGGGACGCAATTTCGGCGCCGGCATGAGTGGCGGCGAAGCTTACCTGCTCTGTGAGAACGGCGACGCGCAGACCTTGGAGCAACACATCAATCCCGCCATGGTGCATACCGAAGCGGTCGAGGACGAACGCGACCGCGCCCTGCTCAAGCGTCTGCTGGAAAACCACGTAGCCTACACCGGTAGCGCCCAGGCGCGGCGCTTACTGGACGACTGGGACGCCGCTGCCGACCGGTTTATCAAGGTGATCCCCGGCGACTATCAGGCGGTCGTGGAGCGCTATCGCAGCGAAGGCCGCGATGTGCGGACGCCGATACCGACCGCAGCCCGTGCGATTCAGCGTGCTGATGCCTCGATTCGAGGAGATAGACCATGAGTGAAAATCACCCCAACGGCTTTCGCGAGATCGCCCGCCGTCCCATCGGCTATCGCGATCCGTCGCAGCGGATCCAGGACTATCGCGAGATCTATGCACCGGACTGGTCGGTCGAGCACCTGCGCGAACAGGGCCAGCGCTGCATGGACTGCGGAATTCCGACCTGCATGACCGGCTGCCCCATTGGCAACCTGATCCCGGAGTGGAACGATCTGGTCTACCGCAATCAGTGGCGCGAGGCGCTGGACCGGCTGCACGCCACCAACAACTTCCCCGAATTCACCGGCTACACCTGCCCTGCGCCTTGCCAGCCGGCTTGCACCCTGGCTTACAACGATGACCCGGTGACCATCAAGGACATCGAACGGGCCATTGTGGATAAAGGCTGGGCCGAGGGCTGGATACAGCCTCAGCCGCCGTATCAGCGCACCGGCTTCAGGGTGGCGGTTGTCGGCAGTGGGCCGGCCGGGCTATCGGTAGCGCAGCAACTTAACCGGGTGGGACATCACGTGGAGGTGTTCGAGCGTGACGACATGATCGGCGGACTGATGACGTATGGCATCCCCGACTTCAAGTTCGCCAAGCACCAGGTGGCACGGCGGGTGGATCAGATGCAGCGTGAAGGCGTGATCTTTCACACCGGCGCCCGTATCGGGCCGGATCGCCCCCTGGCGGACTTACGTTCGGCGTTCGATGCCGTATGTCTAGCTATTGGCGCCCAGAGCCATCGAGATGTCCAGATGCCGGGGCGGGCGTTGGACGGCATTCACTTCGGCATGGACTACCTGACGGCGGCCAACCGCCAGCAGGCGGGCAAGGCTGTGGATCAGCCGATTGATGCCCGGGACCGTCATGTCGTGGTGCTGGGCGGCGGCGATACCGGCGCGGATTGCGTGGCCACGGCGCATCGCCAGGGTGCGCGGGATGTGGTGCAAATCAGTATCCGCCCGGCGGCGCCCCATGAACGCCCCGAAGATAACCCCTGGCCCAGGCAGCCCCAGGTTTACGAGAAGACCTATGCCCAGCAGGAAGGCGGCAGTGAGCAGTTCGCTATCAACACCCTGGCTTTCGAAGACTTGGACGGCGACGGCCGTGTCCACGACATCCTGGCTGAGCGTGTGGAATGGACCTATGACGAGCGTGGCCGCCGCAAGGACAAAACCGTGCTGGAAGGCGATCTCCACATTCCCGCCGACCTGGTGCTGATCGCCATTGGCTTTACCGGGCCGCAGGCCGAAGCATTCCAGGATGAAGGCTTATTCCTGACCGATCGCGGCAGCTTCGGCACCGATGAGCGCCTGATGACGACTCTACCGGGCGTCTTTGCTTGCGGCGACGCCCACATGGGGCCTTCCATCGTGGTCTGGGCGATTGGTGAGGGGCGTGATGCGGCACGCGCCATCGATACCTACCTGACCGGCCATTCCAACCTGCCAGCCAGTTTGCGTACGCCGAATCCACCCCAGTGGGAGGAGGCGGGTTTGTGAAACGTTGGCGGGCGGTCGGATTTAAACGCCTCGGCGCTCGGGGTCAACGTCACCCCTCCCGGTAGGTTAAAGCCAGCCTTCCTGCGAAACCGCGTCTTGATTCAAGCTTTCAGGGCGAGCCAGAATCGCCCATAGACTTAATCAGAGGTTTCTTAAAGCCCACAGACGAGATCGGCGAATGAATATAGGCGATTTTTCGGCGCAGACCGGTCTATCCGCGTACACCCTGCGCTACTACGAGAAGATCGGTTTGCTGACGGATATTCCGCGTAACGCCAGTGGCCATCGGGATTACTCGTCCAGGGATCGCGAATGGGTCGGTTTCATTACCCGCCTCAAGGAAACCGGAATGCCGTTGAGCCAGATTTTGCACTACGCAAAATTGCGCGAACAGGGTGAGAGCACATTTGCGCCCCGCCAGGCTTTGTTGGAGGCGCATCACAAGGCTTTGAGCCAACGGATACAGGAGGAGTTGGATCACCTCGAGGCGCTCAAGACGAAATTAGAACACTACCGGCAGCTCTCCAGACCCTTGACTTAGAGTGCGCTCGAAGCGTCAGGCTAAAGCCACACTTTTTCGTGAAGAGACGCGTTCCATGAGGAAAGAGCATGAGGAGAGCACCATGGAGAATCTGAGATACCAACGAGGCCTGACAAAACTCGAAGAGATTGATGGAGAAGCCGGCAAGGCCGTAATCGCCAGCCTACAATCAATCTGTCCCGACCTGGCCCGCTATGTTATCGAATATCCTTTTGGTGATATCTATCAACGGGAAGGTTTAGATCTGCGTTCACGTGAGCTAGTGACCGTGGCTGCTCTGACCGCACTGGGACATTGCCAGCCACAACTCAAGGTTCATATTCACGGCGCTTTGAATGTCGGCTGCGACGCGCAGGAAATCATCGAAACGGTTTTGCAAATGTCGGTTTATGCCGGTTTCCCGGCTGCTTTGAACGGTATGTCGGTGGTTCGGGAGGTGTTTGAGGAGCGGGATGTTCAGGCCGTTTGAATCATTGGGTCGCCGCTCCCATACTGTTGATAGAAGCCATTTCTAATCCGAAGGTGCCGGATGAGCCAAACCGATTCGCCACTCACGGTGTTCTATGACGGGGCCTGCCCGCGCTGCCGGGCGGATCGGCGACGCTATGAGCGTTTGGCGGGTTCATCCAGCCACCGGGTGCAGTGGCTCGACATTACCGGGCGTGAAGGCCAGCTGCGGCGGCTAGGGATCGATCCCGAGGACGCGCTGCGCGAGCTTCACGTCAGGGACGCTCAGGGCGATATACATCGGGAGCTGGATGCATACCGGCTGTTGATGGCCAGAGTGCCCCTGCTGCGCCCCTTGGCCTGGCTGATCCAATTGCCGGGTCTTCGGTCTTTGCTGTCACGGCTTTATCGTACCCTAGTGCTCCGTCGACTGCGCCGGAGCGGGCGGTTGTAGGCGTTCGCAGAGCGACGCCTCGCTTCACTCAATCCCTTGAGAGTAAGGAGTGAACGCCATGAAATCCCAACCCCTCATTGCTGTGTCCGACGTTCAGGCCGCCAGCGCCTGGTACCGGGAACTGCTCGGCTGTAAGAGCGGACACGGCAGCGATACCTATGAACAGCTCACCGATGCCGCGGGTGATCTGGTCCTCCAGATCAACCACTGGGACGCGCACGAGCATGACTATCTTGGCGATCAGCGCCGCAAGCCATACGGCAATGGCGTGCTGATGTGGTTCGAGGTCGACGATTTCGACGAGATTGTCACACGGATCGAAGGTATGACGGTGCCGGTTCTGGATGGTCCCTTTGTGAACAAGAATGCCGGGCACCGGGAAGTCTGGCTGCGGGACCCCGAAGGCTATGTGGTGGTATTGGCCAGCCCGCAGGGCGATGTGACGGGACACTAGCGATTCGCCGGTTGCCATCGCCGTTCGCCTTTGTCGATAATGCCCCGGTCACCCATGTATCGAGGCAGATTGCTCATGGCTAAATCCCTGCAGGAACAGCTGCTCCAGGCAGGCCTGGCGGATGAGAAAAAAGTGCGCCAGGTCCGTCAGGAGAAGCGCAAGGCCCGCAAACAGAACAAACCGGTGGATACCGACGCCGAGGCCCGCCGCCAGCAAGCGGAACAGGCCAAAGCTGAGAAGGTGGCCCGTGATCGTAAGATCAACCGCCAGCGCCAGGAGCAGCAGGCACGCCAGGCCAAGCAGGCCCAAATTCGTCAGCTGATCGATCAGCACGCCGTGAATCGCAGTAAGGGCGAGACCGCGTACCAGTTTGTTGTTGGCAGGAAGGTCCACAAGATCTATGTCGGCGCCGAACAGGCAGACCAGCTGGCGCGGGGGCGTCTGGCCATCGTAGCCTTGGGCGAGGAATTTCACATCATCCCCGCCGATGCCGCGGGTAAAATTCGCGAGCGCGACAGCGAGATCCCCATCATCCAGCACGATCCTAAGGCCGACCAGCCCGCCGAGGACGATCCCTACAAGGACTATCAGATTCCCGATGACCTGATGTGGTAGCGGGCGACGTTCAACGTTTCGTGCCCTAATCAGAGGCTCCCTAAGTTCTTTTCGCGAGGTTTATGCGTGGCAGGCAAATCAGGCTGGAAGCGGGTGGGTCGCTGGCTGCTTTTTATCGTTTTGGGCCTGTTGGCGCTGGTGGTGGGGCTGATTGTCCTGCTGCGTTTCGTCAATCCGCCGACCACTGCCTTTATGCTAGCGGATCAAATCCAGCACCCCGAACGCCGGCAAGTGCAGAACTGGGTTAGTCTGGAGAGGATTTCTCCCTGGATGCCGCTAGCGGTGATCGCCAGTGAAGACCAGCGTTTCCTCCAGCATTGGGGGCTGGATATCGATGCGATCGCCTCCGCCGTGCAACAATATCGCGAGGGCGAGGGTCTGCGCGGCGCCAGTACCATTTCCCAGCAGACAGCCAAGAACCTGTTCCTCTGGAACGGCCGGCAGATGGTGCGCAAGGGGCTGGAGGCCGGGCTGACGCTGGGGCTGGAAGCGCTCTGGAGCAAGCGCCGTATCATGGAGGTTTACCTTAATATTGCTGAATTTGGCGACGGGGTTTACGGCGTGGAAGCGGCCAGTCGACGCTTCTTCGGCATCGGCGCCAGTCAGCTTAATGCGTCGCAGGCGGCACGGCTGGCGGCGGTCCTGCCCAATCCCAAGGTCTATAATGCCGTTCAGCCATCGAGTTATGTCTGGCAGCGGGTGGACTGGATCACCCGGCAGATGCGCCAGCTCGGCGGCCCGGCCATGGTTCGGGAAATGACCCAGGCGCCCTGAGCTGCCGTAAAACTCGGACTGCCTGCCTATCCAACGAATTACGGAGCCGATCGTGTTGCAGATTTCGCGTACCCTATCGATCCCCGAAGAGGAGATCGAACTGTCCGCCATTCGCGCCCAGGGCGCCGGTGGCCAGAACGTTAATAAAACGTCAACGGCGATTCACTTGCGCTTTGATATTACCGCTTCATCGTTGCCCGAAATCTACAAGGAGCGGTTGGGCGAGCTCAGTGACCAGCGCATCAACAAAGAGGGTGTTCTGGTGATTAAGGCTCAGCAGTTCCGCACCCAGGAAAAGAACCGTGAGGACGCTCTGGAACGGCTTCGCAGCTTGATCCAGAGCGTTGCGGAGACACGCAAAAAGCGCCGGGCAACCCGGCCGTCGCGCTCGTCTCGACGCAAGCGTATGGACCGTAAATCCCAGCGCGGCAAAACCAAGCAGCTCCGGGGTAAAGTGAGCATGGGATAAACTCGGGGCGGCGTGCTGGCCAGTGGCGCCTTCCGGTGTCACGATCACAGCATAGAACGTCATGATTGTGGCATAACACAGAGCAGGAAGAGGACTCAGGATGAAGCCGACGGAAAAGCGATTGTCAAAGCTGCGGTCAGGTCCGACTGCATGGGTCTCAGCGCTGTTGGCAGCTCTGCTGCTATCGGGCTGCGCCAGCGACGCCCATATCTGGGGCGGGGTGCCCAACGCGCAGCAGATTGAGGGAACGGTCAGCTACCGTGAGCGCATGGCAGTGCCGCCGGAGGCCATGGTGACGGTGATCCTTGAAGACGTCTCACTGGCGGATGCGCCGTCGGATGTGATCGCCCGGACGAGCTTCCGCGCCGAAAACGGCCCGCCCTGGTCGTTCGAGCTCGACTACGACCCCAGGGAGATCATGGACAGCCGCCGCTACAACCTGCGGGCCAAGATCACCAATGACGACCGCTTGATGTTCATCAGCACCGAAGCCAACCCGGTAACACCCGGTGAAGCCGACACGCCCGTAGCTATCGTGGTGAATCGAGCTGGAGGCCGAATCGCCCCAGTGGACCAGACCGGCGCTGCGCCGGTGGAGCTGGTCAACACTTTCTGGGAACTCAAAGGCCTGTACGGTGACCCGATCAGAGACGGCGCGGACCAGCGCAAGCTCAATATCGTCTTGATGGAAGAGAATGATCGGGTGGCTGGTTTCTCCGGCTGCAATCAATTTTCCGGCGGCTATGAGCGCGAGGGCAACCAACTGGCCATTAGTCAGCTGACAGTCACGCAAATGGCCTGTTTTCAAGGCATGGAGCGGGAAGAGAACTTCCACCAGGCGCTGCAGGACACCGTGCGCTACACCCTCAAGGGCCCGGTGCTGCAACTCTACGATGCCGATGAGGAGGTCGTTCTGGAGTTCGTCGCCGGCCAATAGCCCTGACAACGCAACTGACCCGGACCCTGTAACCGTGTCGGACACTGCAGCCGTGGAGCGTCAGCCGTCACCATGACCGAACGCATACTCAATATCACCAATGGCGATTGTGCGGTCGCTGCCCTGGCGGCCGCAGCTATGCCCGGCGATCCGTTGCCCTGGCGGGATATCCTGCATGAAGGGCCGGTGCCCGGGGGTTTGGACCTCGCAGCATTGTCCGAAGTCCGCGCGCGGTTTATCGCTGAGCGCGGCTGGGCGTCCTTGGGCCCCCTGCAGGCTGAATTTGCGGCGCGGGACGCTCGCTTGGCCGGCTTTCGTGATTATGACCGGGTCCGGTTTTGGTTCGAGCATGATCTTTACGATCAATTGCAATTGCTGCAACTACTGGACTGGTTCGCCGGCGAAGACCTGGGTGGCACCCGGCTAACCCTGCTTTGTACCGACGAGTATCTCGGTCCGTCGTCGGCGGACGCCATTCGGCAGCGGCTTTCCGCGGAAACGGCGGTGGCCGGGGCCCAACTCGAACTGGCCCGGCGGGCATGGGCCGCGTTCAGGCAGCCCACGCCGGAAGCCTGGGTCGCGCTACTGCGTAGCGATCTCACGCAGTTACCGTTTCTCGAGGGCGCCATACGCCGCACGCTGGAAGAATACCCCCACCCCCGCACCGGCCTTTCACGCACTGCCTTCCAGGCGCTTTGCCTGGTGGCCCAGGGAGAAGATCGATTCAACGACCTGTTCAAAGAGTACCAGACCACCGAGGAACGGAGCTTCATGGGCGATCTTGGTTTCTACGGGCTGCTGCATACCCTGGCCGAAGGCGAGTGGGCTCTGCTGACGATTGACCGGCGGACGCCGGCTCACCTGATCGATCCCGAACAGCGTTACGGCGTGACAGACCAGGGCCGCGAAGTGCTGGCCGGCCGGGCGTCGGCAGGCGAGCAGTTAGCTCGCGATCGCTGGATTGGCGGGGTCCATCTGAGGCCGGATCGTTACTGGACCTGGGATGCAGCAACGGACACATTATCCGGTATGAATGCGTAATACCGACAAACGCAGAACCGGGGATGGCAGCGGGAGGAGCGATGGCATGAAGGGATATGATATTCAACGGGTCATGGTGTTTGCCATGGCGCTGACACTCGTGGCCGGCTGCTCTTCTCGCGGTGTCTACGACTCGACTCAGCACCGGCGCCAGGCCGAGTGCCAGCAGATCGTCGATACCGAAGAATACTACGCCTGCATGGCCCGGGCGTCGCAGACATACGATGAATACAAGCGCAGCGTCGAACCGGTGTTGGACTGATGCCTGCAGGCGACGCACCGCTCCCCCTGGCGGCGTAGCCGGGCGTTGTGCGATACACTTTCCCCATGCGAACCAATCTGATCCTTATCGGTATGCCGGGTTCTGGAAAAAGCACCGTCGGCGTCTTGCTGGCCAAACAGGCGGCGATGGATTTTGTGGATACGGACCTGCTGATTCAGTCGGCGGAAGGCCGGACCCTGCAAGACATCGTCGACCATGATGGCTATGGCGCCCTGCGCGAAATCGAGGAGCGGGTGCTGTGCCGGGTTAACGAAAGCGGCAGCGTGATCTCCACCGGTGGCAGTGCAGTCTACAGCGAGAAGGCGATGGCCCATCTCAAACAGGACGGCATTGTCGTGTTCCTCAATGTCTCCCTCGCCACCGTTAAGCGGCGCATCGGCGACTACAGCCTGCGCGGTATCTCCAAACGGCCGGACCAGACGCTGGAGGAGCTGTTCGAGGAACGCCACGCGCTCTATAGCCGCTATGCCGATATCGTCGCCGATTGCGATGCTCTCACCCAGGACCAAGCCTGCCAGTTGGTGATGGAGCGGTTACCGGCATGAACCGGTTTGGGGTTACGGCCTTTCTCGTGGTGGTCCTGGTGCTTGGAGGGTGCCAGGCCAGTGGCGTCAGCGAACAGCAGCGTATCGGCGAAATGGTGCAGGCTGTCTACGCCGCGATAGCATCGCCCCAGGACCCGGCGTCACTGACAACCATCGCCCGCTACGGCACGGACACGCGCTATTACGTGATGATCCGCGGCTGGCTGGTGCAGGAACTGCGGGGTGTTGAGAGCCAGCTTGAGGCGAGCAAGGATCCCCAGTTGAAGGCGAAGTTCCGGCAGAAGGCGGATTTCCTGCGCACAGCCATCCGGCGGATCGATCTGGAGTAAATCGTGAGTGCACTAGACCTCGTATTTGGCCAATTTCTCATACAGCGCCGAACGCGAAATGCCCAGGATATCCGCCGCTCGCGAGCGATTGCCCCGGCTGGCGGCCAGGGCGGCATTGATGGCCTGAGCCTCGGCGTCCGCCATCACCTGCGCCAGCGGTCTCGGGGGCAGGGGCTCTTCCACATTGACCGGCCGGCGCACGCTACCGGGTAGCACCCGGAAGATGGCTTCGGCATCCAGCACGCCGGACTCGTCGCCCATGGTCAGCGCCCGCTCCAGGACATTGCGCAACTCGCGGATATTACCCGGCCAGTCGTAACCGCATAGAGCCGAAACTGCGGTATCGGTAATCTCGCCGCGTAATTTGAGACTGTTGCAGATGCTCTCCAGCAGCGCTTCGCACAACACGCCCATGTCCATAAGTCGATCCCGCAGCGGCGGGATGGGGATCTCCAGCACGTTCAACCGGTAATACAGATCGGAGCGGAAACTGCCGTCCGCCACCATGGCTTCGAGATTGCGGCTGGTGGCGGCAATCACCCGCACGTCCACGCTCTGCACCTTGTTTGAGCCTAGTGGCTCCACTTCTTTTTCCTGCAGGGCGCGCAACAATTTCGCCTGCAGCGGCAGGGGCATATCCCCCACCTCGTCGAGGAAGAGCGTGCCGCCGTCGGCAAGCTGGAACTTGCCGTCCCGGCTGCGGCGGTCGGCGCCGGTATAGGCGCCCGGGGCGACCCCGAAGAACTCCGCTTCCAACAGGTTTTCCGGCACCGCTGCCACGTTAACGCCGACGAACGGACGCTCTGTCCGTTCCGATATGGCGTGGATCGCCTGGGCCAGCACCTCCTTGCCAGTGCCGGTTTCGCCCAAAAGTAATACCGGCATGTCCCGGCCGGCAGCCAGCCGGGCACGGCGTTTGGCTTCCAGGGCCGCCGGACTGGCACCGACAAAATCCGCCAGGCTATAGCGGGTGCCCCGGGTACGTTTGGCGAGAGCCTTGCGCGCGGCGAGCAAATCCTGGTGTAGCCGCCGGTATTTGCTCACCAGCGGCGTTAACGGCTGCAGGTCGTCGTAGAGCACGAGGGCGATAGCGCCGTTGGCGGCTCCGGCCTCGTCGAACAGGGGCAAGCGGGTGACCACCAGCTGTTGCTTCCGGTATTCCATGATATCCAGCAGGATCGGCGTGCCCGTCTTCACCACCTCCGGCATGCGGGTCTCCGGAATGACGGCCTGAATCGGCTTGCCCACCACGCTGTCGGGTGAGCTGATGCCCAACAAGTTAAGGTAGCTGGCGTTGATCCAGGTCACCCGGGACTGGCGGTCCACGGCAATAGCGCCGGCGCTGGCCTGCTCGAACATGGGAAACAGCGCGGGGATCAACTCCCGGGTGAATCCGGTCTTGGGCGGATAGTCGAAGGGTTGTTTCATGGCGATTCGGCCTAACGACCGACCTTTGTTGTTGTTCTGCGGTTCTGATAGCGCTTACCCGCCGGGCGAACGTTATTGAAGTATAGGGTGTTGCCCCAGGCCGGCCAACTTCTCTGTTATCGGCCAAAAAAGGCCCCGGCATAGCCGGGGCAAAAGAAGAAAGACAGAGGTTTGCTTCTGACGTTAGAAGCTGTACTGCGCCATGCCTTGAATGCGCACGGCATCGCCGTCGTCACCGGAAACGGTCTCGCGGCTATGCAGGCCGGCCTCGATACCGTAGGTGACGCCGCCAATCGGCGACCAGATGTAATTGGCGTAGATGCTGGAGAACTGCTCATTCTGGCTGGAGAGGTCCATGCCCGCATCTTCGGCATCGTCCCAATCCGCCTGCGCCAGGCCATAGCCCAGGTTGAAGCTGCCCGGTCCCATGTCGGCGCTGAGGCCCAGGGTGCCGCCGTAGGCGGTGACGGCTTCCACATCGCCGGAAGCCGAATCGTAGTAGGCCGGTGCGCCCGGGTTGCCGTACAGATAGCCACCGATACCGTCACCGTAGACCATCGAGCCCTGGATGCTCAGGCCCTCGGACAGGGCGATTTTGGCGGACAGGCCCGCGCCGTAGCCGAAGGTACTCTCCTCATCGTCGTTGCCGGCATTGTAGATGCTGAGTTGGCGTGCGACGCCGGAGACTGCAAGGCTGACCGCGCCCGCTGTCATCTTGTACTGCGCGGTCAGGTCCGGCAGGTTGTTTTCGATGGTGGCATCCGGTGCCGGGTTGCCGGCAATCGGCAGCAGCGCGGCGGAACCGCCCAGGGTACCCGGATCTTCCAGCGCGACGGATAGCCCGCCGGTGGTGTAGCGCAGCTGGGTCTGGCGTGCGATAACGGTCTGGCCGACCTGGCCGAGGAAGTCGATGGTTGGGGTGGTGCCCAGGAAGTTACCGAAGTTACTCCAGGTCTGGCCGGCCAGGAGGCCGTTCCATTCACCGTAGGCATGACGCAGACGGAAACTGCCGCCGCCGTTGCCGTAGAAGTCCCCTTCGATCACGGTCTTGACCTCACCCATTGCCGTATCGGTGGCGGTTTTTACGCCCAGCCGGCTTTGAATGGCCTGTAGGTTGGTGTGGCCATCCGGGCCGTCGGCGCCGTCCAGGCGGATCTTGCTGTGGGTGACCAGCGGGCCCAAATCTGCATCGACGTCGTAGATAAAGTCGAGCTTGCCGTAACCGTAGAGTTGAGCTTTGGTGTCGGCGACGTTGAGTTCAAGAGCACTCGCACTGCTAGCGACAGCTAGCGCCAGGGCGGAAATAGAGCCGCGGAAGAGCTTGTTGTTATACATCAATGAGTTCCTTTGTGTTAGCAGTCGTTTTTATGGGCCTGATGGACTTTGTTCAGGCAAGCCGGGAGCGCCCGCCGACGCTCAAGCAGCGGTAAGTAACGTCGCAAAGCGACAGAATGGATGCGGCGGCACCCCGGACCCTGGCGGGACCGGAAATCGGTTATGGCCTAGTCGGGAATGCGCACCTGGTTCTCCTCGAACAGGATGCGATCCGCAGCGGCCGGTTCGGCCTGGATCGGCGGCACGTTGGCTTCGGTCAGAGCCGGCGCGCCGGTCCCTCTTGGCGTGGTGCGCACCACCTGGCTCGCCGGCAGCGGATCGCCGTTCTTGAGGTGGGCATAGACCAGATCCAGCGCCTGGAAGTAGTAGCGGTGCAGCGGCACGTAGAGCGCATCAAAGCCCGGGAAAGCATTGAACGCGTCCAGGTGGTGAGCGTTGAGCACTTCGTAGTAGCGCAGGCTGCTGTCGCTGCCCTCCACGGTCTGGTTCAGGCCGAAGTAGGGCCGTGAGGTGTGGTTAATGGGCAGGATGGCGTCAGCCCGGCCGGTGACGAAGACCGTCGGCTTACCCTGCAGGTTGCCGTTAGCGCGGATGGTTTCGATGCCGCTGGCGATGGCTTTAGCTTGCTCGGCCTGTTCGCTGGGCAGCACGCCGCCGTTCACCGCGTCCGTACCCTGGGCGAGGCCGCGCAGGCAAAGCAGCGCATCCAGACCGTGATCCTGCACGCCGCTGCTGGGCGAGGTGCTCAGTTTCAGGCTGGTTGGAACGCCGGTGGCGCCGTCGTACACCTGATTGATACCGCCGGTGGGCGGAATGCCGTTGCTGGTGGAGAACAAGACTTCCTCGGCCGCTTCCGCCAAGGGTGTCACGGCGCCGGTGGAGCCGTCGGTCGCCGCCAGGCTGAGCTCACAGAGCCGGTCTTCGACGCCGAACCGGCCGTAGGCGTTGGCGTAGGTCATGGAGATGCTTTGGGCGACGGATGCCCCGAAGTGACTGGGCGCCACCAGGTTCTGTTCGGGCTGAACGCCGAAGTCTTCTTCCAGAATGCGCTGGGCGTCGGCGGCCCGGGCATCCACATCGGCGCCGGTAATCAGGCCCTTGTTGAACAGCACGGTACAGATATTCTCATCCACCGCGAGGTCGTTAAGCACCGCGTTGAATGGCGCGGTGTCCTTGACGCCCGGCGCCAGGTTGGCGCAGCCCTGGTAAACCCCGATGGCGGTGGTGTAGTCCAGCAGGCTGCGGCTGTGATCGGTGATCACCGGGCCACTGCCCTGGCGAATAGTGAAGCGGGTGTCCACGGTCGGATTGACGTTGGGCTCGGACACGGCAACGCCATCGATCAGGCCCTTCTCGTCCTGCTCTGCGGCACGGACGGAAGCACCACCGCCGTTGGACACCGAGGAAGCGATGACCAGCGTGTTGTCCGGCGTGACCGTGACCAGACGTTCGCCTTCGTCAGTCTCTTCGCCGAAGCGCTCGTTGAGGATGTAGAAACCGAATTCGATCGACTTGAGTACGTACTGGCCCCAATCGGCCTCCGGGTTGGTCTTGGAGTGCGCGTGCTTGAAGGCGAAGCGGTCCGGCCAGTGGGTATTGAAGGTGGCCCGTTCGCCGGCCTCCAGATCCGCTTCGAACTGGACATCGGCGCTGTCGTCAGTGGTCAGGCGCCCGTGGATATCCTGGGCGGCGCCGGTTTCCATATTGAATGACCCGGTGCCGGATCCCTTGTCGGTGTAAACCACGGCGCAGCCTTTGTTCAGACCCCATTCCCCGGCGGTGCCGATGGCGCCATAGATGCCGCGGGACCCGGACGAAGGCGCAGTCACCATACAGGATGAGGCTGGATCGTAGCTGTCCGGAATCTGCACCATAACGGTGACCGGGACTTCGGTGTCATCGTCGATGCGGATATAGGCCAGATACTCGTCGCCCGGAATCTTGCCCTCGGCGCCGTCAGCCCCCACTTGCGGGCCGAACAGGTTGCCGTAACCGCCGCCGGCGCTGGTATCCACCAGAGCGCGGTAGTTGTTGTAGATGGCCAAGGTGCGCAGTTCTTCCGCCGTGGGATTGAGCGTATCCGCAGGCGCTGGTGCGGTGCCGCTGGCCAGGCCGCTGGCGCCGAGGCCCGCCGTTAGCAGGTCGTTGCTGGCGCCATCGTAACGGGCATGCTGCACATCGCCGCTGACGGAAGCGGGACGCTCGTTGGTAACCCCGTCGGGACCGTCAGGGCTGTCATCGTCATCGTCGTTGCAGGCGGTGAGTCCCAGGGATAGCGAACCGATCAATGTGCAGAGCAGCAGTTTTCGGTAAGTCCGGTGCATGAGGCGTTTCCTCGATATTGTTGTTGTTAAACCCGCATCCGGCACAACGCCGGATGCGGGGAAGTCGTTTGTTTTTTGGGGTTAGGGGCACTGGCCTGCGTGGAAGACGCCGGGGCTGGATTCACGGACCCAGGCATAGCTGCCGGAGATCTGGCCCAGGGCATCGTCGCCACCCACGGTGTAGTAACCCATCTGGTAGTAGGCGCGACTGGCGGAGTCATGTTGCAGGTTGGTGCCGTACCAGTCCTGGCAGGTGTGGCCGTCGCCGCCATCGCCACCATCGCCACCCCCACCACCTGCGCGGCAGGCTTCCGGTTCGGCGGCATACCAGGTGCCGGGCTCGCCCTGATGCAGGGTAACCGAGGACCAGGTATCGAACGATCCGCCGATGTCCTGGCGGTCCGTCAGCGACAGCGCCCGTAGGTCGGAGTTGCCGCCGGCAACGGCGCGGTTGGCCGAAATGTGGGCGTTGGGCGAAGCCGTCGCGGTCTCGCAGGTAACGTCCGGTGCGCTGGGGTCGAAGACCGTGACCGTGCGGGTCCGGTTAACGCTGTTGCCGTCGGAGTCCGTCGCCTTGTAGGTACAGGTGTAATCGCCCTCGGTGCTGGTATCCACGCTTGAGCAATCGGCGTCGACGCTCAATGAGCCGTCTTCCGGATCGGTGGCTGTGGCGCCGGGATCGGTAAAGCTGTTGCCCAGTTCAACTTCCAGCGGGTTGTCGCCCTGTAGGGTCAGAGAAGGAGAGCCATCGCTACCGCCGGAACCGTTACGGGTATGACGATTGAAAAAGTCCCAGATAATGTCCGGATAGCTGGGGCCGGCACGAACGGCCCAGGCGCCCTCGCTACCATCCTCGCCGCCGACCCAGTAGTGGCCGTGGTTGGTGTCGGTGCTGTTGGCGGTGTTGAGTGGGCCGTCGTAGAACACGGTCTCGACGATGGACCGGCCGTTGCCGGTGCCATAGCGGGTATGCATGCAGCTGTAGTTATTCTGGTAGTACGGGCTGCACGCGGCCTGGCTTTGCTGGGCTTCCGCCGGTGAGTCGTGAGCGGCGTCGCCGAAGACCCGCAGATGGGCATCGCGGATGTTACGGCCGGCGGGCTGCACGACGGTACAGTCGTTATTGTTCTGCAACACCATCATCGGAATGGGGTAGGTGTCGTCCAGTTCCGCTTCCATATCGTTGGCCACCTGACTCACGCTGTGGAAGGTGGCGTTGCCCGGGCATTGCCCGGACAGCGATACCGAAGCGGCGTCTTCACCGTAGGGCAAGCCCGAGGCGGAGGCAGCAGCGGCCCAGTACTCGTTATGAGCAACGGCGGCGACGACGGTCATAGCGCCACCGGAGGACAGGCCGGTGATGTAGCGGCGGTTCGGGTCCACGCTGTACTCGGACTCGACGGTCTGGGCAACGCGCACCAGATCTTCCGGCTCACCGGAGCCTTCATGCTGATGCTGGTCGAACCAGAAACCCCAGCAATTCTGGTTGCGTAGTCCGTCGTAGCTGGTAATGAAGGGCGTCACCAGGATGAAGCCATACTGATCGGCAGCGGCTTGCAGGCCCCATTCGTTTAGCGTGTTGGCCTGGGTCTGACTACAGCCGTGCAGGGCCATCACCATGGGGGCTGGCGTGGTGAGGTTGTCTGGAATATAGACCTGATATTGGCGGTCCCGGGATGCGGCATGAGTGCCTGCCGGAAGCGTGTCGGACGTCACGGTGCCCGCCTGAACGGGCGTTACGGCGGTGACAAGGGAAATGGCGGCCGTCGCGGCGACCGCGAGTAAACCTCGGATCGTCATAGCATTCTCCTTCCTGTCTTGTTTTTGTAGGAATGGGGCCCGGGGCAAAACCCGCGGCAGGAAGGCTTATGCTTATGTTGTGCCAAGTATAAAAAGGTAATTAATACAGCTATTTAGAAATTTCACTGGGAGGCGGGTCAAAAAGTATCCGGAAATCCGGACAGCGCTGCCGCGCCGGTTTGCGGCTCAAGGGCTGGTTTGGCGTGAGATTTGGCGGGGATTGAGAGTGTCCGGTGTTTTAGACAGTGTATTGTATTCCGGACACATGAGCGTCAGGCGGTGAACGTGTGTAGACGAAAACTAAAGAGCCTTTGCTCAAAGCTATCGGCGATTCCTGCGCCCAGGGCCGAGTCCCCAAGGCTTGCAGAATCGCCAATAGACTTATTTTTAATAATAGACTTAACGAGACGGTCCGTAACGACTTGGTCGTACAAGGCCGACCGCGATGCTCACCGCAGCCGACGCCACGAGTGCCCCCACAAACGGCGCCAGTGTCGGCACCCCACCGGGGAAGCTGGCCACCTGTAGTCCCATTACGAAGCTACCCGTTTCGACCCAGCCCGGCAGCACCGCGCCCATCAGGCCGGCAGCAGCGCCGCAGATCGCGGCTTCGCGGGACATTCGCGTCCAAAGGCCCATCAATACGGGAATCACCGCCGTTGCACAAAGCAGGTCGGCGACCAGGAACAGCCGGAGTACCGAATAACCCTGTAATGCGATAACCACGACCGGCACCATCAGGCCCACGGTAATCCAGCGCGCCGCACTCAGGGAAAGCCCGGCCTTTTCCGTCACCGCTAACGACGCGAGGCCGTTCTGCAGCGTGTCGACGGACGAAGCCACCAACGTCAGCGCGAGGACGAGAGCGACCAGTGCCAGCCAATCCGGCGCTTGGCTGAGCAGTGCGAAGAAGGGGATCGGCGGCGAGCCAAGATCGGTACCGCTCATGGCGGCGGTAATGCCCAGGCCGCCGACAAGGGCTACCACCGCAATGGTGATTACGCCGCCGAGTACGGCGCCCTGGCCCAGGGCGGTGCCATCCCGGGCAGCCCAGACCCGTTGCCAGTAACCCTGGTGAAACAAGTTGGCGGCGGTGACGGCGAGAACCAGCGTCAGCGCGACGGCCAGCGCGCTGCCCACCGGAATCGAGGGCATTGGCGAACGTTCCACCTGACTGGGCAGTCCCGGTAAGGCGACGGCGCCGACGACGAGAATGAGCGCAACCAATAGCAAGGCTTGCCAGCGGTCAGTTACCAGGCTGGCCCGTAGCCCGCCCCAGGCGGTATAGACCAGCGTGGCAACAGCGACGCCAAGAACCGCCACGTTGCCGTCGAGATCGGTTAGCAGACCGGTGATGGCACCCACCGCCGTAAGTTCCGCGGTCAGAAAGCAGAGCATATAAAGCACGGAAATCAGCGATACCCAGCGCCGCATCCCGGTGCCATAGCAGGTTTGGGCAAACTCCCCGATGCTGCGGCCCTCGGGGAGATGACGGCGTATCGCCGGGCCGCAGAAGGCAAACACGATGAATGGCAGGGCGGCACCGAGCGCGTAACCCGCCAAGCCGATGGGCCCGACCATGGCGCCGACTTCAGGCGGTGCGAACAGGATCCAGCCGCCCATGCCGGATGCAAGAAAGGAGAGTCCCAGGGCCCGGGCACCCTGGGAGTTACGGGCGGTGACATAGTCGTCGAGGCCGCCGTCGGCCACGCGGGCGCGCACGCCCAGCCAGGTAAATACAAGCAATGCAGCCGCCACGGCCGCTACGGTATAGAACATGTCGCGCTTCCTCCGCCGGTGCTAACCGGATCAGGTTCCAGGGTTTCATCGAGTGACTGTAAAAACAGCGGCGCTCGATACCTTCTCAGTCCGATTTACGGACTCCCCTGGCGACGAATTGATGGAATTGGTGATTAGATCAGGACGGTCCATACTGACACAGATCCGGCTTTGTCGCGACTGATGTCCATTCGCGTATGATCGGTCTGATTGACGATGGCGTATCCGAAGCGGATGAACGACGGACTTTGCGGACAACGAATGACGTAGCGGATAAAAGGACATTCAGGCAGGGAGACTCAAACCATGATTTCATTCAGACAACGCGTGACCGCCGCCGCGCTGCTTATGCTCGGAAGCACACTCGCGATGGCCGCGGAAAACGTGCGTGTGACGCCACTGGGAAGCCAGGATGGCGAGTTCTGCGCGATGGACCGGGCCTTGGTCTTCGAGGACCCGAACGGCACCCGCATCCTCTACGATGCCGGTCGAACCGTGGCCGGGCCGGACGATCCGCGGTTGGGAGACATCGACATCGTTCTGGTCAGCCATGTTCACGGTGACCATATCGGCGATCGCCATATTGCCAAACCCAATGCCGGGACTTGCGCCAAACCGGAGGCTTCGGTAACGGCAACGCCATTGTCGAGCAGCGTGAAAATTGCCATGGCCAAGGATGCCAAAATCGTCACGGGCAGCGAGATGCCCAGCTTCTTCGCGGGCAAGCTCAGAGCCGCCGACGGCAACCCGGAGAATTCCGTACTGGCCCGGTTTGGGGCGATGGTGAATGTCGGCGGGGTGGGGATCACGACAGTCCCGGCGGTGCATAGCAATGGCCTGGCGCCGGACTATATCGGCGGCGAGCTGGGCGACAATATGAAAACCGCCGGGATCACCGCGTATGTCGGGCCACCGACCGGCTACGTCCTCAAGTTCAGCAACGGGCTGGTGGTCTATCTCTCGGGCGATACCGGTATTACCGCCGAGCAGGACGTGGTGGTGCGGCGCCACTATGGCGCCAAACTGGCGGTGATGAATATCGGCGATACATACACCACAGGGCCCACAGAGGCGGCCTACGTCATCAACGACCTGGTCCAGCCCACCAGTGTGATTGCTTCCCATGCCAACGAGCCGGCCACCGAGGGCGGCAAGGTGCGCGAAGGAACCCGTACGGCGTCGTTTATCGAAGCCACCGAGGTGCCGGTGCATGTGCCGCTGAGCGGACGAACGCTATCGTTCAACGCCTCGGGGAAGTGCGTTGAAGGATGCTGACACCGCTGGCATTGTCTCGGACCAAAGCGTGGGCCCCGGATAATAAAAAAGCCGGGACAGCCCTGATCCCGGCTTTAGAGCCATTTGTGGAAAGACGGGCCGATTTAGCGCCGCTGTTCGGCCAGCGCAATCGTGTCCGGCACCGGCGTTCTCCTGGAAAACGCTAGCGCCGAATCGTCGACGCTGCCGTAGCGCAGATTCATCAGGTCCAGCAGGTAGTTTTGGTAGAGCTTCCAGGGCTTGCGGTCGCCCTGCTTGGGCAGGCGGTCCAGGGCCCGCAGCACGTATCCGGAGTTGAGGTCGATAAACGGCTCCACCTCGACGTCGTCGCCTACGTGTGGCGTGCAGGCATCGTAACCCTGGCGGTCCATGTGGTTGAGAATGCGGCACACGTACTCGCTGGTAAGATCCGCCTTTAGCGTCCAGGAGGCGTTGGTGTAGCCCACCACCAGCGCCAGGTTGGGCACGTTGCTGAGCATCATGCCCTTGTAGCTCATGGTGTCGCCGAGTGCGACTTCCTGGTTGTCCACCGTGACTTCGGCGCCGCCCAATGCAACCAGGTTGAGGCCGGTGGCGGAAACGACGATGTCTGCCTCCAGCTCCTCGCCGGATTTCAGTCGGAGGCCTTTTTCGGTGAAAGTGTCGATGTGGTCGGTGACCACCTTGGCCGCGCCCTTGCGCAACGCACGGAACAGGTCGCCGTTGGGGACCAGGCAGAGGCGCTGATCCCACGGATCGTAGCTGGGATTGAAGTGGGTATCGATGTCGAAATGTCGCCCCAACTGGCTGCGCAGGTGCTGCCGGAGCAGTCGCCGCATCAGCTTGGGATAGCGCTTGCAGGCCTGGAAGAAGAGTGTCTGCAAGCCCACATTCTTCCAGCGGGTGAGCGGGTATGCAGCCTTGGCCGGCAGCAGGCGGTTGAGGGTCCGGGCGATAACATCCACATCCGGCAAGGAGACGATCCAGGTGGGCGAACGCTGCAGCATGGTGACCTGGGCCGCTGACTCGGCCATGGCCGGTACCAGAGTGACCGCCGTGGCGCCGCTGCCGATGACCAGGACCCGTTTGCCGGCATAATCCAGGCCTTCGGGCCAGTGTTGGGGATGGATCAGACGGCCCTTATAGGTTTCGACGCCCGGAAAGTCCGGCATGTAGCCCTCGTCATAACGGTAGTAGCCGGAACAGTTGATGATGAAGTGACAGGTATAGCGAACGTTTCTGCCAGTCTTCTGATTCTTGGCGGTAACGGTCCAGGTGGCATCGGCGCTGGACCAGTCATAGTGGGTGACCCAATGGTTGTAGCGAATCTGCTGGTCGATGCCGTAGTCTGCAGCGGTGCTCTTCACATAGCGGAGGATGGACGGGCCGTCCGCCAAAGACTTGTCTTCTCGCCAGGGACGGAAGCTGTAGCCTAGGGTGTACATATCCGAGTCGGAACGGATGCCCGGGTAACGGAAGATATCCCAGGTGCCGCCGATGGCATCGCGGCCCTCGAGGATGGCATAGGTCTTGTCCGGGCAGTAAGTCTGGATGTGGTAAGCCGAGCCAATACCGGATAGCCCGGCCCCCACGATCAGGACGTCGAAATGCTGGTTTGCCATAGCGCTACCTCGCTGGGCGGTGTCTGTTGTTATATCGCCAATGGGTTTCGTAATTTGTTGCTGCGTATAAAGCAGTCGCTTTAGTTTTTTATTTCAACCCGAGGCCAACGCGCAGTGCAAGTTTTATCGGGCCAGGATCACGTAAATAGCTCGGGTTCACCGACCGGGGACGCCAGGATGCGCTAGGCTGTTGCGAATGCTCTATGCGGAGTCGGAACTCTTGAGTCTGTCAAAACGCTATCTCGGACTGGCGGTCAGCCTGCTCCTGTTATATCTGCTGCCGGCGGAATGGCTGGAGCTACAGCGGTGGGCGGTCATTGATGGCGGTGAAGTCTGGCGCCTGGTCTCGGCGCATTGGAGCCATGTCGGACTGGTCCATCTCGCTCTCAATGGGCTGGGCGTACTGGTGTTGGCCGCTCTCTTTCCGCCGCGGGAATCCTGGCGCGTCTGGCTGGCCTGCGTGATTGTCCTGGCGCTGGCAGTCTCGCTCGCCTTGCTGGCAACGTTGCCGGCGCTGGCCTGGTATCGGGGGTTTTCCGGCTGCCTCTACGGCCTGTTCATCTATGAGGCCATTCGCCAGCTCAGAAGCCAGCCCTGGACAGCGGCGGCCGTGCTGGTTCTAGTGGTGGGTAAACTGGTGATCGACGGGCTGGGCCTTGGCAGCACCAGAACGTCGGCGCTGATTGGCGCGCCGGTGATCGATACCGCTCATGTTGCCGGCGCCCTCACCGGCGCCGCCCTGGCCCTGACCCGAGCCCTCACCGGCCGATTGGAGAGCAACTGAACATCGGGCGGGCTACAACTAATCTTAAACAACATGACCTGTCGCTTCAGTGAGCGGTTTCTCAAAGCCGGTGGTTATCGGTCGGGTTTCGGTGATTGATATCGCCGCGCCGGGTACCCATTGCAAGCCTATGTTATTGCCGAGCGTTGGCTGACGGGCCTCAAATGGCGGATATAAAGAACGTGGTTTTATTGCGATAATTGGGCGTTTGGCTGGGGAACTCAGTGGTTAATGATATTTCAGCGGGGGATTTTGGGGTATGGATTTAGCCGGGGACCTGCGCAATCTGGAACAGCTTATTGATCGCATCGACCTTGCCGCATCCCAGCATAGCAAGGTCAGGCTGGAGGACATTCTGTACGAGATCGGCTATCGCTCGTTTGGCCCTATTGTTCTGCTGGCTGGGCTGATCACGCTGGCGCCGCTGATCGGCGACATTCCCGGCGTGCCGACGCTAATGGCCGTGCTGGTGTTGCTCACCGCCGGGCAGATGCTGTTCCGGCGCGAACACATCTGGATGCCTCGCTGGATCGTCGGTCGCACCTTGCCCAGCGGCAAACTGCGTAAGGGATTGGCGTGGTGCCGTAAACCGGCACAAAAGATTGACCGGGTGATCAAGCCGCGCCTGACGCAACTGGTCAATGGACCCGGTTTGAGCGTATTGGCGGTTGGCTCGGTGGTGGTGGCGCTGGCCATGCCGGCGATGGAAATCGTGCCCTTCAGCGCCAACGGCGGCGGTCTGGCGCTGGTGATGTTCGGGCTGGCAATGATCTCCCGCGACGGGGTACTGGCCCTGTTTGCCGTTGTCGTTACCGGCGGCACGCTGGCCTTTATCCTCAACAGCCTGCTGTAGGCGCTCAGGAGCGGGAAACCACCTGTTCCGGCTCGGCTTCGTTGGGGCGCCGCTCCAGTACCTCGCGGCGGCGGTCGCGGAACCAGCGTAGTGCCGGTTTTTCCACCCAGCGGTGAATGCCATAGGCCAGGATAAACGCGGTTAAAACGGCCAGCGCCACGCCGGCCTGGCCGGGTAAACCCGCTTCGTAGCTCAAATTGATGATGCCGTAGCCGATGTTCTGGTGAACCAGGTAAAGCGCATAGGACAGGCTGCCCAGCCACAGCAAGACCCGGTTGGCCAGAAAGTTGAGGTAGCCGCACACCGCCAGGATGAACACGCCGTAGCAACCCGCCACAAACAAATTGAACGGTGCTTTGTAAGCAATCAGGCAATGCAGCATCGAGAGCGTTAGTAGGCAGCGGTCGGCCACCGGCGGACGGCCGTAACGGTGCCACTGGAAGAGCAGCATGCCGCTGATAAACAGGGGCGCATATTTGACGAACAAAAGCTCCTTAACCAGAAATTCGTAGGTTTCGGGAATCTGCTTCCAGTAAATAACGCCGATGTAGCTGCCCACCACCCAGAGCCAGAATACACCGTGCAATCGACGACCGGCACCGAGGCTGTAAAACAGAATGGCCATCCAAACGTAGAAGGTGGCTTCGACAACCAAGCTCCAGTAGGCGCCGTCCACCGGGCTAAAACCCAGATACTCGTGTAGAAGGGTGAAATTCCACAAGGTGCCGGTCAGCCCCACTGCACGGTCTGCAGGACCGAGCAAATAAACCGACAGGCTGGTCAATAGAATACCCACCCAGAGGGCAGGCAGCAGCCGAAACGCCCGTGCTAGTCCGAACCAGCCCGCGCCCGGCGTGCGCTCCAGGGTCATGAAGATGACGAAGCCACTCAGGATATAGAACAGGTGCACGCCGTAGCGGCCGAAGTCGAAGAAACTCCAAGGCGTAAAACCGTGGCCATAGAGTTCGTGGTAATACGGGATGTAGTGAAACAGCACGACGCTCACCGCCGCGATTCCGCGTAGGGCATCCAATGCCTGAAGACGCTGGGTGTTCTCGGCCATGTAAGGGGTCCGTCCGATGAAAGCCAATAGCGGTTCAAAACGGGCAGAGGTTCAAAACCGCGGTTCTTTACAACCGGGCGTGTTTTGGAACCAAGCGTGCTTTAAAACCAGCAGTAGTTAAAAACAAACAGTTTATGCCGGATTAGCAGTCTCGCGGAGGCCTTTTCACTACCATCTGATTGCGCCTGCCTTACCATTTAGACAGGCGCAGGGCCTGAAACATCAGCCCGCCTCCCCGACCAGCGCGGCCCGCTTGCGGCTCACGCGGTGCTGGCGCAGGCCGATCAGGATCAATGGCACGACGATCATGCTACTGCCCAGCAAAAACCACAAGTCAGGGGTTTCCCCGAACCAGAACCAACCCAGCACCACCGCCCAGATCAGCCCAGTGTACTCTGCGGAGGTCACTTGGCTGGCCTCTACCTGGCGGTAGGCCAACAGCACCGTCACGTTGTAGCCGAGGATGAACACGGATGAGCCAATGGCATTGAACAGGATCGATGCGTCCCAGGCCGCTCCCTCCCACAGCATGAGCGCGGTGGCGGCTGGCAGCACCAGCAGGTAGCTGAGGAACAGCTTATGCACCATCGACTGCCCGCTGGGAAGTTTGCGCACCATCAACGCATTGACCGCCAGCGATGCCGCCACCACCAAAGCGCTCAGGGCCATCCAATTCACCTCCACCGGGCGCAGGATTACCACAATGCCAATAAAGCCGCTGATCACCGCAAATAGGCTGCGGCCATCCAACCGTTCGCGCAGAAAGACCACCGACAACACCATGACCAGCACGGGTGCAGCGTAGAAAATGGCGTTGGCGGTGGCCAGCGGCAACGCGCCCAGGGCCATAACCATAGCGACGATGCCGATCAGGTGAATGTGCGCGCGCACGGTATGAATGCCGAGCCCTTCGAACACATGGCTGCCGTTGATCTGACGCCACAAAGGCACAAGTAGCAGCAAGGTGATGACACAGCGCAGGAACACGAACTGGAACACCGGCGTATCCGGGCCCAGCAGCTTGATGAAGACATCGGAAACCAAGGCCATTGCATTGCCGATAATCAGCAACAGAATGGCGCTGTTAACGGTGCGTCCGGACATGACTTTCTCCTGCGTGGGAATGGAACCCGGTTAACGAAGAGTCCAGTCTAGTGCGCTGCTTTTATCCTGTTTAATGATATTTGAAAACGCTACATTAGTTATTTAGATAATAGGCGGACAGAGTAGGAAAGCGGCTAGCGAGATAGATGCTAGAGGGTCGATGGATAAGCGCTAGATAGTCGATAGATAGGCGTACCGGTTTAGAGGCTAGATAGAAGCACCCTAAATAGGAGTACCGGAACGATGAAATTGCCACCCCTGCGGGCCTTACCGGTTTTCGAGGCCGTTGCCCGGCTCAACAGTTTTTCCCGGGCGGCGGAGGAGTTGAACATCAGTCAGAGTGCGGTCAGCCACCAGGTCAAGGCACTGGAAGCGTATCTGGGCGAAGCGCTGTTCCAGCGCAATGGCCGCTATCTGGTATTGACCGAGGAAGGCCGGACCTACCACGACAACATCAGCTCTGCGCTACTGCAGATCGAGCGGGCCACGGAAGCGGTATTGGGTGAAGCCACCTCGCGCCTGCGGCTGGCGGTGTTCAGCTCCTTCGCCGTGCGCTGGCTGATTCCGCGGCTCCCCAGTTTGCAGCGGGCCCATTCCCAGCTGGACCTGGTGCTGGAGATGACCGGTGAATCGCCTCAGCTGTCCGATCGAGTGGCGGACTGCTTCATTACCATCCACAGGAACAGCCAGGCCTTTACCTACGACCTGCTCTACCGGGAGCGTCTGTTTCCCATCTGCAGCCGGCAATACTGGCGCACGATATGTGAACAACTGGGTCTGCCCGAGGACAGCGTCGAAGATGAACGCCTGTCGCTGACGCCCGAGCAGGTGGCCTGCTTTCCGTTGCTGTCGACGTACAGCATTTACGACCGCGAGTCCGGCGACTGGGACGCCTGGTTTGGCGTAGCGGAGCAACCGTTGCCCGCCAAGACCCGTATCCAGCATTTCAGCCACATGCTGATGGCGCTGGAAGCGGCGCGCTTTCATCAGGGGATCGCCCTGACCAACGACTACATGCTCAGCGACGAGGCCGACGCCCAGGCCTTCGTGCGGCTGCCCTGTCATTCCCTGATCACTGGCGACCGCTTTTACTTCGCCCACAAGACCAGTCGCCGTAACGAACAGGGCATTCGCATGGTCCGGCGCTGGCTGATCGAACAGGCGATTGCCAGCGGTTTGCGTATCCGAAGTGAGGCGGATCCGGCCTGAACCGGGTCATCTTGCAGCGGACTATTTTTCTTCCCGGGTCAATATGTCGCCTTTCCCTTCCAATTTGTGGGAGCGACGTGTAGTTTTTGAGTCAAATGTTAAACGCCGTCAAAGGAGGTTTTTGCTTGACCACAACAAGAATAATCGGATTGGTCGTCCTCGTGATCGGTGTGCTTCTGTTGTACTTCGGCTGGCAGTCGACGCAGAGCGTGGGTGAGCAACTTTCGGAGACCCTGACCGGACGTTTCTCCGATGAAACCATGTGGTATCTGATTGGTGGCGCTGCGGCAGCGATCGGGGGCGCTTTTATGGTGTTCTGCAGGAATTGATCGTGCTCAGTCCGTCGCTCTGCATCTCCTTGGTGCGAGCGCCCTTTGCTGGCAGAGATAGAGCGGTGTCCTTGCCGTTTTCGGATCCGGTCAGGACGCTATAACCGACACTGTATCGCCCTCCCGAATCGTTCCACCGGCGACCACCTTCGCCGTAATGCCGCCGTGACCGCGGATAGCGTTATACCCACCCGGGCCAAAAATGGCTTCCATCTTGGAACAGGGATGGCAGAGCCCGGTCATCTCCAATACCACGTTGCCGATCCTGAATTGCCGGTTTTTCAGCGCCAGCAGGTTAAGACCGCTGACCATCAGGTTGCGGCGTAGCAGTTCCGGCGGAACATCCGGCAGGTGCAGCAGAGACGCCATCGCGGGCAGATGTTCGGCCTGGATCAGAGTGACCTGGCGTTTGCTCTCCGGCCGGCCTTTGAAGCGATCGCCCTCCAGGCCAAGGCCAATTTCCGCTATCGCCGAGTCTACTCGAACCATGGGTTCGCCCCGTGCTGGCCGAAGGCCGATCCAGACCAAACGGCCCAGTTGGGGTAACGTCTGTATCAAATCTTTCAGGGTGGGTGAAGTCATTGTCAAAAAAACGGCTCCAA
This sequence comes from Marinobacter fonticola, assembly GCF_008122265.1. Taxonomy (NCBI): domain Bacteria; kingdom Pseudomonadati; phylum Pseudomonadota; class Gammaproteobacteria; order Pseudomonadales; family Marinobacteraceae; genus Marinobacter; species Marinobacter fonticola. The sequence goes on from NZ_CP043042.1 coordinate 145,457, forward strand.
GCCGAGGCGCTGGGTGGGGGGTTGCTGGAAAAGTTCATGCCAGGCGCAGTGTGTGTGCTTATGGGTGAATATGCTCATTTCCCGCTTTTCCAATTGCCTCTACATTCGCGCGCACATCGGTACAGGATTGTTTCTGTGCCCCTTTAAGGCGTCTCTCTCAGTGGAGGACATTCAGACGTCCATGAACGAACACCAGTCCATTCAAGTTACCGACTACTATGACGCGGCGACATTCAGTCGCATTAAGGCGCTTGCTGATACCAAGGAAACCCCGTTCCTGGTCGTGGATACAGCGACCATTGGCCGTCACTACAACGAGCTGGTGGATAACTTCCCTTACGCCAAGGTCTACTACGCCGTGAAGGCCAATCCGGCCCCGGAAGTGCTGACGTTGCTGCGGGACAAGGGCTCCAACTTCGATATCGCGTCGATCTACGAGCTGGACAAGGTCATGGCGCTGGATGTGTCTGCCGATCGCATCAGCTACGGTAACACCATCAAGAAAGCCAAGGACATCCGCTACTTCTACGAGCGCGGTGTGCGCCTGTTCGCTACCGACTCCGAAGCCGACCTGCGCAATATCGCCAAGGCAGCCCCGGGCTCGAAGATCTACGTGCGCATCCTGACCGAAGGCACTCAGACCGCTGACTGGCCGCTATCCCGCAAGTTCGGTTGCCATACCGACATGGCGATGGATCTGCTGATCCTGGCCCGTGACCTTGGGCTGGTGCCCTACGGCGTGTCGTTCCACGTCGGTTCACAGCAGCGCGAAATCGGCGCCTGGGACGCGGCGCTGGGCAACGTCAAGGTGATCTTCGACCGCCTGCGCGAAGAAGACGGCATCGAACTGAAGATGATCAACATGGGCGGCGGCTTCCCGGCCAACTACATGACCCGCACCAACGAGCTGGGCACCTACGCGGAAGAAATCGAGCGCTTTATTCGCGAAGACTTCGGCGACGAATTCCCGGAGATCATTATCGAGCCGGGCCGTTCGCTGATCGCCAACGCCGGCATCTTGGTCAGTGAGGTGGTACTGATTTCCCGCAAGTCACGCACTGGCCTGCACCGCTGGGTGTTCACCGACGTGGGCAAGTTCTCGGGCCTGATCGAGACCCTGGACGAGTCCATCAAGTTCCCGATCTACACCGAAAAAACCGGTGAGTGCGAGGACGTGGTGATCGCCGGCCCGACCTGCGACAGCGCCGATATCATGTACGAGCACTACAAGTACGGCCTGCCGTTGAACCTGGCCATGGGCGACCGCCTCTACTGGCTGACCACCGGTGCTTACACGACCACCTACAGCGCGGTGTGCTTTAACGGCTTCCCTCCGCTGCAGGACTACTACATCTAAGCGCCGCAAAAATGGCCAGCAGGATCGTCCGGTCCTGCTGGCCGCCTGCCCGCACACCGATTAAACTCTTTGCCTTCTGGCTGGCGCATCATTCTGCCTCCCCAGTGTTTTTGCAGGGATAGACCGCAAGTCCATGGCGAGATGTTCGTTTTTCGTGCTTTTGCTGCTGCCGTTCATGCTGCATGCAGAGATTTACCGCTACACCGACGAGAACGGTGTGGTGCACTTCGGTGATCGCAAGGTCCAGGGCCGGCAGCAGGAAGAGGTCCGTATCCGTAGCGGCGGTTCCGACTGGCAGCGCTACCAGATTGATATCGTGACCGCTGACGGCGTGGTGCTGACCGAGGCCGAGCGCGAGCGCATCGAGGCGGACGTGAATCATGTCTATCGGTTCTTCGACGATATCCTCTATTTCGACCTGTTCCGTACGGTGCCGGTCAACATCCTGATCCTGCCGGACGCGGCCAGCTACCGCAGCTACCTGCGTCAATATATTGAAGGGGCGGTGCCGCCCTCCTACGGGATTTTTCTCGGCGCCACTCACCAGATCGTGGTCTACATCCGCGACGAGGATCGGGACGCCACGTTCCGCACCATTAGCCACGAGACCGGCCATGCGGTTCTTGCCTCGCTGACGCGCTATATGCCCGCCTGGCTCAACGAGGGGTTGGCGGAGCAGATGGAGATGCTGGAGCGCCAGGGCGATCATCTGACGATCCGGGTGCACCCGGATAACACCGAGGTGGTTGAATACCTGCGGGAGAGACAGTTGCTGCCGAAGGTGGCGGATTTTCTCTCGATGCAGAGCCGGGACTGGCGTAACCATTACATCGACCGGGGCTATTCCTTGCAGGCCCAGACCGGCGAGTTTGTCTACTTCCTGCTGTCGACACCGACCGGGCGCAGCTTCCTCACCCGGCTGGTTCACCAGTACAAGCGCGGCGACCGCACGCTGGCCGCTTACCTGGTGGATCAACATTATGTTGGCGGCATGCGCGTCATGCAGGACAATTGGGCGCTCTGGCTGCAGGGACGACGGACGGATTCGGTAAGCTTTTGATCACACAAACGGAATATCCCCAACGAGGATGGACACCATGATTGAATGGTTTACCTGGATTCACGACCCCCAGGCCTGGATTGCACTGGCGACGCTGGCGCTGCTGGAAATCGTGCTGGGCATCGACAACATCATTTTCATCTCCATCCTGGTCGGGCGCCTGCCCGAGCACCAGCGCAACCGGGCCCGGGTGATTGGCCTGGGCCTGGCGATGGTATCCCGTATCCTGTTGCTGCTTTCCCTGGCCTGGGTGATGACCCTGACCAGTCCGCTGTTCACCGTGCTGGCGCAGGAAATTTCCGGCCGTGACCTGATCCTGATCGTCGGTGGCCTGTTCCTGTTGGGCAAGAGCGTGCATGAGATCCACAACAGCCTAGAGGGCGAGGAAGAACACGTAGGCGCCAAGGCGATGGCGAGCTTCGGCGCAATTCTGGCCCAGATCGCGGTTATCGATATCGTGTTCAGTCTCGACTCGGTGATCACAGCGGTGGGTATGGCGGATCATGTGGCTGTGATGGTCATCGCCGTGGTCATTGCGGTTGCTGTGATGATGCTGGCAGCCAAGCCCATTGGCGAGTTCGTGGACGACCATCCCACCATCAAGATGCTGGCATTGAGTTTCCTGATCCTGGTGGGCGTGGCCTTGCTGGGCGAAGGCTTCGACCAGCACATTCCGAAAGGCTACATCTACTTCGCCATGGCCTTCTCCTTCGCTGTGGAGATCCTCAACCTGCGCATGCGCAAGAAGGCCCAGGACAAGGTGCGCTTGCATCGCCCGATTGTAGAAGACGGCAAGCACACCGAGCATTGATCCGCAGGCACGTTCAGCGGGTCGCTTTTGCCTGGGTAAGGCTAGGAGGACCGCGTTCGAAGATCCAACGTAAAAGCCAGCGGCAATACCAGCACAGCGTAGACGATCAGGGTGATCAGCGCGTGATTGGGATTACCCGTGCTATCGGCAATCAGCCCGCCGAGCATGGGCACGGCGAACGCCAGGGTGTAGCCGATGGTGAAGTTCCCGGCCGCCAGCCGTCCGGTGTCTTCGCTACGGCTGACCAGTGGCGGCAAGGCGACCAGCAGTATCAACAGCCAGGCCGCCGTCAGACTCATCAGGAAGGCGAAAACAATACTCAGCAACCCGGTGGTGGCCAGAAATAGACCAAGCGTGACGGCGGCGAGTGCCAGCATGATCACGATCAACGAGCGCCGCCCCACCCAGTAGCGGGACGTCTTGAGCATGATCAGCGAGGCGGCGACCTGGGCCAGGTTGAACCAGAACAGGGCCCGGTCCAGGGTTTCGAGCGCACCGCGCTGCTCCAGGACATTGGCCATATAGGCGTTGGTGCCGAAGAACAGGGCGCTGGAGGCACCCAGCAGCAAACCCAGTTTCCAGGTCAATGGATTGCGCCAGTCCGGCACCCAGGCTGGGCGTTCAGACGTGATCTTACGCCGGCTTTTAGGCAAGAAAAGCAGGCCTGCCACCAGCAATCCGGGCAGCGACCAGGCCAGCAGGGTCAGGCGCCAGCTGTCATCGGTCAGCGGCATCAACACCGGCAGGGTCACCCCGGCCCCGATAAACTCGCCCATCAGCATCCCGTTCATGTACACCGAGGAGCCCAGAGCCAGATGGGCCGGTTTGAGCCAGACCGTTAACAGGGCCGGTAATGCAGGCTGCATGATGGCGATGCCAAGACCCATAACGGCGCTGGCGGCCAGCAGCGTAAAGGCGTCAGGCGCCAGGCCGCGCAGACTCGAGCCAACGGCAACGACGATCAGAGCCAAGGCCAGCGCGGTACGGGCGCCCAGCCGGGAAATTGCCAGCGAACCAGGCATAGCGCCGATAGCCAGCATCAGCACTGGAACGGTGGTCAGGGCGCCGGTTAAAGCCTGTGATAGGGCCAGCTCATCGGCAATAAACGGCGCCAGCGGCGGCGCCACCAGCACGGGAATCCGTAGATAGAGCCCGGCCAGCCAGAGCAGGACGAGTACCGGAAGGGCTTCGCGGAGGGTAAATTGGGAGGTGTTCTGGGCCATGAAAAACGGGGTTACCAAGGGTTAGACTGGATAAAAAGGGTATCCAGTCTGCCTTAACAACCCCATTGGGGGAACCTCCTGTGTTGGAAGGTTCAGGCCAGATTTTACCAGCGGTAGCTGACGCTGCCCACGACGCTACGAGCTTCGCCGTAGTAGCACCAGTAGTCGCAACTGGCTACGTACTCGCGATCAGCTAGATTGTGGACGTTGATTTGAGCTCGCCAACGACTGGCGAAATCATATCGGGCCATCAGGTCGAGGACGGTATAGGACGGCACTTCCACGTTATAGGCTTCGTCTTTGGTTTCCCCGACATATCGGGCGCCGCCACCTATCAGTAGGCCCGGTACTGTATCGTTAAACGCATAGTCGACCCAGGCAGAGGCCATATGGCGGGGAATTAACGGAGCCTGCACCTCGCCTGCGTCTGTGGCCGTATTTTCGGTTACCGAGTCGCTGTACGTGTACGCTCCGGTTAATTGCAGGTTATCGGTCACGTAGGCAACGCCCTCAACTTCGAACCCGTCCGTATCGCGCTTTCCTGCTTGGGATTGGATACCGCCGGTGGTCACCAGCGTATTGTCTTCCTCGATGCGATATACCGCAGCGGTCACGTAACCGTCGAGGTAATCCGGGGCAAACTTTACGCCAGCCTCCAACTGCTTTCCTTCGCGGGGATCGTAGAGGCTTCCGTCGCTTTCAGTGCCAGCGAGAGGCTGGAAGGATTCGGCGTAACTCAGATAGGGTGAAAGTCCGTTTGGAGCCAGATACATCACGCCGCCAGATAGGGAAATTTCATCATCATCAGCGCGTTCGGTTGTGCCAGCGGTGCGATTGACGTTGTCCGTCTCTGCTTTATCGTAGCGGACACCGCCTAGAAGCACCCAGCGATCATTGATTCGAAGCTGATCCTGAATATACAGGCCAGTCTGTTGCTTGGTTATCTCGCGATTGATGATGTCGCTTTCCGTGACCGGTGTGAAGTTGCCGTATTGCGGATCAAACAGGTCGATGGTGCCGAAGCTGTATAAGTTGGCTTCGTCGCCCTTGTTTTCCAGGTCTTGATAGTCGATCCCGAGCAACAACGTATTCTCGAGGTTCTCGGTGAACCACTTACCGATCAGTCGATTATCGATGGTCCATGACTCGATTTCACCCTCGCGATAGGTTAAGCCCTGAGTGCCGGTCCTGACCGCAGGGTCTGCGTCTTTGAAAAGGATGTAGCTGCTCCGCAAGAGTAGATCTAGATGGCTGTATCGCAGGTTTTGCTCGAATGTCCAGGTATCGCTGAAGCGATGCGACAGTTCATAGCCGATAGACGCCTGCTCACGCTCGTTGGTGTCGTAGTCGGGCTGGCTGTAGTTGGTTGATGGATCCACCTTGCCGTAAGGTGTGTTGTTAGCCGTTCCATAAGGCAGTTTAAAGCCATTGTAAGGAACGGCATCATCCTTTTGGAAGCTGGTCAGAAGTGTGAGTTGCGTGTCTTCGGAAATATCCCATTCAACGCTGGGCGCGATGAAATAGCGTTCGTTCTCGGTTTTTTCGATATCGCCTTCGCCATAACTATGCAGGCCAACAATACGATAACGAACATCGTCACGACCTTCTACAGGGCCTGATGTATCGAAGGCAAGTTGCCGATGTTCATCGGTACCCGCTTGAATGTTCAACTCACCCTGTGCGGTTTCTGTCGGGCGTTTGCTGATAGCGTTGATCACGCCGCCGGGAGGCGCCTCACCGTAGAGAATCGATGCCGGTCCCTTCAGCAACTCGACTCTTTCAATGCCGTACATTTCAGGCAACCATTGGTAGAAACCTTCCCGGTAGATCCGTAATCCATCCTGGTAAGTCGACTGGTCGTAACCTCGAACCTTGAACCAATCCGTATCGTTGTCGCCGCCGTAGTGACCGGAAAGCACGCCCGCCCGATACCTGAAGGTTTCATCCAGCGACTGAACGTTCCGCTCTTCCAACTCCTCACGTTCAACGACGGAGGCCGGGCGTGGCGTTTCCACCAGCGGCGCTTCGACTTTCAGCGCGGTGTCGGTTACCACGAGTGCGTTCAGGGTGGTGGTGTCGTCTTGGGCCAGTGTCAAGGGGGCAATGCCAAACAGGGCCAATGGCAACGTATTCCGTACGGCGCGTGTCAGCCGACGGACAGGGAGGGAGTGCAAGGGCATTGAATATAACCTCAATCGTGCGGACGGGACATTTGAACTGCGGCCATCGAGAGTCAGGGCGACCGGTGGCGCTTAGCGGTAAATGATATTGAGTGCCGTTAACTAACGCAAATAATTCTCAACTACACGCAATGGATTGCGCTTTGGCCTTTCTGACCGGTGGCTGTTCAGAGATTAAGCGTCCAGATTGAGAGCGGGCGTGCGGGGAAAAACCGCGAGCCTCCGGCATTCGGAGGCCCGGGATTGGCAGGGCGGGATCAGTCCTCGTCAGACAGGTTGTAGGACCCGTCCTCGTCGTGGGTTTCGCGCCCGGATACCGGCGGGTTGAAGCAGCAGATCAATCGCATGTCCTCGGTACCGCCGCGGAGGATATGGCGATCATGGTTGTCGAGGGCATAGAGGACGCCGTCGTAGATCTCGTGAACCTCACCGGTGGCCAGGTCCTCAATGCTGCCGTTACCGGCGACGCAGTAAACCCCTTCGAGGTGGTTCTTGTACCACAAATGAAGTTCGGCGCCGGCCGGAATGATGGTCTCGTGCATGGAAAAGCCCATGCCGTCTCTCTTCAGCAACATCCGGCGGCTGTTCCAGCCGGGACCGTGAACGTCTTGGTCAGTACCAATGATTTTGTTGACATCAACTATTTTCATCGTCGTCCCCATTTTTCGTTCAGTGAATTAATAAGTATAAACACGCCCGTTTCCGGCAATTCAACTGCAATCATGATTAATATGCAGCTTCAGGCATGCTTTCGGACTGCCGCCACTGCTCGAAAGCATCCATCGCGGCGCTGATCATCTGTACCCAGTGGACGTGTCGCCGGCCATCGGTAATACCTTTGCTCAAGCGCTGCAGCAGGCTCTGCAGCTCTCTCCGCTTGTCTTTGGAGAGTTGTTCCAGCCAGTGGCTTTCCGCCTGCTCCAGGCGCATGGGATCGCGTCCGGCATGGTTGCGGTGGCTGATGTGATACCAGTGATTCAGGGCCCGCCCTAAGATGACATAGGCAAACTGCAGGTCGGCTACGGGCCCGTAACGCATGGATTGTAGGCCGCCGAGTAACGGACCGAACGACCATTTGCCCAGCCGGTCGGCATAGAAATAGCTGCCGGCTGCCCCCAGAACCCCACCCACAAGTGCGCCGGCGCCAAGAGATGTGCCGAAGGTCAGCGCATCGATACCCACGCCTCCCAGCGCACCGGCACCAAAGCCGGCCGTCGCCAGATAGGTGCGGCTGACGCCCCAGGCGGCGCGGCTGCGTTGGCTGAACAGGTCGCCGTCCTGCCATTCCAAATCTTGTTCATGACGCTGGATGCGATGATGCTGGTAGAGCGCCTCGATGGCTTGGCGCAACTGGCTTTCGCGTTTGCGCTGGGCATCGAGCCAGCGCTGTTGCAAGCGTTGACGGGCCGCGTTGCGGTTATCGTCGTCACTCATGGTGCCGCTAACCTGGAGCTGCATCATCTCGTTCATGGCGTGCATGATCAGTTCCGCCGCAGCCTGATGCTGCTGTTGGCGTTGGCGCTCAAGATGGGTGGTGGCGGTGTTGAGCAAACCTTCCCAGCGCGGTTCAAGTTGGCCAAAGCCCCGCAGCAGACCCAGATGCTGGGAAAACGGGGCCGTCACGGCATTGAAACGGCGGACGATGCGGAAGTATTGCCCCAGGGCCTTCTCCCAGGCGGTGCCGTGGTCGTCGCTGCCGATGGCGTTGATCAGTGCCAGGCTGGGCCGGCCGGTCCACTGGAGAATAGTCATTTCCGCCTCGTTGCCGGGACTGTAGGGCACCGAGCCGTCCACCACGTAAATAATCCCCGCCTGCCCCTCGATAATCGGCCGCAGCAGTTCGCACTCGTCGTGAAACTGGGGATCGTCGCGGTGCTGCAGATAGAACGCCCGCACCGTATCCGGCCGGTCCGACGCTGAGGCGCTGTGGGCCTCAAGCCAGGCAAGCACTTTGCGCGGCCGCTGGAAACCCGGCGTATCCACCAAATTATAGAGGACTTCGCCGTCCACCTTGAGCGGATAGGTATCGCTGGTACGCGTGGTGCCCGGCTCCATGGCAATCGCAATGCTGTCGTTCTGGGACAGGGTGGCGACAACGCTGGATTTGCCTCGGTTGGGGTGTCCGACGATCGCGAACGTCGGTACGGCCGGGGAGGAACTAACCATGCTGGCGGGCCTCCCGGTCAGGTGTTGGTAGTTGGCAGATCCACAGGTTGGCATCTTTCTGGCGCTCGACAAACCGCTGCCATTGGGCCAGCTGGCGCGGCGAGGCGGGTGTCAGGGGCTGCTCGCCGCCAATCGGCACCAGCGCCAGCAGCCTGTCCCGTGATCTGCTTCGGCGGGCTTCCTGAATAAAGTCCGCCAGTTCCCCGGTGGGCGGTTCCCAGGCGCGGGCCAGCAGGATCACCGGCCCTTCCCGTTCTGCCAGTTCGTTCAGTACGGCTTGGTCATGGGCCAGCGAAGCGGTGCCTCCGGCATCGAATAGGCGGCTATTGTCCCTCTCCATGAGCGTGAGTGGCTCGTCGGTATCGTGGGCGACGCCGCCCCAGCGGATCAGGTCGCGGCTGGCAGGCAGGCTGTGGAACTGGTTCTCCGGCTGATGCGGCATGGCCGGATCGGTACTTGGGCTGCTGGCGGTTTCCACCGTGGGCGCATCGAAACGATACAGCAGCGATTGGCGCCCAGGGTGCCGGAGCAACTGCCGCCGGGCCTGCGTGCGCAGGTGCAAACGCGCAAACAGTGTCAGCAATAGCCGCGGCAGGACCGCATAAGTCAGCCACAGCATGCAGACGAACGGCCACCAGTCGCCGTAGCGGGCCGGCTCGGCAATTCTCGGATCGCCGAGACGGAAAAACTGGGTCTGTTCGATCAACGCCATCGACGGTACGGCCGCCGGCCAGAGGGCCTGCCACGGCGTCGCCAGTCCGTGGATAAGCGCGCCATAGCTTTCCGCGGAGGTGCGTAAAGTCGTGCTCCAGCCGAAAGCCAGGTCTTGCACGACGATCATGGCCAGTAACGTCAGCAGCCCCGCCAGGGTGAACACAAGCGCGGTCTGGTGAGCGGTGCAGGCGGCAAGCTGCGGCTGCAAGCCGTCCAGTGCGGTAGTGGGACGGTCCGTCCCGCGGCCGGGCGTGAGCAACCGGCCCCAGGGCCGCCAGCCGAATAAGGCTTGCAAGGTGGTCAGCAACGCCAGCAGACCCTGCAGGGCGACAAAACCGATAATGACGGTGACGTTGATTTGCTGGCTGCCGTCGTAAAAGAGGAGCCCCAACATTGTCACCACGCCCAGTAGCGCGCCGACTGGCAGCAGCAGGCGCGACAGCCGCTGCCAGCGCTTGATGCGCGCATCCGGCTGCAAAGTTTCGGGGCGATGAGGGGTAATGTGATTCAACCAGCCCGCCAAGGATGGTTTTTGCTGCTGAGCGTGGCAGTCGAGGGCGTAGCGGCGGTCGCGCCGGTGCAAAAAAAGGGCGGATTGGTTCTGGTCGCGCCGGACCTGGTCATCGAAGGCCAGTAGCAGCGTGACGGGGCTTTTGCTCATCCGGTCGACATCCTCGGACTGAAGGGCTTCTGGCGCACGCGTGTGGTCGAAAAGGGCCCGCGTAGCGTCAAATGCGTGGACAACGGTAAAAATGTAACCCGGGAAAGTGTAACGCGGGGTTTAGCGGCGCGGCCATAGTCTGTCCCAACCGCTATGGCCCAGCGCCCGGAGGCGTTCGATGTTGGCCTGATAGATTTCGTCCGGGTCTTGCATCGCATCCACGGCCCGGCTCACGCTGTCTTCCCGCAATAGATGCAGTATGGGGTAGGGGGAACGATTGGTATAGTTTTCGATGGCGTCCGGCGCAGTGTCAGCGAATTGATAGTCGGGGTGGAAGCTGGCTATTTGCAGCACGCCTTCCAGGCCGAGTGCGTCAAGCAGGGCGTCCGCCGCCGCGACGAAGGCGTTGAAGGAGGCGAAGTCGGCCAGGCCGTCGGTCAGGATCAGCAAGGTGGTATCCCGTTGTTCCGGGGATTTATCGAGCAAGGCCTCGATTTCCACAACCAGATCGGTGAGCAGGTCCTCTTCGCTCACGGCGGCGGATGCGGCAAAGTGCACTTGCGAGCGCAGATAAGGGGCCCGTGCGAAGGGGCACAGGTTAAGCCCGATCACGGCGCGTTCGAGCCAGGTGCGGGTCGCGGCGATGGCGGTTTGTTCTAGCTGGGGCATGGGCCCTCCAAAAAACGTGCAGCATCATAACCCGTGCATGGGGTACGGTCCCAGTTGGCGTTGCAGCACGTTACAATGCCTGATCCATTCTCTCAATCGAGTCGCCCCTATGCCGCACTTCCTGATGAACCTGCGCCATGTCCCCGACGACGAGGCGGACGAGGTTCGGGCGCTGCTCGAAACCCATCGCATCAACTATTACGAAACCCCGCCCAGCCGGTGGGGCATCAGCATGGGTGGTTTCTGGGTCCATGAAGCCGACGAGGCCGAGCGCGCGCGCGGTCTCTTGGCGTCATACCAGAGGGAGCGCGCTCATGCCCAGCGGGCAGACTACGAGCGTCGCCGGGCTGCAGGCGACGTGCTGTCTTTCCGCCAGCGGCTGGCGCGGCGACCGGTCACCGTCCTCGCGGTACTGCTGGCGGTCGCGCTGATCCTGGGTTTGGCATTGGGTCCTTTTTTGTCCTGGTAGGTCTGTTCTGGTTTGTCCTGGTAAGTCCGTTCTGGCAAGTCTGTTCAGATAAGCGGATTAAGTCGCCCTGGGCACCGGCTCTTCGTCCGTCATGTCCAGTTGCCGGTAAAGAAATTGGATGGCGTCGTCGACCACTTGATGGCTGGTGAGAAAGGTTAGGATATGGCCGCGCCAGCTTAGAACCATCATCTCGGTAGGAACACCGTCGGCCGCCAGCGCAGATTGGAAATCCGTGGTATGGTCGAGCGGCACCAGATCGTCCCAACTTCCATGGAAGAGGAAGAACGGCGGCGCTTGCGGAGTGATGTGGGTGACCGGTGACGCCGCCGCATAACGTTCCGGCATGGCCTGTTTGGTTCCGCCAAGGAGTTGTATCACCAGTTTGCCGGAGTCGAACTTGCGCAGGTCGCTGGGTGTGCCGCCAGCAACCACCGCATCCAGCGTGGTTTCGGGGCCGCCGTGGGGCGTGTCGAGCTCCCCACCCTGGTTGGCCACTAGTCCCAACAGGCTAACTAGGTGGGCGCCGGAAGAATAGCCAAAGCCGGCCATGCGATTGGTGTCGATATCCAGCCGCTGGGCGTTGTCGTTGAGCCAGTGCATTGCCTGCTGCAGATCGTGCAGTTGGGCCGGGAAGCGGTATTCCGGGGCGAAGCGGTAGCCGATGTTCATGACGGCTAAACCGTGACTGGCCAGTGTCTCGGAGATCCCCGCCATGTCGTCCCGGGAGCGGCGCTCCCAGCCACCGCCATGGACGGACAGTACCGCTGGATGGGGCCCCGGCCCTTCTGGTAGATAGATGTCGGCATGTAAGGTCTGCGGCCAGTCTGGGGGCGTGTAGACGATGTTTTTTTCAACGCGCCACTCTGTGGTCCGGGCAGGCACCGTCGTGTCAGGGGCATTGAGGTGACGAACGCAGCCGGACAGAAGCACGCTGGCTAATAATATGAGGCAGGTTTTCATCGTCGTGACTCCTGTCGGAATTCGAGGACGTTCCCGGGCTAAGAACTGCTGGTCTGATACGGTTCGCTTGACGTATTGGATGATGTGCGTGCAGCCGGAAATGGGCCGCTTTCCTCGACGCTGGGTGTTTCAGCAGTTAACTTGAAGATAAGGTTATACCAACATCGATGGGCGAACACTTGGGCATTGTTTGGGGATCTGATAACACGACTGATCGGCGGTTTTCCTCCGATGCTGTCTTATGCTTCCGTTTCGAGAGGCCGGGACGGATAACGTTATGACCGGGTTCAGCGATGTTGCATCGCCGGTTCGCCGGGCACTTAGTATTAGTTTGGTCTACGCTGTTGTCGGCGCATTGTGGATTGCCGGTAGCGACTATGCCCTGTCACTTCTGTTTCCCGACCCGCAGACGCTGACCCTGGCCCAAACCTATAAGGGGTGGGCCTTTGTCGGCGTGACGTCCTTCCTCTTGTTCTGGGTGATCTTGCGCCAGTTTCGCCGCTACCGCGATGTAATAAACGCTAATTCAGACCAGGCTGCCGCCATCCGCGAACTCAGCCAATTCCGCGAAAGTGTAATCGATAATGCCAACATTTGGATCCAGGTTTTCGATCCCGACGGTAATATCGTGGTTTGGAATAAAGCCGCAGAGTTGATCAGCGGCTACACCAAGGACCAGGTGCTTTACAGCGATTTGGTCTGGACGTGGCTTTGTCCGGATGCAGAGGATCGCAGGCACATCTTCACCCATGTCCAGGCCACTATGGCGGACGGGTCAGATCTGTCGGACTTCGAGACCTTCATTACCACCCGTGACGGTGCGAGGAGACAAATGCTGTGGAATGCCCGCCACTTTTCAGGCCCGGATGGCTCGATAGAGGGGGCGATCGCCATCGCGGTTGATGTCACCGAGCAGCGGGAAATGGAGACGCGGGCACGCGCCAGTACGCGTCAGTTAAAGACACTGATGGATAACCTGCCGGGTATGGCCTACCGCTGCCTGTTCGATGACGCCTGGACGATGAAGTTTGTCTCCGACGGCTGCCGCGAAGTCACTGGCTATGCCCCTGACGAGTTAACCGACAATCGGGATGTCTCCTTCGTCGACATGATCGATGATTCGGCCAATGAGGAAAATGTCCACATTGTTGAGCAGGCCGTTGCCGAGGCCGAGCCCTACTCGATCGAATACCCCCTGACCCGCCGCGATGGCAGTCGCATTTGGGTGTGGGAGCGTGGCCGCAGCGTGCAGGTGGACGGCGAGCTCATGCTTGAAGGCATCCTGATGGACATCAGTGACCGCAAGGCGCTGGAGCAGGAGTTGGAGCGGCTCGCCACCCTCGATGCGCTGACCGGGCTCTACAACCGGCGCGAGGCGGAACGCCGCCTGCATGAGGAAATAAGTCGATCCGAGCGCTACGGGCGCTCCGTCGCGCTGCTGTGGATCGATTTGGACCGCTTCAAGAAGGTCAATGACCGTCACGGTCACGCCAAGGGCGACGAGGTTCTCCGGCGGGTCAGCCAACTGATTGCCGACTCCGTCCGCACCGTCGATATTGCGGCGCGCTACGGAGGCGAGGAATTCATCGTGCTGCTGCCCGAGCGGGACCTGGAGGAGGCCAGCGCGACTGCGGAACGGCTGCGCCAGCTTGTGGAGCGTCAGGTGCTCACTGTCGACGGCGAAGCGGTGGAGCGCTTGTCCGTCAGCATCGGTATTGCGTTATTTCCCCAGCATGCCGACACCGCCGATGCCCTGTGTAATGCAGCGGATCAGGCCATGTACACGGCCAAGCGGTCCGGCCGCAATCAGGTGTGCATTGCCGGCCAGTCGGCTGGCGAGAGACGGAAGAATCCCTCCAAGCATTTGTAAAGATGAGGCTCCTCGGCGCGCAGATCGGAGGGGCGGCAGAAGAAGGTTTCGGTGGCGACGGCGAAGAACTCCGCCGGGTCCGTAGCGCCATAGGGATCGAGCACCGTAGTACCCGAGTAAGCCTGTTGTTTCAGACGTTCCCAGGCGTCGTTGAAAACCGCCTCCCAGGTTCTGGCTTCGGAATCCGAATGCAGCGGCGGCGCGCCGTCCGAGGCGCCGTCGAGCTGATCGAGTTGATGGGCGAATTCATGCAGCGCGACGTTGCTGGCCGCATTGGGCTGGGCCGCCTCCTGCTGCAACGTGGACCAGGTGAGGATGACCCGCCCTTCCCCCCAGGACTCGCCCAGCCGGTGGTCTTCCGCTTCGGTATAGACGAATCCGTCGTGGTGGTCCGCCGGGGCGCGATAAGCGTCCGGATAGAGCAGTACGGCCCGCAGGCTGTCGTAATAGTCGAGGTTTAGGCCGCAGATCAACAATGCGCCGTGGGCGGCGATCAGCAAGCGCATTTCTTCGGTCACGGTCAGGCCATCGCAACCGTAGAATTCAAGTTCATCCAGCAAAATGAGGATGCCGGATTCCACCTGTTCACGCACCTCCGGCGGCATCTGGCGGTAGAGCGCCATATCCTCATTGAGCCGTTCGCGCCAGGAATCGGGAAAGGTGCGGGAAGCCACCTGTTTGCGGCGCTGACGCCGATAGAAGAACAAGCGGTAGCCGGCCACGGCCACGACGGCGAGAATGCAGAGAAAATACACCATAGGTAATACCGGTCTCCTTGAGCGGGGTTTGGCCCGGATTGCACGAACAGATCGCTTGTTGCCCTGTATCATCGCTGCTCTATGCCGGTATTTCCATAACTCCGAAGGCTCTCTCGTTGCTCTGCATGGTTCTCGTGATTGGGGTCGTGATCGCGACTGGGTTAGGTCCCGTGATTCGATAGTTCTCCTACCTAGCGTAACCCTTGGCATAATCCCCACGCTTATTTCCCAGGATAATGCGAGAGGTGTCTTATTGCTGCACACTCGGTTTGCGGCACCCTGGTCTACACCATAAGGTGATGACAATGACCGCCAATGCCCTTAACGATGCGGATGCCGCTGTTGCCGTAAGAGGATATCTGCCATGCACTCCCTGACCCGCCGCGCTTTGAACGCGTCCCCGGTCCCCCGGAATCTGAACGCTGTCACCGCCGTCGACGCCGCCTCCGAAGTGTCGCCTGAGCAGGCCGGCATCGGTGCTGACGCCCTGGACAATGTGTGGCGCAGCGTCGAGCGGCTCTATCGCACCGGTATACATCCCGGCATGCAATTGTGTCTGCGCCACAAGGGACAGGTGGTGCTGCACCGGGCCATCGGCCATGCCAGCGGCAACGGACCCCGGGACGGTAAAGGCGCCCGCCGCCTGCCGATGACGCCCGGGACGCCGGTTTGCTACTTCTCGGCATCCAAGGCGGTGACGGCGCTGCTCATCCATATCCTGGCGGAACAAGGGCGCATTAACCTGCTGGATCCGGTGAGCTACTACTGCCCGGAATTCGCTCAGAACGGCAAACGCACTATTACCATTCATCAGATTTTATCCCACCGCGGCGGTATCCCGGCGATTCCCAGGGACACGCCGCTGGACACCTTGTGGGACCCTGACGCGATCTGGCGCTTACTGTGCGAGGCGCGTCCGGTCGAGGTGGATGGCGCGAAGGTGGCGTATCACGCGATTACCGGCGGGTTCGTGCTGCAACGGGTGCTGGAGACGGTGACCGGCGAGTCCATCGAAACGTTTCTCGACCGGCATATCCGTCAGCCGCTGGGAATGACATGGTTCACCTACGGTATCGGCAAGGAGCGCCTGCAAGACTTGGCCTCCAATTACGCCACGGGACCTAACCCGGTTTTTCCCATCTCCTGGATCCTGCAGCGTGCGCTGGGCGGCGATATGCAGACCATCGAGGCGGTGGTGAACGACGTTCGCTTTCAGGAAGCCGTGGTGCCGGCCGCCAACCTGTGCGGTACTGCGGAGGAGATGTCGCGCTTTTACCAGATGATGCTCAATGGCGGTATCTGGAAGGGGAACAAGGTTTGCGAGCCGCTTACCATTCGCCGGGCCATCCAGCAGTTCGGTTCGCTGCAGATCGACCGCACGTTGATGATTCCCATGCGCTTCAGTGCCGGCATGATGTTGGGGGGCGAACCGCTGGGTATCTGGGGGCCCCATAGCCGTGAAGCTTTCGGGCATGTGGGGCTGATTAACAAGCTGTGCTGGGCGGACGCCTCGCGGGACATTTCGGTTAGCCTGCTCAACACCGGTCTACCGCTCGTTGCCCACCATCTACCGGCGCTGGGACGATTCATCTGGACGGTGTGCCGGGCGTTTCCGAAAGTGCCGGAGGCCGAAAGACCGCCAGCCATAGCTTAGGGCGTCGTCACTCAGGGGCTCAGGGGCTGAGTAGGTCAGCGAATTGGCCAGACGGAACACTAAACGTCGTCAAGCTGCGCCTCGAGAATGGCCAGCACCGAAGACTGGATTTCCTTGAAATCCGTCACCGTCTGGGTGCGCTGAATCACATCGCTCTGCTGATCTTCAAGCTTTTGCAGTTTGGGGATGACCCGCCGGATACCTTCGGTGATCACCTCGTAGGGATAGTGATGGTCGAGGATGCTGAGCTTGTTCAGCTCGGCCACCTCCTGGTGAAAGATGCTGATAACGTCGTAGAGCATGTCCTTGTGCTGAATGGTGCCCGCTTCCCAATAGGCGTCATCCAGTATCTCCATCAGCGACATGTATTCCCGGAGGGTATCGGCAACGGACGGGGCAGTCATCTTGAACTCCGTTCAGGGGAACCTTGGCCTTTATCACCAAACAGCGGGCACGCAGGCAGGTTCGCGTCAGCTTCTTTTTCCCAGAATAGCAGCCGACCGCCGCGGCGGACAGTCGGCCGAGAGCGGCGACCTCTGGTTTGTGAACCGTCGTTCACTCTTTGTTGCTGTTTGTCTAACAGTTGTGCACAATAAGCGAAATCCGTACTAGACTCTAATGTACTAGGGAATCGACGGATGTTATCGAGGTGCATACGTCGGGAACCTGAACACAGGGTGCTGATCTAACATCAGCGATACTCTCGATAAATCTCAAGAACGCACGTGATAACAGCTTAAGCAATAACAACCACGCGATAACAACTCAAGGATGAGGGACAAACCATGTTAGTCGAACCGACCGAGCTTGCCGACCAGAGCTTTCCAGACGATGGCCAGCAGCCCAACCTGAACCGGCACGAGAGCGTGCGCGAGCATCTGCAGGAACGCCTCAATCGCGAAGTGGCGGACCTGGAAGAGCGTATCGAAATGCTCCGCCGCAATCAGGCTCCGCACACGGCCATCATCATCGCGACGTATGAACGCATGATCGATCGCAAGAAGGGTTTTATGACCACCTGGGGCATGGGCGAACGAACCCGGTTCCAGCGTCCAGGCTAACCCGGCCTACCGATCCGATGTAGAAACACCTTTCACTGCTGGCGCGCAGATACTGGCTGTGTACTGTATGTGTGGCCTTCGCCAGCGGAAGCGTTACCGCAGTATGCGTTGCTGCCCACGTATTCTTCGCGACTTTTGACGTCCCTTCCTTGCGAATCTTTATAGGCATTCTGGGCCGAGCAGTCCATGGCGTCGGGATGAGGCCTGTCCTCGCAAACCGACGTGAAGACTTCAGCCTGCGCCATGTCGTAATCCACGACCACCCGGGCGCAATCGATGCCGGTCTGACCGGCAAAGTCGAAAACGTTATTGCTGCTACGGATCCAGTCGTCGGTATGTGCGTCGACGAAGTCCTGTTGCAGGCCCAGGCGCTCTTGGTTATTGCTAGCGGTGAACGATGCCTGAACGAGTTCGGGGGCGTTGAAGCCGACGGATGAGAACGCTTGGCTGTTAAATTGAACGCCGACGACGGCGCCTTGCAGGTCTTCGCCCGCAAGCCCCTGGAATCGAGTAACACGGATCACTTTGTCCGAGGCCTCCGGCGCATAGACCCAGCGCACCGTAGGGTAGTTGTACCTATCGGTGGCGGAACCGTTATCGACTTCCTCGAAGGTGACCAGTACACCGTTGGCACTGGTGCTGTATTCGGCGGCATTGCCGGCGTCGATACAGTCGCTGATGGTGCGCCGTCCTTCGGAGAAATTCTCAATGCGGTCCTCGCCGATCATCAGGCTTACGAGATCGATGGGGTTGCGTACGCTGGTGTAGCTGCCTGCGCCAGTATCGGGCTTGCCGCCATTGAAGCGCGCAGTGAGGGATTTCACAGCGTCCGCGACGGCCTGAGAGTCCGTATCTTCGGTGTCTGCGGGCTGGACACCCAGAAGCACATCGCGGAATAGCGTGCGCTCCAGGCGAGCGGGTTCCGTGAGGGTGAAATCGCTGAACGTCTCGAACACCGTTGTCGCGGGATTGAAGGCCGAGCCGCAATTGTTGGCACTTTTCCCTTTGGCACTGGTATCGCCGTCGCTGCCGCAACCGGCAAGCAGTAGCGCGGGGGTTAAAAAGGCCAGAATGTAGCGAAAACCAGTCATTGTAAGCGTCCTTGTGGTCCTGCGCTTGATTGGGCGGCGTAAAGGTGCGAATTTCGTGTTAACGGACTAAAGTGATGGCAGAGGCCACAAAAACTAAAAAAGCCCGACCCGACAGCACACCGGCACGTTAACGGAATTCCCAGGCACCTGCCCGCTCGGAGATCACATTTTGCGGCATTCGGAACAGCGAGCAGTGTACTCACTGACCGCTGCCTTGTTGACAGCGTTTATCCTGCTTTGCCTGCTGATTCCTGGCATCGCCTCTGCCGCCGGTAAAGCCTGCCACGACGTCCCTATCGAAGTAGCTCCCGGGGAAGAGCGCGTCGGTCTGGCCTCCTGTCTTTGGTACCTGGAAGATCCTACCGGGGATTTGTCGTTGGAGAACGTTCGGGCCAAGGATCTGGAGGAGGCTTTTCGCAAGCATGACGGCGGCGTCCTCAACTTTGGCTACACCGAATCGGCCTACTGGGCGCGCTTCGATCTGGAATACGCCGGCACTGCCCCGGTCGAGCGCTTTTTGGAACTCAGTCTGCCGTTGGTGGATCAGGTGTCGGTTCATGTTTATCGCGACGGGGTTCTCTCGGATGAGCGCGAGCTAGGCTATACTCCAAACTGGGACGAGCGCGAGCTGCTGGTGCCCAATCCCGTCTTCAAACTGACGCTGCACCCTGCCGAGGCGGTGCGGGTTTACCTCCGGGTGGAAACCGCCAATACCTTCCGCCTGCCCCTGATGCTTTGGTCGCCGGACGCCTACATCGAAAAGGTGGCGGTGGATGAGACCATTCAAGGCATTTTTCTCGGCAGTATCCTGGCAATACTGGCCTACAACCTGTTCGTCGCCATTGCCGTGCGTGAGCGCAGCCACATCCATTACGTGCTCTACCTGGTGTTCGCCGCCCTGTTTATCGCCACAGAACAAGTGCATGGCCTGCAACTGTTCGACGAGCGGCCCTGGTTCCTCAGCAAGGACCTCCTGCACTACCAGATACTGCTCGCCTGGTTTTTCGGCATCCTCATGGCCCGCGCGTTGTTGGAACTGCCCAGGCATTCGCGGGATCTGGATAAGGTGTTGCAGGTTTGCGTGGGCGGCGTGGTGGTGACAATCGTCCTTAGTTTGTTCCTGCCCTATCACGTGGCGATGGAGTGGACCGTCATGAGCTCCATCATTCTGGCCATCGTGCTCATCGTGGTCAGTTACTGGGCCTGGAAGCATTTCAATGCGGCGGCGCGGACCTACTTCTTTGCATGGACCTGCACCCTGGCGGGTGTCGGGGTGTACGCGCTGACGGTAATGGGATTCGTACCGCTTAACTTGTTTACCGCCCACGCGCCGCAAATAGGTCTGACGGCCCAGATTATCCTGTTTTCGTTCGCGCTGGCGGACCGGATCAAGCTAATCCAGGCCGAAGCGCTGGACTGGAGTCAGCGGGCATTATCCAACCTGACCCGCTACCAATCGCTGTTCAACAATGCGGTGGAAGGCATCTTCCAAATGTCGCTGGAACGTCGCTTTGTGGCTGCCAACCCCGCCATGGCAACTCTGCTGGGCTACGACGATGCCGAGCGCATGACTCGTCAGGTGCCCGATGTATTATCGGCCTGTTTTGCCGACCCGGACCTGCGCCAGCAGGTGATCCGGCAGTTGGAAAACCACGGGACCGCCAAGGGCGTCGAGACGCGCTGCTTCACGATTCGCGGGGAAGAGCGCTGGCTCAACGTCTCGCTCAACACGGTATATGACGTGGACGGCGAACCCGGGCACCT
This sequence comes from Marinobacter fonticola, assembly GCF_008122265.1. Taxonomy (NCBI): domain Bacteria; kingdom Pseudomonadati; phylum Pseudomonadota; class Gammaproteobacteria; order Pseudomonadales; family Marinobacteraceae; genus Marinobacter; species Marinobacter fonticola. The sequence goes on from NZ_CP043042.1 coordinate 165,925, forward strand.
GGAAGGCACCTGTATCGATATTACCGAGCGCAAGCAGCGCGAGGCGATGGAAAAAGAGCGCGAAAACGAGCGCATGGAGAAAGAGCTGGCACGCAACTCGGCGGAAGCGAAAAGCCAGTTTCTGGCCAACATGAGCCATGAGATTCGCACGCCGCTGGCGGCGATCATCGGTTACGGCGAAACGCTGCTCGATCCCGGGCTCAAAGAGGATGAAAAGCGCAGCAGCGCTGAAACGGTCGTGCGCAGCGGCCGTCATCTGCTTGACTTGGTCAACGATATTCTCGACCACTCCAAAATCGATGCCAACAAACTCAACGTGGACATCCTCGAGGTTAACCTGCCTGAATTACTGGATGAGGTGCGGGCTTTTTTCGCGCCGCGGTCGAAGGAGAAAGGTGTCGATTTCAGTATTGCCTGCGAGTTCCCCCTGCCGGAGACGATCCAAACCGATCCGACGCGACTACGGCAGATCATCATCAACCTGTGCGGCAACGCCCTGAAGTTCACCGAGAGTGGCACGATTTCGCTGAACGTGCGCTGCCAGCGGGAGACCGAGACGTTAGTGGCCCGGGTGGTGGACAGCGGTATCGGCATGAAGCCGGAGCAGCTCTCACGCCTGTTCGACCCTTTCGCCCAGGGGAGCGCGGCCATTGCCCGGCAATACGGCGGCACCGGATTGGGTTTGAGTATTTCCAAACGCCTGGCGGAGATGCTCGGCGGTTCGATTGCGGTCAGCAGCGTTTACGGAGAAGGCAGTGAGTTTGAGGTCTCCATCGCGACCGGACCGCTTGAGGGGGTGCATCTACTGCGCGATGCTTCGGAACTCGTGCAGCGCCGTCGCATGTTGCCAATGGTCGCCGCGCCGCGTCTGCAGGGGCGTATCCTCTGCGCCGAGGACAATGAGGTCAACCGCAAGCTGGTCAAGCTGATGGTCGAGCGCACCGGCGCCGAAATCGCGTACGCGAACAACGGCGCGGAAGCCCTCGACCTGGCGACGCACGAAGCCTTCGATCTGATCCTCATGGATATCCAGATGCCGGTCATGAACGGGCGGGATGCGACGGTCGCTTTGCGCGAGGCGGGTGTGAATACGCCTATTATCGCGCTTACCGCCAACGTCATGGCCGAGGATATCGACGATTACCGGCGCGCCGGCTGCACCGACCACGTGGCGAAACCGATCGACAAGCATCGCTTCTATGAAGTCCTCGCCCGTTACCTGACGCTGGATGACAGGTTGCACAAGAACGAGGAACAGCAATACAGCGGCACCGTGCTGGTTGCCGAGGACAACGACGACAACCGCCTCCTGGTGGAACGTCTGCTGCGCCGATTCGGGCTGGAGGCCATCGCCGTCACCAATGGACGGGAGGCCGTGCAGATCGCGTTGGCGAAGACCGTGCACCTGATTCTGATGGATCGCCACATGCCGGCTATGGATGGCGCCGAGGCGACCCGGATGCTGCGCCAGACCGGTTTCCGGCGACCTATCGTGGCGTTTACCGCCGGCGATCAGCGGGAAATCGACGAATTATTGGACGCCGGGTGTGATGGCGTGCTCAATAAACCCATCGACAGCGACCACTTGGCGGCTATGCTGGCGCGTCACTTGGATGCGGTGAACGCCCCTCGGTCGAGTGCGAGTGAAGAAAGCGAAGGCATTCATGCCCTGGTCAGCCAGTTCCTGGACGGCTTGCCCAGGCGGATTGAAATCATGGAGAAGGCGTTCCGGGATGATGATTGGGCAGCGCTCCAAAGCCAGTCGCACCAGATCAAGGGTACAGCCGGGGCCATGGGTTACCCGTTAATGACCGAGCAGGCCGGCGAGCTGGAAGCGGCCGTCAAACGTGGCGATGCGAATCGGGCACTGGCCCTCTTCGATACACTTAAAGCCCTGATGCGGCAGGCTCTGGCCACGTTGGAACTACCAAGCGAGGATCGATAATTGTATGGATGATAGGCGCCACAGCGAAGCACCATCGCTGAACACTATGTTTGGAACCTACGCGGACGTGCTCTTTGTGCTGTTTCCGTTCCTGGTTATCGTAATGCAACGGATGTGGGATGGAGAGCTGGCGCAGGTCCTTCTGCGGCCGGATCTCAGTATCGCTTCGGCGATCCTCGCGGGTTTGGCCATCGGTAAGTTCGTGTTGGGGCTAGTCACCACCCCAGGCCTGGGGCGCCACAAGGAGCGTATCGTATTCTTTATCGCGCTGACCTTGTTCTTGGTCATGGGGCCGTCGATCATTCTGATCATCAGCATTGTCGGCGGCCAGCAAGTACCCGGCTTTGTGGCCTTTCTGCAGCCGGTTCTACTGATTATTGCCATTTCTCTGTACACCACGGCGATCTCGATCAGTAATATGCTGCTTCGGAGTGGTGAGCCGGACGCGCGTTATTCCAGCCGGCAAGACGAACCGTCGCCCGATACGGCGGCCTCGCCCACGCCACTGGTTATTCCCCGCCGTTCGTCCGGCGAGTGATCCCAGGCGTGTGGCGTTTTGATCGTCAAGAGCTTCGATCGTTAAGAGGAAATGAACATGGAAAACCTGCGTATCCTCGTTGTTGAGGACGAACCGACCATGCGCGAGTTGCTCAAGGACATGCTGCACCAGACCGGTGCGACCCTGGTGGTGGAATGTGAGGACGCCGCCAGCGCCCGGACACAGTTCCAGAACGAGGCTTTTCACATCGTGATGCTGGACCTGGGGCTGCCGGATATGGATGGCCACGAGCTGATGCAGGAGTTCAAGCAGATCAACGAGCAGCAGCACATCGTGCTGGTGACGGCCGACGATTCTATCGACAGCATCCAGCGCGCCATCAGCGCCGGTGCCAACGGCTATGTGGTCAAGCCCTATTCAAAGGAAAAGATTCTGGACGTCGTCAATAATTACGTGATGATGCATGGGGGGCAAGAAGATGCCCTCCGGGGATTCAGCCGGCGCTAACGGCTGAATCGCGTTGCTTGTGCAATCCGGAGGGCGTTGGTGCAGCCAGAGACGGTTGGACGGAGCCTCGCTGTCGGCCACCGTGGGCGATCAGGCGACCTGGCGTGCAATCCAGGAGTTGTATTTGGTTGCCAGGGCGCGCACGTAGCGGGCTTCCTGATCATCGGTATTGGCAATGACCCCTTTGAAGATCCATCCGCGTTCGTAAAGACCCAGTACGCTTTGTTCACTGTCCAGGTTGACGCGCTGATTAAGCCTCTTGCAGATCGCGTCCAGCAGTGGCAGCTTCGCCGGGCGGCGGATCGGGCCCTGGGAGGGGGCCTTGTTCTGGATAGCGGGGCGATTATGGTGTTTTCTCATCTCTCTCTCCTTTTGCTCTATCGCGCGTGCAAAATAAAAAACCCCGATATGGAGCGACCGGGGTTTTCGAGAGATTCTCGGCCCGGTCGCTCAACGGCTTCCGGGTTTGAAGGAAGCCGTTAAGGCGTTGGCATGACAATGGAAAGAAAACGCGCCTGCGCAGGGCCGTTAAGGCCATTCGCCGGCATATCGACAAGCGGTTTTTGCAGTTTGTGCATACAGCTAAGCCCTCGCTTTGTTCAGCGTCTGTTTCCAATCACATGTTTTCCAAGGACAACGTTTCCAAGGACGACGTTTCCAAGGACAACAAGCATCAATAAAAATGCATAAAAAAAGCCCGGAATCTAAAGACTTCCGGGCTTCTTCGGCCACCGGAAGATTCGCGTCGCGAATCGCCCGATGACGGGGATTCGTCGCTTAAACGTATTTTGCGTGAACGACTGGAATCACTGTTAGGTATCTCGTAACTCAATGGCCGACAACGGTGAAAAACAAGCGCGGGCGCCTGTTACCGTCGTCATTTCCCTCTCAGTCTATCCGTTGCCTTTAAGTTTGCAAGCCTTATAAGCGGCGAAGTTGGTGATGCAATCGGTAAGTCCTTATATCGTCCCGATGGCTCACTTTTGCGGCAATCCCGTACAGATTGGAAGGCTAAAGAGAAGGCATACTCTTTGGCGTCACGTGTTTACGTTGTGCATTTCATCAGCCTCGTCCACTTGCGACGGTTGGCGTGATGAAACTCTCCTTTATTGAAAGCGCGGCCTCCCGGTCGCGCTCTTTTTTTGCCTGTTTTTCTGCTTTTAGCGTCTCGACTGGTTCGTATCGGCTCTTTCGTACCGTCCGCTATTGTGCAGACCATTAAGGGATCGCTGAGAAACGCGGAATACCGCGGTGACGTGATCGAAGGGGTTGCTGGTCGCCGCCCTACTCAAGGGCGTGCGATATGATAGTGCAGGTTTTGCGTTGGGGTATTGCCCACCACACGATGCCAGGTTTCCTGCAGTATGAGTGCGTCATTTGCAGCCCGATGCACCGGCAACCCTAACGATTCGATGACCTGCTGACGCGTTTCCGACCATTGCTGGATCTGGTGAGCACCCAAAATGGACGAAACCGACTCCAGGAGAAAATTGGGACGGAGGCGGGCCGCCCGAAACAAACGATGCAGCCAGAAACTGTCGAAGGTCCAGGCATCGCAGTAGACTTCGTCACTAAGGATCTGGTTTAGCTCATAAGCAACGTCTCTGACTTCACGGCCCTCGGCGAGCAGCGTGTCGCGGCTGATACCGTGAATGGCTTCGGCGCTTTCCGACCAGTCCTGCCAGAGCACATGCGGCGCGATTAGCCAACTATGTAGCGTTCCATCGGGCAGGCTGACGCCAACCTCGATCGGGTAGCTTGCGATCAGGTCCAGGCTCGAGGCCTCGAAATCGATAAATGCCGGTCTATCAGAAACGTTCATACTGCGTATTTTAGTTATCGCTGTCGCGGAGCGCCCATTCAACGAAAGGGAACGTCCTATGAGTTTAACCGTCCCGTAAGTTGGACGCGAACCTATCCTGACCGGTCCCTGTTACACTTCATCCTTTGCTCGATGCATTCCAAGATTACCGTTTCCGAGGTTCCCCACTATGTCCGAGAAAGTCGTGGTCATCTATTCCGGTGGCATGGATTCCTTCACTCTGCTGCACCGGGCCCGTGCATCAGGGCACGAGGTACATGCGCTGTCGTTCAATTACGGTCAACGCCATGTGCGGGAACTGGAATGCGCCGAAGCGGTCTGCAAAACCTTGGCCGTTCCTCATAAGGTAGTCGATATGTCACCAATGGCTAGCCTGATGACCGGCTCGGCGCTGACCGACGCAATCGGCGTGCCGGAGGGGCATTATGAAGAAGACAACATGAAGTCCACAGTCGTGCCTAACCGAAACATGATTCTGCTTTCGCTGGCTACCGGTTACGCGGTGTCTGTCGGTGCCCAAGCGGTTTGGTACGGTGCCCACGGCGGCGATCACGCCATCTATCCCGATTGCCGGCCCGAATTTGTGTCGAAGATGGACGCCGTGTGCCGGGTCGCCAACTACGAGCCGGTCGGTATCGAGGCGCCCTACATGCAGATGGATAAGGGGCAGATCTTGTCTGAAGGGCTGGCGATGGATCTGGATTACAGCCAAACCTGGACGTGCTACAACGGCCGCGAGAAAGCCTGCGGCCGCTGTGGCTCATGCGTAGAGCGCCTGGAAGCGTTTGCCCATCATGGATTGACGGACCCGCTCCCCTACGAAGTGGAGGTTTGATGTACCGGGTTAAGGAAGCCTTCTACACCCTACAGGGGGAAGGCGCGCAGGCCGGACGTGCAGCCGTATTCTGCCGTTTCAGCAAGTGCAACTTATGGAACGGACGGGAAGCGGACCGGGCCCGGGCGGTGTGCAATTTCTGCGATACGGATTTTGTCGGCACCGACGGTCAGAATGGCGGCACGTTCGCCGATGCCGAGGCGCTGGCGGATCATATCGCCGGCCTCTGGCCACATGCGCCGGTCGCGTCCGGGCCACTCAAGCCCTACGTGGTCTGCACCGGCGGCGAGCCGTTGCTGCAGCTTGACGAGCCACTGATCGAGGCGCTCCATACCCGGGGGTTCGAGGTGGGGGTTGAAACCAATGGCACCTTGCCGGCACCCTCAGGGCTCGACTGGCTCTGTGTCAGCCCCAAGGCGGACGCGAAAGTGGTGATCGAGCGCTGCAACGAGCTGAAGCTGGTTTATCCCCAGCCGCTGGCCATGCCGGAGCGTTTCACCGCTATCCGGGCAGATCACTATTTCCTCTCGCCGATGGCTTCCCCATCGGTGCCGGATGAGGGCGACGACGCACTCAAACGGAGCAACACCCGCCGCGCCACGGATTATTGCCTGGCCCATCCGCAATGGCGGCTGACGTTGCAGATGCACAAAATTGTGGGGATCGATTAGATTGCCGCTTTGCCGACGAGCCGAAGCTTCTGCTGTTAGCAGGCATGGGGCGTGTTAAAAGCTTTCCGCCCCCTACGGCTCAATCCCCCAACAAATGATCCAGCGGCTGGCTGTAGCTCGGCGCGAACACCTCCAGAAAGTAGCGCACCTCCGGCAAGTCCTCGGCATCGAGACGTTGGCGGATCTGGATGGCCGCGGGTTCAAACTCTTTGTTGCCGGCGCTGATTTCCGCCTGGCACTTAAGCCACGCCGAGAGGCGGTCGGCGGCCTTCACCAACGATTTGACCTCTGCCGTCCATTGGGACTCCTTCACGTAGAGGGCAAAATCGTCCTTCAGGCTGGGGGGTAGAAGCTCCAGTAATTCGTCTTCGGCCCTATGCTCGATCTCCCCAAAGGCTTCACGCATGACGCTGGAGTGGTATTTGACCGGCGTCGGCAGGTCCCCGGTGATCACCTCCGTCGCGTCGTGGTACAACGCGGCGGCGGCAACGCGGTCGGCGTTGACCTGCCCGTGGAAATGACGATTGCGGATGAGCGCCAAGGCGTGGGCGATGGTGGCGACTTCCCAAGAGTGGGTCGCCACGTTTTCCTCGATGGCATTGCGCATCAGGCCCCACCGGCGGATCCAGCGAAGGCGGGCGATGTAGGCAAAAAAGTGACTGAGGGATGCGGACATGAACTTGACCTGGTTTAACGAGATTTCAAAGATGTGTCGTATGTAGGGGCGAAGGGCCGTGCTAATGTTCTATGAACTGTAGGAGAAACGCCCATGCGTCTGCGCTTGACGCACACCCTTTTAATGATTGTTCTCTGGATGTCGTCGTATGTCCAGGCCGCAACGACGGTGAAAGTCGGCGCTTACGCTCCCAGTTCCGTCGTTACCTTCGACGCCGACGGCCCGCCTCGGGGCCTTGTAGTCGATGTGGTCGGCGAACTCAATCGGCGTCAGCAGGCATTTAACTTCGAGATTTTCCGCACGGCGTCCAAGCGCCGGTTCGAAGACTATCGGCTCGGTCGTTACGACGTGATCCTGTTCGAGAGCCTGAACTGGGGTTGGGATGCCATGGACGTGGAGGCCACGGAGATTCTGCTGACAGACGAGGAGGTATACGTGGCCCTCGACAAGCCCGGCCGCGACCAGTCTTTTTTCGATAACGTCGCTGAGCGGCGATTGCTGACCATGCTCGGCTACCACTATGGTTTTGCCGACTTCGATGCCGACGAGGAGCGTCTGGCCAAACGCTTTAATATCGAAATGTCGAGCAGTCAGCAACGCAATTTGGCGCTTATCCTGGCGGATCGGCCGTCGGTGGCGGAAGTGGCTGTTTTTCCCCGCTCCTTTCTCAGGCTTTTTCAGGAAGCTCGGCCCGAGGTAGCCGAAAAGTTGCTGATCTCCGACAAGCCGGACCAAATCTACCCGCTGCGCGGCATGCTTCGCCCGGGCCATGACTTCACCGTCGAACAGCTTGAAGCCCTGGTCCGGGAAATGATTGACGACGGTACCTACGGGGCTATCGTCAAGCGCTACGGTAAGAGCGTCCCAGAAACACTGATCAACGAGATCCCATCGAAAACGGCACGATGACCTGAATGGTTTCCGCGCTCAGTTTAGTGTCCGCTTCCTGGGATGGGGCTTGCTGAAACAGTTGTTCGTTGGCAATGTCGTAATCCTCCGATAAACGCTGGAACAGTAACGATCCCCGTTGCTTGGCCAGACGGTCCAGTTCTTCCGGTGGTATCTCAACGTCCTTGGTAAGCTCGCGTGTCAGCGCTTCGAGCCATTGTGCGTTATTCAGTCGCGCTTCCGTCGTCTGGCTGTTGGCCTGTTTCAGGGCGTTCAACGCTTCATTGCCTTGGGTGCTGGCCAGGTGATTTTCCAGCGTACGAATGCGCTCTGCCCGCGGTGTGTCGGTTGTGAGGTCCAGACTGGTATTCATTTTCTGGCTCTTTAGGGCGAGCCCGTCCAGATCCGGCGCGACCGCACCACGGACATTGAGCCGCAACTGTTGGCGATCGGCCAACGCGTCGGCCAGCAGCTCCAGCTTTTTCTCCTCACCCTCTGCCAGAGTCGCCTCGCCGGGAACAAACCCGACCTTACCAAGCTCTTCGCCGGAGAAACCGGCCATATCGGCGATGGAGCCCAGCATGGTGAACGGTGACGTGGCGGCTTTGGCGAGTAGGTTGACGAAGGCGCCCATAACCACTTGGCTAAAGCGGAACTTCGGGTCGCCCAGGTTGCCCGAAACCGGCAGGTTGATGTCGATGATGCCGTTGCTGTTACGCAGTAGTGTCAGACCAAGTTTGATGGGGACGTCAACCGCCTGCTCGCTCTCCACGGGCTGCCCGAGGGTGAACTGATCCATGACGATATGATTGGCAGCGTCCAACTGGGTGCCCGTAATGGTGTAGTCGAGATCCAGGCCCAGCTTGCCGTTGTCGACGGCATAGCCCAGGTAGCGGCCGACATAGGGAGACAGCTCAGCCATAGCCAGGTTGTCCAGCTCAAGCTTGAGTTTGGTGGTATCTTCCTTGCCGAGGGTGCCAATTGAGCCGCTGATTTGCACGTTGCCTTGGTCGCCAATCTGACCGTTCAGCCGAACGTTGCCCTGCTGTGGGGAGACGTTGCTGAGACTGCCGACCGTGCCCTCAAGCTCCCGCATACTCAGGTTGAAAGCCGGCTCGACCGAGCGGTCGGCGAAATCGAGCTGTCCCTGTTTGATCTGGATGGTGTTGGCGCGAAAGACGAACCCCGGCTTCTGCTCTTCGTTGCCGTTTTCCGCGTCGTTTCCTTCACTCCCGGATTGCTCGGAGTTGCCTCCAGAGGACCGGTCTTCGTTGGGCGATGTGCCTTGCTCCCCCGAAGCCACCATCAGATTGCTCAAGTTGGTGCTGCCGTCCTCACGCCGGATGACCCGGCCGTCCGGATCGTTGATCGTAATGGTGCCGACTTCCAAGCGGCCCGGATCGAGATTGAGCTCGATGGGGTTGAGCACCAAGGAGCTCCAGCTCAGCAATTCGTCGGACTGGCCCTTTTGGGTGAGCTTCATGTCGGCCACTTCGCCGTTGCCGCTGAAGGTACCGGTGAGTGTCGGGTCCTGCGTATCCAGGTCGAGATTGCCCTCGATGTTGAGCTGGCCGCTGGCGAGGCCGATGTTGGCGTGCTCTTGGAGGTATGGCTGGAATGGCGGCAAGGCGATGCTCTTGACCGAGAGGACGGATTCCAGAGTGAAAGGCGCCACGGTTATCTGGCCCCGGGCGGACGCGGTGCCATCGTCGCCCGTGTTGAAGCTCAACTTGTAGGGAATCGGTTCGTCCATGGCTTGGGACAGCGGTCCCATTTCGACAGCGAGTCCGGTCACGGTGAGGTTAGCCGGTGTAGCCGGCGCGTCGTCATGCCAGTTCACCTGGCTGTTACCCAGGCGAACGCTGCCAATATGCCAGCGGAACGCGCCGTCCGAGTCTGAGGATTGCTGGCCTTGCGCGCCCGCGGCTTGGCTTTCTTTGCCTTCTTTGCCTTCTTTGCTTTCCTCACTCTCCGCGCTATCGCCCGCGAAGGGCTTAGCCACGTTGATCACGCCTTGTTCACTGCGGCTGATATCGGCATTCAGCGTATCGAGGTCCACCGAACCGATATCCAGGCTGAGTTCATTCAGGTCGAAGCTGATATCGTTGGCGGCGGCGGTGGTCAGCGTGGCGTAGGGCTCGTCCTGGTCGGCCAGCCGGGCGCTGAAGTCCTGGATGCGGATTTGGCCGTTGCGGGTGATCAGGGCGAACTTTCCGTCGCTGGACATGGCGTAGTCGGTCGACAGGCTGACGTTGCCGTTGGTCACCACGTACGGGGCGTAAGGCGCGGCGAAATGCCAGATGGTGGAATACCCGATATCGCTCAGTTCGATACGGCCATTGGAGTGGAACGGCATGATGCCGAGATTGCCCTGCCATTCGATTTGCTGGTCGCCGATGGCGGCGGACAAGGTGTAATCGCTGGGGCTGCCGTCATCGCTGACGGTGGCGAGATCGTTGAGCGCGAGACTTAGGGGCTCGATGTCGAAGGTTTGGGTGTTCTCCTTGGTGAAATCCCTGAGCTGGATGTGACCCTGGTCGATGCGGATTTCAGCAAAGTAAAGCCGGGGTGGATCGCCCTCTTCGGATTCGTTGGCCTCCGCCTCGTCCGCCTCTTCGGCGTCTTTGGAGTGATGTTGCGCCCAATCCCGTGCCAGGTTGATGCCGTAGCCTTCAAGCAGGTCGACACGTACGAAAGGGTTTTGCAGGTGAATGATTTCCAGAGCAACGGTGCCGGTAAAAAGACGCCAAAATGCGAGGTCGGCGTGTAGCGCTTGCAGCGTGACAACCGGGTTGCCCTCGCTGTCCTTGGCTTCCAGCTGTTCCACATCGAGTGTCATAAAGAAGGGATTGACGTCGATGTCACTGACGCTCCCTTGCCAGCCCATCTGACTCTGTAACTGCTCGGGCACTTGGCGCTCCAGCCACCAGGGCAAAAATAGGAAGCCGGCCAGGGCATAGAGGGCCAGCAGCAGGGCCAGCCAGAATGTCACCATCTTGTAGACCGGTTTACGGGTCTTGGAGTCGGCCACGAAACGCTCCTTGTCGGCGCATGAACGGAAATAAAACCAAAGGATAGTCCGAGACCGGGCCGCCTGTCATGGCTCCAATGGTGGCAGCATGGCCCGGGCGTCTGATTCTGTGTGGGCGGAAAGTAAAAAGGAAGGCCCCGGCCGGAACCTTCCCGGGTGCGACTGACCTATTTGGCCGCGTCGCGGGCGGCGTCCAGCCAGCCGTTGTAAGTGTCCTGGTGATTTTTGATCCAGGCCTTGGTATGCGCCATGATTTCTTCCTGTGAGTCTTCGCCGTCGCGAATTTTCATGTTCTGGGCGCTGACGTCGTTGACCGATACGGCCATAACCTCGAATAGCTTGGCGGCAGCGGGGTTTTCGTCGGCCCATGCCTTATTGGCAACGATCCGTTCGCTATTGATTTCAAAGCCGTAGTTCTTGCCGTTAGGCAGCTCGGTGTCCGCGCCGTTGGGATTGGCGGAATACGGGACTTCCAGCCACACCACGTCCTGGCCCGGTACGAGGATGCCGGAGACCCAGTACGGCGTCCAGGTGTAGTAGAAGACCGACTCGCCGTTCTCGTAGCGGGTAATGGTGTCGGAAATAATGGCCGCGTACTGGCCCTGCTTGTGGGTAATGCTGTCACGCAGTTCGAAGGCATCGAGCTGGTGTTCGATGACACCTTCGCAGCCCCAGCCTGCCTGACAGCCGGTCAAGTCAGCCTTGCCGTCGCCATCGGTATCGAAGAGCTTGGCAACTTCAGGTTTCTTGAAGTCTTCGAGGTTGTCGATGCCATGTTTCTCTGCGGTCTTCTTGTCAATCAGATAGCCTTGTGCCGCACCTTTGATGTAATGCCCCTGGCGGTAGAAAGCGTCGTCCCCGCCGGCATTCTTATACATGGTGTTGTGCAGCGGGTACCAGTTCACTGCCATGAACGTGGCGTCGCCATTGGCCACGGACGTGTAGCCGGCACTGTAGTCTACTTCCTGAATGTCCTGGACGTCATAGCCCAGGTCGCGAAGGGCCTGGTTGACCAGCATGGTCTGGAAGGTTTCTTCGGCGATCGGGCTCTGGATACCTTGTACGGTCACGCCCTCGCCGGGCATGTCGGCGGCCTGAACGGCCATTGTTACGCCGCCGGCCAGGATGGCGGCGGTCAACGTGTGTTTGAGCGTCATGCGTTTTCCTCCTGCATTATGATTCTTTAGCCTTGCTTCTTCTTGTTCACCAGCGTGCAAACCAGTCCGGCAGGGCCGGACTCATACCAGTGTCGGGTTCCCCTCTCCCGGGAATCCCGGCCCAGAGCCTGGGTCATGCGATCCAGGATGATGGCCAGAATGACGATGCCGATGCCGCCCACGGTGGCCAGGCCAATATCCAGCCGGCCAATGCCGCGCAGGACCATCAGGCCTAGGCCGGGCACCGCAATCATCGAGGCGATAACCACCATCGACAGGGCCAGCATGAGCGTTTGATTGACGCCGGCCATGATGGTGGGCATCGCCAATGGCAGTTGAACCTTGAACAGCAGTTGGCGAGGACTGGCGCCGAATGAGCGAGAGGCTTCCACCAGATCGTCCGGCACCTGGCGGATGCCCAGGTTGGTGAGCCGGATGACCGGCGCCACCGCGAAAATGATAGTGACGATCACGCCTGGCACATTGCCGATGCCGAACAGCATGACGATGGGCACCAGGTAGACGAATGCAGGCGTCGTCTGCATGGCATCCAGAATCGGGCGTACAGCGCTGGCTACACCGTTGCTTTTGGCCATCCAGATGCCCGTGGGAATACCGATGAGCATGCAAAAGAGCACGGAGGTAAGCACCAGCGACAGGGTCGTCATGGCCTGCTCCCAGGCGCCGATGGCGCCCATGGCGATCATGCCGATGATGGCGGCAATGCCCAGGCGCAGGCCCGCGAGTTGCCAGGCGATCAGTCCAAATAGGGCGACCATGATCAGTGGCGGCACATTAAGCAGGGCGGCATCGAAAGTGCCGAGAGCGAGATCCACCGGCTCCTTGATGAGCTGGAAGAACAGGCGGAAGTTCTCGACGATCCAATCGATGCCGTTTTCGACACCGCCCTGAATATCGAACCATTCCGTCTTGAACGGCTCCGCCAATGTGTTCTGTGCGCGCTCGACGCTTTCGGCGGTGTCGAGCCAGCTACTGCTCGAGGTACTTTGTTCCGCGCCGGTGCTCCCCCAGGGGTTACTGCTGGTACCGCCCGAGCCTTGCTGCTCCGAGGCATCGGCCCAAGGGTTCGCCCCGCTGGCGCTGTCCTCGGGAACGGACTCGGGGTTCTGGGTGTCTTGCTGTTCAGCCATCTTTATTCGCCCTCCCGATCCAGCGCTTGTAGCAGCACCGCCCGGGAGATGACGCCCAGATAGTGCCCCTCGTCGTCGATGACCGGCAGTCCGCAGGGCGCCTGAGCTACCGGCCCCATAATCTCGGTAAGCGGTGTGTTGCCGGGAATGGGATCGACGCCGGAGAGGAAGGCGTCGCTCACCCGGCCACCGCTTTTCTCCACCTCCAATAGCGAATTGACCGAGACCACGCCGTGGAAAACCTGGTCCGGACTGACCACATAGCCATAGTCGCGCTCGTTCTGCCGCAGGCGTTCCAACGCGGCCGGCACCCCGGCGCCTTCACGCTCGATCACGGTGACTTGCTTGCGCCGGGCAATATCGGCGGCCGACAGCACGGTGGAAACATCGACGCCGCGGAAAAAGGAGCGTACGTAGTCGTCCGCCGGATTCTTCAGGATCTCGTCCGGTGTACCCACCTGTACGACGCGTCCGCCTTCCATGATGGCGATGCGGTCGCCGATGCGCATGGCCTCGTCCAGGTCGTGGGAAATAAAGATAACCGTGCGTTTGGAATCCTTTTGCAGCTTGACCAGCTCATCCTGCATTTCGGTACGGATTAGAGGGTCGAGTGCGGAAAAAGCTTCGTCCATCAACATGATTTCCGGATCGTTAGCCAGCGCCCGGGCCAGGCCCACACGCTGCTGCATGCCGCCGGACAATTCATCCGGGTAGCTGTTGGCGTTGGCTTTCAACCCGACTTGAGCCAGTGCTGCCCGGGCACGTTGGTGGCGTTCTTCTCGTGGTACGCCTGAGAGTTCCAGGCCAAAGGCCGCATTGTCGATCACGTTCATGTGGGGCATCAGGGCGAACGACTGGAAGACCATGCTCATCTTGGTTCGCCGCAGCTGGTTGAGTTCGGATTCGGATAGGGACGATATGTTCTGGTTGCCCACCCAGACTTCGCCGGATGTGGGTTCGATCAGACGGTTCAGCAGCCGAACCAGGGTGGACTTGCCGGAGCCGGACAGCCCCATCACAACGAAAATTTCGCCCTCGAATATCTCGAAGGAGGCGTCCATGACGCCGATAGTCTTACCGGTGCGTTCGAAGATGTCGGCCTTGCCGATGCCCTGTCTGACCAGGTTCATCGCTTCTTCCGGGGAGTCCCCAAAGACCTTGAAAAGGTGCTTTACTACCACTTTTGGCTTCATTCAGCGTCGGTCCTGCGAGGGTCGCTCGCTTACAGCATCGTATTTATTAGTCTAGTAAAAGTTTGCAATAACACGGTTCTAATTTTATTCGTTGGTCGTCTATCTGTAATGCACGCTATCAGAGGCATTTTGTAAGTTCGATCCGCATGCGCCCATCTGGGATACATAACAGTTATGTTTCAACATAGCAGCTGTGGCTCATAAAATAACTTTGTTTTCTAAATAATATGACGACGATCTCCTCCTCTAAACTGTTCCGTGGACTGGCAAGAATCGGCGTCGAACGTACAGTTCTTCGGGCGCAGCCCGTATGATGAATGCTCAGCAACGATTATGCCGGGCATGGCGATTGAAGAGGTGCGCGTTGCGGCGTATGTTCAATGGTTATGACGGTTACTGACAGGGAAAGATGATGGATATCAGTGATATGCGTCGTGATTTCGAGAGCGAGGGTCTCGATCTCGATGCGCTGGACGCAAACCCGGCCACTCAGTTCGCCAACTGGTTTGGCCACGCACGGGATGCGGGCATCCTCGAACCCAACGCACTGTCGTTGGGCACCGCGGGGCAGGATGGCCAGCCCAACCTACGTACGGTGCTGCTCAAGTACTTCGACGAGACCGGCTTTGTCTTTTACACCAATTACGGCAGCCGCAAGGCAAAAGAGCTGGAGGCGAATCCCCGGGCTGCGATGCTGTTTCCCTGGATTGCCCTGAACCGTCAGGTCATCGTTCAAGGCCGTGTGGAGAAGGTCGGCAAAGCGGAATCCCTGCGCTATTTTGCGTCACGCCCTCGGGGCAGCCAGATTGGAGCCTGGGTTTCCGAGCAGAGTCAGGTGATTACTTCACGGGGTCTGCTGGAGCAGAAAGTAGCGGAGATCAAGCAGCGTTTCCACGATGGCGAGGTGCCTCTGCCCTCGTTTTGGGGAGGTTACCGGGTGGTGCCGGAGCGCTTTGAATTTTGGCAGGGACGTCCCAGTCGGCTGCATGACCGATTTGAGTACCTGAAGAACGAAGCTGGATGGACTATCCAGCGTCTGCAGCCCTGAGTCTATTTGGACAGCCCTGAGCCCTATGTAGAGCCGCGATGCCGGCTATGCCACAACAGGATAACGATCATGGACAACAATCAACGGTGTGGCTGGTGCGGTACGGACCCCCTATACGTGGACTACCACGACCATGTTTGGGGCCGGCCGGTGTCCAGCGATCAGGAGCTATTTGCCAAACTTTGTCTCGATGGCCAGCAGGCGGGGCTGAGCTGGATCACCATCCTGCGTAAGCAAAAAAACTACGAAGAGGCATTTGACGATTTTGACCCCGAGAAAATAGCCCGTTACGACCAGGCCCGTATCGATTCCCTGCTGCAGAACGCAGGGATTGTCCGCAACCGGCTCAAGGTGGAGTCGATCATTCGCAACGCCCGCAGTTTTCTCGCTTTTGGAGACGAGGAGCGGAGCTTCTCTGAATTTCTCTGGTCCTTCGTCGACTACCGGCCGATCCAGGGCGCTTGGGAGACGTTGCAGGATGTGCCGGTGACCACGCCCGAAGCCGAAGCCCTGTCCCGCGCGCTCAAAAAACGCGGTTTCAATTTTGTTGGCCCGACCATTGTCTACGCCTTTATGCAGGCGGTCGGTATGGTCAACGACCATCTGCTGAACTGTCCTGCCCGAGAAAGCTGCCTGGAGCTGGCAGTCGAACGGGACTTTCCCCGCTCTCAGGAACCATAGCGGGTTTTCCAAACCCGGCCTGTAGGCCTCACGCCTGTAGCATGGCGTCCAAATGCGCCGCTGCTAAGAACTTATCGCATTGCACGGATGTTGAGCGACCGATTCGTTTTCAACGATCACCTTGATCGTCTGATCCTTTCGTAGTCCAAGCGCGTAAAACACAGTGGTTCCGTGGAAAGTTGAGGCGTCTCTGAACATGTCCGCGGTCCCACTGAAGAAGCTTTACCCTATTCTGGAGGGCTGGACTTGCGAATGACCCTGGAAGAATTGCGCGGGCTCGAACATCCCCGTATTGATTGCCTGGAAATCCTGTCCCTGGAGGGGCAATTTTATATGGCCCGCCTGCACATGGGCGAACAGCTGAACGTGCTGTCGGATGAAAAGGGCAAGACCTGCCTGATGAAAAGCGCCTGGCAGATTCAGGACGCTCTGGGATCCTTCGATGTCCTACGGACAGAAGTCGTACACGCGTCCGCTTATGGCGAGATGGTTGGATTGTCTGCGGATGCCGTCGAGCCGTTGCGTATTCCAGTACAGGAAGCGCGTAAATGATCGCAGTAGCTCGACTGGCGACGGCGATTGGTTTAGCCGGCTTGGTGCCGTTTATCTTCGGGACCCTGGCTATTCTTCTCTGGCCGGATGCACAAGCGACCTGCGTCAAGCTGTTCTACATCTATAGCGCGGGTGTTCTGGCATTCATGGCTGGCGTTTACTGGCCCATCGCCCTACAGCTTGAAGACCGTTGCTTTCCCCTCTCGCCGATCACCACGCTGGTGATCAGCCAAGTCTTCTTCCTCTCCGCCGGGCTGGCGCTGCTGCTGCCCATCCAGGCTCAGGCGGTGGTTTACCCGATTGCCTATATCGCGCTTTACGTGGTGGATGTGCGGTGGATGCGGCTGTATTGGCCGGGTTGGTACCGTCGCCTACGCATGGTGCTGACGCTGGTCGCCTGTGCCTGCCAGGCCATCGCCGGTTTCTGGTTGCTTATGCATCCGCTTGTGGCATCGGCGGCAAGCTGAAGGGTTCTATGGTGTCTTCGGTTTGTTGCGGGCAAGACGGTGCGAGCGATAAACCGGATGCTGCTCGTTCTCAGGCGTGAGGTGAACACTCCCAGGCATGAGGTGAATAGGGCCGGGTAAGAGAAAGGGTGGTGTCAGGCAAGCAAATAAAGGTGACCGGGTGCCGCCCAAAATTCGCAGTTCAGGCGGCCCCGGTCGGGAGGCAAGACGTCCTCCATTACCGCGGCCAGGGCGACCGTTCCCAGCCACGGTAATTCGTATCATCCCGGTTTGCACGGGATGCGCCCGTCGTCAGGCGGCGACGATGGCGTATTCGTGGTTATGCGGTTCAATCAGTGTGGCGTGCAGCTTAACAATCGCCTTCTCGTAATGGTCTTCGTCGATCACGAACTGCATGTCCACTTGGCGCATACACTGATGCAGGGCGAGAATGCTGATTTCTTCCTCGGCCAGCGCGGCAACGGTCTTGGCGAGAATGCCCGGCACCTGCATATCGCTGCCGATGGCCGATACCAGCGCCACCTTGCGGGTGGAAATTTCCGCGTTGGGGAAATCTTCTTCCAGCGCGCGCACGATACGCTTGACGTGCTTGAGCGTACTGTCCACATAGTGGGTGATGGTATTGGCGTTGGTGTCCTTGGTAATACAGTGCACCTTAAAGCGCGCCAGAATATCCAGGATACGACGGTCGCTGGCAGGGTCGCCCTGCATGTCCTGGTCGAACACCTCGATGGCGAACACGCCCTTGTCGCCGGCTATGATCTCGACCTGCGGCTTCTCGCTGATGTAATCACGGGTAATCAGCGTACCGGTATGTTCCGGCTCGAAGGTGTTTTTCACCCGCAGCGGAATGTCGTTCTGGCGCAGGCCTTTGGCGGCCCGGGGGTGAATGGCTTCCATACCCAGATTGGCCAGTTGGTCGGCGACGTCGTAGTTGGTGCGGCCAATGGGTACGACCTTATCTTCGCCGACGATCCGCGGATCCGCGGAACTCAGGTGATACTCCTTGTGGATCACGGCTTCGCGCGCATCGGTAATCACGGCGATACGGCTAAAGGTCATTTCGCTGTAACCACGGTCGAAAGTGCGCATCAGCCCTTCCTTGCACTGGGCGTAGCCGGTGCAGATGGGCAACTCACGGCTCAGGTCGATGCTGCCCAGCGCATGCTTGAGCTTCTCGTCTAACGGCAGCAACTCGTTGTCGCGCCAGCCGGTGAGATCGACGAAGCGGGCGTTGATGCCTTCGGCCTGGAGTTTCAGCGAAGTATTGAAAGCACTGTGGGCTTCACCGATGCCCGCCAGCATCTCACGCACAGTGAGCAGATGCTCTTCCAGCTGGAACTGTCCGTAGGAGCACAACCGCTGCAGGTCGATCAGGCAGCCGCGAACGCCTTCTACACGGTCCATGATGAACTGGTCGGCCTGTTGCTTGAGCATCGAGTCGTCGAATAACTGGCCGTTGATGTCCGTGAGGAAATGGACCAGCTTGGTGAGGTCGTCGCCCCAGGCCCAATCCGATTCGGCATCCGCAAACAGTGCGTAGACTCCGGGCTCGCCGGTTTTTTTGTGCTCCAGCAACTCGTCGGTGACGCCGCTATAGGCGGAAACAACGAAGATGCGTTGATAGAGTTCGTCAGCGCTGCGATCGCCGACAACGATATTGTCACGTACGGCATGGTAGTCGCTCATGGACGTACCGCCGATTTTCTCTACAGTGTGCTGTTGGCTAGTCATGGTCCTGGTCTTCGGTCGCTTGAATTTGCGCCGGGAGTGGTTTGAGCGGGAGAGCCGAGCGCACCTCGTGGCGTCCCGGCCGTCGGTCGGCTCTCCGGAGCCCGACTGGACAGTCGGGCTTCAGGCAATACGGCTTTAAGAAGCCTGGCTCATATCCTCTTTCATAACGTCTTCGACGCTTTCCTTCAATAGGTCCAGACCTTTTTGCAGATCTTCTTCGCTGATGGTCAGCGGCATCAGGCACTTGACGACTTCGTCGTCCGGACCGGCGGTCTCGATAATCAGACCCTTCTCGAAGGCCCGAGCCGTGATTTTGCCCGCCAGGTCGCCGTCGCGACAGGCGATGCCCTGCATCATGCCACGACCTTTAACCTTGAATTCGCCGCCAAACTGGTCGCCGATGGCCTTCAGGCCGTTGTGCAGGATGCCGGTCTTTTTCTTCACTTCATCGGCGAAGCTGTTGTCTTTCCAGTAAGTCTCCAGCGCGGCCTTAGCGGTGGCGAAAGCCATGTTGTTGCCGCGGAACGTACCGTTGTGCTCGCCGGAAGACCACACGTCCAGTTCGCGCTTGAGCAGCACCAGGGCCATCGGCAGGCCGTATGCGCTGAGCGACTTCGATACGGTGACGATATCCGGTTTGATGCCGGCAAATTCGAAACTGAAGAACTCGCCGGTACGGCCGTTACCAGCCTGGATGTCGTCGACGATCAGCAGGATGTCGTGCTTGCGGCACAGCTTCTCGAGCTTCTGCAGCCACTCGGCGCGGGCAGCGTTCAGACCGCCTTCGCCCTGGACTGCTTCGACGATCACCGCCGCGGGGGTGTCGATGCCGGAGGAGCCGTCGCTCAGCATCTTGTCGATCATGGCGATGGTGTCGACGTCGTCGCCCAGATAACCGTCGTACGGCATGAAGTTGACACTGCCCAGCGGCACGCCGGCGCCGCCCCGGTGATGCTTGTTACCGGTCGCGGCTACGGCACCCAGGGAGACACCGTGGAAACCGTTAGTAAACGAGATAATGGTATCGCGGCCCTTGACCTTGCGAGCCAGCTTCAGCGCCGCTTCCACACAGTTGGTGCCGGTCGGGCCGGTGAACTGCATTTTGTAGTCCAGGCCGCGCGGGTCGAGGATGTACTTCTTGTAGGCTTCGATGAAGTCATGCTTGGCCGTGGTGAACATATCCAGGCCTTGGCTCACGCCATCGTTCTCGATGTACTCGAGTAGGGCCTTTTTGATGATGTCGTTATTGTGGCCGTAGTTCAGTGAGCCCGCGCCCGCCAGAAAATCCAGATATGGCTTGCCGTCCTCGGTGTAGAGGTGTGCGTTCTTAGCACGATTAAAAATCACCGGGAATGCACGTGAATAAACGCGGACTTCAGATTCGGTCGTCTTGAAAATTTCCATTGTCTTGCCTCTTAGCATGTCAGGTTCGAGGTGAATGCAGTGCCGGTGACACGGCTTCGGTCGCATTCGCCGGCAACTGCGGGTTGATAGCCGGAGCAGCACCTCGTTGTTCGTCGCTGCTCCGGCGTGCAGGGCCGGCCTTAACCGTTTATAGGCTTGGTGAAGGGGCCAATCCGGAGCAGAAATTCTGAGTCGTGGTTCCCACCGAAGTGGGTGTCTTTCTCAAAATGCTCGGTATAGGTCAGTTCCGCACCGAGATCTCGGGCAAACGAGCGAAACAGCGCCCAGGATGCCTCATTATCTTCGGTGATTGTGGTCTCCATGTGTGTGACATTTTGGCAAGTATCACGACCCACAATCGCCTTGAGCATACGCTTCGCGAGGCCCTGGCCACGTCCTTTCTCATGGACGGCGACCTGCCAGACGAAAACGGTTTCGGGTTGCTGAGGCGGAATATATCCGGAGATGAAGCCAACCAGATCGCCGTCCTTTTCGGCAGCGACGCCGGTTTCGGCAAAGTGGCTGCATTGCAGCAGATTGCAGTAAATCGAGTTGGGGTCCAGCGGTGGGCATTCCGCCACGAGCTGGTGGAGCCGGTAGCCATCATCCTTGTGCGGTACGCGGAGGGTGATGGCGGTCGTATTCGATCCTTCTGTGGTCATAGTCGCTTCGGATGCTCAGTCGTTAGAGTTAAATTCAATTGTGGAGACAACAAAGCGAATATGATGCTTATCGTGCTCCACATGCTGCGTTCAAGCTACTGTTATTCAAGCCTTGAGCGTGCAGCTGAAGTAATCTTTAGAGTTGTAATTATATAGACCACGAAAGAAAAATCAAATTGAGCTAGGTTGCTGTTGTGTAAGTATGCAACCTTTTACCGGCGGTCAACCTTGAATTCATAGGGTTCCGAGAGCCATTCGGTGAGGCTCCAGCCCAGTGCCTTGCAGGATGCGCTGACGGTATGACAGCGCGGCGTCGCTGCCCTCGGGCCACCAGCGGTCGAAGAGTTCCAGCCAGCGCTCCAGATTGAACATGACCGGCACTAACGATACGGATAGATCCCCCTGGAGGACGGCCATAAGCGGTTCCACCGGCGATTCGCGAAACATCGGCAGGCTGATCCGGCTTACCAGGCCGCGCGCATCGCCGGTCAGGTTGCCCATGCCCGCAGAACCGTTATTGATGACCGTGTGTGCGCCGTCTTGCCAAATGGCAGGCAAGCAGGTGTGGGTACACGCCATCAGGTCGGCTCCAGTGCGTTCGAACCACTGTGCAACCGTTTTCTGGTGTGTCGATTGGCTTAGGTGCTCATGCGCCAGGCCCCAGCCGGCGAGGGATTCCGGGTCGCCGTGGAGAATAAGCAGCCGTTGCCCGGCCAGTGACAGGCAGCGCCAGCGTGGGGCATTCCGCAACCGGGACTGGATCGCCGGAAAGCTCCCGGCGACGGCCTGCAATTGCTGCATGATCCGGTTGGAACGCGCCACCACGCGACTGTCGACGAAGTCGGGATAAGCGCAGCCGCATCCCGCGTCCGGGCTGGGGTTGGATAGCTCGTACTCGACGTTGCCGAGGACGATATCGTGGGCTAAAACGCGGTGGTTGAAGTCTTCGAAGCCATCTACGGCGCGGTTGAACCAGTTGAAGTCGCCATTGAAGACGACCCGGACTCGCCGGCCGAGCGCCTGCTCCTTCTCCACAAGAGACTCGATGGCCTCCAGTGCCAGCGGATTGCCGTAGAGGCCACCGACGACGTAGAGCACGTCGGCGTCGAGACTTTCGGGTGCCTGGCACAGCTGTTCGGGCCGGTAGCGGTAGTGGATCGGACAACTGCGGCCGGGGCGACTATCCATCGATCGTATCTCCCCTGACGTTAATGGACGCGAGATACAGTTCGGCCACGGGCCAGACGCTGCACGATAATCGGCAGGAAGAAGCCGGCGGTGCAGATCAGGATGCCCCAGGCGTTCACGCCCAACAGCGCGGCGTACTTGCCTTCGCCGATGGACCAGCTTGGCGGAATCAGTCCCGTGGCCAGCAAGACACCGAGCACGATGCCGCTCCAGAAACTGAGGTGGAAGCTCCACGGGGACCAGCGAGTGAAGCCGTAAAATAGAAATACCGGGGCCAGACCCATGACCATGGTGCCGGAGATCGTGGTCGCCTTAAGAATGTCGGTACCGGCGAACATCGGCAGGTTGCCGAGGATGGCGAACGCGACCATGACGACCGCGCCGACGCGCATGGAGGGTAGTTGCTCCGTTACGCGCCTTACCAGTTTCGGCAAGTCCACGGCAATCGACTTGGCCAGAGACGTAAAGGTGGAATCCAGCGTCGAGCCGGCGGAGGTCATCATTACCACGCTCATGAAGAATAAGGCTGTCAGGCCCAGTGCCGCGCCCACGGCTGCCGGCGCGTTGCCATTGGTGTCAATGCCATTGAGTTGGGCGTGTACGCCGACGAGGCTGAAAATGAACACAGCAACGAAACCGAGCAGACCGGCGACCACGAAGCTTTTAAGCATGGTTTTTTCTTTGTTCACGAAGCCGCGGTCAGTGAGCACCGGATCATGGAACGGGTAGCTGAAGATCTGCAGACCGGCCACCAGCAGCAAATCGGCACCGGCATTGAGGCGGAAATCGCCGGTGGACAGCAGGGTGCCGGTATCATTGGCTGGAACGATCAGAAACAGCACCGCTGCCAGGAAGAAGACGAACAGCACGGCCTGGATGACATCGGTGAAGATCGAACTGCGCAGCCCGCCTTTGAGGCTGTATGCCAGCGTGAATGCAGTGAAGAGCATGGCGGCGGTGTAGTACTGCCATTCACCGGGAAGCCCGAAATAGCCCCCGACCACCGCGGTATTGCTCCAGACTTCGTTGTACAGGCGGATCAGGATCGCAGCGGCAAACGCCAGCGCCGCCAGACGGCCAAAGCGGGAGGTGAGAAAGTCTTGTAGGCTCGTGGCGCCGGTCTGGGTACGAATCAGGTAAATGATGTAGCCTGCGACCGGTATCGATAGCCAATAAGTGGCGTAGGCCAAGCCGCCGACAACACCGTAGGCTGCGCCCAGGTTAGCGGCGTTGGTTACCGATTTGGCAAAAATCCAGCTAATAAAGATGCTGGCCGTGAGTGACCATTGCCCCACCGGATTGCCGTGTTTATCCGCGCCACGGTAGAACGAGGCGGGATTGGTGCTGCGTGGCGACAGGGCATACATCACCACGCCATAAACGATAAGAAAGCCCCAGAACAGGCCCGCTTCGGCGAACGACATTGTTGAACGATTCCTTCTTTTATTTTTTTTCCGTGTTGTTGAGGCAGACCGCCGCTTAGCGGGCTGCCAGTATCAGCCTGGAGCGCTACAGCTGGCGCCGAACCGGTAGCAGGCGAAGCAGCGGTGGTGGCGCAGCATGATCCGTGTGTCCATGCTCTCTTTCAACGTGCCGCCCAGGTCGTAATCCGGATCGTCGTCCACCAGCGTACAGGCGTAGACCCGCACCCGGTCGTCCCTCTTCACCAGCATGCGCGTGTACGTGCACATGAAATGCGACTGGCTTTCACGCGTGGGGTATTTCTCCATGCAGCTTTCGGTGATTTCCGGGCTGCCGTCGTCGGAGCCGGGCGTGCCGAAATCCGGGAAGGCGGTAAACGCCAGATCTTCGGGAATCGCCCATTCGCGAAAAATGGCCCGGAAGTCAGCCTCTACTTGCCCGGGATCTTCGTCGTTATCGCTCTGACGGGCGATGGACACTTCAAAGCCGTTATCGTGCAGCCAGCGAATCCCTTCCAGCGCCTTGTCAAAACTGCCCGCGCCGCGATCGACGTCGTGGCGGGCGCGATCCGGGAAGTCCAGGCTGACGCGAAAGCGAACCGGAAACGGATTCTCCCGCAGGGGCAACAGTTGATGCGTGCGCTTGAGCAGCGGGTCCGTGGCATTGGTCAGCACAAAACAGGGCCGGTGCTGGCTAACGTAGTCCAAGATATTGATAAAATCGCGAATGACGAAAGGCTCGCCGCCGGTAAAGGAAAACTGCTCGACGCCCATTTCCAGCGCCTCGTGAATGAACGGCTTGACGTCGCTCAGCTTCATGCCTGGTATGCGGCCGTCGCCGGGATGGGAGCCCTCCAGGCAAAAGGGGCAGGCCAAATTACATGCGGTGCCGGTATGTATCCACAGCTCTTTGAGCCGGTCGGCATCGATATAGCCGCGAGGCTCGCCTTCGCGGGTGTGGGTCCAGCTATCGATGTGGCGGGGCGCAACGACTTCCTTCGCCGGGATGCGCTGTAGGCCACCGGATATTACAGACATAATTACTCCCTTGTATTCTCGACGCTGTTCAACGACCAGTCGTAGTCGAGGTATTCGAATCCGGGTTTTTCTGTGTCGCGTGAGGACAGGGCGCCGGCTCCGGCAAGATGCTCCCGGTTCTTCAGAAGAAAGCCGCGTACCCCGTGAGGATAGCCGGACTCGGTGTTCCAGTCGTCGCCATACCATTTAAAGATGGACGAGATTTCAAACGTTCCCGTCACAGAGTTATAACGATTCCGTGACGAATCTGAGAGGAAGCGTCTGACCGCTTCATCCAACTGTGTGTCCAATGTTTCAGCGTTATACGCATGTTTTGCCAAGGCGGGGCAACCAATGGAGGCGCAATTGACCGCCATATGGATGCGAGGTTCCGCAAACCATTCACGAATCATGTCGTGTTCTAACTCGTCTAAGCTGCGTTCCGATCCCAGTAGCGTAAAGAACCGTTTTGACCAGGGCGAGCCGAACAGGCCGCCGATATCCTTGATGGACTCCAAATCGGAAGCCTGGTCCAGGATCAGACGCACCGTAAAAGCGTTATAGGCGTTGATTAGAAAAGCCAGTTGCTGCCGGTCATTCCAGGCATCGAACTCCGTCCGTGCGACATCGGACAACTCGGCCAGATAATCATTCAGCGGCGCTTGATCCTGACGCCATGCCGAGTAGTCCACTGCCGAGGATGTACCCTTGTTGATCCACTCGACATGGCTCTGCAGCTCGCTTTCCCAAAGGCTGTGCGCATGGTCGAAGGGTGCGGCGCTCAAGCCGGTGGAGGTTAGGAAGGCCAGCAAAAACAGTAACTGTCGCATACGTCCGCATTCCAGTAGATGATTTGAAGCATACGTGCCTTGGGCAGGATTCGATGCATGGCGCTTGTGTAGTTACTGACACGAGGCCGGCCTGGATGTTACAGCCAGCCTCAAACCTGCGTATACCATCGCAGGCCCGTGTAACGCTCTCGGCTTGTGGGGGTCTATTAAAAACAGGGAGTCCTCGCAAAGCCTTATTGCTAAATCTGGAGGAGTGAGTCACATGCGCCCCGCAAGACGTTTTATCGCCTTTCTGCTGACCTGGCCAATCGTGACCGGTTTGATTGCTGCACCATTCAAGAATGGATTTGACCTGAGGGGTGCTCTGGTACCTCCCGAGGCCATCATAAGTGGCGGACCTCCACGGGACGGCATTCCCGCGTTGACCAATCCGTCGTTTGTGGAGCACGAGGTGGCCTCGCTTTGGCAGCCTGATGACATTGTACTCTCGGTAGAAACCGAGTCGGGCTCCAGGGCCTATCCGGTGGGCGTCCTGAACTGGCATGAGCTGGCTAACGATACGATTGACGGCCAGCCGGTATTGATTAGCTTTTGCCCGCTATGCGGCACCGGCATGATTTTCGAGCGCAGGGTTGCGAACCGGACGCTAACGTTTGGTGTCTCGGGGCTGCTCTACAACAGCGATCTGCTGATGTATGACCACCAGACCGAATCGCTTTGGTCGCAAATTGGGGCGCGGGCGATTGCCGGTCCGCTGGCCGGTACGCGGCTGGAGCAGCGGCCCGTGCGCCACGAGCGCTGGCAAGCGTGGAAGGCACGGGTCGGGAATGCGGGGAAGGTGCTGTCGACCGACACGGGCTACTCGCGGGATTACCGACGTTCGCCCTACGGTGAGTACGACCACTCCGAAAGGCTCTATTTTCCGGTGTCGCACCAGAGTCGTCTGTATCACCCCAAGACCTTGGTGCTAGGCGGATCCTTCAAGGGTGAGCATAAAGCCTGGCCATTTCCGGAACTGGCCAAGACTGACGGCACGGTCAACGACCGGATTGGCGGCGAAGCGGTCGTGATCCATTACGATGCTACGGTGCCGACGGCTCGACTTTATCGCGCTTCGGGCGAGTTGCTGCCGGCGGTCCAGGCCTTCTGGTTCGCATGGTTTACGTTTCACCCGGAAACCGATGTATACACTCATGATCAGCCGGATTGAAAAAATCCTGCCATCGGGCGCCTTGGATGGCGTGTGGCAGGATCACCTGGACCGATCATCAATCGCGTCAGTCACCGCCTGTTCAAGGCGCTCCAGGTAACTCTCATGGGCCTGACCGATGGCATGGCGCTCGATGATTTCTGTCGTCAGGCGAATATGGTTGATAAACGCCCTGCAGCGCCGGCACATCATCAGGTGGGCTCGCAAAGAGAGTCGCTTGAGCGGCTTGACTTCGTCATCAATGTAGTCGCTGGCAAGTAGCGCGATATCCTTGCACATCAACATTCGCCGGTCTCCTGAAAATGTTCCAGCATAAGAAAGATGCGTTGGCGGGCGCGATGAATCATGACCCTCAGATTAGACGGTGAAATCCGGAGAATGTTACAGATGTCCTCCGAGCATCGTTGGTGGGCTTCGTAGAGTATCAGCGCCGTTCTCTGGTTCTCGGGCAGCGACGATAGGTGTTTGTCGAGGCAATCCTTGAGAGCCTCGTTTTCAAGCCAGTGTTCGGCGGTCTCGTGGGTTTGCAGTCTGGGCGGTTGGGTCCAGCGTCCATTCCGACCAAATCGGGCGCCCAGGGTGGGGTCGAGAGCATCGGAAAAGTCCACGTTTATCTCCCGGTCAGCGGTGCGAACCGCGTTCTTGCAGCGGTTCGCCACTATCCGACACAGCCAGGTTTTAAGGGAGGATCGCCCCTCAAACGAGTCGATGGCGTCGATAATTTTAAGCCAGCACTCCTGCACGACATCTTCCGCTTTGTCGGGCGCGACGTAGCAACGAGCGACCGCCAGCATCGTCGGACTATAGGTACGTACGGCGAGACGATAGGTAGCGGGGTCGCGGTCCTGCAAGCCAGCCAGCAAGTGCTCGTCGGTCGTCGAATCGGCGGTCATGTCTTACACTCCATCATTCTGCGTGGCTGATGCCTGGAAACCCTCGAGTGCGACCTCTCGGTTATATTTGGGTTTGCGTGGCATAGCGCTGCTTCGTCGCATTTTGTATATATGAGTAATCGCCCAATATTAATTTGAGCATCTGCTCAAGAATAGGTTAGCGTATCGGATATTGATCGTTCGCTCAAAAATGGGGCAACGTTCAAGGTTGTGAACGAATGTCACAAGGAGGATGCGTTATGTCAGATTTCAAACTGCACGATCAGGGTTCGGCGCCGCAAGAAGCAAAGCCACTGCTGGAAAAGTCGCAGAAGGCTTTTGGTATGGTGCCCAGTCTGCACGCCATCATGGCGGAAGCGCCGGGCGTCCTGCAGGCATACCAGGAGCTCCACCAGCTGTTTCTGGAGACCAGCTTCGACAATGACGAAACCACTGTGGTCTGGCAAACCATCAACGTCGAGCATGCCTGCCACTATTGCGTCCCCGCCCATACCGGCATTGCCAAGTCCATGAAGGTTTCGGACGACATTATCGACGCGCTGCGCGATGAAACGCCATTGCCTAGCGAGAAACTGGAGGCCCTGCGCACGTTCACCCTGGCAGTGGTTCGTAAGCGCGGTGAGGTTAATCGAGAAGACCTCGATGCATTCCATGCCGCCGGTTATGAACATCGGCATGTGCTCGAAGTGGTCCTTGGGCTCTCGCAAAAAGTGTTGAGCAACTACATCAACCACATTGCGGAAACACCCATTGACGAGCCATTCAAAAAGTTCGAGTGGAAGAAGAGCTAGTATCCACCCTTTCCAGGCGGTAACACCACGCGTGCTACGAACGAGGCCCTGTCGCTCATGTCAGGGCCTCTCTGCCTGGATTAGCGTCTTCAGAGTGTTAAGTCCTTTAAGTACCCCCTTTCTCTAAAATGCACTAAGGCAAGCGAGCACATGTTTCTCACCATTTCGGTGCAATTCTGATATTTTCTCCTATCCTGTACTGAGGATTTCATTATTGGGCAGGTTATCGAACCCTGCACCAATCGAGGGCGGTATCCCTTTAATATGAAGTCTGAAGGCAGTGGTTTTGCGCGATAGCGTAAGCTAAATAAAACAAAATCAATAACCTGCAAAGTTTGGCTTAGGCCTTGCTGATGCGGGAGTGCTATGCACACAACCGATATTCGGAGGCAACCTATAATGAAAAAACTAATTTCACTTGCTGCGGGAACGGCAACACTGGTGGGTACGTTGATGGCTGGAAATGCCATGGCGGCAACTACTCTGGAAACCGTCCAGGAAAGGGGGCATGTCCAATGCGGCGTTACCAACGGCCTGCCCGGTTTCTCCCAGCCGGATGAAAAGGGCAACTGGACGGGGATTGACGTCGATACATGCCGTGCGGTGGCTGCTGCGGTTTTCGGCGATGGCGGTAAGGTACAATTCACGCCCCTGACGGCCAAAGAGCGTTTTACCGCGCTACAATCCGGCGAAATCGACGTGCTGTCCCGCAACACGACTTGGACGCTGACCCGGGACGCCTCGCTGGGTCTGAACTTCACCGGCACCAACTACTACGATGGCCAGGGCTTCCTGGTGCGCAAAGAGATCGGCGTGAGCGATGCAACCGAACTGGATGGCGCCACGTTCTGTATCCAATCCGGCACCACCACCGAGCTCAACCTGGCGGACTATTTCCGCGCCAACGACATGGACTTCAAGCCGTTGGTCTTCGATACGTCCGAGCAGACTGTGCAGGGCTTTGCCTCCGGCCGCTGCGACGTGCTGACCTCTGACCGTTCACAGCTGGCCGCTCTGCGCTCCAAGCTGTCGGATCCCTCCAGTGCGGTCATCCTGCCGAACACCATTTCCAAGGAACCGCTGGGTCCGGTGGTTCGCCAGGGCGACGACCAGTGGTTCAACATTGTGAAGTGGTCATTGTTCGCTCAGATCAATGCTGAAGAACTGGGCGTGACGTCCGAGAACGTCGACAAGATGAAGGACTCCGATAACCCCAACATCCAGCGTCTGCTGGGTACCGATGGCGATATGGGCGATAAGCTGGGTCTGCCGGCTGATTTCGGCCACGCTATCGTTAAGGAAGTGGGCAACTACGGCGAAATGTATAACCGTAACGTTGGCCCGGGCACCCCGCTCGATCTCGAGCGCGGCCTGAACGCGCTGTGGACCGAAGGCGGCATCATGTACGCGCCGCCGCTGCGTTAAAACCCGAAAGCAACCGCAAGCCGGCAAACACGCGCTGTTCGCCGGCTTACGCCTTGAATGACGTTTTGGGAGTCTCTGAATCGCTCCTGGATCGCTCTGAATGCCCCGAAGGGCGCGCAGAGACGATCCAGGGGTGGTTCAGCGACTCTTAACCCAAGGGTGCTTTCCGGGATTCTGCATGAACGATACTAACCCGCAATTCGAACAAACCCGGCGCAAGCCCTGGAATGATCCACGGGTGCGCGCTCTTGTTTTCCAAGCTATAGCTATTGCCGGGGTTTTCTGGGCTGGCTGGGCGCTGATCGACAATACCCTGGCCAACATGGAAAGCCGTGGCATCAGTACCGGCTTTGGCTTCCTCGACCAATCCGCCGGCTTCGGCATCATCATGAGCCTGATTCCCTACGATGCGACCATGTCTTATGGCCGTACGTTCTGGGTCGGGCTGCTCAATACCTTGCTGGTGTCCGTCATGGGTATCGTCGCGGCGACGATCCTGGGGTTCATCATCGGCGTGGCCCGGTTGTCCAGCAACTGGCTGGTTGCCAAGCTGGCCTTGGTTTACGTCGAAATCTTCCGCAACATCCCGCTACTCCTGCAGATTTTCTTCTGGTACTTCGCGGTGTTGAGAAATCTCCCCTCGCCGCGGCAAAGTGTCGATGTCGGCGGATTGCTGTTTCTCAACAACCGGGGGCTTTATTTGCCTGAGCCGGTGGCCCAGCCCGGGTTCGCCTGGGTAACGGCAGCGATTGTGATTGCGATCGCTGCGGTGGTGGGAATTCGCGTGATGGCCAAGCGGCGCCAGATGGCGACCGGCAAGATCTTCCCGACGGTTAAAGTCAGCGCCGCTGTGCTTATCGGCCTGCCCCTCGTGACATATCTGCTCGCTGGTGGCCCGATTGTTTGGGAAATTCCAGAGTTGAAAGGCTTCAATTTCGGCGGGGGCATGACCCTGATTCCGGAACTGGCCGCTCTCTGGTTCGCGCTCTCCATCTACACGGCCAGCTTCATTGCCGAGATCGTCCGCTCGGGTATTCTCGCGGTTAGCAAAGGCCAGACAGAGGCCGCTCAGGCCCTGGGTTTACGCTCCGGCATGACGTTGCGGCTGGTGGTCATCCCCCAGGCCATGCGGGTCATCATCCCGCCGCTCACCAGTCAGTACCTGAACCTGATGAAGAACTCCTCCCTGGCAACCGCGATCGGCTACCCGGATCTGGTGTCTGTGTTTATGGGCACGACCCTGAACCAGACCGGTCAGGCGGTCGAAGTGGTGGCGATGACGATGGGGGTCTACCTGACGCTCAGTCTGCTGATCTCGCTGCTCATGAACATCTACAATCGCGCCGTTGCGCTTAAGGAGAGATGATGTCCGAGTCTGTAATGTCACCTCCCAAGCGCAACATCGGCCCGGTCCGTTGGGCGCGCGATAACTTGTTCAACACGTGGTACAACACGGTGCTGACCCTGGTGGTCGGCTACCTGGTGGTGACCAGTGTCGGGCCCCTGCTGAGCTGGGTGTTGCTGGATGCCAATTTCGTTGGCGATTCGCCGGAGGCCTGTGTGGGAGAAGGCGCCTGCTGGGTGTTTATCAACCAGCGGCTGAACTTCTTCATCTATGGGTTCTATCCCGGCGACGAGCAGTGGCGGGTCAACATTATGTTTGCCCTGCTGGCGCTGTGCGTCATACCCCAGTTTATCGAGAGCTTCCCTGCCCGGCGCTGGCTGGGCATCTTCGCCCTGACGGGTTTGCCCGTGGTGGGTTACTTCCTGATCAGCGGAGGCTGGTTCGGGCTGGAAACCGTGCCGACCAGCCGGTGGGGCGGTTTGATGCTGACCCTGATCCTGGCCTACGTGGGGATCCTGGCGTCGCTGCCCATCGGCATCGTGCTGGCTCTGGGGCGGCGCTCGGACATGCCGATCATCCGCGGTATCTGCGTGGTCTTCATCGAAGTCTGGCGGGCGGTGCCATTGATTACCGTGCTGTTCATGGCCTCGGTGATGCTGCCGCTATTCCTGCCTGAAGGCATGAACTTCGAGAAGCTGATGCGCGCCTTGATCGGTATCACCCTGTGGCAGTCCGCCTATATGGCCGAGGTGATCCGTGGCGGCTTGCAGGCCATTCCCCGTGGCCAATACGAGGCGGCCAGTGCGCTGGGGTTGGGCTACTGGCGCAAGATGGGGCTGATCATTCTGCCCCAGGCGTTGAAGCTGGTTATTCCCGGCATCGTCAACACCTTTATCTCTCTGTTCAAGGACACCACCCTGGTGCTGATCATTGGCCTGTTCGACGTGCTGGGCACGGTGCAGTCGACGATCACCGACCCGGCGTGGCAGAACGTTGCCATCGAAGGCTATGTCTTCGTCGCCTTCTGTTTCTGGGTATTCTGCTTCGGCATGTCCCGCTATAGCCAGAACCTTGAACGTAAGCTTGATACCGGTCACCGGACCTGATGGATACGCAACATGACAGAGCAAATGCAGAAAACTGAGAAACAGACGGTTTTGGACTCCACCAAGGCGGAAAAGACCATTATCCGGGTGGAAGACATGCACAAGTGGTACGGCAGCTTTCATGTACTCAAGGCGCTCAATCTGGAGGTTTCCCAGGGTGAGCGGATCGTGGTGTGTGGCCCGTCCGGTTCTGGTAAGTCGACGTTTATCCGGTGTATTAACCGGCTTGAAGAGCACCAGCAGGGCAAGATCGTCGTCGACGATGTGGAGCTGACCGACGATGTGCGTCAGATCGACAGCGTACGGCGCGAAGTGGGTATGGTGTTCCAGCACTTCAACCTGTTTCCGCACATGACGGTACTGGAGAACTGCTGCGTGGCGCCGATCTGGGTGCGCAAGACACCGCGCAAGGATGCCGAGGCCACGGCCATGGAATACCTGAAGCGAGTCAAGATTCCCGACCAGGCTCACAAGTACCCGGGGCAGTTATCCGGTGGTCAGCAGCAACGGGTGGCCATCGCCCGAGCGCTGTGCATGAAACCCAAGATCATGTTGTTTGACGAGCCCACGTCGGCGCTGGATCCGGAGATGATCAAGGAGGTGCTCGACACGATGATCGAACTGGCCAGCAGCGGCATGACCATGATTTGCGTGACCCACGAAATGG
Organism: Marinobacter fonticola; assembly: GCF_008122265.1. Lineage (NCBI taxonomy): Bacteria > Pseudomonadati > Pseudomonadota > Gammaproteobacteria > Pseudomonadales > Marinobacteraceae > Marinobacter > Marinobacter fonticola. The sequence goes on from NZ_CP043042.1 coordinate 198,702, forward strand.
GCTTCGCCAAGACCGTTGCGGACCGCGTGATTTTCATGGACGGCGGTGAAATCGTCGAATCCGCTCCGCCCCACGATTTCTTCGATAATCCACAGGAAGCGCGGACCCAGCAGTTTCTGCGGCAGATCCTGCACTGAGAGGGCTATCGGAATGACGGGCACGAAGGGCACGTGCGTGCCCTTCGTGATTTGGGTCGTTTCCGGCTAAGCCCTTATCGTAGCGATGGGTTCAAGGTGTAAGTGCCGGTCACCCGCGCCGAGGCCAGCACATGACCCTGCATGGCTTCGCGCACGGCGTCGCCTTCGAATTCGCCGTCCAGATTTAGAGTCTCTACATCCAGAGCGTGGATCTCGTAGTGGTAGCGGTGCACGATTTCATCGTTCCAGGGCGGGCAGGGGCCATCGTAGCCGCCGTAGGTGCCCGCCATGTCCGGGTTGCCAGCTAGGAAATGGGTGAAGGTGTTGACCCCGCGCACACCAATCGGGCCGGCGCCGGGGGATTTACCCTTGGGGATAACGCCGTCGCTGTCCGTGCCTTCGGGGATACGGCTCATATCGGCCGGTACATCCACCAATAACCAGTGGAAAAAATCCACCCGGGGCAGATCTTTGGGTACAACCTTGTCTTCCTGATTGACGTCGTCGGCCTTGCTGGGCACATCCGGGTCGAACATGATCACCACGAAGCTTTTGGTGCCGGCCGGGGTGTCCGACCACTCCATTTCCGGATTCCGGTTGGGCCCAAAACTCATGTGATCCTCTTCGCTGTAAACGCCGAAGGCGAAGGTTTCCGGAATCGGCTGTCCGTCGGTGATACCTTTCACTTGAAGTTTCACGGTTTGCTCCTTGTTGGGATGGCTTCGTACACGCCGTGCGTCGTAATCCGCAGTCAACATGCTTACGTTTTAACAGTCTGTTTTTCCCTGTGTCCAGTGTTTACGGCTTGGTGCAGATCATTGGCGGGCATTGCATTGGACGGGCAGAACGCTAACATGCCCCCCGGAAGTCGCATTGAGCCGTCTGTAGCCTCCGGTTACGATATCGTTATCTCTGCACAAGTGAAGACAGCCAAAGGCTTTCCCTGCAGATCGATGATGCAGGTAGAGCATTTGGCTGTCTTTTCTTATGGGATTTATGCAATGGATAATCTGCACCACGATAATCTGCACCACATAGTGGTCGTCGGTGGCGGCGCCGGTGGCCTTGAGCTTGTGACACGCCTAGGCAATAAGCTGGGTAAAAAGAAAAAAGCCCGCATTACCCTGGTCGACGCCGGCCTGACCCACGTCTGGAAACCCCTGCTCCACGAAGTGGCCTCCGGCTCGCTGGACGCCAACGCCAACGAAATCAACTACCGGGCGCATGCCCGTAAGCATCACTATGAATATCAACTGGGCCGCATGGGGGGGCTCGAACGTCGCGAGCGCAAGGTCGTTGTCGAGGCCTTCTACGATGAGGACGGCTACGAGGTCGTTCCCCAGCGGCGTATCGGTTACGACACCCTGATCATCGCTGTCGGCAGCACCGCCAACGATTTCGGCACGCCAGGCGCCCAGGATCACTGCCTATTTCTCGACAGTCTGAGCCAGGCAAGGCGCTTCCACAACCTGATGCTTAACGCCTTTCTGCGCAAGAATCACGAGGCCGAGGAAGGGCGAAGTCACATCTTGCCAATCACGATCATTGGTGCCGGTGCCACCGGGGTGGAGCTGGCTGCCGAACTGCGCCTGGCTTCGCGGGAATTGCCGGTTTATGGCATGAACCACCTGCGGCCCGAGGACGTCAGCATTTCCATTGTCGAAGCTGCGGACCGCATTCTTCCCGCCTTGCCCGCCCGGTTATCCACCGGGGCGACCCGTGAGTTGGAGCGCCTCAATGTCAAGGTGCTCACGGGCGAGCCGGTACGGGAGGTGCGCGAGCAGGGCATTCTCATCAACGGCACGGAGATTCCGTCGGAGATGACCATCTGGGCGGCCGGCATCAAGGCGCCGGCCTTCCTCGCCGAGCTTGATGGCCTGGAGACCAATCGCGGCAACCAGTTGGTGGTCAAGCAGACCCTGCAGACCACTGTCGATGACAACGTGTTTGCTCTGGGCGATTGTGCCGCCTGCCCCCAGCCGGAATCGGACCGGACGGTTCCGCCCCGGGCCCAGGCGGCGCACCAGCAAGCCGATACGCTATTCCAGACCCTGGTTAACCGGCTGGATGGCAAAGAGCCGGTTGCGTTTGTCTACAACGATCATGGGTCGTTGATCAATTTTAGCCGCTACACCACGGTGGGGAATCTAATGGGCAACCTGTCGGGGCGCAGCATGTACATCGAGGGCAAAGTGGCACGCCTGTTCTATATCTCGCTGTATCGCATGCACCAGGTCGCGCTACATGGTCTGCTGCGTACGGGGGTGATCTGGCTGATGGATCGCATCAGCCGTGCCATGCATCCGCGCCTGAAGCTGCACTGACGGGATTGGCTAGTCGATCCGTCGGAATCGGCCAGCGGTTCCGGCGGTCGCCGGTGGCATACTGATTCCAGTATTCGTACAAGCTGGAGTCTGTATGTCCCCGACACCTCTGACGGACCTTCTCGGATTCGATCCACATCTGGTGACCCTGGCCTTGGCGCCGGCTTTCCTCCTGGCCATGGCAGGCGAGTGGATGCACTTGCGCCGGGGCCAGGGGGCTTATCCTTCGGCGACTTACACTTGGGCCGATACGCTGAGCAATATGACGCTGGCGGGCCTCTATCAGGCCAGCGACGTCCTGGCGGCTTTGCTGACTATCGTGGTCTACAATGCGTTGTTCGACGTGCGGCTGTTCGACATTCCGTTTACCGCTTGGTCTGTCGTGCTGCTGTTCGTGGTCCAGGACTTCGTCTATTACTGGTTCCACCGGGCTCACCATCGTATTCGCTGGTTCTGGTGCTCTCACGTGGTTCATCATTCCTCAGAAAAGCTCAACCTCTCTACCGCCTTCCGTCAGAGTGTGACTTATCCCATCACCGGCATGTGGCTGTTTTGGCTGCCTATCGTGTTGATCGGCTTTCCACCGGAGACGGTCATTTTTGCCGTAGCCATCAGTCTGGCGTACCAGTTCTTCATCCACACCCAGGCTGTGGGCAAGCTGGGACCGCTGGAATGGTTCCTCAATACCCCATCGCACCATAGAGCCCATCACGGGCGTAACCCGAAATACATCGATCGCAACTACGGAGGCATCCTGATCGTCTGGGATCGCCTGTTCGGCACCTTTGTTGAAGAGGACGCGAACGAGCAGCCGGATTACGGCATCCCGCGCCAGGTGCGCACGCATAACCCGGTGACGCTGAACTTCCACGAATGGCGGGATATGTTTGCCGACGTCCGGGCGCCGGGGCTGAGGCCGTTGGAAAGACTGGAGATGCTCTTCGGTCCGCCGGAGGTGGCGAATCGCGTGCGGATGCAGGAGTTTCTTAGGCAAGAACACGAAGAGCGGGAAATGGAGCGGGTGAAGGGAATCGAACCCTCGTCGTAAGCTTGGGAAGCTTCTGCTCTACCATTGAGCTACACCCGCGGAGGCCCCGCCGGGCCACGGTGCCAATATAGATTGTCAACTCTTGTCAGGCAAGGCTCTCGCTGTTTGACTGTGTGCTATTATCTTATTGTTCGTTTTTTATACATGAGATCCCCTTTTGGCCACGGTTTCAAAATCCGCTCTGCGGCGTATTCTGGTTCATGGATGGCCTGTACTGCTCGTTTTTGCACTCGGGATCACGTTGACGCTGGTGCTTGCACGGCGGGCTGCGGAAACCGAGGCACAGCTTGCTCACTCCCGTTTTGAGCAGAGTGCGCGTGCGCGCATTGCGCTCGTTAAGGAATTAATTCAGGGGCAGTTGCGTGAGTTGGACGCGCTGCGCCGGTTTATAACCCTGGGTCCCGAACTGACGCGGCAGGATTTCCAGGCCCTGGCCCGCCTGTCGGATCGCATCCAGATGACGGTCGCCTGGAACCAAAATGTACCGTCTACCGAGCTGGACCAGTACCGGGCACGGATGCGTGAAAACTATGGCGATAACTTCCGCTTACGTCTGCCGGAATCAGTGGAACCTCTGGGCTCCGGCGATATTCGGCGTTATTTCCCCATCACCTACCACAAATCCAGTGTGCCGGGCGCCGACCTGATTGGTATCGATACCGGCTACCTGCCGAGTCGAATCGCAGCCTACGAGCAAGCCATGTCCACCGGAGAGGCGGTAATGATCGGGGGGGTTCGTACCCTCGACGACCCCGGTGACCAAACGGGCATTCTGGTATTTTCGCCGGTTTTCGAGGGCGACGCCGGGAACGATATTACCGAACGACATTTCGGCAATCTGCGTGGCTTTGTAGCTATGAGTCTTCGTCTCAATGCCCTAGCCGACTTGGCTTCCGAGGCACATGGCGGTGGTCCTGGTATAGAGTTGCTTTTCTCTCCGTTTCCGTCCGATAGTTCCGACGATATGCCCGCCGATGTTGCCGACCTTCTGTCCCGCCACAAGCGGGTTTTTACCGATGAGCTGGAACTCGCCGACGGCATCGTGTCGGTGCATGCGGTGCCCTTACAGCGTGATGACTGGCAACCGCGACCGATCGGCCTGGTAATCGCTATTGTGGGGGTGGCCGGCGCTTTTCTGGGCGCGGCCTATCTCGCACTGGTTATCCTGCAGCGGTCCCGGGCTGAGCAGATGGTGGCCAGTCGTACCAAGGAACTGAAATCAGCCCTCGACGCACTGTCGGAATCCGAAGCCCGCTGGCAGTTTGCCCTAGCCGGCTCTGGCGATGGCGTCTGGGACCGGAATATGGAAACCGGCGAGGTGTTCTATTCCGAAGCCTGGAAAGCCATGCTGGGCTACGCATCCGATGAAATCGGCAATGGTTTGAGTGAGTGGACGAGCCGCATACATCCTGACGATCTAGCGGGTTGCCGCCACGCCCTGGAAACCCACTTCCGGGGTGAGTCCCAGTACTACGAGCATGTCCACCGGATACGTTGCAAGGCCGGCCATTACAAATGGATTCTGGATCGCGGCAAGGTGGTCGAATGGTTGGCCCCGGGGCGGCCTGCGAGAGTAATCGGGACCCATTCTGATATCACCCACGTCAAGCAGACCGAGTTGGAGTTGGTGGAGGCCAATGCCTTTCTCTCAAACCTGCTATCGTCCGCTGAAAACATGTCGATCGTGGCAACGGACAGCCGAGGGGTTATCCGCCTGTTTAACAGCGGGGCGGAACGTTTATTGGGCTATGCGTCCGAGGACATGATTGGTCAGCAGACTCTTGAGTATTTCCATGACGCGAAAGAACTGAGCGCGCAGCGCCAGGCCTTGGCAAAGGACAACGAAGCGGGTCTCGAGGGCGTTGCCATTTTCCAGGCCTGCATCGATGCCGGAGCCCAGTCCCAGCGTTGGACCTACCACTGTAAGAACGGGCAAGAGCGGCAAGTGCAACAGACGCTGTCGGTCATGCGCGACAACGAGGGGAAACGCTTGGGGTATCTATCCATAGCACTGGATATGACTGATTACCTCAAGGCTGTCGATGCGTTGGAGCAGAGTGATCGCCTGCTACAGGATCTTACCGCCAACGTACCCGGTGCTATTTATCAAATGGTCGTGCGCCCGGACCATAGTTTCTTCTTTCCCTACGTCAGCGATGGTGTGCGGCAGGTGTACGGTCTGACGCCGGAAGAAACCCGTGAAGACGGTGCGCGGCTTCTGCAACGGATTCACCCCGACGAAGTTGATGGTTTCAGGCGCTCCGTCCAGCGATCACGGGAGACCTTGCTGCCCTGGATGCGGGAGTTCAAGGTGTCGGTGCCCGGACAGGCGGAAAAGTGGCTGCGTGGCGAAGCGACGCCAAGGCGTCTGGACGATGGCAGCACGCTGTGGCATGGCTACGTCAGCGATGTCACCGAAATTAAACAGCTGGAAATGCAGCTGCGCAAACAGGCTACGATCGATCCTTTGACCGGTACGTTCAATCGCCGCCACCTGGAAACCCATTGGCAGCGTGAAATCGCCCGGGTGCAGCGCAAGGGAATGCCATTTTCCTTGATCATGCTGGATATCGACCACTTCAAGCTCGTCAATGACACGTATGGTCACGATATCGGCGACGAAGCCTTGATACGCCTGGGGCGGATGCTGCGAAAAGAGGTGCGCTCGACGGACGTGGTCTATCGCCTGGGCGGGGAAGAGTTCCTGGTGTTGTGTGAAGACACGGATGTCGATGGTGCGACCAGGCTGGCCGACATGCTGCTGGACCGGCTGCGGCACTTGCCCATGCCCTTCGAGAAATGGATAACGGCCAGTATGAGCGTGATCGAGGTGGTGGCGGACGACGATATGCCGACAGCCTTCAAGCGTCTGGACGAACTGCTTTACGAAGCCAAGGCCAGCGGTCGCGACCAGGTCGTGTCCGAGCCGGTCAAGCCGGTAGTTTGATCCAAGGACGCGTAGGCAACCTGTAGCCTGTCGTGCTGGATCATTCTAAACGTCAGGACCTGCTATCATGCCGGTGAACGGACTGGAGATAGCATGGACCCAACCTTTACCCTGATCGGTGCCCTGATGCTGGTGGTCAGCATCCTTCTCAGCCCGCTATCCAGCCGGCTCGGCATGCCGGTACTCCTTATTTTTCTCGGCGTCGGGATGTTGATGGGGGAAGATGGCCCCGGGGGTATCCGATTCGATGACTTCGAGCTGACCTTCATGGTGGGCAACCTGGCCCTGGCGGTGATCCTGCTGGATGGCGGGATGCGAACCCGGGCAGAAACCTTCCGCGTCGGCCTTAAACCCGCCTTGTTGCTCGCTTCGGCCGGTGTGCTGCTCACAGCCGCCGTTGCCGCTCTGGCGGCGCGCTGGCTGTTCGACCTGAGTTGGATGACGGCATTTCTGGTGGGGGCCATTATCTCGTCCACGGATGCCGCCGCCGTGTTTTCGCTGTTGCAGGGACGTGGCCTTCACCTGAACGAACGGGTGGGCGCCACCCTGGAGATCGAATCGGGCAGCAACGACCCGATGGCTATCTTTCTCACCCTTATGCTGCTGGCCATCATGACGCGGGAAGAATCGGGTCTGTTGGGCAGCATCTGGTTATTGGTGGAGCAGTTCGGCATCGGCGCGATCATGGGGCTATTGGGTGGGCGGCTGATCGTGCGCCTGGTTAACTGGGTGCGTTTGATGCCGGCGCTTTACCCGCTGCTGGTGGCGGCGGCGGGGATCGTCTTGTTTGCGGCGACCAATGCGCTGTCCGGCAGTGGCTTCCTGGCGATCTACCTGGCCGGCGTGGTGATGGGTAATCGCTCGGTGCGTATGATGCCGATGATTCTTCAAGTCCATGACGGATTGGCTTGGCTGGCACAGATGAGCCTGTTCCTGATACTCGGGCTGCTGGTCAATCCCAGCCAGCTGATGCCGCTGGCGGGCAGCGCGTTGCTGCTGTCGCTGGTGCTGATCCTGTTTGCCCGGCCGCTGGCGGTTTTCTCCACCCTCTGGCCGTTCAGCTTCAACCGTCGCGAATTGACCTTCATCAGTTGGGTCGGCCTGCGGGGTGCGGTGCCCATTGTGCTGGCCCTGTTTCCGATGATGGCCAGCCTGCCGGAGGCGCCGCTGATCTTTAACATTGCCTTCTTCGTGGTGCTGGTTTCGCTGGTGGTCCAGGGTAGCTCCCTTGCGCGCATTGCCCGCTGGCTCAAGCTGGAGGTGCCGGCGCCGGAAGAGCCTTATCGCCGCTTGCCCCTGGACGTCTCTGCCGCGGGCGACCATGAATTGATGCTATTTCCGCTGCGGGGGGACCGTTGGGAGGACCCGCGCCCGGTGGGTCGCTTGCGGTTGCCGGCCAATGCGGCGTTGGCCGGTATCTTCCGCAACCGTCAGTGCTTAGCGCCGGACAAAGAGACGCTGGTTCAGCGCGGTGATGTGCTGGCGGTGTTTGCGCTCTCCGACAGCCTCACGGATCTGGGCCATATCCTCAGTGGTCGTCAGCCGCCAAGCCACCTGATGGAAAGGGCGTTCTTCGGTGATTTTGTGCTGAACGGCGATGCGTTGCTGGGCGACGTGGAGCAGGTTTATGGCATTGAGTTCGACGAACTGCCGCCTGAGATCTCGCTGGCGGATTGCTTTGCCCGTCGCAGCAAGGGCCATCCGGTGGTCGGTGACCGCGTCGTGCTTGGCCCGGTAACGCTGGTTGCTCGAGCCACTGAGGCGGACCGTGTCACCAAGGTGGGTCTGAAGATGGATGAGCGGGGCTGAACACAGGCACGGCTGTTCTCGAAGTGTTATGCTATAACGTTTCTATTTCGAGGCCTTTGTATGCGTATTCCGACCCATTTGGTGCTGGGCTTTTTGGGCGCCGGTAAGACCACCGCCATCCTGGATCTTTTGACTCGAAAGCCGGCGAACGAGACCTGGGCGGTGCTGGTCAACGAGTTCGGTGAGGTGGGCATCGACGGCGCGCTGCTGGCCACGCAAGGTGCTGTGGTGCGCGAGGTGCCCGGCGGCTGTATGTGTTGCGTGGCGGGCTTGCCAATGCAAATGGGGCTTAACATGCTGATCAAGCAGGCCCGGCCCGACCGGCTTTTGATCGAACCCACCGGTCTTGGGCACCCGGCCCAGATTCTGAAGACGCTATCGGGCGAATTCTATCGCCAGGTGCTGGATCTGCGCGCCAACCTCTGCCTGGTGGATCCACGCCGTTTGGAGGAGCCCCGGGTGCGCGATAACGTTCACTTTCGGGATCAAGTGGCGGCTGCGGATATCTTGGTGGCGAACAAAACCGACCTGTGTAGCGATGCTCAGTTGAGCGCCTTCTGGTCCTGGGCGGGGGCGTTGAACCCGATGAAGTCGCAGTTGGCGCAAACCCGGTATGGCCGGCTGGAGCTTGATTGGTTGGAGGGCGCCGGCGGGACGCCCCGGTTCTCCGATGCGCAGGCCCACGCCCACGCCCACGCCCACAACCATGACCATGACCATGACCATGACCATGACCATGACCATGACCATGGCGATCACCCTTCCCCGCCGGTCGATACGGCTACGCTCGGAGCGCAGCCGTGGCAGCATCGCGCGAATAGCGGCAATGGCTTTGTCAGCCTCGGCTGGTTGATTGATCCCGCAACGACGTTCGACGCCTCCCGTCTCTGCTCTTTGGCGGGCGATAGCCGGCTGGTAAGAGCCAAGGGCGTTCTCCATACGGATCGGGGGTGGCTGGCCATCAATGCCGTGGATGGAGCCTTACAGCGCTATCCTGTTTCACCCCAGTTGGCCAGCCGGCTTGAGTTAATCGCTGATCAGCCGCTGGCATCCGCCTGTTTTGATTCACGGCTGCGTGGTAGCGTAGTGGCTTCCGCGGATACATCCGATTACGCACAAAGATTCCAGAGTTACGATTAGGAGTCGAACGCAACCTACGGCTATGCTATATAAAAGCCATTAAACTTTCGCAATCTGCCGGTCCACGCATGCTGTCTCGAGCCTTTCCACTATTCTTGCTGTTCGCTCTGTTCTGGGTTCCGGGTTATCTCTCGGCGGAAAACCTGGCCATGATTGATACCTCTTACGGCAAATTGACGCGCGGCCAATTGCAGGTCGATCGGGTGGTGGTTCACAAGGCTAGTCGCCGTATGGACCTGATTGCAGGCAATGAGCCGATTCTTAGCTATCGGATTTCACTGGGCGACAATCCTGAAGGGCACAAGCTTTGGGAAGGTGACGAGCGTACGCCGGAGGGCGACTACACGCTGGATTGGCGAAATTCAGAGAGCCGGTTCTACAAATCGCTGCACATTTCTTATCCCAATGATCGGGACCGCAAGCTGGCCGAAGCCTGGGGGCTGAACCCCGGCGGCGCTATCATGATCCACGGTCTGCCCAACGATGCAGGCGATTTGGCTTTCGCCTACGCGGGGCTGGATTGGACCGACGGCTGCATTGCGGTTAACAATGAAGCCATGGACGAGATTTGGTCATTGGTCAAAGACGGCACTCCTATCCGTATACTCCCCTGACGCGTAACCTTAGTTTACGGGTTACGAAGCGGTAATTGGCGAACACTATTGTCTCATCTATAGTTCACTATTCGTAACGCAGTGTTCTACACTGTCGAAGACGATTTGGATGTTCACTGTCCAGAATGAGGGACTTACAGGGAGTTGGTTCCGGTAAGACTTCTGCAGTCTAGGAAGAAATAAACACCAATAAGGGGTATCGATAATGCGTAAGTTGACGATCGCAGGTTTTGCACTGGCCACCGCTCTGACTGCTGGCTGTGCCAGCACGGCCAACCAGGAAGCTATGGACGATGCAGCAGCAACTGCAGATTCTGCAGAGCAGACTGCCAGCAACGCACTGAGCACCGCTAACTCTGCTCAGAGCCGCGCAAATGCTGCCTATGAAAAGGCAGAGCAAGCAATGGACGCGGCGATGAAAGCCCAGCGTTCAGCTGAAGAAGCCAACGAGCGTGCCAAGCGTATGCTGCAGAAGTCGAGCCAGAAGTAATCTCTCTGCTCTGACAGATGCAAAAAAGGCCGGTTCAACCGGCCTTTTTTATGCGTGAAATATACCCGGCTAGCCGTTTCGGGAAATGTCGTCATGACCCCCGCCCGGAGGTTGTTTGCGCTTGGCGAAACTTTCCATGATATCCATCGGCAACGGGAAGACGATGGTCGAGCTGTTATTGTTACTCATGTCAGCCAGCGTTTGCAGGTAGCGCAGTTGCAGGGCCGCTGAGTTGGCGGACATGACGTTGGCTGCCTCGACGAGCTTTTCCGACGCCTGTAATTCACCCTCGGCATGGATAACCTTGGCTCGGCGTTCCCGCTCAGCTTCCGCCTGACGGGCAATGGCGCGGATCATCGACTCGTTCAGGTCCACATGCTTGATTTCCACATTGGCGACCTTGATCCCCCACTCTTCGGTTTGGGTGTCCAGGATTTCCTGAATATCGGCGTTGAGTTTATCCCGCTCGGAGAGCATTTCATCTAAATCGTGTTTGCCCAACACCGAGCGCAAGGTGGTCTGGGCCAGCTGGCTGGTAGCGGCGCCGAAATTCTCGACTCGAATAATGGCTTTCTCCGGGTCGACCACTCGGAAATAGAGCACGGCGTTGACGCGTACGGTGACATTGTCGCGGGAAATAACATCCTGACTGGGCACATCCAAGGTGATGACCCGCAAGTCGACGCGGGTAATCTGCTGGATGGCGGGAATCACAAAGATAAGGCCGGGTCCTTTAACGCCCTGAAAGCGCCCCAGGAAAAACACGACGCCACGCTCGTATTCCCGCAGGATGCGGATGGCGGCGCCGAGGATGATCAACAGCAGGATGATCGGTGCGACGTAAGGTATCAGGTTGCCTAGCATGGCATGCTCTCCAAATCGACGGTGGTTGATCCCTGAAAAAGCCTGTAGTTGCTCTCAATAAATGCTGATATAGCTGCTCTCGATACAGTCGATGTTCCCGATCCGGTAACTACTTTTGAGCCAGTGCTTACCCTTGATCCAGCGGTTGCTCCTGATCTCGCAGTACTTCTGATTTTGCAGTACTTCTGATCTTGCAGTACTTCTGATCTCGCGGTACTCCTGATCTAAAGCTACTCCCGATGATGCGATGAACGCTAAAGCGCTTGCTGGCGATGCATCGTTTATTCGGTATCCGTTGCCGTGTCGTCCACCGGCAAGACGACGGCGGTCAAGCCGTCTACGCGTTCGACCCGGACCGTTTGGTTCCGCTCAATCGGGGCGCTGCTAATGGCGTTCCAGCGCTCGCCGTTGAGGCGGGCATGGCCGCGGTACTGCTCCTCCTGCGCGATAAAGGTATCCAGAGCCAGGCCCTCTTCGCCCTGCATCTGTTCCATGCCGCTGACCACTTGGCGTTTGCGCAGTGACATGAAACGGGTCACGGTCCATAGCATGAATCCGGCGGCAACAGCGGCTGTGCCGCCGATCAGCGGCCGCGATATCGCCTGGTGGGTGCCGTCCATCAGGATCACTGAGCCCACCACGAAGGCGGCAATACCTCCCAGCCCCAATATGCCGAAACTGGGCATAAAGGCTTCGGCAACAATAAAGGCCAGTCCCAGCAGGATCAGCGCCAGACCGGCGTAGTTCACCGACAGTACTTGAAATGCGAACAGCGCCAGTACAAGGCAAATGGCGCCAATGACGCCAGGCACGAGGCCGCCCGGATTGGCCAGTTCAAAGATGATGCCGTAAAAACCGATGATCATCAGAAAGTAGGCCACATTGGGATCGGTCAGCACGGCCAGAATCTGCGTGCGCCAGTCCGGCTCAAAACGCTCCAGGGTGAGATTGGCGGTCTGCAGGGTCTGTTCCTCGCCTTGCGCCATAGTGACGGTGCGGCCGTCGATTTTGCTCAGCAGTTGGGGAATATCAGCGGCGACGACATCGATAACGTTCTGTTCCAGTGCACCGGTCGCACTGAGATTAACCGCCTCGCGCACGGCGCGTTCCGCCCAATCGGCATTGCGCCCACGCCGTTCCGCCAGGCTGCGGATGTAGGCAACGGCGTCTTCCATGACCTTGCGCTCCATGGCGCTTCCGCCCTGGGTCTCTTTTTGGTCGCGCTCGTTTTCTGCGTTGCCGTTGTTACCGTTTTGATTTTCCGGCGCCGATTCTTTGGAAGACGGGTCCTCCTGTTGTCCCGGCATCCCGCCCATCTGGACCGGGGTGGCCGAGCCCAAGTGCGTGGCGGGGGCCATGGCGGCGATATGGCTGCCGTAGAGGATATAGGTGCCGGCACTGGCTGCACGCGCTCCGGACGGCGATACATAGGTTGCGACCGGGACTGGCGAGGCCAGTATCGCCTTGATCATATCGCGCATGGAAGACATCAGGCCGCCGGGCGTATCCATGGCGATGATCACCAGGTCGGCCTGCTGCTCTTCGGCTCGCTCTAGCCCCCGGAGGAGATAATCCATGGTGGCGGGCCCGATGGCCCCGTCGATGGTCAGGACGTGGGCTGAACCTTGGGAAGAGGTAGGGGTATCCTGGGCCAGAGTATGTATCGATAGCCCGAAGCCAAGCATGGCGCACACCAGCCAGAAGCAGAGCATCGGCGGACGCAGGGCCGGTTGCGGTAGTCGGCGCATAGCAGCGATCTCCCAGCTCGACGTGAATCAGGGACTATAAGCCCCAGTCTTCAGAGTCCTCACTTACAGATACGTTCCCTGCATCTGTCGAGATCTGCGTCAGTGCATTCCGTTCGCGCGTCAGACCATGCGTTTCAGCAGGGGAAGCGGTAGCCGTTTCATGATGAAACCGAGCGGTCGCCAGGGCCAGCCCGGGACGAAGGCCTCAGCCTTCTCGGATTCGATAGCGCGGACCAAAGCGCGGCAACCGGTCGCGGTATCCACGATGAACGGCGTATTCTTCACTTTTTCGTTAATCTCAGTACGAATGTAGCCCGGATAGAGTGTCGTGACACGGATCGGCGAACGTTTTCGGGCTAATTCCACCCGTAAGCCTTCTGCCAGGGAGGCGATGCCGGCCTTGGTGGCGGCATAGGTGGTGACGTTACCGGGCATACCACGTATGGCACTGACTGAAGACATGACGATCAGGTGGCCTTGGTTCTGGCCACGGTAGATTTCCATCGCCGCCTCCATTTGGGCCAGGGCGGCGACGAAGTTGGTCTCGGCGGTTTGGCGGTTGGCTTCAAAGTTGCCTGTACCCAGGGGCTGGCCTTTGCCGATACCGGCGTTGACGACGATGCGGTCCAAGCGGCCGAAATCCTCGTGGAAGCCCCGAAAGACCTCTAAGACCTGGCCATGGTCGTTCACGTCCAGTGCACGTATCTTGATGCTCACGGGCGCGAAACGCTCGGTCAATTCATCCCGGAGCTGCTCCAGGCGTCCGGTGCGCCGGGCGCACAGTGCGAGGTTGTAACCGCGTTCCGCGAACTCGCGGGCCATGCCTTCACCAAGTCCCGAGCTAGCGCCGGTAATCAGAACGGTTTTTGCCATGGCGGTGCCTATTTGTTGTTATCCCGGCCTTTATGTCGGTCACGCCACTATTGAGCACGACATTGAGCACGACTGGTATTTTGCGTGATCGCTATTTAGTGCGATCACTACTCTAGCGTGATCACTATTCCGGCGTGATCACTACAGGGAGGTGGACGATGCCTCGGTGTCATCGGCGGCCTGGGCCATTTGCCGGACCCGCTCGCCGACCAGGCGCGGTACGCCATCGGCCTGATCGATGGCCATCTCTACAGCGGCGCGCTGGAACTCGACGCCGGGATGTGCGTCCAGCAGGGAGTCCATACGCTCCATTACGCGTCGCCACAGCATGTCTTTCGTGTTGCTGTCGACTTCTTCCTTGGGGCGATGGATTTCCAGCCAAACTTCGTTGCCCCGCATGCCGACCTTGACCGGCTGGTTGACGAACTCGACCGGTGTGCCTTTGGGCACCGCGTAGACCAGCTCGGCAATGTCCTCGTTATACATGCGGATGCAGCCATGGCTGACTTGCATGCCGATACCGAATTTTTTGTTGGTACCGTGGATCAGGTAACCTTCGGCGCTGAGTTTGAGTGCGTAAGGGCCGAGTGGGTTTTCCGGTCCGGGTGGAATGACGCGAGGCAGCGCCTCCCCGGACGCCGCGTATTCTGCACGCACGCTGGCCGGTGGATACCACGCCGGTGACTCCAGGCGCATGGTGACCTCGGTCTGGGTCAAAGGAGACGGGTTCTGCTCGGTGCCGACGCCGACGGGATAGGTTTTAACGCCATCCCGGGTGTAGTAATAAAGGCGGAATTCCGCCAGATTGATCACGATGCCGTCCCGGGGGGCGTCGGGCAGAACGTGTTGCTGGGGCAGGCTAATTTGCGTGCCGTCGCCTGGCAGCCAGGGATCGACGCCGGGGTTGGCATGCACCAGCTCGAGGTAGCCTATGCTGTTGCGGCTGCCGATGTCGGCAAAGGTGTCTTCGTAGCGGGTGGCCATGGTGCCCATAGCGCCCACCAGGTCGCCATTAATTGGTAGGGCGACTTTTTCCGCAAACGCGGGGGACGCTGTCAGTAACAGCCAGGTCGCAATCAGGCCCGGTCTGAAAAATGCCATTGCTGAATTCCTTGGGGAATGTTCCCTGCCAATTCGGGTGAATCTGTCTGCCCGCAGTATTGTACGGTCAACCGGCGGCTGACTTCGAAATCCACGCTGGCAGAGTAACTTTTGCACAAAGAGTAATCTTCTGCACAAAGAGCAATCTTTATGCACAATAAGTGGACTGGCCCAACGTTAACCGCTCCGTTGTCGGGCGTCCAGTCGCTAGGGAGCCTCTGAAAAAGTTCAGGCTGTGGATGAAGCGCAAGGCGCACGGAGCGCAAGATGCGAGACATACCTTGCTGGTAGGCGAGTGTCTGAGCACCGCGCAACGCAGTGATTCGCCGCAGAATGGACTTTTTCAGAGGCTCCCTAGAACGATGTCTTGATTATCCCATACTGTAAGCGGTCTTGCGTGGGTTGCAGTAGGGTCTTGCCGTAATTCCAGTGATGTTTTGTTCGCTTGTGTAAGCCTGCGGACATTCACAGGCCCGCCGGGAAGGGTTCGGCGCCTTCAAGGCGATAGGCTGATGCCATTGTAAGCTCCCCATATCGTCAGCACGCCGAGCACGATAAACAACGCGCAGGCCAGCAAGCGCGCTGCAGCCAGGGGGAGCCGGTCCATAAGCCAGCGGCCGGCCCAGATGATCGGGATGTTGGCCAGCAGCATCCCGGCAGTCGTGCCGAGAATCACCCATACCGTTTCTTCATAGCGGGCTGCCAGTACAACGGTGGCGATCTGGGTTTTGTCGCCGATCTCGGCAATAAAAAACATCAGAGTGGTGGCGGTAAAGGCGCCAAAACGCAGCAGACCCGAGCTTTCGCTGTCGTCCTTATCGGGAATCAGCAGCCATAAGGCAATGCCGATAAAGCTGGCCGCGACGATCCAGGGGAGCCAGCTAGCAGGAATGACTTTGGCCAGCCAGACCCCAAGTAAGGCCGAAAGCGCGTGATTAAGTAGCGTAGCGACAAGGATGCCCAGGACAATAGGCGTGCGCTTAGCGAAACGGCAAACCAGGAAAAGTGACAACAACTGGGTCTTGTCGCCGATTTCGGCAATAGTGACGGCAAGCGTTGAAGCCAGGAAGGCATCCATGAACACTCCAATAATGGGGCGGATTTCTGAAGACGCAGGGATAACTCGACCGTCCACCCCATGGCAGGCCGTGTTATCCCAGGTCTCGTCAATCCCTTTGGTGGGACGCGACAGCCATGAGGATGTGCCTCAAGCTTGTTGACTATCGCCCGCGCGGCAGGACCGGCGCGAAGACTACTCCCCTGGAGATGCGGGAAAGTCTAACCAAGCTCGGGCCTAGGGGCAACTGTTAGGTGCAGTTGCGACACGATTTATAACCTTAATGATACGGATTTGCATTTGCTCGAAGTCGGCGTGCTGAGTAAACTTGCCATGGCAGTTGTCACTACTCGAAAGCCGGTACGCGTTCTATCGGCCACCGCCCATCCCACGGACCTTGCACGCTCCATGGCCCACGCCCAGTCTACAGCGCTAGAGAGATTTTTTGCCCTCTCCACCCGGGTGCATCCGGCACTGGCGGGCGAGTGCTCGAACAGCGACGATCAGTGTATTCGCGCCGGACGGGACAACAGCGCGGTCATCCAGTCACTGTACGATGAGCTTCGCCTCGCCAATCCGGAGGCTGGAATGCCTTATTGGTCCGTTCGATGCTGGACCCTGCTCATCTGGCAACCGGCGGTGCTGGTGCTGGTCGGTGTCCATGGCGCGGGAATCCTGCCGCCACTGGATGAGCTGCGTCAGAAAGCGGGAAAGCAGATGGTGGCGGGTTTTCGCTTCCCGGCAGATTCGGAGTGGGAAACGGGCAGCCAGGCGGCGTTGATTCAGCGCGGTGGCGCGGCGTTGCGATGGTTTTGTGACTCGTTGCTGGCCGAGTTGCGCGAAATCACCCGGATCAAGCCGCTGAGTGCGTTGCGCCTGGTTGCGGACAGCCTGATGGCTGGCGTTAGTCGGCTGAGCGAACTGTGCCCTGACCTGTCTCAGGCGGACCAGTTGGCGCTGGCCGATGCCTGGCTCGCCGCCACCGGCCTGGAGAACCAGAGTGCGTTGATGGCCTTGCCCTTGCCGGATGGCCGCACCCCGCTGGTGCTGGACCGCAAAGCCTGCTGTATGCATTATCGGCGGCACGATGGCGATCTGTGTGCGACCTGTCCCAAACTAAAGCCCAGCGTACGTATCGAACGCCTTAAACAAGAGCTGACTGACTATGCTTGAGCTGAGCGCCATCCGGATGAATCGCGACGGCCGCGACATCCTGAAGCTGAAGCAGCTCTCCATTGCCGCACATGAGTTCACGGTCATCCTGGGGCATAACGGCTCGGGTAAATCCACGCTGATGAACCTGCTAGCGCGTCAGTCGGTTCCTGACGAGGGCGAAGTGCGCCTCAATGGCCAGCCGATCCGGAGTTTCTCGCAGCGCGCTTTGGCGCGGGAAATTGCTTTTCTGCCCCAGCGTTTGCCGGAGGTTGCCGGTCTCAATGTACGTGAACTGGTCGCGTTGGGCCGCTACCCCTGGCGTGGGCTGTTCGGCCGCTGGCGGTCGGAGGATGCCGAAGCTATTGACGATGCCATGGTGCGTACCGATATCACCGCTTACGCCGATCAGTTGACCGACCAACTTTCCGGTGGCGAGCGTCAGCGGGCCTGGATCGCCATGTTGCTGGCCCAGCAATCGCCACTGTTGTTGCTCGACGAGCCCACATCGGCACTGGATCTGTCCCACCAGTATGAATCCATGCGGCTATTGCGCGAGCTGAACCAGGGGTCCGGCCGTGGCGTGGTGGTTATTCTGCACGACGTCAATCTGGCCGCCCGCTACGCCGATCGTATTATTGCGCTCAAGGGCGGGGCGCTGGTGTTCGACGGCACGCCGGACGAGTTGCTCTCCCACGATCGTCTCAGTCATCTCTACGGTATTGATATTCAACTCTTGCCCCAGCCCGGCCATGAACGCCCGGTCGCTGTGGTCGCCTGATTTTCGGAGTTCGTTGATGGTAGTTCGTACCCTTTTACGTGTGTCGGCCCTGTGTGTTGGCTTTTTAGCTGCCTTCCAGGCTCTCGCGGTGACGGTCACCGATGGCCGTGGCGAGCACACTTTCGATACCGTGCCCAAACGTGTGGTCTCCATCAGTTGGGCGATGACCGAGGATGTGCTGGAACTGGGCGTCGAACCGGTGGGTGTGGCGGATATCGAGGGCTATAACACCTGGGTGGTGCGCCCGGCCGTGCCTGAAGGCGTCGCCGACGTAGGCAAACGCACCGAGCCGAGTATCGAGAAGCTGGCCGAACTGGAGCCGGACGTGATTATTCTCTCCAACGGCCAGGAAGGGCTGGTGGAAAAGCTGGAACGGATCGCCCCGGTGCTGTTCTTCGATGCCTTCAGTGAAGAACACGATAATGCCGAGGCGGCCCGGCAGATCTATCTGGAGCTGGCCAAGCTGTTCGACAAACAGGCACTTGCGAAGAAAAAACTGGCGGCGATGGAGGACCAGTTCGCGGACCTCAAGGCCCGGCTGCACGCGCACTTTGGCGAAACGCTCCCGAACGTTACCGGCATCCGCTTCTTTAACGAAGCGGTTGCTTTGGTGTTTGGGGCCAACTCCACAGTCCAGGCTGCACTGCAGAACATAGGGATTGAGCCCGCCATGCCGGTGCCGGAGAGCCAGTGGGGCTTCGCTCAGCGCAAAATTACCGAGCTGAGCCAGATCCAAGAGGGCATCCTGCTTTACTTCAAACCGGCGCCGGGCGTCGAAAAGCTGTTCGCCTCACCGCTTTGGCAGGCGATGCCGGTTGCCCGCGCCAGCCGGGTCGCGGCGGTTGAGTCCACCTGGTCCTATGGCGGCGCCCTATCGGTGGGCTATCTTGCCCAGGCGATGGCGGAAGCGCTGTTGACCATCCCGTCGCAATGACCGCCACGGCAGCGCTCGATCGCGCCGGCAGCGCGGGGCTGCAGGCACGCGTGTCCCGCTACATTCTGGTCAGCCTGGCGCTGCTGGCCGCGCTGGTTATCCATCTTTCCCTCAACAGTACCCTGACGCTGGCTGATCAATGGTCGCTGATCTTGGGGCGGGCGCCGGAGACGTTCGAGGATTTCCAGTTTATCTATGCGGCTTTGCCCCGGGTGGTGCTGGCCATGCTTGTCGGGGCGGTCATGGCGCTGGTAGGCAGTCTGCTGCAGCAGGTTACCCAAAACCCATTGCTATCGCCGATGACGCTCGGCGCCTCTTCCGGTGCCTGGCTGGCGCTGGTCTGTGTGAGCATCTGGGCGCCTGAGCTCAAGGGCAGCTGGGGCGCCTGGTTTGCCATGGGCGGCGCGCTGGTTTCGGTCGTCATTGTGCTATTGATCGCCGGGCGTAGCGGTTTGGGCGGCCTGCCGGTGATTCTGGCGGGAATGGCGACCCATATCCTGATGGGGGCTATCGCAACCACCCTGGTGTTGCTGAATCAGTACGCCACCGAAACGCTATTCATCTGGGGTGCCGGCGACCTGACCCAAACCGATTGGACCTGGGTGACTTGGTTGCTGCCCAAGCTGAGCATCGCGCTGCTGGTCCTGCTGGTTGCTCCGCGACCGTTGACGTTGCTGCGCCTTGGGGATGCCGGGGCGGGCGCCCGGGGTTTGAGTACCGGGCCCATCATTGCCGTGCTGTTGCTGTTATCCCTATGGTTGGTGGCCTCGGCGATTACCGCTGTCGGCGTCATCAGCTTCATCGGGCTGATTACCCCTAATATTGCGCGGGCGCTGGGCGCTCGGACGGCACGGGATGAACTGCACTTCAGTCTCTTGCTGGGCGCCGTGCTATTGCTGCTGACCGATAGCGTGGCGGTGCAAGCCAGTAGCTGGTTCCCCGACCTCGTGCCCAGTGGTACGGCGGCGGCGCTGGTGGGCGCGCCGGCCCTGATCTGGTTCGCTCGCCGCAAGCTCTCCGCGCGGGATCAGACCGCCCTACAGTTGCCGGAAGGTGCTGCGCGCGTCGGGCGCCGGGTATGGCTGCTGGCGCCGGCGACGCTGGTTGTTCTGGTGCTTCTGACCCTTTGCTTCAAGCCCGATGCGTTTGCCTGGACGCAGCCCTGGGCCGCCTTGCGGTGGCCGTCGGAACTGGTGTTGTCCCTACGCTGGCCCCGCGTGCTGACCGCCGCCTGTGCCGGAGTCGGCATGGCGGTGGCCGGGCTGATATTGCAGCGTCTGATTCGTAATCCGCTGGCCAGCCCGGATATTCTCGGTATGTCCGCCGGCGCCACTCTTGCGCTGGTGCTATACACCGTCTTTGTCGGCGGCTCGATTCACGAGGCGGGCCCCGT
Source organism: Marinobacter fonticola (assembly GCF_008122265.1). Classification (NCBI taxonomy): domain Bacteria; kingdom Pseudomonadati; phylum Pseudomonadota; class Gammaproteobacteria; order Pseudomonadales; family Marinobacteraceae; genus Marinobacter; species Marinobacter fonticola. The sequence continues at coordinate 219,114 of NZ_CP043042.1, forward strand.
CCTGGCCTTTGCCGGCAGCGGAGGCGTACTGGCGCTGCTGCTCCTGCTCGGCCGCCGGACTCACTACGCGCCTGGCATTATGATCTTGGTTGGTATCTCGCTCGGGGCCCTGATTGAGGCTATCGTCCATTTTGTCCTGGCCAAGGGTAGCGATCAGGCTTTTGCCATTCTGGGGTGGTTGTCCGGCTCCACCTATCGGGTATCGGATACCAAGGCGCTGCTTTTCGCCGGCGGAACGGTCGCGCTGTTCTTGCTGGCGCTCACGACCTCGCGCTGGCTGACCTTGATATCGGCGGGCGATCACGTCGCCCTGGCGCGTGGCTTGAATACCGGCCGCGCACGCTTGGTGCTGCTGATCCTTGCGTGTGCGCTGTGCGCGCTGGTTACCGCGATTATGGGGCCGATTGCCTTCGTTGGTCTGCTGGCGCCGCATGTGGCGACGCTGATGGGCGCGCGCAAAGTGTGGCCGCAGCTCTGGCTGGCGCCTCTGGCGGGCATGGTGCTGATGATTTTTTCCGACTGGCTGGGATGGGCTTTGCTGTACCCCAAACAAATGCCCGCTGGCACCATTGCCGCCATCCTTGGCGGCAGCTACTTCATTTTTCTGCTGACGCGGCGGCGGCTGGGATAGTCCCCGCGAGGCCGATCCGGCGTACCGGCCAAAGGGCGATCAGGACAAAGGCGGTAACCAGCCACCAAGCGGTATGGAAAGCGTCAATGGTGGGGAGTCCGTTGACGTGGTCACCGTATTCGATCGTCAAGGCAACGATATTGACGCCGAAAGCACCGCCGAGCTGGCGGGTAAAATTGATAATGCTGGAGCCATAGCCCAATTCGTCGGTGTCCAGGGGATTCAGTGCACCGGTGGAGAGCGCCGGCATGATCAGCCCCAATCCTACCCGGCCAATGACGGCCCAAAGCGCCAGCCAGGCGAAGCCCAGACTCATATCAGAGACCGCAAACAGCGTCGTCGATAGCGCAAAGGCCAGTATTCCGCCCATAATCATCCAGCGCGCCGGTTGCCGGTCTGCCATGCGTCCGGCAATGGGGAAGGTAATGCCGAGAGCGATCCCCGCCGGCAACATCAGCAAGCCCGCTTCCGTGGCGGAGTAGTGCAAGGCTGACTGCACAAATAGCGGAATCAGATAGGTCGATCCGAAAAGCGCCAGACCCAACGCCATGGCGCCCAGGCAAGCACTGAGAAACTCCGGCCGCTGCAGCAACCCCAGGTGCAATAGCGGGTGTTTGGCGTGACGCTGTCGCAGAACAAACAAAATCAGCGCTACAATCGCCACACCGGCACCCAGGGAGATGCGAAGCCCTTGTCCGTCGGCGTGTTGCAGCGCATTGAGTGCATCCAGGCTGGGCCCGATAAAGAGGGCCAGCAAGGCCAGGCCGGGGAAGTCGAACCGATAGGGCGCGGGCCGGGACACCGGCCAGGGCAGGAAGCGATAAACCATGTAGATGCCCAATAGGGTCACCGGCGCGGGCGCAAACATGACGTATCGCCAGCTCAACTGGTCGACGATAAACCCGCCGATCACGGGGCCGAGGGCGGGCGCCAGAATCACGCCCACGCCGTAGATGCCCATGGCCTGGCCCCGCATGTCGCGTGGAAAAACCCGAAAGACAAGATACATGGCCATTGGCTGCATCAGGCCGGCCACAGCGCCCATGCCAATGCGGGCGGCGATCAGCCATTCGGGTGTGGGCGCAAAGCCGCCGGCGATTGCAATCAGCGTGAAGACAAACATCGCCGCCGCAAGGCTGCGGCGCAGGCCGTAATGGTCGAGCAACCAGCCGGTGGTGAGCATGGTGGTGGTCATCGCGGCGATAAAGCCGGTGACCATCCAGTGTGCCTGGCCTTGGCGAATACCGAAATGCTGCATGATATCCGGCAGGGCGACATTGATAATGGTGGCGCTGAGCACCGTGGCTATGGTGCCCAGCATCACCGTTCCCACCGCCAGCCAGCGCCATTTCGCGCCATATCGGGCTTGCAGGGCCTGCAGGCTGAAATCGCTCAGAAGAACCTCCGGTGGGGTCGGTCGCCGGGAATCAGCCTTTTTGCAACTGATCCCCGTTGATCATAATGCGATTGAAGACGTTCATGGCGACGGCCAGGTCGTCTGCATTCACGCCTTCGAGCATTTCCTCGCGCAGTTTATCGGCGCGGCTATTGAGGTCATCCATAAAGGCTTCGCCGGCTGGCGTCAGGTGCAGGCGACGGGCGCGACGGTCCTTGCTGCAAGGCCGGCGCTCGATCAGTTCCTGGTTTTCCAGGCTGTCGAGCAAGCGCACCAGCGTCGGGTTCTCGATGGCCATGAGGTTGGCCAGCTCGCGCTGGGTCAGACCTTCGCCGCCGCGCTGAAGGTAAACCATGGTCGTCCAGCGGGCCTGGGTCACGCCCAAGTCCTTGAGGCGTTCATCCAGCAGCTTGCGCCAACGTCTGGTGACCCGCGCTACGGCGAAAGGAAACTGGTCTCTCATCAGGTTGCTCCAGCAAAAAATAGTGTCCCTTGGATCGACTAAATACCCAAAGGTGATGCGTTTAATAATAGTTTGCTAACTGTTGTAATAAAAACAGATACAGGAACAAAATTAAAATGAGGGAAAACCGAGAGCGATGACTCGGATCAACCGTGTTATGGAACAATCTATTGTCGGTTTCTATAAAGACGCAGAGAACAATTGGGTGGCCCGGCTGGCTTGCGGCCATGGCCAACACATGCGCCACCGCCCACCGTTCGTTAACCGGCCCTGGGTGACCACCGCGTCCGGGCGCCGCAAACAACTGGGCACCCGGCTTGATTGCCTGAAGTGCGATCGGTGCGAGCCGGTGGATTAGGGCGTTTGCCCGCAATCTTTCGCAGTAGTGTGCGGTACGCCCTAAGGCCCCTTAGCTATCGGTGCCGGTCTTCTTTGCTGTCTCGTCCTCCTCCTGCTCAACCGCCATCGACGTATGGAACGCCTCGTTGCGTGGATCCATCTCGGTGAGCACCGGCATGGCTTCAGGCATGGTGGTCACAAAGTGCTCTTGCTCGGCCACCGGAATATCTTCGGTGGTGATGATGTAGTAGGCGGTTACCAGTCCCAGTAAGGCAAGGAATCCGGCACTGCCGAGAAACAGCCCCTTGGGACCGACGATCCCGATCAGTTCGCCCATAGCCAGAGGCCCGACCACGCTGCCCAGTCCGTAGCTGAGCAGGAGGGTGGCGCTGGCGGCCACGATGCGGGACTGCGGCATGCGGTCGTTGGCAATCGCCACGGCAATAGGATAAAGCGCGGCGGACAGACCGGTGAACAAGCCCACCGCGACGATCAGCGCCAGCGGCAAGTGAACGCCGATGAAAGCCGCTGCCAGCGCAGCGACGCCGGCGGCAATCGATACGGTAAACAAGACCCGTCGTCGGTCGAAGCGATCGCAGACAAGCCCCATGGGCCACGCCAGTAACATGGCCGCGATGATCGCAATCGCCATAAACAGCGATGTCTGGGCGACGTCCAGGCCGATCAGCGTGGCATAGACCGGCCCCAGCGCGTAAAACGAGCCAATCAATACGCCGCAAATGAAGGTGCCGGCGACCCCCGTCGTGGCTTCCCGCAACAAGCTGAATATGGAGACGCGCTCGACCTGCTCGATGTGAGGGGCTTCCATCTTGGTCAGCGACAGGGGAACTAGAGACAGCGCCAACAGGATGCCAGCCACGGTGTAGAGCTGGAAGGCTGCAGGATCGCCCAAGTTGATGATCAACTGGCCCCCCGCCACGGAGATGAAAAAAACGATTTGGTAGACCGCGAACAGAGCGCCGCGATTGGCATTGGTGGCGCGGCTGCTGAACCAACTCTCGATCACCAGCAGTACGCCGGCCATGCTGAGGCCCGACAGGCCGCGCAGGATGGCCCATAACGTCATCGATACGTCCATGGGATAGAGCAGCGCAGTCACGGCGGCCAAGGCCGAGAAGACGGCGAAGGCGCGGATGTGGCCGACCCGTTCGATCACCCGGCCGACGTAGAGCGTGCCCAGAACGAAGCCGATGGAATAGCACACCAGTACCCGGCCGATCGTGGCGGGATCGACCGCCTCCAGGCCTAAGCGAACGCCCAGCAGGGTCATCAGGAAGGCGTTGCCGCTGACCAGCAGAATCGTGCTCACGATGAGTGCAGAGAGGGAAGTCACCATGCGAGTCATGCCATCAGCTCCGGAATGTTAATTCGACTATAGAGGAGGCCGCCTAAACGGGGGTTCACGAGGCTCCACTCAAACCATAGCAGCCTCCGTGGGAGCATGCCGGGCAATCCGCGATTACAGCAGGGGCGCGGCGTGCAGGCTATTACGCACTTACCGAATGGCGGATGTTACCTGAATGTAAGTGGTGGATTTACCTGGAAACCGACAAACTGCATGTGCAGTGTTTGACGTTATTTTACATTAATGTGCCGTAACACGCGGCGCATCGGGAAGCTGATAGCATAATCAGCTCTGATCACGGATTGATCGGAATCCAATCAGTTTATGAAGAGCGGCATATCATGAAAAAAACGGATTGGCCTATTCGCTGGGATCTCCTGCTACGTTACCGGCTAATTGAGATCATCGCCTTATGGGAAGGGCGGCTGACAACCAACCATATCTGCCATGCATTTGGCATTGGTCGGCAGCAGGCGTCCAAGGATATCAATACTTATCTACGCGAGGTCGCCCCCGGCAACCTTGAATACGATAGGCATCTCAAGGGCTACGTGCCGGCGGACAGGTTCCAGCCCACGGTGACCCAGGGACGGTCGGACGAATACCTCGAAGTTTTAGGGCGCGACCATGCCTTGAGCGAAACCTTCGAGTCCCTGGATCTGGGATTGCCTAACACCGAAATTCTGCATGTACCGCGCCGGCTGGCCGAACCCGATGTCGTGCGTCCCATTGTTCTGGCCACCCGCCAGGGACGCCGTTTGGAAGCCGAGTACTTTTCGCTGACCAAGCCGGAAGGCGAAAGGCGCGTGCTCGAGCCTCATACCCTGATCTACAGTGGGCAGCGTTGGCATGTCCGTGCCTGGTGCGACACCAATGGCGAGTATCGGGACTTTATGCTCAGCCGTTTCCGCGGCACCCCTCAGGTACTGCCAGAGCGGAGCCGCCACAAGGCGCGCAACGATGAAACCTGGAATACCCGGGCGACCATCGTCCTGCGCCCGGATCACCGGCTAACGGAGGCGCAGCAGTCTATCATTGCCAACGATTACGCCATGGTGGAGGGCAAGTTGCGGATTGAAACCCGCGCGGCCCTCGTTCGTTATATATTGACGCTCGCCGGGCTCTGTGGTGATACGCCGAATAGCGATCCTTTGGTCCAGCAACTGGAGCTGGCCAACCGGGACGAACTGCACCCCTGGCTCCAGAAAGCGCGCCGGGTAGGCCCCTAGCCGCCGGCGCTTCCCAGCAAGGTGTTTTCGGCGCTCGCAGGGCCGGGGCAGAGACTGATACTCCTCGCGCTGATGAGCGTGGCACCGCTGGCTGCGGCGGATAGCTGCGGCGACGCTCTCACCCCCATTTCAGCGATTCAGGGAACCCGAGACACATCGCCGTTGCAAGGATCCGTGCAGCGGGTAGAGGGCGTCATAACCTTGGATGGCCGTGGTCCCGGCGGGTTGTCCGGGTTCTACCTGCAGTCGCTCCCGGATGATACCGATGCCAACGTCTCCACCTCCGAAGGGCTTTTTATATTTACCGGTGCCGAAGGCGGGCAGGTGGGTGACCACGTGCGCGTCGAAGGCTCGATCAAAGAATATTACGGCCTGACGGAAATGACCGGACGGGGTTCGGTGGAAGTATGCGGCTCAGCGGCGCTGCCAGCGCCTGTCCCGATTGACTTGCCTCTGACCCACCCTGAACGCCTGGAAAGTATGCGGGTCACCTTCGACCAGCCGCTGGCCGTGATCGATACCTATGCTTACGGCCGCTTCGGCGCGGTGACGCTGGCGGCTGACGATCCACTACGAAGCCAGCGGCCGCAGCAGCACCGCAAGAATCGACAGTACCGTATTCTGCTGGACGACCGTCGCTTGGCGCAAAATCCTGAGATATTGCCGCTGCCCCAGCCCCGTCTCAGCGCTGGGAACAGTTTGCGAACCGGTAGCCGGCTCGCGCCGGTTCGGGGGGTATTGGATTTTCGCTACGATCACTGGCGTATCCAGCCTGAGGTTTGGCCGGATATCGTCATCGCCAATGAACGCCCGGCGCCACCCATCGCACCGCAGGCAGGCGTTATCCGCGTGGCCAGCTTCAATACGCTGAATTTCTTTAACGGCGATGGCAGCGGGGGTGGCTTTCCCACGGCCCGGGGTGCAGATAACCGATCCGAGCTGAAACGCCAGCAACAGAAACTGGCGGCCGCCATCCGCGGTCTGGAGGCTGACGTTGTCGGCCTCATGGAGCTGGAGAACGATGGCAGCGATACCGACAGCGCAATCGCCGAATTGGCCCGAACGCTGGGTGAAGATTGGGCCTATGTGTCTCAAGCCTTCGCCGGCGGCGATGCCATTCGGGTCGGGCTACTCTACCGCAGTGATCGTGTCGAGCCGGTAGGCGACACACGGGTTTTGAGCGATGGCGTGTTTTCCCGCTATAGCCGGGCGCCGGTAGCGCAGGATTTCCAGTCGCGCGGCGGAGAGGGTCGTATGCGAGTGGTGGTGAATCATTTCAAGTCCCGCTCATGCCGCAACGCCGAAGGTGACCATCGGGCGGTTGATGAAGGCTGCTACGCGCCTGTGCGCGAGCGTTCAGCCCGCGAGCTGCTGGCTTGGCTGGAGACACTGCCCGAGTCAGGTAATCTATTGGGCACCCTGATCCTCGGCGATCTGAATACCTACATCGGTGAGCGGCCTCTGGCCATCCTGGCGGCGGCGGGCTTCCAGCGGCCCGCGGTGCTGAGCGGGGAGGATCAGCATACTTACCGCTTCAAGGGCGTTCGCGGGGTTTTGGACTACATTCTGCCTGACGAATCGCTGCAGTCGCGCGTCACCGGTGGCGATGTCTGGCACATCAATGCCGATGAGCCGACGGTGTTGGATTACAACCTGGAATTTCATCCGCCCAAACGCGCCGAACGACTCTACGGGCCTGGCCCCTGGCGCTCCTCCGATCACGATCCTGTCTACCTGGATATCCGCCTGGACCGGCATTGATTTGCTATCCGGCCGCGCTCCGGCGACAGACGGGCCATTCCTCGATGTTGTTTTGCCGCTAGACTCCGAGCTATCCATGCCTTTCGTGTAACACTTTTCGTGCATACTTGTTTCGTAATGACTGTTTGAAATAGCTGTTTTTCAGTGCTTGTTTTTCAGCGCTTGTTTTTCAGCGCTTGTTTTTCTATACCGGTTTTTAGGGAGCCTCTGAACAACTCCTGGAGCGCCTCTGGCTTTCAAAGCCATCCACAATCAAGGCGCGACTTTGCGGGAAGGCTGGTTGCCTTTCAAAAAGTCGCAACGCGGAGTGTGGATGGCTCTGAAAGCCCCGAAGGGCGCGCTCTGAAGACTGCATCTGCCGCGTTGCGGCTCTTGGTAAGGGCTATCCGAATGCGGCCCAGGCCATTACCGGCGAGCCACGCCTTGCAGCTACAGCCTTCAGAGCACGCAGAGGCGGTCCAGGAGTTATTCAGAGGCTCCTTAGTACTTATCGTGCCGTATTTTTCTTTTTGAATTACTACCTTGGAAAAGCTCTAGCCATGTCTGCAGATGTTCCAGTGCTCTCTAAACTTCATAACCGTATCCCCAATCCCTGGCCGTTGGCTCGCACCGGTCATCGCTGGTTGCAGCGCGCGCGTCGGCATTCGGTTCGGGTAGACGATCATCGCATCGTTTGGCTGGAGCGTGGCCGGCGCCAATCGCATAAGCCTTCGGTCGTTTTGCTCCATGGCTTGGCGGCGATGAAGGAAAACTGGAGTGCATGGCTACCGCTGTTCCCCTCGGACCAGCATGTGCTCGCCGTGGATATTCCCGGTTTCGGCGAGAGCGACTACCGCGTCGGCGCCAGCTATCGCTACCGGGATCAGGCGGACAGATTAACGCAGTGGTTGGGCGCTGCGGGGCTGGGCCAGGTCCACCTGGTGGGCAGCTCCATGGGCGCAGCGATTGCGACCGTGATGGCCCGCAAAATAGGAGACCGGGCGGCCAGCCTGACGGTTATGAATAGCGCCGGCATCCCGGCCCACGACACCGTCGATTTGAACCGCCCACCGGCTTTCGACCGCAGTGTGCTCGTGCCAGTGGACTGGCAGGGGGTTTATCGCATGTTCAATACCGTGGGCAACGGCAAGCCCACGGCCACCGGCCTGGCCATGACCGGTCTGCTGGGGACGGATCTGCTGCGCCGGGCCGGGCAGAACCGCCATGTCTTCGCCGATATGGTGGCCGATCCCTATGCGCCGATCAACGCGCTGGATAACGACACAGCGCCCCTGCTGGTGATCTGGGGCGAGAAGGATCGCATTACGCCACCAGGCTGCGTGGCGTTCTACCGTAGCAAGACACCTCACGCGGAGGTGCATGTGATGCGGGGTATTGGTCATCTGCCGATGCTGGAAAATCCCCGCCGGTCCTATCGTATTCTCCAGGCGTTTATTCGCCGCCATGGCGGCTGAGACGGAACAATTGGCCTCTTCCTCCAGTTGACGCGTCATTGAAGTCATGGGGTGGCCGGCAAGATCCGTTCATACTCTTTGCACTATTACAATAATGCAACTAGTGAGGACGCATCCCATGCCTGCTGCCGCACAGATCCAGGACCTGGGCCTGCCCGCCATTTACTTGCACACGATTGCCGAGCTTCTACGCCAACGAGGGGTAGACGACCGGGCCCTGTTGACGCGTGTCGGGCTCGATCCCGCCTGCCTGACTGACGACGACGTACGCGTGTCGCTCTCCCAGGCCAGCGAATTCGTGACGCGAGCGATTGTCGAGAGCGGCGAACCGGGCCTCGGTATTCTGCTGGCTTCGGAATTGCGCCTGCCGTTGCACGGTGCTCTGGGACTTGCGGCTATGAACAGCCGTACCCTCGGTGAGGCCATGGATCTAATGGTGCGTTACCTGAGCCTGCGGGCCCCGCACTTGCGCATTTTCTGCCGAACCGAAGGCGATACCACAACCCTGCGTGTGGTGAGCGGTTTCGACTTGGGACCGCTGCAGAGCTTTATTATGGACGCCATGGTGTTTGGTTGCGTGATGATGGGCATCCAGCTCCTGGGGGAACCCTTGCGCGGTGCCCGCGTGCATCGCCGGGGTCATGAGCCCAGCTATTTTCAGCGTTTCCGTCAGCGCATTCCGGTACCGGTGATGTACGGCTGTGACGAGGACGCCATTTTGATCCCCAGGGGGCAGCTTTCGTCGCCGATCCGCTTCAGCGACGAGCAGGCGGCTGAAGTCAGCCGCGAGCAGTGCGAACAGGCGCTGCTCCGACTTAACGAAAATGCGGGCTTTGTCGCCCGGGTGCGGCGGGTGATCGAAACCAGCCATCCGTTCCCGCCTAAGCTGGGACGCGCGGCCGGCACGTTGTTCGTTTCCGAGCGGACCCTCAAACGCCGGTTGCAGGAAGAGAACGCCAGCTTCCAGATGCTGGTGGACGAGGTGCGGCTGGAGCGTGCCCAAGACCTGTTGGTCAACACTCACATGGGCCTGAGCCAGATCGCCGATGCGTTGGGTTACGCCGATGCGGCCAATTTCACCCGCGCCTTCAAGCGCTGGACCGGGACGAGCCCGAGCGCCCATCGCCATAGCTGTCGCGAGCTTCCGCAAGCCGGTTAACGCCTATGCCGCAAAAGCCTGCGGTCAAACTGTAGGCATCGATTACATAGCCATTACCTTTCGTACAGGACCGTAGCCTGGACTGGCGGGTTTTGGCATGATTCCGAGCGTTCACCGGCAACGCCGGTTATGCCCTCAACAAGGAGTTCTGCATGAAATACGGATTGAGTCTTTGGCTGGCAGTGGTCATGGCCTTCTCGGCGCCGATGGTGCTGGCAGACGACGATGACAGTGAGGGGCCGGATACTCTCGGCTTCGTGGAATGGATCGTATTGCATGATACCGGTGTGCGTGTGAAGGCCCGGCTGGATACCGGCGCCAAGACCTCGTCTTTGCATGCGGTGAATGTCGAGCCGTTCAAGAAGGGCGATGAGGAATGGGTCAGCTTCGAATTGCCATTGGACGATCATAAAGAGCTGGAGGGGGCCGACGACAACAATGTCGTCCTGAATTTCGAGATGCCGGTTGAGCGCACAGTACTGATCAAGCGCAAAGGGGCTGATTCCCAGCGCCGCTATGTGGTCAAGATGGACTTCTGTGTCTCCGGCCACGTCTACGAAACCCAATTCTCGTTAACCGATCGTGGCCGTTTCCACTATGCCGCTATCCTTGGCCGTCGCTTTATGGGCGATGACGACGTGTTGGTAAGCTCGTCTGAAAGCTTCCTGGCTAACGACGAGTGTGACTACCAGACCCTCGAGGAGCTCAATAAGAGCCAGGATTAAGTGCCAGCCTCGGCCAGGACCCGCTCGCAGATGGCCAGCACGTCGTGGCTGAAGTGTGCGGGGGCCGTGCGCATGGCGTCGAGGCTGAACCAGTCCACCTCCGACACATCGTCGCTGGCGAGCGGTTTGCCGGAGCGATAGCGGCATATCACCGGGCAGAGCACGAAGTGGTATTCCACCGTGGGTCCACGGGTAATGACCTCCAGGGGCGGCATCAGTCGCTCCGCCTCCGCCCCGAGCCCGGTTTCTTCACGCAGTTCCCGTAGTGCCGCGTCCATCAACGATTCTCCCCACTCCACCTTGCCGCCAGCATGACCCCAGAGGCCCGCATCTGGCGGATTGCGCCGGCGAACCAATCGGAATTCGCCCCGATGTTCGAGAATGGCGATAACAGCCGGGATGGGGTAGGCCATGACGAGAGTCCTTCCGAGATCGACGGAGCGGTAGATATAGTTTATCAGCACCGGCCTTAGGGTGGCCGGATTGCCTGCCGCCACCTCAGTTTTCAGCCATATGCTGGTCCGGTGCAGTTGTTTAAAGTAGGTGCTTTAATGGGTTAGGGCGCTGTGCCCGACATCAAGAATAATATGAAACCCTCAGTTGGGTAATGCAGGTGAGACGATGAAGAAGCTAAAAGACAAAGTTGCGGTGGTCACCGGGGCCGGATCGGGCATCGGTCGTGCCTTGGCGATAAAACTGGCGCAGAAAGGATGTCGTCTGGCGTTGTCCGATGTGAATGAAACGGGCTTGAAAGAGACGGCAGACGCCTGTACCGGCAAGGTCGAGGTGAAGACATACAGGCTGGATGTGGCCGAGCGGGACGCGATCTATGCCCACGCCGAAGCTGTCGCGAAGGATTTTGGACAGGTCAATTTAATCATCAATAACGCCGGTGTAGCGCTGTCCGCATCTGTTCGTGAAATGACCGATGAGGATTTCAAGTGGATCATGGATATCGATTTCTGGGGCGTGGCTCATGGTACCCGCGCTTTCCTGCCGCATCTGATTGCCTCCGGCGACGGGCACGTGGTGAACATTTCAAGCGTGTTCGGGCTGATCGGCGTACCCAAACAAAGTGCCTATAACGCCGCCAAGTTCGCCGTACGCGGCTTTACCGAAGCACTGCGCCAGGAAATGAAGCTTGAGAAACAGCCGGTTGCGGTGAGTTGCGTGCATCCTGGCGGAATCCGCACGAATATCGCCCGCGCGGCGCGAATGGGGGCTTCCGAGAACGCCGAAGCTCAGCGTAAAGGCTTCGATAAGTTGGCGATTACCACGCCGGAGAAGGCCGCAGCCGTCATTATCCGTGGCATCGAAAAAAATGAGTCCCGTATTCTTGTCGGGCCCGATGCCTGGGGCATCGAAGCCCTGAACCGCGTGCTGGGGGCCGCCTACCAACCGCTGGTGGAACGATTCTCCCGCAAGAGCCTGTACGTCTGACCGGCCGCTGTTTGTCCTGAGGCCGCTAAAGCGTGGACGGCCTGCTGAGATCGGGATAAAGCGGGGGCGCCAGACCGCTACGCCGTGTGGGTCCGGGAGCAACCGGCCAGCCCGGAGGCGGCCGTATCCCGGTGATAGCGTGGTTGATGCTTAAAGCTTGATCTTCGCGCCCAGCACCTCTAAAAAGCGGGCTATCCAGGCAGGGTGAGCCGGCCATGCTGGCGCCGTCACCAGCTTGCCATCCACATGGGCCTCATTCGCCTCGATGGACTGGAACTTGCCACCGGCCAGCGTCACCTCTGGAGCGCAAGCCGGATAGGCCGAGCATTCTTTGCCTTCCAGGATGCCTGCAGCCGCCAGTATTTGCGCACCGTGGCAGATCGCGGCGATCGGCTTGTCCGCTTCGGCAAAGTGCCGCACGATCTTGAGCACGTCGTCGTTCAGCCGTAGATACTCGGGCGCCCGTCCGCCGGGCACTATGAGGCCGACGTAGTCTGACGGTTTCACCGACGCAAAGGTGGCATTAACCGTAAAATTGTGGCCCGGTTTCTCCGAGTAGGTTTGATCCCCCTCGAAATCGTGGATTGCGGTACGCACGTATTCGCCGGCCTTTTTGTCCGGGCAGACCGCGTGCACTTCATATCCGACGGCCATTAGCGCCTGGAAGGGCACCATCACTTCGTAATCCTCGACATAGTCGCCGACCAGCATGAGTAAGCGTTTCATTTCCGATTCCCTCCTTCATCGTTCCCGGTTCGATCCAAGCCCTTAAGCTTCACCTATGGCGATGGGTTGTCAAATGAACCTTAGTCGAACAGAGGGAAAGCGATTCAGCGTTGACGGGCTGCCTGGCGCTGCGCAAACCAGCCGAAGAACAGGCTGAGAATGCCGTAATAGACCAGCGCGATAACCACCAGCACGGCTAGCCAAGCCAACGGAGACAGCGCGCTGAAAGCGCTGGACAGCGCAGCCGGCGTCTGGGCCAAGCCGACATTCCCGACCACCAGGGACAGCGTCGTCACGATTGAAATCGCGAAGGTTACCCCGACGCAGCCTAGCGCCAGCTTGCGCTTCTCTGCCGCGTCGGGGGCGTGCTGCTGTTCTCTGACAAACAGCGATGCGGCGCCCGTCCCGGCCCCGACCAGATAAGCCAGGCTGGCAATGAAGCCGAGGCTGGTGCCGGTAAAGTAGACGATCAGGCTTATAGCGGCCATCAGCGCCACGTAGATGACGCCGAAAAGGATGAAATAGCGTTGCAGTTTCAAGGCGTTCCCCTGCGTACGGAGTGGGTTGTTGTTGTGACGCAAAGGATAGGGAAAAGCGGGGCGGCACGCCATGGTTCCCGATTTCACTTATAAAAAACGCCCGCAAAATACGGGCGTGAAGGGGCAGGATGGCACTGAAACGATCGCCGCAGCTTGAACTATGGGCCGCGATACGGATTGGCCCGTACTATCGTCCTGTACTAACGACCTGTATTACCGTCCTGTACTCCTTGCCTTGCTACTGGCCTCACTACTGCCTCACGACTGGTTTCACTACTGGAGAGTACGGCGATTACCGTTGCGATATTGCGGGGCGATGTGGCTGGTGATCTCGCTCTTGAAGCGCGCAATGAGTTCGCTATTGTCGTGCTGCCAAGGATGGAAGCCCGGCTTGAAGTACTCCAGCCAAGTGGGAATCAGGCTGGAGAAAACGCCGTTGGTACCCCATGTGCGCCAGAGGCCCTTGCCCACATCCTTCAGTGAGACGCTGCGCTTGTCGTTCCACATCATGCGCGCGGTGAAATAGGTGGTCATGACGCCGAGCAGCGCGGTACTGACGATCTGATAGAAAGAGCGCTCCAGATAGGTGCCGCCGACCTGCTGAAAGACGTCGTAGGCCACGGCCTTGTGTTCGGTTTCCTCGATGGCATGCCAGACCCACAGCGGACGCATGGTTTCGTGCATGTCTTCGCGTACGTCGTCCCGCTCCAGCAGCATATCCGCCATCATCGCGGTCATGTGTTCCAGCGCGCAGGTCACGGCGAGCTGGTGGCGTTTGGGCAGGCGCTTGCCGAAACCCTCCAGCAACAGGCGCAGATGGTGCTCAAGTTCTTCCACCGGCATGTCCTGGTCACGCACGTGCTGATTCATGGCGATATGTTCCAGCGAGTGCATGGCCTCCTGCCCAATGAACCCGGCCACTTCTTTCTTGAGTTCCGGATCGTCGATCTGGTCCCGGTAGTAGCGCACGGAATCGACGAAGAACTGTTCGCCCTGGGGAAAGAGTACTGATAGCGCGTTCATCATGTGGCTCAGGAACGGACTGTCGTCGAGCCAGTAGCGCGGCACCTGGTCGTTGAACTCAAAGCCCATGCGCTGGGGCTTGATAGCCACGTGGTTAGGCTTGCGGATGGCGGGCTTGGTATGGGCGGTCGATGTTCTCAGCATTAATCCTCCTATGCGCCGTCAATGGGCGCCGATGCCGGAAAGGACGTTGCGGGCGTTCGGGTATATCGGCTCCCGAAACAGCCTTCGATGTGATGGAGCCAGTGTCGGTGCTGCAAGCCTTGGGGGCCATGCTTAAACAGGACGCGGGTCGTGGATGATGGGCCAGGGCGTTCCGGGATTGACCGGAACGACAGAAAATCCGGGCGCCACGCCAAATAGAGACGGGGGGGCTTCTGATAGCATCGGGTTGTCGAATGCCCCACGGCACCTGTGCCGACTACGCTGTTTTTTGATGAAGGAATCCGGATGGCTAAGGTGAGCGCGGATAGAGAACGTCAGATGCTGGGCCTTTTCCTACTGCCCGGTGTTTATCTGCGGGTATTGGGCGATACCGTAAAACGCCTGGGATTCAATGATCGTCCGCTCTACGAAGGACTGAACTTCGCGGCGACCGATCTGCAAGCTGCCGACAGCCGGGTGTTCGTCACCGATGCCATCGTCTTCGCTGACCGCGCGATAGCGTTGGCTGGCCGCCAGGGGTTGAGTTTCGCCCTGGCGCGGGAGTTGCGGGTCACGATCCATGGCATGCTGGGGTTTGCGGCGCTGACCAGCCCCACCGTGGGCGGCGCGCTGGATTCCGTGCGCCGCTATCTGCAGTTGCGGGCGCCTTTCCTGAATATGGTCATGCGCGATGCCGGCGAACGGGTGCTGGTACAGCTTAAGGCCGAGTTTGAGGTGCCCACCCTCTACCCTTTCCTGGTAGAAACCGTAATGGCCACCCTGGTGCTGCTGTGCGAACAGCTGGTGGATCGCGAGAGCGCCGAACAATTGGGCTTTGAACTGCGGGACGGCAAGTTGCCCGGGGTTTCGGCCCAGTTGACCTGTGTTGAGCCGGCCTACTACACGGACTATGCCCACCAGCTGCCAATCCGCTTCGAGTACAGCCGCGATGCCGAAATGCTGATCTTCCCCAAGCCTTTCCTGGATATCCGCATGCGTCTGGCCGACGCGGAGGCCTCGGAAATGGCCCGCAGCCAATGCGAGTTCGAGTTGCAGAAAGCACTCAAGGAACAGGGCGATATTGTGCTGGCGATTCGCAACATGCTGCACTTAATGCCTGGCCCCTTGCCGTCCCTGGAAGAGATGGCCGAGCGATTCTGCGTTTCTTCGCGAACCCTGAAGCGCCGCCTGGCGGAACGGGATACAACCTACCGGGAAATTGTCGAAACGGTGCTCAAGGACCGCGCGATCCAGCTTTTGCGTTATACCAATCAATCGATTAGCGAAATTGCCTACGACCTGGGTTATGCTGATCTCTCCAACTTCAGTCGCGCCTTTCGCAAGTGGACCGGTAAATCGGCCAGCGAATTCCGCGAAGGCGGGCCGGACCGGAGCTGGGGCCGTAACGCATCGGACTCGGCGTCTGGCCTGCTGGAAAGGCGTGACTGACCCTGTTGATTTTGGGGCCTCCGTTTAAGACTGTTGGCGATTTGCGCTGTATTGATAAAAGGCGATAAACCGGCGCAAGAGGCCTTCGTGGCTTGCAGACTGCATCAGAGGTTCCTTTGGCTGGAGGTAATTGAATGCCGCAGACGGATACGCACAGCAAGGTGGTTGGCTATTTGCTCTGGATTTTCGGATTTCTGGGTGCACACCGGTTCTATTACGGTAAGCCGGTCACCGGAACCATCTGGTTTTTCACCCTGGGCCTGTTTCTTATTGGCTGGATTATCGACGTGTTTCTGATTCCCGGCATGGACCGGCAAGCCGACGTTCGATTCCGCGGGGGTGACACGAGCTACAATATCGCCTGGGTACTGCTGACGTTCCTGGGTGTATTTGGCGTCCACCGCATGTACATGGGCAAGTGGATTACCGGCGTTATTTACCTGCTCACCGGCGGGCTGTTCCTGATTGGCGTTCTCTATGATTTCTGGACGTTGAACGACCAGGTTTCGGTTAAGAATGCCTCTGTGCTGGACTAACGCTACCTCTTCAATCCTCTCACTCTCCACATTTCCCGTGAGCGGCTATTGTCGCTCACGGGGCCTTTTAGGGTTCATCGTACTTTAGGGAACTCTTCCAAGTGCTTAGCGCTGCTTTAGGCAGCGCAATCTTCCTTGGCGGTGACCGGTACAGCCAGTTCCAGCGCCTCGCCATTTACCCGAACGTTATAGACGGGCACTTTAACAGCCCCGTCTTCCTGGCATTGGCCCGTGGTCAGGCTGTAGTGCTGTTTGTACAGTGGCGAGGCCACGACCAGCTCACCCTTGAGATCGCCGACGATGCCCCGCGCCAGGACATTGGCCTTGCCCAGCGGACAGTAGTGGCCAATTGCATAGAGTTCCGGCTTTTCCCCCGGCAGATAGAATACGGCGACCGGCCCATCGGGGGTCCAGACGGCGATGCCGGATTCCGGAATCAGATCTTCGCGCTTGCCGACTTGTATCCATTGTGTATCAGACATGGTGCTTTCCTCGAAACAGTAAGTACGCTCGCGTGTTTTAGCGGGGAGAGGGCTAAACCATCTCCACCTTGATTTCGTTGGCAGGGCGGCGCTGCTCGCGCTCGGTGGTCCAGTGTTGCACTGGATCTTTCTTGTCCGGCGCGTTGACGAACTCGCGGAAGCGCTTGCGCTTCTCGGGATCTTCCACCGTGGTTTTCCACTCGCACTGGTAGGTGCCGATGACGTCCTGCATGTGGGCTTCCAGTTCGTCGCCCAGGCCCAGGCTGTCTTCCAGCACCACTTGCTTGAGGTAGTCCAGGCCGCCGTCCAGGTTTTCCAGCCAGACGCTGGTGCGCTGCAAGCGGTCGGCGGTGCGTACATAGAACATCAGGACCCGGTCGATGGTGCTGATCAGTTGCTCGTCCGACAGATCAGTGGCGAACAGGTCGGCGTGGCGCGGGCGCATGCCGCCGTTGCCGCAGACGTAGAGGTTCCAGCCGTTCTCGGTGGCGATCACGCCGATATCCTTGCTCTGGGCTTCGGCACATTCGCGGGTGCAGCCGGAGACGGCGAACTTCAGCTTGTGAGGCGAACGCAGGCCCTTATAGCGGTCCTCCAGGCGGATCGCCATGCCCACGCTGTCCTGCACGCCGTAGCGGCACCAGGTGCTGCCGACGCAGGATTTTACGGTGCGCACCGACTTGCCGTAGGCGTGGCCGGTTTCGAATCCGGCGGCGATGAGCTTCTCCCAGATTTCCGGCAGCTCGCTCAGGGTGGCGCCGAACAGGTCGACCCGCTGACCGCCGGTGATCTTGGTGTAGAGGTTATATTCCTTGGCCACTTCACCCAGCACGATCAGTTTCTCGGGCGTGATTTCGCCACCCGGGATACGCGGCACGATGGAATAGGTGCCGTTCTTCTGCATGTTGGCCATGAAGGTGTCGTTGGTGTCCTGCAGCGGGACGTGGTCGGTGGCCATGATGTGCTCGTTCCAGCAGGTGGCCAGAATCGACGCCACCGTGGGCTTGCAGATATCGCAGCCGTGGCCTTTGCCGTGCTGTTCGATCAGCGTATGGAAGGTGCGGATGCCGTTCACTTTCACTAAGTGGAACAACTCTTGGCGGCTGTACGGGAAGTGCTCGCAAATGTCCTTGCTGACTTCCACGCCGCGCTTTTCCAGCTCGACATCCACAACGCTCTTGAGCAGCGCTGCGCAACCACCGCAGCCGGTGCTCGCCTTGGTCTCGCCCTTGACCGCCGCAAGATCGCTGCATCCCGCGTCGATGGCAGTGCAGATATCGCCCTTGCTGACGTTGTGGCAGGAGCAGATGGAGGCCGTTTCTGGCAGAGCATCCGGACCCAGTGCCGGAGCGCCGCCTTCGGATTCCGGCAGGATCAGGGTTTCCGGGTGCTTGGGCAGGTCGATACCGTTCAGCGCGTATTGCAGCAGCGTATCGTAGGGGCCGTTGTCACCCACCAGGATCGCCCCCAGCAGTTTCTTGCCGTCCTCGCTGATCACCAGACGGCCATAGGTGCCGGCCTGTTCGTCGTTGAAGCGGATATTGCGGGCACCCGGCGTGGAGGCGTGGGCGTCGCCGATGGAGCCCACATCCACACCCAGCAACTTGAGCTTGGTGCTCATGTCGGCCCCTGCAAAGGAGGCTTCACTCTGCTGATTTAAGCGGGAGGCAAGGGTACGGGCCATGGTGTAACCGGGCGCGACCAGGCCAAAGATGCGGTTGTCCCAGAGCGCACATTCGCCGATGGCAAAGATCTGCGGATCGGAGGTGGTGCACTGGTCGTCGATAATGATGCCGCCGCGTTCGCCGATCTCCAGACCACTGCTGCGGGCCAGGGTATCCTGCGGACGAATGCCGGCGGAGAACACGATCAGGTCGGTCTCCAGGTGGGATTCGTCAGCGAAGTTCATGCGCAGACGGGCCTCTTCACCGGCAACGATTGCTGTGGTGGCCTTTTCGGTATGGACCTTTACCCCCAACTCTTCGATCTTGCGCTTCAGTAGCGCACCGCCGTCGGCATCCAGTTGAACCGGCATGAGCCGTGGTGCGAATTCCACCACCTGAGCTTCCAGGCCCAGCGTTTTCAGCGCATTGGCCGCTTCCAGACCCAGCAGCCCACCACCAACGACGACGCCGCTCTTGACGCCTTGAGCGCTGGCGCGAATGGCATCCAGGTCGGCGAGGGTGCGATAAACCAGGCAGTGCTCATGGTCGTTGCCCTCGATCGGCGGTACGAACGGGTAGGACCCGGTCGCCAGCACCACGGCGTCATACTCATATTCGCCCTTGGGCGTATGTACCCGGCGCAAGTCACGGTCGATGGCCGTCACCTGCTCGTCCAGATGTAATTGCAGGTTCTTGGCCGCGTAATCTTCCAGCGTGCCGAGGGCCAGTTCTGCATGGGTTGAACCACCGAAATACTCGGACAGATGCACCCGGTCGTAGGCGATCAGAGGTTCTTCGCCGAACACGTGGATGTCGTACTCTGCCGCTGCGGGCGTGTCCGCGAACTGCTCGAGAAAGTGATGGCCAACCATGCCATTCCCAATCACGATCAATGTTTTCTTAGCCATGGTCTGTCTCTCTCTTTCTGTCACTTTCTAATCGGTCTGTCGGTCTGTTGGTCTAACCGGCGTCGCAGTAGGCGGCGCCGAACGCGAGTTGCTGGCGGTAGGCCGACAGATCCCGCTGTTGCTGGAGTTGGTCGAAATACCAGGGACCGTCCTGGGTCTCGCCGAACAGCACGGCGCCGGCCAGGCGGTTATCCCTGAGCAATAGATGGCAGTAACGGGCCGAGTCGTGGTCTTGCCAGATAACGGATTCGGTATCCGGGCCGGGCTTGGCCTGGCCGCAGGAGAAAATCGGAATGCCGCTGATCTTCAGGCGGGTGGCCACCTGGGAGGGCTCGAACGCCGCCGCTTCGCCGCAAAGTACGTGAGCCAGCACATCCGCCTGCTGATAGCCCGGCTCCACCAGACCGAACGTCTGCTCGCCGAGCTGGCAGCACTCGCCCAGGGCGTAGATGTTGGGCACGCTGGTCTTGAGCTGGCGGTTCACCAGAATGCCGCGCTCGCAGGCGATGCCGGCCTGGCGGGCAAAATCGGCATTGGGGATGATGCCGGCGGCCAGCACCACCAGATCGGTGCTGATCAGCGTCTCGTCGGCTAATTCCACGGCTCGTACCCGGCGCTGTCCCACAAGGCCGCGCGGGGTCTCGCCGGTGATGCTGTGGATACCCCGAGCCTCCAGCGCTTCTTCCAGTAGTCGGCCCGCGGTGGCATCAAGCTGGCGGTTGAGCAAATGCGAGCTACGATGGATGACGGTGACTGACATGCCCTGCTGGCGCAGGCCCTCGGCGGCTTCCAGGCCGAGGAACCCGCCGCCGATCACGACCGCCCGGCGATGGCGCTGGCTCATGTTCAGCAATTTTTCGGTATCGCGTACATCGCGAAAGGTGAACACGCCTTCAAGATGCTCGCCCTCAAGCTTCAGTGAAGCGGGGCGTGCACCGGTGGCGATGACCAGATCGTCGTAATCGAAGTGTTGCCCATTGGCGATCGTGACCACCTGGCGTTGCGGGTCGATCCCGGTGACCGGAGCGTCGGGGTGCAGGCGGATGCTGTGCGTCCTGAACCAGTTCGACGGCTGCAGCGTGATGGCCTCAAGGCTGGCTTCCCCGGCCAGCACGGACGACAGCAGCACGCGGTTGTAAGCCGGTACGGCCTCCGCGCTCAATACCTCGATCCGTGTGTAGGGATGGCGGTCACGCGCGACCAGTCGCTCCAGCAGACGCTGGGCCACCATGCCGTGTCCAATCACCAGTAATGTGCGCTCTTTCATGCTGTGCCTCTGTTTCGTTGCATCAACAACCGGTCGCATCGACGACGTGGCGGGCTGAAAACAAAAAAGCCGGAGCATCTACCCCTTGCGGGGCGATGGTCCGGCGTCAGTGCCAACAACGATGTTTGATGGTTCGATCAATCCCTGATCGGGCAAGTCGTCCTGTTTCGACCTGTTTCTCCTTATTTCTCCCTGTTTAAATAGTAGCGATAACCGTGCCAGTCACGGATGCCCTTTAAAATCAGTTGCATGCACGAATATCAGCCGATTCTCATCGTTGAGATTTGCCCATCACTGGTTCGTCGCGGGGGCAAAGTGCACTAAAACTGATCAGTGGGTTTCGACGGTTTCCGCCGGTTTTTCCTGTTTCGGCGTCGTCGTCACAGCGGTAGTCTGCGATTCCTGAGCCTCCGGGTTGTCTTGCGGCGCTTCGGTATCGGCCGCTTCCGTCGCTGTGTTCTTGCCCGGGAAACGCTGCTTCTCGTAAAGGAAGCGCAGCACGGCCTGCCGGTAATGGACGTAGTCCGGGTCGTCCGCCAGCGTGACGCGGTTACGCGGCCGTGGTAGTTCGATCCGGAGTTCCTCGCCGATAACGGCAGCCGGGCCGTTGGTCATCATGACGATGCGGTCGGACAACAGCACCGCCTCGTCGACGTCGTGGGTAATCATGATCACGGTGCTGTTGAGGTCCTGCTGGATGTCCATCAACGCATCCTGCAGATGGGCCCGGGTCAGGGCGTCCAGGGCGCCGAAAGGCTCGTCCATCAGCAACACCCTGGGGCGCATGGCCAGAGCCCGGGCGATACCGACCCGCTGGGCCATGCCGCCGGAGATCTCGCCAGGCCGTTTATGCCGCGCGTGCGCCATGTTGACCAGCTCCAGGTTATGAACGATCCAATCCTTGCGCTCGGCCTTGCTCATGGTCTTGCGGAAGACCTGTCGCACGGCGAGTTCGACATTCTCGTAGACGGTCAGCCACGGCATCAGCGCATGGTTCTGGAACACCACGGCTCGCTCCGGCCCCGGTGTGTTCACTTCGTGCCCGTCGAGTACGCAACCGCCCTGAGTCGCCTGTAAAAGCCCGGCCACGATGTTGAGAACCGTGGACTTACCGCAGCCGGAGTGGCCGATCAAGGAAACGAACTCTCCCTTGTGGATTTTCAGGTTGATGCGGTCCAGGGCCTGGAACGGGCCCTGTGGCGTATCGAAAGCCATGCTGACGCCGGTCAGTTCGAGGTGTGGCTTGCTCATGAATCTTCTCCTTGCGAATCCACGGTGGAGGCAAACAACTGTCCGAGAGGGCGGCAGCGCCTATTCATCCCAGGCGACCTTGCGCTGAACGATCAGCATCACCCTATCCAGCGCATAGCCGATAAAGCCGATGGCAAGAACCGCGACCATGATGCGGCTGAGCGATTCGCTGCTCCCGTTCTGAAATTCATCCCAGACGAACTTGCCCAGTCCCGGGTTCTGCGCCAGCATTTCGGCGGCGATCAGCACCATCCAGGCGATGCCCAGCGACACCCGCAGGCCGGTAAAGATCATCGGCACCGCCGCTGGCAGTACTACCTTGCGGGCATGGGTCCAAAACGGCAGACGTAGCACGCGGGAAACGTTGACCAGATCCGGATTCACCTGGGCGACGCCGGTACTGGTGTTGATCAAAGTCGGCCAGAGACTGCACAGGGTGACGGTGATCATCGAGGTGATGAAGGCTTTCTCGAACATGGGGTCGTCGCTGACGTAGGTGGCTGAAACCACCATCGTCACCAGCGGCAGCCAGGCCAGGGGCGAAACCGGCTTAAAGATCTGGATGATCGGATTGGCCGCGGCGGAGAAATAGCGGTTCAGGCCGATCAGCACGCCCAGCGGTACCGCAATCAGTGTGGCCAGGAAGAAGCCCGCCAGCACCGTCACCAGGCTGGTGCCGATCTGATCGAAGAACGTGGGCGCGCCGGGGTAGGGCCGGATGAGGGTTTCCGCATCCGGGTTGTCCGCCAGGATGCGTGCGTTACGCGTTTCCTGCATTTCGACGAATTTAGCGGCACGGTCCTGTTCGTTTTCGTGTTCCTGCCAGAGCGCACCCGCTTGTTCCCAAACATTGGCGGGCGTGGGAAAGTTGCCCAGCGACGTATTGATCTGGGGCGCGATCAGCTGCCAGGCGATCAGGAAGAGCGCGATGCCGAGCATCGGCAAGGTCACGGATTGCAACAGCACCTTGCCGGTCAAGTCCGGATAGCGGCGCCGGATCATCTGTAGCAGCGGATTCGAGGGTGTCAGCGTGCTCATAACCGTTCTCCAGAACCCCGTTACAGGGTCTCTTTGCCTTTGAGTCCAATCTCGAAGCTGTCGATATAGGCGTTCGGCTGTTTGGGATCGAATGCCACGCCGTCGATCAGCTCACCCTGATGGGGCCGGGTAAAGTTCTCTGCATCGAAGTCGGGAAAAGCGCTTGCAGGAAGAGTGCCGTCCGCAATCAGCGACTTCGCGGCCTGTTCATAGATGTCGGCGCGATAAACTTTTTTGGCGACATCCATGTACCAGTCGTCTGGCTTCTGCTCGGAGATCTGGCCCCAGCGACGCATTTGCGACAGGTACCAGATGGCATCGGACGGGTAGGGGTAGGTGGCAAAATAGCGGAAGAACACGTTGAAGTCGGGGACTTTGCGCACGTCGCCCTTTTCATACTCGAAGGTGCCGGTCATGGAGTTGGCAATCACTTCCTCGTCGGCGCCGACATAGTTGGGGCGGGCCAGCATCTTCACGGCCTCTTCGCGGTTGGCGTTGTCGTTCTCATCCAGCCAGTGCGCGGCGCGGATCAGGGCGCGTAGCAGGTGCAGGTGGGTATTGGGATTCTTTTCCGCCCAGGACTGGGTCACACCGAAGACTTTTTCCGGGTTGTTGGGCCAGATTTCGTAGTCGGTGATCACCGGTACGCCAATGCCCTTGAACACGGCCTGCTGGTTCCAGGGTTCGCCCACGCAGTAGCCCTGAATGGTGTCCGCTTCCAGGGTGGCCGGCATTTGCGGTGGCGGCGTCACGGAGAGCTGCACATCGGCTTGCAGCGTGCCGCTGGAGTCGCCCTTATGGGGGGCGTAGTAGCCCGGATTGAGACCGCCGGCGGCAAGCCAGTAGCGTAACTCGTAGTTGTGGGTGGAGACCGGGAATACCATACCCATCTTGAACGGGCGCCCGGAGTTGCGCTGCTTCTCCACGACCGGTTTGAGGGCGGAGGCGCTAATCGGATGCTGTGGCAGGCCTTCGTCATTCTGAGGGAGGTGCGCCTTCATCTGGTTCCAAACATCGTTGGAGACCGTAATCCCGTTGCCGTTGAGGTCCATGCTGAAGGCAGTGACGATATCGGCCTGGGTGCCATAGCCGATGGTCGCGCCCAGCGGCTGACCGGCCAGCATGTGCGCGCCGTCCAGTTCGCCGGTGATGACACGGTCGAGCAGGACTTTCCAGTTAGCCTGGGCCTCGAGTTCGACGAACAGCCCTTCATCCATAAAGAAGCCCTGTTCCCAGGCGACCGCCAATGGCGCCATGTCCGTCAGCTTGATGAATCCGATTCTCAGCTCCGGCTGTTCGGGTGGCCCAATCTCTTGCGCGCTGGCAGGCAGGATCTGGGACGTGCCGAGCGCCAGTGCCAGTATTGCGGTCAGGGTACGGCTAGCCATGCGTCTCTCCTCGATTTTTAATCGTGTCGTGAGTTCTTTTTTCAGGCCAAAAAAAAGCGCCCGTCCCCGGGGGAAGCCGGGAACAGGCGCCAATGCCTGCAGATCGTATCGTCAGGTTAAAACGATTCGGCGTCCGCCACAGGGCGAGGCTCGGTACGCGTCATCGTCAATTTAGTTAAAGCAGGGGGCGTGCCAACAAAATTAGTTCATATAAAACTGTGGGTTATTTGGCTTTGACGCGCGGCCAGTCTGCGTTTGCGAGGCCTTTATGGGTCAGTTGTCTAAAAAATGCACCACGGCCGGGCGAAGGCAGGTTAGAACGGCAAGATAGATAGGCAGGGTAGAAAGGCAGGATAGGCAAGAAGTATGCGAAACGGGAATTTGGGAGAATTAACCGAAGCATCGGCTATGAAAGGCGGGTCGTCGGTCAGCCGGGCCAGCGGTGAATATGCTCGCCCAGTAGGCTATCACCGGCTATGTTCACCGGACCCTCATCGCCCTCGAGTACATAAGGCAAACGATGGTGGCCTTCGGTCTTTGCGTCGATAAGCGGCGCGTCGATACCCACGGAGCGGGCGGCTTTGCGGAATAGCGCCGGTTTGACGATGCTGCGAATGTCCGCCGCCGTCGGTTCTTCCAACTGGCCCCAGCGTGCCAGCCTTGTGGCCAGCCAGTGGGCTTGGGATAGCCAGGGAAAGTTGGCGCTGTCGCGGAAGAAATGCTGGTGCAGGCGTGGGTGGAACAGCGAGAACGGGTGGCCGTCCAGCGCTTGAACCTGATTGCCTAGATAGCGTTCGTCGGACAGGATGTCCCGCAGCGCCCCGTGGTGGTCGGGATTATCCAGCCATTGGCAGGCGCGCAGCAGCACACGAATCAGGCGCTGATGGATTTCGGGGTGTTGATCGGCCCAGTCCTGGCGCATCCCCAGCACTTTTTCCGGCGAGTTCTGCCAGATCTGATGACCGGCATGGAGAATGACACCCAGGTCCTGCCATTCCAGCAGGCTGTTCCACGGTTCGCCGACACAGCATCCTTCGATGGCACCGGCGCGGAACGCATCCAGCATTTGCAGAGGCGATACCGGTACGATTTGCAGATGATGGCGTGCTTCCGGACCTGCCGCCGCGACCCAGTCCCGCAGCTGCAGATCATGGCTGGACCACGGCGCTACCGAGGCCAGCCGGATTGGCGAATCCCGGCGCCGGGCAACATCTATCAGCGCTCTCGCCGAAGCCAGCGGGGCGTCGGGCGTGGCGCCGCAGTCGACCAGCTTGGAATAAAGGGACGTGGATACGGTAATGCCGTTGCCGTTGCGGCTGAGCACCATGCCCGTGGCAATCGGTGTGCGCGGGCGGTCTGTCGCCAGCGACATGGCCAAAGGCATCGGCGCCAGCATCTGAGCGCCATCCAGCAAGCCAAAGGATATCTTGTCGCGCAGTGACGCCCATGACGCTTCCCGAACCAGTTCGACGTCCAAACCTTCGTGAAAGAACAGGCCCAGCTCGCGGGCAATGATCAAGGGCGCGCTATCCAGCAGCGGCACGAAGCCTAACCGGACGGTGAAGCCTTTATGCCTGCGAAACGGTATGGGGTCGGTCATGGCCTGAACCGGTCCTTTTCAGGTTTCATTCGGATGCGCCAAGCTAGTGTGCCGTGCGGTTAATTCGCTGATCTGCTGCGCGTCGCTGACGGCGCTGGACAAGGCGCCAAGCCGCAGGCGGGGTGGTTCCCCGTCAAGGTTTGGGAACGACGGCCCAGCGTCGTCAGCGACGCGCCCTTCGGGAGCCCCTGAGAGCCGCGTTGCGATGGCTCGATTTGGAACCACCAAACCTTCGCCACCGCGTCTTGCTCTCAAAGCTCTCAGGGGCTCAGTAGATCAGCGAATTAACCGCACGGCACACTAAGTCAGGAGGCGCGTTTCATTTTATCGGCATCCTTGCCTCCGAACATGGCAATCACGCGCTCGGCAATCTGGCCGATGCGCTGGCTGTGATCCATCGCGGCTTTTTGCAGCACCCGATAAGCCTCGTCTTCGTCGCAGCTCTCGCGCTTCATGATGAGACCTTTGGCGCGATCGATCAGCTTACGCTCTTCCAACGCCGTACGGGTTTCTTCCAATTCCGTCCGCAACGCCTGGAAAGCCTCAAAACGTGCAACCGCGGTATCGATGATCCCACGAACATGCTTGGGCTGCACGCCATCGACGACGTAGGCACTCACGCCCGCGCGCACGGCGGCCTGAATGGTGTTGCGATCACTTTGCTCCTGGGCAAAGAAGATGATCGGGCGCGGCGCGTGAGCGTTCAGGGTACTCATATTTTCCAGCGTGTCGCGGTCCGGCAGGTCCATATCGATGATTACCATGTCCGGTTCATCACGGGCGACGGCGGCGGTCAGGCCGGTGGCATCCGGACGCTGGCTAATGACGTCATGGCCTTCGTCGACCAGAGCCTTGCGCACGATCGCAGCGCGGTCGGCATCATTATCGATTAACAGAATTCTCAGGGGTTGGAAATCATTCATGGCAACGTCCTCGGTGTTTCTGTACGAGGTAAAAGCAATAAACTGACCAAGCCTGTTGATCTGTAGTCTAACTGGTTGATTCGATGACTTTTTTGAATTATTCAGCGGCACCGTACGAGCCTTGAGAAAGGCGCCGATACTGCTCGCTAGTGGGTCAAAAATTGGGCTTATGCACTGTTTTGGCGTGTCGGCAGAAATCGACTGCCCTGTTTTCGTGGACTTACGGCTGGCCCCTAAATTGCTTCGTTTACCGCACGGTCTATAAAAGGAACCGGCAATGAAGCCCGATCTCCCTGTCGCCGACTGCGGTCTGCGATCCGGGCGTTCGGGCTTTTTTATGGCTTTTTGCCGATTCACGCATTTTGTGTCTTTGGGTTTTTTGCCCGGGGCGAAGACGATTAAGAGAGGTGCCCGTGAACGACATGCCCGACTCAGTCTGCAAGACCACCTGCCCCTATTGTGGTGTGGGTTGCGGCGTCGAGGCCCGCGCCGGCGAGGCGGTCCAGGGCGACAAGGAGCATCCTGCCAATTTCGGCCGTCTGTGTGTCAAAGGTTCGAGCCTCCACGAGACGCTGGGTGAGACCGGCCGTTTGCTACATCCCAAGGTGAACCACCAGCGGGTGGATTGGCCGGCGGCCAGCCGAGCTGTGGCCGCGGCCATCCGTGGGTCTATTGAAGAGCACGGGCCCGAGTCCGTGGCTTTCTATCTGTCCGGGCAATTACTGACAGAGGACTATTATGTCGCCAACAAGCTGGCCAAGGGCTTTATTGGCACGCCTCATGTGGACACCAACTCGCGGCTTTGTATGTCGTCGGCGGTGGCGGCCCATAAGCGGGCGTTCGGCGCAGATGTGGTGCCGGGATGCTACGAGGATCTGGAACTGGCCGACTTGCTGGTACTGGTGGGCAGCAACACCGCCTGGAATCACCCGATCCTGTACCAGCGGATGAAAGCAGCGGCCCGGGCTGGCCGGCGCGTGGTCGTCATCGATCCGCGCCGGACCGCCACTAGCGAGCTGGCGGATCTACACCTCAGCCTCAAACCGGGGACAGATGCCCTATTGTTCAACGGTTTGCTGCGTTGGCTGGCCAACCAGATGGCGTTGGATCAAGCCTATATCGACCGTCATTGCGCCGGTTTTGAAGAAGCGCTGGACGCTGCAGCCGCATCAGCGCCTTGCGTTGAAACAGTAGCGCAAGGTTGCGACTTGCCTCAGGCTGACGTCGAGCGATTCTTTCGCTGGTTTTCCGAAACTGCCCGTACGGTCACTGTCTTTTCCCAGGGGGTCAATCAGTCCAGCAGCGGTACCGATAAGGGCAACGCCATCATCAATTGCCACCTGGCCACCGGCCGCGTGGGCAAGCCGGGCGCCTCGCCCTTCTCCGTCACCGGCCAGCCCAACGCCATGGGGGGGCGTGAGGTGGGCGGACTGGCCAACACCCTGGCGGCGCACATGGACTACGACACGCCCGGCGATGCCGATAGAGTCACTCGATTCTGGCAATCACCGGGGCTGGCGAAGGGGCCGGGGCACAAGGCGGTGGATCTGTTCGATGCGGTTCATCGCGGCGACATAAAAGTACTCTGGATCATGGCCACCAATCCCGCCGTCAGCCTTCCGGATAATGCCAAGGTACGTGAAGCCCTGGCCCGCTGCCCCACGGTGATCGTGTCCGACTGCATTGCCGATACGGACACGGCCGCCTATGCCGATATCCTGCTGCCCGCTGCGGGCTGGGGGGAGAAGGACGGCACTGTCACCAATTCCGAACGACGGATTTCGCGCCAGCGCCGGTTCCTGCCGTTGGCCGGGGAAGCCCGGCCGGATTGGTGGATCATGAGCGAGGTGGCCCGTGAGTTGGGTTACCAGGCGGCTTTCGACTATCGCAACGCAGCCGACATTTTTAGCGAACACGCCCGGCTTTCGGCTTTCGAAAACACCGGGCGCCCCTTTGACATCGGCGGCCTCAGCACACTGGACGAAGACCAGTACGACGCTCTCGCACCCATCCAATGGCCAGTCAATCCGGCGTTTCCTGCCGGGCGGGCACGGCTTTTCGACGACGGGCAGTTTGCCACGCCGGACGGCCGGGCCCGTTTTATCGCCGTGAAACCCTCATTGCCGCGCCAGCAAACAGACGACACTTATCCGCTGGTGGTCAACAGCGGCCGCATCCGTGACCAGTGGCACACCATGACCCGCACGGGCCGTGCTGCCAGGCTGTGGCAGCATCGGGCGGAGCCGTTTATCGATGTTCACCCGGGAGATTTGGAAAAACAGGGGCTAAAGCCGGGCCAGCTGGCCCGATTGATCGGACGGAAGGGCGAGTTTGTCGGGCGTTTGCAGGCTGTCGATGAGCAGCGCGAGGGCGAGGTTTTCATCCCGATTCATTGGAACCAGCAGTTTTCCGCCAAGGGCATGGCCTCCAGTCTGATGGCGCCGGTGGTGGACCCCGTGTCTGGCCAACCGGAATCGAAACATGGTGTGGCGCGGCTCGAGCCCTTGGCGGTCCGCTGGGAGGCCCGGCTGCTGTGCCGGCCGGGCCACGCGGGCTTCTGGCAGGCCGAGCACTGGTCGAAAGTGCCTCAGGCTGGCTGCGACAGTTGGTGGCTGGCGGGGCCGGAGGCGCCGGACTGGCCCCAGTGGGCGCAGCAGTGGCTGGGCGGCACGCCGCAGCTGGAGATGTCCGATGTTGCGGCAGGCCGCTATCGCGCAGCCCGGTTCCATCAAGGCCGGTTGCTGGCGGTCCTGATTGCGGAGCCGGCCGGCGGTACGTTGCCCGACTTGGCCTGGCTGGCTCAATGCTTCACGCGCGATGCACTGTCCGCCGCTGAAAGGCGTGCGATTCTGGCGGGACGGGATGTGGAGCAACCGGATATCGGGCCTGTGATCTGTAGCTGTTTCCAGGTGGGGGAAAAACAGATCGCTGCAGCGCTGCAAAACGGGGCGGACTCGGTGGATGCGCTGGGCGTTGCTTTGAAATGTGGGACCAACTGTGGCTCCTGTGTCCCGGAGCTGAAGAAGCTGGTGGAACAGGCCCGTATTGGCGATGCGGAAACGGCGAGCCGCTGAGGCGGCCGGTGCTGGCTAGCCCGGGACAATGCCGGTCAGCGATGGGTCATCATGGAAACCGGCACACGGTAGCGTGCCCCGCGCCAGCGACCCGTACCCTGCACGGTGCAGGTGCGCCGATTGATACGGACGATCTCGCCCTCCCGCTGGTGCCGGTCGCGGCCGAAGCGCACCGCGTCCCCCACCGAAAAGGCCTGCAGCTGTTCTCGGACATCGTTGAGGTTCATGGTGGTCTGGGGCAGCTCGATACCTGACCGTGCGCTCCGCTCCAGCAGGAAATGCCTGACCGCGGCCGCGCCGCCGCTCCCATGTAATTCATCGAGAATAGTGTAGAACGCCGCATTATGAACCGAACCGTAGCGCCGCTCGCCGCTGATGCTCTGCAGCAAATGGGCGAACTCATGGCAGCAGGTATGGGCCAGCAGGTTGGCGGTAGACACCTCCCCGTCGAAATAACCCTTGTGCTGGATCTCCCGGGTCGATAACCAGCCCTGGCTGGTCTGCGCTGAGAACTTGGCTTCGACCATGCGCTGGCCGAAGCTGATGAGGTGATGGTGGGTATTGGGGTCAAACCGGTGATAAGTGGCCTGGCCCGAACCGATCCGGCATTTCAGCTCGCTACGGGCCGAGCGCTGCTTCACCCAGTCCCTTGCCGGCCCCCAGAGAATAGCCTCGGTGGCGCTGCACATCAGGCGTGCGGTGTGGTGGATCGTCTGTGGGGTGGGACTGCTGGTCATGCCGGGTAAGGGGTCCTCGATGGTATCGGGAGAATAATGGCGCCTTGGGGCCCTGGCTGCAACTTGGTTACGCGGACCCCAAATTCGCCGTACCCACTGCCGCTGGCAGGGGGTTCAATGGCAAGTCCGGTCACACAATATCGAGAGGGGATTTGTGCCGGGGCGCGGGGAAGACCTTATCGAGTCGTTCCAGGACGTCGTCGTTCAGTTGAAGTGAGAGGGCCGCAGCGTTCTGCTCCACATGTTCGGTGCTGGCAGCCTTGGGAATGGCGATGACGTTGCGCCGGCCTTCCACTGGACGGATCGCCCAGGCCAGCAGCACCTGGGCCGGGGTAGCCTTCAGTTCGCTGGCGATGTCTTGCACGGTGGCATCGGTCAGCAGTTCACGACCCAGGCGGCCACCCTGGGCGAGAGGGCAGTACGCCATGATCGGCATGTCCTGCTCTTGCTGCCAGGAGCGCAGGGAGTGTTCGATACCCCGGGACCCCAGATTGTAGAGCACCTGATTCACCGCACACTCCGAACCGCCGTTGGCTCGTTGAACGGCCTGCATATTGTCCACGTCGAAGTTGGAGACACCGAAACGCCTGATCTTGCCCTGCTCTTGCAGCCGCTGGAAGGCCTCGAAGGTTTCCTCGAGGGGAATGCTGCCTGGCCAGTGCAGCAGGTAAAGATCCAGGCAGTCGATACCCAGGCGCTTCAGGCTGTTCTCGCAGGCCTCGATAGCACTTGTGCTGCCCGCGTTCCAGGGATACACCTTGGAAACCACGAAGGCATCATCGCGGCGCCCGCGCAGGGCTTCACCGACAACCGTTTCAGCGGCGCCTTCGCCGTACATTTCTGCGGTATCGATGAGCGTGAGCCCCTGATCGAGCCCTTGCTGGAGCGCCCTGACTTCCTGATCTTTCGGCGCCAGACCCTCGCCCATGTACCAGGTACCCTGGCCGATGGCGGGCAAGGCAAGTTCGGGTTGCCGTCCGGTGGCTTGGAGATGCACGTGTGGTGTTGTTGTCATCTGAGCTGTCCTTCTCTGTGAAAATGATGCCGGCCCCCATCGATGAAGGCGCGGCAAGTCACGCAAAAAAATCAGGCAGGGTATCTAAATGGTGACCTGTCCCCTAGGCCCAGACCCCGTGGCCCACGGGCTGGGGTGAATCGTCTCTGGGGTGGGGACGGCTGGGCATGGGCTTCTCGGTCATTCCGAAAGAGTAATGGAGTCCGCGCCTGAGCTGCAACCTGACGGCTGAGACTGCAGGTGCCCGCCGGGTTTCGGGCAAGTGATTTGCAGGATCAGCCAAGAATTCATGTTGTGCCGGGTCCATTCCCTGACTAGCTTAAAAGGTATTCGAATATAAAAAGGTCTGATGAGAGTCCTTTCCTGGCTGCACTGTCCTAACGCGGCCTGTTACCCAGTACGCTGCACCGGTCCGGGGGCGGCCTAATTCGGTCGCGTTCCCTTGCGTGCGAGCTTCGCCAGCTCGCGTGAAAGAAGCCTAAGCGTTCGGTGCGGACGTCGACGAAACGGCATGGAGGCAACAATGGCTGTCAGTTTCGAACTCAATGGCAAGCAAGTGTCTGCGGATGTCGATCCCGACACGCCGCTACTGTGGGTCATCCGCGATCATTTTCGGTTGACCGGCACCAAGTTCGGTTGCGGTATCGCTCAGTGCGGCGCCTGTACCGTGCATATGAACGGCCTGACACGGCGCTCCTGCGTGACCCCGATATCCCAGGTCGACGGCGGTATTGTCACCACCATCGAGGGTTTGGACGGCCGGGAAGCAAAAGCCATTCAAGACGCCTGGATCGCCCTCGATGTGCCACAGTGCGGCTTTTGCCAATCCGGCCAGGTCATGTCGGCGGCAGCATTGTTACGGGAAATGCCCCAACCCACGGATGAGAATATCGACCAGGCCATGGCCGGGAATATCTGCCGTTGTGCTACTTATGCCCGCATCCGCAAGGCCATCCACAATGCTGCGGATACGCTGGAGGGATGATTCATGAGCCAGGGTAACGAAACAGCAGCTCCACACGCGGACGCATCCAATGGATTGACCCGGCGCGGGTTCCTTAAGGGATCGGCCGCCGTGGCTGCAAGTCTGGTTATTGGCGTTCATCTACCGGGGCGCGCCCGGGCTGACGCGATCTCCGACGCCGCCTTTTCGCCCAACGCCTTTGTGCGGATTGGTCCGGACAGCCAAGTGACGGTCATCGTCAAGCATATTGAGTTCGGCCAGGGGCCGGTAACCGGTCTATCGACGCTGGTCGCCGAGGAACTGGATGCTGATTGGGATCAGATGCGAGCTGAGCTGGCCGTTGCAAACACTGAGAAGTATGCGAACAAGCTTTTCGGCCTGCAGGGCACGGGCGGGTCTACCGCGATGGCAAGCTCCTACGAGCAGATGCGCAAGGCTGGCGCGGCCGCACGAGCCGTGCTGGTGCAGGCTGCCGCCAACCGCTGGGGCGTTGACGCCGGCGAAATTACGGTCAGTCAGGGCACGATCAGCCATAGCGCCAGCAATCAAAGCGCGGCCTTCGGCGATCTGGTCGCGGACGCGGCGCAACTTGAAGTCCCAGCGGACCCGAAGCTGAAGAGCCCGGACCAGTTCAATCTGATTGGCACCGAGGTTCGCAAGCTGGACACGCGGGACAAGACCAACGGCACGCAAAATTTCACCCTCGATCTGTACCCCGACAATCTGGTGACTGCAACGATTTTGCATCCACCCCAGTTTGGGGCGACCGTCGCCTCTGTCGACGACAGCAAAGCGCGCCAGGTGAAAGGTGTCATCGATGTGAAGACTATTCCCGCCGGTGTTGTGGTCTATGCCGACAATACCTACGCGGCTTTGAAGGGCCGCAAGGCGCTGAACGTTCAGTGGGAGACCGGTAAGGCGGAAAAACGCTCCACTACCCAGATGGAACAGGATTACAGCAAGACGGCGGCGAAACCCGGGCTCGACGCGCGCAGCGAAGGGGATGTGGAAAAGTTCTTGGCGTCGGCGGACACGGTGGTCGAGGCAGAGTATTTCTTTCCGTTTCTCGCCCACGCGCCTATGGAAACACTGGATGCCGTGGTCCAGTTCCGGGACGGCCAGGTGACGGCCTGGATGGGCTCTCAGATCCAGACGCTGGACATGGGGGCGCTCGCGGGTGTGTTCGGCGTCGACAAAAGCAACGTCACCCTCTACACCGAGTATGCTGGCGGCAGTTTCGGCCGTCGCGCCCAGCCGGGCGGTGACTTCGCCACCGAGGCCGCGCAGGTGACCAAGGCGCTGGGCTCGGACCGGCCGGTGAAACTGATGTGGACCCGGGAGAACGACATCCAGGGCGGTCGTTACCGGCCGCTGGCTGTGCACAAGATGCGAGGCGGCCTGGATAAGGACGGCACTATCGTTGCCTGGGACCAGCAGATCGCGGTTCAGTCCTTCATGAAAGGCACCGCGTTCGAAAGCGCCATGATCAAGGACGGCATCGATGCGAGTGCGGTGGCGGGCTCCCAGGAGTTGCCCTACGGCATCCCCAATTTGCGCATCGGCCAGCACCTGATGGAAAACGGCGTGCCGACGCTTTGGTGGCGCTCCGTCGAGCACACCCACAATGCCTACGCCAACGAGACCTTCCTCGACGAACTGATTGAGCGGGCCGGCAAAGACCCGGTTGAAGCCCGCCTTGCCATGCTGGGGGACAAACACCCTCGGCATAGCGGCGTTTTGAGAAAAGTGGCCGAGCTTGCTGACGCGGCCGGTGCCGTGCCGGAAGGTCGGGCTCGGGGCGTGGCCGTGCACAAGAGTTTCGGCAGCTTCGTCGCGCAGATCGCCGAGGTCTCCGAAGATGCCCGCGGCGAGCCCAGGGTGCACCGGATGTGGTGCGCCGTGGATTGC
This sequence comes from Marinobacter fonticola, assembly GCF_008122265.1. Taxonomy (NCBI): domain Bacteria; kingdom Pseudomonadati; phylum Pseudomonadota; class Gammaproteobacteria; order Pseudomonadales; family Marinobacteraceae; genus Marinobacter; species Marinobacter fonticola. The sequence continues at coordinate 253,713 of NZ_CP043042.1, forward strand.
GGCGTAGCTGTGAATCCGGACGTTATCCGCGCTCAGATGGAAGGGGGGATCGGCTACGGCATCGGCGCGGTCCTCTACGACGCGATTACCCTGGATGACCAGGGCAGGGTCGAGCAGGCCAATTTTGACCGCTACCGCTCCCTGCGCATCAACGAGATGCCGGATGTAGAGGTGGCGATCATCCAGTCCACCCAGCCGCCGACGGGCGTGGGCGAACCGGGTACGCCGCCTTCGGGGCCAGCCATCGCCAATGCCTGGCGTCGACTGACAGGAAAGAGTGTCCACCGGCTACCGCTCGTGCCGATCACAGCGTAAGGAGACGACCCGTGCAACGACTGACCCTATCCCTCGCCAGTGCTGTGGTGGTTGCCGCTATCGCATCTCTCGGCATCGGCGTAGCTATCGCGGCGAACGAGCCGGAGGCGGCGCAAACGCTACAGAAGCCCGAGGCCTTTGAATCCATTCAGGACGAGCGCAAGCGCTCCATGGCGCTATTCAACGAAATGGGTAAGGTCCTCACTCACCCGCGCTGTGTAGCCTGCCATCCTGTCGGCGACAGCCCGTTGCAAGGCATGGCGCTGCAAAAGCACGAACCACCGGTGGTTCGCGGTCAGGGCGGCATGGGCGCCCCCGGCATGCGCTGCTCGACGTGCCATGGTCAGGAAAACGTCGAGTTCAGCAGCGGCGAAGGCTCCATCCCCGGCCATCCCCGCTGGCACCTGGCGCCCCCCGAGCAAGCTTGGGAAGGCAAGAGCCTGGCGTACATCTGCGAGCAGCTCAAGGATCAGGAACGCAGCCACAAAACGCTGGAAGAACTACAGAAGCACAATGCCAGCGACACCCTGGTGGGCTGGGGCTGGAATCCCGGTGAGGGGCGTATTCCGGTGCCGGGTACTCAGAAGATCTTTGGGGATTTGACGCGGGCGTGGATTGATACTGGGGCGGCTTGTCCGGAGGGGTGATAGGCACTCGTTTGGTTTTATTGTTAGCCGTGTTAACTCCGACCCCGGCGTTAACGGGCTGACTTTTCCGTCGTCTCGCTATGTGTCTTTTCCAGTTTAAACTGATACTTCTTGGCGCCCAGGCCAAAAACGAGACTAATGAGAAAGTAAGTCAAAACAGTGGTGCCCGTCATGATTGCGGCAATAAATGATAGGTGAGGGCCATTAATGATCAGTGCTATGTACTCAAACAGTGCACCATCTGCCAAAAAATAATTGATGAAGACTATAGTGCCAACGGAAACAACGAGCCCGCCCAGTGTACAGCCAAGAGCCAGTTGCCTTTTTTCGACTTTTTCCGGGACTCGACCGGCTTCACTGACAAAAATCATCATTGCGCCATACGCAGCGGCCAATGAGTAACCGAAGTTAGCGGCCGAAGGGATTGTGAAATTGAATAATTCCTGAGCCGCTGCGGTGCAGAACAATATAGCGGCGTAAAGTGCCGAAAAGATTAGGCTGCATTTTGTGATCATGATGAATCGTCCGTGATTTGGGGCTGGTGTCCGGGTTAATGCGGCTCGTCAGCAAGCCGGTCGATAGGAGTGTCAAGAATGTGGCCGGAATGGGTTGGTCAGTTGCACTGCTGCTATGGGAAGGCTCATTTAACTGGGCTGGGCTGATTGACCACGCAACGGAAGCCATTGATGCCGTCTAGGGGCGAGCCACCTCGGGCAAAAACCGTTCCCCCTCCGGCAATATTGTCGCCCCGCCCAGCCCAATCCCTTACCACTTTCTCAGGCTCATCCGGATTGATGGGCATATCCGGCCCTTGGGGATTATGGGGTTCGATATGCTGGTAGGCATCCTCGTCGTACCAGTCTCGTGTCCATTCAGAGAGGTTGCCGGACATGTCATAGAGCCCCAGCGGGCTCGGGGGATAACTGCCCACGGGACGACGCTCCATGGTTGTCGAAGCGTGACTGAGCATATTGCCTGATGGCGGAATGCTAGGGTCGATGTATTCTATGGGCCGTTGCAGGTAGGTATCGTTGCGCTTGGTGCCGTCATCTGTGGCGTAAGGCACGTCCTGTCCCCGATTTCGAGCGGCAAACTCCCACTGGGCTTCGGTGGGCAAGGCAAAAGGTTTGCCCGTTTTCTCAGCCAGCCAGGCGCAATACCTTTCAGCTTCCTGATAGTTGGGGCTCCTGACTGGTTTTTTATAGTAGTTGGGGGAAAGCGGATCATTATTGGCTGTGGTTGGAATAATCATCGCCCAGTCAAATCCGGCTTCCAAGGTATAGTCTTGGGCCCGCCCTACATCCTTGAGATAGACGATAAAGTCCCCCCAAGTAGTTTCGTATTTTGAGATCGAGTAGCTATCCAGTGACACATTGACCGGAGGTTTACTGTCATCGTTATGGCTTAGTCCCAAATAGGGGCGTCCCTTTAGCTCGCCGACATCGCCAAGTATAAAGGTGCCTCCCTCGACAAATACGAGGTTGTCTTGGGCTCGTTGCGTTACGGCATCCATCTCGGCGGCGGTGGCCTGAGGGCCTGGGTCCGAGTTTGCGCAGCCGGCCAGCAAGCTGGTTGTAAGCACCGTTAAGATGAGCCTCGACGGCCACCGGGACGTATTATACTGGTTGATTGCAATGCTCATTCTGAGAAAGACTCAGTTAACCGGGCTAGTCTGGTTAACCACGCACCGAAAACCATTGCTTTCTTCTAGTGCCCCCTCCCCTCTAGCAAAAACTGTTGCGCTGCCACCTATATAGTCACCGTGACCTGCCCAGTCCCGTACCACTTTTTCGGGTTTGTCGGGATTCACGGGCGCATCCGGTCCTTGGGGATTAAGCGGATCGATATGTTGATAGGCGGCCTCGTCATACCAGTCCCGCGTCCATTCAGCGACATTGCCGGACATATCGTAGAGGCCCAGCGGATTAGGCGGATAACTTCCCACTGGCCGCCGCTCTTTGATTGTCGTTGAATGACTTAGCATGTTGCCCGATGGGGGGACGCTGCGGTCGATGTATTCCTTCGGTCTTTGCAGGTAGGTGTCATTGCGCTCGGTACCGTCGTCTGTGGCGTAAGGCACATCCTGCCCCCGGTTGCGGGCGGCGAATTCCCATTGTGCCTCGGTGGGCAAGGCAAAAGGGGCGCCAGTTTTCTCTTCCAGCCAAGCGCAATAGCCTTCGGCTTCCTGGTAGTTAGGGGCCCAAGCCGGTTTTTTGTAATAATTGGGTGAGAGTGGGTCATTGTTGGCTGTAGTCGGGATAATCCGCGCCCATTTAAACCCCGCTTCAACGGTATAGTTTTGGGCGCGCCCCACATCCTTGAGGTAGACCATAAAGTCTCCCCAGGTTGTCTCATATTTTGAAATCGAGTAGCTATCTAACGACACTTCAACTGGAGGTTTATTGTCCTCATTATGGCTCATGCCCGTGTAGGGTCGTCCCTTTAGTACACCGACGTCGCCAAGCATGAAGGCCCCGCCTTCAACAAAGACGAGGTTTTCCTGAGCCCGCTTGGTCACGGCCTCGACCTCAGCGGCTGATACTTGAGGGCCTGGATCTGGGCTGGTGCATCCCTCAAGCAAGCCGGCTACGAGTAGCATCAAGGAGCTTATCGATGGCCACTGGTGCCCGAACACGTTCTGATTGCAGACTTTATCGCGCATAACGGGACGACTCAGTTAACCGGGCTGGACTGGTTGACCGCGCAACGGAAGCCATTGCTAGAGTCCAAGGGCGAGCCGCCTCTCACAAAAACTGTTCCGCTTCCCCCAATATGATCACCGCGCCCAGCCCAATCCCTTACAACTTTCTCGGGCTCATCTGAATGAACGGGTGCATCGGGTCCTTGAGGATTGTGAGGGTCGATATGCCGATATGCGTTTTCGTCGTACCAGTCTCGCGTCCATTCGGCTACATTTCCGGACATATCGTAGAGACCCAGGGGACTAGGTGGGTAACTGCCCACGGGACGGCGCTCCTTGATGAGTGATGAATGACTGAGCATATTGCCTGAGGAGGGGATGCTGGGATCAATGTATTCCTTGGGTCGCTGCAAGTAGGTATCGTTGCGCTTGGTGCCGTCATTGGTGGCATAAAGCACATCTTGCCCCCGGTTGCGGGCGGCAAATTCCCATTGGGCTTCGGTAGGCAGGGCAAAAGGAACACCGGTTTTATTCGCCAACCAGGCGCAATAGCCTTCAGCCTCCTGATAGTTGGGGCTTCTGACCGGTTTCTTATAATAATTGGGTGAGAGCGGATCATCGTTTGCTGTAGTTGGAATAATCATCGCCCAGTCAAACCCGGCTTCCACGGTATAGTCTTGGGCTCGCCCCACATCCTTGAGGTAGACCATAAAGTCTCCCCAGGTGGTCTCGTATTTCGAGATCGAGTAACTATCCAGCGACACTTCGACCGGGGGTTTGTTGTTGTCACTATGGTACGTAGTGTGAGCCATCCCATTCAGTACGCCCACGTCACCGAGCATAAAGGTGCCGCCCTCGACGAATACGAGATCGTGCTTAGCTCGTTGCGTCACCGCATCAACCTCGCTGGCGGTGATCTGGGGGCCTGTATTCGAGTTGAAACAGCCGGCGATCAGAAGGAGCGTGGCGCCGCTGGTAGTCAGCTGCAGCTGTTGCAGGGGGTTACATATTTTCATCGTCTACTGATCCTACAGTCTCTACAGGCGCCGAACGGGTCGAGTTGCACGGGACGGTCCGGGATGGCGGTTTTGTTTTCCAGCTTTTTCTTGAATAGCCAGTAGTCGTGTTGTTCCAGGTCGAGATAATGGAACACTTTCTGGGCATTGGTCTCGCTTACTCCTGGGGTCACCTTGCCCTCGGCATTCATCCGCAGCATGCTCTCCTCAAAATCCCGCCAACTCTGGAAGCTTTCCAGGATCTTGCGAATGGCCTCGACTTTGGTTGACCTGCCGTCATACCAATGGGGCGTCCAAGAAAAATCGTACATGAGTTTATTGAGGATAGGGCCTTTAACTTCAGGTGGTGAGTGCCTGAATACGCTATCTTCCTCTTTAACAAGGTCTTCCAGAATATTTTCGGCGAGGGTTAAACTTTCTTCCTCTTGGGACAGGCTCGATTGTTGCGTCTGAATAAATTGACGAACTAACAGTTCGATGGATTCTAATTCAGTTGTCACGTATTCAGTTGCGGCGCCTGCATAATCTAGCCCCTTTACTAAGGCCATCAACGATAGTTGGATGTACTGGTCAAAAGCATATGTTTCATCATCAAATAGTTCGAGATAACGGATGTCCGACTTCAAAAGGCTGTTGTAGACAAAGCGCATCATGGTCGCTAGTTCGTTCGCGTTGACATCAAGGATGAAGGTGCCGCTGGCACCCAGCCCGAAGACTAGGCCCGCGTGAGCCCGAAGAAAAAACTTCCCACTCCTGTCGTTGAAACCCAACTTTAAATATGCTTCGACCCCGACTCCAGCAGCCCCCTCGACCTTCTCCCCGACCTGACATAGGTTTTTCCAGTCCGACTGTCGAGTGAGTTTATCGACCCAGTACAATCCGCCTAATAGTTCACAGCCAGCCCGCACGCCAGCGAAAGCCTCAGCCGCGACGTTCACGCCCTGATCATTACTGTCTGGGGCGCTGGCGACGCCCTTCAGGGTGGGCACGCCCTCCGAGCAATCCACGTGGACGTTCCCTGCCAGCAACGCGGAGGCACCGGCATAGCCGCTGGCGGTAATGGCTAACCTGGCTTGGAAGTGCCCCATGGTCTCGTAGGTTCGGGGTCCGTTCCAGCCGCCTTTTCGGTAGTAAATCCTTATCTCTGACTCGTTATTGGTGGGATAAGCCTGTTCGATCGTTGCTTTACCCTGGGCTAGGCTGAATTGGGCGTCAGCCTTGGCCTGTAAATGGACTTTGCCTTTGCTCGGCGTGAACTCGGCGAAGGCTCCAGCGCCGGAGGCAAAGCGCATGAATTGGGCTTCAGCCGATGCGTTGAAGCCGGTTTCATCAAGCTGTTCTTTGGTCTGCTGCTTATCGCCCCAAGCAGACCAACTGACCTCCTTATGGAGCTGATTCACTGATTTGCTGAAATCACTTTCCGGATCGAGCTTCCAGAAACTGACGTTAAACTTGACTCCGAAGTCTGCCTCGACTGCTTTACGCAATTCCTCGGTATTGATGCTCTTCGATGTCAGCCATTTTTCGCTTCGATGCCGGTCTTTGGCGTCCATTCTGTAACTCCGCCAATGGTTGGCAATCTTGTCTGACCGAACGTAGGTGTAGTGCTTATTCCCCCTGAGGCGTTTGATCTCGGTAAGCTTGGGCGTTGTTTGCATCGAGGTACCAACAACGCCCAGAGCCTGCAACTCTTCCACAAGCGCTTGCTTCTGTTGTTGAAGCACACTCTTCAAAGCGCCCTCTGAGTCTTGAGGTTGGTCGTTGTTGCACTCTGCCGGAGCATCACCGTCTTTTATGTCGCAATATAATTGCTCGATGCCGGAGATAATCAGAGCTTCTTCTTGGAGAAGTTCGTCCAGTTCTTCCTGATTGAGGAAATAAAGCTCATCCGAACCGGTGACATGCACTATTTCTACGTATTCATCCTCACAAGGAGCAGTTCCTGACACGGTCGTGGCGGGTGCGGATGAAAAGACCTCTTCGTCATTGGCGGGCATGTTTAACACTTGGCCCGCATAGATACGATTCGGGTCGTCGATCTCAGGATTGAGAGCCATCAGGCTGGAAACTGTCGAGTTGTTCTTCAGCGCAATACGGTTGAGCGTATCTCCAGCTTTCACTGTGTATGCGGCTTTCATCGCGCACCTCCGTATGCAAGCAGATGATCCAACTGGTTGAGCTTTTGGGAATTGGTCGCCTGAGGGTCTTTCAGGACGGCGATACAGACTTCTTCATTGAGTTTCTGTGGGTGGCGTAGCGCCAATTCGGTATACCGAGCGACGTCCTTTTCAGAATGGAAGCCGTGTTCTTGCGCGTGGTGTACAAGCCGTCCGAGCTGAGCGGACGAAGCCGGGCTGGTGTCGAGGCCAAGATGACGACCAAGTTTGGTCAGAAACGCCTCGGCCTGGGTGCGGTTAAGGACGCCGATGTGTTCTTCAGTTAACTGGAACCAGCCTTCGTCTTCCGCTGACTTTGCTTCAGCCTCGCCTTCCGTTGCTATGGATTGCCAGGCTGCTGTGGCGCTGGGATTCTGCCATTGTGTTATGGGTCCGCTGAACAGGCTTCGCTCCGCTTCAGTTAACGCATAAAGAAACTGGTGCAGGCGAGTATTCGAGTAAAAGCGGCAATAACTGAGCTGTCCTGAGGGTAATCGGACACTGATCAAACTTCGAAGATGCCCGATCAGTTCTTCTGGTGTTGCATTGGTTTTCAGAACGAGGCCGTTCTCCGCCCAGTCGGTTTGGTTAGCCCAGAGGCGCGAATCGGCTGACGGTTTTACCAGATAGGGGCTAACGTCCAATGCGGTCTCATGACGCGTCCCTCGATAAAGCCAGTCCGCCCAGGGTGCGTCGTCGTGCTGGTAGGTGATGCGTGGCGCATTGAGTTTAGCGCCATCGAGTAACAGGAACAGGTGGGTCTGCTTGTCGGCTATCATGTCGTCTACCCGTATTTACGCAGTTGTACACGGACAGTCGGCGAGTGGACATGTGCCGTCAGCCTGCCGATGACATTGGCCGCTGAAAAGTAGGTCTTTCTGGGCCACTTGTTTGAGCTTCTCTGAGCTGCTGGGTGCGATTTCAAACGCCTGGCTACCGGATGTGCTCGCGAGGGCGGCAATGTTGCTGCCGGGCACTTTCCGGTAATTAAAGGCGGTTGATGCCCCCTGTTCTCGGGTATTCGCCTGTGCCAGGGTCGCCGGGACGAGCTTGCTGCTGGTATGGGCGTCCAGACTTTGCGGAAGGCCGGGTGTCGCGGCCGACTGCCCCGTCCCACTCCCCGGCGATCCACCTGAATTCATCTTGATCATCGGACCGGAAATCGTCACCCCACTGGGATCGACCTTAACGAAACTGCCGCCGGCCATGAGGGTGATTTCAGCGCCGGCTTCGACGACGATTTTCAGGCCCGCTTTGTGGTGGATTTCGCTGCCGGCCTCGACCAGTTGGGCTTTGCCCTGCTTGCTGTGGTGGCTGCCGCCGACCGTCAGGCTCATGTCCTTGCCGATCTTCTCCCGCTTCTCCCCATTGACCGTGCTGTGATCATTAGCCTTGATGTGGCTGTAGCGGTCGTTGTCCACAGTGAGGTGGCTATTGTGATGGATGACCTCGGTGCGGTCGTTCTCGGTCAGCAGGTCCAGGTCCTTCTGGGCGTGAACGTAGATCTGTTCCTGATCGGCTTCGTCCTCGAAGCGCAGTTCGTTGGAGCCTTCGCCCTTGTGGGTCTGGGTTTTTATTGTCGTGCGGGTTTTATGCTCCGGCAGCGCGTAGGGTGGCGTATTGGTGGCATGGTAGGTCCGCCCGGTGATGATCGGCTGGTCCGGATCGCCATCGAGGAAGGAGACAATCACTTCATGGCCGATTCTCGGGATGGCCATAAAGCCGTAACTGCCGCCGGCCCAACCCTGGGAGACGCGGAGCCAGGCGCTGCTGTGTTCGTTGTTTTGTGAGTAGCGGTCCCAGGGAAATCGGACTTTGACTCTGCCATGTTCGTCGCAGTGGATCTCTTCACCCTCGGGGCCGGTGACGAGGGCCATCTGCGGGCCGTCCATGCGTGGGCGGGGGTTCTCTTTATCCGTTATCCGGGGCCGCCAGGTTCTATCCCCGGGCACGGTCCAGAAGTCATTGCTGTAGGTGGTGGCCCCGCTACCGCCTTCCTCTTCCAGCGCCTGGGGTTGTTTGCCTTCGTGCTTGACGGCGGTGATCAGCCAGTCCCGGTTGAGCGTTGGTTGGGTATGGCCATCCAGCGTGAACTTCGCCCCGGCGGTAAAGTCCGCCCGGTTGCTTTCCCCTTTTCCGACGCTGACGTCTCTGCGCAGGCTGTCGAGCCGTGATTCGGTAAACGGCTGCCCCGCCGCATCGGCCTTGAAGCGTCCGGGGTAGTCGTAGTGTTCGTAATCGGTCCGCTGGTTTGCTTCGCTATCGGCAGCATGGGCCTGGTGCATCAGCGCATAGGCGGGGTTCTTGAAGGTGTAGTCCTTCAGCGCCACCCCAGCCACCGAGACGGTTTCGGTGTACTGGAACGTGAAGATACAGGGGGCCTTGTGGCTGCCCCCGGCCATGGCGTTGTAACCCACCTCGGGCAGTTCCGGGGCGTCCCGGTGATGGTCGGCCATCACCAACGGCTGACCGGCGGTGTCAGGGTCAAAGCGGTAGTGCCAGCCTTCCTCGGCGGCGAGCCGGTTGAGAAAGTCGAGATCGGTCTCCCGGTGCTGGACGCAGTATTCCCGTTCGGTAGGAGTGCGCTTGAGATTAAAGTGTTTATCCACCAGCCCCCGCTCGTCCAGCAAGGTGCCCAGAATCGTCTCCGGGGTTTGCTGCTGGAAGATGCGGCTGTTGTGCATTAATCCTAACCGCCACAGGGCGGGTTGGACGGCTACCCAGTAGCGGGTGCGCCGATGGCCGGTATCGCCCCGGCTGAAGGCGCTGACCACCCCCTGCACGGTCCGCACCGCCTGGCCGTCCTGCCAGATCACCAGCTCCGCCCCCTGATCCAGCACATCGGCTACCGCCAGGTCGGCAAAGCGACTGGCCAGATTCAATTTAAGGACAAAGGGCTGCGAAAGCTGCTCGGTCAGCTCGAAATCCACCACCGCGAAGGTGTCGTCGGGCAAGCGACCGAGGCGGGCCGTAAACTGCAGGCCGGTAGGCTGGGGCATGGGGGTCTCTTCCTTGAGTCATTACTGCTTCCTGCAGCGGGCACACATGACCCGCTGAAGCGCCAGAGTGTAACGGTTGCCTGCGATCAGCGCTGTAAGCGATCTCGGACAAGTGCAGCGGTGATCGCTGACACCTGCAGGCGTGTTGCAAAAGCTGCTCGGGTAAGGGCGGTGTTCGGCTGGAAACCCGGTGCCGGAAGTGAAGGGGTTACTGCGCTTCCGCTGTCCTGGATGGCCGTCCTTGGCCAGCCAGGACGACCGGGGCGTCCCTGCCCCTCCTCCAGCGCGGGAACCCCTCCACTTCTGGCGGGCCTCGTGCGGTCCCGAAACACCCTTTGCAACACACCCGAAAACGGCCAGCAAGGGCTGGCCGTTCCAAAACCTCAGTTCATGAATCCCTCACAGGATCGATGAACCAAGCGCGAAGCCTTACGCTTCTACCGGCGAACGCCAGTCGTCAGAGCCGGAAGTACCGGCCACGCCGTGCTCCCAGGTGACCTTACGGTAGGCGACAGACACTTCCACCAGCTGGGTGAACTCGGCCTTGGCCGGGTCCTGGCAGTGGGGCATCTTGCAGTCGATGTTAATGATGGTGGCGTCTTCCAGAATGGTAGAGAAGAAGTGCTCCTGCTTGCCCTCGACGGAGGTGCGGTACCACTTCAGCTCGACCTTGGGCAGCATTTCGCCGGAGGCCAGGGAGTTGTACATCAGCGGAGTGGCCTTGTTCAGGGCAGCGGTGAACTTGAACGGCTTGTGCACGCGCTGGCCGGCGGGCTGACCGGACTGGGGGTCGGTCGGCACAGTGACGATGTGGTTGAATTCCTGAACCAGCATCTCGTCTTCGTGACCTTCGACGTAGATGTTGCCGACGGAGTCGGAGGTAAAGGCACCGGCGGTGATGTTGCCCTGAGTCTTACCTTCGATGCTGATATAACATGGGGTTGGCATAGTCTGCTCCTTGACGGAAAGTTGGGAGCCAAAAAGGCGGCTCCAGTTGAGTCCATTCAGTGTGAGGACGCCAAAGAGAGAACAAGACTTGTGCCAGAATAGGAAAAGCAAGGGAAAAACAGACGACTAACCGAAAGTCACGACCCAGGCCTTCAGCCGATCAAGCAAGTTCTTGCGCCAATCGAGCCAAATCTTGCTGTGTGGGCGAAATGTTGCCCAGGCTGATGAAGTTAGGAGAGTTAGGAGAGTTAGGAGAGTTAGGAGAGTTAGGACAGGGTTGAAGCTGAGCTTGAGAGAGTGGGCGCACCGCCTTTAAAAGCTGTGAGCCTGTTCCATAGGTCCAATTCGACTTTGGATGATGCTGGCTGGCGTCCGTTTGGCGTGGCGGTCAATCGCGTAACTCGTAGCGAATGGGCAGGGAGAAGGAGAAGCTCTCGCCTTTCATACTTTCGGGCACTTCCGGTAGCGGCTCACTGTTGCGGATAATTTCCAGCGCTGCCTCGTCCAGCAAACGGTACCGTGTCCCCTCCGATAGCGACAGCGCGATAAGATTGCCCTGGCGATCGAACTCGAAATGGACGACAGGCGTGCCCTCCTGATTACGCCGTTTGGCTCTGCGAGGATACTCGTATTTCTGGGCCAGGTGACGATTGAGTGAGGCCAGGTAGCTGTCCTCGGAGTCCGAGCGGCCAGCAGTCAACTCGACCTGCTGCGGGCGGCTCGAAGCTTCTTTTGCCGGTTGTTCAGTGGTTTGAGTTGGCGCCGTAGCTGTTGTTGGCGTTGCTTCCGCTGTCGGCGGGGCTACACTTTTCGTTGGCTCTGGCTCTGGCTCTGGCTCTGGCTCTGGCTCTGGCTCTGGCTCTGGCTCTGGCTCTGGCTCTGGCTCTGGCTCTGGCTCTGGCTCTGGCTCTGGCTCTGGCTCTGGCTCTGGCTCTGGCTCTGGCTCTGGCTCTGGCTCTGGCTCTGGCTCTGGTTTGGGTTCCGGTTCCGGCTTTGGCTTTGGTTTGGGTTCAGGTTTCGGTTCAGGCTTTGGCTTAGGTTCGGGTTTCTCTTCTACAACGGGTTTGGGTGCTGCTTTGGGCTGAGGTGCTGGCGCAGCTTCCGGCTCCGCTTTTTCGGCCGCGAGGTTCAAGCTGATGACGGCCTGCGCGGTCACGCTGGCATTGCCTTTCGGGACGGGGATTTCATCGGCGGAGCGAGCGAACAAGAAGCCCACGCCCAGGGTGAGGGTTATCGCGAAGACAGCGATCCCGGCACGGATGATTCGGCTCACAGGCTGGGCTCCGTAAGCAATGTGATTTTGCTGTAGCCGGCCTGTTCCAGCGCCCGAAGCAGGGTTTCGAGATCGTTCAGGGTAACGCCGGCATCTGCGGCTATGCGCAATGGACGCCCATCGGTCGGTTCCGGCAATTGCTGGGTAAGGGTGTCCTGGGTCACAGGCTTCTGGCCGATCAGCCACTGGTTTTCACCGGTAACGATCAGGTCGGCTTTGGGCGCCGTACTTTCGCCCGCTTCCGCCGTGCCCGGTAGCTGGGGTAGCGGGTCGTCGGTCAAGTGGCCGGCGACGATAAAGAACAACAGCAACAGGAACACGAGATTGATCAGCGGAAGCATGGCGTCTTCCACGCGATCGAGCAGCGTGCGGTTATCGATTTTATCGTGGATTGGGAGCAGTGACTTCATTGCAAATCGCGTTGCGGATCGCCGTTAGTGGTGGAACGCCGCCAATGGGTATTGATGCCCGCTGACTGAAGCTCGGTCAGGCCTTGGGTAAACAGCCCCAGGGGGACGTCACCTTCGGTTTCTAAATTGACTTCGGTTTTGCCGTCGCTGATCAGCGCGCTGGCAACATTGCCCACTTTTTCCGTGCGATTATTCCATTGGATTTGGCCGTCCGCCTGCATGACCAGCTCGGGTAAGGGGGCGCCATCCCCTCCTCCGGAGCGTGCCGTGTTATTATCCAGGTCCAGATGACTGGTCGGCGCCAGGCGCGAGGTGACCATGAAAAACACCAGCAAAATGAAGACAACGTCGATCAGCGGCGTCATCCGAATCGGCAGGCGTCGATGAGGCCGGGGTTCAACCAGTTGCATGGGCGAAACGCTTCTCTTCGCCGGTGCCGCTCACACTGGCCCGTTTCTGTTCTGAATGGGTCGTGGTTTCCTGGATGGGGGCACTGTGGGCCTTGCCGTCGCCAGGCATCGCAGACAGGACGCGCACCAGAAAATCATTCATCTGCGTACTGAGCCGGCGGAGGCGGAACTCCATCCAGGCGGCCATCGCAGCCATGGGAATGGCAATCACCAGACCCGCGGCGGTGGTCATCAGCGCCTGATAGATGCCGCCACTCAACTGGCTGGCACTGGCCCGGCCTTCGGCTGAGGCCATGGCACTGAACGCTTCCATCATCCCCATTACGGTGCCCAGTAGACCCAGAAGCGGCGCCAGAGCGGCGATCACTTCAATAATTTTTAGCGGCGATTCAAACGGCTGAAGCGCGCGCTGGGCCAAGCGGGCAATGTTTTCACGCTGCTGGGTTTCGCTGAGCCCTCCCAGCGTATCTCTCATGGCGGTGGCGACTAGCGGTGGCAGGGGATTGAGGCGCTTCACGCCATGTCGGGCTTGGCCCAGCTGAGTGGCCGCCTGGTTACTCGGATTGGCTTCCCAGCGGCTAATGCTTTGCTTTAGGTTGCGATCGGCGCGCGGAGCTAACAACACGCCCACGAGCATGGCGTAGATGAATGTCGCCAGACCAATTACGGCCAGAACGATCAGCACGCCCATGACGGGCCCACCGTAATCCAGCAGTTGCTCCAATGGGCCGAATTGTCCGGTGAAGCTTGTGGTGGCGGTTGATTCAGGCACGATGGGGTTCCTCGGCACTTAGCGATCAGAACTGTAAATAGTAACGATTATTATTAGATTTAGCTACCGATCAAGACCTCTCAGGTCATGACGGGTCTGTTAGACTGCGGGGCGAAAAGTGCGCTAAATCGGCCGTCAGAGGGCCAGAAGTCTGCGCGGTGGACTTTGTGCCAAGCGCTCGTGAGGGTAAACGTGCTGCCGCGCAGTGATATATCCGGAAGTTAATACAGGGCGGAGGTTCCTACTTGTTGCAGAAGTCGTTGCAGAAGGTCAGGCACTGGTTCGATAGTCTCAAGAACCGGGCGGTGGGCGTCGTTGTCCTCGTCGTGGTTCTTATTACATTTACGGCGACGCTGGTGGGAATCGCTGTCGGACAGCAGGAGTTGGAAAGCCAGGCCCGGAGCCAGCTTGAGACGCATGCAGGGCTCATCGCCGACAATATCGACGCCAAATTGGCGGAACGCTTCGATGCCATCACCCAAGCCGCGCGAAGCCTGACCATGAACGAGGAGAGTCTTATCGGAAGGGCGCAGCTTGTCTTGGAGCGACAAGCGGCATTGGATGCGCTTTTCCATCGAATTTATCTGATCGATTCGTCGGGGATCGTGCGTGCCGCCGTTCCCGGGGCAGATAACACCGAGGCGGTTGGAGTGGACGTTACTGACCGCAACTATTTCCAGTTAACCAGCCAGCAGTTGACGACACTTATCTCCCAGCCTTTCGTGTCACGCGATGAAAACATACCCGTCGTTGCGGTCACGTCCCCGATCTTCGATCACAAGCGCCAAATGATCGGTATGCTTCTTGGTACGATCAATCTGGATGAGCGGAGCTTCCTTGGCCAGTTAAAGAGCTTGAAGATCGGTGAAACCGGTTATGTGAGTGTGGGCACCCGCTCCGGCATGGGGCTGGTTCACGCTCGGCAGAGGGAAGCTCTGAAACCGTTGAATATGGTCGACTCCGTGTACCAACAAGCGACGAAAGGAGCAGAGGGTGTAAGCCTGGTACGGGAAGAAGAAGGTGTGAAAAGTTTAGTGGCCTATCGCCAGCTGAACGAGGCGCCCTGGTTCGTGACTGTTGCGCTGCCAACCAGCGAAGCCTTCGCGCCAATTCGAGCGCTTTCCAGAGTCATGTTCTGGGTAGCCTTTGGCGTTCTGGCGCTTTTCATACCGCTCTCCCTGCGGCTTTTCACCCGCCTACTCAATCCTCTGCCGCAACTGGCTGAGCAGATCCGGGAGCGGCATGCCGGACGCCGGGAAAAGCCTGTCGATGTCGGCGGGGGCCAGGAAATCCAGGAATTGGTCGATACTTTCAACCTGGTTCGTCAAGAGCGCGAAGCCGCCCGCTTCGAGCTGGAGCAGCAGGAGGCCTATTTCCGCTCATTGTCTGAACGTTCGCCGGTGGGCATTATCCAGACCGATGTCCTGGGCCGCATCGTGTTTGCCAATCCGGCCTTTGAAGCGATTCTCGGGGTGGCGTTCGAGCACCTGAGTAACCGGCCTATCCTGATGGCGGTGCATCAAGGCGATCATCGCCAAGTCCTGGCAGACTGGCAAGAAGTGCTACGGACCGGCGAGATGCGTCAGGGTGAATATCGGCTGTACGACCGCCGAACGAATCGCACGATCTGGGTATCGATGGCGACGTCCCCCATTCAGACGCAAGATCGATCCCTGGGGACGATCAGCGTCATCAGGGATATCACCCGCGAGCTTGAAATAGAGGCTGAGCTGCGGGTGGCGCGAGATCGCGCCGAGAGCATACTGGGTGCTCTCCACGAGGGCGTCATCATGACCGACAGTAACGGCCGGATCAGCTTCGCTAACCCACCGGCCCATGTATTCCTGGGTGTTGACGATGCCATCGTAGGACAGGGGCTGTTCGAACTCATTCGTGTCGAAGTAGGTGGCGCGCCCTGGGACTTTGCCAAGTTCAGCCAACAGCGACAGTTAACGGACCTCGACGCGATTATGACCAACATCCGCCATGTCAGCTTCGAAGTAGAACTCAGCATGCTGCACACCGAAGGCGAGTACAGCGCCGGCCAGTTCGTCTTTGTACTTCGGGATGATAGCGAGCGCCGGCGCCAGGAAGAACGTCTTTCCTGGGAAGCCAGTCATGATGCCTTGACCCGCCTTCACAATCGCCGCGCTTTTACCGCCACGCTCTCCAATCTGGTCGATCAGAACGCCGGTGACGATAACGTTTCGGTGGTCATGATGATCGATCTGGATCATTTCAAACCAGTGAACGATCAGGGCGGCCATTTGCTGGGCGACGAGTTGTTGCGCCATTTGGCGGACCTATTGCGCAGCCGGGTGCGCCAGTCGGACATGGTCGCTCGGCTGGGGGGCGACGAATTTGGCGTGATCCTGCCAGGGTGCGGCCTGGAGCGGGCTGCGGCCATCGCCGAATCTCTGCGTTCAGGCATCGAAGCCCTGGTGCTGGAGCAGGACGGCCGGCATTTCAGCGTTACCGCCAGTATCGGTATGACGGGCATCCTGGCCTCGGATGCTTCGGTGAAAGCGGTGCTCGCCCGGGCGGACGAAGGCGCCTATGCAGCGAAATCTCGCGGACGAAATCAGGTTGTAGTCCAGGCGCCTGAGACGGCCGGGTCGTGAATGAACAAGATTGAACAGCAGATAGGACGGCACGCGTGAACTCGGTATCCGAACAGGCTCTGATCCACCAGACCCGCCTCAAGGGTTTTATGATCGCCGGTCTTGGTGTGCTGTTGCTTTCGCCGGATGCCCTGCTGGTCAAATCGACTTCGGTAACGCCGGTGACGTTCCTGTTCTGGCGAGGGCTGCTGCTGGCGCTGTCCTTTGCGGTCATCAATAGCGTTCGTTATCGCAGACGTCTGATCAGCGAGATGCGTCTGTGTGGTCGGCGGGGGCTGTATTGTGGGCTGGCCTTTGCCGGTAGCACCCTGGGGTTTGTGATGGGCATGAAACATACTGCGGCCGGGAATGTGCTGGTTATCCTCAACACCGCGCCCGTTATCGCGGCATTACTGGCCTGGGCTATTTGGCGTGAGCGTTTGCCTCTGAGGACCTGGGTGCTGATTCTGGTGTGTATTTCCGGCGCTACCCTGATGGCGGCGGGCGAGATGGGCAAAGGCCAGCCCCTGGGCTTGGTCATGGCGGGCGTCGCCGCCTTCTCGTTAGCGTCCAATCTGGCGGTGGCGCGCTCGAGGCCCCACGCGGACATGAGCCTGATGTTGATTTTCGGTGCGCTGTTGGTCTGCGTCGTTGCCGCTTTTTTCGGAGGCATGACGTGGCCGGGCTGGCGGGATTTCGGATTGATCGTGTTGCTTTGCGTTGGCTTCCTGCCGGCTGCCAGCATCCTGATACAGACCGGGCCGCGCTATATCCCCGCGGCGGAAGTCAGCTTGTTCCTGCTATTGGAAACAGTGTTGGGAACGCTGCTGGTCTGGATCTTCCTGGATGAACTGCCCGGGCCGCTGGCCTTTGCCGGGGGAGCGATCATCCTCACCGCCCTGGCAATCAACGGCTTTATAGAGGACCGGCGCCAAAAGCGGCTGCGCGCAAAAAGTGCATTAGCCCATCCATCCTGACATCTCGGCGGCTTGCCAAATGAGTCGCAGCGCCAGCAATGTGAGCAGCACGTTGAAGAACTGCTGGAAACGCCGGTTGCTGAGCCGCCGAAGCACATGCAACCCGAGCCAGGTACCGACAAAGCCGCAAACGATCATCGCGGCGATAAACGGCAGCCACTGACCCAGTGCGAAACCGGCGAAGCCGAACACGACGGCTTTGGCGCCGTGTTGCAAGACCATCGCGCAGGCAAAGGTCGACACGGTACGAAAACGGTCCTGATGAATTTGCTTGATGAATGCGGCGACCAAGGGACCGGTAGCGCCGACGAACAACGTGAGAAACGTCGTGCCCAGAGCTGCCAAAAAAACACCGATCGGGCTCAGGATGGCTTTAGGCAGGCTCGGACCCCAGCACAGGTAGAGAATGAATAGCGCAATCGTGAGTTGCCAGATCGCCGGCGGCAGGCTGACCAGCACCGCCGCACCCAGCACCGCACCCAGCACGACACCGGGCAGAAAAATGGCCAGCACGCGCCAGTCCACATAACGCAAGGTCAGCGCGGCACGCCCACCGTTGGAGCCGAGCTGAATCAAACCATGCACCGGGATAATGGCCGCCGGTGGCAGCCACAAGGCCATCAGTACCAGCAGTAGCGCGCCGCCCCCCGCGCCTAGGCTGGCGGTGATCAGTGAGGTGATGGCCGAAGCGACCAGCAGAATAATAGCGAGGGCCGGATCCAGGGTGGCGGGCAGGACAGCAGACAGAAACAGCCAATCCAAGCGTGTATCTCCAATTGTTATTCAGGGGCGCTTTACTCGGCGCAGAGCGCGTCGCCCCTCATGCTTGGCAGCCGGCACAGTGCCGCGGACGCTAGCTCCACATCCGTGACATAGTACAGCGATGACAGCCCCAGGCGGTTGCGGCCCAAGTTGTGGTAAATCAGGCCAAAGGCAATATCGCCGGCACTGTAGCGCGCATGGTTTTCGGCGAAATAGGCCGCCGGCTGCGCCAGGGCGTCATCTTCCATCAGCGTCTGCACGCGTGCGGCGCCGCCATGATAGGCCTGTACCAGCAAGAGGGTAAAGAGCCGGTCGCGCTTCTCCTTCGGCAGGTGTCCGAAGCGTGCGTCGAACACCGGGCGCAGGTTGCGGGCGTTCTGGGCGGTAAGGCTGAGTGCGCAGTCCATTTGTGCCAACCGGTGCCAGTAGTGGCTCGGACCGATACCGCAATCGCCCAAGACCATGCTGGAGAGCTGCATGATGCCCCGGGCGTTGGCAGCGGAATGGGCCCGTTGCTGGCCACCGCTTTCGATCAGCAACTGACCCGCCAGGAAACGGGGCATGTCTTCCGGTACATCGTCCAGCCGCTGTTGTTCGTAGCGGGTGCGATAAATACCGGCCAGCGCGGTATGAAGCGAGACCGGTTGTGTCGAGGTGCCGAGCGACAGGTCGTCCCAAGCACCCCAAAGCAGGTCAGAGAACGTGCTGCCAACATAGCGGGCGAGGGCTTCGCTCAGGTTGACGTGGGGTTGGTCGCAGGCCAGGGCGAAGGGGTAGCCGGTGGTGTCGGGTGCGCCTGCGACCCAGTAATCCGCGCGCCCATCTTTCGCCATCGATTGGCGGGTGTCGTTGAGTTTGCGCTGGGTGGCCGCTCTGGTGGATGCGTTTTGCATATAGCCCAGGAAACGGCCCCGGCGGTCAAACAGGATGTGGCGCTCGCTCTCGCTGCAGTAGCCGTTCTCCTGCAGAATCCAGCGGCGGATGGTAAGGATGTTGTCGTAGACGCCCTGGCTTTCCCAATAGGGCGATTCGCGGATGACGGAGGTCCATTCCTTTAGTTTTTCCGCCCGGGCCGATCCCGCCAGCACCAGAGCGGCGACAATGAACAACAGCATCCGCGGATGGGGGGTGGTGTTGGGCAAACAGAAAGTCATGGATCGGGATGTCCTTTGGGGCCTTTGTCATCGCAGGTTGGATTCGACCACCGAAGTTTGGCGACCGCAATCGCTCGCTGCAACAGCGCCACGGCGGCTCAGGCATGAAACTGTCGTAAGAATCGCCAACCGTCGAAAGGCCCTGTTGCACGCAGCGTCGATCTTGAGCGGCCTGCCATTATGACCGGGCTGGGGGTTATGCTGGGCCGACACCACATGACCGGGCGCCTTGGCACAGTTTTCACACTGCCGGCGGCGACCCCATAATAACGTTAGGATCATCCATGAAAGTCAGTGAATACCTGCAGTACGATGCTGTCGGGTTAGCCGACCTCATCCGCCGCAAGACGGTGTCCTCGCGGGAGGTGCTTGGCGCTGCGATCAAGCGGGCACATGCCGTCAACCCGGCACTCAACGCGATTTGCCATTCCCAGTTCAACGAAGCGCTCGATCAGGCGCCTAGCGACGAAGGTCCGTTTTCCGGCGTGCCGTTTTTGCTCAAGGACCTGGCCCAGGAACAGGCCGGCATGCCTTGCACCTACGGTAGCTATGCTCTTCGCAATCAAGTGGCCGAGCGCGACTCGGCCTATGTATCCCGGGCTCGCCATGCCGGACTGGTCGTTATCGGGCGCACTGCGACGCCGGAATTGGGTCTCAAGGCGGTTACTGAGTCCAGGCTGTGGGGCGCTACCCGCAACCCGTGGGACCGCACGCGGACGCCGGGCGGCTCCAGCGGCGGGTCCGGCGCGGCGGTGGCTGCCGGTATCGTGCCCATGGCCGGCGCCAACGACGGTGGCGGCTCTATCCGGATTCCGGCGGCCTACAATGGCTTGTTCGGGCTCAAACCGTCCCGGGGCCGGGTGTCGGCAGGCCCCGGTATGGGCGAGCACTGGGCCGGCGCATCCGCCGACCATGTCGTCAGTCGCAGCGTCCGCGACAGCGCGCTGATGCTCGACCAACTGTCTGGCCCGGAGTCTGGCGATCCGTTTACCATCCCGGCGCCATCCAGGCCGTACTACGACCTGATCAAGGACGCCCCGCGCAAGCTCCGCGTCGGCGTGTTTACCAGCTCGCCTTACCAGGGTGAGGTCGCGCAGGCCTGCCTCGATGCAGTGGAAGGCACAGCGCGCACCTTGGAGAACCTGGGGCATCACGTCGAGTATGCCCGGCCGGATTTCGACGGCATGGCGCTGGCCCGGTGTTACCTGGGGCTGTATTTTGGCGAGGTGTCGACCGCTATGGACCGGGCAGCTCGGCAGTTTGGAGCGCGGGACAAGGATTTTGAGCTGGACACACGACTGATCGGCATGCTCGGCCGAACGCTGCCAACGCCGGAATATCTTCGTCTGCGCCAGCAGTGGAACGATTTTGCCCGCGCCCTCGGCCTATTTTTCGAAACCTACGATCTCTACCTATGCCCCACCAACGGGCAAATGCCGGCCGAGATCGGCGAGTTGGACACCCCGGCGCATCTGCAGGTGGTTAGCCGCCTGATGTTAATGCTGAAAGCCGGGCGATGGGTGCATCGCAGCGGGTTGGTGGATCAGCTGGCCCTGGAAAGCCTGGGACGCACGCCCTTTACCCAGTTGGCCAACCTGACCGGCACGCCGGCAATGTCCGTGCCCTTGCACTGGACCGCCAACGGTCTGCCGGTGGGGGTGCACTTTGGCGCCGCACACGGCAACGACGGTATGTTGCTGCAGCTGGCCGCGCAGCTTGAGGCGACGCTGCCCTGGTGGAGCCAGTACGAAAGCCTGGAGGAGATCGGCACCGCGCCCTGAGTGCATCGCCGCAGGTATTTTAGGGAACCGGTCGCGCAGGGGTTGTGATCCGCGACCTGCATCACCACGTTTAACCTTTTGCGGAGACACGCTATGCTGTAATGAGGGAGATCCACGAACTCCCTTGTGGCGATCACTGCATTGACGGCCTGTCTGCCGTATGTGCGCCAGACAGGCGGTTGTGTCCAGTGTCTCCCTACCCTGATGGCACCGAGGAGGCGAGCGTACCATGAATCAACCGATTGCGATCGACGAGCTTGTATCTGTAGCGCAGGGTGAAGCAATGGGAGAGCTGGACGCTCCCATGATGGCTATCGTTCTGTCCTCGGATCAAAGTTATGACCTGCCCATCAATTCCCTCGAGACCGAAGCCGACAAGGCGCGCTGGGCGCTGATCCTGCGTGCGGCCCGGGAACATGTCGAGGCTGATGCCGTGGCCGTGCTCTATCCGGCCTGGACCACCATAAAATCCAAGCGCGAAAAAGCCGTGGAACGGGAGGAAGACGCGGACGCGCCAAGTCCAATTGATACCTTGTTCGTCCAGCTTCACACCCGTGACCGTATCTACTGGCGAGGCTTCGAACAGATCCGCGACCCGCGTCATCAGCGGATTATCGGCTTTAAGCGCATTGGTGCATTGTCCTCGGATTACGACCGGGAAGAAGCACCCTCGGTGGCTGCCTGGCTGAACACGCTGTTCGAGCCGCTGCCGGATGAAGGCGAGGAAACCGAAGTCGACCGGGAACTGGCCGACCTGCTGGAGGAGCCGGAGGTCAGTGCGGCGCTGTATCCACGACAGATGCGCAGCATGCACTGAAACGACTGCGTTTAAAGGCCCACAAGCAAATCAGCCCGCTTTTGACAGCGGGCTGATTTAACTCGGGCTTGCCTGTCTTAGCCGCCGGCTTACATCGGCGGCAGGCTGGCGAAGCGTTCAAACGCCCAGTTGAGGCTGATGATCGATACGATCAGCGCAATCGCGGGGACTACTAAACGCTGGTAGGCGCGATACCGGCTCATGGCGTAGAGTACCGGGAACAGTAAAGCCACTAAGGCCAGCTGGCCTGCTTCCACCCCCAGATTGAACCCTGCCAAAGCCAATACCTTTTGCGATGTCCCACTGGTCAAGTCGCCCAGCACACTGGCGAAGCCGAAACCGTGTATCAACCCGAAGCCGAAAGCCAGCCGCCAGGTCTTATGACCGAACAGCGGGAAGAACAGATTGATGGCGGCCATGGCAATGGACAGGGCAATAATGATCTCGATCCAGGTGATCGGCGGCCGTATCACATCCAGCGCCGCAAGGCCCAGGGTGATGGAGTGAGCGACCGTGAAGGCGGTGATGATGCCGCCTAGTTCCCACAAACGGTCCCACAAACGGCGAACCGCGACGCCACGGTCTCCGGTTTGTTCACTCCTCCGGACCATGGTGGCGGGCAAAATCAGGACGATCAGGAACAGCACATGATCGTAGCCCAGCACCAAGTGAATCACCCCCTGCCAGAGGAAATCCAGGAACGTGCCGAGCATAGAGCCCCCTTCGCCGTTGAGCGCCGCTCTTGGGCTGTCTGGGCTCAAAACCGCCAATTGTTCCTGTCCGCCGGCGGTGTGTTGCAGCAGGCCACGATGCAGGCTGTCGGTATCGAATAGCAATGTGTACGTCAGGCCGGTGATGGCAGCGCCGTCCGGACACGCGATTTGATAGCGGGCGCTGGCATAGGGGCCGTCACTGTGCCGGGTCAAACCCCA
Organism: Marinobacter fonticola; assembly: GCF_008122265.1. Lineage (NCBI taxonomy): Bacteria > Pseudomonadati > Pseudomonadota > Gammaproteobacteria > Pseudomonadales > Marinobacteraceae > Marinobacter > Marinobacter fonticola. The sequence continues at coordinate 276,323 of NZ_CP043042.1, forward strand.
GGCATTGCCGTTGAGGGCGCAGGTGGCATCGCCGGCATGGACACTTAGACCGGATTCGATATAGCGCGTGATCTCGGGCCGGGCCGCGCTGAGCTCGCGCCCGCGGATCTGCTGGTCGGCATTGGCGTCCAGCGGTACAACCAGCGCCAGATCCCTGAGTGCCAAGTCGACCCTCACCGAGGGCGTCTCGCCGGATTCGTCCAGATAGACAAAGCCGTCGCTGGCCTTGTGTGCCTGGGCGGCCGACGCGAATACGATCAGCACGCCTAAACACAGCAGTCGGGTCAAGACAGTCACAGGGTCGCCTCCGGATAGCGTTGGTCGTGCTGTTGGTGCTGTTTCAGCCACTGACTGACCTCTTCAATCGCATCGGCTTTATCCGCGGCCCGCGCAGCGCGTAATACGAGACGCGTATCGGCGGGTTCGCGCTGGGTTTGCCAGTTGGACCAGGCATAGTCAAAGGCGGTTTCGGGCTGGTCTTCGACATCCAGCAGGAAGCGGGCAAGCTCGCGCTTGTGTAGCAGGTCACCGCGCCATTGAGCTTCGTCGAATCGCTCGCCCAGCATCTCGATCAGCGGGCTATCGCTCTTGCCTTGCGTCGCCAGAATTACGGCCCTGAGCACCGCCAGGCTGTCGACCTGTTCGTAGCCCTCGGTGAGCGCCAGCGCATCTTGCGCGCGATCGTGCTGGATCAGCCAGTCGGAATACTGGGTACGGGTGTAGAGATCGTCCGGATTGCGGGCGAGTATCGCCTGCCAGTACCGTTCGGCCTCCGGTTTACCCAGCTGCGCCGCGATATCCGCCAGTGTGCCTTGCGCCCAAGCGAGGCCGACGGGATCGCGCTGTGCCCGGGCGCCTTCGGTCAGTGGCTTGAGCTTCTCGTACGCGGATTGTGCCTGGCCCGTGCGGGCATCGACCTGAGCCGAACAGCTCGCGGCAATCAGCCCGGCATACTCTTCAGCCAGCGCCTGACAGGCGGTCCGCGCCTCTTCGTAATGACCTTGCGCCAGCGCCATGCTGGCGAGGATCAGCTGAGCTTGGCTGCGCAACTGCGCCGGGGCGTCCGATTCTGTCACGGCTTTGAGGTCTTCCTCGGCCGCAACGAACTTGTGCAGGCTTTGCCGCAGGGAGCCGCGCAATACGCGCAAACGTGGCGTCAACGTATCTTCCGGCCATTGCTGCAGCGCACTTTGGGCATAGCCGAGGAAGCGCGGGTCGCCGCTGGTACGGGCCTGCTGCAGATAGCTCTGGACGCGTGCCGCTACCGTTTCAGCGGACTCGGCAGAGTCGGCGGAGCTTGGAGCTGGCGGTATGTCCTGCAAACGCAGCAGCAGGTCGTTTTCCGGTACCGGTTCGACCGGCGGCATGGCCGCGGAAGCGTCACCGGCGATCAGCGCCAGCCCCAGGAAAAGAGAAAATACCCCACCCCGAAGGGTGGGGTGAGGGGCGGCCGAACCCCTGCCTCGTAGGGGCCGGCCGCCAAGTGCTCCATTACTGGAGTACATCGTCGAACGCCTCTTCATTGGCCTGATCGTTGAAGGTGAATTCGATATCGTTGATATCCACCGCGTCACGATCATCCTTGGTGTTGGCGATCTCATCCTTAACGAACTGGGTGAAATCCACCTGGGCGTTCATCTCCGGGTCGTCCGAGCGGCTGCTGTCGCTGTCGGAACAGCCGGCCAGCGTGCCGCCGATGAAGACGACGCACATCAGTGCGATTAGACGTTTCATTGGTCACCTCCCGGCTTAGGGCGCGTTATTCGGATTAGGTGAACCCGGCAGCGGCGTGCCCAGGTACGGGAAGCCGTCGAGTAATAGCGACTGGTCTACAACAGCGCCGTCAACCAGCGGAGCGCCATTGTTCGGGTCGGTTTCACCGAAGAACGGCAAGGTCGCACCGATGGCAACGCGCAGCTCGATATCGACTACGTCGTCCACCGGACGCCGGCCGTTAGGAAAGCCGGTGGCGTCAGGACTGCTAGCCAGGAGACCCAGGTCGTTCTGGTTGGCAACAGCCGGGTCAGCCGCCGGGATGGCGGTGTTCAGCCGCAGCATTTCGGACGGCGTTCCACCATCAGGCTGGTTAGAGAAGATAACGTTACCGCCACCGTCTGCGAGCGTGATGCCAGTCAGGAAAGTCGCAACCAGATCATTACGCGGGAACACCTGTGGCGCCACCACGGCACTGTTGGTGGTTATTTCCAGTAACGCAGGCAGGGTCGGGTTGGTGACGTAGTCGAGGAACTGCGTGTCACCCATCGGCTCGCTGGCGTTGAAGCGGTCCTTGTCCTTCAGGCCGATAACCACCTCGTTGACCAGCGGCATGCCCAGACGTGATACCTGAGTATAGGCACCGCCTTCCACCGAGGCGCCTTTGCCATCGACGGTGGGTTCCGGGTTGAGGACGCGGGCCTGACGTACGCTGGCAGTGGTCCAGCCACCGATCACCGGATCGCCCCCTGCAGTCACGGCTGAGCCAGTCAGGCAGTCGGTCGGTACTTCAACCGCGAACGAGGTGACATTGGCATTGGCCAACTGATCCAGGTTCTGGTCGCGCGTGCCGGTTGGGTTGGAGATATTCACCAGGTCAAAGATTTCACCCAGGTTGACGGCGAAAGCATCTTTGCGCTGGCCGACAAAAACGCGGCCGTTGGCACTGCAGCCCGGAATCGCGACTTCGGTAACATGGTTGCCGGCGTAGGCCGCATAGTCCGGGATGGACTTGTTGCCAATGTTGTCCAATGGCTTGCGGAACGTCTCGGTGCCGGTCGATACGTTGGTGGCCGTCTGGACCGTACCGCTACGGCGGTCACCGCGGATCACGTTAAGGGTGTATTCCTGGCGCGCCTGAACGTTGTCGGTTGCCGTAGCGGCAGGACCGATTCCACCAATGTTCTTGAGCGGCGCGGAAACCATCTTGTCGCCAATGGGCAGTTGCAAGTCCTGCTCGACATCGGTCATGGCGAACTGGAAGGTAATGTCTTCCTTGGCATCGGCCGTGTTGTCGATGTGGATTTCGTAAATGGCGTCCTCGTCGAGGGCGAAGTAGTTCGGGCCGCCGTAGGGCGCCTGAAGGGGCAGGTAATTCGCGATCAGGGTCACGTAGTCCTGCCGGCCACTTTCGTAGCTACGGAACATATAGAAGTCGGTGCCGTCTACCTTGGGCACTTCCGTAATGAATGGCGCTTCGCGGTGGCTAGATGCGAAGCCCTGTCCGCTGGCGAGACAAAGCCCGGCGATCGTGGCCGCGAGGGCTGACCGCTTGAGAATCACATTCATCGTTCATTCCTCTGCTATTGTAAGTAGTTCGAATGACTAAAAGTGACAGCCCATCATTGATGAGACTGTTCATACTCGTATAGTCGTACGCGGCCGGTTTCGTAAAGGTTGCAGTTTGTAAATAAAAAAATCTGAGAGTAAGCAGGTTGCATCTCGTCCGACCTCCCGGACGTATTGAAGCTACCTGTCCTCGTCAATGAATGGATGCGAGAGCAAAGATAACGATGGCTTTAGAGACAGGTGAGGACGAACTGATGGCGCTGTTGGCCCGTGTGGCCCAGCATGACAGAAACGCATTCCGGACCCTCTACGGGCAGATGGCCGGCCGCATGTTTGGCGTTTGCCAGAAGCTTGCCGGTCAGCCTGAGCTAGCGGAAGAGGCGCTGCAGGACGCTTTTATCCGGATCTGGCATCACGCCAGCGAGTACCACAGCGAACGCGGCACGCCCCTGAATTGGATGCTGACGATTGCCCGTTATCGCACGCTGGACCTGATGCGGGCCCGTAAGGTACGGCAGACCTCCGGTGACGAGATGCTGGAGACCGTGGCCGGCGATACGCCGGACCCGCTGGATGCGTCGCTGCAGGCTGCTGGCGCCGCGGCGTTGAGCGGATGCCTGGAAGAGCTGAGTGAGTCCCAGCGGGATAGCATCCTGTTGTCCTATTACCGGGGATTTACTCACGATGAATTGTCCACGGCGCTGAGTACGCCTATCGGCACCGTGAAAAGTTGGATTCGCCGTGGTCTCATGGCGTTGAAGAGGTGTTTGGAGGGGTTGCAGTAATGAACAGAACACCTGAACGTATCGAGCGGCTGGCGGCGGAATACGCCCTGGGCGCGCTGCAAGGAGGAGCCCGGCGACGATTTGAGCGCTGGATGATGGAATCCTGGTCGATTCGCCAGGAAGTCTGGTATTGGGAAAACAAGCTGGCTCCCCTGGCGGCTGTCGTACCGGCGCAGGAGCCGCCAGCGCGGGTCTGGCGGCGAATAGAAGCGCGCCTCTGGCCGGAGACCGCTAAATCTGACACCCGTAAAGGCAGCCTGAATTGGCTGTGGGCCGGCTGGAGCTTGGCGGCGACAGCGATCGTGCTTGTTCTGGCGGTGGTGCTGGTGCAGCAGCCCGGAGCACCCGAGCGTGCCTTGATGTCCGGCGCCGTGGTCCAGCAAGACGTGAAAGATCCGCTCTGGCTGGTGGCCGAGCGCGGCAAGCCTGGCCAGCTCAGCTTGCGGCCTGTGGCCGCCACCCCGGCAGAGGGTAACCAGGATTACGAGCTATGGGTCGTACCCGACGATGGTAATCCCATGTCGCTGGGTGTCATCCCGGTCGGCAAAGACACGTTGCAGATTACCTTATCACCGGAGGCCCGTGCAGCATTGGAGGCGTCGAAGACCCTGGCAATCAGTCTCGAGCCCAAAGGTGGTTCGACCACCGGCGCGCCGACCGGGCCAATTCTACACATGACGCGCTTGCACGAGCTGGAATAACGCCGGGCAGCCGCGGCGCCTGAGTCCGAAAGCCGGGCTCAGGCGCGGGCGAGTAACGTGATGCAGAGTTGGGCTTGCTGGATAAAATGACTGAACGCGACGAGCTGGTCCTGGGACGGCTTTGTCTGTAGTTGGCCATTATCGGCAAAGAACAGGCCCACCAGGCGATCCCCGGCGAACAGCGGTCCGGCTAACGCCGGGCGGGTACCGACCCAGGCGTCGCAGACCGGCAGCAGGGGGCCTGACGGATGCGGCGGCAGTATCTGGCAGCTTTCCACCATCAGCGACGCCAAGGGGCCGCGGGTATCGCGATCAATCACAAAGTCGTCACGCCAGCTATCGGTACCGGGGCCAAGCAGTTTGCGGGGTACCAGCTGGTTGCTGGCACGATCGGTCATAAGCAACACCACCCGCCGCATACCCACGGCGCGATGAATGCCCTCGACGACCATTTGGCACACGGTGTTCAAATCCGGCTGGGACGCCAGTGTCGCAGAAATTTCCCGCAGTATGCTCAATTGCAATGCAGGGTCGGCCACCGGAGCTTCGGTTTGAGGAGCGTCGTTGCCTTCGCCCCGGCCCGGCAGCAGGCCGCGAATTTGGGGAATGCCGAAGGAAATCGCAATCTCTTCGGCCTCCGCCGTATTGAGGCGCACCCGGTCGCGCACGGTGGCAGGTTTCTCGTCGACATCCTTGGCGATGGCGGCCAGCAGCTTCTCCACGGCCGGTGTGCGCCAGCCTTCTTCCGCTTCCCGGGCGAGTTCCACCGAATGTCTGACCAGGGACACCGCCGGCGACGTTGCGCGGTTGGCGCTGACCACGTCATGCATGAACTGCCCAAGCTTCCAATTGTCCACCAGCCCGCGGGTAATCTCGACAAAGGTTGTGCCGAGGATCTCCTTCTGCACGGCGGCGGGGTTATCGTCCGGCAGGCGGGCGGAAAGCTCGCCGGCCTGCTCCGTTGCACTGGACCAGAAAGCCAGTTCGCCGATATTGGTCAACAGGGCGCCGATAAATACCTCTTCCCGGGCCTGTTCATTCTTGCCGGGCAGCAGACAGCGCGCCTGGACTGCCGCATGCAGCGCCCGGGCCAGGGACTTGAGCAGGTGTGGGCGCGGATTGCGCTCGATCAACGTATCGATCAGCAGCGATGAAATGGCCATGGATTTCACAGCATCGAAACCGATCAGCGTGATGGCACGGCTGACGGTGCTGACCTGAATGCGGGAGTGATTGTAGAAAGCGGAATTCGACAACCGCAGCACCTGCGAGGTGAGCTGGGCGTCGTTGAGGATGACGCCGGCCAGTTCATTGACGGTGGAACTGGTGCTGTCGGTCAAGTGGTTGATGCGCTTGAGGGTGTTGGCGAGAACCGGTAATTCCACCTGGCTCAGGTAATCGACCCAGGCGTGGGTAGTGTGGAAACGGGACGGCTGGTCGCTCAAGGCTCGGGCTCCTAAAAAATGACTGCATGTTCAAACTAAGTTTAGCCGATTCCTGACGCGGATTAGTGCTTCATCCTGTAGCTATTCGTTACGGCATGCCCCGATTCGGGTTTAGTGGCTGGCTGCGATATACTGCGCGATCATTTTTCAGGCTTTCCAGAGATAGATGCCCAGTGATTGAATTCGACCAAGTCCACAAGGCGTACGAGGTGGAAGGACGGGCGATCCCCGCGCTGCAACCCACCGATCTCGCGATTCAGAACGGCGAGATCTTCGGCATCGTCGGCCACTCCGGTGCGGGTAAATCGACCCTGATCCGGCTGATCAATTTGCTGGAGCGACCCAGCGGCGGGCGCATCGTGATCGACGGTGAGGATGTGACCGGCTATGGCACAGACAACTTACGTGGATTTCGGCGTAAGGTCGGCATGATCTTCCAGCACTTCAATCTGCTGTCCTCCAAGACGGTGGAAGACAATATCGCCTTTCCCATGAAACTGGCGGGCATCTATTCCAAAACGCAGATCCAGGAGCGGGTCAAGGAATTGCTGGCGCGTGTCGGGCTGACGGCTCACGCCCGCAAGTATCCATCCCAACTCTCCGGCGGGCAAAAACAGCGTGTGGGGATTGCCCGGGCGTTGGCCTGCCGCCCGACCATCCTGCTGTGCGACGAGGCCACCAGCGCACTCGACCCGCAGACGACCCAATCGGTGCTGCGCCTGCTGGCGGACATCAACCGCGAATTGGGCCTGACCATCGTGCTGATCACCCACGAAATGGACGTGGTACGCCGGGTGTGCGATCGCGTGGCGGTGATGGATGCGGGCGAAATCGTGGAGATGGGCCCGGTGACCGATGTCTTTCTTCATCCCCAGCACCACACCACCCGGGACTTTGTGTTCGAGAGTGAGCATATCGACGAACGCGAGCAGCGTGAGGACTTCGCGCACGCCGAGGGTCGTATTCTGCGCCTGACCTTCCGTGGCGAGGCCACCTATAAACCGCTGCTGGGCAGCGTGGCGCGGGAGACCGGTGTGGATTTCAGCATTCTTTCGGGCCGTATCGACCGCATCAAGGATACGCCCTATGGCCAGCTCACCTTAGCTTTGATGGGGGGTGACCTGGAGGCGGCCCAATCCAGACTCGAAGCGGCTGAAGTCCACGTGGAGGTGTTGCGATGATGGAGGGTCTACTGAGCAACGTCGACTGGACGGAAATCGGCTGGGCCAGTTGGGATACGCTGGTGATGGTGGGCGTCTCCCTGTTCTTCAGTGTGCTGTTCGGCCTGCCGATCGGTGTGCTGCTGTTCCTGACCGGAAAACGGCAGTTGCTCGAGCAACCCGTGGCTTATGCGCTGTTGTCGTTCGTCGTCAACGTGCTGCGCTCGGTGCCGTTCATCATCTTGCTCATTGTGATGATTCCGCTGACGGTGATGCTGATCGGCACGTCCTTGGGTGTGGCGGGGGCGATTCCGCCGCTGGTTGCCGGTGGCGCGCCTTTTTTTGCGCGCTTGGTGGAAACCTCCGTGCGCGAAGTAGACCGGGGCATTATCGAAGCTACGCAGGCCATGGGTGCCACCGTGAAACAGGTGGTGTTCGGAGCCCTGCTTCCGGAAGCCTTACCGGGTATCATTGCCGGCGTCACGGTCACAGCGATCACGCTGGTGTCCTATGCCGCCATGTCCGGCGTTATCGGCGGCGGCGGTCTGGGTGATTTGGCGATACGTTTCGGTTATCAGCGATTCCAGACGGATGTGATGGTCATTACCGTAGCGCTCCTGGTGATTTTCGTGCAGTTGCTGCAGATGCTGGGCGACCGGCTTGTGCTCTATTTCAGCCGCCGCTGAACCACTGGCGCGTTCATGCCGATCAACCCGAAATAATCGGAAAAAATCGCTCGCCCGCCGGCGAGCCCATAAATACGAGGAAGAGTATGAAACTGACCAAGATTCTGGCGCTGGCCGCCACCCTGGTAGCCTTCTCCGTCCAAGCTGCGGACAAGCTGACCGTCGCGGCGACAGCCGTGCCCCATGCCGAAATTCTTGAATTCGTGAAACCCAAACTGGCCGAGCAGGGCGTGGAGCTGGAGGTAAAAGTCTTCACCGATTATGTCCAGCCTAATATCCAGGTGTCGCAGGAGCGGATGGATGCCAACTTCTTCCAGCATCAGCCGTACCTGACCGAATTCAACGACGGCAAGGGCACCGATCTGGTCAGCGTGGTCGGTGTGCATGTGGAGCCGTTCGGTGCGTACTCCAACAAGATCGAGTCTCTGGACGATCTGGAGGAGGGCGCCACCATCGCCATCCCCAACGATCCGACCAACGGTGGCCGTGCGCTATTGCTGCTGCAGAAAGCCGGTCTGATCACGTTGAACGACGAGAGCAAGATCACAGCCACGCCGCGCGATATTGCCGAGAATCCGTTGGATCTGGAATTCTACGAGCTGGAAGCGGCCACACTGCCGCGCGTGCTGAGTCAGGTCGAAGTGGCCATGATCAACACCAACTATGCGCTGGAAGCGGACCTGAACCCGACTGAGGATGCGCTGACCATCGAAGGTTCCGACTCGCCGTACGTGAACATTCTGGTCTCCCGTCCGGACAACAAGGACAGCGAGGCGATGCAGAAACTGGCCGACGTACTGACCAGCGACGCGGTGAAGTCCTTCATCCAGGAAAAATATCAGGGCGCTGTGGTTCCGGCTTTCTGAGAAGTGATGCCTTAGGCGTAATGCAAAAGACCCCGGCGATCCCGGGGTCTTTTCGGTAGGAGCCGTTATAACCGTGGGCGGTTATTCACAGCTCCAGTTGGCTTTCGGATCCGGCGTCATGCGCAGGTATGGCCGCACTGCCTTATAGCCCTGGGGGAAGCGCTGCTTGATCTCTTCCTCGTCCTGCAGGGAGGGCACGATAACCACGTCGTTGCCCGCTTCCCAGTTGCCCGGGGTGGCGACTTTGTGTTCATCGGTCAGTTGCAGGGAATCGACGACACGCAGCACCTCGTTGAAATTGCGGCCGGTGCTGGCGGGATAGGTGATCGTCAGACGCACCTTCTTGTTCGGATCGATCACGAACAGGGACCGCACGGTCATGCTGTTGTCCGCGTTGGGGTGAATCATGTCGTACAACTCGGACACCTTGCGGTCGCCGTCGGCCAGGATGGGAAAATTGACGGAGCAACCCTGCGTCTCGTTGATGTCCTTGATCCAATCCTTATGGGATTCGGCATCGTCCACGCTCAGCGCGATAGCCTTGACGTTACGCTTGGCAAACTCGTCTTTTAGCTTGGCAGTCAGACCCAACTCCGTGGTGCATACGGGGGTAAAGTCGGCGGGATGGGAGAAGAGAATGCCCCAACTGTCGCCCAGCCACTCGTGGAAACGGATACGGCCTTCGGTGGAATCCTGTTCAAAGTCGGGTGCGGTGTCCCCTAGACGTAAACTCATCGATACTCTCCTCGGTCTGTGGCGCCCGCAACACGCGAGCGCGCCGTTTTCTTTTGCTGTGATTTAATCTCTTGCTGTAACTGTTGGGTCGCAGCGTCAGAACTCAAAAGACTGTTTCAGTCTAGTTTATAACCTTAGGGAATCAGTAGTTCGTGGATTTATGGCGATCGTTTACCGGTGGCCTGCTCAAAATAAGTTCGCGTCAATTTGAAGACGATGGGGCTGAGCAGTGCCAAGGCGATCAGGTTCGGTAGCGCCATCATGGCATTCAGCGTATCGGCGATCAGCCAGACGATGCCCAGATTGGACGTGGCGCCGATGGGAATGGCGATGAGCCAGAGCACCCGGTAGGGCCAGATCGCCTTTATGCCAAACAGGAATTCCACGCAGCGCTCGCCGTAGAACGACCAGCCCAGGATGGTAGTGAAGGCAAAAATCGCCAGGGCGACCGCCACCACGTAGTTGCCGACGCCGGGCAAGGCGTTGGCGAAGGCCATTGACGTCAGGGCTGCGCCGGACTCGCCGCTGGTCCAGGCACCGGAGGTGATGATCGCCAGACCGGTAATGGAGCAGATGATGATCGTGTCGAGAAAGGTGCCCAGCATGGCCACCATACCCTGCTTGATCGGGCTGTTGGTTTGCGCGGCGGCATGGGCGATGGGTGCCGAACCCAGGCCGGCTTCGTTGGAAAAGACACCGCGGGCCACCCCGAATTGGATCGCGGCCCACACCGCCGCACCGGCAAAGCCGCCTTGGGCCGCGGTGCCGCTGAAGGCATTGCTAAAAACCAGGGCCAGTGCACCCGGAATTTCCGGCGCGTTGATGCCCAGTATGATCAGCCCCGCAGCCAGGTAGGCAATCGCCATCAATGGTACCAGCGACGACGCCACTTGGCCGATTCTGCGGATGCCGCCGATCAATACCAGGCCGACCAACACCATGAGGATGACACCAGTGACCCAGTGGGGCAGGGCAAAGTTGGTCTGGAGGACATCGGCCACCGAATTGGATTGCACTGTATTACCAATGCCGAACGCCGCTACCGAGGCAAAAAGCGCGAACAGAATGCCGAGCCAGGCCCATTTCTGCCCCAGACCGTTGCGGATGTAATACATGGGGCCACCGACATGGTCGCCGCGTTCGTCCACTTCTCGGTAATTGACCGCCAGCACGGCTTCGGAGTACTTGGTGGCCATGCCGACCAGGGCCGTTAGCCACATCCAGAATAGGGCGCCGGGCCCACCCAGGAAGACCGCAGTGGCGACGCCTGCGATGTTACCCGTGCCTATGGTTGCGGAGAGCGAGGTCATCAGGGCCTGAAAAGGAGGGATTTCGCCTTCGTGGCTGGATTGCCGGCCCTGCCAGAGCAACCGGAAACCCGTGCCCAGACGAAGGATCGGCATCAGCCTGAGGCCCAGGCTGAGGAAGAGGCCGACACCGAGGATCAGCACCAACATCGGTGGCCCCCAGACCCAGCCATTGATTATTGTGATGACGTTGGACAAGGCTTCCATCGAGGCCACCTCCTTGGCGTTTGATTCGAAACGGTTTTGGACTGCCAAAGTATAGTTGTAAATTCCGGGCATGCCGAAATTTCTTTTTGAAACAAAGCTATAGATGTCGTTTGCAGCGACTGGTTCGATGGCTGATTTACCGGAGTGACGCGTCCTTCGCTGCTGAAGGGGCATGGTTTGGCCGGGTAAATCGATTATGCTGGGGCTGAACCAGAGGAGGTCGCGTGAACATAGCCCTAAAGAATCATCCCCCCGAAACCCGCCGGATTGCAGCAAACGGCCTTGAATTCTGCGTCGAAACCCGTGGCAATCCGGAGGCCGAACCGGTTGTTTTCATCATGGGGTTGGGCGCACAACTGACGCTATGGCCGGAAGCCTTGCTACAAGCTTATGTCGAGGCCGGATACCGGGTGATCCGTTTCGATAATCGGGACATCGGTCTGTCCAGCCATTTGAAGCAACGGCTCAAGGATCATCCATTAAAAGCCATGGCCAAGCATCGTATCGGTCTGAAGGTGGATGCGCCCTACACGCTGCATGATATGGCAGAGGACGTATGCGGCATTCTCGACGCTCTTGAACTGCCCAGTGCGCATGTTGTCGGGGTTTCCATGGGCGGCATGATCGCACAGCTGCTGGCGGGCCATCATCCCAAACGGGTGCGTTCGGCCACGCTCATTATGACCTCCACCAACAGCCCGCGCCTACCGCTGCCGAAGGCGGCGCTGATTTGGAAGCTGGCAGGCATTGGCGCCAAGGGACATGAAGAAGACGCCGTGGTTCAGCGCTCTCTAGCGTTCTGGCAGGCGATACAGAGCCCGGCTCATCCGACGCCCGCCGACGATGTCCGCCAGCGCGTGATCAACGACTACCGCCGCAGCTACCATCCCGCCGGTATTCTGCGCCAGACCCGGGCCATCCTCGGGACCGGCTCTCTATCGTCCATTACCCGGCGTATCCGGGTGCCCACCGTCATTATTCATGGTACCGCGGACCCGCTGGTGCGTCCGACGTCGGCCGAACAGCTTCACTACCTGATCCCCCACGCCCGGCTCAAGCTGATCGAGGGCATGGGGCATGACCTCCCGGAAACGCTGGTGCCGGAGATTGTGGAAGCTAGCCTGGCAGCGATTGGGCAGGTGCAGAATAACGCGGGTTAAGCGTGGGTTAAAGGCTACTAAAGAGCACTGAGAAGCGAGAGAGATGTAGCTAAAGCCCTGGTGGAATCGAACGGGCGAACGGGCAGACGGTGGCGAAGTGGTTGAGTGTTTGCGGAGAGAAATGAAGTCTACAACGCAAAATAGCCAGCTCAAGAGCCTTGAGCTGGCTATCAATCAGGAATACTCAAAATGAGCTTCCTCCTTGTTTGTTCGTCTTCTACAACGCCCTTTTAGCGCTGACGCAGAGCCGCCTTGATGCTGCGAGACTGAGCCGGACGATTCAGCGCTTCCAGGCTCATGGTCTGGCGGCGCTCGATGGCGTCAACGCGAGATTGTTCCGGGGTTGCAACGCGGTTGCGACGGAAACGAATTGCCAAATTGCTCAAACGCATACTACACCTCCAAAAAAACGGGTTTCACCAGGAGTTCTGCCGAACGTCCTGTTCAAACGCCTTGTCAATCGAATGTCGTAATTAAGACGCTGCTGTGGAGGCCACGCGCGTCGCCCTGAAAGAACACAGGGACGTTTCCTGGGGAGGATCCCCGAAACGCAGGAGAAATGTACTCTAATCAGTGGGTTTTAAACAATAAGTAGTAAGCGAATATTGTAAGGAATTGTGAGAGGAATCGTTAGGAAATGTTGCCGTTAGCCACGTTTTAAGACACCTTTTTGCCGTCGCGCAAACCTGCGCAGAAAGGCCCGCGAGGTTCAGGGTTCGGTGGCGGCGTTCAAAGTAGGGACAATTGCGAGCGCAGACTCCCTTGAATGAGTGTCAGTGTACCGGAGGACGCGTCCGGCGGCGGCAATGCCGCTTCCAGCTGTTCGAGGATCTCCGGTATGGCCATGCGGACATCGATGGATTTGATGGCCGCAAAGGCGATCCGGTCCGGCATCAGCGTATTGTCTCCTGGGTCTCCCCCTTTGCGGATGCTCAGATTGCTGGCGACTCGTCCAAGGCGGACCAGCAATTGGGCCCGGTCGCTTTCGTTGATCATCAGCAGAAAATCCCGGTCGGACGCGACCGCCACCGTGTCGAAAAAATCCACCGCCGAAAGCAGTTTGGTCACCCACGCCTGGCGGCTGCGATCAAGCACCTCGGAACGGATGACTTGAGAATCCCACAGTTCGGTTCGCACCCAAACCAGAGTGACATCGCCGCCGATCAGCTTGGCCCGGTGAGTAGACTCCTCCAGCAAATGCAAAAAGCCATCCCAGTTCCACAGGCCGGTGACTTCGTCCAGCAAGTTGACTTGTGGCCCGCCCCGGAATCTGGCCATGGGCTGTCGGTTGGCCGGGCTTTCGACCGAGAACTCCCGCTCAGCGAGAGCGGCGAGATCCTGCAGTGCGGGAAAATCGACGGCGTCGGCGTCGCGTGGGTTGTCGTCGATAATGCACAGCGTGCCGATGGGCGTGCGGTTGGGGGTTCGCAGCGGAACACCGGCATAAAAACGGATATGGGGGTGGCCGGCGACCAAGGGGTTGTCGGCAAAGCGTTCGTCCCGGCTGGCGTCGTCGATGACCAATAGCGCGTCTTCGACGATGACGTGGCCGCAAAACGAGATGCGCCGTTCCGTCTCGCGTGTGGCCAGTCCCTGAATGGACTTGAACCACTGGCGATCTTCGTCCACCAAGGTAATGGCGGCGATCGAGACGCCAAAGTACTTCTGCGCAAGGCGGGTAATGCGCTCGAAGCGTTCTTCTATCGGCGTGTCCAGCATTCGCAGCGCGCGGAGGACTTCAAGCCGTTGCGCTTCGTCAGCGGGTTCGAGTGGCGCTTTCATAGAGGAGACCCTCCCCGGCGGTAACCAAGTCAGTCACCACAGTATAGGTCTTTAGGGAGTAGCCGCCCAATGACGGCAGTATAACGGCACACTCGAGCCCGTCGACGGGGCAGGCGTGGTTACCAAGGCCTGGTTACCAACGCTTAGTTACCAAGGCTTGTTACCGGATTTTATATTTCCCTCCCGCGCCATCTTTGCCTAGCTTTATAAGGAACCTCGAGGCACCCGTAAAACATCGCCCGAGGATGGTGGGACGGCAGGAGGACACCAATGCGTTCACTTAAAGCCAGTGATGTGATGTGGAATCACATCGAACCGATCCGTTGCGGTACGCCGTTGACACGGGTGGTGGAAACGTTGCTGCAAAACCATGTCACCGGGCTGCCGGTGGTGGATGCCAAGCGTCATGTGCTGGGCTTCGTCTCGGAGCAGGACTGCATCCATTCGCTGCTGGTCACCAGCTACCATAGCGAGGGTGAGCCTGTGGTCGACGACGTTATGACTAAGTCGCCGGTGACCATTTCGCCGGAAGAGGCGGTGGTCGACCTGGCTCAGCGCCTGGAACGCGATAAGCCAAAAGTCTACCCGGTGGTCGAAGGCGGCCGCTTGTTGGGTATCGTCACCCGTACGGCGATATTGGCGGCGCTGGCAAAGGTTCGAGACGGTACGCAGGCGTCACGTTCCACGCCGCAGGACTAACGCCCGGGACACGGCGGAGCGACACCAGGGTGAAGGAACACGAGGTTACTGGTATGGTTTTCCTACATCCATACGGTCCGGGACGTCGACGTCCTGCGCCGCCTATACCTCGTTTAAGGAGTCGACATGAAGTCAAGAGCCGCTGTTGCCTGGGAGGCCGGCAAGCCATTGGTGATCGAAGATATCGACGTCGAGGGTCCGAAGGCCGGTGAAGTCCTGGTGCGCGTTGTCGCCACGGGGGTTTGTCATACCGATGCCTATAGTCTCTCCGGCGCCGATCCCGAAGGCAACTTCCCGGTCATTCTCGGCCACGAGGGCGGCGCCATCGTCGAGGAGGTCGGCCCCGGCGTGACCTCCGTCAAACCCGGCGACCATGTGATTCCGCTGTATACGCCGGAGTGTGGCGAGTGCAAGTTCTGCCGCTCCGGTAAAACCAACCTGTGCGGGGCGATCCGCGCCACGCAGGGGCAGGGCCTGATGCCGGACGGCACGTCGCGCTTCTCCATGAACGGCAAGCAGATCAAGCACTACATGGGCACCTCCACCTTTTCCGAGTACACGGTGATGCCGGAAATCGCCGTGGCCAAAGTGAGTAAGGAAGCGCCCTTGGATAAGGTCTGCCTGTTGGGTTGCGGCATTACCACCGGGATCGGTGCCGTACTGAATACCGCCAAGGTAGAGCCGGGCTCCAGTGTCGCCATTTTCGGCATGGGCGGCATTGGCCTTAGCGTCGTGCAAGGGGCGGTGATGGCCAAGGCTGAGCGAATCATCTGCGTCGATATCAACGAAGACAAGTTCGAGATGGCCCGCATGCTCGGCGCCACCGACTTCGTCAACCCCTCGAAATTCGACCGTCCCATCCAGGAAGTTCTGGTAGAAATGACCGATGGCGGCGTGGACTACTCGTTCGAGTGTATCGGCAAGGTCGACGTCATGCGCTCCGCCCTGGAGTGTTGCCACAAAGGCTGGGGCGAGTCCGTGATCATCGGCGTGGCCGGTGCCGGCGAGGAAATCAGCACCCGGCCGTTTCAGTTGGTGACTGGCCGGGTCTGGCGCGGTAGCGCATTCGGCGGCGTCAAGGGCCGCACCGAGTTGCCCGGCTACGTCGAGCGCTACATGCGTGGTGAAATCCAGATAGACCCGATGGTCACCCACACCATGGGGCTGGAGGATATCAACAAGGCTTTCGAGCTGATGCACGAAGGTAAAAGCATCCGCTCTGTCGTACTGTTCTAACGGGCTTTTAGCGAACGTCTCCAGGGTCAGGAAGGCGCCAAAGCGCCTTCCTGACCAGCCATTGCGCTGTCCAATCCTTGCGCGAGAGGGAAAAATCAATGGAACTGTTGTCATCCAACCGTTGCTTCGATGGCGAACATCGCCGCTACCGTCATCGTTCGGACGTGCTGGACTGCGATATGGTCTTCGCCGTCTACCTGCCGCCACTGGCACGCAAACAGCCAGTGCCGGTGTTGTACTGGCTCTCCGGCCTGACGTGTACGGACGAGAACTTCATGCAAAAAGCCGGTGCCCAGAAACGGGCGGCCGAGCTGGGCCTCGCGATTGTCTGCCCGGACACCAGTCCGCGCGGCGTGGAGCTGCCGGGGGAAGACGACAGCTACGATTTTGGCAGCGGCGCCGGCTTTTACGTGAATGCCACCCAGGAGCCCTGGTCGAAGCACTACCGGATGTACGACTACGTGGTCAGCGAGCTGCCGTCGCTGGTGGAGGCGAACCTGCCGGTCACCGGCAAACGCTCGATCAGCGGGCATTCCATGGGGGGACACGGCGCCTTGGTCGCGGCGCTCCGGAATCCGGGCCGCTATCAGTCCGTCTCGGCGTTCGCACCGATCTGCCATCCCACGGCCTGTCCCTGGGGGCAAAAGGCCTTCCTGGGGTACCTGGGCAGCGACGAGAACGCCTGGGCGCAGTACGACGCCACCCTGCTGATTCCCCAGGCGAGAGAGCGCCTACCGCTGATGATCGATCAGGGCACCGGGGATCAGTTTCTGGAAGAGCAACTGCACCCGGAGTCTTTGGCAGAAGCCTGCGAGACCGCGCACCACCCGATCTCGTTGCGGATGCACAGCGGTTACGATCACAGCTACTTCTTCATTGCTTCGTTCATCGACGAGCATCTGGACCACCACGCCAAGGCGTTGGGGCTACGTTAGGGCGAGCGGTGCGAGGAGAACGAATGGCGCGTTGCGATAGGGATATCCGCAGTATGTTGGCCGGTCTCGCGCTCTGCCTCGCGGTGACGGGGCTCACCGGTCACCGCGAGGCCCGGGCGGCCGGCGGCGCCTACACGCTGCAGCTGTTGCACTTCTCCGATGTCGACGGCGAGCCCGGCGTGGCGATCGACAATGTCGAACGCTTTTCCGCCCTAGTGTCCGCCTTCCGCACCAACGCTGTCCCAACGTTGCTCCTAAGCTCCGGGGATAACGTTAAACCGGGGCCGCTCTACGATGCCGGTGCCAGTCCAGACCTGGCAAACACCCTGGGCGTGCCTGCCAAAGGCCGTGCGGGCATCGCCTTGATGAATGCCCTGGGCGTGGATGCCTCGGTTATCGGCAATCATGATCTGGATGGCGGCCCTGCGGAGTTTGCCGCCCTGCTTATGCCGGAAACGGGCGCGCAAGGCACCTACCCGGGAGCCCGGTTTCCCTACGTATCCGCCAACTTGGATTTTTCCGCCGAACCGGCCCTGTCCGATCTGGCCGCCGTCGGGGGCCAGGCGGGAGATCGGGTAGCCGGCCGCATCGCGCCCTCGGTGGTGATGACGGTCGGTGGCGAGCGGATCGGCATCGTCGGCGGCACCACGCCGGACCTGCCGGAGATTACCCGAACCGGCGGTATCCGCCTCGCGGCAGGATTAACGACCGACACGGTAGCGCGCTACCCTGCGCTGGCAAGTTCGATCCAGACCGCCGTTGATGTACTGGTCCAGCACGGCATTAACAAAATCATCCTGCTCGCGCACATGCAGCAGCTCGACATAGAGCAGGCCCTGGCCCAGCGCCTGAGCGGGGTGGACGTTATTGTCGCTGGCGGCTCAAGCGCCTTATTGGCGGATGCCAATGACACGCTAAGGGAGGGTCACGAAGCGGCGGGTGACTACCCGCTGGTGTTCGAGTCGCCTCAGGGAGAGCCGGTGTTGGTGGTTAACGTGGATGGCGATTACGAATACCTTGGCCGCCTCGTCATGACCTTCGATCAGGAGGGGGTGATCCAGACAGGCGCGCTGGACCCGCAAAAGAACGGTGCCTGGGCCACGACGGAGGCCGTTGTCGATCGTCTCGGCGCCCAGCCCGATCCAGACATTGAGGCGCTTGTCTCGCGCATTCGCGACGTTCTTAATGCTAACTCACCGGCATCATCGTCGAACTAGCTCCGAAAGGCGATGTGCGAGCGCCTGCTTCAAAATGTAATCCGCCTGTCACCGAATTGCCATCCGGGTGTCGCTTTCCCGCTCTAGCGTGTTGAGACGGTTGTAAAAACATGCTGGAGAATGAGACATGGAATTTAGGAAAACCCTTCTGGGTCTTGCTGTCTGTGCGGCTGTCGTAGGCCTGGCCGGTTGCAGCGACGATGACGACGACAACGACAACAACGAAAATAGCGAAGCGACCGGCGACTATTCGCTGCAGTTGCTGCACTTTGCCGATGTCGATGGCGCACCCGGCGCTATCGAAGAGGTGGACCGCTTCTCAGCGCTCATCGAAGCGTTCCGCGCCGAACAAGAGAACACCCTGCTGGTCAGCTCCGGCGACAACGTCATTCCCGGGCCGCGCTACTTCGCGGCAGCCGACAAAGCGCTGGTGGAGGCATTGGGCGTGCCCGGCAACGGCCGTGCGGATATTGCCTTCATGAACGCCATGGGCGTGGATGTATCCGCCATCGGCAATCACGATCTGGATGGCGGCCCGGCAGAGTTTAGGTCCATGTTGACGCCGCAAACCGATGACGAAGACGCCAGTCTGGTCTACGAGGGCGCGGCCTTCCCGTTCGTCTCCGCTAATTTGGACGTCACCACCGAATCCGCGCTGGCCGATCTGGCCACTGGCGGCGGGCAGCAGGCCAGCAGCATCGCGGGCAAGATTGCGCCGTCGACAGTGGTTTCGGTTAACGGAGAACAGATCGGCGTCGTCGGCGCGACTACGCCGTCCCTGGCGTCCATCACCAGTACCGGCAACATTACTATCGCGCCTGACGTGGTGGCCGATGAAGCCCAGTTCTACGACGACCTTGCCGCTGAGATCCAGCCGGCTGTGGATGCCCTGGTCGACTCGGGCATCAATAAAATCGTTCTTGTGGCGCACATGCAGCAAATCGCTATCGAAAAGGCCCTCGCAACGCGCCTGAACGGCGTGGACGTGATCGTGGCTGGCGGTTCCAACACGTTGCTGGCAGACGCGGACGATAGCCTGCGTGACGGCGACGTCGCCGCCGATACATACCCGCTAGCGTTCGAATCGCCGGAGGGCGAACCGGTATTGGTGGTGAACGTGGATGGCGACTACAAATACCTGGGCCGCCTGGTACTGAATTTCGACGAGAACGGCGTGATCAAGACCGGCGAGCTGGATCCTGCGGTCAATGGCGCCTGGGCGTCGACGGACGCCATAGTCGACCAGGTGATGGGCGAGCCGGTCGAGCGCGTAACGGTCGTCTCCGCCGAAATCCGCGAGGTGCTCGCAGCCCGCGATGGCAATATCCTGGGCCAGACGTCGGTCTATCTGGACGGCCGCCGCGGCGAAGTGCGCACCGAGGAAACAAATCTGGGCAACCTGACGGCGGAGGCGAATCTTTGGTACGCCAAGCAGTTCGATCCGAGTGTCGTGGTGTCATTGAAGAACGGCGGGGGTATCCGCTCGGCAATCGGTCAGATCGTCCAGCCTGCGGGTTCCAATGATCCGGCGGATGCCGAGTTCGAGCCGCCCGTCGCGAACGAAGCGGTCGGCAAGGAAGCGGGCGATGTCTCTCAGTTCGACATCGAAGGTTCTTTGCGTTTCAACAACAGCGTGGCGCTGCTGACCGTAACCGGTGCGGAACTCCATGATTTGCTTGAGCATGCTGTCGCCGCGACTGAAGTAGGTGCAACACCGGGCCAGTTCCCGCAAGTCGCCGGTATGCGTTTCAGTTTCGATCCGGCGGAGACCGCACGAACGGAAGGCGACACCAATACCAGCAATGCCACGAGTGGACAACGGATTCAGTCGCTTGTTGTGGAGACGCCGGGCGGTGACGTAACCGTGGTCGAAAATGGTATGTTGGTTTCCGGTCAGGAGTCAGCGGACTATCGGTTGGCCACCCTGGGTTTCCTTGCGGCCTGCGTGCCCACGAATGCCGGTAACGACGCCTCTGCAAGCTGCGGTGACGGTTATCCGTTCAAGAGTCTGACCAGCAACCTGCGCACAGAGCTGGAAGAGACCGACGGTGCCGATGATCCCGGGGCCACGGACTTCGCCGCTTACGGCACCGAGCAGGATGCGCTGGCAGAGTATCTGCAAGCCGAATACCCGCCGGAAGGTGCCGTGTTTTTCGATCAGGCCGAGACCGATGCGGCCAATGACGAACGCATCCAGAACTTGTCTGTGCGTAGCGATACGGTCATTACCCTTACCGCTCCATAATGTAGCTCTAGTGCACTAGGCGCCGGCAGTAGCCGGTGTCTTATCTCCCGAACGGCAGGCCAGGGCTTCGAAGTCGGCCTGCAGTTCTTCTATTTCGTCTTCCAAATGCGCGCGTTGTTGCGGTGTGGACTGGTTGATCAAGTCAACGATTAACTGAGTCATGGCGGCCCGGCTTTCTTCGAACATGGTTTGATAGGTCTCGCCACGGACGTCGCTGCTGTGGGTCAACAGGTATTCAATGCGGTCAGGGAAACCCGGCGAGCTGCGATTCTGAAGGCTCTGAAGTAGGGCCGCTTGCCAGCGGCCGCGACCTTCCAGCCAGATTTCGGTCTGCTTGCCGCGGTTGCGGTTCCAGGTTTTAATGGTTTGGCGCTGGTTTGCGTTGACTGAGCCCAGCCAGCGCTCCGCCCGTTCGCGGGTGCGCTCCTCCCGTTTTTCCAGTTGGGCCGCAGGCGTGTCGCCGAGAAACTCTTCACGGCGCTCCCGCTGGCCTTCCGCCATGGCCCGGTCCAGCGCGGCCACCTGATCGTTACTCAGGGAACCCAGCAACGCGGTTGCGGTTGGGTGGATCCGCTGTGTCAGTCGGTCGATGGCCTGGAACAGGCCGGCCTGCAGACGTTCAACATCCGCTACATGGAGCGGTGGACTGGACGAGAGGGTGTTTACGTCCTCAAGCCAGGCGGCGTAGCGCGGGAGTTCGTGCCGGCAGTGCCACTCGAGGAGCGAATTGATCTGGGATTCCAGGCGGGCTTCCTGAACGTCGTCAAGCGGGATATAGTCCTCCACCCACCAAACCAGCGCCCAGTCCAGTTGCCGGTAAGCCAGTTGAGTCGAACTACAGCCCGCCAAGAGCAGTGTGAGCATGACCGCGCCTAGGGCTCGCGGCCCGGCACCTTGCAGGGTTACACGTTCGAACATGGCGATGATCGCCCTCGAGGTTTGACGGTTACAGCCAATGACTTGAGATTAACGTTACGGTGACGTGCAGGAAACGGTTTTTTTAGTACGATGAGATCGCAAGTGGCTCAATGGGAGAGAGAATGGCCAAGCAAAAAGGTGCCAGATCGCGTCACCTGATTTTCGCCGGCATTATGTCCGGATTGATGTCTCTGCTGATGTCGGCTGTCGTCACCTATATCAATACCGACTTGGCGCCGGGCTTTGTGGAGCGCTGGCTGGAGGCGTTTATTATCGCCTGGGCGGTGGCCTTCCCATCGGTGGCGGTCATCTCACCGTTGGCACGGTGGATGACCGACGGCCTAATGGATCGGCTTACGGGGCACTAGTCATGGGGCGCTAGTCATTGATCACTACTCATTGATCATTACGCCGACTCCGCGACTCGCAACAGCACCTTGCCCTGACTGTCGTTGCTCTTGAGGAAATCCATCGCCGCTGCGGCGTCCTCAATGGCAAACTCGCGATCAATGATCGGCTTGATTTCGCCACTGGCCAAAAGCGGCCAAACCGTTTCGTACAGCGCATCCATCACTTCGCGTTTCCGGGCGACCGGTTGAGAGCGTAGGGTGGAGCCAATCAGGCGTTGGCGTTTCATCAGCATATAACCCAAATCGAGCTGCGTTTCACGTCCGCCCATCAGCCCGATCAGTACAATCCGGCCGTTCACGTTGAGCACCGACTGGTCCTGATGAATGTAGTCCCCGCCTACGGGGTCCAGCACCATATCGGCCCCACCCCAGTCTTTCACGGCATCTACGAAACTGCCATTGTAGCGGTTCCAGCCGGCCTCGGCGCCGAGAGCCTTGCAGGCCTCGATTTTGGCGTCGCTGCCCACGGTCACGAAGACCGGGTTGCCCATGGCTTTGGCCAGTTGGATGACCGCCGTGCCCACGCCACTGGCACCGGCGTGGAGCAGAATGCGCTCGCCGGGCTTGAGACTTGCTTCCATGTAAAGGTTCATCCAGGCCGTCGCGAAGACCTCCGGCAAGCCAGCGGCGTCGCGCAGGGAAATACCGCCCGGCAAGGGGAGAACCTGGGCCGCCGGCACCCGGACTTGTTCGGCATAGCCGCCACCGGTGAGCAGTGCGCACACCGGGTCGCCCACATTCAGATGGGTCACGTTATCGCCAACCGCGCGCACATGGCCGCTCACCTCCAGACCGAGAATCTCCGACGCACCGGGTGGCGGTGGGTAGCCGCCAGCGCGCTGCGTCAAGTCGGCGCGGTTCATACCTGCCCAAGCGACATCGATGAGGACATCTTCCGCACCAGGCGCACCGGGTTCGTCGTGGTCCGTCCAAACCAACGCATCACCGTCGATTGCGATTGCTTTCATGGGGTTTCCTCTCCTCTGGCATCAGGCATCAGGCATCAGGCATCTGGCATCTGGCATCTGGCATCTGGCATCTGAAAGCAGCTACCAGCGCGGATTTACGCCTGAAGCGCCTGAATGACTTTTTTGGCGGCCTCATCGGAAGACGCGGGGTTTTGACCGGTGATCAGGCGTCCGTCGACCACCACATGCGAAGCCCAGTCGTCGCCACGGGTATAGTTAGCGCCATTCTGCTTGAGCATGTCTTCGACCAGGAAGGGCACGATCTGCGTCAACTGGACTCCCTCCTCTTCGCTGTTGGTGAAGCCGGTCACGGTGCGACCCTTCACCAAGGGCTGACCGTTCTGATCTTTGACGTTTTTGAAGATGCCCGGCGCGTGACAGACCGCCCCGATAATCTTCTCCTGGCGCTCGAAGGTTTCGAGCAGACGGATGGAGTCGTCATCGTTGGCCAGATCCCACAGCGGGCCGTGGCCGCCGGGATAGAACACGGCATCGAAGTCGTCTGCTTTGACGCTACCCAGCTTGACGGTATTGGCCAACGCCTGGCGCGCACGGGTATCCTGCTTGAAGCGCTTGGTCGCGTCGGTCTGCGCATCCTCGGCATCGCTATTCGGGTCTACCGGCGGTTGGCCGCCTGCGGGAGAAGCCAGAATCAGCTCTGCGCCAGCGTCCAGAAACGCGTAATAGGGCGCTGCAAATTCCTCGAGCCAGAAGCCGGTCTTGTGGCCGGTATCGCCCATCTTATCGTGTGATGTGAGCACCATCAGAATCTTCATTGAAAACCTCCTTGAAGCGAACGTATGCATCAACCCTAACGCAATATTAGACCGGTCGTCTATGGCCTGTAATTTCATTGTCCAGCCGCGACGCGGGCAAGTTCAGTTGTCGCCGGTCGCCATCGGCCGCTTCATCCACTGGCTTAGAGCCTCCTCAGCGCCCGGTTTGAGTTCGGGGTTGGCGGCATACCAGACGATTTCCAAGGCCTCCATAATGGCGGAAGCGTGTTGTAGTTCCTCGACACCGAAGCAGGTCCGTTGGCTCAATGGTTCAAGTGCTGGGCGGGTTAGCGAAAAGCCGTTGATGGCTGCGCCGATATCCAGGCAAGGGTCGCCAAGGCCGGCAAACTCCCAGTCTAGCAGCGTCCAGCCGGAGGCGCCGATAACCACATTGCCCGGATGCCAGTCATGATGGCAGAGCACGCGATGCCGGGCCGGCCGATAGTCGGCTAGCAGGTGTTCGATCTGCCGGCGAGCCGGGCCGGCCTGGGCGCCCAAGCGGTCGGCTAAGCGGTAAAGCTGCGTGGGAATATCCACCGTTGGTAGGTCGCCGGTCTGAGCGTGGACACTATTGAGCGCATGGGCCAGCCAGCTCAGCCGGGTCAGCTCGCCCCCGGCCGGCGGGTCGCCTTCGATCCAGCGGGTCAGCAAGATTCGGTCGTCGCGATAAAGTGCGTCGGGCGCCCATGGCTGGGCGACGATAGCGTCGAGGACGCGGCCTTCCCGGCCCGGATCGAGACCGAGGCGCTGTGGGTACGGGTTATTGATGCGTAGAGCAAAGGCGCCCTCGGCAGCGTCCAAGCGATAGAGTTCGTTGCAGATGCCGCCGGGAACAACCTCGATATGCGCCGTTTCCAGACGGGTTCGCCAGGAAGGAGGTAGCAGCGACAGCACTATTTTATGATCGACGTTGGGTGGTGACATTGAGGAACCCGCTGGAAAAACGACTCGCTGAATAGAGCATTTTTAGCGCATTTGGCGGCCCTCGGGTGCGGGCCAGTTCATCCTGCCGCTTTTCTCTGACAACATTTTGCGTTCATGGGCCGGCGCGTTCGCTAAGATAGAGGTTATTCTCCGGCGTGACTGATGGTCACTCCGGGTGCTCCCCGTTCCAGACATTGGCGAATAGAGTCAGGCACCGGCGTTTTACGCTCGGTACTGGGAGCGATCATGACGTAGGTGATATCGGCCGTCATCACCAGGCGATCGGAGCCGTAGTCGTGAAACGCCAAGTGAAGGGTGAAAGACGTATTACCGACGCGGCCGGGGCTAATGCGCGCGCAAAGCACGTCGTCAAAGCGGGCGGGGGATTGCCAATTCTGGTTCAGGTTGACGACCTGGATATCCAGATCCTGGTCCAGCAGGCGCTGATAGTCGCCGAATAACGTTCGGATGTACTCGTTGACGGCGATATCCACATAGTCGCCATAGCGGGCGTTGAACACCACGCCCTGAGCATCGCATTCACCGTAGCGGACGCGTAACCGGAATTCGAAAACTGAGGCCATTCGGGCTCCCTGATTTGTGTGGCGGCCTGGGAAGCGATTTGCACAGCGGCTCAACTTAACACGCTTTGGATCACGTGTGTCGGCCTCTACCTTTTTTTGCGGAACCGACTACTCTATTGACAGGTTTTGCTTGCGCCGACCGCTCCAGATTTCGCGGTGTGGTCGCGTACTGCGGGCGAAACGCCCTAACTCTTTGATAACGAACACGACGCCCCCTGCGCGTCAGTGAACCGGCACTCTGCACCATGCTGTATCGACTGAGACACGATTTTCATTTATCCATCATCACACTGCTTGGCGCCAGTGCGATGTTTGGTATCACACCCTTCGCCATCTATCGCTTCTACACCGGCAACCTCGTCGCGGGTGTGATCGACATGGCGATCATGCTGTCCATCTGTGTGGTCGTGGGTTATGCCTGGCTCACCGGCGATAACCGGCGCAGCGGCTTCCTGCTGG
Organism: Marinobacter fonticola; assembly: GCF_008122265.1. Lineage (NCBI taxonomy): Bacteria > Pseudomonadati > Pseudomonadota > Gammaproteobacteria > Pseudomonadales > Marinobacteraceae > Marinobacter > Marinobacter fonticola. The sequence continues at coordinate 301,810 of NZ_CP043042.1, forward strand.
CGCTCTTCGCCTGCGGCGGGGCGGTGATCGTGGCGACGGTTGTCGGGGATGTGGGCTTGTTCTGGCTGTATCCGGCCATGGTGACCAGTTTTTTTCTTACGTCGGCCCGGGTGGCGGTTACAGTCAATTGTCTGGCCGTGGCGGTATTGGTGTTTCACAACCAAGCCTTTGCCTCCCGTGAGCAGATGATGTCGCTGGTGGCAACGGCCATTGTGGTGAGCTGCTGCGCCTACATCTTTTCCCGGCGCAACGAGCACCAGCGCGACCGGCTGGAGCGTCTGGCGACCCACGATCCCCTGACCGGTGTAAAAAACCGGCGCGCGATGGAAGAGGATATGCAGACCGCCGTCGCCGCCCACGCCCGCACCGGCGAGCCATATGCCCTGATCATCTTTGATCTGGATCACTTCAAGCGCATCAACGATCTATACGGTCATGCGGTGGGTGACGAGGTGCTGGTGGAGTGTGCCAGCTTGATCCAGCGCTACACCCGCAAGACCGATTGTCTCTATCGTTTCGGTGGGGAGGAGTTTGTGGTGCTGATGCCCGGCGTCCGGCCGGAGGGTGTTCGTGCGGTCGCGGAAAACCTGCGCTATAAGCTCGCCCATGAACTGACCGGACCGGTGGATTCGATCACGGCTTCATTTGGGGTGGCGCCCCTGCATCTCAGCGACGATGCCGATCGCTGGATGGCCCGGGCCGACAAAGGGCTCTATGCGGCCAAAGCCTCCGGGCGAAACTGCGTGGTCATTCGGTTAGCCGAAGCAGGCACCTAGGGTTTTGTCATCAGTTCGTCGACGGCTGGGCCTTGGGTACTGGGTAACGAAACACGCGCGTTCCGAGTAGAAGCCCTGCGGAGACAAGCCCGGTGGTAAGCCCAACCCAGAAACCGGCGGCGCCCATCGCCGGTACGATCCAGTCGCTAAAGGCCAGTACCCAGCCCAGCGGCAGGCCAATGCCCCAGAATGAAAACAGCATGATGTACATGGGAATGCGCGTGTCCTTATACCCGCGCAGGACGCTGATGCAGGTCACCTGGGTGACGTCGGCAATCTGGAAAACGGCAGCGAACAGTAGCAGGTAGGTGGTGACCTCCTGCACGTCGGTTTCGCTGGTATAGAGCTGGGCGATCAGGTCGTTGCCAAACCACAGGATCGACGCGAAAAGCAGTGCGATGGCAACCGACAGCAGCAGCACGCTGCGACTCAGCAACCGCGCCGTCTCGGTCGCGCGGGCGCCCACCAGGAAGCTGATACGCAGAGTCAGTGCCATGCCCAGGCTCAGCGGCACCATAAACACCAGCGATACCACATTTAGCGCAATCTGGTGCCCGGCCACCACGACCGGGCCCAGGGGCGCCAGGAACAGCGCGATGACCGAGAACATGCTGGCTTCCACGAAGATGGTAAAGCCGATGGGCACGCCCAGCCGGAGCACTTCGTTAACGATATGCCAGTCCAGCTTGACCCGCTCACGCCACAAGTGGAAATGCTGGTAGGCGCCGCTGATGTTGAGGTAGAGCAGCAGCGACAGCACCGAAATCCAGGCCGAAATGGCCGTCGCCCAGCCGCAGCCGATGCCGCCCATGGCCGGTAGTCCGAACTTGCCGTAGATGAAGATGTAGTTGAGTGGCAGATTCACCAGGGTGCCGATCACTGAAAACACCATGATCACCTTGGTGTGACCCAGGCCATCGGTCAGGCCACGCAGGGCCGTGAGTAGCAGGATGGCGGGCACGCCCCAGGCGAACGCATCCAAATACCCCTGCGTTAGCCAGGCGGTGTGCAGGTCCAGGCGCAACACATCGAGTACCGGGCGCACGTTGAGCAGCAGGCCGATCATGATCAGGCTCGCGCCCAGGCCGATATAGATGCCCTGCCAGGTGACCGGCATGATGCGCCCGAATTCACGCGCGCCACGATGACCGGAAATGATCGGCTGCAGGGCGCTGAGCAGCCCCATGAACAGCAGGAACAGCGGCATCCACAGGCTGCTGCCGATGCCTACGGCGGCCAGATCCTCGGCGCTGGCGTGACCGGCCATCACCGTGTCGATGACACCATTGGCCATCTGCGCCACCTGGGCAATCAGGATCGGCCCGCCCAGCAGGGCCAGCGTTTTCCATTCGTCCAGGGTGCGTGCAATCAGGCCTTGGCGGGCCTCGGGTATGGGCTGGTGCGTTTCGTCCACGTTCAGGAATGTTCCATGCTTTTTCGGGCAGGCGCGAGACCTGTTCGCGCAATCGAGCCTGGCGAGCGTATCACGAAGCAACACGACCGGACGCAAACTGGAGGTTGTGGAAACTACGGATGAAGTGCAATTTATTGTTTTGCTGGCTACCCTTGCTTCAGGTCGATAGATGGGCATGCGCCCTATAACGTCTCTGAGGCAATCCACTGCGAACAGAGCGCCCATTCAGCCAGAAGGACTTCGGCAATCAACCGCTTCTCCGAACTTCTCTCCCATGATCGCCACATCGCGCTCGGCGATGGACGCAAGCTGGCGTTTACCGATCTGGGGGACCCCAAGGGCAGGCCAATCCTGTTTGCGCATGGCATGCCGGGTTGCCGGCTGGAAGGCTGGTTCTTCCACGAGCAGGCGCGGCGACACGGCTTCCGGCTGATCACGCCGGATCGTCCGGGTATCGGGGCTTCTGCTTTCCACAAAGGCCGGGTGTTGCTCGACTATCCCGCCGACGCGGCCGCGCTGGCCGACGCGCTGGGGATCGAGCGGTTCATTCACATGGGCTGGTCGAGTGGCGGTTCACGGACGCTGGCGTGCGCCTACGCCTTGCCCGAGCGGGTCACGCTGGCGGTCTCCCTGTCCGGCTATACCCACTTCACTGAATATCACGGCACGCATTCGCTGGTAGAGTCCACCCGCTGGCCCGGGCCGAAGCTGGCGGAAACCAGTCTGCTGCTGTTGCGCGCGGCGGTGACGGTGGTGGTCTGGCTGGCCAGACGCCATCCCGGCCTGTATTTTCGCGAGGCACGGCAGATGATCAGCGAACAGGACCGGGCGTTGCTGCAATCCTTCATGCACACCCAGCTTTTTCAGGCGGATCAGCTCACCTGCCTGGAGAGCGGCGGCCGGGCGATTGCCCAGGATTTGCAGACGGAATTGCTGGACTGGGGCTTTAAGCTGCGGGACGTCAACGTGCCGGTGTGGATATACCAGGGGAGCGAAGATCCGTTCGTCCCCGTCGACTACGCCCGGCATTTGGCGGACCATCTGCCCGACGTGGATTTTCGTTTGATGCCCGAGGCCGGTCACCTCTATCCCCTGTCAGAGCGCTTCCAGGAGGCGCTTTTTCTGCGCCTGGGCATGCGCTAATAGCAACATCTTCTTTGCGCTTAATCGCCCGGCAGACGATAATTACCGCTTTTCGCGCGCCAGCCCGAGTGGTTCAGAGGTTTTCCGAGTCATCTGCCCGGTTTTGAGCCGCGTACTTAGCGCTTATGTGTATAGTGAAATGACAGAGGTTGTTCCCATGTCGCAGCGGTCACACGCTTCCAAATTAAAGGCCACGTCGATTCTCCACGCGGACCCAATTACGGTTCCGTGCATAAGCAAGGAAGCCCAGGCCGTACGCGCAGCCCTGGTAGAGAAAGGGCTGGAAACGCCGATGTTGGATACCGGCCTGACTCGTGACCAAAAGGTCGAGCGCATCGAAGGCCTGATGACCCGGGTGGCGGAAACCCTCGGCCTCGACCTGGCCGACGACAGCCTCACCGAAACCCCCAACCGCATTGCCCGCATGTACGTGGACGAGGTCTTCTCCGGTCTCGACTACAGCCATTTCCCCAAAATCACCCAGATCGAGAACAAGATGGGCGTGGAGGAGATGATCAAGGTGCGGGACATCAGCGTCATCAGCACCTGCGAGCACCACTTCGTCACGATCGATGGACGGGCGCGGGTGGCGTACATCCCCAAGGACAAGGTGATCGGTCTGTCCAAAATCAATCGCATCGTGCGCTTCTTCGCCCGCCGGCCCCAGGTACAGGAGCGCCTGACCCATCAGGTCCTGGTCGCCCTGCAGACGCTGCTGGAGGTTGAAGACGTGGCGGTGCATATCGATGCCACGCACTACTGCGTCAAGGCCCGCGGTGTGCAGGATGTCGGCTCCCAGACCGAAACCATCGCCCTGGGTGGCCGCTTCAAGAGCAATACCGAGTACCGGCGAGAGTTCATGGGCTGAGAGCCGGGGTCTTCATCGCGTATACTGCGCAGCCTGATTGTTAGCGGTGTAGTAAACGTCCTGTATTGTTCCAACCCTCTTTTGCGCGCTGTTTAGGGAGTTCACCGTGGCACTGCTGGTCTTCGTTACTGTTCTTTGGGCTTTTTCCTTCAGCCTGATTGGCGAATTCCTGGCAGGTCACGTGGACAGCGATTTTGCCGTACTCAGCCGTGTGGTGCTCGCGGGGCTGGCCTTCCTGCCGCTCACCCGCTGGCGGGGCGTGCCCTGGGCGCTCAAAGGCGGCGTTACGCTGGTCGGCGCCTTGCAGTTCGGCATTACCTACCTCTGTCTTTACCGCTCCTTCGCCTACCTGAGCGTGCCGGAAGTCCTGCTGTTCACCATCTTCACCCCGCTCTACGTCACGCTGATCGACGACGCCCTCAACCGCCGCTTTTCGCCCATGGCCCTGGTAGCCGCCGCGATTGCCACCCTGGGTGCGGGGATCATCCGTTACGACGGATTGAGTGAGGACTTCCTGACCGGCTTCCTCCTGCTGCAGGTCGCCAACGCCACCTTCGCGGCAGGGCAGGTGGGCTATAAGCACTTGATCCAGCGTTATCCTATCGATATGCCGCTCTATCGCTTCTTCGGCTACTTCTATGCCGGTGCGCTGCTGTTCGCGTTGCCCTCCTTCCTGATCTTCGGCAACCCGGACAAACTGCCCTCGACACCGCTTCAATGGGGCATCTTGGCTTGGTTAGGGCTGGCGGCGTCAGGCCTTGGCTTGTTCCTCTGGAACCGCGGCGCCTGCCTGGTGGATGCAGGCACCCTGGCGATCATGAACAACGCCCTGGTGCCTGCTGGTCTGCTGGTCAACCTGTTGATCTGGAACCGCGATGCCGACCTGGGCAGCCTGCTGCTCGGCGGCGCGGTGATGGGTCTCTCCCTCTGGGTCAACGCCCGCTTCTCCCGGGGCCGATTGGCCCTTCGAGGGGCCAAAACCTGACCGAGCGCCTTGCCCGTGAAGGTTTTGTGATCTTTCCTTTATAGACTCTTTACCGGACCGTGACGGCCCCGTGAGCGCGCCTGTGCATTCTGCATCCTGGCGCCATCCGCCAACCAGCCCTTCAGCAAAGAGGTTGTTTGATGAGTCGAACCGTACTGATCGTCGAGGACAATCCCGGCATTGGCCAGCTGGTCAAGATGCACGTAGAGGACCTCGGCTGCGAGGCTATCCTGGAGACCCGTGGCGATGAAGGCCTGGCCCGCTACCGGGAAGGGGATATCGACCTGGTAGTGCTGGACCTGATGCTACCCGGCATGGACGGCTTGGCCGTGTGCCGCGAGATTCGCTCCGGCCCGGGTTACGTGCCGGTCCTCATGCTGACCGCCAAGAGCACCGAGCTGGATCGTGTGCTGGGCCTGGAGATGGGCGCCGACGACTACCTGACCAAACCTTTCAGCGTCGCCGAACTAGCCGCGCGCATCAAAGCGCTGTTTCGGCGTGTGGATGCCATGGCCGCCCCGGCCCCCGAGCAAATGGCTGCCGAGCGCATCGAGATTGAGGGTCTGATTATCGACCCGACGCGCCGCCGGGTCAGTATCCAGGACGAAGCAGTGGACCTCACGGCCCGCGAGTTCGACCTGCTGTTCCATTTCGCCCGCCATCCTGGCCAGGTGTTCAGCCGCACCCAATTGTTGGATTCGGTCTGGGGCTACAACCACGAAGGCTACGAGCACACCGTCAACACCCACATCAATCGCCTGCGGGGCAAAATCGAACGCGACCCGTCCGACCCTTTCTACATCCAGACGGTTTGGGGTGTGGGTTACCGGTTCCGCGACTAAGGCACCACGCGACTTAACCAGAGGCTCCCATGCTGAATTCCCTCTACACCCGGCTGGCGCTGGGGCTGTTCGTGCTGCTGATCGCCGTCGGCTTGGTCTACACCTTCGTCAGCACCATGTCCCTGCGGGAATACTATGCCTCGGTAAACCAGGAGCTGAACCGCGACCTGGCACGTCATCTGGTCTCCGACCGCAACCTGGTGGACGAAGGCCGGCTCGACCAGAAAGCGCTCAAGACGCTGTTCGAGCGGTACATGACGATCAATCCCAGCATCGAGATCTACCTGCTGGACACCGAAGGCAAAATCCTCGCTTATTCCGCCGACCCCGGAAAAATCAAGCGCAACAGCGTCTCCATGGCGCCCATCCACAAGTTGCTGGACGACATGGAAGCCTACCCCGTACTGGGTGACGATCCCCGCAGCCACGACCGGCAAAAAGTATTCTCGGTGACGCCCGTGCCGTCGGCGCAGAACACCGAAGGCTACCTCTACGTGGTTCTGCGTGGCGAAGAGTACGACAGTGTGGAGATGATGGCGCGGGAAGGCCATTTCATTACCATGAGCGCCTGGGCCATGGGGGCCAGTCTGGTGTTCGGGTTGATCGCCGGTCTCGCTGCATTCCGTCTGCTGACCCGGCGTCTCACCCGCTTGACCCGCATCGTCGAGCAATTTGAGCAGGGCGAGCCGGGGACCGGGAACGACGCACGTCTGCGCTGGTCAGACGAAGGCAGCCGCAGCGGGGACGAGATTGACTACTTGGGCGTGACCTTCGACCGCATGGCCGACCGCATCGCCCTGCAAATTGAGCAATTGCGCGAAAAAGACACGCTGCGCCGGAGACTGGTGGCGCAGGTATCCCACGACTTGCGTACCCCATTGGCGTCCATGCAGGGCTACGTGGAAAGCCTGCGCATGAAACGCGACCGGCTGTCTCCGGACGAGCAGGCACAATTTCTCGATATCGCCCTTGAAGAGGGACGACGCCTGTCCCATCTAGTGGATGAGCTCTTCGAACTCGCCGCACTGGAAGCCCGTGAAAAACAGCCACGCCTGGAACCCTTCGCCCCGGCGGAGCTGATTCACGATGTGGCCCAGAAGCACGGTCCCGAAGCCGCCCGCAAAGGCATCGAGCTGAAAGTCATCGGCGATCCGGCTCTGCCCATGGTCTTGGGAGATCTGGGCATGACCGAGCGGGTGCTGGACAACCTGATCCGCAATGCCCTGGAATACAGCCCGGAGAAGGCCGAGGTCGAGCTGCATCTGGCACAAACCGAGGCGGGTTTGAAGGTCGTCGTCAGCGATAGCGGACCGGGTATCGCCGAGCAGGATCTGCCTCACGTATTCGATCCCCTGTATCGCGGCGATAACCGCGAAACGCCCGGTCATGCCGGCTTGGGGCTGGCCATCGCCCGGCGCATCATGGACATGCAGGGCGGGGCGATTAGCGTCTGCAACCGCGATAGCGGGGGGGCCGCCTTTGAAATTGTTTTGCCCTTTCAGCCCAAGGCCAACGCCAGCCAGTGATCCTGTCGGCGTTATGAATTCGTAACTTATTGGCGAAGAGGGTGTGAATCTTTCTCGCCATAGTGGAGTCTCAGAATTGAGACTAAAAGAGAGGTAAGCGGTATGAAACGCATGTTTCTGGGCGCGGCATTGATCCTGATGGCAGGCCTTGTGGGCCTGCAGGTCAGTGCGGCCGACGAGGAAAAGAAAGACAGCAAGTACGCACCGGACGACCCCTCGCTATCGGTCGCAACCTTTGCGGGCGGCTGCTTCTGGTGTGTGGAAGCAGGCTTCGAGAAAATCCCCGGCGTGGTTGAAGCCGTCTCCGGCTACAGCGGCGGTAACGAGAAAGACCCAACCTATGAGCAGGTCGCCTCCGGACAGACCGGCCACACCGAAACGGTGCAGGTTTATTACGATCCGAAGGTGATCACCTACCAGGGGCTGTTGCAAGGGTTCTGGCGCTTTATGGACCCGACCGATGCCAACGGCCAGTTCGTGGATCGTGGCAAGCAGTATCGTCCGGCGATTTTCTATCACAACGGCAAGCAGAAGCGCTTGGCCGAGGCTTCCAAGCAGGCGCTGAAGGATTCGGGCCGCTACAAGAAGCCGGTGGTGATCGAAGTCGTCCCGTTCGAATCCTTCTACGTGGCCGAGGATTACCACCAGGACTACTACAAAGAGAATCCGGTCCGCTACAAGGTCTACACCTTCAACTCCGGCCGCTTCCAGTTTATCGAAAAGGTCTGGGGCGAAGATCAGGAGATCGACTTCTCAAACTACAGTCCGGAGAACATGGCCTCCGATAGCGAAGCTGACGGCAACGACCAAGCGTCCCATCGCCAGGGCAAAGGCTTCAACGAGGACAATTTCGTCATACCCAGCGACGAGAAGCTCAAGCAAATGCTGACGCCCATGCAATACAAGGTCACCCAGGAAGATGGGACCGAGCCGGCGTTCGAGAACGCCTATTGGGATAACAAACAGGAAGGTCTCTACGTGGACATCGTCTCCGGCGAGCCGCTGTTCTCCTCTGCGGACAAATACAAGTCCGGCACCGGCTGGCCCAGCTTCGTGCGCCCGATCGAACCGGAAGCCGTAGTGGAAAAGGAAGACAAATCCTGGTTCATGACCCGCACCGAGATTCGCAGCAGTGTAGCGGATTCGCACGTGGGCCACGTATTCAAAGATGGCCCGGCACCCACCGGCCTGCGCTACTGCATGAACTCGGCGGCGATGAAGTTTATTCCCAAGGCTGAGATGCAAGCTGCCGGGTATGGCGCGTATATGGATGAGGTTGGGCCGCCCCGGAGTTGATTGGTGAGTCGTTGAATTTTGCTGCCTGCGTGGCTTACCCCAAGAGTTGCGTAGGCAGATTGTTTTTTCCTCTCATTGTTTTGTTTCCCCCTCCGCAGAATTTTCCTGTTGCCTACCAGCTTTTGGCCCAGTATTGCTGGGAAAACGGTCGTTGCGACCGTGATTTTTGGTGGTCATTTAAAACAGCAAAAATTTTTGTATAAAACATTGGGTTGTGTTGATAGGTAAAGATCGGGATATGAGGCGTGGCGACCGTTTTGCCGGAAAGGAATTCTTGGTTCAGCATGTCGCAAGCATTGACGTGCCAAGGGCTGCGGGCTAGTTTGAGGCGAGATTTGGAAATGAGATATTGGTCGCCGAGATATTGGGCTTGGGGACTCATATACAAAGGTTAAGAGCAAGGAGAGGTAGGTGCCAAGACCACCAACAGATCGAGAAATTTTGCAGAAGATTCACGATCGATACCTTGATCAATTTGGTCAGTTCGAGCGTGATAATCCAGAACACGAGAGGTCGTCAAAGATCTACGTGCCTATTGATTGCAGTGCTATTGCGAACGATCTGCGTGTGGACCCAGACATAGTGTTTGGCCGTCTTTACTACCACCTCGACAAAAAGTACGGCTACGCCCAAGACAATGGTGCAAAGGTCCATTTGTTCACAATGGTTATCGGAGAGGATCGGCACGCAGTAAATTTCCCGATGCTTTCTGCAGTGCTTGCGGAACTTCAGCAATCGTGGTTTCGATTTACTGCACCATTGATCATTTCTGGTATTGCACTAGTGGTATCGGTAATCAGCCTTGTTTGCTAGGACTCTTAACAATCGCAGGCACGGCGACGGCTTTTCCATTGCGGCTCTGCCTCCATTCCAAAGCCGCGCGTGCTGCGGGCGTTAACTGCTACCAAGTGTTGAGCATATGAACAAGTACTTAGAAGAAACGAAATTTGCTGCTTCCTCACTGATTGACCTCATTTGGGCTGATTTTGAAAAGTTGGAAGACCTAAATGCTCAGTTGAAAAGGCTAACGGCCGATTTTGACGTAAGGTATCAGGTATTTTTATCTAATGAATTTCATCCGGCTGCTAATCATTATCATGCACAAATGGCTAAAGCTTACCAAGGCATGGTTAAACCTAAAGCGGAGTTAGAGTGCAAGATCAACGATGTATCTAAAAGTATTGATGCAAAGTCGGCCTCAATAGCAGCGCTTTCAGGCGCGATCTTGCAAATTGCGAAGCAGTGCATTTCGCTTCGATATGGAAAACCACAAAACGCTCCTGACGGTGACGATATCGGCGGCGCCCTCATCAAAGACATTGTCTGGGAGGGGCGCAACCAAAGTATTCACTACGAAAACCCCAAAGAAATATCAGAGAATGTGGTTGCTCTATTTGTCAAGCTGGATGCCATAAGAGCTGATGGTAATACATGGGATGCTAAGTCTCAAACCAACTTTGCCTTTGAAATAGTAAATTTCCTAGGTTGGCGTACCTATGGTGATTTTGAGGCGCATTTAAAATCAATAAAGAGCAAGAAAGGCAGTTAACAATGGCAGCACCCGGCCATTTTTGCTCCGGCTTCGCCTCCACAAAAATGGCCGGGTGCTGCCGGCGTTAGGCATACCCACATGAAAGATATAGAGAGCCTCGTCAGGGCCCTAAAGCAAAATTTTACTGATTCGGATTTCATGCCAGTGAAGACCGAGTTGATAGATAGTCTCGAGGAGAAATATCCAGGCGTACCCGCCGATCTAAAACAGCTATATGAGACTCTTGGATACGGAAGTATCGGGCATTCACATTACATGATTCATGTTCCCACGGAACCGACCGATATTTACGATGAAGAAACGGCAGCCGAACTTTCAGGAGTAATAATTGTTGGCGACGATTTTGCTGGATATTGCGAAGCTTATGACACGAGAAACGACTGGGAATTCGGTTACATAGGTGACGACGGTGTTTTCGAGACTCACGCGCCAGAGTTTGAGAGTTTCACTGATTTTTTGGCCAAACAGTATGGCGCTGAGCAAAATGCCTAACAATCGGCTGCACAGCGACCTGGACTTCCCCTAATTTAGTAGACACGCATCGATAGCTCCCAAGCAGGGGAAGACCGATGCCAGAAATGATCACGGGGAAGAAAACCCAGCAGTACAGCACTGAGTTCAAAGTCAAAGCGGTGGAGTGGAGCCACCAGGCCCACCGGAGCGTCAAGGGCGTCGCGGAAGCGCTGGATATTCATCCCTTCATGCTGTCACGCTGGCGAAAGGAATACCGTGAGGGAAAGTTCGCCATGAAGCGTGTCAAGAAAGCACCCGCCCAAGCCAAGCAGCAAATCAAAGAGCAAGATGAGATCAACCGCCTGAAGCGCCAGATCGCCGAGCTTCGGGAGGAAAACGACATCCTAAAAAAGTTTCAACGCTTTCAAGCCGAGGAACGACGGAAGCGTTCCGGTTCGTCTGGAAACACCGACGGGAACACGGAGTAAAGGCGCTGTGCCGCCACCTGAATATCTCGCGGTCTGGCTACTATGCCTGGATAAACCGCGAACCCAGCCAGAGAGCGGCTGAGAATGCCGACTTGCTGTTCAAGATTCGTCGTACCTACAGTGCCAGCAGCGGGCGTTATGGCAGCCCTCGCGTGTATCAGGCTTTGCGCCGTGAAGGTGTTGAGGTCGGCGAGAACCGGGTGGCTCGCCTGATGCGGGAATGGGGTATGAGGGCGCGTGTATCGCGTGTCTATCGGCAAATGACCAAGCGCCGAGACGCAGCTAAAACGCTCCCGAACTACCGTCTGGAGGAGGCCAAGCCGAAGGCGATCAACCAGCACTGGAGCAGTGATGTCACCTACATCAAGCTGGGGCGGAAATACGTGTTCCTAGCGGTTGTGCTGGATCTGTTCTCGCGTCGCATCGTCAGTTGGCGACTGGGTGAAAACCTGAATGCTGACTTCTCTCGCGCGACGCTCCGAGAGGCCTTCAAGACAAGAGAACCAGCACCCGGCTTGTTGTTCCACACGGACCGGGGCATTGAATACCGAGCCCGCAAGACGCAGGCGCTCCTGAAACGGCATCAGGTCCGTCACAGCATGAATCGACCGGGACAATGCACCGATAATGCCGAGGTCGAATCCTTCTTCAAAACGTTGAAGGGAGAATTGCTACAGGCGACCAGCTTTGTGACGTTGAGGCAGTTACGAAAGCATATAAATAACTATATTGAAGTCTTTTACAATCGCCAACGGCTGCACAGTGGCCTGGGCTACCGGACTCCGCTAGAGTTCGAGGAAATCAATTGAAGGGGCGTGTCCGATTTATTGGGGGAAGTCCACTAATTTTCCGCTGCCGCTCCAAATTGGCGGCTTATTCAAGGCGTTATGCATCAACTAAAGAAGGGTTCGCAGTGTGCCTGAACCAGCATCAATAATTTCTGTCATCGCTTCAGTTGTGAGTGCTGCTGGTGGTGCTATTGCGTGTATTGCTGCTTTTAAGTCCGCAGGGCACGCTAAGAGAGCTTTTGAAGAAAGCCAAAAGGCGGACAAAAGGTTCGCTCTCCGACAGCTTTCGCTCACCGCCCATCAAATTGTCGTAGAGGTAGATCGCATAAAGTGGCTGGCTCAAGGTCTCACAGCAGCTTATAAAGCATTGGCTGTGTTCAATAATGCGACTGGTAACTCTCGGGTTCCTCTGATGACCAACGAGGTAGCTAAGAAAGTTAGGGTCGCGGAGCAGTTGGGAGAGAAAGCCAAACCTTTTGTAGATGTAAAAACGGCACTACTAAATGGGCCGCTCGAAGAAATTAGCGACCGAGAAATAGCAATGACTCAGTATCTAACTGAAGCAATAGCGTTGAGAGGGAAGATCGAAATAGAACTTGCTGATATTCAAGCTAAAAATGCTACCCATCAAGAAATTGCTATACGGAACGCCAATGGCCAGTAGCATAACCAATAGTTCCAGTACGTTCCGGGCCTAACGGCCCTCCACCGGACGCCCTTTTCTCCGCTTCGCTACAAAAAGGTCGCCGCTGAACAAAAGCGTTATAAATCAGGGAGTAGCCATCAATGGAGTGGCGCAAGGACGATTACCTAATCACTGACGATAATTCCAAGGTGCAACTGGATATCGTCCCCGCTTGCTTGAAAAAGCGCGGGGTCAGATACCGTCTTGAAGTGCAAGCTGTTGCATCGGTATCCGTGCATCGAAAGGCTTGTTTGAACAGACTACTCCGTAGATGAGATGAACGAGCTTTCTCATGCTTGCCCCAACGATGGCTTTGGGCGCCAGGCCTCTCTCCCGCAAGCGAGCAGCCATAACGCGCACGACAGGGTTGCGATTATAAAGCGCGGGGTCAAGTCTTGCCTTTTGCCTCATACTACTACCTTTGCCTCTAGCCGCGGGCAAAAGGCAAGATCTGACCCTGTGCAATGTGTGCAATGTGACCAAATTTGGAAATGAGATATTAGTCGCCGAGATATTGGTCTTGGGGGCTCATATGCAAATGTTAAATCAGTAGTGATACCGGAGCTGGGCGATAAGCAAAGCGTCATCCGTGACTTTGTAAACTATTCGGTGTTCTTCGTTGATCCGGCGTGACCAGTACCCGGCAAGGCTGTGTTTGAGGGGCTCCGGTTTACCGACACCTTCAAACGGTTCTCGCGTGGTCTCTTTGATTAGCTTGTTGATTCGGTTAAGGATCTTTTTGTCGGTTTTCTGCCAGTACAGATAGTCTTCCCAGGCGTTCTCGGAGAAGATGAGTTTCATTCAAGAAGTTCCTTTTCTTGACCACCGTCTTGTTCCAGTTCGGCAACGGATTCCAGCAACCGCCGAGCGTTTTTTGGTGCGCGCAGAAGGTATGCAGTTTCTTGCAGCGCTTCGTAGTCCTCAAGGGAGATCATTACTACGGACGGCGACTTGCTTCGGGTTATGATCACAGGGGAATGGTCCTCACAGACCTGTTCCATGGTTTTTGCTAGATTGGTTCTAGCGGCTGTGTAGCTAATGGCATCCATAAGGTTGCTCCTGTACAGGATGTTGACCATGGTCAGGATACCGTACGTCAAGGGATTTAACAATCGGCTGCCCATTACCATTGGCGTTAAAGTTAGGGAGAAGTAGCGTAAGAAACCGGGAGAGATTTATTTTCCGGCCTGCTAAGTTCTAGAAATAGGCCGGGATAAGTCGAAAATAATTCTGTTCCGGTTTTTCCTTATAAGCATTAGGGAAATCCGAATGATCAACAAGGCAGTTTTAGTTCTTTTGTTTTTATTATCAGGATCTGCTCTCGCAGAGGAAAAACCGCCTGAGCTTTGGTCCTGGTTTAAAGACTTGAACAAATCCAAGGAAGCGTGCGAGATACAAAGCTCATATGCACTGCAAGTCATAGGGCTTGAAAATCAGGTTGAGAATGAGTACGGAATATACGGGAATGTAAAATCAAATCGTGTCGTTGTTAAATGTATAGAAATATCACCTACCCAAAGCAAGCTCATGGTTGCAGTTGCTGGCTCCAATAGGGATTCAGTAGAGCTTGTGAGAAATAAAATTGTTGATTCAATTCAGTAATACTTAAAAGGTCACCCACCCTAAGCCATTCCGTCAGCGCCTGCTGCGATGCTACCCGCAGGGCCAGAATTAATCACAAAATATTAGCTCTAACACCTTTTTTGCTCATTCTCCGCTTCGCTCCAAAAAGGGCGCCGGTTTAAGCAAGGCGTTCGTGTTGACGTACGTACCCAAAGGCGTACACTTGTTTAAAAGTTAAACACGTACGAGGTGCGTCATGACCGGAATCACAGCAACTGAGGCGCGCAGCAACCTTTATCGGTTGATTGATGAAACTGCCGAGTCCCATCAGCCAATCGTCATTATGGGTAAGCGGAACAAAGCCGTCTTGGTATCCGAAGAAGACTGGTCGGCCATTCAGGAAACACTCTACCTGCTCTCCGTACCCGGTATGCGGGAGTCTATTCGTGAGGGAATGGATACCTCTGTGGATGAATGCGATGAGGAGCTGGACTGGTGACATGGAAGTTGGTTTACACCAAACAAGCCCAGAAAGATGCAAAAAAGCTGGCCTCCAGCGGCCTCAAACCACAAGCCCAGGAACTGTTAGCGCTGATAACGGAAGATCCTTATCGCAAGCCACCCCCGTTTGAGAAGCTCATCGGTGATCTTGTGGGGGCCTATTCACGCCGCATCAATATTCAGCATCGTCTGGTCTACCAAGTGATCGAGGACGAGCGAGTGGTGAAAGTCCTCCGGCTCTGGAGCCACTACGAATAAAGGAACCTCTCAAAGGACACCCACCCTAAGCAGGAAAAATACAAGCCATTCCGTCAGAGCCTGCTGCGCCGCCACCCGCAGGGCCAAAGCTGCCCATAAAATATTCGCTTTGACACCTTTTTACTCCTCCGTACCACAACTAGTGACCATCAGGGCCGAAACGAACGCGCCTCTTCACACAGTTGTTTGAAAGCTGGCCTTTTACTCAGACGATTGAACCAAGCGGAGAGGGCTGGCCATCGAGTGGACTCTATATCGATTCCGGCAAGGAAGAGATTAGACATATGACCGCCTAGGGTGATGTCCGCAAACGTAAAATCGGTTCCGGCAAACCATTGTTCACCCGATTCTTCCAGTTGTGATTCAAGGTAGTCGAAAACGGGCGGCATCTTTTGATTTATTGATGCCTGTACCACCGTTTCGTCGGACGCTTTGCCAAATCGCACGGGCTTGATGACACGTTCTAGCAATGGCTCAAACACCGCTGCAGACAGATCTTCATCCGCATATTTATCCTGAGTGATGATTCGCGCAAACTGCTGTGGATCCTTGTAAGGGATCAGCTCGCTTTCATACCGTCGTGCCAGATAGTGGCAGATCGCCGATGAGTCCCAGAGGTAAAGCGATCCATCAACCAACGCCGGGATGCGTCCCAACGGGCTGGCCCGGCGAAATGCGGCCAGATCGCTACCCGGCACGACCAGTTCCCGGTCAATCTTTAGCTCCATTTCATAAATCATGAACAGTGTTTTGCGAACAAACGGGGACAGGGGGACGCCATAGAGCAGCATCAGATTCGTTCCTTCTTTGTTTAATCGTCGGGCGGCTTAACCTGTTCGATCACCAGTAGTTTTTGCCAGTCTGATGATTCGATAGTCAGGCACTCCTTAAATTACTTAAATGGTACCTACTCCAAGGCCGGCCAAATAAATCAACGCACCCGCCGACGTCGGATGAACAAAAGAACAGCTGAAAAGGTGGGTAGGAACGGCTCAGAATTTGGTTTTTATACAGCGTCGTTAGGACAGGTCATAGTGCCCTCCAATGGCGGAAATATAAATAGTGGTATCGTCAAACCGGTATATAAGCCTGTCCTTCTGTGAAATGCGCCTTGACCAAAGGCCTGATAGCTTATGTTTGAGCGGTTCGGTTTTGCCGGTGCCAGTTGATGGATTCTCAGAGCGAAGCATTTCTTTCAGCAGTTTGCAGAGAGCTTTGCGCTGCTTCTTGTCTTTCTCTCGCATCTTTTCATATGCTTCCCAAGTGCCGCCCTCAAATATCAGTGATCTCATTCATCTGCTCTATCCTAGTCCCTACCGTGGTAGGCAACGAGCACCTCCACATCGGCAAAGATGCCGGCAGCGTCGGTCACTCTGGCGAGCCAGCTCAGCGGCATGCCTAGCGGGTGTCCGACGCCGTGTATCGCCGCCATGGCTGGCCCGATGAGCCAGGCTCGGCCACAGGAATCACCTCCGCATTGAATATTCGCTCTGATGGCCTCGGTGTAGGACTGAGCCCGACTGATGATGTGGAAAATCACGGGCATGGCCTCCTGGAGATAGCAGGTACGGCCGAACGTGTCTCCGGCTTTTATTGCATCAAGGGGATTGTCGGCGATAGCGGTTGCCAAGATTTTCTGGTCCGGCGCTTCTTGAATGGCGGTGTTCATTGCCTCAGACAGGGAGGCGCCAAGGAAAAGGCTTTCCAGAAGGCGCGCCGCGCAGCGCCCCCAGGCAACCGCTTCATCGTTATGATTGGTGACGCGAACGGCTGCTTCGACCTGCTCCAGCAAATTATTCTGGCCCGCGTAACAGGCAACCAGCGGCGGCAGCTTGGAGACGGCTGGCAGCTGCATATCATCAGCGCCACTCGCTAAGGTTAAGTGCCGGTCAATGGTCTCGGCCAAAACGACCCCCGCATCCTGTATCCGGGGGTCCTGATAGGTAAGGTTGATGGCCTCGCGCACCGGTGTCGCTAACTCATCGCCGCTGAGCCGGCGAGCATACGGCATCACTTTCTGAACCAGTACGCGCTTTTGCTTTTCCGTGAGCTCCGTTTCGATTGACGAGTAGGCGATATCAATTGCTTTTTGTTCAGCGGCGACCAAGTTATTCAGGGTGCCCCGGGTCGGGTTATCGATAAAGCCCTGCCAGCGACCACCAGGCCCAAAACAGTTCACAAAGCGGCGCTGGTAATCGCGGATATCCAGTTCGCCCCGGCCAGCGAGAAGGCTGTCGGTGAGCACCCGGGTGGCGGTGCCGTAATGGCTCATGTCACCGATGTTCTTGCCGTCATGGGCGAAGAAGCCGAACACGTCTTTGAAATAGTCTGCTCGGGGCGGGAGAAACTCCGGTGAATCGCCGCCCACGTCGCGTATGCGGTGACTATCGTAGAGCCAGTGGAGCCCCAGGCTCGCGACGTCCGCCACGTAGCCGCCAGCCAAAGCCGCGGTCACCCGCGCACGATAGTTTTCGGGTGATTTTTTAGTCATGGTGTTAACCAGATCCTTAGCTGCGACTATGCGTAGCGTTTAAGAAGACAGCCCACGTATGCCCTAGCGTAACAATCGGCGCTTCATCCCGCAGTACACGCGCAAAAAATCCGTGTGCTTATGATTAGGTTTGACAATCGGGTGTGATAATCAGGGCCAGAACGATTTAATGGTGAGCAGTTGGATCATGAGGCCTACCGTATGGTTTGGGCTTTCGTACTGAGCAAATAACTTTTCCCGGTTCCTAGCTTATGCTGTTTGTATGCCTGCCCGTTGCGTGGCACTGTCCGGGAAAGTGTTCCTTGGCGAGAGGGCACTCTGCGTAGATTTTTCATGCAGTGACGAGCGTCGGTGTGACGACTAAGGAAGATAAGGTGGCTCGATGGAGCGGAGCGCTGGTGGCCTTGGCCGCTTTTTGCTGGGGAATCTCGGGGGGCATCGGCGGCATTCTGATGGGGCGGGACTGGGATCCTTTTGTCGTGTCCTTCTACCGGGGCGCGGTTGGCCTGTTGATCGTGCTATGTTGGCTTGGTTTGCGGCCTCGCGGAAGCGGTTTGGGGAATCGTCGCTTATGGTTCTGGTCGGTTGTCGCCGGTCTCGGCGTGGCAGGCAATTTTACTTTCTACTTCCTTAGTATTTCTCACGGCAGTCTTGCGGTCGCGGCAACGCTTATGTACTGCGCCCCGGTCTTTGTCTATCTTGTATCGTTTGCCCTGAAGCTTGAACAGCCCAGCCTCTTTAAATGGGCTGCCGTGTGCATGGTCATGCTGGGTATCGTCTTGCTGACCGGGCTCTACGAGGTCGATGCGGGCAAGGTGTCGCCGATAAGCCTCGTAACGGGGCTGTTAGCCGGTCTCTCCTACGCCGTTTTTATTTTTGGCTTCAAATATGCGAGCCCGCAGGGTAGTCCGCAATCTATTCTGGTACTCGCGTTTGCGGTACTGGTTCTGCTTCTCCTGTGGCCGAGCGACCTTGCGCAAATAATTAGCGTGCCCGGGTCGCAGGATCTACCCCTGTTTGCCACCCTTGGCTTGGTTGGAGCTGGATTTTCCTTTTTCGTCTACATCGTTGGCCTTAAGCAGACTTCACCCGCGGTTGCATCGATCGTCGCTATGCTTGAGCCGGTTACCGCTTCTCTTTTTGGTGTGTCGCTTCTGGGCGAAAGCCTGGACGCCCTTCAGCTTATTGGGATGGCTATCATTCTGGTGACTGTATCTGCTATGGGGTTTGCTCGCGAAAAGTGATGATGAACAGAACGTGTTAAGGGTGGTAAGAGCCAGTACCTACCGTCATGGTAGGTACCCTGATGCACTAATCTACAACGTTAGACCTCCAGCCACTCCTTGCGGATCTCGGGGCTGTTTTGCAGCGACTCCGGCGTCCCGTCGAACACAATTTTACCTTCGCCCATGACGTAAACCCGGTGGGAAATCTGCAGGGCGATGCTGAGCTTTTGTTCCACCAGCAGGACGGCAATGCCCGCTGCAGCGATCTCCTCGAGGATGGCCGCGACGTCGGCGACGACTTTGGGCGCCAGGCCCTCGGTGGGCTCGTCGACCATGATGCAGCGGGGATCGCCCATCAGGGTGCGGAACATGGTCAGCATCTGCTGTTCGCCGCCGGAAAGGACTTCGGCGGGGGTATGTTCCCGTTCCCTGAGCCTGGGGAAGCGTTTGTAGACGGCATCCAGCGTCCACTGGGTACCCGTCTGGCCCCGGCGCTTCATGCCCAGTTCGAGATTCTGGGCCACTGTCAGGCCAGGGAAGATCGCCCGGTCCTCGGGCACGTAGCCTACTCCGGCATGCGCGACCTGGTGGGGAGATAAACCCGCGAGCTGTTTGCCTTCCATCTTGATATCGCCCTTGGGCGGGACTAGCCCCATGACGGATTTGCACAAGGTCGAGCGTCCTACACCGTTGCGGCCGAGCAGGCTGACAATCTCGCCAGCCTTGACCTCCATGTTCACACCCCGGAGCACGTGGCTCTTGCCGTAATAAGCGTGCAAGTCTCGTATCTGCAGCATCAATGAACCTCCGTGCCGAGATAGGCTTCCTGGACCGCTGCGTTGGCGCGGATGGCTTCGGGGGTATCCGTCGCGATGATCTCGCCATAGACCAATACGGAGATACGATCCGCCAGTTCGAAAACGACACCCAGGTCATGCTCGACCAGCACCAGGGTGCAGTCGGTGGTGATTTTGCGGATGAGATTCACCACAGCGTCGGCTTCGTGGCGGCTCATGCCGGCGGTAGGCTCATCCAGCAGGATGACTTTCGCGCCCGACGCAATAGTGGCGCCTATTTCCAGGGCACGCTGTTCGGCATAGGTCAGCAGCGAAGCCGGGACATCGGCGCGGTGCTGCAAGTTGAGCCGCAGCATCAATTCCTCGGCCCGATCGGTGACGGCTTTTTGGGATAGCACGTTCTTCCAGAAAGCATACTTGTGCCCGGCGGCCCATAGCAGGGAGCAGCGCAGATTCTGCATAACTGTCATGTTCTGGAACAGGTTGGTCACCTGAAAGCTCCGGCTCAGGCCTTTGCGGTTAACCTGATGCGGCGGCAGGTTGCTGATCGTTTCGCCAAAGAGCTTGATGGAGCCCCCCGATACCTGCAGCCGGCCGCTGATGAGGTTGAACAGCGTGGATTTGCCGGCGCCGTTGGGGCCTATCACCACATGTCGCTCGTTCTCCTGGATGTCCAGGTTGACGCCGCGGATGATCTCGGCGCGGCCAAAGTTCTTATGAACGTTTTCCAGATTCAAGGCAGTACGGCTTGTCATTGCTCACCTCCAGAAGACTTTGCGCTCGTTTTCCGGTGGAGCCGGGGCCGGGCATGGGCGGTCATCAGGGCTAGCCCAGCAGCCAGGATCCCCAACGAGACAATCCACGGCAGGGCGTTGGTGGCGGTCACGGATACACCCATCAGGTTCAGTGGGGCGCTGGGGTCCCAACTGCCGAAATAGTGATAGGCGAGCTCGACCGTGCAGACCAGCCCGAAAACGGCGATAAGCGCCGTGGCTAACAGGTACAGGCGGAGCAGGGTGGTGCCTTTCCACTGGCCGGCCCGGATGGCAACGACTTGCTGATGAAGGAGCCCGAACAGACCCTGGGGCGCAAACATCACCACGGCGATAAACATCAAACCGAAATAAAGGACCCATGCCTCCGTATACGAGGACAGTGAGGTTTCCAGGAACGTGACCAGAACGGCGCCGAACACCGGCCCGAAGAAGTAGCCGATGCCACCCAGGTAAGTGGCTAGCAGCACCTGGCCCGAGACGATCTGGCCTACCGTTTCGTCGGTAATGATCTCGTCCGCCAGAATGAACAACCCACCCGCCAATCCGGCAAAGAACGCTGAAAGCGAGAACTGGATGAACCGCACCATCTGGGGGTTGTAGCCAACGAACTGCGCCCGCTCGGGGTTGTCCCGCACGGCGTTGGCCATCCAGCCCAGAGGCGTCCTGCGTAGCGCGAACATGGCAATGGCCGAGATGAGCGCCCAGCCCACAATCAGGTAGTAGATGTTCTCGCTTGGGCCATAGTCGACGCCAAACAGTGAAGGTGCTTCTACCCGGTTACCGAAAAGGCCGCCTTCGCCGCCGAAAAAGTCGGTGAACATCAGGGCGCTGGAGTGAACCAGAGCGCCAATGCCCAGGGTAATCATGGCAAACACCACGCCCGCCCGCCGGGTCGAGACTGCGCCGAAGACGATGCCGAACCCGAGCCCCGAAAAGGCGCCCACGAGCGGCAGCAATTCCAGGGGCAGGCCCGTACCGGCGTCGTTGATCATCCGTAGAACGTGCATGGTGCAGAAGCCGCCGAGGCCAAAATACACGGCGTGGCCAAAAGACAGCAGACCGGTATTGCCCAGCAGCATGTTGTAGGAGAGGGCGAAGACGACCAGGATGCCCATCTGGCTCAGCATGTCGATGGAATGGCCCGACGTGAAAACCTGAGGTAACACCAGGGCTGTCAGGACGACCACGGCCCAGGGCCAGAACCTACCGAGCCGGAGACGTGGCCGGGTGCCCTCTGTCGCCGTGGGTTTCGTGCTTTTATCGCGTTGTTGTAGTGCACTCATGCTTCACGTTTCCCCATCAATCCGCGTGGACGGAAAATCAGCGTCAGTACCAGCAGCAGGAACGGTAGGACTGGGGCCAGCCGCAAGGAATCCATGTACCAGAGGGTCGAGAAGAAACTTTCCCGTGAGACTTCGATGCCGCTGAAAAGACCTGCGAGGGAGAAGTCGACGGAGAGTGCGAGGGTCTGAAGTACGCCAATGACGATAGATGCGATCAGAGCGCCGGGCACCGATCCCAGCCCGCCCAGTACCACGACCACGAAGACGATCGGTCCCATCAGGAACGCCATGCCCGGCTCGGTGACCAGATGAATGCCGCCCACGACGCCACCCAGCCCGGCCAGGGCACAGCCAATGGCGAACACCCACATGAACACCTGAGGCACATTGTGGCCGAGAGCCGACACCATGTCGGGGCGAGACAGGGAGCCCTGGATGATCAATCCCGCACGGGTTTTCTTGAGCAGGATATATAGCGCCACGAACATCACGACGGACACTGCAAGGATAAAGACCTTGAAGGCGGGGTAGTCGATGCCGAACATCGTAAACAGGGTGAAATCGAGGGATTCAGGCATCCGGTAAGGCACCGGCACCGTGCCCCAGAACAGGCTGACCAGTTCGTCGATCACATAGGCCAGACCGAAGGTAAAGAGTAACTCAGGCACATGCCCGTGTTGGTGAACGTGGCGTAGCCCGAACCGCTCGACGGCTGCGCCGATCATGCCCACCAGGATGGGTGCGAGAAATAGCGCTGCCCAGAACCCGGTCACCAGCCCAACAGTATAGGCAAAATACGCCCCGAGCATATAGAAACTGGCATGGGCAAAGTTGAGGACACCCATCATGCCAAAGATAAGCGTGAGGCCACTGGACAGCATGAACAGCAACATGCCGTACAGGAGGCCGTTTAACAGAGAGAATGCAATGGTTTCCAGCATCTGAATCCCCGGCCTTGAATCATCTGGGAGGCCGGTGGCGCACCGACGCCACCGGACATACGTCTACAGATCAGGGACGCTGCATGTCGCAGGTCGTCGGGACGGTGGCCTGCTCGGCGGGGATCTTGGCCAGCGTGCGGAAGCCGAGACCGGAATTATCGGCGTCATACTTGGCGTCCGAGTCCATGACAGAGACGTACATGGGCTGGATCATCTGATGGTCTTTTTCCCGCAGGGTGATGGTGCCTGTCGGGGACTCGAACGTCATACCTTCCAAAGCCTTGGCAACAGGCACCGCGTCGGTAGAGCCGGCCTCTTCGATGGCAGCCTTAAGCATGTACATCTGGTTATAGATCTGGTGGTAGTACCAGTCGATCTCAGGGTGACGCTCTTTGAAGTCGGTGAACCACGTCTCGTAGTCGGACAGGTTGTCGTCCACGTTGACGTCGGCATGCCAGACGGTGATCTGATGCAGTGAATCCTCACCGCGCTCGCCTACCGCGGCCGGCGTACCCAGGCCGCCGCCGTAGTAGGTGTAGAAGTCGACGTCGAGCCCGGCATTGTCAGCGGCGCGAACCAGCAAGGACAGGTCGTTGCCCCAGTTGCCGCTGATAACGGAGTCGGCGCCGGATTGCTTGATGCGGGCGACATAGGGAGAAAAGTCACGCACCTGGCCAATCGGATGCAGCACATCGCCGACAATCTCGATATCGGACCGCTTCTCCTTGAGCATTTTCTTGGCCAGTTCCGAGATGACATGGCCATGGGAATAATCCTGGTTGATCAGAAAAACCTTCTTGATGTCTTTCTGGTCGGCCATGTAGTTGGTCAGGGCTTCCAGCTTGATATCGCTGCTGGCGTCGAAGCGGAAGTGATAGAAGCTGCACTGGTCGTTGGTCAGGGCCGGGTCGACGGCCGCGTAGTTGAGAAAGAGAACCCGGTTGTCTTTGTTGCGGCGGTTATTGCGGTCTACGGCTTGGATAAGCGCTCCGGCCACGTTAGAGCCGTTGCCCTGGGTCACGAAAGGAATGCCTTCGTCGATGGCCCGCTGCAGAAGCTGGGTCGACTCGGACGCGCTTTGCTTGTTGTCCATGGGCACGATTTCGAACTTGCGACCCATGACGCCACCGTCCTGGTTGATCATATCGGCGGCGAAGCGGAAGTGCTTTAGACCCGCATCGCCAACGTTGGCGAAGGCGCCTGAAAGTGGTTCGATATAGGCGATTCGGACAGGATCTTCCGATTGCTGGGCGCTGGCTGTCAGTGAGAAGGATAGAGCGAGCAGTGCGCCGGCGACGATGCCGGGCTTGTTACGACTTGGCATTATTGTTCTCCTCAATCTTCATGGCCCACAGGATTGCGGCCTTTTTATAGTTGTTACGACTTTCGGAGTTCTAAGGCAGAGCGACTATCGGGCCGGATGACGTTTTTTCCTCGGCCAGAGCGCAGTGAATCGATCCTGGCCGCTTTTGAAACTGAACGGCCAAACCGACCCTATCAGTTATAGATCGAGTGCTCGTTCTATTCAATGCGCGGTTATGTATTTTTTAATACGGTATGTGGTTTCGTTATCGTTACACTGAGGGAATATTATTCCGCATAGCGAAATAGTTTCGGTTGGCGAAATGTATACACTCACTGGATGCCAGAGGGCAGCACCTGATCGAACTGAAAACCACTGAGAAACACTGAGAAAAACTGAGAAAACGCTTCTGATGTGTACACACCCGGCCAAGCCGCTTTGGAAACGTTGCGGCGGCTTCAAAAGAGGGGTACACAGTTAATGAATGAGAGATGTACTCGCTTCTTCGTAAGCTCTAATAAGGAATCCGCCATGGAAAGGATGAAATCGCTCGCACGTTACGTTCTAGGCCCAATCAGCTCCTACGGGATCATAGCGGCTCTGCCCGATGGAAAGCTGAGAGGTCTGATGGGGGTCTATTGGCATGAATACGTGAAGACCTGGGTATTTCGCGGTTTTTTGGGGCTTCTCATCGGTTACGGCTGCAGTCTACTTCTCTCTAACCAGTACTATTTGGAAGCCGCCAAACAGATGATGGCGCCGCTGTTCTGGAACATTGTCGTGGTGATTGGCTTATTCTTCGCCCTCTTCGGCATCCTCGCACACATTATAAAGGTGACGCCGCTCTCGGCGTACTTCATGAAATCGTCAAGGGCCATCATGAGTTTCGCGTCCCAAGTTGGCGCTCTCGGCTTTGGCGCAGTCTTGGGACTACTATGCGTTGCCGCGTTGCAGTCTGGAATGAACGAATTCTTCGACTATTTAAAGTCGTTCGTCGGTGTCGCCTTCCTCATCATTATGTTCATTCTGAACCTGATCGTCTGGTGGGTTGCTTACTGTTTGCGGGATGACACGCCACAGCCCGACTACTTTGTCTACGTTGGAGAGCACAAAGGGCTTCTATTTATCATGTGCCTGTTGATGATCGTTTTATTGATGATGACATCGGCGTTGGCTGGACTGGGGGCCTGACGAACGTCTGAATAACGCTAATGGGAGGTTGTACGCCCGCCGCTTTGAGTTGTGTGCGGGCTCTAGTGTGCCGTGCGGTTAATTCGCTGACCTACTGCGAGCTTCTGAAGGCTTTGGGCAAGGCGCTGGTCTGAAGGCATGGTGGTTCCATGTCGAAGAGCAGCAACGCCGATCAAAAGCCTTCAGAAGCTCGCCCGCAGGGAGGCCCTGAGAGTCTGGCTAGCGGCGTTGCAGCGACTCGATGTGGGCCGCCACCCCTTCGCCGCCGCGCCTTGCTTTCCAGATTCTCAGGACCTCAGTAGGACAGCGAATTAACCGCACGGCACACTAGGGCGACTTAATCTGCAAAAGAGCCCGGGTAATCTCTTCACTCGTTCCCGGGCGTACCAATCGCATCATTTCTTTGCCGTCATGCATGAATATAAGTGTGGGCCAGAGTTTGACGCCGAACGTCCGGCCTAGGCGCCGACCCTTGCCGTCTTCGATTTTGAGATGGCGAACGGATGGGTGTTCCGACTGATGCTCCTTAAAGGCTTCGGCAATCAAAGGCTGAGCTGCCTGGCAATGGCCACACCACCCGGTACCGAACTCCACCACCAGCGGACCGGATGTTTGATCTATTGTTTCGCGGATTGGCGCATCGGCAGTGTAGGATTTGGCCACGGTCATATCTGACTCCATTCTATAAAGACGATTCCCGAATCACCACTGTCCCTGATTGAGCGGACACAGTAAAACACCCGTCAGCTCGGCTGACAGGTGTTCGTTTATTTTCGAGTATCTACCCAGGCGTTACCGGCGGCTATTCGGCGGGTTGGCGTCAGGATGGTTCGAGGACGCCGTCGATTCTCCTAAAGGATTGCCATGTTTCGGACCGGAAGTGTCTTTGCTGGCAAATCCGGGAGGGCCACTTGCCCCCGCTGGCGGGGCATTTGGAGACGGGGTATTTGGAGGCACAGAGCGGCTCTGACTGGGAGAGCCGGTGGGCGGCATCACCGTATCGCTATGTCCAGCGGTGGCTTCGCGCCGCGCAGTCGAATCGGTGTCGGCGTGTTGTGGCTGCAGATTTTCCTTCATCTTGCCTTCTGCCTGCTCCTTGAAGCCTTCAGCCTTCTGTTTCAGGCCTTGGGTTTGCTCATCGCTGGTTTCACCCATTACGCGGTCTTCTACGGGGGTGCGGGGGAGCAAGGCGCCCAGTGCAGCGCCTGCCGCTATCGCGAGAGCACCGACAACCAGGGGCTGCTCCTGGAGCAGGTGGTTGTAGTTATCCCGTGCCGAACGGAAACCCGAGCGTGCGCTCTCTACGGTCCGGCGGCTGGCGTCGCTCGCACGATCCCTCAGTTCGCTGGCGCCATCTGCAATCTGGTGTCCGCGGTCCCGCGCGCCCTCTTTTGCCCCTTGGATGGAGGATTGGGCACGATCGGTGGCAGCTGTCAGCTTGTCTTTCGTTGCCCCGGCTTTTTGGGAGACCGACGTGCCTGACGACGGGGATGATGTTGACGTATGGGACGCACGGGCGGGCGGCTGCTTGGATGAAGCCATCAGCCAGGTCAGGCTGATCCCGGCCAGAATTAGCGGTATCGGATTGTTCTGGATCTGGTTGGAAAGATTGTGCACGAACGCACTGTCACCCGAGTTGCGGAATTTGGATACCGCCTGATTCACCATTTCTCCCGGTGAAAAGCGGTTCATCAGTTCGTCAACGGTGTGCTCAAAATCGGCCCGTACGTCATCCGCTTCCTGCTGCAGCTGTTCAGGTCGCTTATGCAGATCTTCCTGAAAGTGTTCTCTGGCTGTGCTCATGAGCTGACTCCTCTAACCGTCGCTCGGTCCTTGTGCATCTCTTCCAAAGTGTGGTCAGGCCGGAAGCTCGACGCCTGGAATTTTTTCTTGCCGGCCTGCACCATAATCAACCCGATGACGGTGGCAACTGCACCGACAATGAGGGCCGCCAGCCAGGCTTGCATGACCTCGGCCAAGCCGAGGGTCGCAGCGGCAAGCAGGAAAATAAAACCGGAATTGAGCACCACCGAACCGCTCACCAAGCCAGCCATGCCTTTCTTGGTGTCGTTGACCGAGGTGCTGACTTCCGAAGCGGCAAGTGCCAGTTCTTTCCGGAGCAAGAGCGCTACGTCGTCGGCTAAGTGTTTAATCAGACCATAAAACTTCGTCCGCTCGTCCTGCTTCGATTGATCTTCCGGAGCGGTATAGGCCGTCTTCGGCCCGGTGAATTCGTTCTGGGCTGTATCAGCCATAATGACATCCTCGTTTTTGACAAGAATAGCCACCCTGAGGGGTGGCAAGGCGCAGCTATCTATAGATTATCGTGGCCCACGTGATGTGGAGGCGGAGGCCTTAAAAAACCGGCTCAACAGCAGCCCGGCACCGATGCTTCCAAGCACAAAAAGTCCGGGGTTGCGACGGGCGAGTCCGGTAATCTCCTGAAGCAGCTCTTCAGTGTTGCGGCCCTCAAGCCGATGAGCAAAGTCAGACAAGCCAGACGCTATCGATGATGTCGTCTGTGCCAAAGTCTGCTGCCCCTGTTCGTTCAGGGATTCTGCCGCCTTATTCAGCGCTGCCGCACCGTCACTTACCGCGCGTGACGCGGTCTGTTTTCCGTGTTCGGCCTCTAAGGTAGCGCGGTCCCGCGCAGCGTCCTTGGCTTCTTGCGCCGAGTCGCTGGTGTCATGTTTGGTACCGGTCTGCCAAGAAGATGACTGGCCGTCAGAAGACCCAAAATTGGGGTTTTGTGGTTCCATTGATTATTCTCCCTTGCGTCACCCGAATGAGTGACAAATCGACGTTATCTTTGGATGGGGCAGTTGCAGCAACCGTGCCATTCCAAGAGAACGTCGAATAGAGTTTCTATTCAAGGGCTTACGGAGTCAGTCCTGAGGCGGGCATCATGGCGGTCGGTAATATTTTCCACTGAATCGGAAAAAATTACACAGTTCCAGGGTGACTTTATATGCTGGGTGGGGGGCGGGCTTAATAGTGTATCTTAAAGCGTCATATTTGTGGTTGTTATTACTTGGCTTCAAGGCTTAAAGCGCGCTCGATTTGCTGAATTCTAGAGTCACTCAATACTCGCCATTGGTGGAGCCGCTCTCGAAAAGCTTCAGAAATTAATAAGGGCTTATGGACCTGAATTAAGTTGGGGTTCGCTATATGAGCATTCCCCTCAATCACCATAGCTCCAGTGGGCGATACGTAGATGTCCCAGCCGGCATAATTTAAGCTGTAAAAATGATCAGCAAGCTTCAAAGCCAGAGATTTAACAGACTCCCAGTAGGGTATTGTGACCCCCGTAAGCATTGCGTTTGAGACTGGATGGTGATCGTGAAAGATAGTCTGATAGAACCCCGGATTTGACACCCCGCGTCCTAGTTTTCCACTATCGAGATCGATGCCGCACGAAATGCCACCTTTACTAAAGTTATCGATAGGACTATTTGACCGGCCTCCAAAACGATGTGCCGCACCGACCACCTGGGTCTTTCCAGCTGAATCTTTAATGGTAAAAACGCGAATAGTGTTAATTGAATCTGGAAATATTTGCCGTGCATAATCGTGGGCGGTCGCCTGGCGCTCAATGAGATACGACCCCTCTTTTGGAATGTCAGCGTGTCGTTCAATAACGCAGCAACCTAATCCACCGGCGCCGGAAATAGGCTTCAGAAATAAACTACGGTTATCATCAAATAGCTCGGCTGGCGTCCGATAACTTGAGAATGAACAAAACCTTCCATTGTCGATCGTACCGAGTAAGCCTGGCGTGTAATTATCAAGTCCTGCTTGACGTAGCATTAAGTTAAAAAAGACTTTGTTTTTTAACGGTTCCTGCGAGCTGGGCGAATTAATCAACGGAAACCCAAATTCAATTTCCCAATCCGTCAGGAATAAGGATTTGTCGTACTGATCAAATGGATAGAATTGCCTTCGCTTGGAAAAAAAGCCCTGTTTCAACATCCCTAGGTCGCGTTCCGGACTTTGTCTGCGGTCCATTTCCAAGAAACGTCGTACGTTCCGGTATTTTTGTCTAATGCCCACCGACCCAATTCCTTATGTCGTCAAAACAAAATCCATGGTTGGGTTGTTCATGGCGTAAAAAAAAGCGAGTTGCTCTGCTGTTGTAGCAAATAGCTACGGTTGAGAGTTACGAAAAAATACATCTTCATGATAAAAATTCCAACTCACAATGTGAGGTTAATTTAGTTTTCGTTCGGGGCATTCATTTTTAAGCATCGATATTTTTGGGGGTTAACGATTTTCTATCGGCAAATCGGACTGCATAGCATGCAGTGCCAAAATAAATTTATTGATCACTCTGCTCGTCGAGACATAGCCCTGCTGATGGTACTGATGCGGTACTGAGGTAATCCCCCCGAAAACTAGCGGTGCTCAAAAGTAGAATTTTCCGTAAGCTACCCGCAGGGAGATTCTGCATGAAGAAGTCACGTTTTTCCGACAGCCAAATCCTGTCGATTTTGAAGCAGGCCGAGAACGGTGTTCCGGTTCCAGAGCTTTGTCGTGAGCACGGCATGAGCAGTGCCAGCTTCTACAAATGGCGCGCTAAGTTCGGTGGTATGGATGCGTCCATGATGGCCCGATTGAAGGAGTTGGAGGACGAGAATCGTCGGCTCAAGAAAATGTACGCCGAGGAACGGCTCAAATCGGACATCCTCAAGGAAGCCATCGAAAAAAAGTGGTGAAGCCGTCTCGTCGTCGGGAGATGGCGCAGAAAGCCGTTAATGAGAAGCGCGTCAGTATTCGCCTGGCTTGTTCGATATTCAGTATCAGCGAAACCTGCTACCGCTATCAGGCCAAGCTCAGCAGCGAGAATGCCGAGATTGCGGACTGGTTGGTCCGGTTGACCCACAACCAGCGGAACTGGGGCTTTGGTCTGTGCTTCCTGCATCTGCGCAACGTGAAAGGCTTTGCCTGGAATCACAAACGGGTCTATCGAATTTATCGGGAGCTGGAGCTGAATCTGCGGATCAAGCCCAAGAAGCGTCTGGTCCGAGAGAAACCGGAGCCGTTAGCTGTACCGGAAGTCATCAACGACAGTTGGTCCATGGACTTCATGCATGACCAGCTTAGCGACGGTCGCAGTTACCGGTTGCTGAACGTCATCGATGACTTCAACCGCGAAGGGCTCGGTATTGAGGTCGACTTCTCGTTGCCGGCGGAGCGTGTTATCCGATCACTTGAGCAGATCATCGAGTGGCGCGGGAAACCGCGCTCGATTCGCTGTGACAATGGTCCCGAGTACATCAGCGGCAAACTGGTTGCATGGGCGGAGAAGCAGAACATCAAGCTGGCGTTTATCCAACCGGGAAAACCCCAGCAGAATGCCTACATCGAACGCTACAATCGAACCGTGCGTTACGACTGGCTGGCGCAGTATCTGTTTAATAGCACCGAAGCCGTTCAGGATTACGCTACGCGCTGGCTCTGGCACTACAATAACGAGCGCCCGAATATGGGACTCGGAGGGATAACCCCTCAACAGAAGTTGGCCATGACGGCCTGAGGTCTACTTTTGAACCCCGCTAAAAACGGGGGGATTACCCTGACGCCGCTGTTTACGCTGCTTTACGACATAGAGCCGCGAACCCGTACTTGGATAATCTGGGTGGAGGCATCAGTGCGCTCTACAGCGCAGCGACGGCGGTAACCATGATGGTGTCGGGCATGCTGGCCGGCGATACGCGCGCGCCGGTAATCATCACGTTTAACGGGTTTGCCTGTGTCGGCGTTCCGGTAGCCGGGTTAGCGGGATGCTACTGGGGGGATCGGGTTATGGGGCGTGTTCGCCGGTTTTGTCGCCGATGAAGTGGCCAAAGCTCTGATCATATCTGCGGCGCGTGCTATAGCCGTACGAATAATCGCTATTTGCAGTTGTTAATAAGAATAATTAACATCTGCACCTCTTCCGCGATCCAGACTGTTGGGCCGCTGGTTGGTTTGCGAACCCCCATACAAGGAATTCGATAAAAAATGACTGCTGTCCCCAAGCGACTCCAGCTTTTGCTGGCGCCGGCGTTTTTCGGTGCTGTTTTTCCCATTTCCGCCTTTTCCGATGTCAGGGGTGCCCGCGATGCGACCACTGAGTTGGCTCCCTTAGTCGTTTCTGCGACCCGCAACAAAAGTGTGGAAGGCGAAACGCCCCAGAAGGTTACCGTCATTACCCGGGAGCAAATCGAACAGCAACTGGCGATCACGAACGATCCGGGACAGGTCCTGAGCAACCTGATTCCCTCTTACTCACCGGGCCGGCAGAAACTGTCGAATGCCGGTGAAACCTTCCGTGGCCGGTCGGCGCTGTTCTTGATCGATGGGGTGCCCCAGTCCAATCCGATAAGGGACAGTGCCCGTGACAGCTACACCATCGATCTGAGCATGGTCGAGCGCATCGAGGTTATCCATGGTGCCAGCGCTGAGCACGGACTTGGAGCGACAGGCGGGATCATCAACTTTGTGACCAAGCGGCCGTCCGGCGAAACATTGAATCAGTCTGCAAACATCAAACTGATCTCGGACGACGATTTTCAATCGGACGGCCAGGGCTACAAGGCGCATTATGAAGCCAGCGGCCAGCGCGGGCAGTGGGATTACCTGGCCGGCGCAACCTTCCAGGAACGCGGTGTCTTTTACGATGGCAACGACGAGCGCATCGGGGTGGCCTATCCCGGCGAGTTGCAGAACTCGACCAGTTACGACCTGATGGCCAAGCTGGGTTACTGGATCGACGGCGACCAGAACATCGAATTCATGGTCAATCGATTCGATCTTGAGGGCAATGGCGACTATGTTCCCGTTGCAGGCGACCGGGATGCCGGTATCCCTACCACGGCAGAGAGGGGCGATCCCGATGGCGATCCCGGCTACAACGAGGTGACCACCGCAAGTCTTTCATACGCCCATGGCAACTGGTTGGGCAATCAGGTGGATGCCAAGCTATACAGTCAGACGTTCCGGGCGCAGTTCGCGACCACACCGTTTTTTCCCTACGACGACGGCAACGGCAACACCCTGTACGACCAGACCCGCAATGAATCCGATAAGATCGGTGGTAAGTTCACGCTGGTCCGGGACGGGCTGTTCAACGACCGGCTCACCATGACCACGGGCGTCGATCTGTTGCAGGATCAGACCAAGCAGGTTCTGGTGCATACCGGTCGCACCTATGTGCCGGAATCGACCTTCCGTAACTACGCTGCGTTCCTGCAGGGCGATCTGGCCATCACCGACGCTCTGACCCTGCAAGGCGGCACGCGCTACGAATACGCGGAGCTGGAGGTGGATACTTATCAGACGATCGACCGGAGCAACGTCACCCAGGATAACGTTACGGTCGAAGGGGGTAACCCGGACTTTGACGAAACCCTGTTCAACTTTGGCGTGGTCTACGACCTGACCGGTTGGGCGCAGCTCTACGGCAACTATTCGGAAGGTTTCGGTATGCCGGATGTGGGCCGGGTTCTGCGGGGCATTGGTGATCCGGGACAGGACGTCGATACGCTCCTGACGCTGCAGCCCATCGTTACCGACAACCGGGAAGTGGGTGTCCGTTTCAATTGGGAACGCTATCAACTGGAGGTCAGCTACTACGAATCCGATTCGGATTACGGCGAACGGCTGACCGAGGTGAACGGTGTCTGGGTGGGTAGCCGGGAAAAAACCGAGATCCAGGGTGTGGAAGTCAGCGGCGCCATGGATGTCACCGACGCCCATCGCTTGACCCTGAGCTATACCCACGCGGAAGGCGAATCGGATACCGATGGCGATGGCAATGTCGACACAGACTTAACCGGTATCAACATCGCACCGGATACGTTCCGTCTGGGATGGAACGCGGCCTGGACAGCGGGCCTGACCACCCGCCTGCAGGCGGCGCATTACCTGGATCGCGATACCGACAATGCCGAGCTGGACTTTGACGGCTACACCCTGCTGGATGCCGCCGTCGCCTATCGTCTGCCGGTGGGGAACGTCAGCTTGGGCATCGAGAATCTCACCGACGAAGATTACTTTACCTACTATTCGCAAGCCGCGCGGGTGAGTGACGAGTACTACTTCAAGGGCCGGGGCCGCACGGTCACCCTGGGTTACGCCGTCGACTTTTGATGGACGAACGCTTTCTTGATCGGCGAAAGCGTTAGGAATGCCTGCCCGAGTCCTTCGGGCAGGCATTCTCTGCACCAGCGCCCGTAGATGCCGTTAACGTCTCAGCCGGTAGAGCTGATACACAAAGTAAGGCGCGCCAATGCCGGCCACAAACACACCTGCCGGCAAATCCCTCGGCAGAAAGCCGATACGCCCCACCAGATCCGCGTAGAGCAGGATCAGCCCGCCGACCAGCGCGGCCACCAGCGTCAGCGCAGTGCTGCCCGAGCGCACCAGGTTGCGCGCAATATGCGGTGCAACGAGGCCGATAAAACTCAGTCCCCCTGCATAAGCCACCGCCGTACCCGCCAGGACGACACTGGACAGCAGCAGGATCAGCCGATTGCTTTGCAGGGCGCTTCCCAGCCCGGTGGCCATATCGTCCCCCATCGCCATAATATCCAGGTGCCGTGCGCGGCTCAGGGCGAGGGGCAGGAAAACGATCAGCCACGGCAGCAGGCCCAGAACATCCCCCCACTGGGCTGCGTAGAGACTGCCGGTCAACCACAGGTAGGCATTCATTGCGGTGGTATCCGGGCTCATGACCAGCATCAGTGTGATGAGCGCGCCCATGGCCGAGGCGATGCCGATACCCACGAGGATCAGTTGGCCGGGCGACACGCGCCTGCCCCAGGCCAGCAGCAGAATGAGCAGAGCGACGACAAAGGCGCCTGCAATCGCGGCGGCCGGTAGCAGGGGGCTGCCCCGTGTGGCGATCCCTAGCACCAGCATAAGCACCGCTGCGGCGGAGGCTCCGCTGGTCACGCCGATCACATCCGGCGATGCCAGCGGGTTACGCACCAGTCCCTGTAACAATAAGCCGGCAACCCCGAGTGCAGCACCGACGAGGATCGCTAACAGAATCCGGGGTAGCCGGATCTCCCGGACGATCAGCGACAACTCGCTGTCTTCCGACCCGGCCAGTGCTCGCCAAACGTCGACTGCATCGGTCGGGTGAGAGCCCAGGCTTAGGGACATAAAGGCGCTGGCCGCCAACAAGACAAGCAGTATTCCGAAAGTGCGCACAGTCCTCATGGGCAGCTTGATCGCCCAGCGCTCGGCGGGAGATCGCAGCACGATGGTTTTGCTCATAGCGTGCCTCGTTTACGGCTGGCCAGATAAAGAAAGAGCGGAGCGCCGAGCAGGGCCGTCATGACGCCGACAGGAATTTCCTGGGGCGGAATCACCAGACGGGCTACGGTATCGGCCACCAGTAACAGAGCGGCGCCCAACAGGACGCAAGCGGGCAGCAGCCAGCGGTGATCACGGCCAAACAGGCCGCGCGCCAGATGAGGCACGATCAAACCAATAAAGCCGATCATGCCGGTCAGGGCGACGGAGGCACCGGACAGCATAATGACGACGATACCGACCGCGAGCCGAACCCGCCCGGTGTGCTGACCCAGGGCGCGCACGACTTCGTCGTCCAGTCCCAGGATATTGAGCTGCCGGGTGAGTAGCAGGCAAAGCACGCCAGCGATCAGGAAGAAGGGGATTAGTGGCTCAAGGGTTGCCAGTTCGCGGGCAGAGACCGAGCCGGCCAGCCAGAACAGCAGACTGCCAAAGCGTTCCTGATTGATTACCAGCAGCCCTTGGGCGAAGGAAACGCATAGGGCGGTTACGGCCACGCCGGCCAATACCGTGCGTAAGGGGGAGATGCCAGCGCCGGGCTGGCGGCCCAGTAGGTAAACCAGCGCCGCGGCTGTAGCGGCTCCGAAAAAGGCGGCCCAAATCAATGTCATCGGCGTTGTGGTGCCGAGAAAGGCGGCGCCCACGACGACGAAAAGCATGGCGCCGGCGTTGATGCCGAGGATGCCGGGCGAGGCCAGCGGATTGCGGGTCAAGGACTGCATCAGGGCGCCTGACACGGCCAGGCTTGCACCCACCAGCATGGCCAGGATAGCGCGCGGCAGGCGCTCGGTGCCGACGATCAGGTGTCCGGTCGATGTGGGGTCGTAAGCCATCAGCGCATCGATGACGACGCCCGGCGGGGTAGGGTACGGACCCAACGTCAGACTGCCGGCAAAGCCGGTCATCACGACGGCAAGCGCCAGAAGAAGCCCGGCCAGCTTGCCGGTGCGGGTGGTCAGCATGAAAGGCAGTCCTGGTCCGCCTCAAGTGGTGGCAGACCATAATGGGCGTAGAGTTCGTCGAGCATGCGGTTGGCAGCCAGGTAGCCACCGCCCATGTTCCAAATTACCGGATCGACCCGGAATACGGCTTGGTTCATTGCGGCTTCCAATTGTTGCCAGAGGGGATGGACGGTCCATTTCCGGAAGGTCTCCATGACCGAGGGGTCCGAGGCGACCATGAAGACGAAGATGGCCTCGGCATCCATCGCAGGAATGCTTTCCTGACTGGTCAATTTAATACCCCACCCGGCTTGCTGCTGTGAGGCCGGGGTGCGAAAGCCCAACTCGTCGAGGACAGTGCGGGCGAAGCCACCGTAATAGATGCGGGCGTGATTGCTGCGAAAGCTGATCACCGAAACGGTGGGCGGCCAGCGCTCGTCCAGGCTCCGGGCCATCTTTGTCTGGAAATCGGTCACCCGGCGTTGCCAGCGGAGCAGGAGCTGCTCGCCCTGGTCCTCGCGGCCGGTGGCTTCGGCCATTAGCCGGAGTAGCGCCTTGAAGTCATAGAGTTGTTCGGCGATGACCGTGGGCGCGATACGCGAGAGCAGAGGCGCGATCACCGTGTGGCGGTTACGGGCGCCGACGATCACATCGGGATGGAGCCAGGCGATGGCCTCCAGATCCGGCTGGGTTTCCAGGCCCAGGTAGCGTACCTGCGTCAGCTCTGGGCGGAGGTAGTGATACATCGGACGCTCGATCCAGGATTCCACCACGCCGACCGGTTCCAGGCCTAAAGCGATTGCAGTGTCCGTGGCGCCTTGGAAGAGGGTCACAATGCGCTCTGGAGTCGCTTCCGGCCTATGCGGCGTAGCGAAGGCCGTGGCAGCGAACAGAAGCAGCCATGCAACGCTGAAAATGGCACGTACTCGGACGGCGGCCCTGGTAAGGCGGTCGTGTTCGGTGAAACAATTTTTTTCGGTGGAGCGTGCGTTCAGAGTGGTTCTTGGTGGACTGGGCAGCATGGGCAAGGGTTTATAGGGGTGAACTGCAAATTGAAAATGAGAATGATAAATAATAACATCGCTGCTCGCAGGATAGCGACCCTATTCCCCGGATCACGCTGGTCCGCATGACCCAACCCGAAGCGCCTATGGCCCCGTCACAGAAGTCTGAAACCACACATCGCCTCGAAGGCCGAGGACTGGACGTTGCCTACGGCGACAAGCCGATTCTGCATGACGTGGATTTCCGGGTGGAGGATGGCCGGGTCACTGTCCTGCTCGGGCCGAACGGCAGCGGTAAGTCCACATTGCTCAAGACGCTGGCCCGTACCCTGTCCCCGCGCGCCGGGCAGGTGGTCCTCGACGGCCACCTCATTCACCGGCAATCGACGCGAATGGTGGCCCGCAAGCTCGGCATGCTGCCGCAGAGTTCTGCCGCACCGGAAGGGCTCACCGTC
This sequence comes from Marinobacter fonticola, assembly GCF_008122265.1. NCBI lineage: Bacteria > Pseudomonadati > Pseudomonadota > Gammaproteobacteria > Pseudomonadales > Marinobacteraceae > Marinobacter > Marinobacter fonticola. The sequence goes on from NZ_CP043042.1 coordinate 338,656, forward strand.
CGCGAACTGGTCGGTTTGGGACGCTTTCCCTATCAAACCCTCTGGCGGCAGTGGACCCGTAAGGATGAAGACGCTGTTGGCGCTGCCATGACGACGGCAGGCGTTACGGCGCTGGCGGACAGGCCGGTCGACGAGCTTTCCGGCGGACAGCGCCAGCGTTGCTGGATCGCCATGGTGTTGGCGCAGGAGACAGATCTGATCCTGCTGGACGAGCCCACGACTTTCTTGGATCTGAAGGTTCAGGTAGAGCTTTTGGAGTTGCTGGTCAACCTTGCCCACAACCACGGACGCACACTGCTGATAGTGCTGCACGATCTCAATCTGGCGGCCACCTACGCTGACACATTGGTCATGCTAAAAGCCGGTCGCATCGAACATAGCGGCCTCCCGGGGGAGGTTTTCACGGCCGCCAAGCTGAAGCAGGTCTTCGATCTGGATAGCCATATCATCGAAGATCCGCACAGTGGCCGGCCGATCTGCGTGCCCAGGGTGGCTATCCCGGGCCGCCGCGCGGTGACATAGGAGGGTGGATTTGGCTGACATCAATCGGGTGTTCTGCGCCGTGCAAAGCCGGGACGCCGGGGATCCGCTAGCGGGAACGGGCGCCCATGCCCAGCGTAATCTCCTGATCAGCTGGCCCAGCGGTAAATGGCTGCGCAGCCTGCGCCGGGCCAGCGATATGAGCGAGGCTGTCGTCGATCGTATCGAAGCGGTGGTGGCTGCGGGGCGGCGCGTCAATCTGATCCATCGCCGCCAGCAACCGGCCAACCGGCACCGTATTTACCTCATGCCTGAAAAGCTGCAATTGGACGTTGAGCGGGAGCAGCTTCCCGACGTGCTGGATGCCTTGCTGAACAACGCTCCGCTTGACCGCTGGTGCGCCAGTGAGGCGCCGAAACCGCTGATCCTATGCTGTACCCACGGCAAGAAAGACAAATGTTGCGCCAAGTTCGGCAATGCGACCTATCAATCGCTGGTAAAGGTTGTAGCGGAATCCGGCCATGCTTTCGAGGTCTGGCAGAGCTCCCATCTCGGTGGCTGCCGTCTAGCTGCCAGTGTCATGGTGTTCCCGTCAACCCGCAAATACGGTCGCCTTGGGGAAGCGGACATCATGCCGCTGCTCGATGCGGAAGCGAATGATCGCCCCTATCCTCCCTGCTACCGAGGGCATTCGGCCTTGACGCCGGTCGAGCAATGCGCGGAAGTCGCTGCCCTGCAATGGCTTGCGGAGCGAAATATCGTTGCCCGTGTAAGCATCGGCCCTATCGAGCCGGGAGAGGGCGAAGAAACGATCACGACAGTGTCTGTGAACTGGCAGAACCGCCGTGAGCAAGGCCAGCTTTTATTGAGATGTGTGAAATCCGAAGTGCTTCGCTTCGACACCTGTGCCGACATCGGTCCGGACGGTCCAACCGCGAGTGCGGTATGGCGGGTGCAACACCTCAAGCCCGTCCCGCACTGAGCTGTTCGCCGGTTGCCCGAGGCTGGGCGGCTTCCATGCCGCCGCGAAGGACGCGCGGCATGGCTCTGGCATCAGGTCTGATCGTTACCGGGCACCGGAACCGGCTTTTTGGCCGAATTCGTCCCGGTATCGATGAGCCTGAGATAAAGGGCGGGCGCGGCCCCTTAGCCCGCGCTGACCGGCCTGTCGACGATCTCCCGTTCTTCCGGACGCTCGCCGATCTCCTGCGCTTGCGGGCTGTCGTCCGCCACGATCGGCACCTCCTCCCCTTCCGCATCGAAGAGCTTGCCGTCCAGGAAGTGGTCGCCGTGGTTCAGCACCGACACATCCCGTGCGCACAGGATACGGTTGGAGCCCGCCACGAAGACGGAGCTCTGGTCCGTGTTGCCGGCTTTCAAGTGGTTAAACAGCAGGTTGAGCAGGATCGCCATGATTGCGGCGGAACTGATGCCGGAGTGGAAAATGGTTTCGAACCAGGTGGGGAAGTGCTCATAGAACGATGGCGCGGCTATCGGGATCATGCCGAAACTGATCGAGGTAGCGACGATTACCAGGTTCATGTTGTTTTGATAGTCCACCTTGGCCAGGGTGCGGATACCGCTGGCGGCCACGGTGCCGAACAGCACGATACCGGCGCCCCCGAGCACCGCAGTGGGAACCGAAGCGACGACGCGGCCCATGACGGGCAGTAGCCCCAGCAGCACCAGGATAACGCCGCCGGCGGCGACCACATAACGGCTCTTGACCCCGGTGACTGCCACCAGGCCGACGTTCTGAGCGAAGGCGCTCTGAGTGAATGAACCGAAGATCGGCGCGATAATGCTGGACCCCATGTCTGCACGCAGGCCGTCGGCAATACGCTTGGAATCCACCTTGGTATCGACAATCTCCCCTACGGCGATGATATCCGCAGTGGTTTCCGTGAGGATGACGATGACCACGATCAACATGGAAATAATAGCGGCGATATCGAAAACCGGAACGCCCAGCGAAAAGGGTACCGGGAAAGCGAAGATCGGCCCATCGCCAATCTGGGAAAAGTCCGCCATACCCACCAGCACGGCGAACAAAGTACCGATAACCATCGCCAGCAGGATCGAAAGCCGGGAAACCGCGGCAACGCCGATTTTACTGAGCATTAACACCAGCGCCAAGGTCAGCGCCGCCAGGCCGATATTGGCCATACTGCCAAAATCCTCCGCGCCGCTGTCACCGCCCATGGCCCAATGGGCGGCTACCGGCATGAGGGTCAAGCCAATGGTGGTGATGATGGTTCCGGTAACCACCGGGGGTAGAAACTTGATGACCTTGGAAAAAATCGGTGCGATCAGGAAGCCGATAATGGCGGAGGCGATGACCGCGCCGAATACCGTGGGTAGCCCGCCTCCGGAAGCGATGATAGCGATCATCGTTGCCACGCTGGCAAAGGAGACGCCCTGCACGAGCGGTAGCTGGCAGCCGAAGAAAGGCCCACCAATGGTCTGGACGAGGGTGGCAAGCCCGCCCATGAACAAGGCAGCGGCGATCAGCACGCCGATCTCCGCCGGAGGCAGGCCTGCGGCCTGGCCGATGATCAGGGGTACAGCGACTATGCCGCCATACATGGTCAGAACGTGTTGCAAGCCATAGGCAATGCTTGGGCCGATGCCCAGATACTCGTCTTCGGGACGTTTGACATCATGCCGATGAGCGGCACCGTGCGGAGTTGTTGTCATGATGGGACTCGCCGTTTTTATGATGTGATTTCTTATGGTTTAGCGGCCGCTTAAAGTCGATCAGGGTGTATTGAGCAAAGTAAGGGGGTACCAACTTGGTGCGGCGCGCACTTGTAGTTGTATCTTTTTTTGTATCCAAAAACCAAGTATTTTTTATACAAAATATAGCGGGGGGTATTCCAGACGTTCGCCGGACCTTAAAACGACAGCACGCTGAATATCGTTGCTTCAAGGAGAAAAGGAGAATTATTTCAGGGGATTGAAGGCTTGGCGGCCGATGCACGGCCCCCCAGCGAAGTCGTTGGGGTTTGGCGACCAACCAGGTTCATGGGGCATCGGGTCCGGTGAGCTGACCTCGCTTGCCAGCGTCCCGAAGCGTGTCAGGACGCTGGCAAGCGATATTGAGGCGTCATTTATACATTGAATCGCGCCACCTGAACCCGCAGGTTTTCGCCCAGCTGCGCCAACTCGGTGGTCGACGACGCCACCTGTGTGGCTGACGAGGCTGACTGATCACTGATATCGCGAATCTGCGTGACGTTGTGGTTGATGTCTTCGGCCACCGACGTTTGCTGCTCGGCAGCCGTGGCAATCTGGCTGTTGAATTGGCGGATCTCCTCGACGGCGTGCGCGATGTCTTTGATTGTTTTGCCGGTCGCCTGGGCGCTGTCCAGTGTCTGGCTAGCAAGGCGGGTACCGGATGTCATCGCCGTCACAGAGCCTTCGGTGCTTGCGACCAAGTTATTGATCAAGGTTTCTATTTCCGAAGCGGATGTCTGCGTACGCTGGGCGAGGGATCTGACCTCGTCGGCAACGACGGCAAAACCGCGCCCCTGTTCGCCCGCACGGGCAGCTTCGATGGCCGCGTTCAGCGCTAGCAGATTGGTCTGCTCGGCCACGGACTTGATCACATCCAGCACGGTGACGATGTTCTGCGTGTCGGCCTGCAGGCCGTGTAGCTGCTGCATGACCTCTTCCGCCAATGCGTTCAGCTCGCTGACGTAGGATAGAGTTTCGCCTACCGCAGTCTCGCCCTCTGAGGTCTTGTCGCTGGCGCGGGCGGCGGCAGTGAAAGCTTCCTCCGCACTCTTGGCCACCTCGCTGACCGTGGCCACCATCTCATTCATGGCGGTAGCGACCTGATCGGTCTGGTCCCGCTGCTGGAGCATGCCCTGGCTTGTCTGCTCGGTGACGCTGGACAGTTCGCCGGTGGACGTGGCGATATCCCGTGAGCCGCTGTTAATGTCGCACACTAACGACCGGAGGTTGATCACCATGGCGCCCAGGGCGCTGAGCAATTGGCCCAGCTCGTCCTGGCGGTTGGTCTGCACATCAACGCGCAGGTCGCCCGAAGCCACTTTGCCGGCCACATCCACTGCTTCTCGCAGCGGCTTGATAATAGTGCGGGTCAGGCTCCAGGCCAGCACGATGCCAAGCATGACGGCAGCAGCGATGGCAATGCCGATGAGCAGTAGGGCGCTGCCATGGTCGCGCTTCATTTTCTCCAACTGGATCTTTTGCAGGCTTTCCGCTGCCTCGACGATGCTGCGGGCGGTTTTCACCAGTTGGTTCTCCAGGCTGACCAGCTCCCGCACTTTGTTGGTGGCAGTGTCGAAGGTGCTCATGTAGGCGTTGAAAAGCCCAGTCACTTCATCCTTGACGCTTTGCTGAACGTAAGAAGCTTCGATGGATTGGATAGCGCGTTCGCCTTCTTTCCTGAAACTGGCTATCGCCTTGTCGCTTTGTTGAATTAGGAAATTACGTTCATAACCAACCATTTTCTTCAGCGCACCATTGGCCACGTAGAGTTGGGCCTCGGTACTCAAGCGGCTGGCGGCAATGCGGGCATCTTCCTCCAGCTGAGCCACGGTTTCGTCGCGGTTGGTCTGGGTTGCGGCCAGTTGTTGTAACAGGGCTGTATATCGCTCGGCGCCTTCCTGGACGGTGTCGAGCAAAGCCAGATCAGAGGGCACTACAAGGCGTTCTTCCATTGCTTGGGCGGCTTTGCTTGCGGATTTGCCCAGACGGGTGGCCTGGTCCAGTTTCTGTTCGTCGCCTCGCAGCATGAAATTCTTTTCGGCGACCCGGGCATCCAGCAGGAAGGCTTTCATCTGGCCGGCGTCAGCGACCACATTGGCCCGGTGATCGTAGTTGTTCAGTTGCATTATGGCCACCGAGCCTACCAGTGCGGCAAGGATGATGAGCAGACTGAAGCCGACGGTGAGCTTTCGTCCGATAGATAGGGACGAGACGTAACGCGATAACGTCATGGCGGGTATTAACTCCATTGGGTTGAGCAAGGTGTTTGGCGAGCCGGGGAAAGATGATGTCCAAGCAAGCAAGAAACCTGCCGTAGCCGCTAAAAATCGACGCTGTTTAACAGGCGCGGCTCTGGTGATCGCCGTAATGGTGGGAAATGACCCGTGGGGTTTGCATGTTCAACATTTATCAGCGGCATTAACCTAGGTTAAGACCTGTGTTTTAGAGGTCTGCGGGGCTGAAGCGGGCGGTGGCGAAAATCCGCCTATAAAGCTGCATGGATGTGTGGGTTTGTACCCATTTTGCCCTGATCTTGGTCACATTGTGTTACAGGACGCGAGAGTTACGTAAACGTGCCTTGCAGACCATGCGCCTGCCACCGTTATTGTTGTCAATTCAATATACTGGCCCCGGTATTGCAGTTCAGCTCCGTCGGTTTGAAGAGAAATAGTTGTGGAGAACAACAAGCCATTCATGGAGCATTTAGGGATGACACTGTATTTAAAGAAAGTTTTGCTGGCGCTGTTACTGTTATCGCCGGTCGCTGCCTGGGCCAACCCCCAGTATCTGGTGTTCACGCATGTGGTAAGTCCGGATACGCCGAAAGGTAAGATGGCCACCATGTTCAAGACCATCGTCGAGCGTAAGATGGGCTCGAAATACAACGTCATTGTCCACCCCAACTCGGAGCTGCTGGATGACGGCGAGGCGATAGATGCCATTGCACGCGGGGATATCCACTTCGCCGTGCCGTCCGTGTCCAAGTTCGAGGACTACACCCAGAAGCTGAAGATCTACGACCTGCCTTTCCTGTTCCCGAACATGGACGCGGTCGAACGTTTCCAGGAAGGTCCGGTGGGCCGGTCGCTGCTGAAGAGCATGGAGTCCAAGGGCATTCTCGGCCTGGGTTACCTGCATAACGGCTTGAAGCAGCTGAGCGCAAACAGGGAGTTCCACAAGCCGTCCGACCTTGAGGGCTTGAGTTTTCGCATCATGGATTCAGACGTGCTGCAGAAGCAGTTCCAAGCTATCGGCGCGTTTGGCATGCCAATGGCGTTTGCGGATGTGTACGATGGGCTGGCTACGGGCCTGATCCAGGGGCAGGAGAACACCTGGTCCAACATCTATTCAAAGAAGTTCTATGAGCACCAGCCCTACATCATGGAATCCAACCACGGCGTGCTGGACTACATGGTGATCACCAACGCCAGCTTCTGGGACTCGCTGACGAAGGAAGAGCGCCGCTACTTCAAGTATGCACTGGGCATGGCATTGAAATACGGCAACGCCGTGGCCATCGCGAAAGCGAAAAACGATCGTGACGAGCTGCAAAACATGAGGAGCGTCAACCTGATCGAGCTGACACCGAAAGAACTGCAACTCTGGCAACAGGCCATGAGGCCGGTTTGGGAAGCCTATGAAGGCGAAATTGGTAAGGATGTGATCGACGCGGCAGTTGCGGCGGGTAAGTCCTGATCTACAGGGCTTCTGGGGGGCTACCACGTTGATCCCCCGGTTCCTGACAGTAAAACGCCCCAAGCAGGATCGGGGCGTTTTCTCTGCGTAACCTATACGCTGAACCGGGCTACCTGAACTCGAAGGTTTTCGCCCAACTGTGCCAACTCGGTGGTCGACGAAGCTACCTGTGTAGCTGACGAGGCTGATTGATCACTAATATCGCGAATCTGCGTGACATTGTGGTTGATGTCTTCAGCCACCGACGTTTGCTGCTCGGCAGCCGTAGCAATTTGACTGTTGAATTGGCGGATTTCCTCGACAGCCTGCGCGATGTCCTTAATCGTTTTGCCGGTCGCCTGGGCGCTGTCCAATGTCTGGCCAGCTAGCTGTGTGCCGGATTCCATCGCCTTCACCGAGCCCTCGGCGCTGGTGACCAGGTTGTTGATCAAGGTCTCGATTTCCGCAGCCGAACTCTGTGTGCGCTGTGCCAGCGACCGAACCTCGTCAGCCACCACCGCAAAGCCGCGGCCCTGCTCGCCGGCGCGGGCGGCTTCGATAGCCGCATTCAGCGCCAGCAGGTTGGTTTGCTCGGCGACCGACTTGATCACATCCAGCACGGTGACAATGTTCTGGGTGTCGGACTGCAGGTTGTGCAGCTGCTGCATCACGTTCTCTACCAGACCGTTCAGCTCGCTCACGTACGATAGCGTTTCGCCCACGGCGGTCTCCCCGGCGGTGGCGGTTTCACTGGCCCTGGCCGCCGCGTTGAAGGCGTCTTCGGCGCTCTTGGCCACTTCGCTCACGGTTGCCACCATTTCGTTCATGGCCGTGGCGACCTGATCGGTCTGGTCGCGCTGCTGGGTCATGCCCTCGCTGGTTTGTTCCGTGACTGTGGACAGCTCCCCGGTAGAGGCGGCTATGTTTTGCGACCCGCTATTGATACCGCGCACCAGCTCCCGCAAGTTGACGACCATGGAGCCCAGGGCGCCCAACAACTGGCCCAGCTCGTCATGGCGATCGGTCTTGACGTCTTTTCGCAGGTCGCCAGCGGCCACTCGCGTTGCGATATCGACGGCCTCATGGATGGGCCGCACGATGTTGCGGGTCAGGCTCCAGGCCAGCACGACCCCGAGCAGGATGACGATGACGGTAGCGACGATGATCAGCGTAACGGCTTGTGCCTGTTCCGCGCGCATGTTGCCGACCTGGATGTCCTTCAATTCAGCCGTCGCCGAGAGGATGCTGTTGGCGGAATCGAGCATCTGGGATTCCAGCGTCTCGTTGCGGCGGACCTGTTCGACAGCTTTGCGGAACGTGGCGACGTAGTTGTTGAACAGGCCGCTAATCTCCTCCTTGACGGCCTTGTCGACGAACGACGATTTTATGGAGCGCAGGGCGCGCTCGATCGCGGATTCGAATTGCTCAATGGCCTTAGCATCGCCATCGATCAGGAAGCTGCGTTCGTTACGGCGCATTTGCTTGAGAGCGGCCGCGGCCATATAGAGTTTGTCCTCGGTGCTCAGCCGGCTTTCGGCCATGCGTGCATCCACCTCCATCTGGTCGATGGTGGCATCGCGTTCGGTGATGTTAGCGGCGAGTTGCGTGAGCAATTGGCTGTAGCGGGCAGCCCCTTTGTCGATCGTTTCCAGCCGTTGCAGGTCCGCGGGAACCACCAGCTCGCTTTCGAGTACTTCAGCCATTTTCCCGGCTGCTGCGCTGCTTTGACGAGCCGCCTCCAGGTCATTCTCATGGTGGCTTAACATGAACTCTTTTTCGCTTAGCCGGGCTTCCAGTAAGCGGGTTTCCATAACGCCAACCTGGCCTACGATAACAGCACGTTCGGTATAGCTGCTCAGCGCCTGCAGGCCGATAGCCCCAACAATAACGGCGAGAACGATCAGCGCCGAAAAACCAATACTCAGCTTGCGTCCGATGGTCAGCTTGCGTCCCATGGAAGAAGACGAAGAGGAAAGAGGCAACTGCATTGTATGCTCCCTGAAATGCCTGGGTGCCGAGGGTGGGGAAACGGCAGCATTTATTGTTGTGGAATGCGGAAATCGGTTCCGCTTAACGGTATTAAAGGTTTGAAGGTTGGGTGAGATCAAGGAGAGATTGGTAACAAAGTATTAAAAAAGCCCCGTTGTAGAGTGCTTATTCCACAACGGGGCTTTGTTGGTGTGCGGATGCGGATCGCTAGAAGAAGAGATCCGGCAGGTAGGTGGCGATTTCCGGGAAGATCATAATCAGCGCCAGGCCGACAATCTCCACCAGCACGAACGGAATAATCGACACATAGATATCCCGCATGGTGATACTCGGCGGAACCACCCCTTTGAGATAGAACAGGTTGAAGCCGAAAGGTGGCGTCATGTAGCCGATTTCCATGTTGATCACGAACAGGATGCCGAACCAGATGGGGTCGAAGCCCAGGCCCTCGACGATGGGCATGAATACCGGCAGGGTGATCAGCATGATACCCACCGGATCGAGCACCATCGCCAGCAGGAAGACGATCAGCATCATCGACAGGATCACGCCCCAGGGCCCGCCCGGAATCATCTGCATCAAGCCTTCGATCAGCTCCTGGGCGCCCATGCTTTGATACGCCGCGCTGAAGGCATGGGCAGCGAACAGGATCCACATGATCATGCCGGTCAGCTTGAAGGTGCGGATCGACGCGTCGTGCAGCAGTGTCCAGGTGAATTTGCGATACACCACGGCGGAAATCAGCGCGCCGAACACGCCCACGGCGGCCGCTTCGGTGGGTGTGGTAATACCGCCGATGATCGAGCCCAATACCATGATGACGATGGCGATGGGCAGGATAACCGCCCGCAGGGCACGGAACTTCTCGGCCCAGCTTGCCCGTTCCTCCGGCGGCAGAGCGGGGGCCAAGTGCGGCTGGAAGTAGCAGCGAATAATAATGTAGGCGATGGTCAGCACCATCAGCAGTAGGCCCGGCAGCACGCCGGCTGCGAACATTTTACCGACGGATGTCCCGGTAATCAGGGCGTAGAGAATCATCAGGATACTGGGCGGAATCAGGATGCCCCAGCCGCCGCCGGTATTGATACAGCCCAGGGCCATGTTCTTGTCGTAGCCCCGTTCGAGCATCGACGGCAGCGCGATAGTCCCCATAGCCACGACAGCCGCGCCACTGATCCCGCACATGGCGGCGAACAGCGCGCAAATGCCTAGTGTGCCGATGGCCAGGCCGCCGCGTACGCCACCCCACCAAAGATGCATCATGCGGTAGAGATCGTTGGCGACGCCGGTGCGCTCCAGAATCATCGCCATGTAGACAAACAGCGGAATGGCCACCAGGGTGAAGCTTTCCATGGTGCTCCAGATCTGGGAGGCCACCATAAAGAAGGAGTCGAATCCCCAGGTGAAATAAAGGAACACGACGGACACGCCACCCAGGACGAAGGTCAGCGGCAGGCCGAGAACCAGGAAGAACAGAAGAGCGGCAAAAAACAGCAGGGTCAGGGCTTCGATACTCACAGCATATCCTCCTGCTCGTTCTGGCGGTCTTCAGGCGTGTAGTAACCCAGGTTGAAGGCGATGGCGATGTCCTGCAGGAGTTTGACGACGCCTTGCAGCACCAGGAGGCCGACGCCCAGGGGAATCGCCACCTTGACCGGCCAGATCGGCGGGTTCCAGGCGGAATAGGACGTTTCCCAGCTGGCGACGGACTGGCTGGCCATGTCGTAGCCGAAGTAGAGCAGCGCCAGGGTGAAGATGAAGAACACCACCGACGTAAAGATGTCGACGCCCGCCTGCACCCGGGGGCCTAAGTGCGAGTAGAGCAGGTCCACATTCACGTGTCCCCGGTGGGCCATGATGTAGCCGCCGGACATAATGGCGTAGATGCCGAACAGCATCTGGGTCAGCTCATTGGTCCACACCGTTGGCGAGTTCAGCAGGTAGCGGAACCCCACCTCAAGCAGCAGGAAAACGAACATGGCGAAAACGAGCAGGGCGACCCAGCGACCGATAAAGTCGTTCAAACGGGTCACGCCGTTCATGAATGCGGTCAGCGCACGCATGGCATCCTCCGGAGGCGCAACGGGTAAGGGAATAAGGAAAACCGGCGGCCCTGAGGCCGCCGGCGGGATCAGCGCAATCAGGACTTAGAGGTAGCCCAACTCCGTCAGGTAGTCTTTCAGCATAGTCAGCGCTTTCTGCGAGCGCTCGCTACGTTGGCCTTCCTCGTCCCACATTTCTTGAGCGGCTTCGGTCAGGCGCTGTTGGACATCGTCCGGCAGGGTGTTGATCTGCACGCCTTCTTCCTCGATGGCCTTGGCCAGAGTGATGCGCTCTTTATACAGGTACTCGTTGGTGCGGAACCAGAATTGCTCGTCCAGAGCCTGCTTGACGATGTCCTGCAAGTCCTGCGGCAGTTTGTCCAGCGCCTTCTGGCTGACAATGATGACGTCGGTGCCGGCGATGTTCAGGGCCGGTTGCACGTGATATTTGGCCACTTCGTACAGGCCCATGGAGTAGGCCCCCTGGGCTGCACCCCAATGGGCGCCGTCGACCACGCCGCTATCCAGCGCAGGGTAGAGTTCGCTGCCCGGGATGTAAGACGCTGCGGCACCGGCTTCGGTTAGAAACTTCTGCAGCGCACCGGAAGAGCGGATCTTCAGTTTCGTGAAGTCTTCCCAGCTGTTGATCGGGTCCTTGATCACCATCTCGGTCGGGTAAACCTTGTCGGTGGCCCAGTACACGCCGTATTGGGCGGCTTCTTCACGCAACATCTCCTCGAAACCCAGGCCCTGATGGAAGTAGGCCGCTTCCCACACGTTGCGGAAGGCGAACGGCAGACCGGAGGCAATGCCGGCCAGGGTCATCTTGTCCTGGGCGTAAGCCGGGGAGATCGTGCCCATTTCCAGGATGCCGCGGCTTACGGCTTCGAAGGTTTGCTTGGGCTTGAACAATGCACCGGATTCGTAGAGGTCCAGTTTTAGGCGACCATCGCTGCGCTCTTCGATGACGCGCTTCAGGCGGCCCAGACTGTCCTCATAGGAGCTGCTGGAGCCGGGCCAATGAGATTGAACTTTCCACGTCACGGTATCCGCGGCAGTCACCGCACCGCTGAACAGGGCGCCGACACTAAGGGCAACGGCCGATGCGCAGACCGTTAGCTGCTTCTTGAACTGGGTAAGCGTTTGCATGACTTGACCTCTTATTTTTGTGCATGGGGGTTGTACTTCTTTCTCCCTTATTTCGCACTGCGGTACTAGTGACTGCAGAACGAATCCTTGTTTTCCGAATTTATCACATGACTGACCATTTGCAATAGGCTACCGGCCCAATGTAATCCCTGCCTGATAGTCCGCTTTTTAGCTCAGAGCGGTGGAAACGTCAGACCCTCCGGATGCAAGTGGTGTGACATGAGGCGGGCGATCTGTATCAGGTTCCTTTCACTATAGGCCGGTCCAATCAGTTGTACCGCTAAAGGCAGGCCTTCGTCGCTGAACCCCACCGGCAGGCTCAGTGCAGGCAGTCCGGCGATAGCGGCAATGCCGGCCCAGACCGTGACGTCCATATAGACCTGGGGCTGACCGTTGATGGTCAGCACGCGCTCCATGGCGGGGGCGTCCTGATCGTGAGGGAAGGGGGGCGTGTTGACTACCGGACAGATCATCACGTCGAAGCGCTCGAAGAATTGGACCCAGCGATGCTGCAACTGAGCGCGTTCCTCATCCTGGCGCATCCAGTCGGTATGCGTGAGCGAGGCGCCCCGGGCAAAACGGGTGCGGTAATCGTCGTTTTCGCTGTCACGGGCGACGGCTGCGAGCTTTTCCAGGGTATTTGTATTCAGGCCAGCGCCCATGGTGGCCGCGAGCAGGCTGTAGTAAAGGCGGTGGTTCTGCTCCAGAGTCAGGTCGTCTGGACGGGCCGCTTCATCGATCGTTGCGCCCCGTTCACGCAGGAGGTCGACTGCAATCCGTAGCCCCTTTTCGACACTGGCATCCACCGGGCAAAAGGCATCGTCAAGCCAAGCCGCCACTTTCAGGCCGGCAAGGGTCTCGGTTTGCGCTTGGGGCAGGTCGATCCGCCAGGCCGGAGCCTCGGCTTCGTCCGGGCCGGCGAGCAGGTCCAAGGCGCGCTCCAGATCGTCCAGGTGGCGTCCCATGGGCCCGGCTACGCCGATATCCCGTTTGCCGCGGCTACCGGGCGGTCCGGGAATGTGCCCGCGGGTGGGAATGACGCCGTAAGTCGCTTTCAAACCATAAACGCCGCAGAATGCTGCGGGCGTGCGAATCGAACCGCCGATATCGCTACCCAGTTCCATCGGCACCAGGCCGGCGGCCAGGGCGGCGGCGGCCCCGCCGGAAGAGCCGCCAGGGGTTAGCCGGGTGTCCCAGGGATTGGCGGTGGTGCCATAGATGCTGTTGAAGGTTTGCAGGTCGCCGGCCAGTTCCGGCACGTTGGTCTTGCCCAATACAATAGCGCCGGCGGCCTGTAACCGTTCGACCGCCGGCGCCGTGCGTGGTGAAATATAATCCTTAAACTTGGCGTAGCCCGCCGTGGTAGGCCAACCTTTTATCTCAAAGGTTTCCTTGATGGTCATGGGTACGCCGTGGAGTGGGCCTAGCGCATCGCCTCCGACGCTCCCATCGCCCTTATCGACCCGTTCCACCGCGGCATCGGCAGCCTCGGCCTGGCGGCGGGCATCGTCGGCGCGTAGTACAACGATGGCATTGAGATCCGGGTTGTAGCGTTCGATCCGGTCGAGAAAGTGCTCGAGAACCTCTACGGCTGTGAATTGACGTTGACGTATGCCTTGGGCCAGCGCAAAGGCGCTCATCTCGTGAAATTGCACGGTGTTTAGATCCTCTTGTTGTCGGAGTCGTAGAGTTTAGATGACCCCGGATTTTTTGTGGTTGCTGGGCTGGGGTTGCTCAACCGCTTTTGGGGATGGGCAGCCCGCTTGTTGATTATCCAACATAGAATAAATGCCGGATTTGTGGAACAGTATTTCGCAAACTAACAAATAGACTGAATGAAATGATGTATCGACAAGGAGAATTGGCATGATTGAAGTGCGACAGGAAGGCGGGCTGGTCCATCTAACCATCGCCCGGGCAGACAAGAAGAATGCACTGACCCGGCAGATGTATGCCGATCTCGCCAACGAAGTGGACCGGGCGGCTGAAGACGACACCGTGCATGCCATCGTCATCACTGGCGAAGGTGGCGTTTTTACGGCGGGTAACGACCTGGACGATTTCCGCGCCCGTGCCATGGACCTCAACCCTAAGCCTTCAGCGGGGTTGGCCTTTATCGAGAGACTGATGGTATGCGATACCCCCATCATTGCCGGAGTTGAGGGCCTGGCGATTGGCATTGGCACTACCATGCTGATGCACTGCGATGTCGTGATTGCCGGGGAATCCGCGCTGTTCCGCACGCCGTTCGTGGATCTGGGCCTGTGTCCGGAAGCCGCTTCCACGGTCATGATGCCTTTGCAACTGGGTTATCGCCGCGCGACGGACCTGCTGATCATGGGCGAGTCGATTACCGGTCAGGCGTCGTTGGACAGTGGCATCGCCTCCCAGTTGGTACCGGACGGCGCGGCCACGGAAGAAGCTTTGGCCACCGGGCGTAAACTCGGCAGTAAGCCGCGGGACGCACTACGGGCGAGCAAGCGTCTGCTCAAGGCACCGTGGCGGGAACAGGCGATGGCGGCTCTGGAGCGCGAGCGGGAAGCCTTCGGCAAACGCTTGCAATCGCCGGAATGCCAGCACGCGCTAAAGCGCATCTCCCGCCGCTAGCGCGAGTCAGGTCCAGTAAGGCGCCCGCAGTTCCCGTTTGAGCACTTTGCCGATGGTACTGCGGGGCAGCTCATCGCGGAATTCGATTCCCGCCAACCGCTGGGCCTTGCCTAGGCGTTCGTTGGCCCAGTCTAGAATGTCGGATTCGCAAGCCGATTCGCCGGAGCGGCGCACCACCAGGCCCAAAGGCGTTTCACCCCAATGTTCGCTGGGAATGCCGATCACCGCGGCATCGTCGACGGCAGGGTGTTCCAGCAGCGCCTTCTCCAAATCCACCGCGTAGATGTTGAAGCCGCCGGAGATGATCATGTCCTTGCGACGGTCGAGGATATAGAGGAAACCATCCGTGTCCAGGCGGCCCATATCGCCGCTGCGATAGAAAGCCAGACCTTCCGGGCTGGTCCATAGCATCTCCGCGGTTTGTTCCTCGCGATGGTAATAGCCACGCATCATGGCACCCGCCCGCCCGACGATTTCGCCAATATGGCCGCGCGGCAGTTCGTGGCCATCCTCGTCGATGATTTTAACCTCCGCGCCTTCGGTCGGTTGCCCCACCGAATCCCATTTGTCCGGGAAGGCGCGACAGTCCAGGCTGGTGGAAATGCCGCCCTCGGTCAGGCCGTAGACTTCGCGAAGATTGCCCGGCCAGCGGGCCATCACCTGGCCGATCACGTCCGCTCGCAAAGGCGCGCTGGTGGACAGCTTCAACTTGAAACTGGACAGGTCGAAACGGTCGAAATCCGGTTCCGCGAGAATGCGTTGGTACTGAACCGGTACCAGCATGGCGTGGGTCACGCGATGCTCTTCTGCCAGTTCCAGGAAGCGTAAGGCATTGAACTTGGCCATCAACACCAGGGTGCCGCCATGGAATAGTGTAGGCAGCACCGACACCAGCGTGGTGTTGGAGTAGAGCGGTGTCGATACCAGGTTGATCGCGTCGCCGTCCAGGCTATAGGTGCCCATACGCAGCATTTGCCGGTAGCGGAAACGGTGATCGTGCAGAATGCCCTTGGGCGTACCGGTCGTGCCGGAGCTGTAGATGATGTTGAACGGATCATCCAGGGACAGCGCCGCCGGATTCGATGTGCCCGGGGCGTCGGCCAGCCAGTCGTCCAGGGTCAGGGCGCTGTCCGGTGGCCGGAAGTCCAGGCCAATGCGGGTGCCGTGGGGCACCTTATCCAACGTGTCCCGGATCTCGTCTAGCAGCGGCGCATTCTTTGCCGACACGAACAGAAAGCGCGCATCGCAGTCATTGATCATGAGGGCCAGGGTTTCCCCGCTGGCCATGCCCGAGAGCGGCACCATGCAACCGCCGGCTGTCAGCACGCCGAGGTAAAGCGCCATGTATTCTGCGCTGTTTTCCGATAACCCCGCCACGGTATCCCCCGTTTTCAGGCCGCCTTCACGCAGTCGGTTGGCAATCCGGTTGACTCGTGTCACCAGGTCGCGCCAGCTCACCGGTCCTTTCTCGTCGACCAGCGCGATCTTGTCCGGCTGGGACGTGGCGAATGACTGGATCTGTTCGCCGATGGAGACCAGAGATTCATCGGGGTTGACGGGGGCATGGACGGCCATGGTTTTCACGTAGTCGTTCATCGTCTTGCTCTCAGTGATAGTTGTGTTTTAACTAGTGAAATTAGTTTCCGAATATATTGACTCAAAACTGGAAGGCATGACAAATTAAACCCCGAATTCCTATTTAGCGGTTTCCGGCGCGATGGATTATCGATTTTTGGAACGCCGGGAATACGCCGCCATAGCGGGCTGTTCGCCCGCGCAGCACCGAAAACAACAAAGGAATTCCTGGGGTACGCCGTTTGCAGTCTGGTTTCGGTTTCAGACGGTATACCAAAACAGGATTTCACAACAAAACAGGAGCATTCCATGATGCGTTTCAGGAAACGTGTGGCTCTGGTCACCGGCGCCGGAAGCGGTATCGGACGCGCTGTCGCCCTGCGCTTGGCCCGCGAAGGCGCCATTGTCGCGCTGGTGGATCAGTCCGAGGCTGGCCTGATGGAAACCGAAGGCGTCCTGCCTGAGGACACCGAGTTCATGCGCCGGGTGATGGACGTCTCGGACGAATCGGCGGTCGAGGGACTGGTCAGCGATGTGATGCGCACCTACGGCCAGATCGATGTGCTCTGCAACAACGCCGGCATCTCCGGCAAGCACCCCCCGATTACCGAGCAGGACCGCCAGGAGTGGGATCGCATTTTGTCCGTCAATCTGATCGGTCCCATGCTGTTCATTAAACATGTGGCGCCGCATATGCAGGCCCGTCGAATCGGCAGCATCGTTAACACCGCGTCGGTAGCGGGCATTCGTTCCGGCGCCGGCGGCAATGCCTACAGTGCGTCCAAGGCGGGCGTGATCAACCTGACCCAGACCGCCGCCTGTGACCTGGGCGGCGACAACGTACGGGTCAATGCGGTCTGCCCGGGACTGATCGAAACCGGTATGACCCAGCCGATCTTCGACTACGCTCGCGCCAACGAGAAAGCCCACAAGCTGGGCGCGCGCTGCGAACTCCGCCGTTACGGTGCTCCTGAGGAAATCGCTGCGGCGATCCTGTTCCTGGCCAGCGACGACGCCAGCTATATCACCGGTCAGGCGCTGCCGGTGGACGGCGGCAACACGGCCTCCCTGAACCTGCCTGGAATGAAAGTCTGATGTCTGATGTTGAAAACCAGGACTCTATGGATTCCAAAAACCTGCCGGGTTTCCACAATGTCCTCGGCTATCGCCAAGTCTCGTGGGAACAAGACCGGGCGGTGATTGCTGTTGAGCTGCAGCCTCACCATTTGAACCTGGCCGGTGTCATCCACGGCGGCGTACTGACCTCGCTGCTGGATATCGCGTTGGCCCAGGCGGGCACCTACTGCCCTTATCCCGGCCGTATCCGCAAGGCCATCACCTTGTCATTGACCACAACGTTCACCGGGCAATGCAGCGGTGGCGTGATTACGATTACCGGCCTCAGGCGGGCCGGTGGCAATCGCATTTTTAACAGCTCCGGCGAAGTTCGCGATGAAAAGGGCCAGTTACTCGCCATTGGCGAGGGCACCTTACGCATCCGTTCCGGCAGCGAAAGCCCTGAGGGTGTTCCGCTAGACGAGTTTCGCCAACATGTTCAGAAGCCGTGAAGGGGTTGGTTGACGCAGTCCTCCATAGGCTGGCGCAACCCAATAGGTGGCAGCCGCTATAGATAGAAGGTGCTATAGATAGAAGGCGCTAGCCGAACGCCCCTAAAACCTACAACGACAGAATGAGGCACAACCATGTTTGAACTTTCCGAAAAGGCCCAGGCGCTACGCGAGCAAGTCATCGCGTTCATGGACGAGCACGTCTATCCCAACGAGCACCTGCACCACGAGCAGATCGAGAAGGCCGAGAATCGCTGGGCGCCAACGGCCATCCTGGAGGAGCTGAAAGGCAAGGCCAAGGCCGCGGGCCTGTGGAATCTCTTTCTGCCGGAAAGCGACTACGGCGCCGGCCTGACCAATTTCGAATACGCCCACCTGTGCGAAATCATGGGGCGCTCCCATATGGCGCCAGAGGTGTTCAATTGCTCAGCGCCCGACACCGGCAACATGGAAACCATCGCCCGCTACGGTTCTCCTGAGCAGCAGAAACAGTGGTTGGAGCCGCTGCTGGCCGGTGAAATCCGCTCCTGCTTTTCTATGACCGAGCCGGGGGTGGCATCGTCGGACGCCACCAACATCAGCTGTGAAATCCGTCGCGACGGCGACGAGTACGTGATCAACGGCCGCAAATGGTGGTCCTCCGGCGCGATGACCACCACCTGCAAGATTGCCATCGTGATGGGCAAGACCGACGCCGGGGCGGAAAAGCATAAGCAGCAATCCATGATCCTGGTGCCGCTGGATGCTCCGGGCGTGAAGATTATCCGCCCGCTGACCGTGTTCGGCTATGACCATGCACCCCACGGCCATGCGGAAATCGAATACAACGATGTGCGGGTGCCGGCCAGCAACATGCTGCTGGGCGAGGGCCGTGGTTTCGAGATTGCTCAGGGCCGTTTGGGGCCGGGCCGCATTCACCACTGTATGCGCACCATCGGCGTGGCCGAGCGCGCGCTGGAAGCCATGTGCCAGCGGGTCAACGAGCGTGAAGCGTTTGGCAAGCCGCTGGCCCAGTTCGACTCCATCCGCAAGGATATCGCCCGCTCACGTATGGAAATCGAACAATGCCGCCTGCTGACCCTGAAGGCCGCACACATGATGGATACCGTGGGTAATAAGGTGGCGCGTCAGGAAATTGCCATGATCAAGGTCGCCGCGCCGAGTATGGCGTTGCGGGTGCTGGATCGCGCTATCCAGGTGCATGGCGCCATGGGCGTGTGTCAGGACTCCTTCCTGGCGGCGGCATGGGCGCAGGTGCGTACCCTGCGGCTGGCGGACGGTCCGGACGAGGTGCATTTGGACTCCATCGCCAAGTTGGAGCTCCGCAACTTTCCACAAACCCACTCTAAATCCCACTGATCAGGAGCCCCGACCATGACCAACCCATTGTTCGATATGACCGGCAAGGTGGCCTTGATCACCGGTTCCACCAAAGGTATCGGCCGTTCCATCGCCGAAGAGATGGCCCGCTGCGGCGCCAAAGTGGTGATTTCCAGCCGCAAGGCGGACGTTTGCGAGCAAGTCGCTGGCGAGCTGAAAGAGCAGGGCTTCGAGGCCATTGCCGTGCCTTGCCATGTGGGTCGTAAGGACGACCTGAAGAACCTGGTGGACAAGACCCTGGATGCCTTTGGCCAGATCGACGTACTGGTTTGCAATGCCGCCACCAACCCGGTTTACGGTCCGACTCAAGACATGACCGACGACGCCTGGGATAAGATCATGGACACCAACGTCAAGGGCACCTTCTGGCTGACCCAGATGGTGCTGCCGCACATGGCCGAGCGCGGCGATGGCCAGGTGGTCCTGCTATCCAGCATCGCCGGCATTCGCGGCAACACCGTGATCGGCACTTACGGCGTATCCAAGGCTGCGGAAGCGGCGCTGGCCCGTAACCTGGCGGTGGAGTGGGGCCCCAAGGGCATCCGCGTCAATTCGATTGCACCGGGCCTGGTCCGTACCGACTTTGCCAAAGCGCTGGTCGAGGACCCGGTTCGACTCAAACGGGTGGAAGAAAAGACACCCCTGCGCCGTATCGGCGAGCCGGTTGATATCGCCGGTCTGGCGGTATTCCTATCCACCAAGGCCAGCGCCTACATCACCGGACAGGTGATCGTGGCGGACGGCGGAGAGACCGTTGGCTGAGGTGAGCATGTCCGCTGTAGCGAATCTCGATCCACAACTGGTGGACGTCCTCGACGCCCACCGGTTCGACGCGCAGAAACTCAAGGGCTGGTTGCAGAATGCCATGCCCGATATTGGCGAGCGCCTCGACGTCAAGCAGTTCCAGGGTGGGCAATCCAACCCCACCTTCCTGCTGGACACCGATAGCGGCCGCTATGTCCTGCGCAAGAAGCCGCCGGGAAAAACCCTGCCCTCCGCTCACATGGTGGAGCGTGAGTACAAGGTGATCCGGGCGCTGTCCGATAACACCGATGTGCCTGTGCCCCGAGCCCGGGTCTTATGCGAGGACTCGGACATTATCGGCACGCCGTTCTATGTGATGGATTTCATGCCCGGGCGTGTTGTCAGTCATCCGGCACTGCGGGCGCTGGATCGTCACGAGCGCCGCCCGGTGCACGAAGCGGCCATAGACACCTTGGCACAGATGCACGCGGTGGATGTGAATGCCGTTGGCCTGGGTGACTACGGCCGGCCGGAAGGCTACGTGGCCCGTCAGGTGGCCCGCTGGACCAAGCAGTATCAGGCCTCCAAGACCGACGACATGCCGGCCATGGACAATCTGATGGCCTGGCTGCCGGATCACCTGCCTAAAATGGACGAGTGCGCCATCGCTCATGGCGACTACCGTCTCGGCAATCTGATGGTGGCTCCGGACAAGCCCGAGATCATTGCGATCCTGGACTGGGAGCTGTCCACCCTGGGCCACCCATTGGCGGACCTGGCGTACTACTGCTTGCCGTATCACCTGCCGATGGATCTGGAAGGTTCCCGCGGGATCGTGGGCGAGGACCTGGAAGCCTTGAACATTCCGGACGAGCAGGAAGTGGTCGAGCGCTACTGCCGCCAGTCCGGTCGAACCGGTATCGATGATTGGCACGTGTTCCTGGCGTTCTCCTTGTTCCGCCTGGCGGCCATCGTCCAGGGCGTTTATGCCCGTGCGCTGCAGGGCAACGCTAGCAACGCCGATGCGCTCCAGGTGGGTAAGCGGGCCAGTATGCTGGCGGACGCCGGCTGGCGCATCGCCCAGAACGGTGCCAAGGGGGTGTCGGTGTGAGCGACCCTATCGTACGCCGCATTCTGATTACCAATGACGACGGCATCAACGCGCCGGGTTTGGCCGTTCTTGAGCGGATTGCCCACAAGCTGGCGGAAGAAGTCTGGGTGGTGGCGCCGGAGCACGACCGCAGTGGTGCCGGGCAAAGCATTTCCATACATACGCCGTTGCGCTGCTATGCGCAGGATGACAGCGGTCGCCGCTTTGCACTGTCGGGTACGCCGGCGGATTGCGTGCTGTTCGCCCAGGCGGAATGGTTTGGCGAAACGCTGCCGGACCTGGTGCTTTCCGGCGTCAACTGCGGCGCCAATATCAGCGATTCCGTGCAGTATTCCGGCACCGTCGGCGCGGTACTTACCGCGGAGCACCTGGGGATTCCCGCGATGGCCTTGAGCCAGGCGTTCCTCAACCGCGAGGGGATCGACTGGTCACCGGTGACCGAGCTGGGTGAGCGGGTGATCCGCGCCCTCTGGCGTCCTCGGGAACAGCCGACCTGTTGCTGGAATATCAATTTCCCCGCGTGTGCCGCCACTGACGTGAAGGATCTGCGCTGGGCTCGCCAGTCCAGCGGTTCGATCCAGCGCACCCAACTACTGGCGGGACAGGACGGCCGCAGCTTGCCGTACTGGTGGCTAAGTTTTGAGCGCAGCTCGAAGCACATTGTGGCACCGGATATGGACGTTGCCGTACTGCGTGATCATGCGGTGGCGGTAACGCCGCTGCGCAGCATGGCGCCGCTACCGGATGACGAGGCGAGCAGTCTGATCGCGAACGAATGACGAAGTAATTGGCCCGGTAAGCGCGGGCCGGACTACGGGAGAACAAGAGATGTTTACGAGACACCATGGGGTCTGGCCAAAAGAGTTGCCCAAGACCATGACGCTGCCCAAAACCAGCGTGTTTACCAATCTGTCCATTGCGGCACAGCGCTACCCGGATCATCCGGCCATCATCTTCTATGACAAGGTGATGACCTACCAGCAACTGCTGGACGAAACCGAGGCCCTGGCCGGCTATCTCCAGGAGAAAGGCGTAAAGAAGGGCGACCGGGTCCTCCTTTATATGCAGAACTCGCCCCAGTACGTCGTGAGCTACTACGCCATCCTGCGGGCGGATGCGGCGGTGATCCCGGTCAACCCGATGAACCGGGCGGCGGAGCTGGAGCATTACATTAGCGATACCGACGCCCGCCTTTGTTTAGCGGGCCAGGAGCTGGCGGGGTTCATCGCGCCTTTGGTAGGCAATACACATCTGGAAGAAGTGGTGGTCGCCGCCTACAACAGCTACATCGATGCCAACACCGACCTCAACCTACCCGCAGAGGTGGCCGCGCCGGCCGCTAAGCTGGAAGCGCCGGGGTTGGTGAGCTGGGACGAGGTGATCAAGGCCGGCCATGTGCCCGGACCGCATACGGCAGGCCCTGACGATATAGCCGTGATTCCCTATAGCTCCGGCACCACCGGTGCGCCCAAGGGCTGTACCCATATTCACCGTGGCGTGATGGCGACAGCCGTGCACCGGGCCTACTGGAACCTGAGCACCGCGGATACGGTTCAGCTTTCGACGTTGCCGTTCTTCCATGTGACCGGTATGACCGGCTCAATGAACAGTCCGATCTACAGCGGTTCCATCTCGGTGATCATGACCCGCTGGGATCGCACCACGGCGGCCAAGCTGATCGAGCGTTACAAGGTCACCGGCTGGACCAACATCGTCACCATGGCGGTGGATTTCCTATCCAACCCCGAACTGGCCAATTACGACATTAGCAGCCTCAAGACCATCGGTGGTGGCGGTGCCGCCATGCCGGCGGCCGTCGCATCCAAATTGAAAACCCTCACGGGTTTGAATTACATCGAAGGCTACGGCCTGTCGGAAACCATGGCGGCCACCCATATCAACCCGTCTAATGCACCGAAGGCTCAATGTCTCGGGGTGCCGGTATTCGACGTGGATTCGCGCATCGTCGATGTAGAAACCTTGCAGGAAAAAGGTCCGGGCGAGGTGGGCGAGATCGTCAGCAATGGCCCGCAGGTCACCGTGGGCTACTGGAACCGGCCGATGGAAACCGAAGCCGCATTTATCGAGCTGGACGGCAAACGCTTCTTCCGCACGGGCGATCTGGGCTACTACGACGAGGACGGCTACTTCTTCATGGTCGACCGGGTGAAGCGGATGATCAATGCTTCCGGCTTCAAGGTGTGGCCCTCGGAGGTGGAAAGCCTGATGTACCGTCATCCCTCGATCCACGAATGTTGTGTGATCTCGGCGCCGGATCCCAAACGGGGCGAAACCGTAAAAGCCTGCATCGTGCTGACGCCCGAAGCGGAGGGAACGGTCACGGCCGAGGAGATCATTGCCTGGTGCAAGGAAGAGATGTCGGCCTACAAGGTGCCGCAACAGGTCGAGTTCGTCATCGAGCTGCCTAAATCGCCCACCGGCAAGGTGATGTGGCGTGCCCTGCAGGAGCAGGAATGGCAGGACCAGACTGCGGTCTAGACGCTCCATCGGTCATTGAGAAATAGAACGGGAACCGCCGGTCCGACTGGCGGTCTCTGTTTCACTAAAGCCATAAAAAAAATGGCATAGGTTCGCAGAGTGGAATTGTATTTTGTATGTTGACAGGAAGTCTGCGCAGTGTACTCTTTAGAGAAAGGTGATATCACAAACTAATCACCTGGCTGAAGACGCACTGCCAAGGCTGAGCCCGCGGTCCTGACAGCACCACAACGTCCTGACAGCACCACAACGTCCTGACAGCACCACAAAGAAAGTAAAGACCCAAAAGCTCCGCCGGTTACCCGAACCTGCGGTATATAACAACAACTGCCAAGAGGGGGCCAACTTGAACCTCTTTTTCCAAAACATCGTCAACGGGCTAACGCTTGGGAGTATCTACGGTCTCGTAGCTCTCGGCCTGACGCTCGTCTACGGTATCCTGCATATCCCTAACTTCGCCCATGGCGCGCTCTACATGGTAGGGGCGTTCATGTCGTATTTCCTGATGGTCGACATCGGTGCTCACTACTGGGTCGCCATGGCCGGTTCTGCGGTCATCGTTGCGGCCCTGGCCGTGATCTGTGAACGCCTGGTATTCCATCCCCTGCGTCATTCCCCGCCCATTCATGACAAGATCGCCGCCATCGGCATTCTGTTGTTCCTGGAAGCGGTGGTGCAGATGTTCTGGGGTTCGGACTTCCGCCGCATGTCCTCGCCGTTCACCGGCATCATGAACTTCGATGGCCTGATTATCCCCGAGCAGCGGGCGCTGATTATCGTTGGCGCACTGGTGCTGGTGGTGGCGCTGCAGCTATTCCTGCGCAAGACCATGACCGGCGCCACCATCATCGCCATGGCGCAGAACCGTGAAGGCGCCTTCCTGGTGGGCATCGACGCCAACCGAGTGGCCATGATGACCTTCGCCATCTCCGGCGTGCTGGCGGCCTTTGCCGCGACGCTCTATGCGCCGATCAATCTGGTCTATCCGGCCATGGGGCACATCGTCATCATGAAAGCGTTCGTCATCATCATCCTCGGCGGCATGGGCAGTATTCCCGGCGCCATCGTCGGTGGCATGATCATCGGCTTCGCCGAGGCGTTTGGCGGCTTTTATATCTCGACCAGCTATAAGGACATTATCGCGTTCGGCCTGCTTGTGCTGATCCTGTCCGTTCGTCCGCAAGGCCTATTCGCGAAGGGGGCGCACTAATCATGTTGTTCAAACTGGCTTCCCTTTTCATGCATCCGGCGTTCAAGTATGCGCTGATTGTGCTGGCTTTGTTGTTCCCGCTGTTCGCCAGTAACGAGTACCAGATCTACGTGATGGCATCGGCCTTTGTCTGGGCCATTGCCGTGTACGGTCTGAACATCATTACCGGCTTCTGCGGCCAGCTGAACCTGGCCCATGGCGGCTTCTTCGCCATCGGCGCCTACACGCTGGGCCTGCTCAGTGCCGACTATGGCTGGAGCTTCTGGCCGGCGTTCGTGGCGGCGCTGCTGATGACGGCGTTGCTGGGTTTCTTGGTGGGCGTGGTGTCGCTGCGCCTGAAGGAGCACTACTTTGCGATCTTCACCCTGTGTGTGGGCTTCATCATTTATCTGCTGCTGGATAAGTGGGAAGAGTTGACCCATGGTCCGATCGGCGTGCGTGATATCGCTGCACCCAACGGTTTTGGTCTGGTGGATTTCACCCAAACGGTGCCCTTCTACTATTTGGTTCTGGCGTTCCTGGTCTTCGCCATGTGGTTTATGGGCAAGCTGTCCCGCTCGCTGCTGGGCCGCACCTTCGTGGCGATCCGCAACGGCGACGAACTGGCGCAGTCCTTGGGCATCAATCTGATGCGCAACAAGACTATGGCCTTTGTGCTATCGACAACCTATGCCGGTATGGCAGGCGCGCTCTACGCGGGCATGATCCGGTTCATCGGGCCGGAAGAAGCCAATGTCCAGCATACTTTCGACATGATTACCTACCTGCTGGTGGGCGGTATCGGCACCATCTCCGGACCGCTACTGGGTACCGTGGGTATCGTCTGGATCACCCAGTCCCTGCAGTTCCTGGAAGAGTACCGAATGATCATCTTCGGCCCACTGCTGGTGCTCTTGGTGATTTTCTTCCCCCGCGGGTTCGTCGGTTCCTTCCTCACCTGGATGCACCGTCAATCCCAGAAACGCGCTGCGCCGAGCAAGAAGAAGGAAAGCCGTGTCAGCACCGGCAAGGGGGTAGAGAACAATGCTTAAGATCGAAAACCTCACCAAGATGTTTGGTGGCCTGGCGGCGGTGAACGATGTCTCCGTCGAGTTCGAGGCCCACAAGGTGAACGCCATCATCGGGCCCAACGGCGCCGGTAAGAGCACCTTCTTCAACCTGGTCGCCGGCACGCACAAGCCCACGTCCGGACGCATCATCCTCGACGGCGAGGACATCACGCCGCTGCGCTGCGACTTCATTGCCCAGCGCGGGGTGGGCCGCACCTTCCAGACCACTAACCTGTTCGAGCAGGCGTCGGTGCTGGACAACCTGATCGTCGGTCACCGGCTGCGGACCCAGTCCGGTCTGTGGGACGTGCTGATCAACTCCAAGCGGTTGCAGGCGGAAGAAAAGGCCTGTCGCGAGAAAGCCCGCGAGGCACTGAACTTCGTCGGTCTGTCCCATGTGGAAAACCAGTTCATCGCCGACATCACCCAGGAAGAGCGCAAGCGCGTGGCTTTCGCCCTGGCCTTGGCTACCGATCCCAAGATCGTGCTGCTGGATGAGCCGGCCGCCGGGGTCAACCCGGAAGAGACTGAAGGCCTGGCGGACCTGATGCGTAAGATGGTCAAGCATGGGCTGACCGTTTGCCTGATCGAGCACAAGATGGACATGATCATGGGCATCGCCGACAAGATCATGGTGCTCGACCATGGCGAGAAGATAGCCGAGGGCACGCCGAAGGAAGTCCGGGAGAATCCGGTTGTCATCGAAGCCTACCTGGGGAGTGACGAAGATGTTGCAGCTTAAAAATGTCGACGTCTGCTATGGCAGCTTCAAGGCCCTCAACAACATCTCGATGAGTGTGGATACCGGCGAGTTGGTCGTCCTGCTGGGGGCTAACGGCGCCGGTAAGTCCACCTTGTTCAATACGCTTAGCGGCCTGAACAAGCCGACCGCCGGCGAGATCGAATTCGAGGGCAAACGGATCGGCGGGCTCAAGCCCAGTGCGGTGGTCTCGTCGGGCATCGTGCAATGCGCCGAGGGCCGTAAACTGTTCCCGCAGATGAGCGTCATGCAGAACCTGATGATGGGCGCCTATGTTCATCGCCGGGATAAGTCCGGCAGCAAGAAGTACCTGGACGAGGTACTGGAGCTGTATCCGATCCTGAAAGAAAAGGCGGATCAGCCGGCGGGCTCCCTGTCCGGCGGTCAGCAACAGATGGTGGCCATCGGTCGCGCGCTGATGAGCCGTCCGCGTCTGCTGATGCTGGACGAACCGTCTCTGGGGCTGGCACCACTGGTGGTGCGCCAGATGTTCGAGACGATTCAGAAAATTAACAGCCTGGGAACCACGGTTCTGCTGGCTGAACAGAATGCCTTTGCGGCACTGAAGATTGCCAGCCGTGCTTACGTCATGGAAAACGGCCAACTGGTCATGGAAGGTGACCGGGAAACCATGCTGGGCAATGAGCAGGTGCGCAAGGCATATATCGGGGCTTAAGCAAAGTCCCGTCTTGAGTACGGAGCACAACGCAAAACCTGGACGAGCAATTCATCAAACAACAAATAATCGTTATCCAACAAGAATGACAGGCGCAATACCCAAGGAGAAAACAATGAGAATGCTGAAAAAACTTGGTCGTGCGATCGCAGTGGCAACGTTGGGCGCGGGCATCTCCGCTGGCGCCATGGCGGAATCCACAGTGAATATCGGTTTTACCGGTCCGCTCAGCGGTGGCGCCGCCCTCTACGGCGAGAACACCCTGTCCGGCCTGCGCATGGCTGCGGACGAGGTCAATGCCAACGGTGGTTTCGACATTAATGGCGAAACCTACAAGGTGAACATCATTTCCCTGGATGACCGGTATTCCCCGGCCCAGGCGGCGACCAATGCCAAGCGCCTGAAGCAGGAATCCAACGTCCCGGCGGTTTTCGTTCCGCATTCCGGCGGTATCTTTGCACTGCAGGATTTCAATGAGCAGGACAACTTCCTGATCATGGCCTACACCAGTGTCCCCACGGTTACCGAAAAGGGCAACGCGCTGACCATCCGTATCCCGCCGACGTTCGACGGCTACGTTCGTGCCTTCACCGACTATGCTCTGGAGCACGAGGGCAAGAAGCTCGGTATGGGCGGAGCTACCCACGAATACGCCAAGATTTGGGGCAGCATGATTGAGAAGGCCTGGACCTCGAAAGGCGGGGAAGTTGTGGCTAACAACCCGATGGATTACAACAAGTCCGCCGACTTCTATACCGGCGTCAGCCGTATCGTTGCCTCCAATCCGGACGTGATGTTCGTGGGTGGCGCGTCCGAGCCGACGGGGCTTGTCGTGCAGCAGGCGCGTCAGTTGGGCTTCCAGGGCGGTTTTATCGTCATGGATCAGGCAAAAATCGATGAGGTCGCAGATGTGGCCGGCGGTCTGGAGATGGTGGAGGGTGCCATTGGCGTCGTTCCGCTGTCTGTCTATGAGACGCCAGCCGCCCAGGACTTCATCAAGCGTTACGAAGATGAGTTCGGTAAAACCCCCGGCTCCGAGGCTGCCTACAACTACCTGGCGCTCCACGGTCTGGTAAAGGCGATGGACATGGCTGAAACCACTGATCCGAAGAAGATCCGTGCCACCATGAGCGAAGCGATGGCGAGTCTTGAAGATTCCAAGAACCCGTATGAGGTCACTGAAGTGACCGATAAGGGCGGTTTTGTCACCGAAACCACCCTTGCGGTGGTCGAGGACGGCAAGATTGTCCAGAAGCCGATTGAAGACCAGTAAGCTCGGCTGAACAAAAAAGGGGCCCGCGGGCCCCTTTTTTAGTGCGGAAGCCAGGGCAGCCCTGCGGGCTGCTCCGAAGCTGAAGCGTCGGCTACATTTTGCGGGCAACTCGAGTGTGTAGCAGAAGCTTTAGCTTCTGAGGCGCCGCAGGCGCCCCTATTCGACAAATCACCGCACATACATTACCAGATTCTCCGCCACACAGGCCGGCTTGTCCTCACCCTCGATCTGGACCTGGGTGGTGTAGGTCGCCAGCACTCGCTGGTCGTCAACGGCGCTGACGTCTTTAAGGGTCACCTCGGTACGGATGGCCGATCCGGACTTGACCGCCGCCGGGAAGCGAAGCTTGTTAAGCCCATAGTTGATGCTGGCGGAGGTGCCGGTCACCTTGATGATGCCCTGATTTAGCAGAGGGATGAGCGACACGGTCAGAAACCCGTGGGCGACCGGGCTTTTCCAGGGCGCTTCGCGTTTGGCCCGCTCAACATCGACATGGATCCACTGATGATCGCCAGTGGCATCCGCGAAGGCCTGGATCATCTCTTGGGAGATAGTTTTCCAGGGGCTGTGGCCAATCAGGGTGTCGGTGTGTTGAGAAAGGTCATCCAAGGCGATTTCTTTCATTGTTGGTCCCATTGTTTTTGTGGTGGAGTGTTTCGAAAAGAGAAATTAAGTTCCGAAATTCATTTTGAAGAACCGCTGCAGCGGGTGCAATGACCAATGCACTCGGTTCAGCCACTAACAGAGGATATGGATAATGGAACAGAATCAACAATACATTCTCGCCTCCCGCCCGTCTGGCATGCCGGATGAGGATCACTTGGCGCTCAAGGATTCACCGATACCGAAGCCCGAAGAGGGACAGGTGTTGCTGAAGACGATTTATCTGTCGCTCGACCCTTACATGCGCGGCCGAATGAATGCGGGTGCCTCTTACGCAAGAGGTGTGGAAATCGGCGAGGTGATGACGGGTGGCACCGTCAGCGAAGTGGTGGAAAGCCGGTTCGAGGGCCTCCAACAAGGCGACATCGTGCTCAGCCACAGTGGCTGGCAACGCTACGACGTGGCTGCGGGCGAGGGCCTGAGAAAGCTCGACCCGGCGGAGGCGCCGGTCAGCACAGCCGTGGGCGTGCTCGGCATGCCGGGTTTCACGGCCTATGTCGGCCTGCTGGACTTGGGGTTGCCCAAGACGGGTGAGACTGTTGTGGTTTCGGCCGCCTCAGGCGCCGTGGGGCAGGTGGTGGGACAGATTGCCAAGCTCAAGGGGTGCCGGGTGGTCGGCGTCGCAGGGGCTGACGACAAGTGCCGCCACGTGGTCAACACCTATGGCTTCGACGCGTGTATCAACTACAAGGACGATGATTTCGAAACCCAGCTTGACCGGGCCTGTCCGGACGGCATCGATATCTACTTCGAGAATGTCGGTGGCAAGGTGTTCGATGCAGTGATGAAGCGAGTCAACGATTTTGCCCGCATACCCGTGTGTGGCCGCATAGCCCATTACAACCAGACCTCATTGCCTGAAGGGGCCGACCGTCTGATTCCGTTTATGGGGAAGGTTTTGATCAAGCGTCTGACGATTCGCGGTTTTATCCAGTCGGACCATCTGGAGCGTCATTCGGACTTTCTGAAAGACATGGCCGCCTGGATTCGCGAAGGGAAGGTGCAGTACCAGGAAGATATCGTCGACGGGTTTGAAAACACCCTGTCGGCCTTCCAGGGGCTTCTGGAAGGCCGCAACCGGGGCAAGATGCTGGTTCGGGTGGCGGACGATCCGACGTTATAACCTCATTGCTCGAGTCGGGAAGCGAATGGACACCCTCGCCTACGTTGGATTAGACGGCCATCCCTGGCCGGCTAATCCAACCAGGACGTCCCTGTCCTTCCTTCGGCGAGGGCATCCACCCGCTTCCTTCGGGCCTTGGGGTAGCCCCGGAGGATCAGCTCTGCGTTAACCCTTAAACCGCATACCCCGGATTCTTGCTATCCAGCAACCGCAACAACGCCGGCCAGGTCAGCTTGGCCGCCTTGCCCAGCGACTGGGATTGCTCACGCGTCGTGGCGATGGCCTCGTCAGACGGTATCCAGGTGGGTCCGCACGCCTGGGCTTTCACCTGGATCTCACAGGCCTTCATCAGGAAATAGAGATAGGTGAAGGTCTGCGGTACATCGTTCCCGGCGGTCAGCACGCCGTGATTGCGCAGGATCAGCATCGACTTATCGCCGATGTCCCGGATCAGCCGTTCCCGCTCGTCCAGGTTCAGTGCCACGCCCTCGTAATCGTGATACGCCACATGATCCAGGCAGAGCATCGCCGTCTGGCTCAAGGGCAATAGGCCGTCCTTGTGGGCGGACACCGCCACGCCATCGGCAGCGTGCAGATGCATGACCGCACCAGCGTCCTCACGCCCCATATGGATGGCGCTGTGGATGGTGAAGCCCGCCGGATTGACCCTTGGCAGGCCACCGGCCTGCACGACATTCCCTTCCTGATCCACTTTGACCAGCGACGACGCGGTGATCTCGTGAAACAGCAGGCCATAGGGGTTGATCAGGAAGTGGTGCTCAGGCCCCGGCACCCGGGCGGAGAGGTGGGTGAACACCAGATCGTCCCAGCCGAACAGCGCCACCAGCCGGTAGGCTGCCGCCAAGTCGCAACGGGCCTGCCACTCCTGTTTACGCAAGGCTTTATCCTGATCTTGATCTTGTTGTCGATTGGATTGCATAGGGCCTCCTCAACTAAAAAAGGGGTGGCCAAGGCCACCCCTAAAATTGGGTCTCATAAGGGGATCGAGACCCGGCTCCTCGCACAGAGAACGTGCCTGAAATCAGGAAGCCTGCAGCAGGCCTGCATAAGCTTCCAGGTGGAAATCGTCGTCACCGAACTGGTGGTTGATCATGATCAGCCGCTTAGCGTAGTGCGCCAGACTGTACTCCCAGGTCATGCCGATACCGCCGTGGAGCTGAATGGCCTGCTCGGAAATGAACTGACCGGCGCGACCGATCACATTCTTGGCCGCAGCCAGGGTGCGGGTGCGCTCGTCGCTGGCGACTTCATTGGCCACGTTGGCTGCGAGGATCGACGCAGAGCGCGCCTGCTCAAGCTCCGAACTCATATCCACCATGCGATGCTGCAGTACCTGAAATTTACCGATGGGCACGCCAAACTGCTTGCGGGTCTTCAGGTATTCCAAGGTCAGCTTGATGGACTCTTCCATCGCGCCAATGGCTTCTGCACACAAGGCGGCGACTGCACGACCGGCCTGGTATTGGATCACGTCGCCGGCCTTGCCTTCGGCGCCGATCAGGGCGTCGGCCCCGACCTTGACGTCCTTCAGGAAGATGTCGCAGCCTTTGGCGCCGTCCATGGTCGGATAGACGCGACGCTCGACGCCGGCGGCATTGGGATCGATAGCAAATAGGGACAGGCCTTCGGCATCTCGGCTATCGCCGCTGGTGCGTGCTGAGACAATGATTAGTCCCGCCGCATGGCCGCCGATCAGCACACCCTTACGGCCATTGAGGGTATAACCCTCGCCGGATTTTTTCGCGCGGGTCTCGACGTCGTTCAGGTTGTAATGGCTCTGGGGTTCTTGCAGGCCAACGGCAACTTTCAGTTCGCCAGTGGCGATGCGGCTCAGCCAGTCTTCTTTCTGGCTGTCGCTGGCAGCCTGACTGATGATGCCGCCGCCCAGGATGACCGTTTGCATGTACGGTTCCAGGCACAGGCCGCGACCCAGTTCGGTCATCACCGATTGCACGTCCACGCCGGAGCCACCGAAGCCGCCCAGCTCTTCGGGGAAGGGCACCGCACACAGCCCTAGCTCACCCAGCTGCGTCCAGAATTCTTCGCTGAAGCCCAGTTCGCTTTCGCTGTATTTCAGGCGCTTTTCGAAATCGTATTCACCGCGGACCAAGCGCGCCACGGTGTCTTGCAGCATTTGCTGCTCTTCATTGAGTCTGAAGTCCATGGGGCCTCCTGTTACAGTCCGAGAATCATTTTGGTGACGATGTTCTTCTGGATCTCGTTGGATCCGCCGAAGATCGACAGCTTGCGCATGTTGAAGTACTGCGCGGACAGCGGAGCGCCGTCCTGGTCGGACAGGAAGTCACCGTCGTAATCCAGGTCCAGTTCCTCTTCCACGAACGGCTGGGCATAAGGCCCCAGAGCACGGCGGGCGAGGTCGGTGATGGCCTGACGAATTTCGGTACCCCGGACCTTCAGCATCGAGCTTTCCGCACCCGGTACGCCGCCACCTTCGACGGACGCGACAATGCGCAGGTTGCTGATGCCGGCGGCCATCAGATCGATTTCCACCTGGGCGATGCGCTGGGAAAAAGTCGGATCTTCGATCAGCGGACGGCCATTTTTGGTCTGGCGGCTGGCAATCGACTTCAGGTGGCTCAGCGCTGCCTTGGAGGCGCCGATGCCGGCCAGGCCGGTGCGCTCATAGGTCAGCAGGTACTTGGCGTAAGTCCAGCCCTTGTCTTCTTCGCCCACCAGGTTCTCAACGGGGACTTTGACGTTGTCAAAGAAAACCTCGTTGACCTCGTGCTCGCCATCCAGGGTAATGATCGGACGCACAGTGACGCCCGGCGCCTCCATGTCCATTAGCAGGAAAGAGATGCCTTC
The DNA here is from genome assembly GCF_008122265.1 of Marinobacter fonticola. Lineage (NCBI taxonomy): Bacteria > Pseudomonadati > Pseudomonadota > Gammaproteobacteria > Pseudomonadales > Marinobacteraceae > Marinobacter > Marinobacter fonticola. The sequence continues at coordinate 371,812 of NZ_CP043042.1, forward strand.
CTGAGCTTTTACCTCGGTGTTGGTGCGTACCAGGCAGAAAATCATGTTGGCGTGCTGGCCCAGGGTAGTCCAGGTCTTCTGGCCGTTCACGATATAGTGATCGCCTTCACGTACCGCGCGCGTTTTCAGCGACGCCAGGTCGGAACCGGCGCCCGGCTCGGAGTAGCCCTGGCACCACCAGTCCTCTCCGCTGAGAATGCGCGGCAGGTACTGTTGCTTCTGCTCTTCGGATCCGAACTTGATGATGACCGGCGCCACCATGTTCACGCCAAACGGGATCGAGCGCGGGGCGCCATACCGGCATGACTCTTCGTCCCAAATATGCTTTTGCACCGGCGACCATTTCACCCCGCCATGTTCTTCCGGCCAATGAGTGGCATACCAGCCCTGTTTGCTGAGAATCTGCTGCCAGCGCTCGTGGTCAGCCCGGGACATCCGGCGTCCGCGTTTCACCTTGTCGGCAATGTCCGCCGGCAACTTTTCCTCGAGGAAGCTACGGACCTCGTCACGGAAGGCTCGCTCTTCCGCCGTATAGTTCATGTTCATCGATCAACCTCTCGGTACGCTTCTTATGTTCTGTGTTCTATTGACTATGACGTTCTACGCGGTTTCTGTTTTCCAGGCTTCCGGTGGCTGGTTGTGAAAGCCGATACCGCATAGCAGAATAAACGAAGCATGAATCATGGATGTTGGTCTGTCAATCGCCCAACTTACCTGCGCTAACTTTTCTAATACGAGAAACAGCAAAATTTAGTTTTAAAAGGTTGTTGTTGAAAACGGCTTTGACTATATTCGGAAATACGGAAGCCGGTATTGCTTAGCGGAACCTGTCATGGTTGTTGTACCGCATAGCGAAATAACAGGTAGTTAAAAGAATAATAACCGGCGGAAGGACCAAAAAAGAAAGACGCGACTCTCTACAACAAAGAAAAGACGAGGTTTGAAATGACAACAAGAAATGGGTCATTCAGAGCACACCCACTCACCCGCGCGGTGGCTCTTGCAGGACTACCGCTGATTGCAGCTATGTCGATGCCGGCAAACGCCCAGGACGATGCCGAAGTCGAGGAGCTGCGCCAGCGTGTCGAGCAGTTAGAACAAAAGTTAGGCGCTGCGGTATCCACCGCGCCGGAAGCGACCCAGGATAACCCCTACATCCTGCGTGAAGGCGACGGTCTCAAGATTGGCGATACCACGATTTCATTTGGTGGCTTTATTAAGGCCGATCTGATCTACGGCTCCAACGGCAACGGTACGACCAACGCCTATAGCGTTGGCCTGGCACGTAATTTTGCGTCTTTCGCAACGACCGATAACGATTGGAAGGCTGGTTTCTCTGCCCGTGAGTCCCGCTTCAGCTTCGGTACCGAAACCGAGGACGTCGGCGGTCACGCCCTGCGCACCTACCTGGAAATGGACTTCAACACTGGTGCAGACGCGCCCGGCAACGAGGTCGTGTCCAACAGCTATAACCCGCGCCTGCGTCAAGCGTACGGTGCCTGGAATGGTTGGGAATTCGGTCAGACCTACACCACTTTTAGCGATCTTGCGGCTCTACCCGAAATTCTGAACCAGGGTAAGATGGCGGCCTTCATCTATACCACGCAGCCGATGATCCGCTACAACATGGCGGCACCGGGCGGTAAAATCATGGTTTCCTTGGAAGAGCCTGAGGACGGATTCGGTTCTACTTCGTATGACGACCAGTCCTATCCGGATCTGGCTGCCCGCTACCAGGTTCGCGGCAACTATGGCTTTTACTCCATTGCCGGCCTCGTGCGGAGCTTGGAAGATGATGCATCCGATGACTCGAAAGTGACCGGAGCCGTCTCTCTGAGTGCGCGTATCCCGACCTTTGGCCGCGATGATCTCCGCATGCAGTACAGCTATGGCTCGCTGGGTCGCTACATGGGGTTGTTCACTTACCCGGATGTCGACTTGGTCGAGCAGGCCCAGGGTGAGGTCGATCCTCTAAAGACCTATGGTGCGACTATCGCTTACCGCCATTACTGGTCGCCGACATGGCGCTCGAGCCTGGTGGGCTCGCACACGGAAATCGTCGATGACCTGACCGTGCGCCAGCCGGCCCAGCCGAATGGCACGCTCAGCTACTTCGACTCCTCTACGTCGGTGCATGCCAACCTGATGTGGACTCCCCATGCCAACTTGACGTTGGGTGTCGAGTACTCGTACTGGGACTTCGGCGTTATTGCGTCTGAAAGCAGCGAACAGTACGAACAGGTCATGGCGTCAGCCATCATGCAGTTCTAAAGATGTACCGGGCCGGCTTATGCCGGCCTTTCCTTCTGTTACTCGGTTGTTTTGCCCGTTGCCTCGGATCCCCTCCGGGGCCTTTTTCGTAGAGCGGACCGGGTTATGGCCGTTGCGCAAAAGCGATGGTCCTGACCAGGGCCGTTACGGTTTCTCGCTGCGCCAATCCCATCTCGTCATAGGATTTCCGCGTCAGCCGGGCTCGCAAAGCCTGCCCCCCAATCGTTAGTCGAAGCTCCATGGCAGCCGGATTGTCGACCGGCACCGCAGCGTCCTCGATGATGGCCTCAAGTTGGTTGCGATAGCTGGAGTGAGGTTGAGGCGCCAATGCCAGGGCGACCTCTCGAACCGGGATGCGCAGCCGTATAGGGTGGCCTTCGGGTGCATCGCCGATAAGTGGAACGGTCAGTGTTTGTCCGTCGGCCAGCTTGAGTAGGGTGAGGTGATACTCTAAATCATGCGCCTGCACCTGCGTCTCAAGGATCGATGCTGCGTTGAAGCCGCCCAGATACGGTGTCAGGTCAAAGCGCATTAGCAATTCGTCCAGCGGACCGTCCGCGATGACATGGCCTTGATCCATCAGTACCAGGTAATCGGCGATGGCCGTCAACTCTTCGGGATCGTGACTGACATATATCACCGGGATGTCGATCTGCCGGGTCAGTTGCAGAATGAAGTCCAGCAGCTCCTGCTTGCGTGGTCCGTCCAGGCCGGACAAGGGCTCGTCCATCAGCAGCATGCGCGGACGGCTGAGCAGGGCGCGGCCAATGGCGACGCGCCGGGCCTCGCCACCGGAGAGCGTGGCGGGAAATCGATCCAGCAGATGGCCCAGCCCTAGCAGCCTTACGATAGCGTCGAAGTGGGTTCGATCCTTGCGAGGCATACCGTAGGCAAGGTTGCCGCGCACCCGGTAATGGGGAAACAGCCGGGCTTCTTGAAACACAACGCCCAGATGACGTTGCTGAGGAGGCACAAAAAGGCCGCGCCCAGTGTCCGCGAGGGGCTCGCCGCCGATCAGAATGCGCCCTTGCTGTGGCCGGTCGAGCCCGGCGATCAGGCGTAGCAGGCTGGTCTTACCGCTACCGGAAACGCCAAACAGGGCCGTTACTCCCCGCTGGGGCAGACTCAGATCAGCCTCAAGCTGAAAGGTGTCCAGCTGCTGTCGTACTTGAATCTGCAGACCTTCGGACGCTGGCTCAGTCATCGCGCCCCCGTAACCGGCTTTTGGCCCGGCGGGCAAGCCATTCGGATGCGATCAGCGAGAGCATCGCGATAGCGATGGATAGCGCGCATAACCGCGCCGCAGCAGCCTCGGCGCCGGGGGTCTGTATCAGGGTATAAAGAGCCAGGGGGAGGGTGCGGGTTTCGCCCGGGATATTAGCGGCGAACGTGATCGTGGCGCCAAATTCGGACAGCGCCCGCGCGAAAGCGAGTACCGTTCCGGTGATCAGACCCGGTATTGTCAGCGGTAGCGTAATCGTGCAGAAAACCCGCCACCGGCTCGCGCCCAGGGTGCGGGCGGCCGCTTCCAGTTGCGTATCCACCGCTTCAAGCGATAGCCGCACGGATCGCACCAGTAGGGGAAACGCCATGACGCCCCCGGCCAGGGCGGCGCCCTGCCAGGTAAATGGGAGTTGGATATCGAATACCCGATTCAACCACTGGCCGAGCAGGCCCTGGCGACCCAGGGCGATCAGCAGCAAATAGCCCACCACCACCGGCGGCAGGACCAGCGGCAAGTGGAGCAAGCCATCCACGATCGACTTGCCGCGAAAGTCTTTTCGCGCCATCAGCCAGGCCACAAAAATGCCGGGCGCCAGTATCCAGGCAATGGCGCTGCCCGCGACCTGCAGGCTGATGGCAATGGCCTCCCATTCGGCATCGGTCAGCACGTGTCCAATAACTCCCTATTGCACCTGTTGTTCGACGGGGGTGAAACCGAAGCGCTGGAAAATCGACTGGGCCTGCTCGGTTACCAGCCATTTGCGGAAGGCTTTCACCGCGTCCCCCGCGTCCGGGCTCACGATGGCAACTGGGTAGGTGATGGGCGGGTGGGTGCGCTGCGGGAAAAGTCCTAGCGTCTTGATGGCCTTGCTGGCCAGCGCATCGCTTTGGTAGACGATGCCCAAAGGCGTTTCGCCCCTTTCCACGAGAGCCAGGGCAGCCCGGACGTTGTCGCTACGGGCCAGACGCGATTGTAGCGTGGACCATTCTCCCAATGTTTCGAGTGCTTCCCTGGTATAGATGCCGGCGGGCACGTGAGCCGGGTCGCCAACGGCCAGACGCTCGCCGGGCGCCAAAAGCGATGCGATAGGTGCGCCGCTGCCTGGCGAAAAGCGGTCGATGGCTGCAGGCCGCGAAGCGATCAGGGCCAGGCGATTATGGAACAGGTCCGTGCGCGCCTGTAGCCGGATGCCTTGTTCGCCCAGCCAGTTCATCCAGCGTGCATTGGCGGACACGTAAAGATCCGCCGGGGCGCCGTTGGCAATCTGGCGCGCGAGTATGGACGAAGCAGCGTATACGGCGGTGATGTCCGCTTCATGGTCTTTCTCGTATTGGGCGATGGCCGCATCCATGGCATCCGTCAGGGAGGCGGCGGCGAATACGCGGAAATGGGGCTCGGCAAAGGCGGGTAGGGACGGTAGTGAAAAGAGTGCCAGAATCAGAACGAGCGCCGGTAAAAGGCGGGTCTGACTAGCGGTCAACGGGCGGTGGCGGCCTGGCATGGGGAATCCGTTGTGTATAAATGGAAATAGCGGAATAACTATAGCCCGAATAGCGAGAGCGGCCAACCCTACTATTGCTCTGTGTCGGGAGGGGGCTGTAGTAAATTGAGCAGAGTGGTGGCTTCCGGCGCCGTGTCCGGATCAATCCGGGACTGCAGCGCGCGGTATTGTTCGAGAAGCGTTTTGCCCCGGGTGGTGAGTTCGGCGCCACCGTGCTGGTTGCCACCGGAGGAGGTGGTGACGATAGGTTCGGCGAAGTGCTGATTCATGGTGGCGATCAATTGCCAGGCTTTCTTGTAGCTCAGCCCCATCGCCCGGCTGGCGGACGAAATCGATCCGGTGCGGTCAATCGCCTCCAGTAAGTCGGCCTTGCCGGGGCCGATCACCACGTCTTTGCCGGAGACCAGTCTAAGTTGAAAGCGGGGTTGTGTGTGATGTGTGCGTGTCATGGTCGGACTCAGCGTAGTGAAGAGACCGGTCCTATGATGGATGGGGGAGGCAAAAAAAGAAAGGCAGGGCCGGAACCCTGCCGGATGTTTTCGCCAGGCATACGCCTACGGCGATGAAATCAGTCTGTGAAACGCTCCAATACGGCAGCGACTCCCTGACCAACGCCGATACACAGGCTGATCAGCGCATAACGGCCGCCGGTACGCTCTAGCTGGCGGGTTGCGGTGAGCGCAATGCGTGCGCCTGAGGCTCCCAGCGGATGGCCGACGGCGATAGCGCCGCCGTTCGGGTTGAGGCGCGGATCCGTGGGATCGATGCCCAGCTTGGTGGTGCAACCCAGAACCTGGGCGGCAAAAGCCTCGTTAATCTCGATGACGTCCATATCCTTCAGGGTCAGACCGGCGCGGGCCAGGGCCTTTTCGCTGGCTGGTACGGGACCGTAACCCATAACGCTGGGCGAAACGCCGGCGATGGCTGCAGAGACGATCCGCGCGCGAGGGCGCACACCCGCCTTTTCGCCTGCGGCAAGAGAGCCGACGATCAGAGCGGCGGCACCGTCGTTAACGCCCGATGCATTGCCAGCGGTAACCACGCCGCCTTCAAACAGGGAGCGCAATCCGGACAGCGCCTCCATGTCGGATTGGGGGCGCGGGTGTTCGTCCTTGTCCACAGTGACCGCAGGCTTCTTGCGGCCTTGTGGTACTTCTATGGCAAGCAACTCTTCATCATAGAAGCCGTCTTTCAGTGCCGCGTCGTAACGGGCCTGACTCTGGGCGGCGAATTGGTCCACCGCTTCCCGCGACAGCTTTAGCTCGTAGGCAATATTGTCAGCGGTCTGCGGCATGGTGTCGTTGCCGTATTCGTTTTCCACCCGCGGGTTGGGGAAGCGGGCGCCGATGGTGCTGTCGAACGCGCGGAACTCCCTGCTGTAGGGCGTATCGGCCTTGGCCATGACGAAAGGCGCACGGCTCATACTCTCGGCACCACCGGCGACGAACAGTTCGCCTTCGCCACAGCGCACGGCGCGGGCGGCATCGATAATGGCGGCCAGGCCGGATCCACACAGACGGTTGACGGTGAGGCCGCCGGTCTCGACGGGTAAGCCAGCCATCAAACCCGCATGACGGGCGATGTTGCGCGCGTCTTCGCCGGCTTGGTTGGTGCATCCGGCGATGACGTCCTCATATAACGCTTTGTCGAAGTCGTTACGCTCAACCACCGCCTGGATGACGCTGGCCAATAAGTCGTCGGGACGGACTTTGGCGAGGGCGCCGGCATGGCGGCCAAAAGGTGTTCTTAGGCCATCGTAGATGTACGCAGACATGGCATCTCCCATCGTCAAACCGTTCGGGTTTCCGTCGCAAAAGACTATTCGAGGGAAGCCCTAAGGGCTTGTATCGGCATAAATGTTAATATAGTTTCGTTTAGCGAAACACAGTTTTGTATATGAGCTAGATTAATCGGGGGATACCGTAAATGCAAGCCGTCCCGACGTCCGAAGCCGGTCACTCATGACGGGCTATTTCCTGCCCTTTGCCGTCCTGTGCGAGCTGATTGCGCTGCTGACGGGAACGGAGGTTCTGAGCCTGATTGCCGGCTCCGTTTTCCTGATCTACTTCCTTCTGCATGTTGGGCGCCTGGAAGGTTACGCGCGTTATCTCATGCTGGTCACTGTCGTCACGCTCGCCGGATTGTTGCTTTCGCAACGCCTCTCCGGCGAGCAATTGGCAGAGGCCGCCACAGCCGCCGCTTTTTACGGCGCGTTTCTCGGCAGTCTGGGAACCATGCAGTGTCTGGTGCGCCGGTTCGAGGTGCTTCGGCGCATTCACGATGTGCTCCTGGGCGGTTCGCCGGTCTGGCTCTATCCCAAGTATGCGCTCACCAGTTTCAGCGTGGCCTCGGTGCTGAATTTCGGTGTGATGAACCTGCTTTGCGGGGCACTCTCCGAAACGCTGAGTCAGCGCGGCATCACCGGGGCTGCCCGCTTGCGCTGGCTGCGTAGCATCCTAAGCAGCACCCTGCGCGGGTTTGCGCTGGTTCCGCTAATCGCGCCGACCAGTGTGGCGGTGGCGATCATCACGCGGGAGGTGCCGTCTCTCAGCTGGGCGCAGATTCTGCCGTTCAGCGCTCTGGCGGCACTGATCTTTGTCGGTGTGGGCTGGCTGCTGGAGTACCGGCGTTTCAGTCACATCAGCGCCGAGCGGGCATCGCTTCAGGGCTGGCCTTCCGGCACCGCTCGTCTGATCGTTGTCATACTGAGTGTCTTTGCCCTCATGACGCTGGTGGTTCTGGCAACCCCTTTAAATGTGTCCCGCGCCGCTATGCTCTCGGTGCCAACCGTTACCTTCCTTTATATGTGGCTGACCGACCGGGGGGTGGGCGCGGTGGCGACGGAAGTCGCTGGCAGTATTGCGGGTCTGAGCAACGAAATCTGTATTTTCGCCGCATCGGCGGCTTTGGGTGTCGCCCTTTCGGCCCAAGTGCCGCCGGAAGCCATTACCCAGTTACTCGACGGCCGGGCGAGTCTATTTCTGCTAGCGGCGGGGAGTATGTTGATGCTGCCTCTGTTTGCCGCAGTGGGTATTGCGCCGATCACGGTGTTGAGTTTCCTTGCCGGCCTGCTCTCGCAGCTTGCGGCGTCCGGACTGGAACCATTATGGGTGGCCGTGGCCCTGGTGATCGGCTTCTCGATGGCGATGATGCTCTCGCCGTTCGGGCCGTCAGTCATGCTGTTGTCGCGGTTTGGTCAGCTGTCGCGCTGGGTCGTCGCTTTCGGCTGGAATGGGGTGTTTGCTTTGGTGTGCATTCCGCTAATGCTGTTGTTTTTGTGGACTTATATTTCGCTGGGCGCCGTTTAGGCGCTTGTTATTAGATAAAGGTGAGGAATTCGTCTACTATATTTTGCATGGCAGAACGACATACCGTGCAGTCACTTACTTTTTTCGCAGTCAAGCTGCACTCCGGCAAAAAGAGTGAAACAAAAAGAAATAGTGTTTCAAATTGGCACGTATATTGATTGAAAGCAGGTGGTACTTACATTGGACTCTGATTAAAATAGGGCAGTTTTCATTCATCAGAGTAATAACTCTTTAAGCGAATCACCTAAGCTGCCAAAGCGCGTTGGTCACCTGTCTTGTGTTCCAGTTACGACTGGAAGAACGATCCGGCCATTCGTGAAGGTTGAAGGCTGTGGGGAGCACTAGGCAATTATGACGGCAAAACAGAAAATTAAGACAGACCTGGCCTTGGCGGCCGGTGATAGTCGAGCGAAAGGGCCTGAAAAGGATCGCAAATTCGTTGAGGCGCTGTCCCGTGGGCTCGACGTTCTGCGTGCCTTCAGTCAGGGGTCCGTAATCCTCGGCAACCAAGATATCTCGCGCCTGACCGGGTTACCGAAGCCCACCGTCTCCCGCATGACCTACACACTGACCAAATTAGGCTACTTGAGCTACAACCCGTTGCTTGAGAAGTATCAGCTCAGCTCGGGTGTCCTGGCCCTGGGGTACGCTTACGTCTCCAACCTGAAGGTGCGCCAGCTCGCCAAGCCCTACATGGACGAGTTTGCTCGCCGCACCAATATGTCTGTCGGCCTGACCTGTCATGACCGCTTGCACATGATTTATGTGGAAAACCGCATGCCTCCGGAAGCCACACTTCTGCGCATGGAGATTGGTCTGCGCTTGCCGATGGCAACGACCTCTGCGGGGCGCGCTTATTGTTCCGCTATCAGCGAAAGCGGCCGCAAGATCCTGATGGATGGTATGGCGAAGAAGTACGGCGACCAGTGGCCGGAAAAGAAAGAAGGTCTCGAGCGCGCCATGGAGGACTACAAGACCAATGGTTTCTGTCTCTCCCTCGGGGAGTGGGACCGCAATATTAACTCTGCCGGTGTGCCGGTCCGCCTGGAAGACGGCACCACCATGGTGCTGACGTGTGCTGCGCCGTCCTACCTGATCTCCGGCGAGAAGCTGCGCGAGTCCATCGCTCACCAGTTGGCGATGCTGGCCAGCGATATCGAGGCACTTGGGGTCTGAGTTCAGCGATCCCTCGCATTCGAAACAAGAAACCGTAGGCTACGGCCCGCGGTTTTTTTGCCTGTATTTTGTGATGCCACTCCCGAACTTTACTGCACCCGCGTAGCGTGCTGATGAGTCTAAGCCGAACCGCAGAATGTTTCTCATGGTCGATACTGTGACCTCGTGCAGGAATCGGATGGCTGTCCTCGTCTTCGCTGCTATAAAGGGCCACCCCTGGCCCCTATAACGGCCGGGACATCAACGACCAGGACATCCATGTCCTTCCTCCGGCGAGGACTGCCATCCGCTTCTTCTGAGCTTGAGTTAGCTTCTAGAATAAGGCGGTTCGCAGGCTCACCACATCCTCCTTTTCTTTTGGTTCTTTCCTCCTCGGCTGCATCAACTAAGCTATCTAATTACCCGCCGCGTTGAACCGTCTGTCGACGCACTGTCTCAATTTGCTGTTGAAAGATGGTGTGAAAATGGTTTAAATCGTTCTTAAGTTTCGCTTAATAAAACTGCATTCCATAGAAACACAAGGAGAGAGCAATGTCAGAGGTCGTCACCTATCAACGCGAAGGCGCTATTGGCGTCATCACCGTTAACTACCCACCGGTCAACGCCCTCAGCCATGCCGTGCGCTCCGGATTGCTCGACGCCCTTAAGCAGGGGCAAGCCGATGCGGAGGCTAAGGCTCTCCTGCTGGTCTGTGAAGGCCGGACGTTTATCGCGGGTGCCGATATCCGTGAATTTGGCAAGCCGATGCAGGAGCCCGGACTGCCCTCCGTTGTGGAAACCTACGAGAACAGCGACAAGCCAATCGTTGCCGCGATCCACGGCACCGCTTTGGGCGGTGGTCTGGAAATGGCCCTGGGTTGTCACTACCGCGTCGCGCTGGAAAGCGCCAAGGTCGGTCTGCCGGAAGTGAAGTTGGGTCTGCTGCCCGGTGCTGGCGGTACCCAGCGTCTGCCGCGTTTGGCGGGTGCCCAGAAATCGCTGGAAATGATCACGTCCGGCGATTTCGCTTCCGCAGCCGATGCGCTGCAGTCTGGGATTGTCGATGCCGTCGAAGCCGGCTCCGATGTGAAAGCCGTAGGCCTGCAATTCGCCCAGAAAGTCGTCGATGAAGGCAAGCCGGTACGCCGTGTGCGCGAACTGACGGACAAGATTGAGGCGGACAAGGGCAGCGATGTTTTCGAGCAGTTCCGTGCGGGCCTGCAGAAGAAGGCCCGGGGGCAGTTCTCCCCCTTTAAGTGTGTGGACGCCGTGGAAGCCGCTTTCCAGCTTGCGTTCGACGAGGGTATGAAGCGCGAGCGTGAACTGTTCATGGAATGCATGGAATCGCCCCAGCGCGCCGGGCTGGTCCACGCCTTCTTCGCCGAGCGTGAGGTATCCAAGGTTCCGGGTCTGTCCAAGGACACGCCGGTCCGCGATGTGAAGTCCGTGGGTATTATTGGCGCTGGCACCATGGGCGGCGGTATTGCCATGAACTTCGCCAACGTCGGCATCCCCGTTCGCCTGCTGGAGGTCAAGCAGGACGCGTTGGATAAAGGCCTGGCGATTATTCGTCGCAACTACGAAAGCACGGCCAAGAAGGGACGCATTACTCAGGACCAGGTAGAAGAGCGCATGGCGCTAATCACACCGACCCTGGCCTATGAGGATTTTGCCGATGTCGATCTGGTGATCGAGGCCGTGTTCGAAAACATGGGCGTCAAAAAAGAAATCTTCGGCACCCTGGACAAGGTCTGCAAGCCCGGCGCTATCCTGGCCTCCAACACCTCCACCCTGGATATCGACGAGATCGCGTCGTCCACCAGCCGACCGGAAGACGTGGTCGGTATGCACTTCTTCAGCCCCGCCAATGTGATGAAGCTGCTGGAAAACGTGCGCGGCACCAAAACCTCCGACGACGTGAAGGCGACGGTGATGGCTATCGCCAAGCGCATCAAGAAAGTCGGTGTGCTGGTGGGCAACTGCTACGGCTTCGTCGGCAACCGCATGCTGCACCAGCGTGGCGCGGAAGCGGTCAAGTTGGTCAACGAGGGCGCATCCCCCCAGCAAGTGGATAAGGTGCTGACCGACCTGGGCTTCCCCATGGGGCAGTTCGCGATGTCTGACCTGGCGGGTATCGACGTGGGTTACCGTATCCGCGAGGAGCGCCGGAAAGCGGGTGAGGACATCCCTGCAAACTGGATGGATAAGCTGGCGGAAGAAGGCCGTCTTGGGCAGAAGACCCAGGCCGGTACGTATCTCTACGAGGAAGGCAGCCGCAAGCCGATCCCCGATCCCAAGGTGGATGCACTGATCGCCGAGTTCCGTAAGGAGCAGGGTATCGAGTCGCGCGAGATCTCCGACCAGGAAATCCTCGAGCGGTGCATGTACGTGATGATCAACGAAGGCGCGAAGATCCTGGAAGAAGGCGTCGCCGACCGCGCACTGGATGTGGATATTGTCTGGATCTACGGCTATGGCTTCCCCGCTTACCGCGGTGGCCCCATGTTCTGGGCCGACCAGGTGGGCGTGAAGGAGATCTACGAAACGGTCAAGCGTTTCCACGACACCCTGGGTGGCGATCAGTGGAAGCCGGCCGCACTGCTGGAGCGCCTGGCGAAGGAAGGCAAGACCTTCGGTAGCCTCTAAAGCCCTTCAGGAATGACCTTTGCTGAACCTGCGGCACGCTTAGCGCGTCGCAGGTTCGCGTCCAAACAACCCTAAAAGTTATTCGAGGACTCTCTCATGTCTGACGCCGTCATCGTCTCCACCGCCCGCACCGGTCTGGGCAAATCCTATCGCGGTGCGCTGAACAACGCGCACAGCGTCGATATCGCCGGCCACGTCATCCAGCATGCCATCCAGCGCGCCGGTATCGATCCGGCCATCGTCGAGGACGTGATTCTGGGCGCCACCTTTCATGAAGGCGCACAGGGCAAGAACATAGCCCGTCTGGCGGCCGTGCGTGCAGGCCTGCCGGTGACCACGGCCGGCCTGTCCATCAACCGTTTCTGCAGCTCCGGTTTGCAGTCCATCGCCCTGGCGTCCCAGCGCATCATGTCAGAGAAAGTGCCAGCGATGGTAGCCGGCGGTGTGGAGTCCATCAGCCTGGTGCAGAACGACAAGATCAACCAGTTCCGCGCCACCAACGAATGGCTGATGCAGAACAAGCCCGAGCTTTACATGTCCATGATCGAAACCGCGGACATCGTCGCCAAGCGCTATAACATCAGCCGCGAGGCCCAGGATGAGTACGCCCTGGTCAGCCAGCAGCGCACCGCCGCAGCGCAGGAAAAGGGCTACTTCGACGACGAGATCGTGCCTTACGACGCCACCATGCTGGTGAAGGACAAGGAAACCGGCGAGGTGAGCGAAAAGCAGGTCACACTGACCAAAGACGAGTGCAACCGTCCCAACACGACGCTTGAAGGCTTGGCCGGTCTGAACCCGGTACGCGGCGAAGATCAGTTCGTCACCGCCGGTAACGCCAGCCAGCTCTCCGACGGCGCATCCGTGTGTGTGGTGATGGACAGCACCTACGCCGAGAAGAACAACATCGAGCCCATAGGCATCTTCCGCGGTTTCGCGGTCGCCGGTTGCGAGCCGGACGAGATGGGCATCGGCCCGGTCTATGCCATCCCACGCCTGCTGGAGCGCACCGGTCTGAAGATGGACGACATCGACCTGTGGGAACTGAACGAAGCCTTCGCCTCCCAGGTGGTCTACTGCCGTGACCGTCTGGGCATCCCCATGGACAAGCTGAACGTCAACGGCGGCTCCATCTCCATCGGCCACCCCTACGGCGTTACCGGCTCGCGCCTGACCGGTCATGCGCTGATCGAAGGCAAGCGCCGTGGCGCCAAGTATGTGGTGGTGACCATGTGTATTGGTGGTGGCCAGGGTGCTGCCGGTCTGTTCGAAGTCGTTTAATCCGCAGTTTCCGCCGGGGTGGTTCGACGCCGCCCTGGCGGCTTTCCAATAAAAAGAGATCAAAGCCATGCAGCGCATCATCAACCCCCAGGATCTGGCCTTCCAACTCTTCGAACTCCACCGCACCGAAGACGTGCTGAAGTACGACCGCTACGCCGATCACAGCCTGGACACGCTCCAGGCCGCACTCGATCTGGCGTTGAAGGTGGCGGCGGAAGAATTCGCGCCACACGCCCGTCTGGTGGACGAGGAAGAGCCCACCTTCGAGAATGGTCGCGTCACCATGCGGCCCGAAGTCAAGAAGGCCCTGGATGTGCTGCGTGAGACCGGCCTGATGGCTGCCGGACAGAGCTATGAGCGCGGCGGTATGCAATTGCCCGCCGCCGTGGCGCAGATGTGCGTGGGTCTGCTCAAGGGCGCCAATGTCGGCACTCAGGGCTACGCCGGCCTGACCATTGCCGCTGCCAACCTGATCCTGACCTGCGGTTCCGAGGAGCAGAAAGAGCGTTACGCCAATCACATGCTGGCGGGCCGCTTCTTTGGCACCATGTGCCTGACCGAGCCTCACGCTGGCTCGTCCCTGGGCGACTTGCGCACCCGTGCCGAGCCCCAGAACGACGGCAGCTACCGGCTCAAAGGCAACAAAATCTTCATTTCCGCCGGCGACCATGAGCTGAGCGAGAACATCATCCACATGGTGCTGGCGCGGCTTCCGGATGCACCTCCGGGTGTGAAGGGGATTTCCCTGTTCCTGGTGCCCAAGTTCCTGGTCAACGAGGACGGTAGCATCGGCGAGCGCAACGATGTCGCCCTGGCGGGCCTGATCCACAAGATGGGCTACCGCGGCACGACGTCCACCATGCTCAATTTCGGTGAGAAAGAAGGCGCTGTCGGCTATCTGGTGGGCGAGCCGCACAAAGGGCTGGCGGCCATGTTCCACATGATGAACGAGGCACGGATAGGCGTGGGCCTCGGCGCGGTGATGCTGGGCTACACCGGTTACCTGCATGCGCTGGATTATGCCCGGGATCGCAACCAGGGGCGCCCCATGGGTGAGAAGGACCCGGCAACGCCCCAGGTGCCGTTGATCCGCCACGCCGATATACGCCGCATGCTGCTGACCCAGAAAGCCTACGTCGAAGGCGGCTTGTCCCTGTGCCTGGAAGGCGCGCGCTTGGTCGACGAGAAGAAATTCGCCAAGAGCGACGCCGAGCGTGAGGAAGCTGCCGGGGTACTGGATCTGCTGACGCCACTGATCAAATCCTGGCCGTCCCAGTTCTGTCTTGAAGCCAACAGTTTGGCGATTCAGGTTCACGGAGGCTATGGCTATACCCGCGAGTATCCGGTGGAGCAGTTCTACCGCGATAATCGGCTGAACCCGATTCACGAGGGCACCCACGGCATCCAGGGACTCGACTTGCTAGGCCGCAAGGTCCTCATGGCCAACGGTGAGTATTACAATGCCTTGATGGGCAAAATGCGCCGCACCATTGGCGAGGCGCAGGACATGCCGGAACTGAAGGACAATGCCGAACGTCTGCAGGTGGCCATGGCGCATATGACCGAAGCCACGGACGCCATCAACAAGGTAAGGGCGTCGGGCGAAGTCGAGCGGGCGCTGGCTAATGCATCGCTCTATCTGGAAGCCTTCGGTCACACGGTGGTCGGCTGGTTGTGGCTGCGCCAGGCTCAAGTGGCCACGCAGGGTATCGCCAACGGCGGGCCCCAAACCGAGGAATTCTATCGCGGCAAGCTCAAGGCGTGCGATTACTTCGCCCGCTACGAACTGCCGCGGGTAGCATCGCTGGCGGGGCTGCTGGCGGAGGTCGATGGTACGGCACTGAGTATTGCGGATACCGAATTCTAAGGACTGCCGCTACGGCTTTTTCAAACGAATTCACGGCATCACAGAGAACCTTACAGATAACCATAAAAAGGGAGAATAGATCATGACGCGTGACGCAAAGGCTGTTGTCTGCCGGGAATGGGGTAAACCCATCACGGTGGAAACCATCAAGGTTGCCGCACCCAAACGCAATGAAATCACCATCAAGGTGGCGGCCTGTGGTGTGTGCCACAGTGATCTATCGGCCACCACCGGCAAGATCCAGTATCCGCCGCCCCTCGTCCTCGGTCACGAAGCCGCCGGTGTGGTGATTGAAGTCGGCGAGGGCGTGACCGATTTCCAGGAAGGCGACCATGTGGTCAGTTCGTTCATCTCCATGTGCGGTAAATGCCGCCAATGCGTGCGTGGCCGGCCGGTACTGTGCGACAACGCGAGCAAGGCCATGTTCACCCTGCCCGATGGCACCGTGCGGACGACCGACGCCGACGGCAACGACCTGAACGTCTTCGGCGCCTGTGGTGTGATGGCGGAATACGCCACGCTGCACGTGGACAACGCGGTCAAGATCGAACAAGGCGTGCCGCTGCAGAATGCCGCTCTGGTCGGCTGTGCCGTGATGACCGGCGTGGGTGCGGTGTTCAATACCGCCAAGCTTGAGCCGGGCTCGCGCGCTGCGGTCTTTGGCGTCGGGGGCGTGGGCCTCAACGCGATCCAGGGCTGTGCCACCGCCGGTGCCGAGATGATCGTCGCCGTCGATACCAGCGACAAGAAGCTGGAGATGGCGAAGGAATTCGGCGCCACCCATACCGTGAATATCAACGAAGTGGACGATGCGGCCAAGGCCGTGAAGAAGCTGACCGGCGGCGTCGATTACGCCTTCGAATGCGTCGGTGCGGGCGCGGTGGCGGCGCAGGCCTACAAGTGCCTTGGCCGTGGCGGCACGGCGGTAGTGGTCGGCGTGGCCGATCCCAAGGACAAGACCGAGATTGGCACCCTGTCCCTGCCCGCCGACGAGCGTACGCTCAAAGGCAGCTGGTTGGGTTCGGCCCGTCCGCAGCACGATTTCCCCCGTATCATTGCCCTGTACAAGGCGGGCAAGCTCAAGCTCGACGAGCTGATTACCCAGACCTATAGCATCGATGAGGCCCCCCAGGCCTTCGACGACATGGTCTCCGGCAAGAACGCCCGCGGCGTGATCGTCTTTGAATAAAATCCACTTGGAGAGATGAAGATGAAGAACCTGAGTAAGCTCTACATCAACGGCCAGTGGGAAGACTGGAGCGGCGATACCTTGGACGTGTACGAAGCCGCCACCGGCGAGGTGATGGCCAAGGTGCCGGCCGCCGGTCGCGCCGACATGGAGCGGGCCATCGAAGCGGCTCATAACGCTTTCGAGAGCTGGTCCGAAACAGCCCTGGACGAGCGTCTGAAGATTCTCAAGCAGCTGCTGGACGGCCTGAAGGAGCGCGCACCGGAAATCGCCGAAACCGTAAGCCGGGAAGTGGGCATGCCGGCCAAGCTGGCGGGCCAGATCCAGGCGGGCATGCCGATCGTGACGACCAAGTCGTACCTGGAAATGCTGCCGGACTTCCCGTTCAGTGAGCAGGTGGGTAACTCCGAAGTCCAGTACACGCCGGTCGGCGTTGTCGGCTGTATCACCCCCTGGAACTATCCGCTGCATCAGGTGATGCTGAAAGTGGTTCCGGCCATGGCGGCGGGCTGCACCGTGGTGCTCAAGCCCAGCGAAATTGCGCCGGGCAGTGCGTTTATCCTGTCCGAGATTCTCGACGGCACCGACCTGCCCAAGGGCGTGTTCAACATGGTCTGCGGCCTGGGTCAGGACGTAGGCGACACGCTCATCAAGCACCCGCAGGTGAGCATGGTGTCGTTCACCGGCTCCACCCGTACCGGCCATCTGATCGCCCACGCCGCCGCCGACGACTTCAAGCGCTACGCCCTGGAAATGGGCGGCAAATCGGCGTCGGTGATTCTGCCCGATGCGGACCTCAAAGCCGCTGTGAAGGGCACGATTAATAACTGCCTGCTCAACTCCGGCCAGACCTGCACCGCGCTGACCCGCATGCTGGTACCGGCGGACAAGCATGACGAGGCCTGCGAACTGGCTGCCGAAGTCGTTGCCAAGATGACACCCGGCAACCCGCTGGAAGAAACCACCCGTCTGGGGCCGCTGGCGTCCGCTCAGCAGCGCGACAAGGTGTTTGAATACATTCGTCTGGGTATCGAAGAGGGCGCCACGCTGGTTGCCGGTGGAGCTGACGCCCCGGAAGGCTTGGAGAAGGGCTACTTCGTCAAAGCGACCGTGTTCGGCAATGTGAAGCCGGATAGCCGCATTGCCCAGGAAGAGATCTTCGGGCCGGTGCTGTGCGTGATTCCTTACAGCGATGAAGCCGAGGCGGTAAAGATCGCCAATGGTACGCCGTTCGGTTTGTCCGGGGCGGTCTGGTCCGGCGATGCCGACAAGGCGAAGAAGATCGCCGGCAAGTTGCGTACCGGTCAGGTGTTCGTCAATGGCGGGGCTTTCAATCCGCAGGCACCGTTTGGCGGCTTTGGCCATTCCGGTGTGGGTCGGGAATTCGGAAAATGGGGTCTCGAGGAATTTCTGGAAGTGCGTTCTCTCCAGCTGTAATCGGTGCTTTAATAGGTGCCTATTTTAATAGGTACCTAGCTTTCCTGGAGGCAAATAATGAGCAGTGTCTGGACCCATACCCCGACCATGGAAGAAATGCAGGCTCACAGCGATAATACTGCTGTGAGCACCATGGGTATCGAATTCCTGGAAGCGGGGGACGATTACCTCAAGGCGCGGATGCCAGTGGATCAGCGCACCGTGCAGCCGTTCGGCATTCTCCATGGCGGCGCTTCCGTGGTGCTGGCGGAAACCCTGGGTAGCGTCGCGGCCAATCACTGCCTGCGCAAGCCCACCCAGGCGGCGGTGGGTCTGGAAATCAACGCCAACCACATCCGCTCGGTAGCGTCCGGCTGGGTCTACGGCACGGCGCGGCCCCACCATATCGGTGGCTCGACTCAGGTATGGGAAATCCGTATCGAAGATGAGCAAGGCCGGCTGACCTGTCTTTCCCGCATCACCATGGCGGTGATTAACCGGCCGGGTTGAGTTTCTAAAGACCCGCGCCTGAATTCGAGCAAGCGAAGCGTCCTGGATGGGACTCTTCGCTTGCTTTCCCAGCGCTTATAGTCCCGTCAGCCCGGCTGGCCACCCAACAGAATACGCACGGCTTTACAGGCTTCCTCCAGCTCCTCTTCCTGCGGTTCGCGTCCACAAATGACGTCGCTGTATAGGCACGACTCGGCCAAACGGACCATGAAGTAGGACAGGCTCTCGGTTTTCATGGCGGGCTGCTTCAAATGCCCGGCGTCGATCTGTTCCCACAACATGCGGGTATTGGCCTGGACGACCCGGTTGTGGATCGTGGAACTCGCAGACGTCAGTATACGCAGCGCGTATTCCGGATCCTGGCTGATAAATCGCCGCAACGCGGCATCGTTCAGCAGTGTGGCGTTGATACGGTGGTACACGCCGACGACATGCTCGATGCCATTGCCGGAGACTTTCCGGCGGGCGCGCTCACGCAGCGGTGCATACAGGGACCACAAGATTTCTCCCAGCAGCAGGTCCTTATTGCCCACCCAGCGGAATAGGGTGGCGCGGCCGATGTTCAGTTCCACGGCAAGGGAGGCCAGGTGAATGCGCTCGCCTTTCAGCCAGTGGTCGCGCGCCTTGCGAAAGGCATCGTCCGGCGTTGCGCGGGTGGTGCGTAATGACGACTCAGACAGCGCCGCGTCAGCGGAATTTACGTGCTTCGTCACAATCAGATGATCCTCTTAATACCCGGTATTTTTTAATTATTTGCAATCAGTATACATTTTCGAATTCACTTGCCGAACCGGACATGCCAATTTGGTCTTAAATATAAGACTGAAGTACCTGACGCAAAAGGTTTACTGATGGCCGTTTTTATCTCGGCGCTCTTCATTTGTTGTTTGGCTACGCTGGCAATGGCCTACAGCGCCTATACCCGCCGCCAGTCGAAAGGTGCCGTATCGGTCCTCGTGCAGATGCTGGGACTGAGTTGGTGGACCTTGTGTTATGCCCTCCAGCTCATCAATTCCTATTTTCCGGGCAGTCTGCCCGAGCTTTCGAACGATCCGCTTTTCTGGTTCAAACTGTTATTTCTGGGCGTCGTCGTACTGCCTGCCGGTTTTTTAGTGTTTATCCTGCAATACACGGGGGTGGTCGAAAGCGTCGGCCGCCGGCTGTTACTGGCGCTATCGATCATGCCTGTGGCGACGTTGGTGGCCATTGCAACGGACCCGCTCCATGGATGGTTCATCGGCGGATTCGAGCCGGGCACAGGCGAGATTTTCCAGGGTGGCCCAGCGTTTTGGGTTCACGCGGCCTACTCCTACTTGCTGGTGCTGCTGGCGGACATTCTTCTGCTGCGTTTCGTGCTGGTGGCGTCGCCGGTATTTAGACGGCAGGCGTTGATCCTGCTGGCGGGTGTCCTGATGCCCAGCGTTGCCAATATCCTGTCGATCTTCCACATTTTGCCGGAGCCGTTCGAACGCCTGGATTATTCGCCGTTTGGCTTTCTTGTTGCCGCTATCGTCATGCTCTACAACGTGCGGCGGCGCGGTTTCCTGACATTGATGCCCATCGCCCGAACGCGCATTGTCGAGCATATGGAAGACACTGTGCTGGTAACGGATCATCTGCAACGCATTACCGACTTCAACCCTGCTGCCAAGGCACTGTTCGGATCCAGAAACAGAATGCTGGAGCACGGCATGCAACTCGAAGTGCTGGTGCCTGAACTGACGACCTTCGCCGACAAGGACATGGAAGCCGTCAAGCTGCAGGACGAAGGTGCGGATGATCTCGATCTCAATGTCCAGCATACGCCGCTGTTGTCGGAACGAGGAGGGCGGCTTCTGGGTCACGTTATCGTGCTGCGTGACGTGACCGAATTGCGACGCTTGTTGACGGACTTGCGCGAGCAGCTACGCCAGAACGAGCGGCTCAGGCAGGTTCTCAAGGAGCAGGCCATCCGCGACCCGCTAACCGACCTGTTTAACCGGCGCTGGATGGAATTGACGCTGGATCGGGAGCTGGCCCGGGCTCAGCGTGAATCCGGCTTTGTAGTGGTTTGCCTTTTGGATATCGACCACTTTAAGGCCATCAATGACACGCACGGGCACGACGCCGGCGACCGTGTGCTGCGTACCTTGGCAGACCACGTCCGGACCGCAATACGGGCCATGGATGTGGGTTGTCGCTATGGTGGCGAGGAATTCCTGATCATCCTTCCGGGCGCTACGCTGGCCCAGGCCAAGGAAAAGATCGATGCGTTACGGAGACGTTTCGCGGCGCATTCGTTTGCGCCGGACGGGCCTGAATCGGTCACCTTCTCGGCTGGCCTCGCGGCGTTCCCCGCGCACGGTGTTGAACGCCCCGGGCTTATCAAGCGTGCCGACGAGGCGCTATACAGCGCCAAAGGCGCAGGCCGTAACCAGACCATTTGCGCCGATACCCTGTAGAGCCCTATAGAGAGCGCTGTCTAAGTCTATGGGCAATACCTTAGCCGTTTAGGATATCGCCCGTCCCCCCTCCCTGAAAATTCCCGGCTTTGTCGGTCCTCCCCCAAATTGTGAAATAACATTTCTCTGTTCATCGAAATTTTGAAATTTGTGTCAAATTTTAAAATGCAGTGCCATTTCCGGTTGGCAAGAGCTACTAATGAGACTAAATTAACAAATGTCTCATCTGAGTCATCCAAGACCAACAACAAGGACCAGAATGATGCGCTGTACCGACACCCGAAAACTGAGGGGGCTCTCCTCTTCTATCTTATTTGCCCTGCTTGCTTACACGGCTCCAGTCTCTGCAATGGTGACCGTCGATCAGGCGGACCAGCTAGGCCGAAATCTCACGCCCTTTGGCGCCATCCGTGCCGGTAATGCCAGCGGGACCATCCCTGCCTGGACCGGCGGTTATACCGGTCGTCCCGACGGCTACAAGGGTACCGGTCAGCATCACGTCGACCCCTATCCCGAGGATCGGCCGTTCTACCAGGTGAACCTTCATAATCTGGAGGATTACCGGGCCATCGTCGGAGACGGCGTGGCGGCGCTGATGCAGACTTATCCGGCCACCTTCCAGGTGAACGTATACCCGACGCGCCGCTCCCACTCGGCCCCCGAGCAAGTCGCTGCCAATACCTGGAAGAACGCGGTCCGGGCTCGTCTGGTGGCGGACGGCAACGGTATTGCCGGCGCTTATGGCGGCGTGCCTTTCCCGATTCTCACGGGGTCCAATGCCGAGCAGGCCAAGCAGGTCATGTGGAATCACCTGACCCGCTGGCGCGGGATCTACACGGAGCGGACTTCGGCGGAAGTCGCCGTCACCCAGGACGGGAAGTACATGCCGGTCACCCTGCGCCAGGAAGTGGCCTTCAATTTCTATAACCCGAAGGCCGATGCCACCTCTCTGAACAATACGCTGTCGTACTACTTGTCGACGGTAACCGCGCCCAAACAGTTTGCCGGTGGCGGTATCCTGGTTCACGACACTCTGAATCAGGTGCGCGAAGAGCGTAAAGCCTGGGGTTTTAATGCCGGCCAGCGCAAGGTGCGGCGTGCACCCAGCCTGGCTTACGACTCACCAATCGCCTCGGCAGCTAATCTGCGAACGGTGGACGACACCGACATGTTCAACGGCGCCCTTGACCGCTACGACTGGCGTTACGTCGGCCTCGAGGAAATGCTCATCCCCTACAACAACTACCGGATCGGCACGTCCGGCCTGCCATTCGAAACTATCCTCGACACCCATCACCTGAATTCGGATTTGGTGCGCTGGGAGCTGCATCGGGTGCATGTGGTGGAAGCCACACTGAAGGATGGCGCCCGTCACATCTACAAGAAGCGCCGCTTTTATCTGGATGAAGACAGCTGGAACGTCGCCATGGTGGATCAGTACGACGCCAAGGGCGATCTATGGCGGGTCAGCCTGGCGATGCTCAAACATTTCTACGACCTGCCGGGTGTTTGGACCGACCTGGAGGCCTTCCACGACCTCAAGGAAAAACGCTACAACGTGCAGGGGCTGAACACCGAGCTGCCGGCCACGCGGGTATTTACCAGCACCCCGCCCGACGACCGTTATTTCTCTCCCGCGTCCCTGCGCAGACGGCTCGGGCGCTGAGAGTGGCGCCTCTCCACGAGGCGCCCAACAAGAAGCTACCTAAAAAACAACAGCAAAAAAGGAAAGTGCGATGAATGAGACATTCAAAAGAAGCCGCCGCTGGCCGCTGGTTCTGACGCTGATGTGCTCTTTGGGCCTGGTGGCCTGCGGCTCCGACGACGATGAACCTGAGCCCCAGGCCGTACCCGAACCCACGGTGCGTGAAACCGCCGAAGGTCCGGTCAAGGGCGTTGAAGAAGTTTATGGCTACTCGTTTAAAGGCATTCCTTACGCCGCCGCGCCGGTTGGCGAGCTGCGCTTCGCCGCGCCCCAGTCGGCGCCCGAGCGTGACGATACCCTGGACGCCGGAGCATTCGGTAACGATTGCCCGCAAAGTGGAGGCGCTGTGGGCGAAGCGGCCGTCAACGAAGATTGCCTGTTCCTGAATATCTACACCCCGGACGACAGCACTGAAGCGACGCATCCTGTGATGGTGTGGATCCATGGCGGGGCCTTTGTCAGTGGCTCCGGCGGCGCCAGCTATAATCCGTCGCGGCTGGTAGAGGAGGGCGTGACCGTCGTGACGTTGAATTACCGGCTGGGCGCATTGGGCTTTATGGCATCGCCCGCCTTGAGCGCGGAGCAAGGCGCCTCCGGCAACTACGGTCTGCTAGACCAGAAAGCGGCGCTGGAGTGGGTTCAGCAAAACATCAGCCACTTTGGCGGCGATCCCGAACAAGTCACTATCTTCGGTGAATCGGCTGGCGGCCATAGTGTGATGTCGCTGTTGGTGTCGCCCCAGACCGAGGGTTTGTTCCATCGAGCGATTGTCCAGAGCGGTTCGTATTCGCCGGACAAGCTCGCCCTGGACGCTGCCGAAGCGAAAGGGACCGACTTCATGAGTGCTGTCGGCTGCAGCGACGTGGACTGTTTGCAGGCGTTGAGCGTCGAAACGATCCTGTCCAACCAGGCGCTCGTGAATGAGGGTTTCGGCCCGCTGCCGATCTTCGCGCCGAATGCGCCGATCCTGACCCAGTCGATCCGGAGTTCTCTGGCGTCCAGCGCTTTCAACAAGGTTCCGGTCCTCATGGGTACCAATCGTGATGAATACACGCTTTTCACGGCACTGAGCCTCGTTCCCAATCTGGATGCCGCGCCGATCCCCGAGACGGATTACGAGGCTGAGGTCCAGAAAAGCTACGGCCCCACGCTGGCGCCAATGTTGGTCAATCTTTATCCACTGTCCGACTACGACGTTGCCGATCCCGTCCGTCAGGCCACGGCGGCCATGGCGACCGATGCAGGATTCGCGTGTAGTGCATTGACGATGGCAACCGATTTGGCGAAGGAAGTCACCACTTACGTCTACGAGTTCGCTGATCGCGACGCACCGCTGAATCTGTTGCCGGCCCGCCCCGCTAACTTCGAACTGGGCGCGGCCCACGCCTTCGAGATCATCTACGTGCTCAATACCGAAGAGGTCATGCGCCAGCGGGGTGCTACCGACGCCCAGGTGGCCCTGTCTGAACAGATGATCGATTACTGGACCAGTTTCGCCAAGAACGGCACGCCCAACGAAGCCCAATGGGCAACGTTTGGCCATTCAGGCGAGCTGCTGGAGTTGAATACGCCTGCCAACCAGCCGTTGGCGGCTGCGGATTTCAGCAGCGCGCACAAGTGTTCTTTCTGGACAAGTTTCTAAACGAAGAATTCGGGACAGCTGGCCGGTTGGTAAGCGTACCTGCTGGCTATCCCGGATAGCGGTGCAGCGTCTACTCCATGCGCTGGGCCTGGATTTGGCCGCCGGAAAGCCGTTTCTGCGTCTCGGCTGATGGCCGGCGGCCGATGTCCCCTTTGGGACAAGTACGCCCCCGTGCTTGTCCTTTTTTTATGCCGATTTGCTTTCCTGCCCTCAGCAAACTCAAGACAGGCGAAACGTTGATTCTTGTAGCGTTGCTGTTAATAATGAAATCGAGTTTCAATCAATAAAATGTGCGAGTCACTACCGACATCGGGGAATCCATGAAGACGAGAATCACCGAGCTGTTCCAGATCGAACATCCCATTATCCAGGGCGGCATGCACCATGTGGGCTATGCCGAGCTGGCGGCCGCCGTCTCCAATGCCGGGGGCTTGGGCATCATCACTGGCCTGACGCAGCCCACCCCTGAAGATTTGGCCCGTGAAATCGCCCGCTGCCGGGAAATGACCGACAAGCCTTTCGGCGTCAACCTAACCTTCCTGCCCAGCTTCAAGGCGCCGCCCTATCCAGAATATATCCAGGCGATCATCGAAGGCGGCGTAAAGGCGGTAGAAACCGCCGGTCGCAGTCCCGAGCAATACATGCCGACCCTCAAGGCCGCCGGTATCAGCGTGATCCACAAATGCACGTCCGTGCGTCATGCCCTGAAGGCTGAAAAAATCGGTTGCGACGCTGTGAGTGTTGATGGCTTTGAGTGTGGCGGCCATCCCGGCGAAGACGACATTCCCAACTTCATCCTACTGCCTAGAGCAGCGGAAGAGCTGAGCATTCCCTTCGTCGCTTCCGGTGGCATGGCCGACGGCCGCAGCCTGGTTGCGGCGATGGCTCTCGGCGCCGAAGGCATGAATATGGGGACGCGATTCATTGCCACGACCGATGCGCCGGTCCATGACAACGTCAAGCAGGCGCTGGTTGACGCTGACGAGCGCCAGACCCGTCTGATCATGCGCAACCTGCGCAACACCGAGCGGGTGATGAAGAATGCGGCGGTGGACGAGATCGTCCGTATCGAACAGCTCAAAGGCGAGGCCGTCGCCATCGACGATATTCGTCACCTGGTCACGGGTGTGCAGGGCCGCAAGGTATTGCAGGAAGGCGACATGGACGCAGCGGCCTGGAGCTGCGGTATGGTGGCAGGATTAATTCACGATATTCCCAGCTGCGAGACACTGATCAGCCGTATCATGGACGAAGCGGAAACCATTGTTCGTCAGCGTTTGAGTGGCTTTCTTTAGGCCCTAAGGAGGGGTTATGGCAGGGACAATGCAACGATTCGTCGAAGGCGGCACCTTCTTTGAAGGTCCACGCTGGAAAGATGGCCACTGGTGGGTGTCGGATTTTTACAGCCATGCGGTCAGCAAGATTTCCCCGGACGGTCACATGGAAACCGTCTGTGAAGTCCCGGGCCAACCTTCGGGCCTGGGGTGGATGCCGGATGGTTCGATGCTCGTGGTCTCGATGCTGGACCACCGGGTGTTGCGGTGCTGGCCGGACGGTCGCATCGATACCCACGCCGACCTGAGTGAGTTCGCTACCGGTCACGCCAACGACATGGTGGTGGCCGAGGACGGCACGGCCTGGGTGGGGAACTTCGGCTTCGACCTGATGGCGGGCGCCGACCTGCACCCGGCCAGTCTGGTGCGTATTTCACCGGAGGGCAGCGTGTCCCTCGCGGCGGACGATCTCTATTTCCCCAACGGCGCGGTGATCACACCGGATAATAAATCGCTAATCGTCGGCGAAACCTTCGGCAATCGCATGACTACGTTCACTATTGCCGACGATGGCGAACTGACCGATCGCCGGGCCTGGGCGGCTTTTGGTCCGCGACCGGACCCCGGCCCGCGGGCCGAGCTCCTGAATCAGTTGGAGGTCGGGCCGGATGGTTGTTGCCTGGATGCGGAGAATCACCTTTGGATCGCCGATGCTTTCAACCAGCGCTGCATCCGAGTGGCGCCCGGCGGCGATATCGTCGACGAAGTAAAGACGCCGGATGGGCAGGGTATTTTCGCCTGCATGCTGGGTGGCGAGGACGGCCGCACATTGCTGATGTGCGTCGCCCCGGATTCCAGCGCCAAGCGCCGCAGCCAAGTCCGCGAGGCCAGCTTGTGGACCGCCCGGGTCGACGTGCCTCATGCCGGGCGGCCGTGACCTGTGAATAGATAACAGGTTTTTACATATTGTAGCGCCGGACCTGCGGTTCTGTCGGGAGCAAGTCGCTAAGATAGCGGAGCCCTGTTGTAGGCAGGGCATGATGTTGCTCTCGATACAATAAGGATCCCCATGAACGGAAAAAATGTGATGCGCTCAGGTGTTCTGGCGCTGGCTGGTGTTGTGTGTATTGGTGGTACTCAAGCGGACGAAGCGAGGGGCTACGCGGGTATTTCCGCTGGCCAGGCACGGCTCACCGATTTTTGCGACGATTTCACATCGGACGTTAGTTGCGACGATTCGCCGTTGGCGATTCGAGCCTATGCCGGCGCATCGCTGGACAAATACATCAGTGCCGAAGTCGGTTTCACCTACGTCGACGACGCCGATATTTCAGCTTCTGTAGGCGGTGGTTTCCTCGAGGCGACGGGTGACCTGAAAACCCTGGACGGAACCTTGCTCTTCGGCACATCCCGGGAAAATGACCTGCGGGCATTTGCCAAGGCAGGCGTGGTATTTTGGCACTACGGTCTCGAGGGCGAAGTCAGCGCGCCCGGTTTCCTGCTTCGGGGTGATGAAGAAGAGTCGGGACTTGGTTTTCGGACCGGCCTTGGGGCCAGTTACGCCGTGAACGACGGCATCGCTATTCGTCTAGACTGGGATTACATCGCAAAGGTGGGTGATGATGAAACCACCGGTGAAACCGCTGTGCACATGTTCAGCATTGGTCCGCAATTCTCGTTTTAACCGAGCATCACTTAACGGACACATCTCGCGGTGTGTCCGTCACTACTTTTCAATATTCAGTTGTTCCGCAGTCCCACGGGCTTTCCGGTCGCAGTGTCTCCCAATCCGCCAAGGTTTTACACGTGCGCCGAAGGCTGCCTCGATTCGATCCGGTTGCGTCCGTTGTGCTTGGCCTTGTAGAGCATCTCGTCCGCCTGCTTGAGTAGCGCCTCGTGGGCATCGTGTTGTCCGGGAATGAGGCAGGCAAGTCCTATGCTCACCGTCATGCGGCCCTCGTTCTGAGAAGCAAACGGCACGACGTTGCTGCGAAAGCTTGCCTGAATGTCCTGGGCCACCGTGATAGCGCCTTGCATATCGGTGTTAGGCAGTAGGATCACAAATTCCTCGCCGCCATAGCGGGCCACGACGTCCGGCGGGCGCTTGACGTGTTGCTGGATAATCGCACTGGCGCGGATGAGGCATTCATCGCCGAAGGGGTGGCCGTAGTTGTCGTTGATCGCCTTGAAGTGATCGATGTCCAGCATGACGACGGCCAGAGCCGTGCGATCCCGATAGGCGCGTTTGTATTCGACGGTCAGGGCTTCATCGAAGTGGCGCCGGTTGTGCAGACCGGTCAGCGAATCCCTAACGCTCATCTCCTGTAATTTGACATTGGCCGCCTCAAGTTCCTCGGTTCGCTCGCGCACCTTTTGGTCCAGTTGCTCGTTGACCTGACGCTGGTGTTCGATCAGCGATTGCTGAGCCGCAGCAGTCTCACGTTGAGCCGCTTCCCTCATACGTCGTTCTATGGTCATACGGTTCGCCAGGGCGAAAGAGAGCAGCATGAGTTCCAAGCTGGTGCCCAGAATGCTCGCGTTCTCAGTAAACAGGTTCCGGGGCAGGATGCCCAGTTTATTCAGAGTCATAATGGCGCCGCCGATCAGCATGAAACTCCACGCGAGCACATAGTAGCGGGCTGAGTAATAGCCGTCTTTCCAGCGCAGCAGGCCGGTCACGAAGGAAACGGCAATGGAAAATAGCGTCAGCATCAGCGTAGCCATGACCATAATTCGGTATGGCAGCAAAAATGCGCCGATTGCGGTCAGAGCGGCCATTGCAGCAATGGCAAGAACCAGTTTCGAAACGACCGGTCGGGCTTTGGGTAAGTCCAGGAAGGTCCGCGTGAATAGACTGGGAAAGATAACTGCGCCACTTAGCGCCACCAGAATGCTGGCATCGTTCCACCATGTCGCTTCAGGCCAGAGAAATTTGAAAGTCACGCCATCGATGCCGGCGGCCAGCGTTACCATCGATAGGCAGTACATCACATAATAGAAAAAGCTGATCTCTCTGACCGATATAAAGATCAACAGGTTGTAAAGTGCCATGATCAGAATGGCGCCGTAGAACAGGCTCAGCAGCAAGACTTCGTTGTACTGGTCTGCGATGAAAGCCTTTTCGTCCCAAATTCTGATCGGGATCTGCATGGACGAACTGGTGTCCACACGCAGATAAACCGTGGTGGCGGTGTTTGCCGCGAGGTCCAGCGGGAAGACAAAGTTGGGATGATCGACGGGGCGCTCGGCGAAGGCTTTCTGGTCGCCCATCTGGAAATCCGCGACCCTCTCTCCTTCACGGAAGACGTAGGCCTCGACCCAATCCAGCACCGGATACCGGATTTCTACCAGTACGTCGCCGTCTTCCCGGCCTTGCAGGGTGAAGCGGATCCAGTAGACGGAATCCGTATAGCCGAAATTCAGCTCGGCAGCCGTCGAACGCTGCCATTGGCTGTCGGGTAGCCGGGTGACGGTGCCGACGGTGTATCGGTTATCCGGGTCTTCGAGAAACTGGGCCTGGGGACCGATACTTATCATGCCGTCCGCAGGAGCGAATACGACAGGCTCCGCGCGAAGCGGGCTGATAGCGAAAAGCGCGAACAACAGGGCCAATGCGGCTAGTTGGACGGTGGCGATTACCCGGCAAGCTGGGAAAACGGGTAAGCGGAGAGTCATCATGATTTAAAGCAAGGTCCTGCATTCTTGTTTTCACGCTAGTGTAGTGTGTTCGATGCATCCTCGCGATTTCGTTGTGTAGCTATTTGCAGGGTATTTGTCATGCTTTATTAAAAGGCGATCCCATCTGGCCTTGAAATACAAAACACCCGATGCGGTGCACCGGGCGTTCCAATAGAAATAGGTGTAAACCTATTTCAGGACTAGACACGGTTAACTCCCCCGATAAGTAGAATAGCCCCACTGACTCAGTAGCAACGGAACGTGATAGTGGTCCTGGTCGGCGCTCACCGAAAAATCGATGGTCACCTGGGGGTAGAAACAGGCTTTGCCCTGGGCCTCAAAGTAGGCGCCGGTGGCGAATGTCAGCCGATACAGGCCCGAGGCCACGGGGCCTTCGAACCACTGGCCAACGCGGCCGTCGTCGTCGGTTTCGCCCTGGGCAATGGCGGCCCAGGTGTTGCCTTCCTGGCTTTCCAAAGTGACGGCAACGCCTGCGGCAGGGCGCCCGCTGCCCAGATCGAGAATATGCGTCGTAATAGGGGAGCGTGCGGTCATACCAGTTTGTCCAGTCTCAAGTGAGTGATCGTCGCCTGCTCGCGGCTGGCGTTGACGATTTCATCGGCCCGGGTGTTCTCGAGGCGTTCTTCCAGGCGTAGCAGCATCTCGTCCGCCGACTTGCCGGTGGCACAGATGATGAAAACGAAGCCGAACTTTTCGAGGTAGGCCTCGTTGCCATACGCCAGGCGCTGAAGGATTTCGTCGCTGCCGAGGGCTGCGTAAGACTGCTCATCGCTGGCCAAGTCGCGGGTATTGGCGAACTTATCCTTGAGGCTGGAGATGTCACCGATTTTCGGGTGAGCCTCGAAGGCCTCCAGCCAGTCCTCGGTGGTCAAATCCGGCCAGTGCTTATCGGCTTTCTCGTGAAGATCTTCTGCGCTATGGAATGGCCGGCTGGCCACCATGGCCCGCACCCAGCGCTCGGCGGCGCAGCAGGTGCGTAGGACCTCGGTGGCCTCCGCGTCGTTTAACTGGTTGAGTCTTTCCAAGGCCATTTTAGTCCTCCGTTTTCGAGGCGGCCGGCGCTTCCGCGCCGTCCTCGTGCACCAGGTTCTTCAGGTTGGACCAGGATAGTCCGCGCCGCATGGGTTTTTCCGTTGATACACTGGCCAGGCTGAGCAGCTCGGCGGAGATCGACACCGCCACTTCCATGGGCCGCTTACCGGGTATGTCGGAGCGTCCCACCGGGCAACGAATGTGTCCGATCACGTCCTCCGTAAAGCCGCGATGGCCTAGCCGCTGGCGGAATCGCTCGGCCTTGGTGTCCGAACCGATCAGACCGATGGAAGCGGCGTTGCCCGCTTCCAGGAGGGTCCGGCACAGGTCGAAGTCCAGTTGATGGTTGTGGGTGAGTATCACCACATGGGCACCGTCGCAAAGTTTTGCGGCATCGCCCACCGGATCGTCCGTGTGATGGCGGAGCACATTGGCGGGCATCTCGGCCGGGAAGCTGTCTGCCCGGCTGTCCACCCAGGTAATCTGCCAGGGCAGCTCGCCCATGATGGTGATCAGCGACTTGGCGACGTGGCCGGCACCGAAGACTACCAGGCGACCGTCACCGCCGGCGTAGCCTTCCATCATGACGGCAACACTGCCCCCACAGCATTGGCCCAGGCTGGCGCCCAGGGGGAAGTGGCCCATTTCGTAAGTGTAGTCGCGGGCGGCCAGGCGTTCCCGGGCGCGGGCGATGATGCGGTATTCCAGGTGACCGCCGCCGATGGTGTCGTGACTATGCTCGCCGGTGACGACCATCTTGCTGGCGGGCTCCCGCGGGACCGAACCGGTCACACCCAGCACGGTCACCAGCACATAGGGCTCGCCGCGCTGCTCGCAATCGGCCACGGCTTCATACCAGGTCATGCGCTTTTGCATGCGTCACCTCCCGTCTTACCGGCCTTCGCCGCCCATTCGCGGGTAGCGGTGACGGCGCCAAGCACCCGTTCGGGCGTCGCTGGCGTATCCAGCGGCGGGCTGTAGGCATAATCCGCCAGGCTGGCCACTGCATCACGCAGCGCACTCCACACCGAGATGCCGAGCATCAGCGGCGGCTCGCCCACGGCCTTGGAGCGGAACACCGTGGCTTCCCGGTTGGGGCTATGGGCCAGCAGCGACACACGAAAATCCGGTGGTGCGTCGGATACGGCAGGGATCTTGTAAGTGGCCGGGCCGGTAGTCATCAACTGACCCTGGTCGCTGTACACCAGCTCCTCCATTGTCAGCCAACCCATGCCCTGGATGAAACCGCCCTCGATCTGGCCGATATCGATGGCCGGATTCAGGGACTGACCCACGTCATGCAGGATGTCGGTGCGCATCACACGGTATTCACCGGTGAGCGTGTCCACTACGACTTCCGAGCAGGCGGCGCCGTTGGCGTAGTAGAGGAACGGCCGACCGTTGCCATTCTCATGATCGTAGTAGATCTTGGGTGTCGCGTAAAAGCCGGTGGACGACAGGGAAACGCGGCTCATGTAGGCCTGCTGGACGAACTCCGCCCAGTCGAAGGTCTGGCCACCTACACGCACCTGGTTATTGGCGAACTCCACGTCACCGGCGTTCACGCCATAGGTGGTTACGGCGAAATCCACCAGCCGCTGCTTGATTTTTTCGCAGGCATCCAGCGCCGCCATGCCGTTCAGGTCCGTGCCGGACGAGGCTGCGGTGGGTGAGGTGTTGGGCACCTTGTCGGTCCGGGTGGCGGACACCTTGATGCGATCCAGATCCACCTGAAAAGCTGCCGCCACGACCTGGGCGACCTTGATGTATAGCCCCTGGCCCATTTCCGTGCCGCCGTGG
This sequence comes from Marinobacter fonticola, assembly GCF_008122265.1. Lineage (NCBI taxonomy): Bacteria > Pseudomonadati > Pseudomonadota > Gammaproteobacteria > Pseudomonadales > Marinobacteraceae > Marinobacter > Marinobacter fonticola. The sequence continues at coordinate 403,774 of NZ_CP043042.1, forward strand.
TTCAGATGAATGCTACCGTCGGTGTATACATGCACCAGCGCGCCGGCCTGGTTCAGGTGTTTGGCGGTGAAGGAAATGCCGAATTTCACCGGCGTCAGCGCCAGGCCGCGCTTCACCACCGGGCTTTTCCGGTTGTACTCGGCAATCTCCTCGCGCCGCTGACGATAGTCGGACGTGGCCTCGAGCTGCTCGATCAGCTCCGGTAGCACGTGCTGCTCGACGGTCTGGCCGTAGTGGGTCGTATCCCGGCCCGGGCCGTAGACATTGCGCTTACGGACGTCCAGCGGGTCCAGGCCCAGATGGCGGGCAATATCGTCCATGGCCCGTTCGATGATCATCATGCCCTGGGGGCCGCCAAAGCCGCGGAAAGCGGTATTGGATACCGTATGGGTCTTGCACCGATGGCCGACAACCCGGGCCTGATTCAGATAGTAGGCGTTGTCCGAGTGGAACATGGCGCGGTCGACAATGGCGTCGGACAGGTCCGGCGAGAAACCGCAGCGGCCGGCGACCATGATATCGGCGCCCTTGAGAGTGCCGTCATCGTCGAAGCCGATGTCGTAGGTGTTGTAGAAGTCGTGGCGCTTGCCGGTGCCGACCATGTCGTCGGGACGCGCCATACGGTACTTGACCGGGTATCCAGTGGCGCGGGCCAGCAGCGCGGAAATACAGGCCAGTGGCGCGGCTTGGGTTTCCTTACCGCCAAAACCGCCGCCCATCCGACGCACTTCCACCTGCACCTCGTGAATTTGCAGGCCAAGTACTTCCGCGACGAGTTTCTGAACTTCGGACGGGTGCTGGCTGGAGGTGTGGACAAATACCCCGGCGTCTTCCGTCGGTTCGACCAAACATACCTGGCCTTCCAGATAGAAATGCTCTTGGCCGCCCACATGCATCTCGGCTTGCAACCGGTGCGGGGCCTCGGCCAGGGCCTTGTCCGGTTCGCCGCGCAACTGCGTATGGGATGGGCGCACGAACAACTGTTTTTCCAGAGCGGCTTCGGCGGTGAAAACGCCTTCCAGCGGCTCGTAGTCGACCCGTGCCAGCTTGGCGGCCTGGCGGGCGGCACGCAGGGAAGTGGCCGCGACGGCGAAAATCGGCTGACCCACGTATTCCACCAGCTCGCCGGCCAGTACCGGGTCGCCGGGGAAGACCGGGCCGATATCGGTGTGGCCGGGTACATCGTCCACGGTGATCACCGCAACGACGCCGGGGAAATCCCGGACCGCGCTCAGGTCCATGGACTTGATGCGGGCATGAGCGACCGTGCTTTGGCCGACCGCCGCATGCAGCAGACCTTCCGATTCGATCAGATCGTCGATATAGCGGGCCTGACCGCTGACGTGTTTCCAGGCGCTGTCATGGGCAATGCCCAGGCCTGCCGTGCCACGTACGGTGGCGGGCGGTTTGAGCGGATTGTCGGGGAGTTTACGCATAGTCGGTCACCGTAAGCGGATAAGTGGACGGGGTCGGCGTTGCGGTGGCGGTTTCCAGCAGGGCGCGTTGCAGCAGATTGCCTGCGACTTGCAGACGATAGCTGGCGGATGCCCGCACATCGGAGAGGGGCTGGAAATCCTGGCTCAGGGCTGCGACGGCGGCCTCGATTGTAGCCTGATTCCATGGCTGGCCACGCAGGGCCTTCTCGGTAGCTGCGGCGCGTTTGGGGATAGCGGCCATGCCACCGAAAGCCAGGCGGCAATCCTCGACCTGGCCGTCGTTGAGTTTGATCCAGAAGGCGCCCAGGACGGCAGAGATGTCATCGTCCAGACGTTTGGAAATTTTGTACAGCAACAGGTGCTCGTCCGATTGCGGCAGCGGTACACGCACGCCGCGAACGAATTCGTGAGGAGCCAGCGCCGTCTGTTTGTAGTTCAGGAAGAAGTCTTCCAGCGGCAACGTGCGCACGCCGTCGACGCTATCCAGCTCGACTTCGGCGCCGAGCGCGATCAGCGCCGGCGGCATGTCCCCGATGGGAGAAGCGTTGCCGATATTGCCACCCAGAGTGCCGCGGTTGCGGATCTGCAAGGAACCCAGACGGTCCAGCATGGGTCTGAAATGCGGCCAGTACTCGGGCAACAGAGCGTTGAGCTGACGGTAGGTCATGCCTGCGCCGAGATACAGTTCGCCGTCGCCGGTTTCATGGTGTTGTAACTCCGTCACCCGGTCGAGCTGGATCAAGTGCTCCAGGTCTTTCAGTTGCTGGGTGATCTCCAGTACCAGATCGGTGCCGCCAGCAATCAAACGGGCCTCGGGGAAGTCGGCTTTGAGCGTGCGCAATTCCTCCAGGGTGGAGGGGGCATCGCTGCGCCGGGTCTGGTCATTCAGACCGGCGGCCTGTTCATTGATCGTCTTGAGTGCAGTCAGCATCTCCGGATGCTGCAACCACTCCGGGCCCGCCCGGTGGCTTTGCGGGCCGGACAGCGGCGCACCGGCGTCGCTCGGGGACCAGCTCTCGACACAGGCCTGGCGGCCAGCCTCGACGATGGGCCGGTAGCCGGTGCAGCGGCATAGGTTGCCCGCCAGAGCTTCGAGAATTTCGTGGTCACTGGGTGGTTTCTTGAGCCGTTCCGGATCACCGTAGCGCTCGGTGTGGAGGGTAAATAGCGACATGATAAAGCCAGGCGTGCAGAAGCCGCATTGGGCGCCATGGCACTCGATCATCGCTTTCTGGACCGGATGGACAGGCGCCTCTTCCTTCAGGGCGTCCACCGTAACCAAATGTTTGCCGTGCAGGCTGCCGATCAGGGCGATACAGCCGTTGACGCTTTCGTAGCGCAGGCGTGTCTCATCGTCGTCCAGCACGCCGATACTCACTGTGCAGGCCCCGCAATCGCCGGACGCACACCCTTCCTTGGTGCCGGTAAGGCGTTTTTTAGTGCGCAACCATTCTAGGATGCTCAGGTTCGGGTCGATTTGCTCCAGCGCCTGGGGGCTGCCGTTTAGAAAGAACTCGATCACAGGTCTCACCACAGTTGTTGTTGTGTTTCCGGTCCAAATGACGCCGACGCTCCCGTGGTCTCGATAGAACGCCGTTGACGGACGGGCCAGGGTAATCGGGTTGATAAAGCCTTTGTCTCTCACGTGACTCGTTGCCGTCAAGATTCTTTTACAATTTTCTGACCAGTTAGTCCAGTTTTTGGTTGGGTTAGTAATGTAACGTATTTAACTAACAGTCGCGCATATTATAATAATTGATTATTTGGTCAGCTTATTTCGAGTCAGTCGGCCTGTGCGGCGGGTATGAGCCAGGCGGCGCGGCGGGAATATCCGCGACGGAGATCCAAGGTCGCGTTCAGCCTTATGATCGAATGGCGTTCTGCCTTTGATCAGGTCAGGGTGTTCGGCTACTGTTGACGTTTGCCAACCATAGAATCGTCGGAAACCATGACCCTTCAGTCAGAAATCAAGATAAGTCGGACAGCGGAAGCGCCCGCCAAAGGCCGGGCACGCCGATACCGCCCGGGCCGGATTCGCGCGCGCAACCGGGAGCGTATCGTCGCCGCCGCCGAGCAGGAGTTTGCCCAGCACGGGTTTCGTGGCGCGACGATCCAGAACATTGCCGAGCGCGCGGAGCTGCCCAAGTCCAACGTGCTGTACTACTTCAGCAACAAGAAGCGCATCTATCACGCGCTGCTGGACGAGATCATGGTGCGCTGGAATGCCGTGTTCTCCGAGATCAAGCCCGAAGACGACCCGGCTCAGGCGCTGGAGGCGTTCATCCGCACCAAGGTAGAGTTATCCCGCCGCTACCCGGTGGCTTCACGGCTGTTCGCCCAGGAAGTGATTCAGGGCGCGCCTTTTCTCAAGGATCACCTGCGCACCGACATGCGTGAATGGGTGCGGGACCGGGCCGGCGTGATCCAGCATTGGGTCGATGAAGGCCGCATGGCACAGGTTGATCCCGTCAAGCTGATTTTCCTGATCTGGTCCTCGACGCAGCATTATGCGGACTTCGAGACCCAAATTTTGATGGTCGAGAACAAGGCGGAATACGAACAGCGCGATTTCGATCACGCGGCGGATTTCCTCTCCGGGGTGATCTTGCGCGGCTGTGGATTGGAGCCCAGCAAACCATGACTATCGGTAACGACTATTCTGGTAACGACTATTCTGGTAACGACTATCCTCGCGATCTGATCGGCTACGGCGCATCGGCACCCCAGGCCAACTGGCCGGGCAAGGCGCGCATTGCCGTTCAGTTCGTGCTGAACTACGAGGAGGGGGCCGAGAACAATGTTCTGCACGGGGACAGCCACTCCGAGATTTTCCTGTCCGAGATTGCCGGCGCCGAGCCCTATCCCGACCGGCACATGAGCATTGAGTCGATCTACGAATACGGCTCCCGCGCAGGGGTCTGGCGCGTGCTGCGGGAATTCCGCAAGCGGGAGCTGCCGCTGACCGTCTTCGGCGTCGCCATGGCGCTGCAGCGTAATCCGGAGGTGACCCAGGCCTTTCTGGAAGATCGGCACGAAATCGCCTGTCACGGTCTGCGCTGGATTCATTACCAGGCCATGGACGAAGCCCGCGAACGCGAGCACATGGAAAAGGCCATCGCCATCCAGACCGAATTGACCGGCAGCCGTCCGCTGGGCTGGTACACCGGCCGCGACAGCCCCAACACCCGCCGGCTGGTGGTGGAAACCGGGGGCTTCGAGTACGACAGTGACTACTACGGCGACGACCTGCCGTTCTGGAGCACCGTGGAAACCCGCGACGGCGAGCGCAAGCCCCATCTGGTGGTGCCCTACACCCTGGATACCAACGATATGCGCTTCGCCAGCAGTCAGGGCTTCAATTCCGGCGAGCAGTTCTTCCAGTACCTGAAGGATGCCTTCGACGTGCTTTACGAGGAGGGTGCCGAGACGCCCAAGATGCTGTCCATCGGACTGCACGGCCGGCTGGTTGGGCGTCCGGGACGTTTCCGGGCGTTGCAGCGGTTCCTCGACTATATCGAACAGCATGACCGGGTTTGGGTGTGCCGCAGGCTGGATATCGCACGCCACTGGAAAGCAGAACATCCGTATAAATCCGGCTGAGCCCGAGAGGGGTTAGTCAACCAGAGGGCCAAACCAACATGAGTGATGTCCAAGTCGCCCCACCGGTCGAAGGGCCGGCCTTCACCCGCGACTACCTCAACCTGGCGGATGGCAGCCTGGGCGCTGAAGTCACCTGGGTGACCGACGAGTTCTTTGCGCCCCGGGCACGAATGCTCGACCCGGAGCCGGCGCGCTTCTACCCCGACAAGTACGATGACCACGGCAAGTGGATGGACGGCTGGGAAACCCACCGCCGCCGGGATACCGGCCACGACTGGTGTATCCTGCGTCTGGCCATGCCCGGTGTGCTGCACGGGGTGGATTTCGATACCAGTTTCTTCACCGGCAACTTTGCCCCGGCCGCCTCGCTGGAGGCCTGCTGGTCGCCCGACGGCGACCCGGACAACGACGCCGAGTGGCAGGAAATCCTGCCCGCGGTGTCCCTCTCCGGCAACACCCATCGCTTCGAGGCGCTGGCCGCCTCCGGCCCCTGGACTCACCTTCGTCTGCATATCTGGCCGGACGGCGGCATGGCCCGCCTGCGAGTTTACGGCCAGCCGTTCCGCGATTGGGATAGCCCTGACCTCAATGAGCGTCTGGATCTGGCTGCGCTGGCTAACGGTGGCGACCAGGTGGCCTGGAGCGACGCGCACTATGGCGAGCCGCGCAAGCTGCTGCGCCCAGGCCGTGGCTTCAATATGGGCGATGGCTGGGAAACCCGCCGGCGCCGTGAACCGGGTAATGAATGGTGCATCCTGCGCCTGGGACACAAAGGCGTGGTGGACGAGATCGAAATCGACACCGCCCACTTCAAGGGTAATTTCCCGGCGCGCTTTTCCATCCAGGCGGCCTGCGTGGAGAAAGGCACGACCCAGTCCGTCATTACCCAGAGCATGTTCTGGAAGACGCTGATCGACGAGCAGCCGCTGACGGCCGATGCGATCCACACCTTTACTGAGCTGAACGACCTTGGTGGGATCACCCATATCCGGCTCAACAGCATCCCCGACGGCGGGATCAGCCGGGTTCGCCTGCGGGGTACACCGGTCAAATGAGTACGCCCCGGATTATCGAAAGCCAGCCGCTAACCCGCGAGGCCTTTGCACCGTTCGGCGATGTGATCTGCACCGAGGGCGCGGCCTCTTTCCCCATAAATGCCGGCCGCACAGAGCGCTTTCATGCGCTGGCAGCAGTGGAAACGCTGGGTCAGGGTGCGGATGCGATCATCTCCATCTTCCGCGGGCAGCCGCTGGAACCGTTGATCGTCGAGTTGATGGAGCGGCATCCCCAGGGTAGTCAGGCGTTTATGCCGTTAGGAGAGGTGGCGTACTGGGTGGTGGTCGCGCCCGCTGGGGCGTTCGATCCCGCGCTCATTCAGGTCTTTCGGGCCGGCCCGGGCCAGGGCGTGAACTACCACGCCGGCACCTGGCATGCGCCGTTGCTGCCCATTGGCCGTGACGCGGATTTCCTGGTGGTAGACCGTCGTGGCCCCGGTGACAACTGCGACACCGTTAACCTCGATCCCCCGGTTCAGCTGGCGTGATTTTACTAGGGGGCTGATCTGCGAATTAGCCCTAAAGTCGCGGTCGGGTGCGATCTTCGAGTACCGGGCGGCGAGACAGCTTAACGCACTTCACAGGCAGGGCCGCCGTGAGGCGGCCTAACCCCTTGTCTTAGCCGTTCTTCTTCCAGGCAAACGGTTTGGCCGCATCGTCTAGCGGCGTATCCGCGATGTGGTTGATGTAATTACTCAACACTTTCTGCGATAGACCAAGAATCACCTCCAGCACGTGCCGCTTTTCGTAGCCGGCGTCGAAGAACGCGGACAGATCCTCGTCGTTCACATTCCCGCGCTTGCGTACCACCGCAAGGGTAAAGGTGCGCAGGGCTTCGAGCTTGCTGTCCGGCAGCGCCGTCTCGTCGCGAAGTGCGTTGCTAATGTCGTCCGATACGTTCATTTTTTTGGCGATACCGGTGTGCGCCGGAACGCAGTAGTGGCAGGCATGCTCAACGTTGATCGTCTGCCAGATCACCGTCTTCTCGTCGTTATCGAAGCTGGTCTCAAGGAATAACTGGTGCAGCTGCTGGTAGCCGTCCAACACGCCCGGCGCCTCGGCCATAATGGCATGCAGGCCGGGAATCCTGCCAAATCCTTTCTCGGACTTCTCCAGAAGCGACTTTGAAGCTTCCGGTGCGGATTGCTTGTCGTGCATCTTGAAGTCAGTCATGCAGTGCTCCCTTATCGTTGCAATTTGAAGATCGTAAAGCTCAAAGTGCAGTGTCGTTTGGTTGAGTGATCGCTCAACTATGAGTTGAATCTATCTGTTATTGAGCGATCATTCAAGTTAAAATTGAGCGAACGATCAATAATGGTTTCCTATATAGCTGGAGGTCGCTTATGCCCCGTAAAGCTCGCTACAGTCGAGAAGAGGCTCTGGATAGGGCTGTGATCCTGTTCTGGTCGCGGGGCTACCACGCGTCTTCGCTGAAGGACATCGAGCAGGCACTGGATATGCGCCCAGGGAGTCTATATGCCACTTTCGGGTCCAAACAGGGGTTGTTCATCGAAGCCCTTGAGGTTTATTCCCGGCGGATGAGCGACGACCTTGAGACGGCGATGACCGGCGCCAGCGGCCCACTGGATGGTCTATGCCGCTACCTGAAAAACCTTGCCAGCGCGTGTATCGACATGGATAGCCACGGCATGGCTGCGCCCGCCTGCATGATCGTCAAGACATTGCTGGAGTCGACCGGGCAGGACACAGAACTCTCCGTGGTGGCGAACCGGCTGCTGGATAACGTGGAAAACCGGCTGGCCCGGCTACTGGAAGACGCCCGCGATGCGGGAGAACTGCGGCCAGAGACTAACTGCGTCCGGCTGGCTCGTTTGCTTCAAGCCCAGATGATGGGGATGCGGGTCTTCGCACAGCGCCAGGTGGACGCCGATAAGGTTGCCGACTTGGCCGACGACGTGGTGGCGATGCTCGACGCCTATCGCGCGGGCGAGGTATCGGCGATACGGTAGGTTGGAGGTCGGGGGATCTGGCGCTACCTCGACAGCTTTCTCTGTAAAATACGCGGACTCTTTGAAGCACTCGTACTCTACCAAGCACTCCTGCCAAGTACTCGTAGAAGCGCTCTTGGTGAGTGGTTTGCTCATGGGGTACGGCATGGACCACAGGCTCCGCTCGGTTGAGCGGAGCCTGTGTTTGATGGGCCTATATCGTCAATGTCCCAGCAATGGGTCATCTGCGTCTGGCTTATCATGCACGCCAAACCGGTCAACGATGGTTGCGCTGGCTTCGTTTAGCCCAATCACTTCCACCTGCGACCCCTCCCGGCGGAACTTGATCACGGCCTTGTCCAGTGAGCCCACCGCAGTGATGTCCCAGAAATGAGCCCGGCTGAGGTCGATGACGACGTGGTCGACGACTTCCCTGAAATCGAAGGACGCCAGGAATTTCTCCGATGAGCTAAAGAACACCTGGCCCAGTACGCGGTAAGTGCGGGTGCTGGTTGCTTCATCCAGTTCCGAATCCACCCGCATGTAGTGTCCGACTTTATTGGCGAAGAATAGCGCCGCCAGCAGCACACCGGCGAGCACGCCGAAGGCTAGGTTGTGGGTGGCGACGACGACCACCACGGTCACCAGCATGACGATGTTGGTGGAGAGCGGGTGATGTTTCAGGTTACGGATGGAGTCCCAGCTGAAGGTGCCGATGGACACCATGATCATGACCGCTACCAGCGCCGCCATGGGAATTTGCACCAGCCAGGCATCGAGCACCAGGACCATGATCAACAGGAATACACCGGCGGTTAGGGTAGACAGGCGCGTACGTCCGCCGGACTTCACGTTGATGATGGACTGGCCGATCATGGCGCAGCCCGCCATGCCGCCGAGCAAACCCGAGCCGATGTTGGCGATACCCTGGCCACGACATTCACGATTACGGTCGCTGGGGGTGTCGGTCAATTCATCGACGATGGTGGCGGTCATCATCGATTCCAGCAGGCCCACGACGGCCAGGCCTAAGGAATACGGCAGGATGATCAGCAGGGTTTCCAGGTTCAGCGGCACATCCGGCCAAAGGAAGATCGGCAGGGTATCCGGCAGCTCGCCCATATCGCCGACGGTGCGGATATCCAGACCCAGGATAATCGACACGATGGTCAGTGAGACGATACAGACCAGCGGTGACGGAAGCAGGCGCCCCACCACCGGAAGCAATGGAAACAGGTAGATGATGCCCAGACCGGCCGCGGTCATCGCGTAGACATGCCAGGTGACGTTAGTCAGCTCCGGCAATTGCGCCATAAAGATCAAAATGGCCAGGGCGTTGACGAAGCCGGTGACCACCGAGCGGGAGACAAAGCGCATCAGCCCGCCCAGCCTCAGATAGCCAGCGATGATCTGGAGCACGCCGGTCAGCAACGTGGCCGCCAGCAGATACTGGAGGCCGTGATCTTTAACCAGCGTCACCATTAACAGCGCCATGGCGCCAGTCGCTGCCGAGATCATCCCGGGTCGACCACCGACGAAGGCGATAATCACCGCGATACAGAAAGAGGCGTAAAGGCCGATTTTGGGGTCGACACCCGCAATGATCGAGAAGGCGATGGCCTCGGGGATCAGGGCCAGGGCGACCACGACGCCGGACAGTAAATCGCCCCGTAGGTTCGAGAACCAATTGGCTTTGATTGAATTCAGCATGTTATTCCAGTGAGTCGAGAGTGTTCCAGTCAGTCGAGCGCTTGTCGTGCCCATTTCCGCCTTTGAAAAGGCCTCGTTGCTGGGCGTTCTGACGAGGGGATTGGGGATGATCGCGGTTACGCGTTAAACGGCGGTGTAACCCGGGCGTCCCGGTGATACAGCGATCCTCAGGCCGAACTCGGCTAGGGTGGAGTCATCGTCAACGTACTTTGAAAGGCAGGCATGGAAATGCTTCTGGGCTGCAACGTTATCGGGGCGGCGGAGCTTAGCAGAAATAGCGGATAAACGTAAGGCGACTGCGGCAATTCCCAGCCCGGAGGGCGCGACGCCTCCGGGTTGGGAAGAGTATTAACGGGGTCGGGAAAAAGTATCGACGATGGCTGTATCTACCAGGACGGCCCGCTCGTGAGACTCGGCAGCCACAACACGGCCGGCTCGTAGAACAGCACCACCGCCAGAATCACCAGTTGAATCACGATAAACGGAACGACCCCCAAGTACATATGTTTGAGCGTGATTTCCGGCGGTGTGATCGCCCGCAGGTAGAAGATGGACGGCGCCAGGGGAGGTGTGAGGTAGCTGGTTTGCAGTACCACCAGGAAAGCGACGCAGAACCAGACGTCATCGAAGCCGAGCGAACGCACCACAGGCATGGCGACCGGGATAACAATCAGCACGACCGACATCATATCCAGCACGAAGCCGGCCAGGAACGCGATGAGCAGGATCAGGCCGATAATGGCCCAGGGTTCGAGTCCCGTGGCCATGAGCATGGACTGCACCGTGGCCATGCCACCGGCAGCGAAGAACACACCGGCAAACATGTGTCCACCGAGTAGAATCAGCAGAATCATGGCGGTGATGTTGACCGTGCGGCCACAGGAATCCCAGAACACCTTCAGATTCAGGTTGCGGTACAGCGCTGACAAAACCAGAGCACCGGCGGCGCCGCAGGCGGCTGCTTCGGTTGGCGTGGCCAGACCCAGCAGGATGGTACCCAATACGGTAAAGATCAGAGCCGCCGTGGGCAGCAGGGCGTACAGCGTCACCTTGAGCTTCTGGCTTAGGGAGTAATGCACGGCTTCGTCTTCCACGCGTGGAGCCATCGCCGGTTTGAGGTAGGACACACCGATCACGTAGATGATGAACAGTACGGCCATCAGCAAGCCTGGAATCAGCAGGCCGCTAAATAGCGAACCTACGGACACGCTGGCCACAGGCCCCAGCACCACAACGGTGATCGAGGGCGGTATCGCCGTGCCCAACGAGCCGGAGGCACAGATGACACCGGACATCAGGCTTTTGTCGTAGGCGTGCTTCATCATTACCGGAATGGCCAGCATACCGATCACGGCTTCAGTGGCGCCGACAACGCCGCTAGAGGCGGCGAAGATGGTGCCTAGAATAATGGCGCCGACACCCAGCCCGCCGGGCAGGCGAACGGTCCACATGTGAACGGCCTTGAACAGGCGCTCGGCAATGCCGGATTTTTCCAGCATGGCGCCCATGAAGATAAACAGGGGCACTGCCGCGAGGATAGCGTTGGAGGCCGTATCCTCGATCTTGGTCAGCAACTGGTAGGGCGCGGTGCCGCCAAACAGCATCAGGCCGAAAACGGCCGCCACCAGAATCATCGAGAAAGCAATCTGGAATCCCGCAAAGATCAGCAGCATCAACAGCGGGAACATCAGCAACGACAGGTAATCACTCATACCAGCGGCTCCTCGTGGCGTGCGTCTACGTTCTCACCCCGGATCAGGGTCTTGACGGACTTGAGGAGCTCTGCCAGCAATTGCAGGCACAGCAGGGAGAAACCGACACACCAGACGAGGTACACAGGCCACACGATCGGATTCCAGGCGGATCGGCCGGATCGCTCACCGCTTTCCAGGGCATCGTGGAAGTATTTGAACACTTCCCAAGTGAGCCAGACGATCAGCGGCAAGAAGAACAGGTAGCAGAGGGTGCGGATAGCCGCGTTGGCGCGCGGTGGCAGCTTTAGGGTAATCACGTCGACACTAACATGCTGGCCGATCCGCAAGGCGTTAGACATACCCAGCATGAAGATGGCGCCCATGACCATATAACTTGTTTCAAACGCCCAGAGCGTGGGTGAGCCGAGTACATAACGACTAAAGACTTCGTAAACCAGGGCGGCAATCAGCGGCAGTATCAGCACGGCTGCCAAATGCCCGGCATACCGGGTGAGTGTTTCAATCAGTGCGATCAGTTTCATGAGAATGTTCCGGACAAATAAAAAGCCGGGATAGCCGCCCGTAGGTAGCTATCCCGGTTGCAAGCGGGAAGATCAGCGTTCAGATTTGCCGATGTTCAGGCGGTACTGAGGCCAGCTTTCCATGTCCTTCTTGAACTGACGCTGGGATTCGAGAACCTTGGCGAACCACTCGTTATCCTTTGCCTTTTCGTCTTCCCAGGCTGCGGTTTCCTCGTAGATTTTCTCGATGAAGGCCGGGTCCAGGCGAACGATTTCGTTCGGGCCATTCTCCAGTTCGCGGTAGGCTTCCAGGTCGGCGTAGGTTGCGGCCAGCCAGGAGTCGAAGAGTGCGAGTTTGGCGGAGTCACGGATGAGGGTCTTTTCCTGATCGTCCAGCTTGCTCCACACGTCCTTGTTGACCTGGCACTCCAGCACGCCGCCGGACTGATGCACGCCTGGAACGATGACGTACTGGGCCACATTCTGGAAGCCGGTAGGCTTGTTCATTTCCGGGCTGCCCCACTCGGCGGCATCGATAACGCCGCGTTCCAGCGCCGTGTAAATATCGGAACCGGCCATGACCACGGTAGATGCCCCCAGGCGGGAAGCGATTTCAGCCCAAGCGCCGGAGGTGCGCAGACGCAGCCCCTTGAAGTCTTCCAGAGTCTGGACCTTCTTGTTCGAGTGGAGGAAGATTTCCGTGCCCAGGATGGAACAGGGGAAAGCCACTACGCCGAATTCTTCCATACGGAACTGCTCGTACAGATCGGCACCGCCGCCCTGGTACATCCACAGCATGAATTCTTCCGGGGTCAGACCACTGGAATGACCGGCCAGCAGTGCGGCGGTGGGATCCTTACCGTAGTCGTAGGCGAGGTAGTTGTGGCTCACCTGCGCCACGCCGCTTTCCACGGTTTCGGTCACTTTTAGCGCGCTGCCCAGGGTGCCGCCGGGGAAAACCTGAATGCTAATTTCGCCGTCGCTGAGTTCCTTGACGTGGTCGGCGAAGTCTTGGGCGTCCCGCTCGAGCCATGGGCCGCCGCTCCAGGGTGTTGCCATACGCCAGGATTTCTCCTCGGCCTGGGCGGTAGTAATACTGCTACTAATAGCTGCGGTAAGGAGCGCTGCAGAAGCCAGCTTGTACATTGATTTCATCTGAGATACCTGTCTTTTTTTTGGTTGGGGAAGAGCCCACGAAAAGCCTCACGGCTGTTCGTCAGGTTGAGAACTCGAGTTGCATCTGGCGCGCGCGTTCGGCGCAAGCGGTCATGGCCTGTTTGAAAATGTCGTTGAAGCCAGCGTTCTCAAAGCTGGCGATAGCTCGCTCGGTGGAGCCTTTGGGCGACATCACGTTGCGCTTGAGCTGACCTGGCGCATACTCGCTGGCCAGGGCCATACAGGCCGCGCCAAAGCCGGTTTGCAACGCCAGGCGGCGGGCTGTGCCGCGAGGCAGGCCAAGCTCGACGCCGGCGTCCTCCATCGCCTCGAAGATCTGAAAGAAATAGGCTGGCCCGCTGCCGGATACGGCGGTGGCCGCGTCCATCAGGTTTTCCTCGGCAATCCATTCCACTTGGCCGACGGCGGCGAGCAGATCCTGTGCGACAGCGCGCTGGGCTTCGGAAACGCGACCGTTGGGCCAGAGTACCGAGGCGCCGGCCCGGACCAGCGCCGGAGTATTGGGCATACAGCGAACGATAGGCATGTTGCCGCCCAGCCAGCTGTCGATGTTGTCTGCCAGCACTCCAGCCGCAACGGAGATCATCAGCGGCTTATCGGTACGGGCTTGGAGTGTCTCGGCCATGGGACGGCAGACATCGGCCAGGATCTGGGGTTTAACCGCCAGGACAATGACGTCCGCCCGGGCTGCGGCGTCGTTATTGTCTGCCGAAGTGTGGATGCCGTATTTTTCGCGAACAGCGGCCTGTGCTTCGGAATCCGGTGTGGTAGCGATAATGCTGGCGGCGGGCAGCCCGCTGTCGATCAGCCCGCCGATGATGGCGCTGGCCATGTTGCCCGCGCCAATGAAGGCGACAGTCTGGTTCATGTCGTTGGTTCTCTTTTGTAAGAGCCTGCTTTCACCGGTGGCTTATACCTGTGAATAGGTTGAGGCTTCGATGGGCGGTGTCCGTCATGAACTCGCGTTCATTTGATTGTCGTAATGAGGAGGGCGGAAGGTCTTGCGCCAGCATCATAGGTTTTTGCGCAAGACTCCGAAGTTGATGTGAGGCGTTTTAGGAAAACGTAAAGACGTGATAATTACAGGTTTTCTGGTTTGCATTTTGCATAGGAATTAGCTATAAATGAATGTGCCCATTTCCGGTGAAATGATAATCAATCATGGCTACGCGTATTCGGACATTTCCACTCCCCAACAACTGCCATCACCACGATCATGACTACCATCAACTGGTCATTGCCATGCGTGGCCAGGCCGAGTTCGAGATTGCCGGTCGCGGCGGCCGGGTGGACGTGTTGCACGGGTGTCTGGTGCCGGGCGGCGACGTGCACTTCTATGAAGGGATTGGCGAGAACGCCCATATCGTAATCGATGTGCCCAACGAGGATGTGAGCACCAATATGGAGCGTCTATTCGACGCTCCGCGCTATTTTGAGGCGGATGCGGGGTTGCGGTTGCTGCTGGCCTACATTCAGCGAGAAGCGAGTACCTGGAGCCTATATCCGGAAGCGGCAACCGGTCTCACTCAGGGATTGATGGGTGCTCTGCACCATCGAATGTTCGACCGGCCGTGCGCACCGGTTCGGGGTAAGCTCGATCTGGCGCTGCTCGAAGCCTACGTGCACAAGCACCTGAACGAACCTTTACCGGTCTCTCGGCTGGCCGCGGTGGCTCACGTCAGCGTCGGCCATTTTCACCTGCTGTTTCGTGACGCGACGGGGATGACCCCCTACCAGTACCTGCTGGAAGCACGCTTGCGCCGTGCGCGGGAGCTGTTGGTGCAGACGCCCATGCCGCTGGCAGAGATTGCCGGCCAGGTCGGTTTCTCCAGTCAAAGCGCTCTAACGCACGCCTTCCGGCGCTTCTATGGTGAACCACCCGGGCGTCTGAGGCGACTGCACTAAGGTCTTTTTCGGTCGCTGCGTTTCAACTGTACTGGTTACAGCTTGTCGTCAGCCAACTCTGTATTGCCCATTTTCCAAACCTGCTGTGTCTGCCCCATTTCCGGCCTTTTTGTGACCATAAGCAAACGGGAACGGCCCTGTCCAAGTGCGCTCGACCCGTGACCTTCTCTCACAGACCAAAGCGGGGTAATGACCATGCACATCAGGGTTCGCCAGGCCCTCAGAGTCTGGCAGCATCGAGCAACCTCCCGGAAATCATTGCGTCAGCACATGCTGTGGAGCGATACGGCCGTGATCGAACGCGATCTGGGAATGATTCCAGGCAGCCTTAAACGCGAGGCCCACAAGTTCTTCTGGCAGGCGTAGAAATTCATAGACCATCGAAAAGACGGGCCCCTGGATGCCCTCAGGCCGTCAAAATCGATGTCCTAAAACTGTCCAATGCGAGGGCCGGGCCTAATGACCGGCCTAATGAACAGTCTAATGAGAGAACCCGGCACTCAGGCCCAGCATCTGGTAGCAGGGCTTCGGCTTGGCAAAGAAATAGCCCTGGCCCATGTCACAGTTCATGGAGCACAGAACCTGGGCCTGCTCTTCCTCCTCGATACCTTCGGCAATGATGCGTAGGCCGCTGGCCTTGCCAATGGCGATGATCGAGCGCATCAGCGTGGCGCCGCGGGTACTTGTCAAATCGTCGACGAAGATCTTGTCGATCTTGAGCTCGTCCACCGGCAATTGCTGCAGGTAGCTGAGAGAGGAATAGCCGGTTCCGAAGTCGTCGAGGCTGATCTGGATGCCCAGGCCCCGAAGTTCATCCAGCAGACGCGTGGTGGTCTTGCGCATTTTCATCACGATGCCTTCGGTAATCTCGAGCTGCAGCTTGTGTCCGGGCACGTTATGCGTGTTTAGCAGTTCCTTGATGAAAACCGGCAAGGTGGTATCCGAGAAATGCTTGGCGGTCATGTTGACCGCGATCACGGGCGTTTCCAGCCCCTGTTCCCGGCATTTGGCGATCAGTTTTACGACCTCCGCCAGCATGTAGCGATCCAGTTTTTGCCCGAGCGTCGTGCGTTCTGCGATAGGAATAAAATCGGCCGGAGGAATAAGGCCGTGTTCCGGATGGTTCCAGCGCACCAGTGCCTCATAGCTGTCTATCCGGTGGCTCGCGAGGCAGAGTTTGGGTTGCAGGTAGATTTCCAGGGACTGGCAGTCGAGCGCATGCTTCAGACCTTGTTCGATATCGAGCTGCCAGCTGACCCCGGCATGAAACTGGGGGCTAAAAAAAGCCACCGCCTGATCGTGCGTCTTGGCGTATTGCAGTGCCGAGGCCGCGATCTGGATCAGTGTCTCGGGTTGGTCGCTATTGCCCGGGTAAAGTGCGATGCCACAGGCCGTATCCAGTCTAATGCTGTCGCCGTCGATGGCGATCGGCTGCTCCAGGGCCTCCACCAGACGCCGCGCCATGCCGTGGGCGTCAGCGTGGTTCCTAACGGGTAAGGCGATCAAAATACCACTGCCCCCTTCCCGCGCGCACAGGCAAGGTCGATCCAGCGTACGGTTGATGCGCGCCGCCGTTTCCGCCAGAACCTCGTCACCCACGGTGTAGCCATATTTCTGGTTAATGAGGGTGAAGCGTTTGCTGTCCAGGTGCATTAACGCGTAGGTGTATCTGGAGCTGATCCAAGGTTTCAGTGCGCCGCTGAATGCGCGTTTATTGAGAAAGCCGGTCAGCAGATCGTAATTTTCCAGATAAAGGGCATGCTGGAGTGCAGCTTCCTTGTCGGACACGTCGATACCCAACCCCTGAAGCTCGATGGGTTGGTCTTTTCTCGCACCCTCCACACGCTTGAAGGACCAGTCCACCAAGGCGCCATCGCCGCGGGATCTCATGGTCACGGTGATGTTGACCTCGTCCAGGTCGCTGTTTTGCTGAAACATTTTGCACAGGCGTGACGCCAGTTGATGTTCGCCATCCAGTGCGATGTCGGTTAGTTCCACACCTAACAGGTTATCTTGCTGAATGCCGATTACCTGGGAAAAGGACGCGTTGACGAAGGTGATGCGCAACTTGCTGTCGACCCGGCAGATCAGTTGCTTCTGGCTCTCGACGATGTCCCGGTAACGCTCTTCGGCGGCTTCGAGTTGTCGTAAAGCCTGGTGGTAGTGAGTCAGATCGTGGCAAATGCCAATGAAGCTCCGGGCGCCTTCATGCATGGCCTCGCCAACCGCCAAATGCATGGGGAAGACCGAGCCGTCCTTGTGCTTGCCCTCTACTTCGCGGCCAATGCCGATAATTTTGGCTTCGCCGCCTTCCATATAGTTGTTGATGTAGCCGTCGTGTTCGCGAGCGATGGCAGCGGGCATCAGATGATTGACTTTCTCGCCGATCACCTCCTCGCGGCCGTAGCCGAACAGGCGTTCGGCACTGCTGTTAAAGCTGGTTATGACGCCTTGTTCGTCAATAGTGATGATGCCGTCCACGGCGGCTTCGAGCAGTGTGGAATACAGATCGTCAACCTTCGACAATGCCATGACGAACCTCGCCTGTGACTGGAACTGGCGAACCAGTTCATGTAGCTCCCTGGCGACAAAAAGCGCCGTTTCCCTAGATGACCGTCTTTTGCCCGTAAGCAAAGTCTAGCCATTGAACACTCAGTTTACTTACACCTACATTAATGAAGTTAGCGTTCACTGACCAGTCATAGCTTGTCCATCAACGTTTAAGCAAAGACAGGCGAGTGTTAACGTTTCATCAGGGATAGGGTGCAGGTGGGGCGGAGCGATGCAGCTTGGCCGCTTATTCGGTGACCGCGACCTCGTCGATTTTGCCGGATTCGGGCTGCCAGGGTTCCAGCAGCCCCAACTGGCCAACGCCCGGCAGTTTGATGGCCAGTGCCAGTGGATCGACCCCGAAGGAAAGGCCCAGCACGTTGAGTTCCAGACCTTCGCGTACGCTGGCTAATACGCCCACGTAGCCGAGAATCGATAACTGGTAGCCCGAATCGCTAGGGCTAGCGGCGACGAAAGGCGCTTCCAGGTAGTCCTTGCCAATCGCCGTGTTGGGTAGGGCGACATCCAGGGCTGGCACCTGGCGGATAATCCAGGCGGTGAAGGTATTGCTGTTCGGACCCGGCCAGGCCTCGTAGGTACGCTGGAACGGGTAGTCCTCGATGGCCTGTTGGATTTGGGGAATCAATGGGGCCGCTTGCTCGCCCCGGATGTCGGCGATCAGCACAGGTTCGCTGCCATACCAGGCGGTATCCGGTTCGGCGGGCCGTGAGCGCACCTTCTGGCTACCCCAGCCGGTCACTTCATGAACCCAGTAAGTCGACGCGCCTTCTTCTTTGGTGGCAATCCAGGTGTGCACCGCAAAGTAACCGCGCCAACCGAATGCACGGGCATGGTAAACCTGAACGATCGCGCCTGGCTCTTTATCCGGCAAAGGGGCGATCCCGGCGCTGGAGCGGTCGGCGTTATACCAGGTGTCTTGGGTATCGAAGCCGCTGCAGGCCGCGACTAGGAGTGGCCCGGCGAGGAGCACGGCAAGCAACAGCACGAAGCGGATCGTTAAGCGGAGTGTGAATAGGGCGTGCTTCTTCATGGGTCCATGGCGATTATGGCGGATAGGCCGTTCTATGCGAGACGTGTTCCGGATTGACGTAAGACGGACAGAAATCGATTGGACCGGCGCGGCAGACAATGGTTCCGCGGATCGTCTGTGCGGAGTGAGCCGAGACGCGCTGCCTGGAAAGTCGCGATGCGCTAGACGAAACGATCGATTGCTACAACACTGAAGCAGGAGAAGTGAGCGCCGCAGACTCTATGCAGGAGCGATTCTTAATGAAAGAGACAGGGAGCTTCATCGCGCGGGCGGCGTGGTGCGTTGCCGGTATGCTCATGCCTGTTTTCGCAAGCTCGCAGCCGAGCGAGAGGGATGAACACGCGTCTTCCGAGTCCGCGGCCGAATCGCAGAGGGAGTCCCCCTGGGTGGTTGCGCCGAAATTCAGCAGTGACCCCAAAGTCGGCACGTCATTGGGCTTTCTGGCGGGATACTTGTTCAAGCTTGACCCTGAATCCACCTCCTCGATGGCCGGTGCGATGGCGTCTTACAGCAATACCGATTCCGTTATTGGAACGGCCTTTCTGCGCACCTACTGGGACGAAGACAGCAAGCGCTTCACCGCCGCCCTCGGCGGTGGCCGGATCAAGAACGACTACTCTGATTTCTTGGGCTCGGGGCTGCCCGCGTCCACGACCGACGAAATGAAAGTGGCGTATGCCCGCTATCTACAGGAAGTCGGCTCGAACTGGTTTATCGGTGGGCAAGGGGTGTACACCAACTATCTCGCGGTAGGGGACGACTTTCGCACGGACGAAGTTTTGAAAGCGCTGGGACTCACCGGTATCGATTCCGGGGCGCTGGGCGTGGTGCTCATGTACGACGATCGCAATAATCAGAATGCCCCGACCGCCGGCAAACTCTTCAACCTCAACAATTTTGCCTACCGGGAAGCGCTGGGTGGCGATGAAAACTTCGATACCCTTAACCTGGAGTTCAAACACTATGTGACGCACGCCGAGGGCGCGGTGTTTGCCTATCACGTATCGGGACGCTGGACCCACGATGCTCCGAGCAGTGGTTACTCCAGCGTCAATCTGCGGGGCTACACTCGCGGCCAGTACCTGGCGCCTCACTCCCTGGCTGTCGAGGTGGAAGAACGTCTGCATATCCGCGGCCGCTTCGGCCTCAACCTCTTTGCCGGCGTGGCCTGCCTGTATGGCGACGGCGACGAATGCGATGAGCGCGACAGCCTCTATCCCAGCGTGGGGCTGGGCGGCGAGTATGTGATCAAGCCGTCCGAACAGATGGTGATTACGGTCGACTACGCAAAAGGCGAGGGCGAGAATAGCGGTTTCTATGTGCGGTTCGGGCAGGCCTTCTAAAATAAACAGCATTTAACGTCGGGAAGCCAGCATGCAAATAGTCAAAATGACCGGTCCTGATTTCGAGCTCTTCTGGCCGATTTTCCGCGAGATCGTCCGGGCAGAAGATACCTACGCCTTCGATCCGGATATCAGCTACGAACAGGCCCGATCACTTTGGCTGGAGACGCCCACGGCGACCTACGTGGCGAGGGAGGGCGATACGGTGCTTGGCTCCTATTACCTCAAGCCCAACGCGGCGGGTCCCGGTTCTCATGTCTGTAACTGTGGCTACATGGTTAGCCGATCTGCCAGGGGAAAAGGCGTCGCCAGACGTCTTTGCCTGCATTCGCAGGATATCGCGAAGACCCATGGGTATACCGCCATGCAGTTCAATTCGGTGGTTTCGACAAACGAAGCGGCTGTGGCGCTTTGGAAGAAGCTGGACTTCGAGGTCGTGGGCACGCTTCCGGGAGCATTCAAACACAAGCAGCTTGGGTTTGTGGATTCCTTGGTGATGTTTAAGGCACTTGTTTAGCCTGTCCTAACCAGAGGCAATGACCGGTCGTAAATGATTGAGTTTATATACGGCAATGCCGTATATTTAGTTAATGTTATTCATCGAAACTTCAACGTTCACCAATTTATTGCCTGATTACTTATCGGATGAGGAATATCGTGGTCTTCAAACGTATCTCATGCAAAAGCCGGATGCGGGAGACTTGATAAAAGGCTCCGGAGGTGTGCGCAAGGTTCGGTGGGCGCCGACAGGTTCAGGGAAGAGCGGTGGCTTCAGGGCGATTTACTACTGGAAAAAGTCCGACCACGAGATATGGATGCTCACGCTGTATAGTAAATCAGAGCGTGCCTCGATTCAGGGGCATATGCTCAAACACATAGCGGAGGCAATCAAAAATGGCTGATAGAGATCTTGGTTCCGAGATCCTGGATGGCCTGAACGAAATTAAACAGTTCAAGAAAGGGAAGCTGAGTTTACGTACCCATCAGCTTTCCAGGCCCTCTTCACCGAAAGTTATCCGCTTAAGACTTAAGATGTCTCAGTCTGATTTTGCCGGCTTAATGGGCGTGAGCGTACGGACGCTGCAGGACTGGGAACAGGGGCGCCGAGAGCCCCAGGGCCCGGCGGTGGCGTTATTGCGTATTGCAGAACAACATCCCGAGGTCTTTGGCCAATTACATTGAAAATGGAGAGCGTTTTTTGGGCTGGCGGTCATGGGGTGATTTTTCGTGGTGCGGTCCGCCAACCTTTGGGAGGAGGACGTCTGGGCAGAATCACTCCAGCGAATTAACCGCACGGCACACTAGAATCGGCGCTCTCTATGTTTCAATAGGATAAGTGATGGACGACGCTCTGGATCGACTCAAGCGGGAATTGGAAATCTTCGGTCAGCAGAACGATCGCACCGTCACCGGACGGGAAGGGCGCATGCTCAATATCACTCGTGACACCGGCGAGTTTCTCTCCGTACTGGTGCGGGCGACAGGTGCTCGGGACCTTCTCGAAATTGGCACCTCGAACGGCTACTCCACACTCTGGCTGGCGGAAGCCGCCAAAGTGACCGGCGGACGGGTCACTACCGTTGAATATCTGGAAAGCAAGTACCGGCTGGCCGCTGAGAGCTTTGCCAAAGCCGGACTCGCTCAGCACATCGAGTTACTTCACGCCGATGCGGCCGATATCCTCAAGCGCACACCGGACGCCTCGGTGGATTTCCTCTTCCTTGATTCCGACCGCGCCGAGTACGTGGCCTGGTTTGCGGATATCAAACGGGTACTCCGAAACCGCGGTCTGCTGGTGGTCGACAACGCTGTTTCCCATGAACAGCAGATGATGCCGTTTATCGAGTTGCTACAATCGGACGCGGCATTCACCACCAGCTTGGTGCCTGTGGGTAAGGGCGAGTTCCTGGCGACGAAAGCCGCCAGTGGCTGATCGCCCAGCCCGTCTGGACCTGCTTTTCGAGCGTCGCTAATCTGGTTGCCTTTTGTAAACCCGTCTGCAACCCCGACTGCACACCCGATGCCAGCCCTACCAGGAGATCTCTATGTCCAGCCTCAATATCCGCAAAGCCACCGCCGACGATGCTGCCTTGATCCTCCGGTTTATCCGCGAACTGGCGATCTACGAAAAGGCAGAGCACGAAGTGGTGGCCACCGAGGCGACCGTCGCCGAGTCCATTTTCGGGCCTGATTCGACCGTCCACGCGGTGATCTGCGAGAAGGACGCCAAACCGATCGGTTTTGCCGTCTATTTCTACAACTACTCCACCTGGCTGGGCAAGAATGGTTTGTTCCTTGAAGATCTGTTCGTCACACCTTCGGAACGGGGCAGCGGTGCCGGAAAAGCGCTGCTGAGATACTTGGCCCAAGTGGCGGTGGCCAAGGGCTGCGGTCGGTTCGAGTGGAACGTGCTCGACTGGAACGAGCCGGCAATCCAGTTCTACACGTCCATCGGTGCGCGTCCGCAAAGCGAATGGATCGGTTACCGGCTGACGGGCCAGGCACTGCTGGATTTGGCAGAAAGCCATGCCTGAACTGAAAACCCTCGGCCTGTTCCTGATAACGGCCGTCGCAGAGATTGTCGGCTGCTACCTGCCGTATCTCTGGCTAAGGGAAGGCAAAAGTATCTGGTTGCTTGTTCCCGGCGCGCTCAGTCTGGCGCTGTTCGCCTGGCTACTATCCCTGCACCCCACTGCCGCCGGGCGTGTCTATGCGGCTTACGGCGGCGTGTATATCTTCGTTGCCATTTTCTGGTTGTGGACGGTTGACGGAATACGCCCGACAATCTGGGATTTTGTCGGGTCTGCCGTTGCGCTTACCGGCATGGCGATCATCATGTTTGCGCCGCGCTCCACCTGAATATTCGCCGCAACCGGTCTCGCGTTACACCCAGGCAATAGACTCACCCAGGTTGTTTTATTATCCCGCCCCGGACGCGTAACTTAGTAAGAAATAGCGCGAAAGGAGGCGGGAATCATGTCCGACTATGCTCAACGCATCGCGCGGGTATCACCGTCGATGACACTGCAGATCAACGCCGAGGCGGCGGCAATGCAGGATGGCGGTGAGGATGTGGCGCGTCTCGGCGCCGGCGAACCCGACTTCGATACGCCGGAGCCGATCAAGGCAGCCGCGAAGCGGGCCATCGACGAGGGATTTACGCACTACACGGCAGCGGCGGGGACCCAGTCCCTGAAACGGGCGGTCTGCGACAAGTTCCGGCGCGAAAACAACCTGACCTATGCACCGGAAAACATTATGGTCACCTGCGGCGCCAAGCAGAGTTTGTATAACCTGTGCCAGACCCTGCTCCAACCCGGCGATGAAGCTATCGTCCCGCAGCCTTACTGGGTGTCCTATCCGGCGCAAGTGACGATGGCCGAAGGCGAGCCGGTCTTCGTACAGTGTGATCCGGATGAGGGCTTTACGTTAAAGCCCACCGCTCTGGAAGCCGCCATTTCCGAACGTACTCGCCTGGTTTTCCTCAATTCCCCCAACAACCCTACCGGCCGGATCTACGACCGTGCGGAGCTGGCAGCCATTGGCGAGGTACTGCGCAAGTATCCGGGCATCCTGATCGTCTGCGACGAAATCTACGAACACTTACGTTGGGTCGACGGCCCTTACCAGAATTTCCTCAACGTCAATCCGGACCTCAAGAATCGCTGCGTGGTGGTCAACGGCGTATCCAAGGCTTATGCGATGACCGGCTGGCGCGTGGGCTACATGGCGGGACCGAAAGACCTGATAGAGACGATGGATAAGTTGCAGGGCCAGAGCACCGCGGGAACCTGCTCTATCAGCCAGCATGCTGCCGAGCAAGCGCTGCGTGGCGATCAGGGGATCGTGACCGAGATGACGCAGGCTTTCCGGCGTCGCCATGACCGCATTCTGCCCGAGGTAAAAGCGTTACCAAACGTGAGCTGCCAGCCCGCCGAAGGGGCCTTTTACCTATTGCCGGATTTCCGCACAATCATTGCCGAACGAGACGATATCGAGGATGACATTCAGCTTGCCCACCGCCTGTTGCAGGAGGCCAAGGTGGCCCTGGTCCCTGGCAGTGCATTTGGCGCGCCCGGCCACCTGCGACTCTCGTTTGCGGCCGATCTGGACACCAATCTAGAGGGCATCCGGCGGATCGAGCAGTTTCTGGCAGCGTGACGACGAAGCGGATTCAAGGAGGACGGCATGAGCAAACAGACGGTGGGCGATTTTATTATTGGCCGGCTTGAGCAGTGGGGTATCGAGCGGGTTTTTGGCTATTCCGGCGATGGTATTAATGGCGTGATGAGTGCACTGCGACGAGCTGAGGACCGGGTGCGTATGATCCAGACCCGGCACGAGGAGCTGGCAGCATTCATGGCCTGTGGCCATGCCAAGTACACGGGGCAGCCTGGTGTGGTAGTGACGACCTCGGGGCCCGGAGCCATCCATGCACTCAACGGACTCTACGATGCCGCCAAGGATCACATGCCGGTGGTCGCTATTCTTGGACAGCAAGCGCGTTCGAGCCTGGGGTCCGATTTCCAGCAGGAAGTCGGGCTGGATAAAGTGTTGCAAGATGTGTCGGCCTATACCCAGACGCTGATGACGCCATCCCAGACACGTCATGTGGTGGATCGCGCCATGCGCATTGCCATCGCCGAGCGTACGGTGACCTGCGTCATCGTGCCCAACGATCTCCAGGATGCCGAAATGAGTATGCCCGCGGCCGGTCACGGAAGCACGTTCTCGGGCACCGGTTATCGGGCGCCAGCGAAGCTCATGCCGGCGGAGGAAGATCTGGACGCCGCTGCAGAGGTACTCAATGCCGGTGAAAAAACAGCCATACTTGTCGGCGCAGGCGTGAAGGGCGCCGTCGAACCGTTGATGGCCCTGCGGGAAAAGCTGGGTGCGGGCGTCGCGAAGGCGATCCTTGCCAAAACCATGATTGCCGACAACCGCGAAGGGGTGACCGGTACCCTCGGCTTGCTCGGTACCGAGCCCAGCGACTGGATGATGAGCGAGTGCGACACGCTTCTACTGGTAGGCACCAGCTTTCCCTATGCCGAGTTCCTGCCGCATTCGGACAAGGTGCGGGCCGTGCAGATCGATATCGACGCCTCCAAGCTGGGCCTGCGTTTTCCCACGGAAGTGAACCTTCACGGCAGTGCCGGGGACACTCTCGAAGCCCTCTTGCCCCGGATCAACCGCAAGGACAATTCCAAGTGGCGTGACAAATTGGCCGACCATATCGATCGCTGGAACGGCGTTATCGCCAAGCGTGCGGAGGTGAAGGCCAAGCCTCTCAATCCACAGAAACTGTTCTGGGAACTTTCTCCCAAATTGCCGGAAAACGCGTTGCTGGCTGCCGATGTGGGCACCGCCACTGACTGGTACGCGCGCTTTCTGCCTATCCATCATGAGGGCATCAGCGGCTCCACCTCTGGTGGTCTTGCCTCGATGGGTAACGCCGTGCCCTATGCCATTGCCGCCAAATTCGCCTATCCGGACCGACCGGTGATCGCCATGGTCGGCGACGGCGCCATGCAGATGCTGGGCAACAATGGATTGATCACCGTGAGCCAGCACTGGAAGGAATGGGCGGACCCGCGCCTGATCGTACTGGTGCTCAATAATCGCGACCTTAATCAGGTGACTTGGGAGCAGCGGGTGATGGAAGGCGATCCCAAGTATGAAACCTCTCAGGCGCTACCGGATTTCGAGTACGACCGTTATGCCGAAATGCTCGGGCTAAAAGGCTTGAAAATCGACAAGCCGAAGCGGGTCAAGTCGGTTTGGGACGCAGCCCTCCGTAGCGATCGTCCCGTGGTGATCAATGCCATCGTCGATCCCAATGTCCCACCGCTGCCGACGCACCTGGAGATGGAACAGGTGAAGGGCTATCTCGGCGCCATCGTCAAGGGCGATGAGGAGTCCGGCTCGATGCTGCGTCAGTCGCTGAAGAGTATGGCGGCGTCTTATCTGCGGCGATAGAGAGCGTGACGGTTGGCTCACCGATAAACCCGCTCCATCACCCCGCGCCAACCGATAGGCAGGCGCGTTTCCAGGCTTTTCAGCGCCGGATGGGAGGGCAGCAGTAGGTCGACCGGCTGCTTGCTGGCATAGATCACGTAATTGTTGGTGCGGGTACGGTAGACCATCACGTCGGCAAACAACCGGTTGAGGTGGCCCATTAACGGGCCGCCCCGCTCGGGTGCGACGTGGAAGTTCATCGCCAGCCAACCCTGGTCGCTGAGGGCGTGATTGCAGTAATCGATAAAGCGGCGATGGGCCTGGGCCGGGCTCATGTGGTCCGGCCCGTACAGGTCCGCCAGTATCAGGTCGGTGCTACCTGCGGCCATCTCCCGCAGTACGGGGCGGGCATCCGATACCGTGATGTCGATGTTGGGGTGTTCCGGCACGCCGAAGAATGACCGCGCTACCTTCACTACCTCCTCGCGTAATTCAACGGCATGCACCCGGCAACACGGCATCAAGTAATGCAGGGCGTTGACCATCACCCCGCCGCCGAGGCCAAGCACCGTGGCGTGTGCCGGTTCGGCATAGACTAACGGCAGTAGCATCGCCCGGTTGTATTCATGCACCGGCAGCCAGGGTTTGCCCAGGGCGATCTTGCTCTGCTCGAACACCGAGTCGAAGGTGAGTACCCGGTGCTTGCGATAGTCGAGCACGCGAATCTTACCGAGAGCATCCTCGGTTTCGTGGGTGATAACGCCACCGAGGCGCAGCATCATGAACGTATCCTATCCTATTGTTGAGCGTCGCTTCCGCCCAGGTAGCGGTCGATGATCGCTTCCCACGCCGGCGATTCGGTAATTTCCAGCAATGTCTCCGATACCGGGCCGCGCAATGGGCTGTCTTCCGGTAGGGCGAGCGCATAGAGCTGCCGGTCGAACACGCCGGGCAGGATCTTCAGGGGATTGCCTTCCTGCTGGTTGCGAAACTGCATCAGTGCGCGATCGTAAACCACGGCATCGGTTTCACCTTCGGCCGTCGAGCGCATGGCGCTGGTCAGGTCTGGATAGGTCTGGCGACGAATGCGCCGATCCTGCAGGTAGGCTTCGCTCGCGGTATTGGCAATCGTCGCCACGGTCACGCCGGGCAGATCCGTCGGGCCGTTGATCTGATTTTGCAGGTTGCTGACCGTCAACGATGTGGTAATCGCTGCGGTGAAGCTGGCAACCATGATCAAGCCGGCAAACATCCAAATCAGGGCGATGATACGACCGGCGAAGGATACCGGCGCCTTGTCACCGTAGCCGACAGTGGTCATGGTAACCGCTGCCCACCAAAAACTGGAACCCAGACCCTGAGCCGTCGATCCGCCGAATTGCTCCGGATTATGTCTGCGCTCGAACAACCAAAGTACAAACCCCACCGCAAACAGCAGCGCCGCCAGAGCGACGACCACGCTAAAGAACTCCCAGCTCAGCAATCCCTTCAGGCTGGTCAGGATGCTCTGTTCAGGTCCCGGTGGAATGCCAATGGACAGCCCGGTCTGGTAGAACGGATGGCTGAAGTCGAAAAGGGCCTCGCGCTCGGCGGTCATGGTCAGCGCGCCAACCGCGATATCGATTTCGCCGCTTTCTACGCCGGACAGCAGGTCGTTGAAGGATAACGGAACCAGCGTATAGTCCTGCCCCATCTCTTCGGCAATCTGGCGCCAGAGGTCCACGCTGATGCCCTCCCACTGCCCGTCATCGGTTTCGATGACAAAGGGCGGGACGGAGGTGATACCGACCTTGAGTGGCTCTGTCTGAGACTGGGCCAGAACCTGAAAGCTGAGAAAGAACAGGAGAGTGACAGTAAAAAGACGTTTTAAATTGGGCATATTGGGTGGCGCTGCCGTTAGACAGACTCCTTGTCGATTGTCTTTAGTGCTTTAAAAGTCTGATTCAGGCATTAATGGTTTGGCAGCCTGCGGCTCACTGGTCTTCAAGGCTATCATGACCAGTTCTCAGATATACGTGTTAACCGCGGTTCGGATTGCTGTCATGTGTGGCGTTGTATCGTTCAAAGTACGTATAACTATCCGAAATTTAACCCGTTACCGCGAGCGGGGTGTTGACGCGATGTCGGCCTCGCCCCCAATCTGCATATTTTCCCGTCAGGAAGAGACGTTATGTCGCAGGATGCTCCGAAGAAGTCATCTAATGCTCAGAGCGTGCCCGAGGCGCCACAAAAACAGGCGCTGGATTCGAACGAAAAACGCGATGCGCGCCGGCGTGAGGCACCCAGCGCCGCTGTGGTTTACGAGGCCATTCGGGCGGAGGCCGAATCCGAACTCAGCCGTCCACTGCTTGGCCTGGGCTGGTCTGCTTTGGCGGCCGGGCTGTCCATGGGCTTTTCGCTGATCTCTCAGGCGCTGCTCTACAGCTATACGCCGGATGCACAATGGACACCCATTATCAGCAGCTTCGGTTATTCCATTGGCTTCCTGTTCGTGATTCTCGGGCGCCAGCAGCTTTTTACCGAAAATACCCTGACGCCCGTCCTGGAAGTGTTCCGGGTCAAGAACCTGAAGGTCGTTATCAATACCCTCAAGCTCTGGATCGTGGTGCTGCTATGCAACATGGTGGGCGTGGCGATCTTTGCCTTCGCCTTGTCGTACTTCGATGTGCTCGACCCAAAAATCGACGAGGCACTTAAAACCATTTCCACACGCGAGTACGGGCATCCCTTCGGCACGGTGTTCGTGCGGGCCATTTTTGCCGGCTGGCTGGTGGCGTTGATGCTCTGGCTATTGCCGTTTGCCGAATCCGCACGGGTGGGCGTGATTATCCTGGTCAGCTACGTGATTGGCCTGGCGCATTTCCCCCATATCATTGCCGGGTCGGTGTCGGCGCTTTATGCCGTATTCAACAGTTCCCACAGCTTTTCGGAGTTTCTGACCGGTTTCTTCACGCCCACGCTGCTTGGGAATACCATCGGCGGCGTCATGATGGTGGCGGCGGTGAACTATGCGCAAGTGGCGTACAGCTCCAACAACAATGGCAACGGCCAGAAACGTAATGGGAAGAGCGGGAGCGAACGTTAGTCAACAAACATAGCGCGGTTGTGACTTGTAATCCGACTGACTCTTTCCATACTTAACCTGAATTAATCAGTGTTGATCAGGCTGCAAAGGGAGTTGGCGGTGGCAAGACAGACAATCGGACGATGGGGCGCAGTTGAGGCCCGCTTCGGGTGGTTCGGCTGGCGTATCAGCCGTTGACTCGTTCTCTTTCTCTGGTGCTCGCCCTGCTATGGACGCTCTCGCTCCAGGCGGCCCCATCCGCAGTTTCCGGCGGCTACGTTGGCGCTACGACCTGCGAGGGCTGCCATGCGGCCGAATATGAACAGTGGCAGGACTCGCACCACGACCTGGCCATGGAACCCGCCAACGGGGACACCGTACTCGGGGACTTCAGCGACGCGACGTTCGACTATTTCGGCACTGTCTCCACGTTCTCTCGTAAAGATGAACGCTATATCGTTCGCACCGACGGTCCCGACGGCAAACTGACCGATTTTCCCATCGCCTACACCTTTGGCGTCTACCCCCTCCAGCAGTATCTGATCGAGCTCCCCGGGGGTCGCTTGCAGGCCCTGAGCATCGTGTGGGATTCCCGCCCCGAGGCTGAAGGCGGGCAGCGCTGGTATCACCTGTATCCCGAAGAGCCGATTCGCGCTGGCGACGAGCTGCACTGGACCGGGCTCAACCAGAACTGGAACTTCATGTGTGCGGATTGCCACTCCACCAATCTGCAGAAAAACTACGACCTGGACACAGCGACGTACGATACCACCTGGAGCGAGATCGACGTGGCCTGCGAAGCCTGTCACGGCCCCGGGAAAACGCATGTGGTCGCGGTGCAGAACGACAACCGGGGCCTGCAACATGGAGGCTTCAAGGGGTCCCTCTCCAGAGCGGAGCCCAGGGCCTGGGCGATAGATCCGAAAACCGGAAATCCACAGCCGTGGTCCCACGGTCCCGAAGCCCAGCCGGAGCTGGAGGTCTGCGCCCAATGCCATTCCCGCCGGGCGACCCAGTTCCATGGGGCGCGGCCTCAAGACGGGCTATTCAATCACTTCATGCCGTCGCTGCTGGAAGAGGGGCTGTATCATGTCGATGGCCAGATCGACGGCGAAGTCTTCGTCTATGGCTCCTTCGTGCAAAGCAAGATGTACCACGCCGGCGTAACCTGCTCGGACTGCCATAATCCCCACAGTCTTGACTTGAAGGCCGAAGGCAACGCGGTGTGCGGCCAGTGCCATCAGGCGTCGAAATACGATGCCGAGACACACCACGGCCATCCACAAGACAGCGCAGGGGCTCAGTGCGTCAACTGCCATATGCCTGAAAAGACGTACATGGGTGTGGACGACCGGCGCGACCATAGCTTCCGTATTCCGCGGCCGGACTTATCGGTAGCGCTCGGCGTGCCGAATACCTGTAACCAGTGTCACACCGAGAAAGAGGCCCAATGGGCCGCCGCCGCGTTGGAAAAGCGCCACGGGCCTCCGCCCACCGGCCACTTTGCCAAAGCCCTCCAGGCTGGCCGCTACGGCGGCAATCAGGCGGAGACCTTGCTGTCCGAGTTGATCCTCGATACCACGCAGCCGGCCATTGCCCGTGCCACGGCCGTCTCGTTGCTACCGCGCTACCTGTCGGGCCAGTCAGCCGCCGTGTTGCAACAGGCGAGCCGTTCCGAAGAGCCACTGGTGGCGCTGGGCGCGGCCCAGGCACTGAACGGTATCCCCGAACGGTATCGGCCGATGTTCGGGCTCCCCGGCCTGTACGATCAGCATCGCGTAATCCGCAGTCTGGTGGCCAGCAATCTGCCGCCGAATGCGGTTCCGGCTAATCCTCCCGAACTGAGCCAGCGCTACGATGCGGCGTTGGCGGATTACATCCAGTCCCAGCTCAACAACGCCGACCGTCCTGAATCGCTGGTCAATCTGGGCGGGATTTACTGGCAATTGGGTGAGCCCGACAACGTTGAAGCGTACTACCGTAAAGCCATCGAACAGGCGCCTTACTACACGCCAGCTTACGTGAATCTCGCCGACTTCCTGCGCTCCCAGGGCGACGACGTCGGGGGTAGGAAGGTGCTGGAGCAGGCACTGCCAGCCGTAACCGATCCAGCCCCGATCCAGCATTCTTTGGGTTTGCTGCTGGTGCGCCAGCAGCAAACCGGCGACGCCATGCCTTATCTACGCAAGGCCGCCGAAAGCCCCTCTGCGACAGCGCGTTATGTCTACGTCTATGCCGTCGCGCTGAACTCCTCAGGTCAAACGCGGCAGGCAATCGATGTGCTGGAATCGGCCTACCCGCGTTTCCCCGGCAACGCGGAAATCCTATCGGCCCTGGCGAGTTTCTATCGTTCGTTGGGGCTGGATGACGAGGCCCAGCGTTACGAAAAACTATTGAGAGGGTGATGCCTAGAGCTAAAGGCTTGGAAAATCCGTAAACCTTTTTCCGTCATGCTCGCAATGAACTGGAAATGTCATAAATTGCTTCTACGATAAAACGAGACGTTGCATTACGTTTTGGGTTTTTATATCGCCGGAACTGAGTAGTCGACGACATACCGCTGTAGAAACGTACGGATTGGATTTTGTTCGTTTGCGTGTGGACGGAGTGGCAGGTATGCCCGTCGGTTGCTCGATTATGGATGTCGTTGACCCATTGCCCCTGTTAATGGATCAGCCCCCCTTTATCCAGTATCCCCTGACATCATCCTGGCTTTGCGCCTCTAGCGTGACGTTGCGGTTTGCAACGCTACGTGGCCTCTCTTCGTCTGTCGCTTTTAGCTCGTTCCCGGATTGGTTCGAGTCTTTGGTGTGGAAATCTGATGGAGAGTAAGCATGACCTTCAAAAGGCTGCATTCGGCCTGTGCCGGATTGTCGTTGAGAACACGGATTCTCGCTGCTTCAGCAAGCGTTTTTGTCAGCACCGGCGCAGTTGCCCAGGATGCATCTGACCTGGCCAAGCAATTGGCCAATCCCATTGCAAGCCTGATTTCGCTGCCATTCCAGGCCAATTTCGACTGGAATATCGGTCCGGAAGACGACGGCGAACGGTTAACGGTAAACGTTCAACCGGTGGTGCCGATCTCTCTTAACGAGGACTGGAACCTGATCAGCCGCACCATCCTGCCCATCATCGATCAGAGCGATATCTTCCCCGGTGCCGGGAGTCAGTCGGGTTTGGGTGACACGGTCCAGAGCCTGTTCTTCTCGCCGGTGGAGCCGACGGCCAATGGCTGGATCTGGGGCGCTGGCCCCGTATTCCTGTTGCCTACGGGCACGGACGACCTGCTGAGCGCCGACAAGTGGGGCGTCGGCCCGACAGCGGTAGCACTGAAGCAGACCGGCCCGTGGACGATGGGCGGGCTGGCCAACCACATCTGGTCCGTCGCCGGCGACGACGACCGGCAAGACATCAGCCAATCCTTCGTCCAGCCCTTCTTTACCTACACCACACCGTCGGCGATGAGCGTCACCCTCACGGCGGATTCCACCTACAACTGGAAAACCAACGACTGGACGATTCCCATCGGCCTTTTTGCCGCTCAGGTATTCAAGGTCGGCTCGCAGACGCTACAGGTTCAGGCGGGGCCCCGTTATTACGCGCAGAGCCCCGATAGCGGGCCGGATGGCTGGGGGGCTAGGTTCAACTTTGTGCTCTTGTTTCCGAAGTGATGGAGCACTGAGAAGTACAGCATGTGCGAAGTCGCCCTTGCTGTACTTCTCAGTGTAAACCAAGCGTCGAACTGCGATGCCACCTCGACGTCCCACCCTTATTTGATTGCCGGGGCGAGAAATCGAGGTGGCTATCGGCCTACTTCATTTCAATGACGACATTCTCTATCTTGCCGGTAAAGGGAAACGGCGGCTTGTAGTCCTGGATTACGGGTTGCCCGGTGTCGGCGCCGACGCCGAAGGAATCGATACCGAAAGCGCCGGGCACGGTGGCTGCCATCTTCTGCTGCGCGACTTGTTTGCCATCGATCGACAGGGTCAGGTTTGCACCCGCTCCGGGTTTTTCGCCGCCTTCGTAGGCGAAATCGACGGTGATGGCCGAGTCGCCATTAATGGGCTCCTTGCCTTTCAATGTGGTGTTGTCGTGGAAGTAGTTGTAGGTAAACACGGGGACGCCCGCGTCGAGATAAAGCGTCATACCGGCTCCCAGACCACCGAACGCCATGAGAACGCCCTCGGTATCGGCGCCTTCTCCGGTAAACTTCGCCGTCATGGTCCATGATCTGTTCTTCATCGGCGGCGCGGCCGTCTCGGGGATACGCGTAGCGCCTGCAGGAAAGGTATAGGTGCTGGCGCCCTCAACGCTGCCAGGCAGGTCCGGTTTGGGAACAGCCAGGCGTGCCGAACCGCGGTCATCCAGGGGGTAGACACCAAATTCTTCGGCGGCCTGGTCAAACTTGGTCTTCAGCTCAGCCAGTTTCTCAGGATGCTCGTCGGCAAGGTCATTGGCCTCGGAGAAGTCGTCGGGAAGATAATAAAGCTCCCACTGGTCTTCCTCCCAATTTCCTGGAGCGATATCCATGCGCCATGGGCGCGTGTGCTGGGCATTCGCCTTCCAGCCATCCTCATAGTAAGAACGATTGGACAGAATCTCGAAGTACTGCGAGTTGCGGCCTTCGAAGCTGGGGTCCGTGAAGCTGGCGAGGAAAGAGGCGCCTTCCAGGGGTTTCTGTTCAATGCCGTCCACGGTTTCGGGCATTGGCACGCCTGCCGCTTCGAGCACCGTTGGCATGACGTCAATCACATGGAGGAACGCGTCGCGCGGCTTATCATCAGGCTCGATCCGTGCAGGCCAGCTGACCACCATCGGGTTGCGACTACCGCCCAAATGCGACGCCACCTGCTTGACCCACTGGAAGGGGGCGTTGCCGGCCCATGCCCAACCCATCGGGTAATGTGGCTCTGTGCCGGGTTGGCCGACGTCGTCAAGCTGCGGCAGCAGTTCCTCCAGAGGTGTCTGGATACCATTCAGCGCAGCGATTTCATTAAAGGTTCCATTAGGGCCGCCTTCGGAGGATGCACCGTTGTCGCCAACGATGTAGACCACCATGGTATTTTCGGCATCTGGCAGTTTTTTCACCGACTCGAGGAGGCGCCCGATCTCGTGATCGGTGAAGGCCATATAGGCGGCATAGTTCTCCATCAGAGTGGTGTAGACCTTTGTTTGGGTGTCATTGAGTGAAGACCACTCACGCACCCAATCCGGGCGCGGTGTAAGCTGGGTGCCCTCGGGAAGCAAGCCCATCTCCATCTGCTTTTTAAAGGCCTTTTCGCGGTAGGCTTCCCACCCGTCATCGAAGGCGCCCTTAAAGGGCTCACGCCACTTAGCGGGTGCCTGATGAGGCGCGTGCATGGCGCCAGGTGCAAAGTACATCAAGAAGGGCTTCTCGGGGGCAAGCGCCTTTGACACTTCCATTCTCTCAATGGCGCGGTCAGTCATGTCCGTCAGCAAGTGATAACCTTCTTCGGGTGACGCGGGGGGCTCGACCGGGACCGTGTTCTCGTAAAGAACCGGGTAGTACTGATCTGTTTCACCGCCGATAAAGCCATAGAAATAATCAAAACCGAGCCCGGTGGGCCAGCGATCGTAGGGCCCCGCAATAGTGGACTCCCAGCCGGGCGTATTGTGGTTTTTGCCATACCACCAGGTCGAATAACCGTTTTCCTTGAGGACTTTGCCCAATGTGGCCGTTTCTTTCGGAATCATGGTGGAATAGCTTGGGTAACCGGTGGCCCATTCCATCAGAAAACCGTTTGCGGCCACATGGTGATTCCGGCCTGTCAGCAAGGCGGCCCGGGTCGGACCGCAGATTGAGGTGGTGTGAAAACGTGTGTACTTCAGCCCTTCGGACGCCAGTTCATCCAGCTCGGGTGTCGGGATCAAACCGCCGAAGGTGCCGGTCTGACCAAAGCCGACATCGTCGAGCATAATGATGATGACATTGGGCGCATCGTTCGGCGCTGATATGGATTTCGGCCAGTCAGGGGACGAGTTTTTATAGGTTTGGCCAATCTCACCTTCGAAGGGTGACAGCGGTTGCGGCAGTTGCGACCTGTCTGGCCAGTCTTGTGCGGAGGTGGCGCTGGAAAATGTGCCCAGTATCAGCGCCAGGCCAAAGGTTTGTCGTAGGGTTCCAGTCCGCGTCTTTTGATGGAGCGTCTCCATGGTACAGTCTTCCTTCCTTGTCAACGATTGGAGCGCGTTGCCAGTAGGCATTCACGTTACTTCGAGACATCAAAATTCGAAGACTGCCACGCGTGCGTGACTAGCTCGCAAAGAGGTTAATCTTTCGAAATGAGAGAATAGTTTGCCCTCGTAAGACTGTCCAGAAAGGTTCCGTGACAGTTTTGTTGACGCGCTTGCTTGGCGCTGAAAGGCTCCAATATCGCCACAGGCAGAATCGACGAAGCGATCGTCCTGTAATTAACCCGCAGCTTGCTTGGTTCAGTTCAGCTTGACGAGATCGTCTGGTTTCCAGCTTCGGTCGAAATAGGGTTGCTCGGGGCCATAGAGTCGGAACAGGAAGAACCAGCCTTTTCCGGGAACCGTTTTTACCCAGTTCGCGGCCTCGCCGTCTGGCTCCTCCGGCCCGAAATACAGGTCGTAGCTGCCATCTTCATTCTGCTTCGGTTCGGTGAAGGTCGAGATACGCGCAAACTCCGACCCGTTATCCAGCTGAGAACGGGTCTCGGTGTCATAGACCGTTACCGACCAGTAGAGTTTTGCCGGGATATCCGCAGGCAGGTGCATCCTGTAACTCTGGCCACCATCAAGCTGCTCGCCATCGGCATCGCGTGTACCCCATGGATACGCTTGCCCGACACCCGGTGTCGTTGAGCTCATCAGCTGGCTGGTCCCACAGGCGAGATAGAAGAAATAGGTCCGCGCGTCGTGATTGGTGTGACCGTCGATCTCGAACGTGGGGCTGCCGCCCATAAAGGCTTCAGCGTAGTAGCGGTCAGGCCAGTGCCAGCGCTCCGCCGGCCCGTCGCTCTTGAAGGCGATCGAGCGGGCCATCGCCTGGCCGGTGACCGCCGCGCGTTCGAGGAGCTTTTTCATGCGATCATCCGGCGCGAAGGCCTCTCCGGGTTCGATGCCGATTGCCTTCATCAAACCCATCGCAAAGGCATCGGTCTGAGTGAGTGGCTCGCTCTCAACCACCTCGGCCAGTCGCTCGAAATAGGCCAGGCCTTCCGGTGGAATGCGATTCAGAACCTTGTCGCTCATGTTGAAGTATTGAAGCGTCGGTCGCTCCGATGGGGCATCCATCGCGCTCAATGGGTAGATCTTCAGCCCCGTTTTCATCAGCTCGACCGCTGCGCTGGTGTCGGGGCCGTCATCGGTCTGTTCGACATTGCCGCGCAGAAGCATCCAACTGACATAGGTTGCCGGGCGCACGACGACGAAATCCTCGGGCGCATCGCCTTCCCATTCCGGCGGCACGATCAGGTATTTCCCGCTTTCGGAAACGGATGGAATGATATCAATCACCGGCTTCTCCCACATGTCGTCAATCATGCCGGTCAGCTTCGGGGGCACCTCCATCGCAATCGGGCCCTCATGGGTGTCGAAGAAGTAGTCGATATACATCGAGTCCGGGTTGCCGGTCAGATGCTTGATATTGACCTTCATCAAGTCGCCCAGATAGCCGAGCTTCCATGCATCCGACCCGCCGCCCATACCCTCGGCGTTTGCGATACGGTACTGCTGCATTCCGACCGCCGGCAGCCCCCAGAGGTAGACCTGGACCGCACGCTGATAGGCGAGCTCGTCGAACATCTTCTGCGCAGTGTCGTCGGTCGGCACGCCGAGTTCGTATTGCGGCACGAAATCCGCCGGAAGCGCCTCCTGGGCTGCTACGGGCTGCGCGAGGCTACCCATGGCTAATGCAATCGCCAGTATCCGTGGTTTATTAATCTTCATACGTTTCTTTCCCTGCACTCCGGTGCCCATGCGTTTGTCGTCAAATTTGCCAGAACGCCTGCATAGCAAGCTACTTCTGGACGACCTCGAAGTCCGGCATCTTGAACGTTTTCTTGTAGAAAGCGTCCGTCGGACCATAGAACCGGATCGTCGGCAGCGGTCGCTTGCCTGACGTGGGAATCCAGTTCGATTCGAGCCCATCAGGGGCCTTCGGACCCACATAGAGCGTGACGCTGCCGTCGGTGTTCTTTTCCATCGTGTCGATGTCGTAGGAAGAGAGCGTGGTGCGATTGCTGGCGCTGTAGATGAAGGCAAACGTGGCGCGGTCGTACACCGTGAGTGCCCAGAACTGCTTCACCGGCATGTCGGCGGGCACATTCACCTTGTAGAGTTTGCCGGCCTCCAGCTGCTTGCCGTCGTTGTCCGCCATTGCTGCCATATAGGCTGTGGGCGGCGTGTCGGAGGCCTTTTTGGGGAAGTACGTGGCCCAGAAGTACTGGGCTGCGCGCTCGATCAGATCGATTCGACCGGCATAGGTGAAATTGAACTCCCGGTTGTCATCGGGCTGCAGAAGAGAGACGTAATGGCGATCCGGCCAGTAGACGCGCTCCGCCATCTCCGTGTCCATCCACTGCTGCAGGAAGTGCCAGGCGTCAATCGCGGCCTGCCGCATGGCGCGTTTGGTGGTCTCGTCCGGCGCGAACGGCTTGCCCTTTTCGATACCGAGCGACTTCAGCATGCCCATCATTACCTTGTCCTGCTCCTTGACGGGCTCGACGCTCACGATGGCGTGCATATCTTCGAAGTGGCGTTCGTCGTAGAAGGGGAGCGTCGGGTAGCGGTCTTCGCTGGGAT
Organism: Marinobacter fonticola; assembly: GCF_008122265.1. NCBI lineage: Bacteria > Pseudomonadati > Pseudomonadota > Gammaproteobacteria > Pseudomonadales > Marinobacteraceae > Marinobacter > Marinobacter fonticola. The sequence goes on from NZ_CP043042.1 coordinate 441,573, forward strand.
CGATGAACGTCTGCTGCGGTGGATTTTCCGCCTCCGAAAGGTAATACATCCGCAACCGCTTCGCGTAGTTGTATGCGTCCGTTGCGGTCTTGCCCGACGCGGGCACCGAACGAAACGCCAGCGCGATGCGGTAGTTCGGCGATGCGATGTGGATATAACCCGGTGGGATCGTCGCCTCATAGTCCGGCGGCGTGAACAGGTATTTGCCTCCCTTGCCTTTGTCGACGCCTGCCGGCCCGACGTCGGCAATCGTGTATTGCCAGGCGTCAACAACCTGGCCATAGAGACTGCCATCCGCTCCCGCTGGGGGAACCTCCAGTACGACGGGGCCCTCTCGCAGATCGGTGTAGGCCGCGATATACGGCGTGGAGCTGTTCGCAGTCAGCGCCTCGAGTCGCGGCGAAGCCGTCTTGGAATAAGCGATGATGTCGTTGTCCTTGTAGCCAAGTTCATCGACAGCCCCTCTGCGAAAGGAATAGATGGCCATTGCCGGCATGTTCCACAGCACGGCCTCGAATGCGCGCTGGTATTTGGTCTGGTAGTCGAAGTCCTCGACCGAGGGTTTTGCGCCCTCTGGCGGTTGGCCGCCCTGTGGCTCTTGCCCACTCTGGGCCAAAGCGCTACCACTCATAGCAAAGAGCGCCGTGACGAACAGAATGAATAGGGCGGCTATCGAGCGCAGACTCAGCGTACCCGTCCGCCGACCGATCAAGAGCGCATACGTCGTTCTCATAGGGTGTCCCTTCCGTTCTATGGTTAATCATTCACTTACTTCGAACTGCCAGGCATGGAAACCTTGATGTTCGGTGGGTATTTCTTCAGAAACTCTGCAAACGTCCTGCATTCATGGTCATGCGCGCGAGTAGTAGCGGTTCTTGAGGTCCGGTGCGTTAACGGGTAGCGGGAAGTGGCTGGGTCGGAATCCTTTAGATGGTCCCGGTAAGGCAGACGAATATCTGTAGCGCGGAGTGCAGGGCGGCTCGCTTGTGGGTGCAAGCCGCGAGGGCTCTGGAAAATATCTGAAACGAGCGCAGCGGCTGTCGTCGGCGCCGTTTGGTGGGAGGTCTTCACGGGGCGGCTTCCTTTCCTTGTCAACGATCGAAAACGTTTCAGCAGTGGGCACTCACGTTACTTCGAGACATCAGAATTCGAAGACCGCCACGTGTCAGTGACTAGCTCACAAAGAGATTAATCTTTCGAAAGAAAAGAGTAGTCCGCCTTCGAACCTCTGTCGAGAAAGGTTCCGTGACAATTTCGTTGACGCACTAGAAGCTCGCCACACGCTCAAACACCCAGAACGAGGCAAGCGAACCGATCAGGTAGGCTGGCGCACGGAGTGCCCAGGAGGGGTAGGTGGAGAGGGTCTGACCGAGCACGCGCCATAGCGCGAGGATGGCGAAGACGAACAGCAATTGTCCCGCTTCCACTCCAACGTTGAATACCACTAATGCGGTTGGAATTGCGTTCTGTGGCAGGCCGATTTCGCCTAAAGCGGCGGCAAACCCGAGACCGTGCAGGAGTCCGAACGAGAACGCGACGATCCAGGGCGATTGAGCCGTCAGCCCCGGTTTGCCTTGCTGGCCGCGAATAATCTCGGTGGCGACAAAAACAATGCTCAAAGCAATGCAGGCTTCCACGGGTGGGACCGGCACGACCACCACCTCCAGCGAGGCGAGAATCAGCGTGATGCTATGGGCCACAGTAAAGGCGGTGATAGCGACAATCAGCTTGCGCATGCCCCGGATCAACAGCAGCAGTACCAGCACGAACAGCAGGTGGTCCGGCCCCAGCAGGATGTGCTCCACGCCCAGCATGAAATAGGTGACCACGGTGTCCGCCCAGGTGGGTTTCGCGGCGATAACATGATCCGGCGCGTCCGGAGTGAAGCGATGAGTGGTGGTCGTGCCGTCCCGGTATTCAATGCGCATCAGGGCTTCGGTGGTGGTTTTCTCCAGTCCCTCGATGCGGACCGGGGTGTCGGCCAGCCCGTGATCGCTGCCAACGGACCAGCGTTGGACATGGGCGCCGCCGACAAACCCGCCCTGACGTTCGGTGACGTCCTGAATCGAGGGATCGAACCGGACGTTCAGGGACAGCCGGGCGTAATTACCCCGGGCCGGCACTTTCCAGAACACGTCGAAGCGGTTGGCCGACGTCTCGCTGATTTGCAGGTAAGCGGGACGCAGGTTGTCGGCCCCGGCAAACGAGCTGGCGAGCAGCAGTAGCAGCGTGCAAAGGGCACGAGTCATGAGCTGGGCACCTCGACATCGTTCCAGCGCACAACCACGTCGTAGTCCTCAAGCAGCTTATCGTGCATGGATTGTCTGAGTGCTGCGTTGCGGGCATGGCGCCAGTCCCGCTCCACAGCGGCGGCAACGTCTTCCAGCGCGGGGGTGAACGCCGGTTGGTAGGCGCTGATGTACACAAAGTGCATGCCCAGTCCGGAGCGGACCGGGCCTGACCAGGTGTTCGCCGGGGCCTGTATCAGTGCGTCAGCAAAGCCGCTGCCGAAGGCCCGGTCGAGTTCCCGGCTGGAAGCAGCTTCAAACCGCGTGGGTATCATTCCCGAATCACCGGTTACGGATTGGCCGGCTGCAAGTCGCTCGGCGACGGTGTCCAGCCGGGCCTTGAGTTGTTTATCCGGCCGGCTGGTATGGATGAAGACCTGTTCGAATGCAAACACGGCCGGCTGCTGGTAGCGCGCGGCGTTTTCGGTCAGGTATTGCTGTAGTTCCTGTGGGGCCGGCTCGGTCAACTCGGCCACGTCGTCGGTGTAGAACTCCATCTTCTGCCGCAGGCGCCGGCGAATCACGGTGTCGTTCTTGTCGATGCCCAGTTCCAGTGCCTGCCGGTAGAGCACTTCCTCGACGATGTAGTTATCCACAAGTCCTTGCAGCTCCTCTTGTGAAGGAGAGCGCTGCCAGGTTTTTCGAAAATTCACTGCGAGCTGCTCGATACGGCCGGGTTCCACGACGATACGCCGATCCGACTCGAGGCTCGCCGGGTTGAGGTACAGGTAAAGGGCGAAGAACCCGGCGCCGATCAGAAGGAAATGCAGTAGCGGTTCTTTCAGCAGTCGGATCATCCGGCAGGTCCTTCCTCGGGGCTATACCAAATGGGCGAACTGAAGCCCCGCTCCTGGTGGACCAGTGGCACGTCGTCATCCATCTTGGCACCGAGGCGAACCTTGTCGTAGAGGGTCCAGCGCGGCGTGGGGATTTCCAGAACGCGGACGTAGTAGAACGCCTTCTCTTTGGGATTGAAATCCGGGTCCTCGAAGAAGCCGATCAATTCTGCGGCGCCGATGCTGTTGCTGTATTTGGCGGTTTCCACGTTGACCGTATTACCGACGGGCGGCACTTTGCCATATTTGTCCGGTGTGCGGTCGCCGGACCATTCAACATCGAAAATGCGCTCCTGGGTCTGGCCGTCGCTGTCCACCCAACCCTTGATGATCTGGACTCGGTCCAGGTTGGCGCCCTCGGGATCTTTCATGGCCGCGACGAGGAAACGCGGTTTGCTGTCAGGGCCGGCTTTCGTGAGGTGGCCACCCATTGGCACGCCTTTGCTGTAGCCGGTGGCTACCCAGTCCGCCTCGAGATCCGACTCGTCCAGCTCGAAGCCGGCGAAGAAGCGAACGACCAACCGGGGGCCGGTAGTGGCAAAGGTTTCTTTCCGGTACATGGCGTCCCAGATCGCTTCCCGGGTGTTCTCGGTGGACCAGACGCCCATAACGCCTGAGGCAGATTGTTCCCAGCCCATATAATCGCCGGAAACGCCCTCGATCAGGGGGAAATTCCAGCGATCCGGACGAGGCTCGACAGTCTTGAATTTGCCGAAAAAATTGTCCTCTTCGGTGGACGACAGACCCGTATGAGTATCGGTGCCGGCGTTGGCGCCGTACAGGAATGGGTTGGCGCCCAGCTCATTGGAAATGCGCAGGCCGCTCTTGAGGGCCTCGCGCCAGTATTCATACTTCAACGCGCCGTCGGGTTTGGGCTTGAGGATCAGGTTGCCCCGGTCCCACAGATCCCAGTCGGCGAATGCGTCCGCCGGCGACAGGCTCGGGTGGGTTTCGCTTTGGCCCTTGATCTGGGTGACTTCGAACAGCGGCTCGTAGCGGGCTCGCATCTCTGCCCATTCGCGGGTCATGGGTGAGCCGTCAAACTGCTGTTCCTCGAACATCCTGCCGTTGGACATGTTGCCGTTGTGGGGAATGGCCAACACCTGACCGCCGGTTTCTTTCTCGTAGTTGGCCATCCATTCCCAGAGCTTGGCCGGGTCCTGGGTTTCGAAGGTGGTCAGGGGTAGCAGGTCGCGAGTGCGGTCGGCGCCATCCCGGAAGATCACGTTGCGATGCAGGTTGTCTCCCCCGCCGGCGTTCACGGTCCACTCATAGGCGATGAAGGTCGTGAACTCGCCGGGCTTGTAGTATTTCTCGGCGGCGTCGACAGTTTTCTGCCAGGCGGATTTCATCCATTTCGGGTCAGTCACCTGGGGCGGTAGCTCTTCGTTGGACTGCATCCGGATCAGTTCACTCTTTGCTGCGGCTGCGGCATCCTCGCCCTCCTGCAACGCATCGCGCCAGCGCCTGAGCGTCTCGTTCTCCATCATCTCCGGGTTGCCCGCGACAATCTCGTTGATGACGCCCATGCCGTCAGAGTGGTCGGTCACCATGAACCAGTCGTAGGGGCGCCCCAGTTGCGCTTTCTGACCGGTATTGGAGTCCACCACCATACCGAGGGCGAAGCGGTAGGCATCGTCCGGGGTGAGAATCGCGCCATCCATGCCCGCGTCTGCAGACCAGCCGGTATGGACGTGGGTGTCACCGAAGTAGGCGGTGGTCGGGTAGCCATCGGCGTTTGATTGGGCTTGGGCCGAAATGGAGAAGAGGGGACCCGCCGCCAGGAATAGGGCGGCGCCCAAGGGAAGGGCAAGTCTCATAACGAGATCTCCGTAATTGTCAGGGCGTTGGGTCCTCTGACATCTGATGCCATGAAAACGGATGGCGTCACGGAGGAATGATTCGGCAATCTTGTCTTAAGAAGCGCTAGCGGCGCTGCCTTTTAGGTTTAGCAAAAACAGGGCGGTTGTAAAGGCAAGGACCAACTGAATTCATCAAAGCCCTGACGGCAGGCCCCGTGACGCTTCCGCGTCATGGGGCCGGGCTAACACAATCTCGTCCCCCGAGTTCCTTGGCCTTGTAGAGCTCGCGGTCGGCCTGTTCTATGAGGTTTGTTTGGGTCACGGTTTGGTTGGGAATAACGCTGGCGCAGCCAATGGATAGGGTAAAGTGAGGGCACCCGTCGGTGTCTGCCGAAGCATTCTCCAGAAGCGTTTTCAGGGTAGTCTGTAGCCGGTTCGCCACCAGGACCGCATCATTGAGTTTGGTGTTTGGCAATAGGACGGCAAACTCATCGCCCCCCAGTCGCGCTATCACGTCACCAGCGCGCGCTATCGTGCGCTGCATGGTGTGGGCCAGTGTTATCAGGCATGTATCGCCTACCGGGTGGCCGTGGGTATCGTTGATTTGTTTAAATTTGTCGAGATCGACCAGAAACAGGCTAAGTTGGGTTTGGTGGCGTAAGGCGCGCCGCCACTCAGTGCCCAACTGCTCTTCGAACAGTCTGCGGTTAGCGGTACCGGTAAGGGGATCGGTATAGGCTGCCGAGGCGAGTTTGTCTGTTTTTTTCTTGAGATCGATAAAGGTAGAGGCCTTCGCGCCTAGAATGACTTGATTGAATGGTTTCAAAACATAATCGACTGCCCCTATCTCGAATGCGCTCTCGATGTCGCTTTCCCGATGCGAGCCCGAGATGACGATGATAGGTAAGTATGCGAATTGACGATAGCTCTTGATGTGCCGCAAGAAATCGAGGCCGGACTCGTCCTTCAGGTAAAGATCCAGCAGTATCAAGTCGATGTCGGGCGAAATAAGACGTTTCGCTTCGTCGACCGTGCGGGCGATCACCAGATCGAACCGCTCCCCCAGAATGCCCTCCAGACTGGTTATGCCGACGGCGTCGTCCTCAATAATTAGAATTGTCGATAGGGCGCCGGGAGGCGACAGCTCAACCATCTAATGGCAACTCCTGCTTGATTTCCGAGATCACTTGTCGTGTGGCGCTAAAGTCAAACCTAGCTACCGCCTTCTGGAAACGATCCGCGAGTGTGTAGAAGTTCTTTGCCAAAAGAAAGCTGACGACTTGCTTGGTGTCGTTGCTGTTTACCAAGCGGTTGGTACTTGCTTTCTCCTCAATGCGCGAAAGTGTCTTCAAGAACGCGTCCTCACTGGGCTGATCGCCCTCTGGCGCCGCTGGAATTTCGTCTAGAAAAGCGTCGATGGCCGATAGATGCTGTAGTAACTGTTCTTTCAGCGCTTGGGCAGAATCGAGTGCCCGTCGATCGTCCGAGTCGTCTTCGATCTCGCCCGCAGTGCGCTGAAGGTCGACATCGGCAATGTTGCCTGCAGCGCCTCTAAGGCGATGGGCAACAAGCCTCATCCTGTTCGCATCTGCGTTCTCGAGGCTGGCGGAGATTTCAGCCTCAATTTCTTTTCCGCTCACAGCAAAGCTGCGCAGACAGGGTATGAATATCGCCGGCACCTTACCGAACAACTCCGCATGTCGCTGTGACGAAATACACTCAGGCATGTCTTTGGGCCGCGGACTAACAGCCTCCGCAGGGAGTGTCGTAGCGTTCCTTGTCTTAAAGAACGTCTGCAGAATCCGTTGGATGTCTGCGGGCAACACTGGTTTGGTCAGGTACTCATCCATACCGCTTTTTCTTGCACTCTCCCGGTCGTGTTCGCTGACCGAGGCGGAAAGCGCAACGATCACGGGCTGGTGCTCAAGTGGGGCGCTACGGATGCTTTCGGTGATCTGCTGGCCTGTTTCGCCTTCGAGATGCAGGTCCATGAACACCAGGTCGCACGGCTGCGTTTGTAGGTGCCTAAGGGCATCTTCACCGCAGTGCACCGACGTTGCTGTGGCATTGAATGCCTTCAGATAGCTTGCGACGATTTCGCAGTTCAGTGGCAGGTCATCAACCACTAACACCTTTAGACCGGTATAAGAGGGGCGTTCCGTCACATCGAGAGTGGGATTGGGGTAATGAGTCTTGCGGCTGGTGAGGCTGTCGTAAAGCTTGGATGGCGTGAACGGTTCTGAAATCACCGTTCCGCCAAGTTCAACAACAGCCGAGAGCCAACCGGCCATGAAGCCTGGTGGCGCCAGAATGACGATGCGCTCGATCACCGCACGGTTCCCGGCTTTTATCAGGTCTGAGATCCCGCTCTCCAGCGAAACCATGTCGGCGCTCTCAGTATCGATCAGAAAAACCGGCGGCGCTTTGCTGGTGTCGGGATCCGAAATCATATGTAGGCCTGTGGAGAAATCAGCTACAGGATTACACGGGACCTGCCACTGCGTGGTGTACTCTCTCAAAACAGGCAGGTTACGGTTGAAGCCGTAGTGAAATAGCCGGGGCTGGTTTGCGAGTTCCCGCTGGCCGAAGGTTAGGAACACCGAGGGTGTCTGCACGGGTATCTCTACCACGAAAGAGCTTCCCTTACCGAAGGTGCTGGACAGCGATAGTGTCCCCCCCATGAGTTCAGTCAGTTTTTTGCTGATAGCCAGTCCAAGTCCTGTACCGCCGTAGTTTCGGCTGGTGGATTCATCCGCTTGCTTGAAGTTGTCGAAGATCCGCCTTTGGTCCTCGGGTTTGATGCCAATGCCGGTGTCTTTTACAGACACGTTGAGATGTCCGCCGTTGCCTACTTGGGTTTCAAAGGAAAAATGTATGGATATTTCCCCCTCGGAGGTGAACTTGACCGCATTTCCTATCAGATTGATCAGTATTTGGGATAAACGAAGCAGGTCACCTTGTAGGGTGCTGGGCACATCCGGGTTCACGACGACGCGAAGACGGAGACCCTTCTCCTCGGCAGCCAAGGCAAATAGCTCAGCGGTGCGCTGGATCAGCGTATCGATTTCGAACGGTCGCTTTTCTATTTCAATGGTTTCGGATTCGATTTTGGACAGGTCTAGAATGTCGTTCAGAAGCTGTAGCAGAATTTCAGACGCGGAGAAGGCTTTTCTTGCCAGTACGCGGGAATAGTCAGTCAGGTTGGTTTCCAGCAATAGCACCAGCATGCCAATGATGGCGTTCATGGGCGTTCTGATTTCATGACTCATGTTGGCGAGAAAAGCAGCCTTCGCCTCTGCGGCTTCCTGGGCTTGTCTGCTTTGGATTTCCAGTTCCCGGTTCAGTTGCTGTAGTTCGATTTCCCGCTGCTTGAGCTCGGTAATATCGTGCGCAATTGAGACAAAGCAGGGCTGATGGTTCTGCGTAATCGGCACATAGCTCACCGTGAGCGTGCGACGTTTGCCCGTGTAATCTTCAAACTGCGTTGTTGATTCCAGCGTTTCCCCCGCTAAGGCACGTTCATGGAAGGGGCGTCTTTTTTCGGCCATATCGGGGCCGAGAAACTCGGTTATAGACCTGTCGATGGCCGTGTTTTTCTCGATGCCGGTAATTTTCGCGCCTTGGGTGTTCAGGAAACGGCAGTTCAGATTTTCATCCCATACGCCGATGGCTACAGGAAGATTGTCGGTTAGGCTCTCGACAAAGTTCAGACTTTCCCGGAGTTCGGCCGTTTTTTCGCTGACCTTCCTTTCGGCACGGCGTTTGGCGTTCGATAGCAGAACAAAAACCAGGATGATGAGTGCGTCGATGGCAATGCCCGCCGCAAGGATGATGGCGGGCTGCTTACTGGCATTGAACGCTTCGAACAGCCGGGTGGTTTGTACGTCAAAATGCCACTCCCGCCCGTAAAGGCCGAGGGTGTACGACTTGCTGAACATAGGGCTTGTGTCGACGTTGTCATCAGTCGCCTGTAATTCATCATATAAAACTTCGCGCTGGTCGCTAATCCTGAACTGAATCAGACGGTTGACGTTGGCTAACGCGCCTTCCATCAGCTTGGACACAATGAACGGCGCATAGACCAGTCCCTCGAATTGCGCCTCACGCTGACCTTCTGGGGGGATTGAACTACTCGCGTAAAAGGGATGGAAAAACAGAAATCCGGGTGTCTGTGCCTGGTCCTGAACCAGCACGATGGGCCCGGTGATCTGGGTTTTGCCACTCAACATGGCGCGACGCGCAGCCTGGTAACGATTGGCTTCATGCGCCATATCGAGGCCGATCGCCGCCTTGTTCGTCACCTCGGGCTCGATATAAAGAATGGGCCAGTAATCGTTCTGATTATGGGGCGGGTGAATGCTATAACCCGGGCGCTTCTCCTGCTGCTCATCGACGAAATTGGCCCTTTCGCCAGGTGCAACCCGATAAATAACACCAATACCATTAATACCGGGCAAACGTTCCGGCATTGCCAGGGATTCGCTATACGCCCGCCATTCTTCCCAAGACATGTCTCCATTTTGCGAGTGAATCGCACCGGCGCCCGAAACCAGCGCGAACGCATAATTTCTCATGCGGTCGAGGAGCACTTCGTTCAATTGCTCGACCTGATAATTGAACTGTACTTCCGCTTTGTCCAGCGCGATACGGGACGAGATGTGCCAGGCGACGAATGTGAGCGAGAGCGAGAGCACGACAACGATCCAGTGGAGCAAGGATAGTGAAGTTATCCAGCGGAATCGTTGATGGGTTCTGAATGACACTGCGAAGATCCTCAGCCGGTTTACCGCAATAGGTGACCCTGCTAGATAGAGTAATCGACACTGTTTCCAGAACAAGAGAGATATGTGTCTTTTTGGGAGGGGTGTGTAATGGGGCCGTTGATCGCAAAAAAAATCGAAGCCGCTTCGGACGCGGCATGGGCGGCGACCATTTCTACGTGGCGGCAAGGTGGCGTATTCCCGCAGATAAAGCTTAGCGGTAAAAGCGTAGGCTACGGTGGCAGGGTTGTGTTTGGGGCGCTCACTAAATGGCAGGTGCTACAAAGTCTGGTTGGATACCGGAACGCTCCATACAAGCACGGACGTCCAGTCCCTTCAGCGAACCGTGCTCGGTGACCAGCATCGTGCGCATGCCGGCGCTTTGGCCGCCGAGGATGTCGGTATGCAGAGTATCGCCGATCATCAGCGTGCGGGACGGTTCGATGCCTTCCAGCCGGGCCAGGGCTTCCTGGAATGCGGGGCCATAGGGCTTGCCGTAGAACACCGGTGTAATGCCGGTATGGTCGATCAGGCGGTGGGCGTAGAAGCCCGGCTCCAGAGTGAGTGTGTCGTCCCTGGGTGCGACCAAGTCCGGGTTGGCCACTTCCACGGGGCGAGGATAGCTGCCGAGGCTGGCTTCCAGTTGCGCCTGATGGTTGCTGGTCCAGCCGTGGGTGCTGAGGAAGATAAACCCGTCGCAGCGATCCATACGATCGCGCAGGTTATCGTTCGGTTCGCCGTGAATGCTGACGTAGTTCAATGGCAAGGTCTGGGGGTTGGCCTCCAGCGGGGCGATGACGCCCCACAGACCCTGCCTATGGCCAGCATGCAGCGCTCGCTCCAGTAGCCAGCGGCTGGAGATAAGCTGATCTTCGTCGAGGGCAAAGCCGAATGAGCGGTACTTCGACAACAACCGGTCGGAGCTGGCGGTGGCCGCGTTGGACAGAATCAGGCAGCGCTTGCCCGCCCGTTGAAGCTCGGCGAAGCGCATGACGGCATTGGTCAGCGGCCGGTCGCCGGTGTTAAGTACGCCGTAAGCATCGAAAACAAAAGCGTCGAACTGATCGGCGAGAAGCCCGAGGTTGGGCTGGGCCGTCACTTCCGCTGGACGATCCGGCCGAATGCTGGCGGGCAGGCGGTGCCGGATACGTTCATACTCGGAAAAAGCCCACCGGGGCGTCGGCAGCATCAGTTGATGAACCGGATTGACCACATTTTGGGAGTTCATTTTTAGCGTACCGCTGTCTAATCCGGGCGAAAACCCATCCGATAGGGTAGAGCACTAGAATCACGATAAATACCATGGTCCCTGGGGCTCAGCCAGCACAATTGATCACTAATCATGACTGCAACTGTAGCCCTAAACCACTGGCTCCGGCCAGTCCGGGAATGATGGATTCGCAAATATCGATAACTGCGCGTCGTTGCCGCTAGATGATAGGTAGAGACGCCGGACTATCGGAGGCGTGGGACGGTCATTATTACCCTCATAGTTTTTGATAATTGATCATTTTCTGGACGAATCACCAATTTGCAACAATTATCAATAGTGGTGCTGAGAGCGTCGTGCCGATGCTGTATGGGGTCCGGGAAAGCCGGCCCAAGTGTGCGAACTCGCTGACTCCAGAAGTAATCCACAACAACAATGACAGTGGGGACAGCTAAAAATGGAGTTTCCAATCGATCGTCGAAACAGCGGTGCCGTCCAACAGGCCGCGCGTACGCGGCTTGTTTTTAAAAAAAGTTCGAACAGAGGATTAGAGAGAGGTTTGAAGCAAGGCCCCATTAAAGGGCTGACGAAGTCTCTTACCTTCGTCGCCATACTTGCCGCTTTTTCCATTAGCACACCGGCTTCCGCCGCCACGACCTGGAAGATCCAGTCCGTATGGGACGCGGGTACGGTGGGGTATGACCTCTTCGAGGAATGGTGCAACTCGATGGAGGAGAAAAGCGGTGGCGAACTGAGCTTCCGCTGCTTCCCGGCCAAGGCCGTGGCGGCGGATAACAACGCCCTGTTCGATGCGGTGCGCAACGGCGTACTGCAAGGGATGAACCCGTTCACTCTCTATTGGTCCGGGAAGATTCCGGCCTCGGTATTCCTGTCGTCCTACCCGGCCGGCCCTGACCAGCCGCACCAGTGGGATACGATGTTCTACGCCCTGGGCATGCTGGAAAAGACCCGGGAAATCTACAAGAAGTTCGGTCTGTTTTATGTTGGCCCGATCCAGCACGACGCCAATATCATCCATTCCAAGAAACCAGTCAGCAACCTCGCGGACCTTAAGGGCATGAAAATTCGGGTACCCGGCGGCATGGTGGCGGAAGTGTTTCAGCAGTTTGGCGTATCCACGGTGAGCCTGCCCGGTTCGGACATCTTCCCGGCCTTGGAGAAAGGCACCATCGACGCTGCCGACTACGTTGGGCCAGCGGTGAACTACGAGCTGGGCTTCTCCCAGGTGACAGACTACATCCTATTCGGCCCGCCGGGCGTGATGTCCATCTACCAGCCGGTGGATCTGATGGATCTGACGGTCAATATGCGGGCCTGGAACAGTATTTCTCCCGAGCTTCAGCAACTGGTCGAGGACGAAGTGCGCAACTACTCGATGAAGCACTACCTCACCATCCAGAAACGGAACATTGAGGCCATGGAGAAATTCAAATCCGAAGGCGACACCGTCTCCCGTCTGAGCCAGCAGGATTTGATGGAGTTCCGCCGTGCCGCAATTCCCATCTGGTACAAGTGGGCCAACAAGGACGAGGACGCCCGTGCGATCTTCGACATGCAGCTCGAATACATGATGAACGACACCGTCGGCTATGTGAGCCCGGAAGACATCAAGGGCATGGAATAGGCCCCTCAACATGACGTGAACAGGGAGAGCTTCGGCTCTCCCGAATTGTTACCTGAGGGGTAAAGTATGTCCGATCTCGAAGGCTTTGGTTTTGTCCTGCCCCACTGGTTTTACTGGGGCTGGCTGGCGGTAATGCCGCTGATCATGATGGCGCTGGATCGCTGGCAGCAAAAGCGTAAAGGCCCGGTTGAAGACGAGCCGACACCGGTGCCCGGTGAAGTACAGAAACCCACGCCGCTGGAACGCCATCCGGATGCCGGGGTGAATGTGTTTACTCGCGCCATCGACTGGATCAGCGAGCACTCCGGTGTGTTCGTGGCATTCTGGACCGTCAATGCCGTGTGCTTCTACTTCTTCGAAGTGGTGATGCGCTACATCTTCAATATGCCCACCATCTGGGTGCACGAGGCCAGCTTCCTGCTGCTGGGGATGCAGTATTTACTGGCCGGCGCATTCGCCATGCTGCACGGCGCTCATGTGCGGGTGGACGTGCTCTACAACCTGCTGCCGGAACGCGGGCGGGTGGGCATGGATATCTTTACCTCCATGTTCTTCTTCATCTTCGCCCTGGCCCTGGCGATCACCTCCTGGACCTTCTTCCAGAACTCTTTCTCGATGCACGAGACCACCGTGGAAACCTGGGGCATCCAGTATTACCCGGTGAAGGCCATGATGCTGCTGGGCGCCATCCTGATTCTGCTGGCGGGCGTGTCGAAATTGATCAAGGACATTGCCCTGTTTATCCGTCTGGGTAAGGAGGGCACGGCATGAGCGTCAATACCGCGAAATCCAATACAGCAGCCAATGCGACCCGCTCGGTGATAGGCCAGTTGGGCACCTGGCTGATGATCATTTCGACCGTGGTGCTGGCTTTCATTATCTGCGTCGAAGTCATCAATATCCTGTTCTACGACCCCTACAGCGACGAATATTTCCTGTTCCGCCTGGCCGGCAGTCTCTACGGTATTGGCATCGGGCCGCTGACCTACCTGATGTTCGGCTCGCTGCTGGTGGCGTTGATGATGGGCCTGCCGCTGGCGTTCGTGACCGGTGGGCTGGGTGTCGTCTTCATTTATCTGGTGGGCGATGCGCTGATGCTCAATATCGTGCCCAGCCGCATCTTCCCGATGATGACCAACTCGGATCTGGCGGCGATTCCGCTGTTTATTTTCATGGCGGCGATGCTGGAGCGGGCTGGGCTGATCGAGGAAATGTTCAATGTGGTCTACAAATGGATGGGTGGCCTGAGCGGCGGTCTGGCCTCGGCCACGATCCTGGCCTCGACGATTCTCGCAGCGATGGTGGGCGTGATCGGGGCGGCAGTGGTGACCATGGGCATTATCGCCCTGCCGGCGATGCTCAAGCGGGGCTACGATCACCAGATCGCCCTGGGTTCGATCATGGCTGGCGGCACCCTGGGTATTTTGATCCCTCCATCGATCCTGGCGATCCTGTACGCGGTGGTGGCCCAGCAGTCGGTGGGCGAGCTGTATCTGGGGTCGGTGGTGCCGGGGCTGCTGCTGTCGGGCATGTATATCGCCTATGTGCTGATTCGCACCGCCATCAATCCGAAGCTGGGTCCACCGGTGGCCAAGGACGAGCGCGTTTCATTTAAGGGCAAGCTGCTGTTGCTCAAGGATCTGATTGCACCGCTGATTCTGGTGGCGTTAGTGCTGGGACTGCTGTTCGGCGGCATCGCCACGCCCGTGGAAGCGGCGGGGATCGGTTCTTTCGGCGCGATCCTGGTGGCCTGGATGCACAAGGCATTCTCCATCCAGACCCTCAAGGAAGCCTCGATCACTACCGCCAAGGCGTCGGCGATGGTGCTGTGGATCATGTTCGGGGCCTCGGTATTCGTCGGCTTCTACATCCTCCAGGGCGGGCAGGAATTCATCACCAATGCCATTCTGGGCACTGGCATGTCGCCCTACGGCATCCTGTTCCTGCTGATGCTGCTGTTGGTGGTGCTGGGCATGTTCCTGGACTGGGTGGGCATTCTGCTGCTGGCGGTGCCTATCTTCATTCCCATTGTTGAAGCGCTGACCTTCGACGGGCTGTTCGGCATGCCGGCGGTGCCGGGGGAGGATGTGGTGCTGTGGTTCGGCGTGCTCTACCTGGTGAACATGCAGATGTCGTTCCTCAGCCCGCCGTTCGGCTATGCGTTGTTCTATATCCGTGGCGTCTGCCCGCCGGAAATTTCCATGGGCACGATCTTCAAGTCGTCGCTGGTGTTCCTGGCCCTCCAGTCGGTTGGTCTGTTCGTCTGTGTCGTCTTCCCGACGGTCATTACCTGGTTGCCCAGCGTCGTGTACGGTTGAGGGTGATCGCTGAAAGTCGCATGGCGTTTGGGTGGCCATCACCGTTATAGAGGGGGTTGGGTTCACAGACGAACACATACACTTAGGAGAGAAACATGCTAACGGTAAAACGCCTCGACATCGAAGACGCCCGCATCCTGATCAAGGGTGCTTCCGAGAAAGCCAATGAAATCGGCATTCCCATGTGTATCGCCATCACCGACGAGTCCGGTAATCTGGTGGCCTTCGAACGCATGGACGGCGGCAAGGTGTCCAGCGCTTTCGTGGCTCAGGATAAGGCCTTTACCGCCGCCGCGGCACGCAAGGCGACCCATGAGTACAATGCGGCCAACGTGCCGGGTAATCTGGCTTTCGGCATCCACACCGAAGTCGGTGGCAAGCTCAGCACCGTTGGTGGCGGCCTGCCCGTCGTGGTCGATGGCGAGGTGGTTGGCGGTATCGGCCTCAGTTCCGGAACCCCGCAACAGGACATGGACTGCGCCCAGGCCGGGATCGACTATTTCCTGCAGAACCGGGGCTGAACTCGAGGCGGGTTTGCTGCTCTAAACATATCGATAAAAAACGGACGCCGTGTCCTGATAAGGGCGCAGCGTTCCGAAGAGAGAGGCCTATGTCAGCAGCACCGAAGATAGACCGGGCCGGGCTGGCGCGTCAGCTGCGGTCCTTCATCGATCCCCAATTCGTGATCGATGACGACGAAACCATGAAGCCCTACGAGTGCGACGGCATGTCGATGTATTGCGAGATGCCAATGCTCGTCGTTCTGCCGGAAACCGTGGAGCAGGTGCAAGAAGTGATGCGTCTGTGTCACGCCAACGAGGTGCCGGTGGTAGCCCGTGGTGCGGGTACGGGCCTCAGCGCCGGCGCCATGCCCAGCTCGGATGGCGTTCTGCTCTCCCTGGCCAAGTTCAATCGCATCCTTCAGATCGATCCTTTGGCTCGCACCGCGCGCCTGCAGCCGGGCGTGCGCAACCTCGCCATCAGCGAGGAGGCCGCTCAATACGGGCTCTATTACGGGCCGGATCCATCCTCTCAAATTGCCTGCACCATCGGCGGCAACGTGGCCGAAAACTCAGGCGGCGTGCATTGCCTCAAATACGGACTGACCGTTCACAATATCTTCAGCGTCGAGATGGTCACCGTCGAGGGTGAACGTATCGTCGTCGGCAGCGACGGTCTGGACAGCTGCGGCATGGACCTGTTGGCGCTGAGCACCGGCTCCGAAGGCATGCTGGGCATCATCACCGAAGTGAAAGTAAAGCTACTGCCCAAGCCGGAAAAGGCCCAAGTGGTGATGGCAGGGTTCGACTCGATACAGAATGCCGGCGACGCGGTGGGCGGTATTATTGCCCATGGCATTATTCCCGGCGGTCTGGAAATGATGGACGGTTACGCCATTACGGCTGCCGAAGACTTCGCCCATGCCGGCTACCCACGGGATGCAGAGGCGTTGCTGCTGTGCGAAGTGGACGGCACCGCCGAGGAAGTGCAGGAGCATATCGAGCAGGCCGAAAACCTGTTCCGCTCCTACGGTGCCACGTCGGTGCGAACCTCCCAAAGCGAGGAAGAGCGGGCGCTGCTGTGGAAAGGTCGCAAGTCCGCTTTTCCCGCCGTTGGCCGTATCTCGCCGGATTACTACTGCATGGACGGCACCATACCGCGTGGCCAACTGGCCCACGTGCTGACGGAAATGCAGAAAATGTCCGAGCGCTTCAAGCTGCGCGTGGCCAATGTATTCCATGCCGGTGATGGCAACCTGCACCCGCTGATCCTGTTCGATGCCAACGTGCCCGGCGAGTTCGAGCGCACCGAGGCATTCGGCAGCGCGATCCTGGAGCTGTGCGTGGCGGTCGGCGGCTGCATTACCGGCGAACATGGCGTGGGCATCGAAAAGATCCGACAGATGGCGGTGCAGTTCCGCGATGACGAGCTGACTCAGTTCCACGCCCTCAAGGCGGCGTTCGATCCCAAGGGCCTGCTGAATCCGGGCAAGGGCGTGCCGACCCTGCGCCAGTGCCAGGAATACCGGGCGCTGCAACCCAGAAAACAGGCGGCGGAGGCGTAATGGCGGATCAGGCAGAAGCGCTTCAGACCCAAGTAAAGACGGCTCGTGACGCCGGACAAAAACTGACCATCGTTGGTGGTGGCAGCAAAACATTCATGGGGAGGGACGCGGGTATCCCCACTACGCCCCTGGATGTCAGCGAACACACCGGCATCGTCAACTACCAGCCGGTGGAGCTGGTGCTGACGGCTCGTGCCGGTACACCGCTGAGCGAAATCGAGGCTACCCTGGCCGAGAACAATCAGATGCTTTCCTTCGAACCGCCGCGTTTCAGGGATACCGCGACGATTGGCGGCACGCTGGCGTGCAACCAGTCCGGTCCTGGCCGGCCCTGGACCAACTCGGTGCGCGACCAGGTGCTCGGTATCTGGTTGATCAACGGCACAGGAGAGCACCTCAAGTTTGGCGGCCAGGTGATGAAAAACGTCGCGGGCTACGACGTCTCCCGCCTGCAGGCCGGTGCTATGGGGTGTCTGGGGGTGATCACCGAGGTCAGTCTGAAGGTCTTGCCCCGGCCGGCGGCGACGTTGACCCTGGTGCAGCCGATGGGGCTGGACGACGCCATCCGTTTCATGAACGAGCGGGCCGGGGAAGCCAAGCCGCTCACCGGCGCCTGCTGGATGGGGGGCGAACTCTACCTGCGCCTGTCCGGCGCCCAGTCCGCGGTCGAGGCGACCGCCCATCAATGGCCAGGGGAGGTGACCGAGGACGCGGACGGCTTCTGGCGGGGGCTGCGGGATCACCAGCTGGCCTATTTCGATGGGCCGGAACCGCTCTGGCGCTTTTCCGTCAACTCAACTGCAGCGAACCCGGACCTGGACGGCGACTGGCTCGTCGACTGGGGCGGCGCCCAGCGTTGGTATCGGGGCGATGCCATTATGTCCGATATGGAACATCAGGCTCAGGCGGCCGGCGGGCAGGTCAGCCTGTTCCGTGGCGGCGATCGCAGCGGCGAGGTCATGCATCGCCAACCCGAACCTCTCAAGCGCATCCAGCAACGGCTGAAAGCGGCCTTTGATCCCCACGGATTGTTCAATCCCGGACGCCTTTACAGCTGGCTTTAGGACGTTTCTTATGCAGACCAATCTCGTTCAGGAATTTAGTAATACCGCCGAAGGACAGGAAGCTGAAGCGATCCTGCGGTCCTGTGTTCACTGTGGCTTCTGCACGGCGACCTGTCCGACCTATCAGGAACTCAACGACGAACGTGACGGCCCGCGCGGGCGCATCTACCTGATGAAGGAGTTTCTGGAAGGCCAGCCCGTCAGCGAAAAGACCCAGACCCACCTGGATCGCTGCCTGACCTGCCGTAGCTGCGAGACCACCTGTCCGTCGGGTGTCCAGTATGGACGCCTGGTGGATATTACCCGCGGCTTTATCGATGAGCGAATCGAGCGCCCGCGCCGGGAAAGGGCGATTCGCTGGGCGCTACGCCGCATCGTGCCCCATCGAACCCTGTTTGCGCCATTGCTGCGAATGGGTCAGCTGTTCCAGCCGCTGCTGCCAGACGCGCTCAAAACCAAGGTGCCGCCACGCCAAGTGGCCAGGTCCTGGCCAACGACGAAACATGATCGCGTGGTGGTCGCCCTTGCTGGCTGCGTGCAGTCGGCAGCGACGCCGAATACCAACGCGGCGGCGGCGCGCGTGCTCGATAAGCTGGGTGTTTCGCTGGTGGAAGCGTCGGAGGCCGGCTGCTGTGGGGCGTTGAACTACCACCTCTCCGCCCATGAGGACGGTTTGGATAACATGCGCCGCAACATCGATGCCTGGTGGCCGCTGGTGGAGAACGGGGCCGAGGCCATCGTTATGACCGCCTCCGGCTGCGGCGCTATGGTGCAGGATTACGGCCACCTGTTGCGCCACGATCCGGCTTATGCCGAAAAGGCCGAAACCATCAGTTCCATGACACGGGATCTGGGTGCGCTCTTGCTGCAGGAGGATCTCGGCCGGCTCAAACTGGCGAAAGACCCCGGCAAAGTGGCCTTTCATTGTCCCTGCACGCTCCAGCATGCGATGAAGCAGAACGGTGTGGTGGAGCAGGTGCTGCGCAAGGCGGGTATTACGCTGGCGGAAACCCGGGACAAACACTTGTGCTGCGGCTCGGCGGGCACCTACTCCATCCTGCAGCCGGAAATGAGCCAACGGCTGCTGAAGAACAAGCTACAGGCGCTGACAGTCGACCAGCCGGATCGGATCGTAACGGCAAATATCGGCTGCCAACTGCACCTGGGCAGCAAGGCAGACCGTCCGGTGCAGCATTGGATCGAGTTACTTGATCCCGCCTAGTGCACTAGGACGTCTCCGGCTGATCCTGTTTCTTCGATACTGCGCGGGCGACTGGCTCCGGCGTATCGATCGGGTCGAGAGTGAGTATGTGCTGACGCGCCGCCTGTTTCTGGCTGTCGAGGCGCTGGATCAGCGGGCTTAGCGTGCCTTCAGGGTCCGCCCCGGCCTGGTATTTCAGCATGAAATCCTGCTGGACGTGGCGGTCCTGAAATTCCCCCAGCAGCTTCTGGCGCTTCTTCAGGTCTTTGCGAAAATCGGACGGCAGGGCGGGGTCGAGATCCGCCAGGTAGCGGGTGCGTTTGAGGTTCTTGCGCAGGCGGTGAAAATCGTCGTCGGAGGACAGATCGGACAAGGCCACCAGCCGCGCGTTGTGGTCGGCAATCCGGGCATCCAGTGCCTCGCGAATGCGGTGCTTGTCCAGTTGCTGCAAGACCGTGTTCAGCTCACCGGCGTGAATAAATTCCCGCAAGTCATCCATATCGTCCATGTATTGGCGGGACATGACATGCTCGGCAAACGCCTTTTGGGCCGTCTCCCGCTCTTTGCCGAAGGCTTCAAGGGCGCCGCTACTGCGCAAGGCATCGCGGAATTCAGAGTCTTCGTTCCATTCGGCCAGCGTGTCGAGGAAGACATCCAGATCGCGCAACTGGCTGGTGGCCTGGGCATTGCGTTTGAAGCGCTTAACAGGCTTCTTCAAGTTGTTGTCGCCGGTAATCTGGTAGACGGTTTCCAGCACCGCACGGGCCCGGCGAATGGCGACGCGGTATTGATGCAGGAACTCGATGTCGTAGCCGAGCTTGGCGCCGGGCTCCAGTTTTTGCAGGCGTTCCATGATATGCGGCAGCGAGAGCGATAAGGCCTGAAGCGGATGCTTGGCTTCTTTCTTGCCGGGATCGGGGGGCTGCTTCTTCTGGAATAACGTGTAATCGATCCAGCGCGGCAGTAACAAGCCCCCTAACGCGGCCGTGCCATCCTCCACCTCGTCCCATTGCTGAATGGGCAGCATCAAATGTATGCAGCTGCCGGTGGGGAGCTCGTCGATAGGCTTGCGCAACAGGCTGTTCGCCAGTTCGAGCAGGGCGGGGTTGTGGCCGACGAGGGTGATGCTATCTTCCTGGCGCTTGGTAAGCCACTTGCGTAGGACATCGCTGTCGAAGGTGTACAGCTTCGACTTGAAGTGAGTTCGCGCGGGCAGACCATCGTCGCCGAGCGTGGCGATCATGCCTTCGAGGGTCTTACGGGCACGCATGGCGTTGCTGGAATAGATCTGGCCGTTGAAGGCGCCTTGCTGCGCCAGTGGTGCCGCCATAATCTCCATCTGCCGCTTGCCGCGGTTATTCAGCGGGCGCTCCCAGTCTTCCAGTGCCGGATCGGACCAGCTCGATTTGCCGTGCCGGATCAAGAAAAGATGTTTCATAGGTGTGCGACCGTACTCCTATTCGCTGCCATCGTATCACCCCCAATATGACGCCTATGTTGCTGCGTGGCAAAGGAACGCATCCCGGGCATCGCCGATAGACTCAATCAGAGGTTCCGTGGGCAAAACGTCAACGGTTTTACAGTTGTCAGCGTCTCCCGGTGCTACTCTTGCCCAAAGCCAAGTCGCTCCCAACAATAATAATGCACGCCACCGGTAAGGCCTGACCGTCCCGAGACAGCCGCTGGGCCTGGCTGCATCAGGCCTGAAGGCAACGAACCATGACCAGCAGTATTTTTTCACAGATCATTCTTCCCCTTTGTCTGTTCATCATTATGTTCGGCATGGGGCTTTCCCTACAGATTGCCGATTTCACAAGGGTCGGGCGTTATCCCAAAGCCGTGTTGATCGGCACCTTTGGCCAGATGGTGTTGTTGCCGCTAGCGGGATTTGCCGTCGCGGCATGGCTCATGCCCTCGGCTGCGTTGGCGATAGGTCTGGTCCTGCTGGCGGCCTGTCCCGGCGGCACGACGTCCAATCTGGTGACGTATCTGGCGCGTGGCGATCTGGCCCTGTCCATCACGCTGACCGCCATCAGCAGTTTGCTGACCATATTCACCATTCCGCTGATTGTCAGCCTGGCCTTCCTGGCGTTTGCCGATGCCAGCACCGAGGTTCAGGTACCCGTGGGGACGATGATGGCGGCGCTGTTTGCCATCACGCTCTTGCCGGTCATGCTTGGCATGGTGCTCCGCGCCAAGGCTGGACGATTGGCCGCTTGGCTGGAGCCTAAGATCAACCTGTTCGGCGCGTTGTTTCTCGTGTTCCTGATCATCGTCATCACCGCCAAGCAGGGCGACCGCATCGTCACTCAGGTTGCCAGTAGCGGCGTGGCGACGCTGGTGCTGAATGTGTTCATGATGTCGATGGGTTTCCTGGCGGCGCGGGGCTTCCGCCTGAATGCCGACCAATCCACGTCCATTACCATCGAGATCGGCGTTCAGAATTCGACCCTGGCGATCATGGTGGCGACGTCTTTTCTGGCTAATCCCGAAATTGCGGTGCCGGCGGCGGTCTACTCGATCACGATGTACCTGACCGGCGCCGTGGTGATTGGGCTGCGTCATCGCCAACGCCGCCAGGCCTCCAAGCTGGCGGCGCCCCTGGCTGAAAGCGAAGTCTGAGGACGTCCGGCCTTCACCGAACCTGAAGTTGCCGGACGTCACTCCTTCCAGAACGGCTTATTCATTTCCCGCTGCAAGTTACCCGGTTCCAGCCCGATATCGTGCTCCATACGAGCCAGCCAGCGAGGGCTGGCCTGGCCAAAGTCATTCCTCAGGGCGCGGCGATTGCGGTAGCGGGCCCGCCAGATGCGCAGGATATTCAGGGTGCCCCCGACAGCAAAACGGGGTTTGCGGTTGTTGCGAAGTTTGTGACTTTTGAACGTCATGCTACTCATGGCTTCTTGCCTCCCGGCCGTCTGTTGCCGGCCATCGCTGGATCATGAGACCCATACTAGGGAGGCTCTGGAAGCTTCGGAATCCAGTTATTTTTCACGCTACGTTCAGGGATTATGAACGTTCACGCGGCGCGCCAGGGTGTCGAATACCGGGGTGGCGTAGTATTCTGCCGAAACAGGTGCGGGGCGGTTTTCGCCGCGTATACGACAGGGGATGCGTCATGAATATCCAGTTCGAAAAGCTGCGTTCCTTCGTGCTGATCGCCGAGGAGAAAAACCTGACCCGCGCCGCCGAGCGGCGCTTCTCCACGCCTGCCGCCGTCAGTGCACAGCTCAAGCAGCTTGAGGACGTACTCGACCTGCAGCTTTTCGAACGCACCAGCAAGGGCATGCTGCTGACCGACGCCGGTTGCAGGCTGCTGCCCCTGGCCAACCGTATCCTCGGCAACCTCGCCGAATTCGAGACCACCGCCAGGGCCATTGCCGGCCGCGCCCGCACACAACTCCTGTTTGGCCTCAACGCCCTGCCGGAGCTGCTGCGCTTCGAATCGGTGCTGGAGGCATCCGCACGGGAACTGCCCGATGTGTCCCTGGTCATCCGTTCCAGCAGCTCCGCGGAGAACCAGAAGGCGGTGCTGGCCGGTGAACTCGACGCGGGCTTCGTCTTCGGCGGACACGACGATCCCGCCCTGCGTCGCATCGAGCTGGGTCACATCAGCATCCTGACCATCGGCCCCGCGAGCCGCGACCTGGGGGCGCTGTCCGGGCACACCCGCGAGCTGGCCCTGTTGCCCTGGATTTCGCCCTCTGCCGAGTGTCCCTATATCGAACTAATGCGCCAGCGGCTGGGGGTGCATTACGCCGGCGCCAATATTGTTGCGACGTCCGATGACGAGTATTCCACCATCGCCATGGTCAAGGCCGGCCTGGGGCTGGGACTGGTGGAATCCAACCTCGCCTCCATGGCGGCCTGCCGGGGCGAGGTGCGGCTTTACGAGAACACGGCGGTACGTATGCCGCTCTATATCGTGACGCGCAAGGACCGATTGAACCAGTTGCCGGAGCTGGAAGTGTTCCTGCAACTGGTGCAGGACCAGTGGAGTTGCGGCCAGGAGGCGGAGACGTTTTCCGCCGATGCGGGCGCCACACCGGTGGCCAGCGCATCCTGAACCGCGGCGAGCTGCTCTGAACGACGAGCATGTTCCGGAAAGAGGCGTGTCTGAATGCAACGGGTTTTGATTACCGGCGCCAATCGTGGCATCGGTCTGGAATTGGCGAAGCTGTATGCCGGCCGCGGCTGGGGTGTGATCGGCGTGTGCCGGCAGTCCGTGCTAAACCGTTACATTTCGCATACAGAATAGTTCCTTTTACCACATATAATTTGAGGCAGGAGTAGAGGAAAACAGAGCGCTTGCAGCAAGGGATATTAGCTCCGCATGGATGTTATTTTTGTCTTTGTCCATGAATTTAGGCTCCGATGACATATTCAGAGAATAGCTGTCCCATTTCCCAGTTCGCGGTTGCCCCTGACCTCGGCTACAACGCAGCCCTGCCGTATAGGCGCTTCCCCAAGCTTGTTCGCAATCAACTTTTTCGCATCGCTAATAGGCGTCAGACCGGATGTGTTGCCAACGTTCCAGGCGGCTCGCGCGTTATGGGTATGGCGTTGCGTCGCATTTGGGAGGCCTGGGAAGTTCTCTTCCGTGGTATAGCCGCGTTTAGCGTCAGGATTAAGTGTGCGGGGAAGTTTTATGGCTGATAAGGATCTTGAACAGGATCTCTACGATGGGTTGCAGGCGCTTACCGACAGCGCCTTTCCCAAGCGTTGCGCCAACTGCGGGCGGGAGTACGAGTCGCCAGAGTCATTTATCCAGCAATCCCAGCCGTTGGGCCGGGGATCCGGCTTGAAAACCGGTTATGACGATGACGATCTCCCCATTGTCGAGTTGTTCCGCAATTGCCTCTGCGGCTCGACCCTTATGGACACCTTTGCGAATCGCCGGGATGAGTCGACTCGAGGGCTGGAACGCCGGCGTGTCTTCGGCAATATGTTGGATTTTCTCGAGAAAAAGGGGATGGGGCGAGAAGATGCACGCCGGGAGCTAATTCGTCTAATGCGCGGTGAGGAAAGCCCGCAGCTCGAAGCAATGGGCCTCCGTCTCAGGTCTCGAAGTTAAGTGCACTAGCGGTCCGGGTCGTCGAATTCGCCGCTAAGGTCTATCAGGCCATCCTCGTTTCGTTCAACCCGGGTAATACCGGGCATCTCCGTTTCGAGCCGATTCAGTTCATCTTGCTGACGCTTCAGTCTATCGCGCTGTCTTCGTACGACGTCTGCCAATCTGGCGTTTTCTTTTATGAGTTCATTAAATTTCAAGGCGTTACGGATGGTGATCAACAGTTCTTCGTCCTCCCAGGGCTTGAGAATGAAGCGGTAGACCTCCGACTCGTTAACCGCCTTGAGCACGCCGTTCATGTCGGCTTGGCCGCTTAGAACGATGCGCAAGCTGTCGGGATGGGAAACTTTGAACTGGCTGAGGAACTCGACGCCATTCATTTGCGGCATGCGGTAATCGGATATAACCAGGTCCACCTCTTCATCTGCAAGCGAGACCAGCGCCTGTTTGGGATCGTCGTAGGATAGGATTCGCCACTTTTCTTTCCTGAATAGACGGCCTAGCGATTTCAGGATCAAGGAGTCGTCGTCGACCAGGACAATCGTTGGCATAGTATCAGTGTTCCTCATGGTCTGTTTGGGTGACATAAACCGACAGTTTTTTGCCTTCCACGCGTTCCATTCTTGTTAGCTTTTCAATGACGGCCTCTGTGAGCTGATTCCCTTCCGCCATGAGCAGTATCCCATTCTGACTGACCAGATCCCGTGTCAGCGTCATGCCGGGAACGAGGTCGACGATAGCCTGTTTTACTTCGTAGGAACTGACGCGATCGATCGTCAGGGAGTGAGTTAGCGGGCGCAGCAATTCAATCATCTCCGGATCGTATTCCCGGCCCGCTCGCTCGTTAATGTAGTTGAAGGCTTCGTCGGGCGACAGCGGGTCGTAACTCAGCATGCCGCTCTGAAGACCGACAAAGTCGCGGGCCACGCGTATGAGGCGTGCGCCTGGCTCGATAGCGGCCCCTTTCAGGCCGTCGGGGTAGCCGCTACCGTCGTAGGATTCGGCGTGTTGGCGTATCAGTGTCCCGGCGTAGGCAAGGGCGGATATTGAGGTGAGAAACACCTCGCCCAGTTCCGGGTATTTGCGGTATGTGTCCCAGTCGCGGTAGGTCAGATTGACTTCCGAGCGCAGTAGCAAGTCGTCGGGTAGGTTGAGCTTGCCGAGTTCATGCAGCAGGGCAGCATAGTAGATGTAGCTGACTTGAGAGTTCTCCAGGTCCAACTTCAGGGCCATGTTTTTCGCGAGATCCGCCACTTGGCGAGATTGCCCCTTGATCAGTTGGGGGCGGCTGCTGATAACGCTGGAAAAGACCCTGACGAAACTGTCGTAACTTTGCTTTAGTTGCTGGAAGGCCTTCCTTAGTTTGGCGGACTGTTTTCGGACCTCGCCGGTGCGTGCCTCCACCCGCGATTCCAGTTCTTCATTGAGTTGCTGGAGGCTTCGATTTTGTTCGCGGGTCTTATCAATAAGCCGCTTCTTTTCCCGTTCCAGGCGGCGGATGCGAAGACCTTCATCAATGGCGTCGAGTAGAGCGGCATCATCCCAAGGCTTGCTGATGTAGCGATTGATGCCGCCGAGATTCAGGGCATCGACCGTGGATTGCATGTCGGCGTATCCCGTCATCAGAAAACGTACGCTAAACGGCCAGCGCCGTTTGACCTCCGAGAGAAAGGCTGCGCCATCCATTTCCGGCATCCGCATATCGGAAACGATCAGATCGATGGGATTTTCCTCCAGAATCGTCAGCCCTTCGCGGGCGCTCTGGGCGAAGAAGCAGCTATAGTCGTGCTTGCGCATCATGCGCCGCAACGAACTCAGGATGGAGGCTTCGTCGTCGACGAACAGGATTCGAAAGACGGGGGGTGGCGTTGGCGCGGTATTCTCAACCATACTCAATCCTTAGCGGCCTACCTTTATCAGTGAGACATTCGCAATCGTTGTGACGCTCATTTCTAATCGAGCGCCTCACTTTGCTGTTCGGCTGAGTGATGAAGGAAAGCTTGCCGAATGTTGCTACGAATCTGCTCGTCGTCCCAGGGCTTGGTCAGGAACTTGTAAATGGCGCCCTCGTTGATCGCGTCGGTGATCGATTTGAGATCGGTGTAGCCGGAAAGAACGATGCGGATCGTGTCGGGGTAGATATCTTTGACCTGGCTGAGAAACTCGGTTCCCGATATTTCGGGCATCCGCTGGTCCGAAATGATGACCTGAACGTCGTTCTCGGCCAGTAAGCTAAAAGCTTCCCGGGCGTCGGTTGTGGACAGGATCCGATAGCCGTCGCGACGTAACAAGCGCGTCAATGACCGAAGGATGTTCTGCTCATCGTCCAGTAACAGCAGGGTCCGCTGCGGCGCTGTATCCTGAATCGAGCCCGTACTGATCGGGCCCGAGCCGATCAGTGACTGTAACTCTTGGAACGGCATGGGACGCGCCAGGTGGAAGCCTTGCAGCAGGTCGCACTCGTTGCGGCGAAGGAAGGCCGCATGGGCCTCGGTTTCCACCCCTTCGGCGACAACCACTAGACCCAAGTGATGGGCCATGGAGATGACGCCCAGCGTAATGGCCGCGTCTTGACTGTTGCTGATCACGTCCTTGATAAACGCTTGATCGATCTTGAGCTTGGAGGCTGGCAACAGCTTGATGTAGCTGAGGCTGGAAAAGCCGGTGCCGAAGTCGTCGATGGCCACTTTTACGCCCATCGAAACCAGTTCGTTGAGTGTGGCGATGACGCGCTGCTCGTCGCCAATGAGGACGGATTCAACCACCTCTATTTCAAGACGGTTTGCGGGTAAGCCTGTTTTTTCCAGTGTGTCCCGGACTATGGCGACAAAATTGCTCTGTTGAAGCTGGAGGGGCGAGACGTTAACCGAGATCGTATGGTCGGTATGGCCGGCGTCAACCAATTTCTTGTTGTCGCTGCAGGCCTGCTCCAGCACCTGCTTCCCGATGCGTATGATCTGCCCGGTCTCTTCGGCCAGGGGGATGAACGAACTGGGGGTGGTAAGGCCTCTTTCCGGGTGTTGCCAGCGGACGAATGCTTCCGAACTGGTGAACTTTCCGGTGCGGCTGTCGACCTGGGGCTGGTAGAACAGCATCAACTGGCCATGTTCGATGGCCCATTCCAGTTCATTACGCAGCGTGACACGTTCGTTCGCATCCCGGTTCAGTTCGGAGGTGTACCAATGGTAGGTGTTCTTGCCCATCCGCTTGGCTTGAATCATTGCCATATCGGCTTGTTGCACGAGTTCCATCGGCTCTTCCAGGAGCTGCTGGCAGGCCGTGATCCCGATACTTGCCGTTAGGTGCTGGCTCGTTCCGTCGATCGTATACGGCTGGGCCAAAGCACTCAGCACCTTTTCCACGACCTGGACCGCGTCTCCGGGCGAGGCCAGGTTCGGTAATAGAACCACAAACTCATCGCCGCCGATGCGCGCAATCGTATCGCCGGCGCGTATGACGCTTTGGAGACGCGTTGCCGCCTCGATCAGTATTTTGTCGCCAAATAGATGGCCGCGCGAATCGGTGATGAGTTTAAACCCATCCAGGTTGACAACGACGACCGCCAGTGACTGAGCATGGCGTTCAGCGAACAGCAAACCCTGTTTGAGACGATCGGCCAGGAGCGAACGATTCGGCAGGCCGGTCAGCACATCGTGACTGGCGTTGTAGGCGATGGCGGATTCTGCGTCCATGCGCGCGGAGATGTCGCTGATTATGCCGATAAAATGACGGATGTTGCCGTTGTCGTCGGGCACCGGCGCAATGTAGAGGTCGTTCCAGAACGGCGTGCCGTCTTTGCGATAGTTGCGCAAGACGACGCTGACTTCACTGCAATTGTCGAGTCCTTTGCGAATCTCCGCCTTTTTATCCGATTCCGAATCGGGACCTTGGAGCAGCCTGCAATCCCGGCCTACCACTTCGTCGCGGGTATAGCCGGTAATCTGCTCGAAGGAGGGGTTTGCGTAGATGACCGGGTTGTCTTTGCCGGCGGCCTCGACGATGATGACACCGTTGGAGGAGGACTCGATGGTTCGGGTTAGCAGGCGCATCTGTTCCTGGTCTTTTACGCGATCCGTCACATCGCGCAGTGTCATCAGGTTGGCCGATTTTCCTTTCCACCGAGTGGGGGCTGTCTGTATTTCCGCCCACTTTGCCTTGCCCTCGCCATCTTCCACCTCGCAGATAACCGGCGAATTATCGTCGGCGTCGGCTTGCGGCGCGGGCACCCGAATGTGGCCGATGTCAGTGGTTCTGAAAAACGCGTTGGCCGCCAGATTCGAGAACAGCACCGTCTGATGGGCGTCGACCACGACGACAGCATCCCGGAGATCTGTTAAGAGATTCAAGTAGGCTTTTTCGCTATCCAGAGCCTTACGCGACGCTTCGATTCGGTCGGAGACATCTATCAGCATCAACAGCGATGCTGATCCATGGCCAAGGACAACCGAGTGTTCGGTCACTTCCACATAGATCTGCTCGCCGTTACGTTTGCGGTGTATCTCCAGCCGGGCGCCGTCTTTTGCCTGAAACCCTGAGAGCACCGGGTCCGTTTGCAGTGGCGTTTGATCGGCTGAGCTGAGGCTGGCGAATGCCTGGTTTTGCAGGCCCTCTAAGGTACACCCATAGAGTTCGGCGGTGGCGCTATTGAGGGCGATGAGAGTACCCGATGCCGAATCGACCAGACAGAGGGGTTCGGGGTTTGAATCGAACAGGATACGATACCGCGCCTCGCTCTCTGCCAGCATTGCATTGTGCTGCGCCCGTTCAATAGCGTAGCGAATACTCCGCGCCATACTTAGACTGTCGACGATCCCTTTGACCAGATAGTCCGCCGCACCCAGCTCCAGGGCATGCATGTCGTGGTCGTCGTCACCCTGACCGGTAAGCAGGATGGCCGGCGTCAGGTTGCCCTGACGTTGAGCTTCCTGGATCAATTCAATGCCTGAGTCAGGACCTAGTCGAAGGTCGACGAGCGCGATGTCGTAGTCGCCGGACACCAGTGCTGCCAAGCCGTCGGCAAAACGCCGTTTCCAGTCCAGGGACCACTCCAGGTCGAGGCCGAGACCCTCTGAAAGGAGATCCCGGGTAATGATTACATCGTCTTCGTCGTCCTCCACCAGGAGAATGCGCAGTGTCGCTGTTAGATCATGCATCATCGCTGACTCCCGGCCACTCGGTAGCGCTGGGTAAGTAGTTGAACAGAGAGCGGACCAGACAGACGAGACCGCTATAGCTCGAGGGCTTGACGAAACAGTGGCTCACGCTGGGATGCTGCTGCAGAAAAGGCGGGAGGTTACTCGCGGTACTGAGAATGACCACGGGTATTTGTTGCAGGTGCGGGTGTTGTCCCAGCTCCTCCAAGACTTCTTCACCGTTCTTCCGCGGCATATTCAGGTCCAGCAGGATGAGGCTGGGGTATGATGCACGCTGCGGGGCGGCGCAGTATTGGGTTAGGTATGTCATCACCTCTTCACCATCATGAGCGAACACGAGATTGCAGGGAATGCCGCTATCGCCAAACGCTTCTTCAAGCAGAAGGCGGTCATCGGGATCGTCTTCTGCGACCAGTATGGTCGTCCTTGTTATGTCACTCATACTGTTGACTTACCTATCCGAGTACTTGGGAAAGGTGATCTTGAACAACGCCCCTTCCCCCGGAGCGGACTGTACCGATATGCGGGCACCGTGGCGCTCCACGACCTTCTTGACAATCGCCAGGCCGATGCCGGTCCCAGCGTATTCGTCTCGGCTGTGCAGTCGCTGAAACGGTTCGAAAATTCGCTCGGCGTAGTCCGTACTGAAGCCGATACCGTTGTCCTGGATACAGAGTGTCCATTCCTGACCGAGTGTCCCTTCCTGAACAGTATCGCCTTCAGCGTAGATGACGACACGGGGCGGGGTGTCTTTTTTATGAAATTTGACACCATTACTAATAAGGTTCTGCAACACCTGCCGGAGCTGGCTTTCGTCACCGACGATGGGCGGGAGTTCGTCGATCTCGACCGTCGCGTCCTCGGCCTGCAGCGCTGCTTCCAGATCCCCCAGGACCGAATCGATGAGCGCGTTCGTATTGCACAGGTCGAACCGCTTGGCCCGGGTCGTGATCCTTGAATAGGAGAGTAGATCGTTTATTAACGACTGCATGCGCGCCGCCGCCGATTGCATGCGCCGCAGATAGTCTTTTTCGGTATCCGGCAGTTGATCGCTACGCGAGACGAGCCGGTC
The DNA here is from genome assembly GCF_008122265.1 of Marinobacter fonticola. Lineage (NCBI taxonomy): Bacteria > Pseudomonadati > Pseudomonadota > Gammaproteobacteria > Pseudomonadales > Marinobacteraceae > Marinobacter > Marinobacter fonticola. The sequence continues at coordinate 472,058 of NZ_CP043042.1, forward strand.
GGCAAAGGCCTGGATCTTGCGCAAGGGTTCCTGGAGATCGTGGGAGGCCACGAAGGCGAAACTCTCCAGCTCCTGATTGCTTCTCTCAAGTTCGGCCAGCGTCTCCTGGAGCTTCGCTTCGGCTTCTTTACGCTCGCGAATGCTCCTGAAATAGACGGCCAGTCCCTCGTCGGAGGGATAGGCGCTGACCTCTATCCAGTTATCGAGTGGCTCGTAATAGGATTCGAAGGTCACCGATGTGCCGGTTTCTACCGCATGCCGGTACTGGTTTTCGAAGTCGGTTCCCCGAATCTCTGGAAAAGCTTCCCAAATTGACTGCCCCATTAACGCCTTTTCGGGCTTCTGCAGAAGCTCCTCCGAGCGTGTATTCACCCCGGTAAAGCGCCAGTCGTGATCGAGTGTAAAGAAAGCATCCGTAATGCTTTCGAAAACGGTCGCCAGACGCGTGCCCAGGCGCTGCACTTCCTCGTGCGAGCGTTTAAGCTGCGTGATGTCGCGGGCGGCGCAATAGATCAGCTCGTCATCGCTGACGATGGCATTGAGCTGCAGCCAGCGCTCGTTGGCGTGATGGTCGCGAACGCGAACTTCGAGGTTGTTGATGCTGCGGCCCCGGGTCAGCAAGTCGACCGCGCGCGCAACGCGCTCGCGATCTCCCTCGGCAACCAGCCTCATGTAGGGCGTACCGACAAGCTCCGACTGCGGGTAACCCAATACTTGGGAGAATGCAGGGTTGGTCTCGAAGAACAAGCCGTTGAGATCGACGATGCAGAACATTTCCGGCGTCAGCGAGAAGAATTCCTGTTTTTCCTTTGCCAGCACCTCAGCGGTGATCGTTGCGGAGATATCTCGCCCGACACAGAAAAAAGCACTGTCTTCCGCCGACCATTCGGCTGACCAGTCCATCGCCACCTCGTGGCCCTCGCTATGCAGGCAGCGATTGCGAAAGTCTTGAATTTGTCCCTCTTCGATGGCGGAGCCGATGTTCTCCAAGGTAGAGGAGAGATCCCTAGGGGTAACGATTCTGGACAGGGGCTGTCCTATCAGGGTATCCGGCGGGTATCCCAGAACGGATTGCGTCGCCGGGTTGATCTGTAGGAAACATCCGTCCGCAGATATGGAGCAGAGGATGTCCGGCGAGAAGTGCATGATCCGTTCATTCGTATGCCGCAAACCCTGTTCCCGAACGAGCAGGTCCGATAGCTGCTGATTGAGCTTGCCGTAGGCCTCGCTTTGTTCCCGGGAGTGATGCCCGCGGGCAATGATCAGTAGGAAAAGAAAGGTCATCAGGCCGCCGGTGAAGAAGATGCTGGCAGGCAAATAGAATTCGCCGACGGGGAAGCCGGGCATCTTCGTATAGGTGAGTACCGTCCAGGTTTCGTCGCGGCTAGGCGACGCAGTTTCGAGCGAAACCGTTCTGGATGGGCTGACGGGAATGCTGGCTTGGGTATCGTAGATGATCCGCTCACCGATGCTGATCATCAGTTCGAATGGCGTCTCCCGGTTGTCCAGGATTTCGATGACCAGTTGCCGAAGGTTGACGACGGCGGCAATGGCATAGTCGGAGTCGTTGGAAAAGCTAATGGGCGATACCAGAACGGAATAGGGCGCGCCTTCCGGAGAGAACTGTATGGGGCTCAGTTGGGCGCCTGAATATCGATGAACATGACTGAGCCAGCCACGACCCGCATCGGAGCTCAGAAAACGCTCCAGCCAGAGAAAACTCTCAGGTTTGTCGCGCACGACGTAGTCCGTCGCGCGCGACCCGTCCACTATGACCATCAAGTGAAGTTCCGGGAAATCACGCAGATAGTTCTTGGCTTCCACATACCATAAGGCCCGTTCGGGAATCTGGCCGACGATCTGCCAGCGTGTGGCCATACGATTGAGCAGGGATAATTCGGCCTGGTGCTTGTTCAGCAGCGCGCCTCGCACATGCTGTACCAGTTGTTCGCTGCGCTGGATCATATCCTGAACCTGATAGGTTCGAACGCCGTACCAGCAGAGCGTTGCAATCAATGCGCAGACAGCGCCGGCAAGCCAGGCATGTCGTGGAATAGCCAGGTCGGGGCGCTCGGCCATCGGTTTCATTCCACTCAGGGCAATCCCGGCGAGAATGGCAATGGGGCTAAACAGGAGATTTGCTTCGGGGCGAACGCCGTAGGCATAGGGCGTGAGGGTTGGCGCCCAGACCGAGGCCAATGAGACGCCCCCGATCGTCATGAGAACCACGCTGGCCGCTCTTGAAAGGCTCCGGGGTGGGTTTTGGAACAGGGTGAAGAGGAATCCGCTGCCCAGGGCTAAGAGTGTTAATGCGGTGGAGATTTGCTGTTGCTTGAAATCGGCGATATTCAGGTGCAGGGCCGCCGGAGGTTGCGCCGGACCCGGCCACAGGACAATAACACCCGCCAGCGACAGGGTAACGGTCGCAGTCATCGCCAATGCCTTGCGCTGACCGGTAAGGTAGAAAAGAAAGAGCAGTCCCACCGTGACCACCAAAACGATGGACGAGGGGAGAAGTGCCCAGACATGCTGTCTTGAATCGGTATTGACGAGCTGATCGCAGAGCGCCACCAAGGCCAGGGAAAGCAGCAACGACGTCAGGGTGATAATCAGGCAGGTGCGTGGCCGCATCGCCTCGATGCGTCTAGGCATAGCTGTCCTGCGGTCCCAGTATTCTCAGGACCTCTTCCAGCGACGTCAGTCCAGCTTCCGCCTTTTCCGCCGCGTCGTCGATCAAGAGTTTCATGCCTTTTTGCCGTGCTATGCCTTCGATCGTGTGAGCACTGGCCCTCTCGGTGATGGCTTGACGCAGCTCTTCATTGATCGTCAGCACTTCATGAATGGCAATGCGTCCTTTGTAACCCTTGTGGCACTGGTTGCAGCCCTTGGCCGCGAAATACTCGGCGCCGGGATTGGCGAACTGGGGGCCAAGCTGAGCCACCAGCTCCGGGTCCGGCGTGTCGTGTTGCTTGCATTTGGAGCACAGTCGCCGGACCAGCCTCTGCGCAATGATGGCTTCAAGGGCGGACGCCAGGACGTAGGGTTTCAGGTCCAGGTCCAGCAAACGGGCTATCGTGGCCGCGGCGGAGCTGGTATGCAGGGTGGAATAGACGAGGTGGCCGGTCATTGCCGCATGGAAGGCGACATCGGCGGTTTCCTCGTCGCGGATCTCGCCCAATAGGATGACGTCCGGATCCTGCCGGAGAATGGCTCGAAGAATGCTGGCGAAATCCAGTCCGATGCGATCGCGGACGGGCACTTGGCCGGCCATGTCCACCTGGTATTCGACGGGGTCTTCGATGGTGACGTAATTGCGCTCCGACGAGGCGTTGTGCTGCAGCAACGCGTAGAGCGTGGTCGTCTTACCGCTCCCGGTCGGGCCTGTCGCCAGTATGATGCCCTGGGGTTTGGTGACCACCCGTTTAAGGTTCTGGGAATTGTGCGTCGACAGTCCGAGATCGTCCAGCGACTGTACGGACGACTGTCGCTCCAGGACCCGCATAACGACCTTTTCGCCGTTAATCGTGGGGAGTGTGGAGATGCGGAGATCCACAATCCGTAGCGGGGTCTTGACCGTAATCCGGCCATCCTGCGGCCGCCGACGTTCGGTGATGTCCATTTCCGCCATCACCTTGATGCGGGACACGACGGACATCAGCAGATCGGTTGGGATCTGTATCTTGTCCTGGAGGACACCGTCGATCCGATAGCGGACGACCAGGCTCTTTGTCCGTGGATGAATGTGAATGTCGCTGGCGCCAAGGCGAAGGGCTTCGAGGATGATGGCGTTGACCAGCCGAATGGCCGGCGGCTCTTCGGAACTCCCGAGCAATTGCTCCAAACTTTCCGAGCTTTCGTCTTCGTCGAGAACGATCTCGATCCCTTCGTAGGGGTCCTCCGTGCCGATGCGTGTCGCCAGGTCGTCGAGTTGTTCTTCCTGTTTCCCGAAGACATCCTGCAGTTTTTGCTGCATCTGGCCCAGGCTGCATACGAGCGGGTGTATGGTAAAGCCGGACATGAAGGCCAGTTCGTCGATCAGGGTGATCTCCATCGGATCAACCATGGCCAGGTGCAGCCGTTTGCCAACGACGTTGAGGGGGAGCAGCAGCTGACGTGTACAGATCTTCTGCGGTATCAGACTCAGCAAATTGTGATCGACCTGGGCTTCGCGGAGGTCGACTTCATCGAACATCATCTCCGTTTTGAGCAGCTCATAGATCTTATCGGCTTCAATCCAGTCGTGTTCTATGATGAGCTGGAGCACCGGCGACTTTCGCGTCTGCATTTCCCGGTGCAACTGCTGGATCTGCTGCGGGTTCAGCCAGCCCTTTTTGTGTAACAGAATCGCAAGCTGACTGCGGTTGGTGACGCCCATCTTGGCGATGGTATCCAGGTCTTTGCTTTGTTTCTTGTTCTGCTTCTCGAGAGAACGATTTTGCTGGATGAGTTCGTACTGCTCTAGCGCGAGCGCCATGGTGAGCCGCAGGTCGTCGTCATTCCAGGGCTTGAGGAGGAATCGATAGACCGCGCCTTCCCGGATCGAACCCATGACGGCGTCCGTGTTGGCATGTCCGGTCAGCATAAGGCGGATGGTCGTCGGCCAACGTTCGCGGACCTGTTGCAGCAGTTCGCTACCATTCATTCCGGGCATCATGAAGTCCGTCATAATCAGCTCGACGGGTTCTTTCTCCATGATGGACAACGCTTCTTCGCCGGACGAGGCGAATAGCATGGCGTAGTTTTCCCGGGCGAAAACGCGCCTTAAAGCAGACAGGATGTTGGGTTCGTCGTCGACGATCAGGATGCGGTAGGGGCTGCGAGAGGGCTTTCCCGTGTTGTCGGCGGGAGGCGCTTCGTCTTCCAGGAACAGTGAACCGTATCGTGTTGCCATGTATCGCCTCAGTTGCCGGGAAGCTCGATGGTGACCCGCGTTCCCTGATTGGTCTCGCTATCGAGGGTGATCTTGCCTTGATGGGCGAGGACGGCTTCCCGGGCGACCGTCAATCCGAGACCCGTACCGGATCCGACTTGACGGGTGGTGAAAAAGGGATCGAAAACGTGTCCGAGGTCCTGTTCACCGATGCCGCAGCCAGAGTCGGCAATATCGATAATAATACGGCCTTGCGATGAGCACCGGGTCTCGACGGACATCTTGCCGCCTTGCTCCAGCGCCCGCGCCGCATTGTCGAGTACGTTGAATAGGGCTTGCGATAGTTTGGCTGCGTGTCCCTTGATAGCGGGAAGATCCGCCAGGCTTGAAGTCACCTCGATAGCCTGGCCATGACTGGTTTGTACGAGGTGGAGCGCTGTCGACAGCAGCTTATTGATGTCGCATTCGACATAGTCGCCCTGGTCGATGCTGGAAAACGATTTCAGGTCGGCGACAATGGTGGCAATGCGCTCGCTCCCTGACATGGATTCTTCGAGCAGCGCCCGGAAATCGGCAATCGTTTCGTCGTGGTCGCCGCTGGAAGGTAGGGCGCCTTCCAGTTCGTCGACGTATTCCCCGGCGACCTTTAGGTTGCTCTTAATGAAGCCGATGGGATTATTGATTTCATGGGCGACCCCCGCCGCAAGCTGGCCGACCGCACGCAAGCGCGCGCTCTCGTAAAGCTCCTGCTGGGTCTGACGGATAACCTCGACTTGGCTGTCGACACGTTCCTGCAACGACTCGGCCAACTCCCGATAGCGGGCTTCGGATTCGCGGAGCGCCGCATTCTGCTGTTCGAGAGCCTGAAAGCTGGCTTCTGTCGTGCTCCGGTGGAGATTGGCCGCCAGCCGGTATTTGTAGACGAAATGCAGGATGAATTCGACCAGTCCGGCGGCTGAGTGTCGCGCGGCATCCGGCGCCGATCCGGTGATCCAGCCAACGGTATCGAGATTGAGTTCGATAGGCGTCCTGGGGCCGTCTGTGTTTTCAGACGGGGCGGCCAGAGCGATATCGTGACCGCCGAGCTTGGTCAGGAGCGCCGACAGGCGACCGATGTCCCGCTCATCGAGCAGCTCGTCGAGTCGGGGATCGTGCTCGAAATCATCCACGCGACTGGCCCTCCGATGCATTGCTCAGTCTGGCGACGAATTCGCTCTCGTCAACGCCGAAACGGGTAGAAAGCCCGTGCTCGGCATCGATGACTTGGAACAGGCGCCGCAGTAACAGCCTGAAGGTTTCGATTACGCCCTCGCCGTTTAGGGCGCTGGCCATCATTGCTGGACTCCAGGGTGTATTTTTCCATCGCTCGTTCAGTGTTGCTTCATCGAGGACGTCTGGCAGATCCCTCTTGTTGAACTGAAGTGCAATGGGGAGGGATTCGATATCGATACCCACTTTTTGCAGGTTTTGGTCCAGATTGTCGAAAGAGACCGCGTTATTATGCTGCTGGGCACGTTGCGAATCGGCGACAAAAACAACACCGTCGGCCCGTGACAGGACGGCCTTGCGGGTACTGTCGTGCTGGACCTGCCCCGGCACGGTGTAAAGCTTCAGGCGTAGGTCCAGGCCTGATTGGCTACGCATACCGATGGGCAGCATGTCGAAGAATAGCGTGCGGTCGTCCTTTGTCTCCAGGACCATAAGTTCCCCCATGCGCTCGGGGGCCAGCTGACTGTGGAGCTGCATCAGATTGGTCGTCTTGCCGCTCAATGCCGGCCCGTAAAAAACGATTTTGAGGACCAGTTTTTGTTCGTCTTCGTCGAAATCAGCCATAAGTCAGACATTCTGGAATCGTGTTACTCGATAAACGAGGTAGCGCGGCATCGTCTATGCCGTGGGTGCGACCCCCGCCTGCTGGATGGGCAGCCACACCCTGAAGCGCGTTCCACGTCCGATGACGGAATCGACTTCAATTCGGCCGGAGTGCTTGTCCACGATGCTCTTCGATAGTGCGAGGCCGAGGCCCGTCCCTTTGCCGACCGGTTTTGTGGTGTAGAACGGCTCGAACAGATGTGTGAGGTTGGATGGGTCGATGCCGGCGCCGTTGTCTTCGACTTCGAACCAGACTTCATCGCCGGACTGGCCTGTACGGATGTCGATCCTACCGAACTGTTCTATGGCATGGGCCGCGTTGACCAGCAGATTCATAGCCACCTGATTGACCTGAGAGACGATGCACTCGATCGAAGGGATATCCCCAAAGTCCGTGTGGACCTCTGCCTTGTACTTCAGTTCGTTGTTGACGACATTCAGCGTGGTTTCGATGCCGCGGTGGAGGTCGGCAGGCTTGAAGGCTTCTTCTTCGGCGTGCGAGAAGTCCTTTAGGGACGCGATAATCTTCTTTATGCGGTCGAGGCCTTCCAGCGACTCTTTCAGCAAATCGTCGAGGTCGCCGCGTACATAGTCGTAATCGATGTTATCGCGAATAGACTTCAGCTCGTCGACGCTGCCGGCCGACGCCACGGCATCGGTGATACGAAACAGGTCCTGAAGGTAATTGCCCAAGGTCTGGATGTTGGATTGAACATACCCGACAGGGTTATTGATTTCATGAGCAACGCCAGCCGCGATTTGACCGATGGCGGCCAGTTTTTCCGATTGCAGGAGCTGTCTGTTTGCCTGCGCAAGCGCTTCCTCAAGGCTTGTCGGCCTGTTGTTTTCCGATATCTCCATGCGCGACTGCCCCATAGCGTCAGGTATTGAAATCGAACTTTCCTTGTATGCTGAAGTTCACCATTTTTAGGTCCTTGGTGCCTGCGAGTATAGGCTTACACACTGGAAAGGTGAGTAAAATTTGGTAAGCGGGTCACACTTTAAATGGCATTTGCCTGCCTGTTGTCGGTATCACTGTAACCGGTTGTTACGAGGGGCCCGGATTCCGTTCCTCAAGACATCGGATGTCACTTTTTGTTGGGTATCGAATGGTTGGGTAACGCATGGTTGGTTACCGACTTGCTGGGCAACGGCCTATGTTGTTCACTCTCTGTTGCCGGTCAGGGGCGGCACCACGCCATAACCGAAGCGTGCTCGGCCAGACGCTGCCCATTGAAACGCAAGGGTACTAAGGGTACTAAGGGTACTGGTATCGTCTGGAGTAACTCTGTCAATGTCATTGAAAACGCTGGTCCAAACGCGGTTCCTGGAGTCGTGGGTTGGGCAGGTTTCTGAGCAAGGATATTCCCATGAGCCGGTTAAACCGAAGCACCCACCTACCGGACGAGTTTCACGATGCCATCGAGCGCATCGATGACACGCCCGATAACGTCAGTACCGAGCCTGGCCTGGAGCAGGTGGTTGGCCTGTCACGCCGACGTTTCCTGCAAGGCAGTCTGGCCACCGCCGTGAGCGCTTTCTTCCTGGGCGGTTTGCCGGCACCGACGGCTGCTGCTGCTCGGGCCCAGACGCTGTTCCCCGGTTTGGCCAGCGGCACCATCGGCTTTAAGCCATTGCCGCCGATGCTGGACCCGGATTTCGATAGCGTGCAGGTGCCGGAGGGTTACCGGGTGGAGCGCTTTTTTTCTTGGGGCGACCCGGTGGTTAAGGGCGCAACGGCCTGGAAACCGGACGCCTCTGACGATTGGAAAGCCCAGTCTCTGCAGGCCGGCCAGAATCATGACGGTATGGCTTTTTTCCCCTTCCCGGATGCGCCCAGCGAACACGGGTTGCTGGTGATGAATCACGAGTTCGCCAGCCCGACGCTGCATCCCAATGGCTTCACGTCGACGCCTACAGAGGGTGGCGCTATCGTCCGCCCCGATGGCGAAGTAAAAAAAGAGCAGGCGGCTCACGGCGTGAGCGTGATCGAGGTGCGTCGCGCCAAGGACGGTCAGTGGCAGCAGGTGAAGGACTCCCGCTACGGCCGGCGCATTACCGCGACGACGCCTATGGCGATCAGCGGGCCGTTGCAAGGCGCGGATAGCATGAAGACCGCGGGCGATCCCCAGGGCGAGACGATCCTGGGTACGATCAATAACTGTTCCATGGGCGCAACGCCTTGGGGGACCTACCTCACCTGCGAGGAAAACTGGAAGAATTACTTCGTCAATCGCGACCAGGCTGACTACGCCCACCGTAGGGAGCACAGGCGCTACGGCGTCGGCCACGGTAAGAACAGCGAAGTTTATGCCTGGGAAACCGCCGAAGCGCGCTTCGATGCCACACCCAAAGACGACCAGCCCCACCAGGGTCACGTCAACGAGCCCAACCGCTTTGGCTGGGTGGTTGAGATTGATCCTTTCGACCCGGACAGCCAACCGCGCAAGTGTACGGCGATGGGCCGGCTGGTGCGTGAATGCGCCACTGTGGCGGTCGCCGACGATGGCACGATGGCGGTCTATTCCGGCGACGACACCCAGGGCGAGTACGTCTACAAGTATGTGCCGGCAGGGCGTTATCGCGAGGGCGACAGGGTGGGCAACCACACGCTGCTCGATGAGGGGACGCTGTATGTGGCGGTCTTCCATGAAGACGGCAGGGGCGAGTGGCGCGCCCTGACGTATGGCAACTATGGTTTGACTGCGCGCAATGGGTTTTTCAGCCAGCAGGATGTACTCGTCAACACCCGCGCCGCTGCCGATGTGCTGGGTGCGACGCCGATGGACCGTCCCGAATGGGTCGCGGTGCATCCGCATTCGAAGGATGTCTACGTTACCCTGACCAAAAACAGGCACCGCGGTAATGAGCCGGATCAGCCCGTAAACGCCGCCAATCCACGCCCCGATAATCTGCATGGGCAAATTGTGCGCTGGCGGGAGAAGGGTGGCCGGCTGGATGCGACCGAGTTTACCTGGGAAGTGTTCCTGCTGGCCGGCGAGAAACCGGGCGAGGGCACACCGGATAACCTCACTGGAACCATTAACGGCGATATTTTTTCATCCCCGGACGGACTCTGGTTCGATCCCCAGGGCCGGCTCTGGATCCAGACCGACTATGGCGACAGCGAGAAGCATAACGCCAACATGGGCACCAACCAGATGCTGTGCGCCGATCCGGCCACCCGGGAAGTCAAACGCTTTTTGGTGGGGCCGCGTGGCTGCGAGGTATCCGGGGTGACAACGACGCCGGACGGGCGTGCCATGTGGGTCAACATCCAGCACCCGGGGTTGAGCTTCCCCGCGTCGGATGGAAAAACACGGCCTCGCTCGTCGACCGTTCTCATTACCAAGGAGGATGGCGGAGTGATCGGTAGTTGAGTCTTGGAGTTTTCCTGGGCGAGGCCGGCACCGCCCAATGTAGCCGAAGTCTTTAGCTTCGGGGCAGTCCTTTGGCCTGCTCTGAAGCACCGGCTACATGAGAAACGTTGAGTTGCCTGGTTCAACGAATTGCAGGCACAAAAAAGCCCGGTCAGGTTACCCCGACCGGGCTTTTCCGTTGTGGCGCGGCTTAGGACGCCTTGGCGTCTTCCCGGGCCTTGTCGAGAATGCCATTAAGGGTATCGCTCGGCTGCATGATCTTGCAGACCTTATCCGCGGGCGGATGGTAGTAGCCGCCGATATCGGCGGGGTGACCCTGAATCACGCTCATTTCTTCCAGGATCTTGTCCTTATTGGCTTCCAGCTCCTTGGACAGCTTGGCGAAGAAATCACGCAGCTTGGGATCGTCGTCCTGCTTGGACAGCTCTTCCGCCCAGTAGCGCGCCAGATGGAAGTGACTGCCGCGGTTGTCCAGTTCGCCGGTCACCCGGGACGGAGACTGGTTGTTCTCCAGCAGGCGCTCGGTGGCTTTGTCCAGGCTGCGGCCCAGGATGCGGGCACGGGCGTTGTCCTCTTTCTCGCCCAGCTCTTCCAGGGAAACCGCAATGGCCAAGAACTCGCCCAGGGAGTCCCAGCGCAAGTGATTCTCTTCCAGCAGCTGTTGCACGTGCTTGGGCGCGGAACCACCGGCGCCGGTCTCGTACAGGCCGCCGCCGTTGAGTAGCGGAACGATGGACAGCATCTTGGCGCTGGTGCCCAGCTCCAGAATCGGGAACAGATCGGTGAGGTAGTCACGCAGTACGTTACCGGTGACGGAAATGGTATCCAGGCCACGGATCAGGCGCTCCATGGTCCAGCGGATAGCGCGCACCGGCGACATAATGCGGATGTCCAGGCCCTCTGTGTCGTGCTCTTCCAGGTAGGTTGTGACCTTCTGGATCAGCTGCACGTCGTGCGGGCGCTCGTCGTCGAGCCAGAACACCGCTGGCATACCGGTGGCTCGGGCACGGTTGACGGCGAGTTTGACCCAGTCGCGGATCGGCAGGTCCTTGGTTTGGCAGGCGCGCCAGATATCGCCCTTCTCGACCTTGTGCTCGGTCAGCACCTTGCCGTCGGCATCGATCATGCGGACAGTACCGTCTTCGGGGATTTCGAAGGTCTTATCGTGGGAGCCGTATTCTTCGGCCTTCTGCGCCATCAGGCCCACATTCGGTACGGTGCCCATCGTGGTGGGATCAAAGGCGCCGTGAGTCTTGCAGAAGTTGATCGCTTCCTGGTAAATGGTGGCGTAGGTGGACTCCGGCATGATTGCCTTGGTGTCCTTCAGTTTGCCGTCGCGGGCCCACATTTTGCCGGAGTTGCGGATCATCGCCGGCATGGAGGCATCGACGATCACGTCGCTGGGCACGTGTAGGTTGGTGATGCCTTTGACCGAGTCGACCATGGCAATTTCCGGACGGTGCTCGTAGCAGGCGTGCAGGGCTTCCTGAATTTCTTCCTGCTTGGATTCGGGTAGCTGCTTGATCTTTTCGATCACCGAAGACAGGCCGTTATTCGGATTGACACCGATTTCGTTGAACAGGTCGCCGTACTTGTCGAACAGGTCGCTGTAGAACATCTTCACCGCGTGACCGAATACGATCGGGTGAGAGATCTTCATCATGGTCGCCTTGACGTGCAGGGAGAACATGACACCGGTGTTCTGGCAATCTTCGATGGCATCGGTGAAAAACTTGCGCAGGGCTTTGCAGCTCATGAACATGCCGTCGAGCACTTCACCGTCCTGCAGCGGCAGGTCGGATTTCAGGACGGTCTGTTTGCCCTCGCCGTTTTCGAAAACGATGTTGGCCGTGGTGGCCTTGTCCAGGGTCAGGGACTTCTCGCTGGAGTAGAAGTCGCCGCCACGCATGTGTGCCACGTGAGTGCGCGAGGCCGGGCTCCAATCGCCCATGCTATGCGGATATTTACGGGCGAAGGCCTTGACCGCACCCGGGGCACGGCGATCGGAGTTACCTTCACGCAGAACCGGGTTAACGGCACTGCCCAGCACCTTGGCGTAACGGGCCTTGGCATCTTTTTCTTCGTCGGTTTCCGGATTTTCCTTGTACTCGGGAATCTTGTAACCCTGCTTGCTCAGCTCTTTGATGGCTGCGCGCAGCTGCGGAATCGATGCACTGATGTTCGGCAGCTTGACGATGTTTGCGTGCGGGTTGCTGGTGTATTCGCCGAGTTCGGCGAGCTGATCCGGTACCTTCTGGTCGTCCTCCAGGTGGTCCGGAAAGGCCGCAAGAATACGGGCTGCGAGAGAGATGTCGCTGGTTTCGAATTCGATGCCCGCAGGGGCGGCAAAGGTCTCCAGGATCGGCAGGAGTGAGCGGGTTGCCAGCGCGGGGGCTTCGTCGGTCAGCGTATAGATGATTTTAGATTTGGATGCAGTCATTTGTCGTCTTCAGGTCGTCGTTGTGGATCAGGACGGATGATTCAGATGCCGCCTTGTGAGCCGCATCCGGTGATAGCACTCGAGATAGAGGTCGTGCTTATATTTAAGAGGCGCCCTTGTAACCCTTCTAACTAAGGGACGCCCTTGTCTCAAGGGAGACTAGGAAACCGCCGAAAAAGTCCTGGCTGGAGAGTGGCACGCCGGCAGGGCGTTTTCAGAGATTCCCTAAGAAATACCACCCCCATTGGTACCATAAAAACCGTCGTTTTGTTCACATTAGGCGTGTGCTAGTAGCCAAACGTATATGTAGTTCATGGCGCCATACATGGCAAGTCGCATTGCACACCCGGGCGTCGTTGCCGTTGGGATTGCGTTCTATGCACGCCGATTGGGCGTGTGCCTTGCCGGTAATGCGCGTCAACCGGACGCCTATTGGCGGCAGGGTTGCGGGGGAAGGGCACGTGAAAACCAGCGTTGGCAAACGCAGCCCGAAACTGTGTGACGAAAACACGGTGTGTGACAAATATCCATTGTAGCGAAAAAACGCGGTCGCTTGGAGAAGCGCCTGACAAATTGCGCTAGTGCCTTTGCCTGGATCAAGCCGTGCCGATGGACTAATAAGATGCACTAACAAGTGGGTGGCGGCAGGTCGATGGGTGGGTTTATACCCATCGGGCTTTCCCCTGTGTATGGAAATCTACCCATTTCCTGGGCTTGGTAAGCTCCCGAAGACGTATAAAGCCAGTCGTATCACGGTTTCTACGGACCTGGCCCGGGTCTTGCTGATTGGATTCGGGTCTAGGAAGCCTTTATGGCTTAAAAGCAGACAACAAAGACAAGAGCAAGGGAGCATACAATGATGAAAGCACAATCCCTCATGGCGGCGGCGTTCGCCTCGACCCTGGTCGTTTCCGGATCGGTTTCCGCTCAGGACCGTTCCGACTGGCCGGATAGTTTCACCGTCGGTACCGCGAGCCAGGGCGGCACCTATTTCGCCTACGGGTCTGGCTGGGCGAACTTCGTTTCCGAGAATCTAGGCGTGTCCGGCGGTGCGGAAATTACCGGCGGCCCGATGCAGAATATGGCCTTGGTTCACACCGGTGACCTGAAATTCGGCCTGACCACCCTCGGCCCGGCGCGCGAGTCCATCGAGGGCAACAGCCCGCTGGCGCCCGGTATGAAGATGGATAACGTTTGCGCTACCTTCCCGATGTATCAGACGCCGTTCTCGGTCACGACACTGGCTGACTCCGGTATCGAGTCCATTTCCGATATTCCCGAGGGCGCCAAAATCGGCTTTGGCCCGGCGGGTTCAACCTCCGACACCTACTTCCCGAAAATGATGGATACCCTGGGTGTTGAGTATGAGCGCCGTAATGGCAGCTGGGCGGACCTGGGCACGCAGCTTCAGGACGGCTTGATCGACGTGGTCGCCTTCGCCGCCGGCATCCCGATTCCGGCGGTAAGCCAGCTTGAGGTCCAGACCGACGTCAACATCATCGGCCTGACCGACGCTGAAGCTGAAAAGATCGTCAGCAACTTCCCGGTTTCCGAGTTCATCATTCCGGCCAGCACTTATCAGTCGCTGGAGGAGGACTCACGGGTGGTCTCCATGTGGAACTTCGCCATCGCCAACTGCGATGTACCGGAGGACTTTGTCTACGAGATGACCAAGCTGACGATGGAGAACAACGACAAGATGGTGGGCATCCACAAGGCCGCCAAGTCGTCCGTTCCCGAGAACTACAGCAAGAACAACGTTCTGCCTTGGCACCCGGGCGCGGCTCGCTGGTTCAACGAGAACGGCTTCAAGATCGAAGATAGCCAGATCAAGTAAGCCACGGGATCTTGCCTACATCAGGGGGCCGGCTTCCGGCTCCCGTTCTGACCAATGGCCGGCGCCCTGCCGGCCATAATCCTTTCGGGATCAGGGTGCATCATGACGACTGAAAACCATAAAAACGATCAGGCTCCGACCGTGGCCGAGGACGAGGATCATATCCTGGCCCATGACGTCGACGAGGAACCGGTTGAAGCCAATCGCCGTCAATATACCGGTTGGCTGTTCTATGCCGTTTCGGCGATGGCCATCCTCTATTCGGCCTTTCACCTCTATACGTTGAATATCGCACCTCTGGAAACCTGGTCGTTTCGTATCGTCCACGTTTGCGGTGCGCTGATTCTGGGCTTTACGCTTTTTGCCGGTGCCCGGTTTGTTGCCGAAACCGAAGGCGCCGCGCGTCACCGCTGGACAACCTGGCTCGCCGCGGTGGCTCTGCTGCCGGCGCTTTATGCGCTCTACCAGACCTTCAATATTCACCAGTTGATTGCCGCAGGCACCGTGCGTATCCCGCCGGAAATCGAAACCTGGCACTTTGGCTGGCCGTTGCTGGCGGCCACGGCGATGGGGATCGTTCTGAGCTGGTTCCATCAGCGTAGGCGTTCGATGTTCAGTCTGCCGGACCTGGTGCTGATTGTTTGCGCCGTGGCCAGTGCGACCTATTTTCTCGAGGTCTACAACACACAGATGCGGATGAGCACCGGTACCTCGTTTGCGCCCATCGGCATTTCCTTCTCGGCTATCGCGGGCACCGCGCTAATCATGGAAATGACCCGCCGTGTCGCAGGCATGGCGCTGGTGGTCATCGCGCTGATATTTCTCGGCTACGTCTTTGCAGGTCCTTACCTGCCGGGCTTTCTGGGGTATCCGGGGCTATCGATACAGCGGTTTTTCAGTCAGGTCTATACCGATGCCGGTGTACTTGGGCCCACAACGGCGGTTTCCTCGACCTACATTATTCTGTTCATCATCTTCGCCGCCTTTCTGCAGGCCTCTAAGGTGGGCGACTACTTCGTCAACTTCGCCTTTGCCGCTGCTGGCCGCTCCCGTGGCGGACCCGCCAAGGTGTCGATTTTCGCGTCCGGTCTGATGGGTATGATCAACGGCACCAGTGCCGGCAATGTGGTCTCCACCGGTTCATTGACCATTCCGCTGATGAAAAAGGTGGGCTACAAGAAGCGGACTGCCGGTGCGGTAGAGGCCGCGGCGTCTACGGGTGGTCAGATTATGCCGCCGATCATGGGCGCTGGCGCTTTTATCATGGCGGAAATCACCGGTATTCCGTATACCGAAATTGCCATTGCGGCGATCATTCCGGCGATTCTTTACTTCGCGTCCGTCTATTTCATGGTGGACTTCGAGGCCGCCCGCCTGGGGATGCGCGGCATGCGCAAGGACGAGCTGCCTCGGCTATCCAAGCTGATCAAGCAGGTTTACCTGTTTATTCCCATCGTGATCCTGATCTATGCGCTGTTCATGGGCTACTCGGTCATTCGGGCCGGTACGCTGGCGACGGTCTCCGCCGCTGTGGTGAGCTGGATTTCGCCCAACAAGATGGGTATCCGGGCGATCCTCCGGGCGCTGGATCTGGCGGGGCTGATGTCGATTCAGATCATCGTGGTTTGCGCTTGCGCCGGGGTAATCGTGGGTGTGATTTCGCTGACCGGTGTTGGCGCGCGCTTTTCCTCCTTGCTGCTGGGCGTGGCCGAAGCCAGCCAGTTGTTGGCGCTGATCTTTGCCATGTTCATCTCCATCCTGTTGGGCATGGGGATGCCGACAACCGCCGCCTATGCGGTGGCCGCCTCTGTGGTGGCCCCGGGTCTGGTGCAGTTGGGTATCGAACCGCTGACCGCGCACTTCTTCGTGTTCTACTTCGCGGTGGTCTCGGCCATTACGCCGCCAGTGGCTTTGGCCTCCTACGCCGCGGCGGGGATCTCCGGCGCCAATGCGATGGAAACGTCCGTCTCCTCCTTCCGGATCGGCCTGGCGGCGTTCATTGTGCCCTTCATGTTCTTCTACAACGGGGCTCTGTTGATGGATGCCGGAGTCTTCGAGATCGCGCGAGCGCTGATCACCGCCACCATTGGCGTCTACCTGTTGTCCGGTGGTGTGATCGGCTGGATCTTCCGTGTCGTCGCCCCCTGGTTCACGCGCATCATCCTCATCGCCGCCGCATTGTTGATGATCGAAGGTGGGCTCTACACTGACCTGGCGGGCATTGCGGTCGCGATTGTGATCTACCTGATGCAGAAGCAACGTGGTCCGCATCACGGCGAGCCGGTTCGGGCCTCGTAAGTTCGAATTCCGGATCGCTGCCGAGCGAGCGGAACAATCTGCCGGATACATTTGGCAGGTTGTTCCGTTTTCCCGCCAAGGTTAGGTTAGTGTCCTGTTTTCCGTTACAGCGACCGATTTCAGGAACACGCATCCATGACGTACCGATCCTGGGCTGCCCTTCTATTCCTGGCGACAATGGCGTGCTGCTGGATGCTGGGAAGCTGGGCCGGTTACCGGACCCTGGAGAAAGAGAGCCTGGAAGAAGCCTTCCGCTACAGCCAGCTCGTTGCCAACGAACTCAATCGCTATCGTCCCATCCCGGAACTGATGGCTGAGCACCCGCTGCTGGAATCCGTGCTGCGTCACCCCAACGACGCTTTACGCGTGCTCCAGGCCAACGAAGAAATGAAGAAGATGGCGCAGATTGTCGGCAGCTCCGACGTCTATCTGATGGACAGCACAGGCTTTACCATTGCCGCCAACAATTATCAGCAGGACGATAGCTTCATCGGCCGGGTTTTCGACTTCCGTCCCTATTTCAAAGAAGCGATGCGTACCGGCGATACCGCGATCTATTTTGCCTTGGGCACCACATCCGATGTGCGCGGGCTGTATTTCTCGCACCCGGTCAAGACGGATCGCGGGCGTATTCTCGGCGTCATCGCGGTGAAGGTTCAGGTCAACGAACTCGAATCCCAGTGGCTGCGCCCGGAGGCGTTGAACCACGCCGAAATGGTGGTGCTCGATGACGAGGGCATCAGCTTCCTCTCCAGCCGGGACGCGTGGCTCTACCGGGATTTCGAGCCAAGCTCGGTGAGCACCCAGCCCAACCGGCGTTATCCCGGCCGCGATCTGGCACCGGTCGACTTCCAATCGATGGGCCGGCCCCTGGGCGTGTCGAACCGCTCGATGCGGATTCAGGTCGAGAACGACGGTATCGATCAGCAATACCTGAGCGTTCGCATGCCGCTGCCGCAGTTGGACTGGACGCTGCAGGTGATGATCGAAACCCGGCAGGTTGTTTGGATCCGCCTGCAATTTCTGGTTGCCGGGTTCGTGCTGTTTCTGGGGTGCTTCCTGACGTGGCTGTATTTGCGTGAACGCTACAAGCGCGAAGCGGAACTCGCCCAGCGGGGCGTGGTACTGGAGCGGCGCGTCGCTGAACGTACAGCCGATCTGGAAAGCTCCAACCGGAAGCTGCTGGAAGAGGTTCGGCAGCGGGAAGATGCTCAGACTGAACTGAAGGAAACCCAGCAGGAGTTGATCCAGGCGGCCAAGCTGGCGGTTTTGGGACAAATGTCGGCCGGCCTGAATCACGAAATCAACCAGCCGCTGACGGCGATTCAAGCCTACGCGCGTAACAGCCGCCGCTTTCTCGAGCGTGGCGACGCGTCCATGGTCGATGCGAATCTGATGGAGATTACCAGCCTGTGTGACAAGATGGCGGAGCTGACCCGGCAGTTCAAGATTTTCGCGCGCAAGTCCGAAGGCCCGCCGTCGTCGGTGGATCTACGCCTGCCGGTAGACGCGGCGCTGAAAATCATCAGTGCCCAGGAGCACAGCGAAGGCGTATCCATTGACTGGCAGCGCCCGGAGCATGCGGTGATGTGTCACGGCGACATGATCCGTATCGAACAAGTGCTGGTGAACCTGATAGCCAATGCGATCCAGGCGGTGGAAGGCCGGGACGAGCCCCGGATCCATATCGATATCCGGGAAAGGGATGGCCGCTGGCAATGCCGTATTCGGGACAACGGCCCGGGACTGCCGGCTAACTCCGAACAGGTTTTCGAACCCTTTTTTACCACCAAATCCATGAAGCAGGGGCTGGGCCTAGGTCTGTCTATCTCCCGCCAGATTGTGGATGCGCTGGGCGGCCGGCTGACGGGTCATAACCGTTCCGATGAAGCCGGTGCCGAGTTCGTGGTGACCCTCAGCAAACGGGAGGCAGTGGAATGAGCGACGCGGCGGTCATCTTTATCGACGACGACGAGCCGATCCGTCGAGCCATGACCCAAACACTGGCGTTGGAAGATTTGCCGATAGCCAGCTTCGCCGATGCCGCAAGTGGTCTGACGGCCATCGACTCGGACTACGAGGGTGTGGTCCTGTGCGACTACAACATGCCGGGCATGGACGGTCTTGAATTACTGGACCGCGTACGGGACATCGACGATGCCATTCCGGTGATCATTCTTACCGGGCAGGGCGATATCAGCACGGCGGTCTCCGCCATGCAGCGAGGTGCCTACGACTTCATCGAAAAGCCGTTCGACCATGACGAGCTGATCGAGCTGCTACGCCACGCGCTGGAAAAGCGTCACCTGGCGCTCGAAAACCGGCGGCTGAAAGCCCAGTTGCGCCAGCTGGCCCGGCCCGGCCCCCGCCTTCTCGGCGATTCCCCGGCCATGCAGAGAGTGGTCGCCACTATGGATCCGATTCTGGATATCTCCGCCAATATCCTGCTCTTCGGCGAAACCGGGTCCGGTAAAGATGCTCTGGCCCGCTACATCCATGAAAACAGCCCTCGCAGCGCGCATAATTTTGTGGCAATCAATTGCGGCGCGGTGCCCGAGAACCTGATCGAAAGCGAGCTTTTCGGTCACGAACTGGGGGCTTTTACCGGCGCTGATAAACGCCGCATCGGCAAGATCGAACACGCCGACCAGGGCACGTTGTTCCTCGATGAAGTGGAGAGCATGCCCCTGGCCTTGCAAGTCAAGCTGCTGCGCGTTCTGGAGGAGCGCAAAGTGGAGCGGTTGGGGAGCAACACGCCGCTGGATGTGGATGTGCGTGTGATCGCCGCCACCAAGTCAGACCTTAAGGTCCTCAGCGACGAAGGTGAATTCCGTGCCGATCTTTACTACCGGCTCAACGTGGTCAAGATCGACATCCCGCCACTGCGTGAACGCAAGGAGGATGTGGCGATGCTGTTCCACCATTTCGTGCTGATTGCCGCTGCCCGCTATGACCGGGAGAGCGTGCCGCTGGACGCCAATCAGGCCGCCCGTCTGATGCAGCACAACTGGCCGGGCAACGTGCGGGAGCTGCGCAATCTGGCCGAGCGGTACGTCTTGCTGGGCCCCGCGGCGCTGGAAGACACCGGGGATTCCGTTTCGGAAAATGTACCCGGGCGCCGAACCCTCGGCGAGATGATGGACGCCTTCGAACGCTCTTCCATCGTCAGCGCTCTGAATGCCTGCCAGGGCAGCCTCAAAGACACCATGGTTCAGCTTGGCATCGCCCGGAAGACGCTCTATGACAAGATGAAAAAGCATGGTCTCGATAAGGCCGAGTTTCGAGAGTAGACCGCCCTAGTCTCAAGCTCTCGTTAGGAAATATAAAAATACTGTTTTTATATACAGTATCCCGATGGTATCCTTCTCGGCGATTGATTTGCTGAACGCCGCGTCACGCGGCGGCACACGTCAGTTGGCGGTACGCGCCAAATGACAAAAGATAGGAGAAACAGGGTATGGCTGTAACGGCTTTATATTTTTCCGATAGGGACGGGCAGGACATGGCACTGAAAAATCCCGACAAGATGCTGTTCACCACCAAGGCGGAAGCAGATGCCCGGGACAAAATGCTGGAGCTGTCCGAAGAAATTATGGTATTTCTCCAGGCTCGGGTTGAGAATCTACCGGATGAAATGGCTGAGCAATGTGCATTGGCCATTGCCCAAGAGCGCGATTTATTCCAGAAGGCCCTCAAAAAGCCGGAGCTACTGAACGAAAAAGCCGAGTAATATCGTTCAAGGCTTAAACAGTAAGGCCCGGCGGCAACACGCGCGCAAGAAAGCACTGGAAACGCCCGGCGACGTGCGAGCGTGCATAAAGATTTATTCGGAGATGCCCAAAGGATTGATTGACATGAAAGCGTGCTTGCGTGGACTTGGACTCGTCGTTATTTGCCTGTGGGCATTGAGTGCCTGCACGACGGTGCCTCAGGAGGGCGACAACCCGGTTAAGCGGGAAGTGAGCTTTACCAATACCTTCTGGCAGCTTCAGCATGTGGGCGGCGAGCCGGTGCGAGCGGCGACCTCCAAGGAAGCGCCTTTCATTATTTTCCTCGACGATGGCCGGGTCAGCGGGTTCACCGGCTGCAATCGCTTTAAGGGCGCGTACGGGATGGTCGATGGCAACTTCCGTTTTACCGAGATGTCGGCGACGCGCGATCCCTGTCCTGAAGGCCGCCATGAAACGCCTTATCTGATCGCCATGAAGAAAACCATGGGCGCCGAAATGGACGGTAACAACCTGATACTGCTGAATGAAAGCGGGCAGACCCTGGCGGTCTTCGAAGCGTTTACCGGCAAACCACTCAAGCGTTAGCCGCCCTTGCCTACGCCGGATAGATCGCTGTTGGTTCGACCGTAACCAGCCGTTCGCTGTCTCCCAGGCTCAACTGACCGTCCTGTATATTGCATTGCAACGTCATGGAGCGAGCTGCCAAAGCAGCGAGCGCTTCGCACGCCTGCGAATCGACTTCAATGATACGCAGGTTGTTGAAGCGCGCGACCTTACCGCGAACTTTATCCCACCAGGCCGATACGGCGCGTCCGCCATAGGCGAAAAGCACCACCTGGTCGGCCTGATTGCAGGCCTTGCGGATGCGGCTATCGTCCGGTGTGCCCAGTTCGATCCACAGTTCGATCTCGCCACTCAGGCTTTTCTGCCAAAGATCCGGCTCGTCATCGGTACTCAATCCTTTGGTGAATTCCAGGGCCTCGTCGGCGTAAACCATAAAGGCCAGCAGGCGCAGCATCATCCGCTCGTCGGTTTCCGAGGGATGCCGCGCCAGGGTCAGCGTGTGATCGGCATAGTAATTCCGATCCATATCCGCGATGTTGAGGTGCGCTTTGAAAACGGTCGATTTCAGGGCCATAGAATGCTCGCGTATGAGGGGCCGGAACGAAGCAGGCTATTCTCGGGGAAGGTGGAAGGGAGGTAAAGCGGAAAACTGGGGTGTGCCGGGAGAGTGGAGCGATGGCTAGCAGCCTAGACGCGTCTCTCGCGGCTGCATACTTACTTTGAAAGGACCGTTGAACCAAACCGGAATAAAGGAGGTAGAGGCGTTGCACGTGGGTGGTCGGAAGGCGATACTTTTACCTGGGGGCTAATGGCTAGCACTAGTGTCACGCACTAACACAGGGAAACGTATCGGAATGACCACGCGTCAGGGCACGGCGAAACAGCGTGAAGTGGAGCGGATCATGGCGATCCTGTCCCGAGCGATTGCCCAGCACCGCCTTCCTCCGGGAACCCGGTTGGTGGAAGCCCAGATCGTAGAAACCCTCAAAGCCAATCGCAATCACGTCCAGTCCGCTCTCCAGCGCTTGGCTCTTCAAAAAATCGTCACGATCGAAGCCAACCGCGGCGCTCATGTGTCCCAGCCTTCGGCCCGGGAAGCGCGCGAGCTCTTTGCTGCCCGTCGTGCCATCGAGCGCGGCGTGGTCGAAAGTATCACGCCGGAAAAGATGGGAAAGCACCGCAAGCGCATAGAACTGCACATGGCTGCGGAGCGAGGGGCGCTTCAGGCCAGGGACCGGCGCGCCGTCGTTCGCGAGCTGGGCGAATTTCATCGGGTGTTGGGTGAGATCTGCGGCAACGCCGTATTGGCCGATATCCTGGAAAACCTGATGGTGCGCAGCGCGCTGATTGAGGCCCTATACCAAGGCAATGATAGGTCATCCCGTCAGCACGAAGAGCATGGCGAAATTCTCGACGCCTTGGCCAAGGGCGACAACGAGCTGGCTATCGCACGCATGCGTTATCACCTCGATCATCTGGAAAGCGAACTGATGCTCGACGATGAGGGCGAGCCAGTGGTGAATCTGAAGGAGGCGCTGTCTTCGCTGGGTTAATCGCGCTTTTCAACAACAGGCGTTAAGGAGCTTCACATGCCGAACCAAACCCTCTGGATTACCGGTGCATCTTCAGGTATCGGCGAAGCGCTGGCGGCGCGTTTTGCGGCCAGTGGCGCCAACATCGTATTGTCCGCCCGTCGCGAAGACGAGCTAAAACGGGTGGCCGAGCGCTGTATCGATGTAGGGCTCGATACCCATCAGGTGCTGGTGCTGCCGCTGGACGTTACCGACTGGAATGCGCTGCCCGGCGCAACCCAAACCGTGCTGGACACGTTTGGTTCAATCGACTTGCTGATCAATAACGCTGGCGTATCTCAGCGCTCGCTGTGCAAGGACACGGATATGGCGGTCTACCGCCAGTTAATGGACGTGGACGTGATGGGTCAGATCGCGCTTACCAAAGCGGTGCTGGGGCATATGCTGGAGCGCGGTGCCGGGCATATCGCCGTCACCGCCAGTGTTGCGGGCAAAGTCGGTGTTTCCCAGCGCACCGGCTATTGCGCTGCCAAGCATGCGGTGATGGGGTTCTTCGACGCGCTGCGGGCGGAGGTGGAAGACCAGGGTATTCACGTTTCAACCATTGTTCCGGGTTTTATCAAAACGGACGTCTCCCGCAATGCGCTCTCGGGCGACGGGACCGCTTTCGGCGAGGTGGACGACGATATTGCCGGCGGTATGGATGTGGATGAGTGTGCCGAAGTGGTCTTCAATGCCCTCAAGGCGAAGAAGCGGGAAATCCCGGTCGGCAAAGGTAAGGAAATGGCAGCGCTCTGGGTGAAACGCGTCGCACCGGAGATGCTGTTCAAGATCACCAAGTCGCGCAAGTAAGCTCCACCCTCGAAGTCCGGCGCTTGAGCACTACATTTTAGTAAGTGGCGACGCCACCGGTGCGGTCCCATAGCCACGCGGCCATTGCAGGTAACTAACAGTATGAGCCATTACCCCACCGTATACCTGGCAGGCCCGGAAGTATTTTTTCCGGAAGCACTGCGCATTAAAATCGACGGCAGTAAGAAGGCCATCCTGGCCGAGTTCGACCTGGAAGGCTTATCGCCATCGGACAATGCGCTGGACCTGGCGAACGCCCAAGATCCCGCGCAACTGATCTACGACGCCAATCAGGCCCTGATGGACCGGGCCACAGCATTGATTGCCAACCTTACGCCGTTTCGCGGTCCCAGCGCCGATGCCGGCACCATCTACGAACTTGGCTACATGCTGGCCAAGGGCAAGCCCTCGGTCGGTTTTTCCGTTTGTGCTGTGCCCTACAATAAACGCGTGGATGCCGAGGCTGAAATCGATAGTCAGGGTGCCGCTATCGAACCTTTCGGCCTGTGCGACAACCTGATGCTAGACTGCGGCCTGGCCCGTCATGGCGGCACCCTGGTGCAGGGCCAGCGGGCCTATCCGGCGACCGGGTTTATGCCGGAAGACTTCTTTGACGAAGACGTGTTCCGGCGCGCGGTGCGCCACCTGCGCGCCTTAATAGACCCCTCTTACTGACCTTCGGCCGCTTTCAACGTTTCTCGCATCCGCAGTGCGACCAGCATGGTCTTCAGGTGCGGCACCGCCACGCCGTGTTGATCGGCAATCGCCACCACGTTCCCCAGCACCGCATCCAGTTCAATCGGCCGGCCGTTGATATGGTCCAGCGCCATGCTGTTCTTATAGGGCGGCATCTTGCGAGTGCCGGCAATGTTCTTGTCGATCAGGTCGTGGGGCATGGGGTAGCCGTCGGCCTCGGCGACCGCGAGCACTTCTTCGGTCATGGTGCGGATCAGGTCCTCGCCGCCCTCGGTATCGAGGATGGTGGCCGTATCCGCGCCACCTGCCAGCACCGATAGGGGGTTGAATGGCGTATTCCACAGACACTTACGCCAACGTTCGCCGACCACCTGCTCGGTCAGGTCAATCTTGATGCCGCCCTCGATAAACAGATCCGCCAGGGACCGGGCGTTGTCGTCGATTCCGTCGGGGTAGCGGCCCATGACCAAGCGGCCATACGCCTTGTGATGCACTTGACCCGGGCCGACACGGCTGACGGCAATAAACGCCAGGCAACTGACGATGGGGTTCCGGGGGAAGGCGTTGGCGATATCGCGCTCGATAGCCAGCCCGTTCTCGATCAGCACGATACGGGTGTTGTCGCCCATCCAGGGGCGAATCAATTCCGCGCGGTCGACGCCGGGCAGCACCTTGACGCACAGAATCAGGTAGTCCGGCGCCGATTCCGGCGTGTCGCTATCGCGATAAACGTGATTCGGACGGTACGACAGATCGCCCAGCTCGCTCTCGATCCGGATGCCGTCCTTGACCACCGCATCGTATTCCGAGCGCAAGACCACGCTAACCGGACAGCCGGCCCGTTGGAGAATGGCGCCGTAAAAGCTGCCGATGGCGCCGGCGCCGACAATCAGGATACTGGGTTTGTCTGACATGTTGTTGAACTCCTTGAATGCATGCACTGCCGGTAAAGGCGAACGACCTGGCCTAGGGCCCTAGGGCCTGTCCGACGGAAGGAGGTCGGATCTATTGTGCTGGGAATGGCTTGGCTTTGAGTTGCTTGCGGTATCGTCTCTCGTTGTGCGGAATGGGTCAATTATAGATCGCCGGCCTCGTAAGTGATGGCAGAGGGAGCCGGGGTTCGTCAGCGGTCGTCCTTACATAAGTTTCATTGGCCTGTAGCGAGATGTTCATGACTTGTATTGCATGATCTCGGCTCTCGAATCGTGATTCGGCCGCCACGATTATTAGCGCTTTCCCCGCCCTGTCTGCAGCAGTTAGGCGCTGTTGTTCCAGAGTCTCCTCTTAAAAACGTCCTGAAATCGGCAGTGTGGCGTTGCTCGCAACGGGGTCCGGCCCCCGAGACGCTAGAGGGGCCGTTGGATGATTAAGAAGAACTCGCTGCAACAGTTCCGTCATCGTTTTGTGATGTGCTTTTCCTATCAGGCGGCGTCGTGTTGGCCGTTGTGCGCCACAGACGTGCCTTTGCGGAAATGAGCACCGAATAGGTGCAGCGATCGATGGTTACCGGCACGGGTGCCTTCTTGGCGCTTGCGGATGAGGCGGCGAATATCAGGAGTCCGGCGGGAACCGAGAGATAGTGGATGGAATGTAAGGCGCAAAGGCCTTTTTCTTGCTTAGTAACTCGGTGAAACTGTGCGCTTGCGATGGCCCTCAAGCTATCGACATTCGCGGAGTAACGAAAAACAGGAATGGACTCGGATGAAAATGCGTTGGCACGTGCTGTTTGTCTTGTTCGTATTCGCCCTTTCAGGTCAGGTGGGGGCTGCGGAAGAAGCCTACAACCTGGGGCCGGGGGACAGAATTCAGGTCGCGGTCTATGGTCAGGAGGATCTGGAGACAGAGGCGGAGCTCGGTGCCAATGGCACGATTCACATGCCGCTACTGGGCCCCGTCCATATCGCTGGCCTCTCGGCGCCTGAGGCTGCGGATCGCATCGCAAGGGGGCTCGAGGTCGGGGGCTATCTCCAGGACGCCCACGTAAATTTGCTGGTGACAGAGTACAATAGCAAGTCGATCTCGGTGCTGGGGCAAGTGAATAAACCCGGCCAGATTGTGCTTAAAGGCCCGACAACGTTGACCGAGGCTTTGGCAATGGCTGGCGGCATCAGCGAACGCGGCAGCGAGCGCATTGTCCTGGTTCGGGTGGGATCCGATGGCAAGCAGTCCCGGCGCGAGCTGCAGCTGCGTGAGCTGTTGGACAGCGAAGCGGAAAATCGAGCAGCGGTGAAGCTTCAAAAAGGCGACACGCTGTACGTGCCGTTGATCGATCAATTCTACGTCCACGGCCAAGTGCAGAAGCCGGGGACTTACAGCCTCGACCGGCCGCTTAATGTGATGCAGGCGCTGTCGGTCAGTGGTGGTCTGAATGCCCGCGCCAACAACGATGGTCTTATTCTTTACCGGCAGCAAGACGATGGATCGCTTCGCGAACAGGACGCCGATCTCTATGACCCGATTCAGGATGGGGATGTCCTGTTCGTAAAGGAAAGCCTCTTCTAAGCGATCTCTTCACAAGGACGAGTGTAATGAGCGAGCGAGTTTATATTAATCGACATGGCGCAAGACCTCCGTTAGGCCGAGTTTCACTTTTATGCCGATTAGCGCCGTTATGGAAAGCCCCGCCAAAGGAAAGGTCGCTGTGTACCGCGGATGACGGCTTCGCGCAAGAGGTTGGATTCGCATGACGTTCGATACGTTCTTCCGAGTTCTCCTGGCGCGCTGGAAACTCATCATCGTATGTTTTTTGCTCTGCGTTGGTGCCGCTCTGGCTGTCTCTCTCGTCCTGCCAAAATCCTATACGGCCAGTACAGAACTGATTGTCGACGATAAAACCCAGGATCCGCTGAGTGGCACCTATCTGCCTTCGGACAAAGGGTATCTGGCGACGCAAGTCGACGTTATTACCAGTCGCAACGTGGCTTTGCGGGTCTGGGCAATGCTTAACGGCGAGCAGCAATCGCTGGCGAAGCAGCAGTTCAGTGCCGAGGATATCGAGAGTAAAGAACCGCAGATCCTGCTCGCCCGTTATATTCTTCAGAACATCAACGCTTCGCCGGGTCGCGACAGCGATGTGGTTCGCATCAGCATGAAAAGCGAGAATCCGCAGCTTGCAGCGATACTGGCGGATGCGGTGGCTGGGTCGTATGTCCAGACCAGCCTGGAGCTGCGGACCGAGCCGGCGCGCCGGTTCACCGAATGGTACGACGGCCAGCTAGAAGTGTTGCGCGCGAACCTGCGGGAAGCGCGTGAGACATTGTCGTCCTATCAGAAGAAACAAGGCATCGTCGCCGTCGACGAGCGTCTGGACGTCGAGAGTAGCCGCCTGCGGGAATTGTCGTCGATGCTCGTAGAGGCTCAGGGCCAGCGGCTGCAGGCTGAAGCCCGCAAAAGTAGCAGTAAGGACGAAAACTGGCGGCAGTCCAGCGCCGATGTGCTCGATAATCCCGTGCTGCAGGGGCTGCGATCGGAACTCGCCACAGCAGAGGCGAATCTGCAAGAGCTGTCGACGCGGTTAGGCGAGAACCATCCCCGATATCTCCAAGCCCGGGCGGAAGTCCTCACGCTACGCTCGCGAATTGCCGAAGAAACAACGGTGGTCGGGAGCAGTATCCAGTCTGCGGCGCAGTTGTCGACGAACCGTGAAAAAGAGCTGGCCCGGGCCGTAGACGAGCAAAAAAATCAGGTGCTCGAGCTGACCTCCCAGCGCGACGAGCTGAAATATCTTCAGCAGGAAGTCGCCATGGCGCAAGAAGCTTATAACTCGGCCGCAAATCGTGCATCGGCGAGCCGCCTCGAAAGCCGCCTTGCGGAAACGGACATTGCGGTGCTCAATCCCGCAATCACTCCGTCGTTGCCTTCCGGTCCCAACCTGAAGCTGAACCTGGTCATTGCCGCAGCACTGGGTGTGTTGCTGGGTATAGGCCTGGCGCTGATGCTGGAGTTGTTTAATCGCCGTGTTCGCAGCCGTGTCGATCTGGAAGAAACGCTTGGATTACCCGTGTTGGCCTACTTGCCCCATGACCGCAGACGCTGGATTTAGACAGGAGGGAAAAGGATGACTGAATATGCACCTCCGATTGTCGGCAGCGATGCACCCCAAACCACCACGCGGGCCTTGGCCAAAAGCGGACAGATTGGCCGGCTGCTGTATGAAAGCGGCAAGCTTTCAGACGACGATATCGATCGCGTGGTCAAACTCCAGGAACAGCGGGGTCTGAGGTTCGGCGAAGCCGCCGTCAAGCTGCGGCTGGTTTCGCCGGAAGACGTTAAGATGGCTGTGGCTCAGCAGTTTTCTTACCCGGTTGTACCGCTCTCCAATACCGACCTGGACCGGTCGCTGATTGCGGCGTTGCGGCCCCAGAGTCCGCGAGTGGAAGCCCTCAGGGGCCTGCGCAGCGAGTTGATGCTGCGTTATTTCGATGAGCCGAGCCAGCGTGTCTTGCCGTTAGTGGGCGTTGACGATGCGGTAGAGGACGGCAAATTGGCGGCCAACCTGGCGATCGTGTTTTCGCAGTTGGGGGCCCGCACGCTGCTGATGGATTGTAACCTCCGGACCCCCTCTCTGCACCGCCTGTTCGGGTTGCCCAATCAGCATGGTTTATCGGATATTTTGGCCTCCCGCGCCAACTTCCGTCCGCAACTCTGCACGCCGTTGGAGTCTCTGTGGCTGTTGAACGCCGGAACGCCGGCCCCCAATCCGCAGGAGCTGCTGTCCAACAAACGGTATCGCAGTCTGGTTGCGAAGCTGGCGGACCAATTTGACGTGATTATCGCCAGCACCCCGTCACTCGGTTCAAATCTGGATGCCCATTTGATCGCCAGTCGGGCGGGCGCTGCTTTATTGGTCGCCAAAGAGCATGCCACGCCCATGCGCGAACTCGAACGGGTAAGCCGCCGTCTGCAGGATGTGGGCGTCAGCATATTAGGCGTGACGCTTTCTCAGTAAGTGGGTAATCACCGGCCAGGCTGGACTTGCCAGGGGTGGCTGCCATCGGAGGGATTCGATTGATTCAGAACGCTACGCACGATGCCAGGCAATTGCGCCTGGTCCTGCTGGTGGTCGGCGCCGCGGTCACCTACCAGGCGGTTCTGTGCGCGCTGCATACTGTCGGATTCCCCATGTCCAGGGCCATCATCGGTGCGGCCGAGTTCTTGATCCTCGCCGCGTCTTTCCCGCTGCTGTTTCCCCGCGTGCTGCCGGGCGTCATGATCCTGGCCGCCTTCAGCGGCGGCATGCTTTGCCTGCTGGCCTTACTGCGCGGTGGACTGGACATCAAGGCCTTCCGCGACCTGCTGATTCCTTTCTGTTTCTATTGGGCCGGTCGCAACGTGGGTGAGCCCGCTATAGCGGACAAGGCCCTCAAGCTGATTCTGATAGTCGTGCTGTTCTTTGCGTTTTTCGAATTGCTAGCGCTCGATGTTTACACGCAGGTTTTCAATATTTTTTCCTATTACGTCAGCACCGGTGGGCTTGAGGAGATTACCGAGTACGAGCGGGACAGCCGACTTCAGATGAACGGTATCCGGCCGGAGGGCATCGGGCGGACCTTGCTACCCTGGCTGCTCGACAGTCATCGCGTGTCCTCGGTGTTTCTCGAACCGGTCTCCCTGGGGAACTTCGCGACCATCGTAGCGGCCTGGGGGCTGGCGAAAGAGCGTAGCCAGGTCCGTGAGGGTCTATTCTTCATCGGAGCGGCCGTGGTGCTGATTGTGCTGGCCGACTCCCGCTTCGCACTGCTTTCCGTCGGCTTTTTGATGGTCGCTCGCGTGCTCTTCAATGGCTGGGCCTCATACCTGCCATTTCTACTGCCGCTGGCGTTGCTCGGATTGCTGGTGGGTATTGGCCTCTTCGGTCACAACATACACGGCGACGACTATGTCGGCCGCCTCGCCTCCAGTGGCCGCAGCCTGATCGAATTCGACGTCCCGCTGCTGCTCGGTTACGGACACAACGGCGGCTTCCCGGATCAGGGCTATGCCTATTCATTGTCGAAATTTGGCCTGGTCCTGGTCATGGTCTTATGGCTGGCGTTCTGGCTGATTCCCGCGCCGGATGATCAGGCCCGGCGCTTTCGCTGCTATGCCGGCATCTATATCGCGCTCATTCTGTGTGTCAGCGGCAGCTCGCTATTCGCCATGAAAACCGCCGGCCTGCTTTGGTTCCTGTTTGGCGTGGTGATGAAGCAACCCGCCGGGGCCGAGAAACTGAAACAGAAATCGCGGACCATGCACGCGGCCCACCGGAACGCCCGGCTCCCTGCTGTACCCGTGCCATGAACAGCGCGCCCATGAACAACGCCCCATGAACAAAGAGGTCAATGAATAATGCTCAATGTTACCCACGTCGTTCGCCAGTACCTGCCGTCGATTGGCGGCATGGAGGATGTCGTTCGTAACATCGCGGCCAACCAGATGGCCCAGACGGGCGTTCAGCCCAGGGTGATTACCCTGGACCGCCTGTTTCGCCAGGGCGAGCAGCCTCTGGCCCGCGAGGAGGAGATCGACGGCATCCGCGTGACCCGCCTGCCTTACTTCGGTTCCAGCCGGTACCCCGTGTGTCCTCGCGTACTTCAGGAAATCCGTAAAGCCGACGCTGTACACGTGCACGGTGTGGACTTCTTCTACGACTTTCTGGCGGCGACCAAAGTTATCCACCGGCGTCCACTCTTGCTTTCGACACACGGCGGCTTCTTTCACACGGCCTTCGCCAGCAAGCTGAAAGAGCTGTGGTTCCAAACGATTACCCGGGCTTCGTCCGGTGCCTACGAGCGCATTATCGCGACCAGCGAAAACGATGGGCAGATGTTCCAGCGTGTCGTGTCGCCCTCGCGGCTCCGGGTTATAGAGAATGGCGTCGATACCCATAAATACGCCGATTGCGGCAGCCGGCGCCTGACAAAGACACTGATCTACTTCGGTCGCTGGTCGTCCAATAAAGGCTTGGTGGAAGCGCTGGATTTCGTACGCGAACTCCATCGCGGCGACGAGGCCTGGCGTCTTATCGTCGCCGGGCGCGAATACGACTATTCACTGCCGGATCTGCAGCGAGAAGTGGAGCAGCGTCAGCTTGGCGATGTGGTTGCACTCGAGCCGAATCCGACCAACGAGCGTCTACGGGCACTCATCGGCGAGGCAAGCTATTTTCTGTGCCTGTCCCGCCACGAAGGGTTTGGCCTGGCGGCGATCGAGTCCCTGAGCGCCGGCTTGACGCCTGTACTCAGCGACATCCCGCCTTTTCGTCGTCTGCTTGAAGAAAGTGGCGTGGGACTGATCGTCGATCGTTCGACGCCGGATACCGGTGCATCGTTGCTCGCGGCGCTGCACGATCAGGGCCAGGCGGCGGCCGACCAGCGGCGCGAAGCGGGTATTGCTTTTGCCGACCGCTACAGTTGGCAGCGGGTTTCACAGGATTATTTCGCAATCTATCAGCAACTGGGTGGCTGACTATGGACGGATGCAAGCGTATGGATAGATTTGGCAAGCTTCCGGGGTGGGTGTTCTCGCTCGTCCTCGCTTTCGCCAGTGCACAGGCTGCGGCGGTCTGCCTCGACGCGACAAGCCTGCGCGGCGTTAACCTGGCGGGCGCGGAATTCAACAGCAAGAAGCGGCCTGGTGTCATGTATCAAGACTACACCTATCCGAGCGCCAGCGAGATCGACTACTACGCGCAGAAGGGCGTCACGGCCATTCGTCTGCCGGTGCGCTGGGAACGGGTACAACGGGAGCTGTTCGCCGAGCTGAACGACGAGGAAATGTCGGCAATCGGTAAAACGTTGGCGTCGGCGCGCGATCGGGACATCTGCCTGATCCTGGATATCCACAATTACGGCCTGTACAACGGCGAGCCTATCGGTTCGGATGCGGTTCCGGCCGATGCCTTTGGCGATCTCTGGCGGCGCATTGCCGAGGAATTGGACGATCCCGAGTATTTGGCGCTGGGCCTGATGAACGAGCCCTTCAAGTTGGATATAGCGGCCTGGGGCGAGATTGCTCAGAGCACGGTCAACGCGCTGCGCGAGTCGGGCGCCGAGCAACTGATCTTCGTGTCGGGAGGGCGCTGGAGCGGGGCGCACGAATGGCAAAAGAGCTTCTCCGGGAGCAGCAACGCGGAGACCTTTGCCGATTTCAAGGACCCTCTCAATCGAACGGTGCTCGAAGTGCATCAATATGCGGACGAGTATTACTCGGGCACCAAGCAGGACTGCCACGAACCGTCTCACTTCAATCGCATCTTCGAATCAATGGAGCAATGGGCGCAGGCCAACGACCAGCAGTTGTTCCTCGGTGAGTTTGGTGTCCCTGCTTCGGAGCAATGCCTTGCCTCCCTTGACCGCATGCTTTCCCTAATGGGTAATACGTCGGTCTGGCGTGGCTGGACGTACTGGGCCGGGGGAGCCTGGTGGGGCGACTACTTTATGTCCATCGCCCCCCAGGACGGTGTCGATGCAGCGCAGATGGAGGTCGTCGAACCTTACTTGAAGGTTACCGAGTGCCAGGACGGAGGTCGTGGCGAGTGCCCGATGCCGCCAAAGGGTGTTCAAGTAGACGGCGAAGGCGGCTCATGAATCGATTAGACGATGAGGTGACGACGACAATGGCAAGGACAACGCCGGGGGAGACGCCGGACCCTGAGGCCTCGACGGTATCCGCGAGCACTACGGTGCCGGCGAGCAATAAAGTACCCCATTATCTGGTGCTATCTGCCCACGATTATCGGTCGCCGCGCAAGGCAAACATCCACTTTATCACGGAGGAACTGGCTCGCCGTGGACGCGCACGATTCTTCTCGCTGCGCTACAGCCGGCTATCGCGCTACACCGGCGATCCGCGCCTATCCCTGGACGCGCGGGCAAACCGGGTCGAGCAGCATGAGGGCGTCGACTGTTATCTATGGAAGACGCTCTTCCATCCGATCAATACCCGCAGGCCCATGCTGCGGCCAGCGGAAGGCCTCCTGTTCCGCTGGTATGTGGGCGCCGCTGGCAAGACCTTGCGAGAATGGATGGGCGAAGCGGACGTGATCATTTTCGAAAGCGGCATCGCCCCCATATTTTTCGATCTCGCCAAGCGTATCAATCCGGCGGCAGAGACGGTGTATATTGCGTCCGACGACCTGGATACGATCAATGTGGCGGATTACGTCAAAAAAACCTTCCAACGTATTGCGCCGGAGATGACCACGATCCGGCTGCCGTCGAAGGCGCTGGCTAATGCTATCCCCGGCGGCACTAACGTGCGCTTTATCCCGCACGGTATCGATCATTCGCTCGCCGATAACGCAGGCGCTTCGCCTTATGGCGAGGGTAGGCATGCCGTTTCGGTCGGATCGATGCTGTTCGATTCCGATTTCTTCGTTTTTGCCTCAAAGCGCTTCCCGGACATTCAGTTCCATATTATTGGCTGCGGTCAACCGGCCCGCGAGGACTATGGTCCTAACGTGACCGTCTACGATGAGATGCCGCACCAAGACACCATTCGCTATATCAACCATGCCACATTCGGGATTGCGCCTTATCGCTCGGAACAGGTGCCCGACTATTTGGCCGATACCTCCATGAAGTTGATCCAGTACGATTTTCTCGGCCTTCCTGCGGTGTGCCCCTGGGCGGTGGTGGGCGATTACGACAGCCGTATCGGTTATGCGCCGGGCGATGACGCATCGATTGCAAACGCCATCGAGCAGGCGGTGGATACTCCGCACCGTTCATCGCGAAAGCATCTGGACTGGGACGCAGTGACCGACCGTATCCTGGCTCCGCACAAGTACGAAGATACCCGCCTGATGGGAGGGACTGCCTCATGACAGCCACGGCGAAACAGTCGCGCCTCCCCATCGGTGGACTCGAAGTACAGGCCCTGACTTTCCATGACTTGTCCCAGCGCCTTGTCACTGCAATGGATCGGGGCCAGCAGACAGCCCTGTTCTTCG
The DNA here is from genome assembly GCF_008122265.1 of Marinobacter fonticola. Lineage (NCBI taxonomy): Bacteria > Pseudomonadati > Pseudomonadota > Gammaproteobacteria > Pseudomonadales > Marinobacteraceae > Marinobacter > Marinobacter fonticola. Next base: position 506,061 of record NZ_CP043042.1, read on the forward strand.
TTAATAGCAATCTGGTCAACAAATGCGATCCCCTGCGGAAGCCATTGAATAGCCCGGATGTGGTGCTGGTCAACGACGGCATCGCCATGGATATCGCGAGTTGGCTGGTGCACCGGCGGCGCTTTCCCGAGAATCTCAACGGAACGGATTTTACGCCGGCGCTGCTGGAGGAAAATGCGCGCACGAGCGACCGGCCTTGGGGCGTTTTCCTGTTCGGTGGCCAACCCGGTATCGCCGAAAGAGCCGCCGATAAGCTACGGCAATCGAACGTTCAGGTGGTTGGCACCTCCGATGGCTACAACCGTGACAACGACGCGCTTATTCAATCGATCAACGCCTCCGGTGCCGATGTCGTTCTGGTGGCCATGGGGAACCCGCTGCAAGAGCGGTGGATTATCGAGCATCGCCACGCGCTCAACGCGCGCTTGTTGGTCGGCGTCGGTGCATTGCTGGATTTCCTGGCGGGGGACAAGCCCCGAGCGCCGATGCTGCTTCGCCGGATGCATCTGGAATGGGCCTACCGTTTGAGCCTTGAGCCGAGACGCCTGCTGCGTCGATACACCGTAGACATGGCGGTCTTCCTGATGCGTGCTTTACGTTGGTCGCAGGGAAAACGTTTGGCATCGGACGGCGGAAAATAGGCTTAAAAAATGGATGACGGGTAGGTGCAGGGATGCGTAGTAAGGGAATGGGCCCGGGTAAAGGGCCGGAGGTATTTCGATGATCCCTGCTTATTTGATCAATCTGGCGAAGGACGACGAACGACTCCGCTCGTCCACGGAGCAATTTGCGCACCTGGGACTCACGCCGGAGCGCATCGAGGCCATCGACGGGCGACAGCTCACCGGAGCTGAATTCAAAGCGTTTTGTCACCTTCGGCCCCGTGGTGGCAAAAAGGGATGGCTTCCAGGCCAGGCGGGGTGTTTGTTGAGCCATAGGGCGGCGTGGCGCCGGATTGCCGGGAGCAATGCGGAATGGGCGGCGGTTTTCGAGGATGACCTGCGTATTGCCGACGACCTCCGGGACATGCTCGTTTCAGATACCTGGATACCGAATGCGGTGGATCTTGTTCGCTTGGAGCCCTCGACAAACCGTGTATGGCTTAAAGACGACACCCGTTTTAGCCGGGGGTCGCGTGATATCCTGCGGGTGGGCTCCACGAGCTGGTGTGCCGGCGCCTACCTCATACACCGGGAAACAGCAAAGAGGCTGGTCGCGCTGGACCCGGTGCACCATCAGCCTGCGGACATGCTGCTGTTTTCCTTTGAAGATTCGGTCCTGGCGCCGACGCTCGCGATCTTTCAGTGTGAGCCGGCTCCCTGTATTCAGGACAAATTCTTGAACCGGTCGCGGCCCGCATGGCAGAGCAACATTGAAACCGGCGACGCCAAATCGACGTTGCTCCGCTACATGGCCCAGATGAAACCTTCGGCCTTGCGCAAGCGCCTGGAACGCACCCGGCTGAAATACCGGCGCACCACCTATCGGCGTTTCTCCTGAACGAATGACTCCTTGGTCTCCATAGGCGATGACAGGTTAGACCGATGTCGCCCGATGGCCGCTTGGTCGGCATCCTTTGAACTGGATACGGTATGGATTTGAAGAAAAGGTTGAGCTATAGCACCGCTTGGATGAGCCTTGGCGCGACAGGAACCAGCGTCGTCAGCTTCATCATTTTTATTATTATTTCACGGCTGCTGACGCCGGCGGAAATCGGTCTGGTAGCCTTTTCCCTCATTTTTATCGACTTCGGCAAATTGGTGGCCCAAGGGGCCATCGGCAAAGCTATCGTGCAGCACAGTAGCTGGAACGACGACTTCGCCTCGACCTGTTTCTATCTCAATCTGGTTTTCGCGGTATTGCTGTCCCTGTTGTTTCTCGCCGTGGGTGTGCCGCTGGTTTCAACCTATTACGAACCAGCCGCGGGTCCAATCCTGCAGGCTTTGACAGCCATTTTCCTGCTGGAAGGGATCAAGACGGTCTATGAGGGAAAGCTTCAGCGAGAATTCGCCTTCCGGGTGATCGCTATCCGCACCATGGTTAGCAGTCTCGTTTCCGGTGCGGTGGGGGTTTTCCTGGCCGTGCGGGGTTACGGCGTGTGGGCGTTGGTGTGGCAGCAACTGATCAACAATCTTCTGCTGATGCTGATTACGGTGATCTGGGCTCGCTGGCGCCCACGATTCCGGTTCTCAAGGACGGCGTGCAGAAAGATCTTTCAGTTCGCGTCGCCTATCCTCGGCGCGCAAGTGCTTGGCGCGGCCAGCGCCAAGATATTCGAACTCTTTGTCGGCATCTTCCTGGGGCCGGCAGCGCTGGGCTTTTTCAAGGTCGGCGGCCGGGCGATCTATATCCTTCAGGACATTGTGCTCAAGCCATTTGAACACACGCTGCTGTCGGCGCTCTCCCGCTTGCCAGGGCCGGAAGAGCAAGCACGAGGCACTCTGCGGGTGATTCGCATATCAGCCTACATCACCTTTCCGATTTTCTTCGGTGCGGCTGCGATAGCACCGGATTTCATTGTTTTCGCCTTCGGTTCGAAGTGGGAAGCCAGCGGCAACATCATGGCCATTATCGCCCTGGGTATACCGCCGTTCGTGGTCGGCACCCAGCTCAAAGGTATTCTGATGGCGGGCGGACACTCCCGGGTATTTTTCATGGTCGCTCTGGGCATGCTGTTGGCCAACGGCGTATTGGGTCTGGTCTCGGTACCGATGGGATTACTGATGGCCGCTTGCGGTTTCTCGCTGCGCAATTACATCTCTATGGTGTTTTATCTGCGGGCCTTCCGCCGGCTCTACAACGTACCGGCACTGTCGGTGGTGAAGACCGTTTCGCCCGCGTTCGTGGCCTCGGTCATCATGTGCCTTTGTGTGTTTACGATGGGCGGCTTGTTCCATGAGGATGCTCCGGGCGCCATCAAGCTCCTTGCGCTGTGCACGGCAGGCGCAGGCCTCTATCTGGTGCTCATGATCACGGTCTGCCGCCGGGAGACGGGGCATTTCTTCGAGGAAGGGATGGATATACTGCCGCATAAGATGCAGCCTCTGGCCCAGGCCATCCAGCGTTTCATCCGAGTCTAGTGTCTTTTAACACTAGAAGGTGACCGGATAACTAGAAGATGACTGGGTAACACTGGAAAGTGTCCGGGCCAATAGGCGACGCCGAGGTTAGAATTCGCCGGCTAAACCCAGCGAGAACTCCCGAGCCGTGTAGTTACGCTCGTCGATGGGCGACTCGCGCTGTTGCCAGCCGCTGACGAAACGTACGCTAATGGCATTGTTAAGCTGATAGCGCAGCAGCAACGGCACCCAGCCGTAGGATTTTTCATCGCGCGCCACGCGTTCAAGCGTGTCGTCGTACTCCTGGAAGGCGGCGCGCACGGCGGTTTCGACGGTGATCTTAGACGTCCACTCCCAGGCCACACGGGCCGAGACGATGTGGGCCTCGCTGGGGTTTTCGGAATCTTCCCCCACCGGTGGCTGGTCGAAAGCGTAAATAAGGATGAGATCCGTCTTGTCGGTGGCCGCCCAGTCGGTCTGGATGCTGGTTTCCAGGCCGTTGCCGGAGTTAACTTCACCGTCGCGGTCAAAATAACCGAGGGTCCCCGTCAACTTCGTCTTGCCCGTCATTTGCCATTCGGTTTCGAACGCCATGCGCTGGTAGTCGTAATCCAAATCGTCTTGGGGGTCGACGCCTGGCACGTCGCCCTCGCCGGGATGAAGGTAGTGGCGGTCGCCCTCGGTGAACTTGAGCGTCACGGTCGATTTCCGGCCGGAGGTGTATTGCAGCCCCGCACTGTAATCGCGCTCCTCGTAATCGAGGGACTCCCGGTCATCGTTTGAGTGGGTTTGCTCCGCATCGCGAGCGCCCCCGACCAATGCCCAGCCGGAGAAAATCGCGTATTTCACGGCCGCGTTTTTCTCGTCCAGGTTGATCACGTCTTTGCCAACGAAATCAATCCGTTCTGCCAACCGGTCGCGGTAGGACCAGGACAGGGCGAAAGACAGCCGGTTGCCTATCGGACCACGCCAGCCCAGTCCACCACGGTAGAGCGTAGCGTCGAGAAAATCTCGCCGGTTGTGGCGGTAGCGCGCGGCGCCGAGGCTGGCGCTCAATGTTTGCCGGCTGAGTGTCGTGTTGATGCCGGTTCCCAGGCTGGCGCGCGTGATCTGTTCGGATGACGAACCGGGCTCCCGGTTGTAGTTGCTGTCCCAGGTCTGGCTGATATCGGCGTTAACCGACAGGGTGTCATTTTCTTCCTCTGCAGCAGCGACCGCCTGCGTGGCGCAACAGAGAAGTACGGCAATATGCGAAAACCTATGAGAACTCATGTTGTCCCTATTATTGAAACGCTTTTGGGATTCGTTATATCGGATGTCCGCGTCCCCGGCGGGAGGCCGGCATGATGATAGACCGGGGGGGGCAGCAGGCGTCATCGCCTGCCAAGTCCGGTGAAAGCGAGCCCCGCCACGCCTATCGTACTAATGCTTGGTGTCGGCCGCGGTGCGTTTTTGCATGAGCCTGATAAGGCGCCGGTAGGCGGTGCTGGCCCAGAGCAAGGCGCGAGGAATGTACTCGGAAACGAAAAGCAAAACGCGCGCAGGCAGATAGCCGGATTCCTGGTAGGCATGACGGTAAAACGTCCGTGCATTGTCGAGATGACCGTCGGCGGCAAACCGGCTGCCGAACAGGAAGAGGGATTTCGACAATTCCCGGCTGGGCGGCTTGGTCAACGCACCTTGCTGGCCGTAGCGGTCGAGCGGATCGGGCCGGCCGGCCAAACGTTCGCGGTGGCAAAAGACCGCGAAATCCGAGAGGTAGCGCTGCAATAGCAACCGATGCGGGTCGGCGGAGACGGAGCCCGGCATCTTGGCGTACTTACGATACAGAACGTCCTCTAGCACCACGAAACGCGTCAAATGACTGAGCCGGCACCAGAGGTCCCGGTCCTGTGCGCAGACGAAGAAGGGGCGATACTTGCCGACTTTATAGAACAGATCGCGGCGGAACATGACTTCGCCGTGATGGAAAGGATTGTGTTTAAGCAGGTGCTCTTGGGCTTCGCCATCGAAACTGTCCTCGCTGACGAAGGGAGGACGGCTGCTCTGTAGCGTTACGATCTCCGACCGGCAGCCGACGACGCCGACATCGGGCCGCGTGTCCAGAAGCTGGCTTTGCAGACGTAAGCGGTCGGGCAACGCTGTATCGCCACTCCCGTGAATCGCAATATAGTCGCCGTTGGCTTGATCGATGGCGTTGTTGATCGCGTTGACGAAACCCTGATTCGGAGCCGTAATGACCCGCGTCCGGTGGTCTTCGTACTGCTTGAGCTGCTCTAGCGTGTCGTCTGTCGATCCGTCGTCGACCAGCAGGATCTCGTAGTCGTCATAGGTCTGGTTCTGCAGGCTCTCGGCGGTCTCTTGCACCCACTTGGAGCGGTTGTAGAACACCGATACCACTGAAACATGCGCCATATCTGGAGTCTCTTATCTGCTGCTGGCTGCGTCGAATCTGTTCGCTGGAGCCGTGACCGGAGCCGGCTGGCGGAACAGCTGCTCTGCTTTCAGATGAGCCGGGGTGAGTTCCCCTTCGGGGGTGAGATACCGGACTTCTGCCGGCATGTCATAGCCGGTCCTTGCTCTCACGGTGTCTCTCACTTTGTGGATCAGGTAAAGGAGATCGCTGGCGGTGGCTCGCCCGTTGTTCACGATGAAGTTGGCGTGTAGTGGCGAGATTTGAGCACCGCCGTGAACGACACCTTTCAGTCCGCACTGTTCGATCACGGCGCCTGGCGGCCCGTATTCGTCGTACATGGCGGGGTTGCTGACGAAAACCGAGCCGCAGTTGGGCAGCTTGCGTGGAAATTTTTCCCGGCGCTGGCGAAGTATGCTCAGCATTGAGCGGCGGATGGCGTCGGCCTCACCGGAATGATCGAACTGGAAGCGGGCCTCGAGAATGATGTCATTGGACGCTTGAAAGCGCGACGCCCGGTAAGCGAACGAACACGACGTTTGATCGTATCGCTGGATGTCGCCGCTGGGGGTGATCGTTGTCACCTCGGCAATGTTGTCGCCGATACCCTTGCGTTGACTGCCGCCGTTCATATAAATCAGTCCACCCAAGGTGCCTGGAATGCCGCACACATGCTCGGCGCCCGTCAGTCCGGCGCGGGCAACCTGGCGAGCAAACTCGGGAACCCAGACGCCGGCCTGACTCCAGACGGTGTTGCCTTCTATCCGCAACTGCGAGAATTCGGCACCGAAGTGAATACCGAGCACGCGCAGACCTTCGTCGGCAAACATGAGATTCGAGCTGGAGCCAATCACCACGTAGGGAATCTCGGCATCGCCGACAAAGCGCATCAGCGTGCGAATCTCGTCCAGGGTGCGCGGTGCCACGATGCAATCTGCAATGCCCCCGACACGCCAGCGGCTGAGTGCCGATAGATCCACATCCGTGTAAACGGCGCCCGGCATCAATGCTTGTAGGGCCGCAATGGCTGAACGCAAATCCGGCCGGGCGTTACCGATCTGTTCCATGGAGCGTCACTCTGTTTCGATCAGGGATGCGTGGATGCCCAGGGTCTTAAACTTGTCCAGCAGGCCGTTATAGCCGCGCATCGCCATGTGCACATCTTTGATGCGGCTCTGGCCATCGGCGCAGAACGCCGCCATCACCAGCGCCATGCTGCCGCGAAGATCCGTAGAGGTAACGTCGGCTGCTTTGAGTTTGGCGACGCCGTAGGTGGTAATTTTTCCCGGTTCGCAGGCGATAGCGTCTTTGTTGAAACGGCCCAGTTCGCGGGCGTAGGCGATCCGCTCCGGATAGCGGTAATCGAAGGTGCGTGAAATCCCATTGGCTTTCATGCCGAGCAAGACGTAGAACGACTGCATGTCGGAAATCACCCCCGGGTGCGTCCCGCACGCCAGCTCGAAGGGCTGGATGCCCTGGCGAACGCATTCGCCGGAGACGAAGACCGAGTTGGAGTTGCGATAGAGATCGAGCCCCGCTTCCTCAAGGTGCAGCAGCGGTACTTTCATGTGCTCGAAGGGGACGCCTTCGACGAAGACGTTGCCGCCGGTCATCGCTGCGAAAACAATCCAGGTCAGCGCTTCGATTCGGTCTGGCATGACGGCAAAGGATGCGCCACGCATCAGCCCGCCCACGCCGTTTACGCGAATCAGACTGTTGCCGTAGTTCTCGATCTGGGCGCCCATCTGCCCGAGCATGTCGATCAGGTCTTCGACTTCCGGCGTGATGTAGGCGTTGCGGATTTCGGTGGTGCCGGTGGCGACCGACGCGCACATCAGCGCGTTCTCGGTACCGCCCACCGTCGAGATGGGGAAGTCGATCGAGCCGCCGCGGAAAGCGCCGCTGACCTCAATGTACTCCGCTTCTTCCTTGACGTGACAACCAAGATCTTTCCAAACCATCATGTGCAAATCGTAGCCGCGAGAGCCAATTTTGCACCCGCCGGGGTACGGGATTCGCGCGGTACCGTTGCGCACGATCTGGCTTGCCGTCAGCAGATAGGTGGTTCTGATGGGCAGATCGTAGTTGTCGATAGCGTCATAGGACAGGCTTGGCGTGCGTATCTCGACAAATTCGCGTTCGTCGTCGGTCTCGATCTTTGCGCCTAGCTCCCGCATAAACCGGATTTTTTCCACCACGTCGACCAGCTGGGTGGGGAAGTTGCGTATCCGCACGGGCTCGTCTGCCAGCATCGACGCTGCGAGAAGACGCGTGGCGGAGTTCTTGGCGCCACTGACCTTGACCTTACCCGAGGGAACCTGGCCGCCTTCAACAATCATGTCGTATTTCATGGACTTCCTTCTCCTTGGTTTGGAATCCTCGCCACTCGGGTGCAAGGTCTGACTCATGCCACCTCAATAGGCCGCCACCTCAATAGGCTGTCTTGGAAAACAGCGAGAAGGGCGTCTTGATCAGAATCTTGACATCGGACCAGATGGACCAGGTATTGATGTACTCCAGGTCGAGTTCCACCCGGCGCAGCATCTTCTCCAACGTATCCGTCTCGCCGCGCAGGCCATTGACCTGGGCCAGACCGGTCATGCCCGGCTTGATCCGGTGGCGCAGCATGTAAGACTGGATTTTGTTGGTGTAAAGATCGTTGTGCTCAATCGCATGCGGGCGCGGCCCGACCAGGGACATCGTGCCCTGCAACACGTTGAATAGCTGCGGCAGCTCGTCGAGGCTGGTGCGGCGAATAAATCGACCCACCCGGGTAATGCGGTCATCGTGTTTTGTGGCCTGTTTGACGCGCTTGTCGAAGTGCATAAACATCGATCGGAACTTCCACACCTCGATCACCCTGCCGTCCCAGCCATGGCGTTTCTGTTTGAAGAGAATGGGGCCGGGCGAAGACTGCCAGACCAGGTAGGACACCGTGAGCATCAGCGGACTGAGCAGCGTCAGTGCCAGTAGAGCGATCGTCTTGTCGAGCAGGTTTTTGGTCATCGCCTGGGACTGGGAAACCAGTGGGCTTTCCGATAGCGAGATCAACGGCAGGCCGTTGAGCTCCTTGACCGAGTGATTGAGCAAGCGCATGGCGAAGATGTCAGGCACCCACACCACATCCACCGGAACATCGGCCAGCTTGCGGCAGGCTTCCTCGATGGTCGCCGAGCAAGTAATAGGCAGCGCGATATAGACGCGGGTAATGTTGCTGTCTTCAAGAATGTGCAATAGCTCGTCGAAATCGCCAAGATAGGGCACCGGGTCGCGCACCCAGCGATCCAGGCCATTCTTGTTTTCATCGATGACGCCGACAACGCGGTCCGGCATCCAGGCGTTGCTGGTGATGCTCTCGACCAGGTGTTCGGCGAGCCAGTAGGAGCCGAGCACCACGGCTCGGATGGGCTGGCGACGGGTGTGTCTGTAGCGCTGCGAGAGTTTGTAGGAAATCTGGTACGCCATAACCTGAGCCACATAACCCAGAGCCGCCCAGCTGATGATCACCATGCGCGAGAAATCTTCGCTGGTTTTGGTGACAAACGTGGTGAAGACGGCCAGGGTGGTGACCAGCAGCCAGGACCGTGCCAGGCGCATGCAGGTATCGATCCGGCCGGAGAAGCGCCTGAAAACGCCCCGCCATTCGTATACCACCAGAATCAGCAGTCCGGCGATGAGTGCCAGCGTGCGGTAATGCCCGTGGATGACACCGTCATCCCGCCACCATGCCAGAGAAAACATCACAGCGGCTGAGATAATGATGCTCAGTCCGATCTGAATATAGTGAAGCAGATTGTCATGATTCTGCAGCAGGCGCCTTGGGCGCTTAATGACAGGCGAGAACGCCGAAGCCGCCCGAATGCTATTTTGCGTAGTCGGGTTCCAGTCCATTGGCATGCTCCTTTGCCATGAGATGCTGCACTGAGTGATGCAAGCAACTTGCCAACTAGTAGCGTTTATAAAACCGTTAATAAAACAACGTGTTAGAAATATGCTTGGTTTACCGAGGGTGTCCTAAATAAAGCATCTCGCCCAGTTTCGGTGCGTACTATTGCAGAGGCATGATAGTTTCGCGAATTTCAGTAATCTTTCACCCTATATGGTTTAAGTTTAATGTTTGGTTTAATGGTTAAGAGAGGTTTTTATTGTTTTAAATCGCTGTAAATTCATCTGTTTGTAATAAAGAATAGGAAGCTTTAACGACACTACATTTAATGTGACTCAATGGTTATGTAGTTGCTTTACTCACCCTATATATGCGTGTTGTCTTTCTTATATACACATACAATGAGGACGTATTTTCGTATCGCGACTGCCGGTATGAACGTCCATCGAATGGCACACGACTGTTTCCGGGCTACTCCGGCAGAGGGGTATTTGCGAACCACCACTCAGGTAAGAGGCGGCGTACCTGGGGCCGGCTGTAGCGATCGTCGATCAGCCAGATGACGCCGCGGTCCTCGGGCGTGCGGATCACCCGGCCGGCGGCTTGAGTCACTTTCTGCAGTCCGGGAAACAGGTAGGTATATTCGTAGCCCGCGCCAAAACGGTCCGCCAGCCGCTGTTTGAGGATCTCGTGCCACGCGTCGAATGGCGGCAGGCCCAGGGTGGCGACAAAGGCGCCAATCAGCCGCTCGCCTGGCAAGTCGATACCTTCGCCGAACGCCCCGCCGAGAACGGCGAAGCCCACGCCCTGCCCCTTTGCCGTAAAGCGATCGGTAAACCCGTCCCGTTCCGCCGTGCTCATGTCTGGCCGCTGCTGCCACACGGGAATATCCGGCGCCTGTTCCTGCAGGACGCTAAGCGCGGCATTTAGATAGGTGAAGCTACTGAAATAGGCCAGGTAGTTGCCCGGCCGGCGGTGAAATTGGTCGGCAATAATTTGTGCGATCGGCACGAGCGACGCCTGGCGATGCTGGCGGCGGGTGCTGACGTGGTGTGCGAACTCCACCTGAAGCTGGCTGGCGCTGAAAGGACTCTCGATTGAACGCCAAAAGGTATTCTCCGGCAAGCCCAATAAATCACGGTGGTAGACGCCGGGGCTCAAGGTCGCTGAGAACAGCAGGCTGCTATCGACGGCATCGAAGCGGGGCCGGAGAAAGTCGGCGGGAATCAGGTTCTGGATGGTTAGCGTCGTCTTGCCGCGCCCGCCGGTGCGAAGTTCGCAGAGGGAATGTTCGCCGAAGACGTCCGCCAGTCGTGTGAACGCCAGGCATTCGAACATCAGCTCCTGCAGCGCCAGATCCGGTGGGTGCTCCGTCAGGTAATCGGTAATAGCGGAAACCAGCCTGTTAAGGCTGGGAATCAGTGTTTTGGGAATGGCTTCCAGAAACAGGGCGTTTTCCGGTTTGCCTAGCGCTTTTCCAGGGTTGCCGGGCGTGTCTTCAGGAAAGGCTTCCCGCACGAGTGTTTGCCACTGGCCGGCGACGCGATTCAGCGCCCCCTTGAGTTCTGCCGGCGCTTGGCGCCGAACGTAGAGCAAACGCGACTGGTTCAGGGTCACCGAATACATGCCCCGGGCCCGGTCGATGAGGTTGTGGGCCTCGTCCACCAGCAGGCTGACTTTCCACTCATTCTGCCGGGTCAGAGCGTGCAGCAACGCGTGCTGGTCGAACATCCGGTTAACGTCGCCGACGATCAAATCGCACCAACGGGCCATTTCCTGCGCCAGAAAGTAGGGGCAGAGCGAGTGCTCGCCGGCGATGCGGCTCAGGGCATCGCGGGTGAGAATGCCGTCAAAGCTGGCGGCGGCTTGCCGCGCGGCGGGCAAACGATCGAAGAAGCCCTGGGCCAAGGGGCAGGATTCGCCATGGCAGGCTTTGTCCGGATGCTCGCAGGCATGCTCCTTGGCGCTCAGTTCGAGGATGCGCAAGGGTAGCGTGCTGGGTTGCGCATCCCGGAGTCGTTGTAGACTATCGAGTGCCAGGCGGCGGCCGGGGTTGCGGGTGGTCAGGTAGAACAGGCGATCCTGCCCGGCTTTGGGTATCGCCATGAGCGCCGGGAATAGGGTGCCCAGCGTTTTGCCCAGGCCCGTGGGGGCCTGCAGCATGACGGTCTGACTGCGCACGCTGTTTTTGTAGGCGGCTTCCGCGAGCTGGCGCTGTCCGGTGCGAAAATTTTCGAAGGGAAATGCCAGCGTTTCCAATGCGTGATCACGGCGCAGGCGGTGCGCCTCTTCCTGTTGTGCCCACTGGCGATAAGCGTCGCAGAGGTCGGTTAGTTCCTGCCACAGCGCGCCAGCCGATGCGGCTTCGGTGAGCACGCTTTCCGTTTCCTTGCTCACATCGAAATAGACCAGCGCAAGCTGTACGCTATCCTGGCCGGTCTCGTGGCAGTGGAGGGCGCCATAGGCACGCAGTTGCGCGCGGTGCAGGGCCCGTTGGGCCGCGGACAGCCGGGACAAGTCGCCGCGATGAGTCTTGATTTCTTCGAGACGATTGGTCAGAGGGTCATAGCCATCGGCGCGGCCACTGAGTATCAGGCCGGCACACTCGCCGGACAACCGCCACTCTCGCTCGTAATGGGGACCGCGCCGGTCCTGAACCTTGCCGTGGCCGGCAATACCGTCCTCGGAGGATGGCGCCGGTGTGTAGCGGTGCTCCAGGTCGCCGCGGCGGGCTGCGAACTCGCATAGGGTGCGGACAGCTACCCGCATCAGCTTTCCGCCTCCAGCCAGCGCACGTAGCAGACGGCGACTTGAATGCCGTGGTCAAGGCAGAATTCCAGCCAGCGCCGCTGGTGGTCCTGTAGCCGGTCGCCGGGGCCTTTGACTTCGATCATCTCGTAATCACCGGCGTCGGGCCTGAAGCGAATCAGGTCGGGCAGTCCGCTTCGGTGTTCCTTCAAGTCTCGTAACAGTCTTAGGAAAATGAGCTTGAGATGGGCCGGTGGAATGCAATGCAGAGCCATGTCCAGGAGATCTTCAGTCAGCACCGGCCAAATCACGAAGGGCGATGTGATGCCTCTTTTCTCACGCCAGGCGTGGCGAATGCGCGCCTTGTAATCGCCGCTATCCAGCGTTGCCAAACAGGCGCCGAATAGATTCTGGCGCCGCTCGACAAAATCTTCCCGGTGCAGGTCGGCCGGCGCCATGTGAAACGGGTGGAAGAAAGCCCCGGGCAGCGGCGCGTAGAGCGCTGGCCAGCACAGCAAGCCGAATAAGCCGTTGAGCAGGGTGTTCTCGACATAGCATACGGGGGCGTCGTCGGTGCCCAAGTGCTCCAGCGCGGCCCACTCCACCGAATGCAGGCGTGGTTGAGGCAGATGCAGAGAGAATTCCGGTATCTTCGGGCGCCGGGGCGTTTCTGGCAGATCGTGACCCAGCTTTTTAGTCAGGCGCCGCATAAGGCGCTCCAAACCGCGAACTTCAGCGTCGCCGCGGGGCGCTGCCATGGCCTTCGTTGCCAGCGTCCAGGCTTCGTCGAAGCGTTTTTGGCGTTCCAGTAAGCGCAGTTGCCGCAATCGGGCTTCCCGGTGACCGCTGTCGCTCCAGGCTGTCAGGGCCAGCCCGGGGTTCCCTGCGCGTTCGGCTTGGCGGCCAAGCTCCAGCAGCAGGCGACCGCGCCGGCTTTCCAGCCAGGCGTTGCCGGTGCCGGTATCAGGCACATCCGGCCAAATGGAGTCAGGGCGTTCGCCGTCGTCCAATCGTTGGCGACACAGGTGCATCTTGAGGTAGCGTTCCACGTCCTCGCGACTCTGGAAGGCGCGCGAGTCGGGCGTGAACGGCACCTGTTCGTAAGCGTGATGACCCAGCTCCACCAGCACGAAATCCGACCAGCTCTGCCGCAGGTTGCCAAAGAACATCAGGCGAATCCGATCAAACAAAGGCATGTGGTTGAGCGCGACCAGACGATCTTCCGCTATTGGCCACCAGTGGGAGAAGCGGCGCGGTGCCGGTGCCTCGCTGACAATGTGAGCCCGCATGATTTTTTTGCTGGTGGCGCGGGGAAGGCCGGCTTCTGCGAGTGTCTGCGCGAAGACGGCCCGGCACTCCGGAGCCGTCAAAGCGTTGAACAGCGTGTCAATATCCAGTTCCGGGTCGACGTCCACCCAGCCACTATCGATCAGCCGGTCCAAGGCATCGGCGACGGGCAGACCCAGTTCGGCATAGTTCAGCCGGCTTTCGCGAAACAGCTCGCCGCTGCGCATCACCAAGCGCGCCAGCAGCGCCCGCACGGGCTGGTCCAGCGCCATTAGGGCGCCAATCGAGGTTCTCTCTTCGGCGGTTAGCAGGTCGCCGTGATGCTGGTGGACCCAGTTCACCACCGTCTCGAAATTGCGGAGGTAGTACAGCGGATCGTCCAGCGAAGCGGTTTGGGGACGCGGCGTCATCAAAAGCGTTAGGCGTTCATTCGGATTAACAGGGTGGGCGTTGCGGGGCGGATTCCAGGGCCGCCGGGCAGCGTATTCTGCCCAGTAGATTGGCGGCCCTGAAAATAAGTTGCAAGGGGTTTAACGTTACCGTTTTAGCGCCAGATGGAGCTGTCGATTTTCTCCGCCAACTCCGGATAATCCTGGGCTTTAAAACGCGGCACTTCGCCAGCCTTGCGTTGGCCCAGGTAGTCCTTGGTCAGCTTCACCACAGTGCCGGAAAGCAGCACGATGGCGATCAGGTTGACGGTAGCCATCAATCCCATCGACGCATCCGCCGTGTTGAATACGGTAACGACCGCCTCATAGCTGCCCCAGATCACCATGCCCAGCGCCGCCAATCGCAGCAGAGTCAGGGCAATCGTGCTGCTGCCGCCAAGATAGATCAGGGCGTTCTCGGCATAGGTGTAGTTGGCGACAATGGAGGTAAAGGCGAAAAACAGGATGGCGATGGCAATAAAGTAGCTGCCAAGGACGCCGACATGCACTTCCATGGCTTGCTGGGTCAGCTCGGTGCCGGTGACGCCGGATTCCGGGTCCAGCACACCGGAAAGCAGGATCATGATGGCGGTTGCGGTGCAGATCACCAGCGTATCCACGAAGACGCCGAAGGCCTGGACCAGACCCTGTGACGATGGATGGTGCGGGGCCGGCGTAGCCGTTGCCGCGATATTGGGCGCCGAACCCATGCCCGCCTCGTTAGAGAACAGTCCTCGTTTGATGCCGTTGAGCATGGCTGCGGTCACTGAGCCAGCCACTCCGCCACCAGCCTCCTCCAGGCCGAGCGCGCTATTGATGATTGTCATGATGACGCCAGGCACCTGATCGATATTAAAGAGCACCACGCCCAGCGCAATTAACACGTACGCGCCGGCCATGAACGGCACCACAATTTCGGCAAAGCGAACGATCGAGCGCAAGCCGCCAAAAATCACGATACCGGCGAACACCGCGATAACGATGCCGACCCAAATCTTGGGAACGCCGAAAGCCCCTTCCATGGCGTCGGCGATGGAGTTTGCCTGGACCGCGTTAAAGACCAGACCGAACGACAGAATGAGGCAGACGGCGAAGATTCCACCGGCCCAGGGCGCCTTAAGTCCTTTTGCCATGTAGACGGCGGGGCCTCCCCGGTACTGGCCCTTGCCATCACGCACCTTGTAGAGCTGAGCCAGCGTGCTCTCGGCATAGCCTGTCGCCATGCCCACCAGGGCAACCATCCACATCCAGAAAATTGCGCCGGCGCCGCCCAAATACAGCGCCACCGCGACCCCCGCCAGATTGCCGGTGCCCACCCGTGAGGCGAGACTGGTGCACAGCGCCTGGAATGGTGAAATGCCATTGGCGTCGCTCTCCCTGGAGCCCCGAATGGCGCGGATCATCTCACCGAAATTGAGAAACTGGAGGAAGCCAAGACGGATGGTGAAAAACACGCCCACGGCCAGCAGTCCGTAGACGAGAACGTAACCCCAGAGAATAGAATTCAGGAAATCGACAATTGCGGTCATGCAGTATCTCCAGCGGCCCTGCCGCGATACCGGTGAATTTCAAGCAAGCCGCCAGAATACCGACCTCACCCTGGCTTTCCATTATGCCTTGGTGGACTTCCTGCCTGACGTTTGCATGGGTAAGGCGTTAATTTTTTGAAGCTTATTCACATGCTCTTTAACCAATCTAGCCAAGAATGGCATGATCGACATTCAAATTCTCCACCCTGCATCTCTCTTCATGCTTCTACGCCATGGCCTTTAAGCTCCAACCACACCAGATCGCCGTCTATGGCACGCTCAAGCGCGGTTGCGCTAATCACGCGCTTCTTCGCGGCGCACGCTACGTCGGTACCGACCGATTGCAGTCGATCGCGCTTTACGATCTCGGACACTACCCCGGTGCGAAGCTGGAAAGATCGCAAGGTATCGAGGTGGAAATCTACGCGGTGACGCCCCGGGGCTTGAACCTGTTGGATCGGTTGGAAGAACATATCCCCCGGGCGCCGGAGCGTAGCGTTTACGATCGCAAGCAGCTAGAAACCTGTCACGGACCGGCGTGGGTTTACCTGTACAGGCGACCGGTTAAAGGTCATCGGCGCATTGTGCGGGGTGGCTGGTGAAGCACTCGATGGGCGCCTGCTTTTCGGTTATTTTCTGACCAAGGCTTAATCTGGCTCGTCTTCCGGCCTTCAGATGTTAGGCTAAAAGCGTTCCTGTCGTATCCATCGATCACAGGGAGGGCAGAGCCATGAGCAAGGTGTTCAAGAATAGGATAGATGCGGGACAACAACTGGCTGATAAACTGGAAGAACTCACCCTCGAAGACAATGCCCTGATACTGGGCTTGCCTCGAGGCGGCCTGCCGGTCGCCGCGGAGGTGGCTAACCGTCTTAATCTCGAACTGGACGTATTCAACGTTCGCAAACTGGGTGTGCCCGGTCAGTCCGAAGTGGCTATGGGCGCGATGACCGAAGACGGCACCCGCTACCTCAATCACGACCTGATCCAGGCGCTACAGATTAGCGATGCCGACATCGACCAGGTAGCCGCTCGCGAGCAAGCCACGTTGGAACGACGTGCCGAGGAATACCGCAGAGGGCGGAAGCAGCCCAGCTTCGAAGGGCGACAAGTGATATTGATTGACGACGGGCTGGCCACCGGCGCCACCATGCGCGCCGTCATCGAGTCGGTACGTCTTCAGAAGCCCGTGCGGATTACGGTGGCGGTGCCGGTAGCGGCACGGGACAGCGCAGACGCAATGCGGGGGATCACCGACGATTTCGTGTGTCCCTTGGAGCCGAGAGATTTTCGTGGCGTAGGTCTCTGGTACCAGGATTTTGCCCAGGTCAGCGACGATGAAGTGACGGAAATCCTCGCCCAGGCCCGCCGGCCGTAGGGCGAATAGGGTGGCTCCTTAGTTTTCCGGAGGGGCGACCCGGCTCAGCGTTAGGTCCTTGTGCAGCCGGTACTCATCGAAATCACGGGCCAGTTCCAGATGGCCGTTGTAGAACCGGCGCGCCTCTAATTCGATCTCGTCGATCTGCGGGGCGCCACCTTGCGTCAGTTGGTAGCGTGAGCTGAAGTGGGTGAGTATCAGGTTCGGTAGCCCGGCTGACTCGGCGAAGCGAGCCACTTGTTCTGCCGAGCTGTGCTGCGGCGCTGGACCGACACGGTTGGAGACAGCTTGGGTATAGGTGGATTCGTGGATCAGGAGGTGGGCATCGGAGCAGGTCTCGTGCAATAGTTCCGGTGTATCGTTATCGCCACCCACCACAATGCGCCGGGGATCACGGGTGACCGCAGCGTAGGTGTCGCTCTTGAGTACGCGTCCGTCGTCCAGCACGACATCGCGTCCACGCTGAAGCTCGCCCCAGGCGGGGCCGGGTTCAATATCATCGGCTTCCAGCTCGTCGGTCAGAAGCTTGCGCTCCAGGTTTTGCTCCGTGAACGCATAGGCCACGCAGGGCACGCGATGGGACAGCGGTGCTGTCGTTACCTCCACATAGTCGTCCGACCATACAAAATCCGCCGCACCCACCTCGATAAAATCGACGTCGTAGCCCAACTGCGAGTCGCAAGCGGATAGCGCCGTCTCGACATAATTCCGGAGTGGCGCTGGCGCAATCAACGGCAGTGGCGACGTCCGGCCGGACATCGATGCACTGGCGAGCAAGCCAGGCAAACCGAACGCATGGTCGCCATGCACGTGGGTGATAAAGATGGCCCGCAGTTGAACCAGTGAATGCCGCGTATGCAGTAACTGATGCTGGGTTCCCTCACCGCAATCGATCAAGTACCAGCCCCTGGCTCCGCCATGTTGCAGAGCCAGTGCCGTGACGTTGCGAACCTTGGTGGGTGTACCCGCCGAGGTGCCTAGGAAGGTGAAATACATGGCGATATCAAAACCTGTTTGTTTTCATCCTATGCTACGAAGCTGCCTTTTCCGCCTGATACCGTTCCCGTCCCGCACGTTCTTTCAGTCTTTCAATACACTCCCGGAACGTTCGGCTGATCAACGTCTGGTCCTCGATCATGGCCATCATCGGCCAAGTCGCCCGTTCGCCAATCCGGATATACATTTCCAGATCGGTCTCGCTGGGGTTGGCGAGCACTTTGCGATAGAGCATCGGCTTGAATGGAAACTGGATATTGATATCCCCCAGGTAGGACTGGGTCGCCATGGCGTGAGCTTGCTCGAGCAGAGGGCGGACCATCGTCGACGACCAGGTGTTGCTTGTCAGCTCCAGCACGGTCGCAACATGGGCATGCAGGATCGACGATGCGGCCTGCTTGAGGGATGCCCGGTAGCCACGCTCGAAACGGTGGCTGATAAAAGGCAGCACGTGTGGGTTCGCTTGGCTGACGATGGTTTTGTTGACGTTGTGCAGGCGCGCCAAGCGCATGTGCGGCAGGTCGCCCTGAACACTGCCGTCGATCCATCGCTCGGTCGGCATGTAGGGCGTTTCGCCCTTGCCGTCACCGGATTGGTCCCGGGCTTTCAGGGTCACCGAGGGGAAAATACCGGGTACGGCGCATGAGGCCAGCACAGCCGAATCGATCGTGACATTCGGCGAGGCCAATTCGTTCAGCAGACGTGGCTTCTGACGCGTGCGTGTTGGGGAGACGGAGATGTTCAGGGTGCGTCCGCTGCGCTCGAACGCTTCCCGGAAACTGTAGCTGCCGATATTGGTACGGATATGTTCGTGGAGCTGGGCCTGATCCATGGCGAAACCATCGCGCCAGATCTCGTCGAGTTTCAGCCAGCGCAGGGCGTCGCGGTGCACCCGTTCGGGATGATCGAAAAATTCCGCCAATTCCGTATTGTTGCGGCTGCAGACGCTGGCGGCAATGATGGCCCCCATGCTGGAGCCGGCAATGACGTCCGGCAGCAGGTGCTGGCGCCAAAGTGCCCGGGTAACGCCTAAATGATAGATGCCGAAGGCTGCGCCACCGCTGAGCATCAGCGCCGGTTGGCCGAACACCTTCTCCGCCTGGCGGAACATCTGCAGTTTCTCGGCCGCCGAGACGCCCGGCTGCTTTTGGTCGCAGATGGTGTTCATGCTGCGCCGGACTTCGCCGAGGAATTCGGTGACTACCAGTTTCGTGCCGGTGCGGGCGCGGGCGTAAAGATCCGGGTTGGAGAGTTCGCCCAGGTGGCGGTACAGGCTTTCCTGGAGAACGCGGGTTAGGGCAGCGGTCTGGCCCTGCTCACGGTATTTACGCATCAACTGGATATGCTCACGAATCAGCGACCCGTGCAGCATGTCCGTTTCGCCTTCCTGGCGCCACTTCAGTGCGCCGTCGAGCTCGTCCAGTTTCTCCGCGATCTCCCGCCACCGCTCGAAAGAGTCGGCTTCGGTGAGTTGGTGTTTGAGCTGTTTACGTACCTTGGCTTTGGTGTTCATAGCTCACACGATAGCGTATCGATCGCGATCGAGGTAGGGCTTCACCCATTCAGCCGCTGCCACGCCGCCACGTAGGCATCGGCGTTTTGGCGCAGTGTCGCTGCGTCGTGGCCCGGTTTGTAGAGGCCCGATCCCAACCCAAAGCCTTTGGCGCCGGCATGGGCAAAGGTGGCCAGATTATCGGGCATGACACCGCCGGTCGGTGCGACGACTGTCCCCTTGGGCAGCACCGAGAGCAGGGCCTTGATACCGGATGGACCGACAAGTTCTGCCGGGAATATCTTCAGGGCTTCAGCACCGGCTTGGAGTGCGGCAAAGGCTTCGGTGGGCGTCATGACGCCGGGTAGCACATCGAGCCCCCGGTGTACGCCAGCGCGAATCACGTCCGGATCTGCATGGGGCATCACCATCAGCTGCCCACCTGCCTGCTTCAAGGTTTCGACGTCTGAGGGCCGGGTTACTGTGCCGGCACCGATCAGCGCCCGATCACCAAACCGCTCGGCCAGCGCCGCGATGCTCTCGAAGGGATCAGGGGAGTTCAGCGGTACTTCGATCAGGCGAAAGCCCGCGTCGATCAGCGCACTGCCCAGGTCGATAGCTTCGTCCGGACGCATACCGCGGAGGATGGCGATCAGCGGCATGTCTTCGAAATAGCGGTTGAATGCGGTGCTTGGCATGGCGGTATCCTGTGCTCAGTTCCGGATAAGATCGGCGTGGGTGGCTAAGTGGTGGAGACCGGCGATGGCCGCGGCGTCGCCGTCGATGCACCGGGTGTTTACACCTCTCGCGTCGAGGGCGTCAGCGTATAGCGCCGTTAATTGACGGTTGGCAATCAGCGTGACGGTGCCCTGGGGTTTCAGCGCGTCTACCATGGCGTGGACTTCCGAACCGATCAGCAGGCCGGAAAGGTACGCTGCCGACGCCTGTGGTGGCAGATCGCCCAGCAGCACTTCGGTGCGTGCACTGAATAAGTGATGTAGCAAACCGCCGGGCTGATCGGTTTGCGCCAGACCCTGGCGGAAAGCCTGCGGATCGTGCTCGCCCTGGGTGGTGTAGCGTTTCAACAGCGTGTGGCTGCGGAGCGCGGCGTAGACATCACCGGTCATGCAGGTGCTGAACGTCATTACGCGCCGTCCCTCAAGCGATACCCATTTGGAGTGGGTGCCGGGTAGGCAGAACGTTTGCGCATCAGGCTTGGTGCCTTGAAGCGCACCGAGAATCTGAATTTCTTCGCCGCGCATGACATCGTGGTTGCCGGACATTGAACGCCCCCGCAGGCCGGGGACGATATAGGCCTGACGGTGGCCTTCGAGTTCGGGGACCGGCGCTAGTGCTTGAGCCATATCGTCCAGGCTGGCCGGACATTCCAGGTAGGGCACTTCAACCAACCCCTCGGCACTGCCGATCATGCCGGCCATGAGAAGAGGTGTATCCGGCAGGGCCGATAGCCAGGGTGCCAGCAATTCGGTCAAGGTGCTTGCCAGCATGCCCTTCTCCAGCTGCAGTAAGCCCTTCGGTGCCTGAATGCGATCGAGAATCTCACCTGCGTCATCAAGCAGTGCCGCGCGGAAATTGCTGGTCCCCCAGTCAACCGTAATCAGCTTGCCGGCCTGAATACTTTCGCCGGCCATATCAATGGGACTCCCGTGTCACGATATGGCCGCTGCCGCCGACCAGAAAGTCCAGGTCAGCCCCATGCTCGGCCTGCAGGACATGGTCGATGTAGAGCCGGTAGTAGCCACGGGTGTGGGGTGTCTCCGGGGCTTCCCATTCAGTCTGGCGCTGGATCAGCTCGTCCGGCGGGATATCCAGATGAAGCTGACGGGCTTCCACATCCAGCTCGATCCAGTCGCCGTTCTGAACCAGGGCCAAGGGGCCGCCTTCATTGGCTTCCGGCGAGATATGCAGGACCACGGTGCCGAAGGCGGTGCCGCTCATGCGGGCATCGGACAGGCGCACCATGTCCGTCACGCCTTTTTCCAGCAGCTTGGGTGGCAGCGGCATATTGCCCACTTCCGGCATGCCGGGGTAACCCTTGGGGCCACAGCCTTTGAGAACGAGGATGGAGTTCTCGTCCACATCCAGGTCCGGATCATCGATGCGGGCCTTGAAGTCTTCGATGGTCTCGAAGACCACCGCCCGGCCCCGGTGCTTGAGTAACGATTCGCTGGCGGCGGACGGTTTGATGATGGCGCCATTGGGGCAGAGGTTGCCTTTGAGTACGGCGATACCCGCGGCCGGGCGCACCGGGTTGTCCATCGGGCGAATAACGTCGTCATCGAAGCATTCCACCGCGTCCAGGGCATCGCCGATCCGGCCACCAGAGATGCTGGGAGCGTCCAAATGAAGCCGATCCGCCAGGCGCTTGAGCACCACCGGCACACCGCCGTTGTAGTGGAAGTCTTCCATCAGGTATTTGCCCGACGGCATCAGGTTGATCAGCAGCGGAATCTCCCGGCCCAGGCGGTCGAAGTCTTCCAGGGTCAGATCGATACCCAGGCGGCCGGCCATGGCCAGCAGGTGGACCACCGCGTTGGTGGAGCCGCCAATCGCCGCGTTCACTTTGATGGCATTCTCGAAGGCTTCGCGGGTAAGCACTTTGGAGATGGTCAGGTCTTCGTGAACCATTTCGACCAAACGCTTGCCCGTCAGATGTGCTAACACGCGGCGGCGGGAATCCACCGCCGGGAGCGTGCCGTTCAGCGGCAGCGACAGGCCCATGGCTTCCATCAGCGAGGCCATGGTGGAAGCGGTGCCCATGGTCATGCAGGTACCGACACTGCGGGACATGCAGCTTTCGGCATTGAGGAATTCCGGCAGGCTCATGGTGCCGGCCCGCACTTGTTCGCTGAACTTCCACACGTCCGTGCCCGAGCCAATATCCCGGCCCCGGTACTTGCCGTTGAGCATGGGGCCGGAGGAAATCACCGCCGTGGGCAGATTCACGCTGGCGGCGCCCATCACCTGGCCTGGCGTAGTCTTATCGCAACCGCCCAGCAGCACCACGCCGTCCAGCGGATTGGCGCGGATCGATTCTTCCACCTCCATGCTCAGCAAATTGCGGAACAGCATGGCGGTGGGGCGCATCTGGGTCTCGCCCAGGGACATGGCGGGGAATTCCAGCGGCACCCCGCCGGCTTCCCATACGCCTTTCTTGACGAACTCGGCGATGTCGCGCAGGTGGGAATTACAGGGGGTGATTTCCGACCAGGTGTTGCAGATCCCGATCACCGGACGACCGTCAAACGCGTGGTCCGGGAACCCCTGGCTCTTCATCCAGCTGCGGTGGATAAACCCGTCGCGGTCCAGCTTGCCGTACCACTGCTGGCTGCGAAGTTTGCGGTCCTTGTCGTTGCTCAACTTAATGTCTCCAGTGTTCGGTTTGAATCTTTCGCTAGGGCGTCTCTGCTCAACGCTTTGTCTCTGGGTGCAAGGGATTATTTAGCGGTTCCTTGGGATCTGTTTGCTTTGACCGGGCGGAGGGCTGTCCCATTCACAATCAGTTTAGTCGCCGGTTTAGGTCCTGTATTTCATGGGCAGGATACAAACATTAGTTCCTTATAATGGAACTAATGTTCCGAATATTTGGATAAGTTTGAAGTTTAATGAGTTCTAGTGTCAAGCAGGGCGGCTTTGTAACAACTTTGTTACGTTTGCCGATAACCTTGACGTAGGTAAATTAAAACGTCCATATTATGGAACTTATATCCTTTATGTCGGAACGTTCTGCTGGATTTAAAAAGGAGTATCCGGATGTCGTCGATTGACAAGGCGATTCAAGTGCTGGAGGCCGTCTGTGACAGTGCAGAGCCGGTGCGATTCACCGACCTCGTGACCCGCCTCAAGCTGCCCAAGTCGACGGCTCACCGGCTATTGACCACGCTGCTGGAGCAGGGTTTGGTGCGCTACGACCGGATTGAGCAGCGTTATTCGCCGGGCTACCGGCTGTTAACGCTGGCGCAGCGGACCTGGGCAGGAATGGATATCCCACGGGCGGCGAAGGACTACATGCAACGCCTACTGCAACAGGCGGGTGAGACGGTGCATTTGGCGGTGGTCGACGGCAACGAAATTATCTACGTCGACAAGCTGGAGAGTCCGAAGACCGTACGCCTATATTCGGCGGTTGGTAAGCGCGGGCCGATGTATTGTACCGGCGTCGGCAAAGCCATCCTGGCCTACCTGAGTCAGGAGCGTCAGGACGAGGTTATCGCCCAGACGACCTTTCAGCGGCATACGGCGCACACGCTCAGCGACGCACGGGCCTTGAGGCAGGCACTGGCGGATATCCGGGTAAGGGGCTGCGCACTGGATATGGAGGAGCACGAAGAGGGCATCCGTTGCGTGGCGGCACCGATTTTCAATTTCCGCGGTGACGTCGTGGCGAGTATCAGTGTGACCTCGGTGGCCTCTCGGATGACGAATACACGATTGCAGGATCTGCAGCCGGTGGTGCTGGACATCGCCCGCAGTATTTCGCGGGAATTGGGCTTCTTGCCCAATGACGGCCTGAACCGGACGGCAGGCTGAAGCCAGTGAGCCTGCAAGCCTCCTTAGGCTCATCAAACAAAACAACAAACCACGGTTAGGAGGGCGGCGAATGAAATTCCAGCCTGTGAGCACCGATCGCTTCATGCTGGGGGAAGGCCCCCACTGGGATGAAGCAAAGCAGGAACTGCTCTGGGTCGATATTGCCGGACGGCAAGCGTATGTCTGGCAACCCGGTACCGATCGACCGCGTCGATGGGCTTTCGATGAGCCCGTCAGCGCCATCGTGCCGAGAACGAATGGCCACTATCTGGTGGCAACAGGCCGCGGCGCTTACGATCTCGATCCGGAGACCAGCGCCCTCACACCGATCGCCGAACCCGCTGACGAACATCCCCGCAATCGCACCAACGAAGCTCGCGTCGACCCGCGGGGGCGTTTCTGGTTGGCGTCGATGGAAAACAATATCGGCCCTGGCGGTGAGAGCCTTCCCGTGGAGCAGAGCACCGGCATGCTCTGGTGTATCGATACGGATCGGAGTCTGCGGCAAGTGGAAACGGAAATCGGCATCAGCAATAGCCTGGTGTGGAGCCCCGATCACAAGCAGATGTATTTCGCCGATACCCTCAAGAGCGTTATCTGGGTCTACGACTGGGACGCGGACACAGGTCATCCCTCCAACCGTCGCGTATTTGCGGATACGCAAGGCTACGGCCACCCGGACGGTTCTGCGATGGACGAGGATGGCTGTCTGTGGAACGCCCGTTGGGGCGCTGGCTGCATTATCCGTTACCGGCCGGACGGGAGCATCGACCGCATCGTGGACGTGCCCGCGCGCTGCCCGAGCAGTTGCGTGTTCGGCGGTGAAGACCGGCGCACGCTGTATGTGACGACCGCCCACTTCGGTCTGGATCCAGCGGAGCGCGGGGAAATGGATGGAGCCCTGCTTGCGGCTCGAACGGATGTGGTCGGCCAGGCTTGCTCGCCTTTCGCCGGTTGACAATAAATCAAACAGGGCGCCGTTCGCTCCCATGGCGAACGCGTCGGGCGCCAACAACTCTCGCATAAACAAGGACAAGATATGCATGCCCTCACACTGATCTCGTTTCTCTTCTTTACGGGTCTGGTCGCCCTGATCACGTGGTGGTTCACCCGCCGGGATGACCACAGTAGCACCCGTGGCTATTTCCTGGCCGGGCGTAGCCTGACCTTCCCGTTCATCGCCGGTTCGCTGCTGATGACCAACCTCTCCACCGAGCAGATGGTTGGCCTCAACGGTGCTGCCTTCACCGATGGGCTGAGCGTCATGGCCTGGGAGGTCGTGGCTGTCATCGCCTTGGTCGCTCTGGCCCTGTTTTTCCTGCCACGCTTCTTGCGTAGCGGTATCGCGACGATTCCCCAACTCTTGCGGATTCGCTTCGACGGAACGACTCAGCTGATCTGTAACCTCATCTTCCTGGTGGCTTATGCGGTCATCCTGTTGCCGATTATCCTCTATTCCGGCGCAGTAGGGCTGCAGGGCATGTTGGATCTGCCCGGACTGACCGGTATCCAATCCGATACGGCGCTGCTTTGGGGAACGGTCTGGGTTGTCGGCATCATTGGTTCGATCTACGCCTTGTTTGGCGGTCTGAGAACGGTCGCCTTTTCTGACACCCTCAATGGTGTGGGGCTGCTAATTGGCGGGTTTGTCATCGCCTACTTCGGTCTGCAGGCGGTTTCGGACGGCAACGGCGTGATGGCCGGCTGGGAGATGCTCAAGGAGACCAATCCCGACAAGCTCAACTCCATCGGCAGTAGCGAACAGCAGGTGCCGTTTGCCACGCTGTTTACCGGCGTTCTGTTGATCAACCTGTTCTACTGGACCACTAACCAGCAGATCATCCAGCGGACCTTTGCCGCCAAAACCTTGGCCGAAGGCCAGAAGGGTGTCCTGCTCACCGGTTTGTTCAAGCTTTTAGGCCCGCTGTACCTGGTTCTGCCGGGGATCATCGCGTACCACCTCTATGCCGGTGACGACATCCGTGCGGACGAGGCCTACGGGCACCTGGTCTTCAACGTACTGCCGCCGTACCTGACCGGCTTCTTCGCCGCGGTGATGGTCGGTGCCATCCTGTCGTCCTTCAACTCGGCACTGAACAGTACCACCACCCTGTTCAGTATCGATCTGTACAAAGGTTTGCTGAACAAAGACGCCACGGAAGAACAGGTGGTGAAATCAGGCAAGATCTTCGGCTGGATCATGGCTATCGCTGCGATGACCATTGCCCCGATGCTGGCCGGTCAGGACAGCCTGTTCGGTTACCTGCAGAAGATGAACGCGATGTACTTCATCCCGATCCTGGCCGTCGTGCTGGTAGGCTTGCTGACCAAGCGCGTCCCCGCTATTGCGGCGAAAATTTCCCTGATCGGCGGCTGCATTGTCATCGGACTGGTGTATTTCGTGCCGCCCTTTACCGGTTTGCTGGACGTGGTCCAGAATTTCCACTTCGTCGCCATCGTTTTCGTGGCTTTGGTCGCTCTCATGCTGCTGCTTGGCAAGATCAGTCCGCGTGAGACCGCCTGGGTGCATGAAGACGCCCGCAAAGTCGACCTGACGCCGTGGAAAGGCGCGGTGCCTGCGGGGATCGTGCTGGTGATTCTGGTGATCTCGATCTATGCGGCCTTTGCGGGGTAGGTAAGTCGCAGCTAACAACGACATCAAGCACTTGATGACGCCACCATCGGGTTTTCTGCAAACCTGATGGTGGCGTTTTTATTTGGCTGGCGAAAAATTTAACAGCAAATAATAGGTTATTCGGTGTAAAAACAAGTCAAAAGTTGTAATTTGTCGGCTAAAACAACTAAAAGTTGTATTTTTGGTATAAAACAACAAATATATTGTTGTGTTTAAGAGGTTTGAGAGACGAGTAATCAATGAAAGCCGTAGCAGAGATATCGGAGGTACTGCAGGCTCAGCGTAAAAAGCTCGGGCTGAGCCAAAAGGATATGCTGATGCGCATCGGTATGTCCCAGCAGCAGTACCAGAAAATCGAATCCGGCAGCGATATGAGGCTGTCTACGTTGCTACGCATTCTCGAAGGTATGAATCTGGAACTGGCTATCCTGACACGCGAGCAGGCCCAGGGAATCGATGCTGTTACCTCCGCGCATGATGACTACAACACCCCGGAACGGGACTCCATCTGGTCGTCGGTGCTTGATGACCTGAAGGACGATCAGTGATGGAAGGCCGGCACGATAGACAGGAGTTGGTGGAGGCGCTTGCCATTGAACTGCATGGTGACCGTGTCGGCATTCTGGTCCATTACGCCGGCGGCAAGAATATACTCACCTTCGATCCGGCATACGCTGAAAGCGATCCCGCCTACCGACCCACGGTTACCTTAAGTCAGCAACTCAGTGAGCATTATCTTCACAAGCCCCAACTGGCTGCCCAGCGGCTGCCGCCACTTCTGTCCAATCTCCTGCCCGAAGGGGCTTTGCGGGAATGGATGGCCGAGTCACTGAAGACGCATCCGGACAACGAGTTTCCGTTGCTCGCTATTGCCGGTCAAAACCTTCCGGGCGCATTGGTTGCTCGGCCTTTGGCAAAGGGCCAGATTCCAGCTTGGGCTCTATCTTCCAGAGAGCGGGTCGAACCTGTTCAAATCGACGTCCGAACCCGAGGGCAGCGCTTTTCGTTGGCTGGCGTGCAGATGAAATTCTCCGCCAGGCGTCATGATCAACGCTTCAATATTGCGTCTGAAGCCAGTGGCGACGACTGGATCATCAAAACCCCGTCCACTATCCATAGGCATGTACCCGTCAACGAATATAGTGCCATGCGACTCGCCGAGGCTGTGGGTGTGGACATTCCGGACATTGAACTAATTCCTCTGGATAGATTGGAGAATCTGCCGGATATCCAGATGGGTGAAGACTACGCCTACGCGATCAAGCGGTTCGACCGCAGTGCACAAGGCAGGGTCCACAGTGAAGACTTTGCACAGGTTTTCGGCCTTTATGCCCACGAAAAATACGGCACAACCAACTATGAGCAGATTGGGCGGGCTCTACACCGGTTCAGTGCTGACGGGCTGACGCAGCTACAGCAAATGGCGCGTCGCATGCTGGTCAATATTCTCCTGGCCAACGGCGACGCTCATCTTAAAAACTGGTCTCTGATCTACCCTGACCGTCAAAGTGCTCGATTATCCCCGGCCTATGACATCGTAACGACACTTCCTTATGTGCCCGGTGAATCAGGCGCAGCGTTGAACATGGCAGGGACCAAACGTTGGGAGGCGATGAGCCTGAATCATTTCAAAACCTGGTCCGAACGAGTTGGGGTGTCCTGGCCGGCGATTCGTGTGCATCTGGTCGATGTGCTGAAGCGGGCGAAGGCCGACTGGTCGGCTATCCTGGATGCTTCGCCCATGGTGGACCCCCATAAAGCAGTTTTACGCCAGCACTGGCACACGCTGCACAAGGATTTCCGCTTGGGGCACGGCCATGCTTAGTTTTCTTTTTTGGGGATGGCGAGCGCTTCTGCTTTGGCTACTCGCGACTATGGCCATGTCTGCCTACGCGAACTGCCCACCGGAGCCACCGACCGCTTACGAGAGAATCTACTGCGCTGTAAATGCGAAAGGAGAGGGCGCTTCACTGCCTTCCTACGAGGACTTCCGTCGTAACGACCCAAAAGTCCAGGCGTTACTTTTGAAACGCCCGGCGCAACGCCTTGGTATTGAAGTGCCCGTGCCAACAGCCAGCGCTACGCAACCTCCCACCACCACCAACCAAAATCCTGGACCCCAATCAGAACCAGAGTCGCCTGTCCCTGAAACTCCGTCCGTCACGACCGGGCTGGATAGTTGCACCTTGCAGGGGAAGACGATCCTTTGCTCAGGCAGGGCCTATCGACTGGCAACAAACCAGCCCAACAGCGCATTGGCGGACGGTGTGCTGGACGAATCAAACACCCTGGGCCTGGACAACTATAAGGGCGACCTGAACGACGAAGCGGCGGCGCGCAGGTATCTCTCAAACGCCTATGACCGCTACATCGCCAAGATGCTGGAGATCGGTTTGGGCGGTGCATCCATGAGCTTCACCCGCTTCTACAACAGTTTTCACCGGCACGAAGCCGAAGGAATCGACTTCGCAGAGCGGATGGAGTCGACGTTCAGTTATCTCAAACAGGACAAGCAGAATCTGGGTATCAGTGGGCGGCTGACCGAAGAGTTGCCCAAGCGGATCCAGGAATGTGCCTGGGCCGGGCGCGCCATCATCGTCTGCGACAACGTGGCAACCAATTGGATATATGTGCGACAGGAATAACAAGCTGGATCGTTATTGATCATATTCACTTGAGGCGGGTTATTTTAAGTTAGGGGCAAAGATAAAATAAGGTTTGTGGCTAATTTAAGTTGCAGAGGGCTTATTTAGCAGCCATCAGGCTTTCGATGAGTGGATTTAGCCTGCTTTGCGCAATTCATTCAGTCGCTCCACAGCCAACTTCGAAACCGCACTCAACTCACTCCCATCACTCTCCGCATACTCAATAATCTGCTGCTTCATACTACGCGCCCAGAATTTCTTGATATGGCTAGCGACCGCTTCGGCGGCTTTGTCCTTATCGCCGTGATCGAGGTTGACGCTGATCTGGTTGATCATTTTGATCAGGGGCTGCAGTGGGTCACTCACGTCTTGTTCTCCTGGACTTGATCGATGGCATTTGTGGTCTGTCCCTGGTGGTAGATCACGTGGCGGCCCGGGCGGGCGAAGCCGATGAGGGTCATGCCGGCCTTGCGCGCTTCGCGGATGGCCAGACCGGTAGGCGCGGAGACCGCAGCCAGGCAGCCGATGCCCACGGTGGCGCTTTTCTGGACCATTTCGAAGCTGGCCCGGCTGGAGATCAGCGCGAATCCATTTTCGAAGGTGTGGCCAGCGTGCAGGTGATAGCCAACGAGCTTGTCCAAGGCGTTATGGCGGCCCACATCCTCGCGGACGGCGATGATTGAACCGTCGACGTCGCACCAGGCGGCGGCGTGGGTCGCACCGGTTTGGGCTTGCAGAGGCTGGTGCTGCCTGAGGCTTTTTAGCGCAACCTGGATCGCGTGATCGCTAACAGTCGGGTGCGGTCCAACCTTCGGGATTTTGCGGATCGCGTGGGCCAGCGACTCGGTGCCGCACAGGCCGCAGCCGGTGCGCCCGGCCATGTTACGGCGTTGCTCCTTGAGGGCGAACAGGCGCTCGGTGGCGATGGTCATTTCAACCGTCACACCGTCCGGGCCGTGGTGCATTTCGAGATCGTAGACTTCATCCAGGCTGCAGACGATGGTCTCCGTCAGGCTGAAACCCAGCGCGAAATCCTCCAGGTCTACCGGCGAGGCCATCATCACCGCATGGGAAATGCCGTTGTAGACCATGGCAACCGGACATTCTTCCGCAACCACATCCTCTCCTTCGCCAGCCTGCTCCGTGCCGCGTTCGTCGACGCGGGTACGGAACAGGGGCGAAGGCGCGCTTTCCTCTTCGGAGGTCGCGCCGATGTCACTTGAGCGCAAAGTTCGATGCATCGGAGGTTTGCTCAAGATAAGCCTGCTGTCGTTGGTCGAAATGCTGGAAGTGTTTCTGCCATTCCGACGGTTGCGTGACTTTTTCCACCTGCACTGCGGTCACCTTGTACTCGGGGCAGTTGGTCGCCCAGTCCGAGTTGTCGGTGGTGATGACGTTCGCACCGCTGCCAGGATGATGGAATGTGGTGTAGACCACCCCCGGTAGCATGCGGTCGCTGATCTTGCAGCGCAAGACCGTCTGGCCCACGCGGCTGCTGATACCCAGCCAGTCGCCGTCCTTGATGCCGCGCAGTTCTGCATCGCTGGGGTGGAGCTCCAGTACGTCCTCATCGTGCCAGGCGCTGTTGTCGGTACGCCGGGTCTGGGCACCGACGTTGTATTGGCTGAGGATCCGCCCCGTGGTGAGCAGCAGTGGATAGCGCCGGTTGGTGCGCTCCTCGGTGGCCACGTACTCGGTAATAGCAAAGTGGCCCTTGCCGATGGGGAAGTCCACTTCGTGCATCGTCGGCGTACCGTCGGGGTGTTCGTTATTGCACGGCCACTGGATGCTGCCCAATTCGTCGAGCTTGGCATAGCTGACGCCGGTAAACGTCGGGGCCAACTGCGCGATCTCGTCCATGATTTCCGTCGGATGGCTGTAGTTCATCGGATAACCCAGGGCATTGGCTAGGTCCTGGGTGACTTCCCAGTCTTCCTTGCCCGCAACCGGCGGCATCACCTTGCGCACGCGGTTGATACGGCGTTCGGCGTTGGTGAAGGTACCGTTTTTCTCCAGGAAGGTGGAGCCCGGCAGCAGCACGTGCGCGTACTTGGCGGTTTCGTTGAGGAAGATGTCCTGCACGATCAGGCAGTCCAGCGCGGTGAGTGCGCTTTCCACATGCTGGGTATTGGGATCGGACTGGGCGATGTCTTCGCCCTGCACATACATGGCCTTGAACGTGCCGGCGATGGCCGCGTCGAACATGTTGGGAATGCGCAGGCCCGGCTCGTCGTCGATCTTCACCTGCCAGATGTCTTCAAAGCGCTCCCGTACGGCTGCATCGGCCACATGCTGATAGCCCGGCAGTTCGTGGGGGAAGGACCCCATGTCGCACGAGCCCTGCACGTTGTTCTGGCCCCGCAACGGGTTCACGCCCACGCCTTCGCGGCCAAGGTTACCGGTGGCCATGGCTAGGTTGGCGATGCCCATCACCATGGTGGAGCCCTGGCTATGCTCAGTCACGCCGAGGCCGTAGTAGATGGCGCCGTTACCGGCCGTAGCATAGGCGCGGGCGGCTGCGCGAACCTGTGCAGCCGGCACGCCGGTTTCCGCTTCCAGGGCCTCCGGCGAGTTGCGGTCTTCGCTGATGAAGTTGCGCCAAACCTGGTAGGCCTCGGCTTCGCAGCGTTTCTCGATGAAGGCCTTGTCTTCCAGTCCTTCCGTGACGACGACGTGGGCCAGCGAGTTGATCAGCGCGACGTTAGTGCCCGGCTTCAACGCCAGATGCATGGATTCGCCGCCATGGGGTGTCTTGAGCAGGTCGATGCGGCGCGGGTCGGCGACGATCAAGGAGGCGCCCTGACGCAGCCGGCGGCGCATCTGTGAGGCAAAGACCGGGTGGGCATCGGTCGGGTTGGCGCCGATAACCAGAATAGTGTCCGCCTTCATCACCGAATCGAAGGTCTGGGTGCCGGCGGATTCCCCGATGGTGGTCTTGAGGCCGTAGCCGGTCGGGGAATGACAAACCCGGGCGCAGGTGTCGGTGTTGTTGTTGCCGAAGCCGGCGCGGATCAGCTTCTGCACTAGATAGGTTTCTTCGTTAGTGCAGCGTGACGAGGTGATACCGCCGATGCTTTCCCGACCGTATTTGGCCTGCGTGTCCTTGAGGCGTTTAGCAGCGAAGCCGATAGCGTCTTCCCAGGATACGGTGCGCCAGGGCTGGTCGATGGATTCCCGGATCATCGGTTCCTTGATGCGGTCCTTGTGCGTAGCGTAGCCAAACGCAAAGCGTCCCTTTACGCAGGAGTGGCCATGGTTCGCGTCGCCACCCTTGTAAGGCACCATGCGCACCAGCTGATCGCCTTTCATTTCGGCCTTGAAGGAGCAGCCCACGCCGCAATAGGCGCAGGTGGTGACAACGCTGTGCTCCGGTACGCCCTGGTCGATCACGCTCTTTTCCATCAGCGTCGAGGTGGGGCAGGCTTGTACGCAGGCGCCGCAGGAGACGCATTCGGAATCAATGAAGTCCTCGTTCTGGCTGGCGGCGACGGTGGAATCGAAGCCCCGGCCATCGATGGTCAGCGCGAAAGTGCCCTGAACTTCCTCGCAGGCGCGAACGCAGCGGGAGCAGACAATGCATTTGCTGGGATCGAAGCTGAAATAGGGATTGGAGGCATCCGTTTCCGCATCCAGGTGATTCTTGCCATCGAAGCCGTAGCGTACGTCCCGCAGGCCGACGGCCCCGGCCATGTCCTGCAGCTCGCAGTCGCCGTTGGCAGGGCAAGTCAGGCAGTCGAGCGGATGGTCGGAGATATACAGCTCCATGATGTTACGCCGCAACTTGGCCAGCTTGCCGGTTTGCGTGGTGACATCCATGCCTTCGGCCACCGGCGTGGTGCAGGAGGCGGGGTAGCCGCGCCGGCCTTCGATCTCCACCGCGCACAGGCGACAGGAGCCGAACGCCTCCAGGTTGTCGGATGCACATAGTTTGGGAATGGTGATGCCCGCCAGAGCCGCCGCGCGGATGACAGACGTCCCTTCCGGCACGCTGATCTCCATGCCGTCGATGGTCAGGGCGACGTGGTTCTCGGAGAGCCTGGCCGGCGTACCGTAGTCCCGATTAGGGTCGACACGGTGCTGGCTGGGATCGAAAAAGTTCAACATGGCTTGCCTCCAGTCGGTCAGGCTTGCTGCCGGGTCAAATCGTTCGGGAAGTGCTGCATGACACTTTGCACGGGAAAAGGCGTCATTCCGCCCATGGCGCATAGGGAACCATCCACCATGGTTTCGCAAAGGTCGGACAGGAGTTCGAGGTTGGCGTCGGCGTTCTCGCCGGCACGGATGCGATCGATCACTTCCACGCCGCGCACGGCGCCGATGCGGCAGGGGGTACACTTGCCACAGGATTCGACGCTGCAGAATTCCATGGCAAAGCGGGCCTGTTCGCCCATATCCACGGTGTCGTCGAACATCACCACGCCGCCATGGCCGACGACGCCGCCGAAGGCCGCAAAGCCTTCGTAATCGATAGGACTATCCCATTGGCTTTCGGGCAGATAGGCGCCGAGCGGGCCGCCGACCTGGACGGCTTTCAGTGGACGGCCACTCAGGGTGCCGCCGCCGAAGCCTTCCATCAGTTCACGCAAGGTGGTGCCGAAAGCAAGCTCTACAAGGCCACCCTGCTTGACGTTGCCCGCCAGTTGCAGTGCAAGGGTCCCGCGGGACTTGCCCATGCCGTAATTCGCGTAGGCCTGCGCGCCCTGATCGATGATGAACGGGACAGCCGCTAGAGATAGGACGTTATTGACCACCGTAGGCCGGCCGAAGAGGCCTTTGATAGCGGGCAGTGGCGGTTTCGCCCGCACCATGCCGCGCTTGCCTTCCAAGCTGTCGAGCAATGAGGTTTCCTCGCCGCAGATGTAGGCACCTGCGCCCAGGCGCACTTCCAGATCGAAGTGCCTGCCGCTGCCCAGGATATCGTTGCCCAGATACCCCGCGTTATAGGCGCGTTTGAGGGCTTCGTTAAACATCCGGTGGGCGATTGGGTATTCCGAACGCAGGTAGATATAACCCTGGGTCGCGCCCACTGCCAGTCCGGCGATAGTCATGCCTTCGATGAGCATGTAGGGATCGCATTCCATCACCAGCCGGTCGGCGAAGGTGCCGGAGTCGCCCTCATCGGCATTGCAGACGATGTATTTCTGGCCCTCCGGCTCGTCGTGGACGGTTTGCCACTTGATCCCCGTGGGAAAAGCCGCACCCCCACGCCCGCGCAGGCCGGAATTCTTCACCTCGTCGACAATGGCTTGGGTGGCCATGGTCAGGGCTTCTTCCAACCCGGCAAAGCCGCGATGGGCGCGATAGTCGTCGATGGAAAGCGGGTCGGTGAGACCGATGCGGGAGAAGGTCAGGCGCTGCTGGTTCTTCAGATAGGGGATTTCGCCAGTCAGTCCGTGAGCCAGCGCGTGCGCCCGTTCACCCTCGAACAGTCCGGCATCGGCAAGCTCAGCCACATCGGAGGGATCGACCGGGCCATAGGCAACGCGGCCCTCCGGGGTGTCGACCTCAATCAGGGGTTCCAGCCAGAACAAGCCTCTCGACCCATTGCGGACAAGCTTCAGATCCAGTTGGCGGCTTTCGGCTTCACGCTCGATCAAGCTGGCGACGTCGTCCGCGCCAAGGGCCAGGGCGGTGGTGTCGCAGGGCACATACACGGTCACGGTCATCATTTCACCTCCAGCGTCGAGGTGGTGAGCCGGTCCACCAGGCGATCGAATTTGTCGGCGGTCACCCGGCCGTGGATGGTGTCATCCACACGGATCGACGGGCCGCAGGCGCAATTGCCCAGGCAATAGACAGGCTCAAGGGTAAATTCGTTGTCCCGGCTGGTCTGGTGATAGTCCACGCTCAGCTTATTCTTGATATGGGCTTCGAGCTGGCGGCTACCCACCGCCTGGCAGGCTTCCGCGCGGCACACATGCACCACGTGGCTGCCCGCCGGGTGTGTTCGGAAATGGTGGTAGAAACTAATAATGCCGTGGACCTCGGCGCGAGTGTGGCGCAGAGCTTCGGCAATGATGGGCACGGCCGCTTCCGGGATATACCCAAAGCGGTCCTGGATCGCGTGCAGGATCGGCAGAATGGCTCCGGGCTTGTCCTTCAGGGCATCAATCTCCTGCTGGATCAACTCGGGGGTCCACTCTTGCGGCTGCAGTGTACCGGAAGGGGCCATGGACAAGCTCTCATCAATGTGGTTATTGTGCTCTAACATATGAATTATCGTTCTTAATTGTTTTTGGTTTTGTTAGGCTATTTATCTGCAAAATAGCACTCAAAAATTAACCAATAAATATGAATAGTCATGCATAAGAAAAAACTTCATATATCACCCGCCTGGGTATTTCGAACCGAAGACGGCGAGTTGTTCGAGCCGGTCCTCTTCCGCTTGCTCAAGGGCGTGCGCGATTCCGGCAAGCTGACGGTTGCCGCCGAGGTTGCCGGTATTTCCTATCGCCATGCCTGGAACCTCCTCAACCGCGGTGCCGACTTCTTCGACGTGCCGCTGGTACTGATGCGCAAGGGGCACGGCACGCAGCTTTCGGCCCTCGGGGAGAAGTTGCTGTGGTCCGAGCAGCGGGTCAAGGCGCGCTTGGGACCACAAATCGACAGCATGGCCTCCGAACTCAATATGCAGCTCCAGCAGTTGCTTGCGGGCGCCCACCCGGTGCTGCGCCTGCATGCCAGTCACGGCTATGCGGTGGCGCTGCTACCGGATTTCTCCGAATGGGTGGAGCTGGACCTGCAGTACACCAACCCCGCCGACGCCCTAAGTGCGCTGGCCCGGGGCGAGTCCGACCTGGCCAGTTTCCATTTTCCCGCCTGCCCGCGACTGGCGGATCAGGTCATGGCCCTCTACAGGCGTCAGCTCGACCTCAAGAACCTGCGCGTGATCCGCTTCGTCACCCGGGAGCAGGGGCTGATCATCCGCAGCGACAGCCGAGAGGCAATCGCCGGCCTGCAGGATCTCACCAAGCCGGACGTCCGCTTTATCAACCGTGATCGTCATTCCGGCACCCGCATCCTGTTCAACTTATTGCTGGAGGAGCAGGGCATCGTGACTGACGACATCCGCGGTGCCGATCAGGAAGAGTTTACCCACACCGCGGTGGCGGCCTACGTCGCTGCCGGCATGGCCGACGCCGGTTTCGGTGTGGAGGCCTCGGCCCGGCAATTCGGGCTCGACTTTATCAACCTGGCCACCGAGCACTACCTGCTGATCTGCCCTGAAGACAAGCTCAAGCAGGGCAACATGCGCCAGCTGCTGGAGCTCATGGGCGCGCCCGAGTTTCTCGCCGAAATCGACAAGCTCCCCGGCTACGCCCCGGATCGCTGCGGCGAGATCTGCTCCTTTGAACAGATGCTCGCCGGAGATCGGGGCGTCTGACGGCGATCCGGGATTATTCCCGGTCGCCTCTAGCCGATGACTTAGAGCAACGCTGCGGCTTTGGCCAGCGCGATATAAAGTCCGATGAGAAACGGAATGCCCACACCCAGCCAGCACAGCACGCCGGTAATGCCGAACTTGCCGCGCGCGGCGGTTTCGGCGTTGGCGGAAACGCGGTCTTCATGCTGCAGCGAGCGCTCGTATTCCACCTCTTCTTCGGTCATCTGGTCGGATGCCTTTACCGGCCGTACCAGCGCGTTGCAGATCAGGCCCAAAAACAGCAGGCCCGCCATAATGTACAACGTGCGGTCGTAGACCAGCGCGGGCTCTACGCCTGCTTCCAGTTGGGCTTCGCGTAGCGCTGCGATAATCAGCGGGCCGACCAGGCCGGCGGCGGTCCAGGCAGTGAGTAATCGGCCGTGGATCGCGCCCACCATTTGCGTGCCGAAAATGTCCGCCAAGTAGGCCGGCACCGTGGCAAAACCGCCGCCGTACATGCTCAGGATGACGCAGATGGAAAGGACGAACATGCCCGCCATGCCGAGGTGTCCCCAGGTGGGTAGCAGGCAATACATAACGATGCCGATGACGAAAAAGCAGTAGTAGGTGTTCTTGCGGCCGATCTTGTCCGAGAGGGAGGCCCAGAACAAGCGCCCGACGCTGTTGAACAGACTGATCAGGCCCACCAGGCCGGCGGCCGCCGCAACGACCGCGGCCTTCTGGGCATCCGTCAGCGTGGCGGCGCTGTCCTGGATGCCAACCAGCGCGGCGCCGAACACATCCTGAAGCATCGGGCTGGCCATGGAAATGACGGCAATGCCGGCTGTCACGTTGAGGAACAGGACCCCCCAGATCAGCCAGAACTGCTTGGTCTTCCAGGCCCGGTTCAGGTGAACGTGTCCCTGCGTGATCATCGCGTTGGATTTCTGGTCTTCGGAGGGTTGCCAGCCTTTCGGGCGCCAGCCGTTGGGTGGGACGCGAAAGCCGATAGCACCGCTGACCATGACGATGGCGTAGATGATACCCATGGTAATTAGCGTCATGGCGACTCCGGTGCCCCCATCCGCGGAGAAATAGCTCATCAGCAGGACCGCCAGCGGGGCGCCGATCATCGCACCGCCGCCGTAACCCATGATGGCAAAGCCGGTAGCCATGCCGCGGCGATCCGGAAACCACTTGATGAGCGTCGAAACGGGTGTGATATAGCCCAGACCCTGGCCGATACCGCCCAGCACGCCCGCGCCCAGGTAGACCAGCCACAACTGATGGACCATCACGCCGATACCGCCAACCACCATACCGCCGCCCCAGCACAGGGCCGCAATGCAGCCAGCTTTTCGTGGTCCGGCATGCTCCAGCCAGGCGCCCCAAATGGCAGCAGAGACGCCCAGCACGGCGATGAAGATCCCGAACACATAGGTGACGTGGGCCACCGACCAGTTACAGGTGGTGGTTGTCAGCGCCTGAATAAAGCCGATATTGGCGCAGCTGGCCGGGGCGTTGGCAATCTCGTTGCTCATTGGCAACCAGAATACCGAGAAGCCGTACGCCATCCCGATACAGAGGTGAATCGCCAGCGCGGCTGTGGGTACCAGCCAGCGGTTGAAGTTGGGTCCTGCAATTGTGCTTTCACGGGCGAAGAAACCAGCGGAGCGCCGCCCGCCGGATGCCAATGTTCCGTCTTCAGTGATGCCGTCCATAAACAGTTCTCTCTTTTCTTATTTGTTTTGCAGAAGGCTCCGTTACAGATTGAAGAGCCTGCGTACAGCTTCGGAACGGTGGAGGTTCTGACTGCTAGTGCGTTCGTCGTCGGTGAGTGAATACGCAGCGAACTCCCGGGGGTGGGAGCGCAAAGGATGGGGCGCGAGGCTGGAAAAGCGGGGCTATCCGGCCACAGCTGCACGGGATGGAATCGCTCATGGCAGCTCTCTTTATTGTTTTATATGAATTGGAGTGCATAGGTGAAACGGTGTTGACAAGGGCTTCACCAAAGGCGTCATTTGATTTGAATGGTGGTTAGGCTGCAACTAGTCGAAAGTCTTATGATTTATTATGCATATATTGTGGAGTGCACTCAGACCAGTATGCCTGGGCTCCTAAAACGCTTGGTCTGAAAGGGGCTTGCAGTTGAAAGCTCGATGGGCCTCTATTTCTGAGAACCAGAGGGATCTATTGAGGTGATTGGCGAAGGTTATGGGTCGTCAGCTCTCTGTCCTCGGATTCTTCGGATAATACCGCTCCGGCAGGCGCTCGATGTGCGGGAAAAAACGCGTGTCTTTGTAGGGCATTTTCATAAAGCCCGAAACGCCCAGCCCGGTGATCTGGTCCACGGCGGCGAGGATGTCGTCCAGGCAGCGGCTGAATTCAACTTCCTTGGCCGGGTCGAGCAGGCGGTAGTGGCTGTGGATCTTCAAATGGCGGGGTAGGGCCTCGAAGATGATCATGCCGGTGTGATGGATGTTGTTCAGCGCTTCCAGGGATTTCATGATGGCATCGGGCAGGACCAGGAATTCTTCCGGGTCCGGGCCATCCTCGAAATAGGAGTGGATGCGGGTGCGGTCCTCGATTTCCGGGGCGGCGCTAACTTCGTAGCGTAGCTGCATGTCCGGGGAGAGGATGAACGGCTGGTTCGGATCGTCGCGGTCGACGTGCAGGGTGTCGCGGGCATTGAACAGGCAACTCTTGAAGATGCCCTGGCGGTAGATCGCCTGAGCCAGGTTCACCATATTGTTGACCGCCGTAACAAAGGCATTTTTGAGCTTGGGATCGTGCAGGTTCAGTGAGGTGTCCACATAGACGCCGTTGGCCTCCCAGCGCACCGCCAATCCGCCTTCCACCGGATAGCGGCCCAGTCGGCTGACCGCCGCCAGGAACGCCTTTTCGGTTTCACCCATGCCTTGCATGAAGTTCTTGTAGTAGCGGTCGAGCTGCACGTCGTTGACGTCATTGAGCGTCGAGGGCGCATTTTCTTCACGCAGGAATGACTTTCGCGAGCTATAGACGACGGTATCGATCTCCCGGTCCGATTGCCGTGTCCAGACCGGCACCAGTGGGCTCGGCGCCGGCTCGGGCAGGTCGATCATCACCGTGCGGGCCATGCGCGGCATCTCTTTCAGGTAGTAGTCGCCAGCGCGTCGGCGGGTGTCGGGGTCGGGGTCGAGCATGCCGTCCAGCATGCGGGCGAACGCCATCGGCAAGCCCAGGGAGGTGGAAGGTATGGCGTGGTGGCCGAAGCGGCAGGATTGTCCCGAGGCCAGCGCATAGAGCGTTCCCGCGGCACCCTGCTCGTCGAAACGTGGGGAGGAAAGCCCGCCATGCAGTTGTTCCTCCCCGATAAAGTAGACATCGCCTAGACGGGCGTTGGTCTGCTGCAGGTTATCGGACATCAGTTCCATCACATTGGCGGTGATGAACTGCTGATTGGCGTCCAGTTGCGCGAACACGGAGGAGCCCCAGTCGATCAGGGCGATGTTTTCGCGCTCGGCGTCGAAGACCAGGTTGGACGGTTTGATGTCGCCGTGGACGATGGGCCGTCCGGAAGGTCCGGATTCGCGGCGTAGATTGCGCAGGATATCCGCGAGCTGAGCGGCAATGCGCATGACCAGCCGGGGCCGCAGCCGGCCTTCCCGTAGCGAGACCTCTTCCAGGTTGAGGCCGGCGGCCCGCTCCATCACCAGAATGGGTTGATTCCGTGCCCGTTGGAACGCGATCAGACGAGGCACCCTGGGATGCTCCACCTGCTCGAGAATAAACGCCTCGTCTTCCAGCCGGTCCTGCAGGTGCTGGGGCAGGTTGACCCGGGTGAACTTGAATACGTGCTCAAGGTCCCGCGTACCCTCCAGCGCCAGCCGGCCGGCAAATACGAAGCCGTAGGCGCCTTTGCCGATCATCTCGATATCGCGGTAACCCAGCTGCCTGAGCTGGTCTGCGCACAGGGCCACCCAGTCCTTCAGTTTCCTGGCATCGTCCTCGCTGAGCAGATAGATCGACTGCTCTTCGGGGATGTAGAACTGCTGAAGCTGGGATGGCTCGGTGTCATGCAGCATGTTCAGCCCAAATGCAGCAACATCGTTTGCGGCGCTTCCAGGTAGCCCTTCCAGCGGTTGCAGAAGCGGGCGATGGTGCCGCCATCGATGACGCGGTGATCGCCGGCCCAGCTGATCGTCATGATCGCCCGTTCCACCACCTGGCCGTTGGCATCGAAACGCGGCAGGCGCTGGGTACGGCCGAGCGCGACGATGGCTACCTCCGGCGGGTTGATGATGGGCGCGGCGTAGGTGCCGCCCAGCGCGCCGATGTTGGAGATGGTGATGGTGCCGCCTTTCAGGTCTTCCTGACTGACGCGGCCCTCGCGGGCGGCTTCGGTCAGGCGGGCCACTTCATCGGCGATCTCCAGCAGGGTCAGCCGCTCGACGCCTTTCACGTTGGGCACGATCAGGCCTACTTTGCTGTCCACCGCCATGCCGATATTGCACTGAGGCTGGTAGTGAATCTCGGTGACGTCATCGTTGATGCGGCTGTTGAGGATCGGGAACTCCTGGACCGCCAGTGCCATGGCTTTCATGATGAACGGCATCAGCGTCAGGCGCTTACCCTGGGCTTCGGCCTCGGGTTTGAGCTGCTGGCGCAGGTTGAGCAGGTCGGTGACGTCGATGTCCTCGCTGAAGTTGAAGTGAGGGATCGTCGACGCCGATTCCGCCATGCGCTTGGCCATGGCTGCCCGCATGCCTTTGATCGGCTCGACGCGCACCTCCTGCTCGGCCGCCTCGGCGCGGCGTGGTTTGGCGGCCTTCGCCGAGTCCTCGGGCTGGCGGGTTTGTGCGGCCGGCTTTTCGAGATGCGCCAGAATGTCCGCTTTGAGCACCCGGCCGTCCTTGCCGGTGCCCTCAATGTCGGATAGCTCCAGATCATGCTCGCGGACCAGTCGCCGCACCGCGGGGCTGGCGGGAATGCGCTGACGTGTTTGCGGCGAGGTGGTGGTTTTGGCGGTAGCCGGCACCGAGTCGCTGCTCTTGGGCGCGGCGGCTTGTTGCGGTTTAGCCGCAGGTGCCGAGCCTTCCTCTCGTTCCCGCGGGATAAACGCAAACAGCGGCGAATGTACCTTGGCCAGTTCTTCCTTCTGATAGTAAAGCTGAGTCACCCGGCCGGCTTTTGGCGCGGTGATCTCGACCATCGCCTTGTCGGTCATCACGTCGACCACAGGCTGGTCTTCCTCGATCTCGTCGCCCTCGGCGATGCGCCATTCCACGACCTCGCACTCGACGATGCCTTCACCGATATCCGGCAGGATAAAGTCCTCTGTCTCGCCATCGTCAGAGGCGGTGGTTTCGCCTTTTTGCTCAGCTTCGGGACTGCTTTTGGCGTCCCGGTTGCTATCGGCGGGCGAGGACTCCGATGCGGCGCTTTCGCTACCGTCGTCGTCGTCTTCTGCGATCAGCTCGAACAGCGGTTCATGCACTTTGGCGGTGTCGCCTTCCTGATGGTATAGGCGGGTCACGCGGCCTTTATAGGGCGCTGGAATTTCCACCAGCGCTTTGTCGGTCATGACCTCGGCCACCGGCTGATCTTCCTCGATCACGTCGCCCTCGCTCACCAGCCACTTGACCAGCTCGCACTCCACGATACCTTCGCCGATATCGGGCAGTATAAAATCACTCATGGTTGCTCTCCTGTCCTTCACCCGTCCTTCAATGAAAATCGGGGGACCTAGAATTCGATGCTTTCCCGGATGGCCTCGTAGACCTTCAGGTCGTTGGGCAAGTACTCTTTTTCGAGCACCAGCGGGAAGGGCGTGTCCATCCCGGTAACCCGTGCAATCGGGGATTCCAGGTAGAGGAAACAGCGTTCCTGGATGGTGGCGGCGATCTCGCTGGCAAAGCCGCCGGTCAGCGGGGCTTCGTGCGTGACCACCAGACGCCCGGTCTTGAAGACCGAATCGGCGACGGTTTCCACATCCCAGGGCAGGATGGTGCGCAGGTCGATGACTTCACAGGAGATGCCGTCCTTTTCCGCTTTCTCGACG
The DNA here is from genome assembly GCF_008122265.1 of Marinobacter fonticola. Lineage (NCBI taxonomy): Bacteria > Pseudomonadati > Pseudomonadota > Gammaproteobacteria > Pseudomonadales > Marinobacteraceae > Marinobacter > Marinobacter fonticola. Next base: position 548,514 of record NZ_CP043042.1, read on the forward strand.
GCTTTTTCGATGACCTCCATTTGCGCGCCCCAGCCCAGCACGGTGACGTCCTTACCTTCTTTGAGTACCTCGGCTTCGCCCAGGGGCAGCTGGTACTCGCCTTCCGGGACCTCGCCGACGGACGCGCGATAGAGGCGTTTGGGTTCGAAGAACAGGGTAGGGTTGGGGTCGTGAATCGATGCTAGAAGCAGGCCCTTGGCCTGATGCGGATTGCGCGGTACGACGATTTTCAGGCCCGGTGTATGCGCGAAATAGGCTTCCGGAGACTGGGAGTGGTACAGGCCCCCGGCGATGCCGCCGCCATAAGGGGCGCGAATGGTCAGGCCGCCCACATCGAACAGGCTGCCTGAGCGGTAGCGGAACTTGGCCGACTCGTTCACGATCTGGTCGAATGCGGGAAAGATGTAGTCCGCAAACTGGATCTCGGCGACCGGGATCGAGCCCTGTGCCGCCAGGCCGTTGGCGAAGCCAACGATACCTTGCTCCACCAGCGGTGTATTGAAACACCGGGCCTTGCCGTACTTCTGCTGCAGGTTGCTGGTGGCCCGGAAGACGCCGCCGAAAATGCCGACATCCTCACCAAAACACAGTACCCGGTCGTTGCCGGCCATCGCGATATCCAGGGCATCGTTGATGGCCTGGAGCATATTCATCTTCGCCATGTTAAGCCCCTCCCTTTGCCGTTATGGCTGGATCGTTCGCGCTCTTGGGATAGTCATCCGGGTATTTGCGGATGTGGGCCTTGAGCTTCTCGAACTGGGCGTTCAGCATCGGCGGCACCTGATCATAGACATCGGTGATCAAGGACTCGAGTGGCGGCGGCGGGCGTTTCTGGGCGCGTTTCATGGTTTCCAGTACTTCGCGGCGCAGGTCTTCCTGGATTTTCTTTTCGTCGTCCTCGGTCCACCATTTGTGCTTCTCCATCCAGCGCTGCATGCGCAGGAGTGGGTCTTTCTCGCGCCAGGCGGTCTCTTCGTCCTTGCTGCGGTAGCCGGAGGGGTCGTCCGACGACGAGTGCGCCGCGAGACGGTAAGTCATGGCTTCGACCAGTACAGGGCGGTTCTCTTCCACCGCCATTTTACGGGCCAGGCGAGTGGCTTCGTAGACAGCCAGAACGTCGTTGCCGTCGACGCGAATGACATCCATCTTGTAGCCATAAGCCCGGGGCGCTACGCCATCGGCCGCGAACTGTTCGACGGCCGGGGTGGAAATGGCATAACCGTTGTTACGGCAGAAGAAAATGACCGGTACGCGATGCACGGCGGCCATGTTGAGGGCGGCGTGGAAGTCGCCTTCCGATGCGGCGCCTTCGCCGAAATAGGTGATCGTGCACTCACCCTTGCCGGCCAGTTTTTGGCCGTAGGCGTAGCCGGTGGCCTGGGGAATCTGGGTGGCTAGGGGGGATGAAATGGTCATGTAGTGCAGGTTGCTCGAGCCATAGTGAACCGGCATCTGACGACCCTTGCCGTAGTCCAGCTCGTTACCGAACAGCTGATTCATGAACTCGTCGATGGTGTAGCCACGGTAAGCGAGCGAGCCTTGTTCCCGGTACTGGGCCATGATCATGTCGGTATCGTCCAGGGCAGCGGTACTGCCGATTACGGCGGCTTCCTCCCCGGTGCACTGCATGTAGAAGCTCAGGCGCCCCTGGCGCTGGGCGGCGAGCATGCGCTCGTCGAGTACCCGCGTCATCACCATCGCGCGATAGATGCGTAGGGCTTTGTCCTTGTCGATATCAGGCGCTTTGGCGCCCTTGTAGAGGGAGCCGTCCTGCTTGAGAAGCTTGAATGTGGGAATGTGAAATTCCGCACCGTCGGTAAAAGACGGAGAATAAACAACCTTGGATTTTGTTGTTGTCATAATCCTCTTCCTGGGGTGGTGGCTTGAGGAACAAGATGCCCCTTGTGAGGGCACCCATTTACGTGAGCCGCTGTTCCATCCAGTTCTATCGAGTTCTATCCAGAGTATAGAAAGTATAGAACGCAGAGCGCAGCCCGCTGGATATCCGCCTGGAGTCTGTGTCGACCCTCAGGCGAAAGCCAGCGAAACTGGGCTCTGCGCCGCATTTTCCGGTGATCGACCGGGGCGCGGCAGGGCTCTTTGGGGCTAACTTGTGGGTTTGGATAAAACCGACTTGAATCAGCCAGTGTTGACCTTAACGTAAAGTGCTGGCTTGGGGTAGTGTCAAGTGATCGAACTTTGGTTCTCGTTTAGGCAACGACACCGGATCGAAACAAGACTGCAATGGCGGCTTCGTCCAGTTCAAGGTCTTCCGTTAACAAGGTCTGGGTATGTGCGCCAAGGCCGGGCGGTGCCGCTCGATAGGCGGCCGGGGTTGCGCTGAATTTTGCCGGATAGGCAATGGTGGGAATGGCGTAGCCATCGGCTCGCTCGAGGGGAACGACCATCTCACGGGCGCTCACCTGGGGGTCTTCGAAAACTTCCGGGATGGTATTGATGGGACCGCAGGGCACCTTCGCCATTTCCAGCAGGTGAATAATGTGCTCGCGTGAGTAGTGGGCCAGCCGTTCTTCCAATGTGGCCTCAAGGGCGGAACGGTTTGCGACCCGGTCGGCGTTGGTGCGGAACCTTGCGTCCTGACCTGTCGCATCAAGCGCCAAAACGTCGCACAGCGATCGGAATTGCCGGTCGTTGCCGCAGGCGATAATCACGTGGCCATCCTGCACCGGATAAGCTCGGTAGGGCACCAGGTTAGGGTGATGATTGCCCATCGGGCGAGGCGTACGTTTGCCCACGAGCCAGTTGGAACCCTGGTTGGCAAGCATTGCTACCTGGCAATCCAGCAGGGCGCAGTCGATATACTGGCCCTCACCGGTTCGATCCCGGTGCGCGATGGCGGCGAGGATCGAGGTGGCAGCGTACATGCCGGTGAATTCATCGGCGATGGCAACGCCGGTCTTTAACGGTTCGCTGCGTTGATCCCCATTATCCGGCTGACCGGTAATGCTCATCAGCCCGCCCATGCCCTGAATCAGAAAATCATAGCCAGCGCGTTGGGCGTAGGGGCCGGTCTGGCCGAAGCCGGTGATAGAGCAATACACTAAGCGCGGGTTGAGCTCTCGCAGCGTGTCGTAGTCCAGGCCGTACTTCTTTAGGCCGCCGACCTTGAAGTTCTCCACCAGAATATCGGCGGAGCGGGCCAGCTTGCGGATCAGGTTCGCCCCTTCGGGCTTTGAGAAGTCGACACAGACCGACTCCTTGTTGCGATTGCAGCAGGTGAAGTAGGCGGCATCGGAGGCGCCGGACGATGGGTCTTCTATACTACCGCTACTGCGCGTCAAAAAGGGTGGGCCCCAGCGACGGGTGTCGTCGCCGATCAGGCTTTCAATCTTAATCACCCGGGCGCCCAAGTCCGCAAGAATCTGCGTGGCCCAAGGGCCGGCCAGAATGCGGCTCAGGTCCAGAACGGTCAGATGACTGAGTGGTCCCTGGCGTGCCGTCGTGGGAGGCGCTGGATTGGATTGATCCATGGAACACTCTCTCCGTTGCCCATTGGGATGCGCCGGACGTTATCGCGCCCGGCGGCCCCGGTCGGGTTTAGCAGGTAAACGCCTGGATGCCCGTCTGAGCACGGCCCAGGATCAGGGCGTGCACGTCGTGGGTCCCCTCGTAGGTGTTGACCGCTTCCAGATTCACCATATGGCGGATGACGCCGTACTCGTCGGATACGCCGTTGCCGCCGAGCATGTCGCGGGCCGTCCGTGCGATATCCAGCGCCTTGCCGCAGGAATTGCGCTTCATCAGCGACGTGATCTCCACGGCGGCCTTCTCTTCATCCTTTAATCGACCCAGCCTCAGACAGCCCTGCAGGCCCAGGGTGATTTCCGTCTGCATGTCCGCCAGCTTCTTCTGGATCAGCTGGTTAGCGGCCAGTGGGCGGCCGAATTGCTTGCGGTCGAGCACGTATTGGCGCGCCGCCGTCCAGCAGAATTCAGCGGCACCCAGGGCGCCCCAGGCAATGCCGTAACGGGCGGAATTCAGGCAGGTGAAGGGGCCACGCAGGCCGGTGACGTCCGGGAACATGTTCTCTTCCGGCACGAAGACTTCATCCATCGCGATCTCGCCGGTGATGGAGGCGCGCAGGCTCACCTTGCCGTGGATGGCCGGGGCGCTCAATCCCTTCATGCCCTTGTCGAGGATGAAGCCGCGGATCTTGCCATCCTCGGTCTTGCCCCAGACTACGAACACGTCGGCGATTGGGCTGTTGGTGATCCAGATCTTGCTGCCGCTCAGCTTGTAGCCACCGTCGACTTTCTTGGCGCGGGTTTCCATGCTGCCGGGGTCGGAGCCGTGATTCGGCTCGGTCAGGCCGAAACAGCCAATCCACTCGCCGCTGGCCAGCTTAGGCAGATACTTCTGCTTCTGCGCTTCGGAGCCGAATTCGTTGATCGGCACCATCACCAGGGAAGACTGCACGCTCATCATGGAGCGGTAGCCGGAATCCACCCGCTCGACTTCGCGGGCGATCAGGCCGTAGGACACGTAGTTGAGGCCCGCGCCGCCGTACTGCTCGGGGATGGTGGCGCCCAGCAGGCCCAGTTCGCCCATCTCACGAAAGATCTTCGGATCGGTGTTTTCGTTGCGGAAGGCATCCAGAACGCGGGTGGCCAGCTTGTCCTGGGCGTAGCTATGGGCGGTATCCCGCACCATGCGTTCTTCTTCCTCAAGCTGGTCGTCCAGCAGTAGAGGGCTTAACCAGTTGAATTCGGCGTCGGAGCGGCTCATTGTTCGTTAACCTCACTTGAGAATTTGTTGACTTTTTAGTCTGCTGCTCTGAAAAGGGCTTTGTTACGGTATAATTGGATAATAAAGAAACAACTGATCTTTACTCAAACGATAATATTTCATTCCATTGTGCTAAAATATCACTTCATAATTCGTGCGGCAGCCAGGAGCAGAGAGATTGCATGCGTCGTAAAGTACCCAGTACAACGGTCCTGATGGGCTTCGAAGCGGCGGCCCGGCACGTTAGTTTTACCGAAGCGGCCCAGGAACTGTCGTTGACTCAGAGCGCCATCTGTCGTCAGATCGCCTCCCTTGAAGAGTTTCTTGGTGTCAAGCTGTTTCGGCGCGGCCGCCAAGGTGTGCGGCTGACGCAAGCCGGCGAGAGCTACCATCGCCTGGTGGCGCAGCGTCTCAACGAGATTGAGCGCGACACGCTATCGGTCATGGGTAATCATGGCACGGAAAACGCACTTGAGCTTGCCGTAGTGCCCACGTTCGGCACCCGCTGGCTAATTCCTCGCCTGCGCAAGTTCAGGGCGCTGCACCCGAATATTACGGTGAACATGACCAACAAGACGCGGCCGTTCCTGTTCTCGGATACACCGTTCGACGCTGCTATTTACTTCGGCAATGGCGATTGGTCGGGCACCGAGACCACTTTGTTGATGTACGAGCGGCCGGTGCCGGTGTGCAGTCCGGAGCTGATTGCTCCAGCTACATCGCTGGCTTACGACGACATTGTGAACTATCCGTTGCTGCAGCAGACCACACGACCCTATGCCTGGCGGGAATGGTTTCGGTCGCTGGATATGCGCGTCGAGCGGGATATGTCCGGCCCACGCTTCGAGCTGTTCACGATGTTGGCGGAGGCTGCCGCCCACGGCATGGGCATCGCCCTGATTCCAGCGTTTCTGATCGAGCGGGAACTGCAGTCGGGCCAATTGATCGTGCCGGTTTCGCACAGCTTCCGCAGTAAAGGTGGCTACCATTTTGTATTGCCCGATCTTCGGAAAGACAACGAAACGGTCAACCATTTCAGGGAGTGGGTGTTGAGTGAAGGTGAGTTTGCCTGAGTGATGGAAGCCTAATGACGCTAGACCATTGCGCTATGCCGGATTAACCAACCGCCCCCTCCTTGGAACGGCTGCGCAACTGGATAAGGCCCTTGTAAAACCTTGATTGACGCTCCAAAAAATCGTCAGAAAAGCGATAACAGGCTTAACTTCCGCATCATTTGTATTGCAATGACGGCAGCTTTCCTGGCGCAATCCATGTTGCTCGTGGCGATTCCGGTCCACGCGCTGGATCTGCATGCCTCGCCGCTGGAACTCGGGGCCATCTTTAGTGCGCCGGCCATCCTGCCGCTGTTTTTTGCCATTCCCATGGGTGGCTTCGTGTCTCACCGGGGTGGGCGTTTCTCTATCATTTCGGGAGCGGTGGTGACGGTGGTGGGGATTGGCCTGATCCTGGCGCTCCCCTCCATTCCAGGTCTTTTTATAGCTCAGCTGTTGATCGGTCTGGCCCAGATGCAAATGGTGCTGGCGGCGCAAACCGTCGTTTCCAGTCTGGGCACCGGCAAGACGCTGGAGAACTATTTCGGCTGGTACACCACTTGGCTGTCCGGCGGTCAGGTGATCGGTCCGCTGCTGGCCGGTGGTTTGATCGATTTGTATGGCACCGCAGAGCCGGCGTTTTACGCCATGGCTCTGTTGTCGCTGGTGGGCGCTTTCCTCGCGCTAGGGTTGATCGGCGATGCCCGCGAAGGCCGAGCCACAGATCGATCCGTCAGCGGTTTTCTCGCCCAGGGGAGACTGCTGAAAACCAACCGCGGCGTACAGGTTTCCATCGCCGTCACTATGGCAGCGATGTTCGCCCTTACGGTCCATGGCAGTTACCTACCGGTCTATCTCGATGGTTTGGGGCTCGGAGCCTCCACCATCGGCTTTCTCGTCAGTTTGCGCGCAATCGCTTCCATGCTGGTTCGCCCTTTCACCGGGCGTATTATTTCCATACTCGGCGGTCGCGAAACCACGGTGTTGTTCTCCGTCGTGGCCATGACCGTCGGCCTTGGCTTCACCGGTAGCGTTCACGCGGTCGTAGCCTTGGGTCTGCTGTCCGTGCTGGTCGGCATCGGTGCGGGGCTATCGCAGCCGTTGTCCATGGTTCTACTGGCCGAAAGCGTTGACAGCGAACAGCGCTCCGGCGCACTGGGCATGCGGCTGATGGGGAACAGGGCGGTGAAACTCATTGCGCCGCTGCTGTTCGGGGCGGTATTTGCCATGGCTGGGTTCGGTGTGGCGTTTATGGTGGGCGGGGTGACTGTCGGCGTTTGTGGGATCTTGCTGTACTGGATTGTGCGGCGGTTGGGGGTGGAATCCGCATGATCGAGGCTGAGTCTGCAGGAAGCTTCCAACTCGAGGTGGGGCCTGTAAACTCGCGACGGGGCCCGTAAAAAGGGCGAGGCTATGATCCATCGCCCTAAGGTCGCTAAACTCTCAGCCGATTAAACCCGCCGTCGGTGACGAGGGATTCGCGCGCACTCGACGTGGCATGCGTTCAGCCAGGTACGCGCGGCGCCCGGCTTCTATCGCCATGCGCATGGCGCCCGCCATCAGAATGGGTTGCTTGGCGTGGGCAATGGCGGAATTCATTAATACGCCGGCACACCCTAGTTCCATCGCGAGCGCCGCATCGGAGGCGGTGCCAATGCCCGCATCGACGATGACGGGCACCTCCAGGCCGTCGAGTATGATCGTCAGCGCATGAGGGTTGGATAGCCCTAAACCGGAGCCGATTAACGAACCCAGGGGCATCACGGCACAGCAACCTATCCGTTCCAGCTCTTTAGCAACGATGGGGTCGTCATTGGTGTAGACCATCACGTCGAAGCCGTCTTGAATCAGCTCCTCGGCCGCCTTTAAGGTTTCCACAACGTTGGGGTACAGCGTGTTGTCGTCCCCGAGCACCTCAAGCTTGACGAGGTTATGACCGTCGAGCAGCTCCCGAGCCAGTTTGCAGGTGCGGACGGCATCCTTGGCCGTGTAACAGCCGGCGGTGTTGGGCAGCAGCGTATAACGTTCGGGCGAGATCACGTCCAGGAGGTTGGGACCCTCGTCTTGACCGAGGTTGGTGCGGCGTACCGCAAAGGTCACAATTTCAGCGCCGCTTTCAGAGACTGCAAGGGCGGTCTCATCGAAGTCACGGTACTTGCCCGTCCCCACAAGCAGTCGGGAACTGAACGTCCGTCCAGCGATTTTAAGCGGCTTATCTGCAACAGCTTTTTGCATGTCGTTTCCTTGGGTTTACCCCCGCCCCGGTACTGCGGATATCTTCGTAGGTTGTTACAGGTGCGTTGGTTGGCACCGTAACGGCTCCCCGAGGCGGTTCTTTCAGTAGTTTCCAGATGTTTCGTCGGCAACGGGCGCTGGGAGGGCGCGAAGTGTCGCCCGATTGGCCGAGACAGCGCGCCTATTTCCTTAGTCCCGTGCCTGGTTATGCCTCTGGATGTCCAGCGAGAAAGCTGGCGTTCTGCGGCTGCTCCAGGCAAGCGGCGATGGCTTTGATGCCGGCCTTGGCGACTTGGGCGTCCTGGTCGGGCTTGACGCCCGAGACGCCGATGCTGCCGGCCACCTGGCCGTTCTGGATCACAGGCACACCGCCGGTGAGCAGGCCCTCAAGCGGCGCGGAGAGAAAGGCATTCCGGCCGTTATTGATCATGTCCTCGAAGACCGCCGTTTCCTTGCGTCCGATGGCGGCGCTACGGGCTTTTTCTATGGCCACATTCACCGTGAAGGGTGCTACGTCGTCCAGCCGCCGCAAGCCCAATAAATGACCGCCGTCGTCGGCCACCGCTATCGTGACCGCCCAGCCATTGGCTTCGGCTTCTTTTTGAGCGCCGTCAAGAATCGCGCTGACGTCGGTCAACGCCAGCACCGGTTTTGTTTTCATAATAGGGTCCTTGGTTCGTCACTGTTTGTTATTGAATGTCGGAGTTAATCGTTAAATAGCGAGTCTCGACCTATCCGTTAGTTTCAGTGCCGTCGGGCAGTGAAATGCGGCTTTTAGGGAGAATCAGGTTCAATACGATTGCTGTAAGCGCTCCAGGGATTAAGCCGGACTCGATCATGGCTATGACATTTTCCGATAGGCCGGCATAAAGCCCTTCCTGTGCCGGCAGACCCACGGCAATTGTGAGCGATGTGCCGATGATCAGCATGTTGCGCTTGTCGAACGGGACGCTACTGAGCATTTTGATACCCGCACTGGCGATCATGCCGAACATGATCAGTACGGCGCCGCCGAGCACGGCATTCGGAATGCTGGAAATCACGCTTCCGAGCTTTGGCAGGAGGCCAGCCAACATCAGGAATACGCCGCCGATGGCGACGACGTACCGGCTGACAACGCCAGTGAGCGCCACCATGCCGACGTTCTGACTGAAACTGATTTGCGGAAAGGCGTTAAAGATGGCGGCAAAAACGCTTGCGATGCCATCGGCCATGACGCCGCCGGAGAGCTCTTTCTTGGTGGGCTCGCGGTTCAGTCCGCCCGCAGTGGTGCCTACGATATCGCCAATGGATTCGGCCACGGTAACCAATGACAACAGGACGACGGGAACAATGGCCGCAAGATGGAACTCAATGCCAATACCAAACGGTGAGGGTAGGGACACCCAGTCTGCACCGGTTACTTTCGAGAAATCGACATAGCCCAGGAAAATGGCCGCGCAGAAGCCTGCCAGCAAGCCGACCAGGGGCGCCACTTCGCTCCAGATACCGCGACAGAACTGGTGAAGGCCTATCGTCACGATCAGTACCAGCGCAGCAAGCCCAAGATGATGGATGGACCCGAAATCCGCGGCGCCGAAGCCGCCGCCGGCATAGGCAAGTCCGACCGGCATCAGCAATATACCGAGCATCACCACGAAGGTGCCCGTCACCACAGGCGGGAACAGGAAGCGGAACCAGGGCAGGAACAGACCCACCACCGCCATTGCAATACCGCCACATAGCGCGGCTCCCAAAGCAGCAGGCAAACCCAGACCGACGGCTATCGGGATCAGGACAGGTACAAACCCGAAACTCGTTCCCATGACGATGGGGAGGCGGGCGCCGATCGGGCCTAAACCCAACGACTGGAGCAGGGTTGCAACGCCGGCGACAAACATCGCCGCCTGAACCATGAACGCGGTTTGATCGGGAGGCAGGTCCGCCGCCCCCGCGATAATGATCGGTACGGTTACGTTACCGACAAACATCGCCAATACATGTTGAATACCCAAAGGTATTGCGCGCCGCAAAGGCGGCATGGCGTTGACGTCGTGGGAGCCGCCGCGGTTATCGGCCGGTGTGCTCTCTACTTTTTCGGACGTGGTTGAGGTCATCGGGGTCTCCTGGATATTGTTTTTGTACGGATCCTAGCGGGGACTGCGAGTGGTCCTATACGGCCCTCCTGAGCTTGCGGGCGGCCTCGTCGTGGCGTGCCATCAGCGAGTTGAGGTCGACGCCGCAGGGTTGGCCGTCGGCGACTCGCCAGCGCCCGGCGACCATGACGCGGTCCGCACGGTGGGCGCCGCACAGCAATAAGGCAGCTAAGGGATTTTCTGCGCCGGAAAAACGCGGCTCGTCAAGTTTGAACATCGCCACATCCGCCTGCTGGCCGGGCTCCAGACCGCCGATGTCTGTGCGTCCCAGACATCGGGCGGAGCCTCGCGTCGCCCAGCGGATGACGGCTTCGTGAGTGACCTCGCTCGGGGAATATCGCAGTCGACCCAACAGCAATGCCTGACGCATTTCCGAAGCAAGGTTCGAGTGGTCGCACGAGGCCGAACCGTCGACGGCCAAACCCACCGGCGCGCCCGCGGCTTCGAGCTCCAGGGTACGGCATAACCCGGAACCCAGAACCATATTCGAAGACGGGCAGTGCGCGATACCCGTTCCTGCGCGTCCAAGGCGCTGAACTTCGTCCTGCTCGAAATGAATGCCATGGGCCAGCCAGGTGCGATCGCTCAGCCAACCGCAATCTTCAAGATAGTCCAAGGGGCGCATGCCAAAGAGTTTCTGGCAATAGGCGGTCTCGTCTTCAGTTTCGGCAAGGTGGGTGTGCAGGCGAACGTCGTTGACCTCGGCCAAGCGCGCGCTCTCGCGCATGAGATCGCGGCTTACCGAAAACGGCGAGCAAGGCGCCAGGGCTATCGTGGTCATGGCCCCGTCAGCCCGTTGGTGGTAACGGTCAATGAGGCGCTGGCTGTCGTCGATGATGGTTTGCTCGTCCTGCACCACGGTCTGCGGCGGTAGGCCGCCATCGTCGCGGCCTACGCTCATGGAACCCCGCGTCAGCGCGGCCCGGACCCCCAGACGTTGGGCGGTTTCGACCTGGCAGTCAACGGCGTTTTTCAGCGCCCCGGAAAACACGTAATGGTGATCGGCGACGGTCGTGCATCCTGACATGAGCAACTCGACCATCGCCAGCTCGCTGGCCAAGGCCATCTGGCTTTCGTCGAGGTTGGCCCATACGTCATAGAGGGTGGTCAACCACGGAAACAGTTCCTTGTTGAGCGCTGGGGAGTAGGCTCGCGTCAGGGTTTGGTAAAAGTGATGGTGTGTATTGACCAGGCCGGGCAGCAGCACATGCTCTGATGCATCGAAGGTTTCATGAACGTCCTGGCTGGGTTGTTGACCCGCTGCCACCTTTTCCACGATTTTCGTCCCATCGACCACAATCCCACCGGCGGCATTCGGATCGGCGCAGGCAAGCGGGTTGCGAATCCACAATCGGTGTCCCGTCTCTGACATTTCTATGATTCTCTTTTTGTATACAGTGTAATGGTCAATGTCGTACTAAATTGTATCGGCTGTCAAGTCCGTCTGTTTCTGGCGAGGGTATTTCGTTGTTTTTGCTGGCGATCTATTTTCTGCTGGTGGTGGCGGTCAGGTTGCCGCGATAAAAGGCTGGTTTTATGGTTGCGCTCGTGCCCCTACGCCTGCTGGCGGCCTGCCCGTTTTCAGGCGGTGAGTTGGGCTTTGTTGAACATAAGCGTTAAATATCGGGGATTCAAAGAGAGGGATACTGGGGAATGGAAGACGTGTGGCCTTTGGGAAGAATGGCGGTATCGCCAATACAGGGTGCTGCCCCGCCGGCGCTCGAGTGAGCACCGGCGGGGCAGGGCGTTCAGGAAACGGTTATGCGTGCGAGGGTTCCTGAGCCGTTTCTCGCCGGTCAGACTTCGATTGCTCCGCCATCCAGCGCTCGGTCGCAGCGACCGCGCCGAGCACCCGCTCCGGGGTGGCGGGGGTGTCCAGGGGCGGGCTGTAGCGGTAATCTCCCACGCTGGCGACGGCATCGCGCAGGGCGGACCAGACCGCCATCCCCAGCATGAGCGGCGGCTCCCCTACGGCCTTGGAACGAAACACAGTGGCCTCGCGGTTAGGGCTGTGGGGTAGTAGCGCCACGCGAAAGTCCGGTGGGGCATCGGAAACGGCCGGAATCTTGTAGGTTGCCGGGCCGTTGGACAACAGTCGGCCGTCGTCGCTGTAGACCAGTTCCTCGGTGGTCAGCCAGCCCATGCCCTGGACGAAACCACCTTCGATCTGACCGATATCGACGGCCGGGTTAAGCGATTGGCCCACATCGTGAAGGATATCCGCGCGCAGCACTTTGTATTCGCCGGTGAGAGTGTCGACCACGACCTCGGCACACGCTGCTCCGTTAGCAAAGTACAGGAAAGGCCGGCCCTGCCCTGTGCCCCGGTCGTAATGGATTTTCGGAGTGCTGTAAAATCCGTTCGAAGACAGGGAAACGCGCGCCAGGTAAGCCTGCTGCACGAATTCCGCCCAGCCGAATTGCCGCTCGCCCACATGGACTTCGTTGTTGGCGAAGGCCACCGCGTCGGCCTCTACGCCGTAGGTTTCGACCGCAAAATCCACCAAACGCTGCTTGATCTTTTCGCAGGCATCCAGGGCGGCCATGCCGTTCAGGTCGGTGCCTGACGAGGCGGCAGTCGGCGAGGTATTGGGCACCTTGTCTGTCCGTGTTGCGGACACTTTTATCCGATCCAGATCGACCTGGAAGGCTGCCGCGACGACTTGGGCGACCTTGATATACAGGCCTTGCCCCATTTCCGTGCCGCCGTGGTTGAGATGAATGCTGCCGTCGGTATAGACGTGCACCAGAGCGCCGGCCTGATTGAGGTGCTTGGCGGTGAATGAAATGCCGAATTTTACTGGGGTCAGCGCCAGACCTCGTTTCAGGGCAGTGTTTTGCTTGTTGAACTCGGTTATTTCAGCACGGCGTTGGCGGTAATCCGAGCTGGCTTCGAGCGTTTCAATCAGCTCCGGTAGCACGTGCTGCTCGACCTTTTGGCCGTAATGGGTGACGTCCCGGCCCGGGCCATAGAGGTTGCGCTTGCGTACATCCAGCGGGTCCAGACCAAGATGACGGGCGATATCGTCCATCGCCCGTTCGATGATCATCATCCCCTGAGGGCCGCCGAAGCCGCGGAAGGCGGTATTGGAAACGGTGTGCGTCTTGCAGCGATGGCCGGCCACACGCGCCTGGTCGAGGTAATAGGCGTTGTCCGAGTGGAACATGGCGCGGTCGACGATGGCGTCGGAGAGATCCGGCGAGAAACCGCAGCGGCCGGCAACCATGATATCCGCGCCTCGAAGCACGCCTTGCTCATCGAAACCGATATCGTAGGTATTGTAAAAGTCGTGGCGTTTCCCGGTTTGTACCATGTCGTCGAAGCGTGCCATCCGATACTTGACCGGGCGCCCGGTGTGCCGGGCGAGCAGCGCCGCAATGCAGGCCAGGGGCGCGGCTTGCGTTTCCTTGCCGCCGAAGCCTCCACCCATGCGTCTGACTTCCACCTGAACTTCATGGATCGGCAGGTCGAGCACCTCGGCAACCAGTTTTTGCACTTCGGAGGGATGCTGGCTCGAGGTGTGGACGAATACACCTTCGTCTTCGGTGGGTTCTACCAGGCAGGCCTGACCTTCGAGGTAGAAATGTTCCTGACCGCCGACGTGCATGTCGGCTTGCAGGCGGTGTGGAGCGTCGGCGAGTGCTTTATCCGGGTCGCCGCTCAACTGGGTGTGTCCGGGACGGACAAACAATTGCTGCTCCAGCGCGGCTTGCGCGGTCAGCACCGCGGGCAGCGGCTCATAGCTGACTTTCGCGAGCCGGGCGGCTTGCCTGGCGGCACGATGGCTCGTTGCGGCGACGGCGAACAGGGGCTGGCCCACATGCTCCACCAGATCGCCGGCCAACACCGGGTCGCCGGGGAAGACCGGCCCGATATCCGTGTGACCCGGCACATCGTCGACGGTCATGACGGCGACGACGCCCGGGTAAGCCCGAACTTCGCTGAGATCCATAGCGGTAATGCGGGCATGGGCTTGGGCGCTCTGACCCACTGCTGCGTGCAAAATGCCTTCGGGCTCGGGCAGGTCGTCGATGTAGCGCGCCTGGCCTCGAACATGTTTCCAGGCGCTATCGTGAAACGCTTCGGTGCCGGTGACACCGTTTGCGGTGGTGGAGGTTGCTGAAGTGTTGGAAGGTAGCTTACGCATAGTCGGTCACCATGAGCGGCTGCTGTGAACGAGTGGAGTCCTGGGTGCTTTCCAAAAGCGCGCGGCGCAGTAGGTTACCGGCCACTTGTAGTCGATAGGCGGCGGAGCCCCGCACGTCGGTCATCGGGTTGAAATCGCTTTCCAGGGCTGACATGGCGGAGGCGACTGTAGACGCGTTCCAGGGCTGGCCTTTCAGTTCGGCCTCAGCGCTGGTGGCCCGTTTTGGCGTCGCCGCCATTCCGCCAAACGCCAGCCGGCAATCTGTGATAGTTTCCCCGTCCCGTTTCAGCCAGAACGCGCCCAGTACCGCGGAAATGTCGTCATCGATGCGCTTGGACACCTTGTAGATCAGTAGCGTCTCATCGGGCTTCGATGCGGGTATCCAGACGCCGCGAATGAATTCGTTCGGTTTGAGGGCGGTCTGCTTATAGCCCAGGAAGAAATCCTGTAAGGGCAGGCGACGGATGCCATCCACGCTGTCCAGTTCCAGTTCTGCTCCGAGCGCAATCAAGGTTGGGGGCATGTCGCCGATTGGCGACGCGTTGCCGATATTTCCGCCAACGGTTCCACGGTTCCGAATCTGTCGTGACCCCAGGCGCTCAAGCATTGGCCCGAAATGAGGCCAGCGCTCTTCAAGGTTGTGGAACACCGCGCGGTAGGTGGCGCCCGCACCCAAGTAGATTCCGTCGTCACATTCGCGGATGTCCTGGAGTTCTTCGATGCCGCTCAGACCAATTAGGTGCGTCAGGTCCTTCAGCTGCTGAGTGATTTCGAGCGACAGATCGGTGCCACCCGCAATTAACCTGGCATCGGGGAACTGGTTGCGTAACTTGCGCAGGGCTTCGAGCGTCGCGGGTGCGTCGTAGCGGTAGCCTTGCTCGTCCGAGAGCGTGCCAGAGGTGCCCTGTAATTTGAGCAACTGGGCGATCATTTCCGGGTCTTGAAGCCAGGCTGGTCCCGTAAGACCGGGCGCGGAATCACTCGAGTCGGCCGCAACGGGACCGCTGAGTGCACTTCCTCGATTCAGCACGGCGTTACTCGAACTGGGCTCCCAGGTTTGCACGCAGGCTCGGCGTCCGGCTTCGACGATAGGGCGGTAGCCGGTGCAGCGACAGAGGTTGCCGGACAGTGCTTCCAGTATCGCTTGGTCGTTGGGGGCAGAGCCGCTGGCAGCGCCCTCGGTATGTAGCGTGAACAGCGACATGATGATGCCCGGCGTGCAGAAGCCGCACTGGGCTCCATGACACTCCACCATCTCCTTCTGAACCGGATGGGCCGGTTCCTGAGTCAGCGCCTCCACGGTAACCAAGTGCTTGCCGTGTAGGCTCCCGACGAGTGCTATACAGCTATTGACGCTGTCGTAGCGAAGCTGTCCGGATTGCGACTGGTCAGGTGTGCCGATGGCCACGGTGCAAGCCCCGCAGTCACCGGAAGCGCAGCCCTCCTTAGTCCCGGTCAGGCGCGCTTTAGTGCGTAGCCAGTCCAGGATGCTTAGATTCGGGTCGACTTGACTCAGTTTTTGTTGTTGGCCGTTCAAGTAGAATTCGATCACAGATATTCCCCGTTCTCTGCACTTGCGCCGCGTTCTCTCTGGTTTCTCTTACTTGGCAGAGAGTCCGAGAGTAAGCGGCGAAAGCCGTTGTTGATTTCCTCAGTGTCCAGGCGGTTTCGCCTCACCGGGACCCAGTATCATCTGAGCTGTTTTTATTTTTACAATTTCCTGACTGTTTAGTCTAGTTTTTATGAGTGCGCAATATGGTTCACGCCGAGGGCCGTGCTGCAGGGAGAGATGGCGGAAGATCAAAGTGGAAAAAACAGCGTTTGAGCCTAAACTAAGGGTTAGTGCAGGCGTACCAAGAGATTGTTTAGCCTATGGGCCGGGGCGTCGAGTTCAAGCCGGCCACGCTCTCAGTCAATCATATTTCCTGACTTTATGGTCAGTTTATTGTTGACCAGAAAGCCGCGCCTGTTTAAATTCTTTGGCAATCAACCCTCAAGTCGCCGCTAACAAAACTGATGAGAGTGACTATGTCTCAATGCAAAGCCTACCGTGCCTCTATCCTTCACAGTGTCGCAGACCCGAGCGAAGTGGGGGCTGAAGCGTCTTATGAATATTTTGAGGACGGCCTGCTGGTAGTCGAGAACGGTACTGTTATCGACTTGGGAAGCGCAGAAAGCCTTTTGTCGTCGCTCTCGCCTGAAGTTGAGGTTGTCCATTACGCCGATGCGTTGATAACCCCGGGTTTTGTCGATACCCACATTCACTATCCGCAAGTCGGCATCATAGGTTCCTATGGTTCGCAGTTGCTGGATTGGCTGGAGACATACACCTTTCCTTGCGAAGGGGAGTTCGCCGATTCCCAGCATGCGAGCGAGCAGGCTGATTTATTTCTCCGCGAGATGCTACGAAACGGAACCACGACCGCGCTGGTGTTCGGCACGGTTCACAAGCAATCCATGGATGCCTTTTTCGAACAGGCCTCCAAACTGAACCTTCGAGTGATCGGAGGGAAAGTATTAATGGATCGAAACGCGCCGGACTATCTGTTGGATACAGCGGAATCGGGCTACGCGGACAGCAAAGAGCTCATCGAGCGCTGGCACGGCAAAGGACGGCTCTCCTACGCCGTAACACCGCGCTTCGCGCCGACAAGCAGTGCCGAGCAACTAGAGCTCGCCGGCAAACTGTTGAAAGAGTTCCCTGGCTTGTACATGCACACTCATCTTTCCGAGAATCGGCAGGAAATCGAGTGGGTCAAAGAACTGTTTCCGGAAAGAGGCGGCTACCTGGATGTGTATGATCACCATGGCCTGATCGGCGAGCGATCGGTGTTCGCGCATTGTGTCCACTTACGGGACGACGAGTGCCAGCGCCTGGGCGATACCGGATCCGCCGTCGCGTTTTGTCCGACATCGAACCTTTTCCTCGGTAGCGGCTTGCTCGACCTGGCGCGTTTGGAGGAGCACGGCGTACGTGTTGGTCTGGGTACGGATATCGGGGCGGGCACCAGTTTTTCCCAGCTGCAAAGCCTCAACGAGGCCTACAAGATATTGCAATTGCAGGGGCAGAAGCTGGACCCTTTCAAGGGGCTGTACCTGGCAACGTTGGGTGGGGCGAAATCCCTCTACCTCGACTACAAAATCGGTAACTTGAAGCCGGGGAAAGAGGCTGACTTCGTGGTGCTCGATTACAACGCCACCCCCCTCGTCGGCGACCGTTTAAAGCGCGCCCAAAGCTTGGAAGAGAAGCTTTTTGCTCTGATGATCCTGGGCGATGACCGCGCGGTGAAGGAGACCTTTAGCGCGGGCGCGTCTGTCCATCAAAGGTAATCACCCTTTTTCTTGAGGCGATGGGCCTCGTTTTCCGGCAGCCGCCAGGCTGCCGGCTTTTTTTTGTGTGGAACAGGGGGTGCAAGGTCGCAACCGTTTCAGCATTCTTCGCCTTGAGAGGGTATTGCAAAAGCTTGCGGTTTTAGGCCGCTTTCCCTCCGCGGGAGAGAGGTGCATTTGTGCAAACCGGCTGGTTGGTGTTTTTACAGCGCCCTCTTGAGAGCCTCGGTGTCTTGAGGGTCTCAGTGTCGCTTGATAGTTGTCCGGGAATGGCCGCCCCGGGCGGGGCGGCGAAATCGCATTGTGAGTCTGAACCGCTATTTTTCTTCCGCATCCTTTGTTTCTTGCCGCTTCAGGAAGTCGATTTTCCACTGCTCCATGCCGAGATATTGAGAGTCAATATGCGCTTCGACCTGATGCTTGGCTTTCAGTGCCTCGATGTCTGCTTGTTGCTCTTTCAGGAAGTCGTCGAAACGCTGCAGCAGCTCGGTCTGTTTCATTGTTGAGAGCCGGAAGGCGCTTCGTGTGTGTGGAAGGTTGGGGTCGAATACAAGGACGTCTGGCCTCGCGCGTATATTGTTGATGTAGTGCAAAGCCACCACGACGTTGTAATAGGCACCGTCGCTGTTTTTTAGCAATGTTTGACGAACCATTTCCTGCAGGCTATCGCTGCGTATGGCCAGTATCTGCGAAGACTCAATCTGTTCTTGATAGCCCAGGGGCGTCCAGCCTTCGACCAGCGCCAAGCGTTTGAGGTGTTCTACAGCCAGACCGGCGCGCCTTGGCGTTACCAATACGCCGTCGACGTATTCGACGATGGGGTCGCTATAGCTCAACGCGTCGGCCGAGCCATCCGAGCGGGCCCAATCGGGGTTATCCGGATACTTGAAATCGATCTTCCCTTCCACCAGAGCCGCTCCCAGCTCCTCCGTGGGCAGCGCTTTGTACACCAGCTTTACATCGGTCTGCTCGGCGAATAGATCGAGTAGGTCTCGGGCAAAGCCGCTATACCGTCGCCACTTGTCGAACCCGTAATGGGGCATGAAATTCGTGTCCTCCACGCCGACGACATAGGTCTGCGCAGCCGTATGGGTTGAGAAAGCCAAAGCCAGGGAAAAAGCGAGTATGTACTTCAAGGGGAACTCCTACTACGTATCGGATGACTTGCTCAACGGCTTGCCGTCGGCGAGTAAACGCTGAATGGTGCAAAGGTAAGCGTACCGTGCGCTATACCGGTAGCCATCAGGCTGCCGGAGCGCTCCTTTCCGGTTGGGTCGCGATTGGGGGCCTTGAAAGGGCGCCTACGAGATAGCCAGTCGAAGGGGCAGCAGTTACTAGCGGCAGCGGTCACGGGAAAAGTGGTCGCCATGAGGTTTGTCACAGGCATTTTTACGGCTCTTTTTGTTGTATACATCTTTGACTATAAAAATCGTATACAATAATACGGTTTGTCAAGCTTAATTCGGCATAAGGCGCGCGCTGTGTTCTTTGCTGTTACCTCGTTCTCCTTCTGCTGGCCGAAAATGCTGCTTCCGTGACGGCGCGCCAGCTATGTTCGGCTGCTTATCGTGCTAGCCGAAGTGACCAACATCCTGAGCCCCGGTTTTGTTTGTTTTCATCGTCGGAGCGGGCGGCGAGCGTGACAAGGCCCGTCTCCGAAGGTCGGTCCACTCCCACTCTGAAAAAGACGGGATGCCTTGCTCGTTAAGGAGCCGTGTCGGGTTCAATTAAGCTTCGAAGTCGGTCTGTCGGGTTTTTGTGTCGTCTACTCAACTTTTTTCAAAAATTGGGTTGCATTTATTGTATACAAAACCATAATCAAGGTGTTCTATCCTGACCGATAGGTCAAGAAATTCAGATGATCGAGACCGTCGTCACCTGCCTCAAGAGCTCGGCTCTGGGTGATTGAAAACAATAAGATGAGGAATACCTTTGTGGAAAATATCGACCAAGAGAAAGGCTCGTACAGCCAAGAAAAGGGCTCGCCCAAAGAGTCTTCAAAAGTGGATTTGCTCGAACGCATCTTCAAGCTCAAGCATCACGGCAGTACCGTAAAGATTGAGCTTCTGGCAGGCCTGACCACATTTATAACGATGGCCTACGTGATCTTCGTGAACCCCAGCATTATGTCGCAAGCCGGTCTCGACTACGGGGCTGCGTTTGTTGCAACCTGCCTTGGGGCGGCACTCGGTTGTCTGCTCATGGGGCTCTATGCCAACTGGCCCGTGGGGCTGGCGCCGGGTATGGGGCTCAATGCCTTCTTCACGTACACCGTCGTTGGTGAGATGGGTTACAACTGGGAAGTTGCACTGGGTGCGGTATTCCTGTCGGGCATCCTGTTCATGATTATGAGTCTGTCGCGCATCCGCGAGTGGCTGCTCAATAGCATACCCATGAGTCTGCGGTTTGCCATGGGCGCCGGGGTGGGTATGTTTCTCGGGCTTATTGGCCTGAAGACGGCAGGCATCGTCGTCGCCAGTCCGGCTACTTTGGTGACGATGGGGTCGTTCGGCGAGCCTCCCGCGTTCCTCGCCGCTATCTGCTTCCTGATGATTGCGGTGCTCAGTCACCGTAATGTCTTCGGCGCTATTCTGGTGAGCATGTTCGTCGTTACGGCCATTGGCTGGGGTATGGGGCTTGTCGAGTACAACGGCCTGATGTCGGCACCGCCGAGCCTTGCGCCCACCTTCATGGCTATGGATGTCGCCGGCGCGCTTAACGTCGGTATGATCAGCGTCGTCCTCGCGTTCCTGTTTGTGAATATGTTCGATACTGCGGGCACGCTGATGGGCGTGGCTCATCGCGCCAATCTTGTCGACGAGAACGGCAAAATAGAAAACCTCTCCCGCTCTCTAAAGGCTGACAGCACCTCCAGTGTGGCCGGCGCTATGATCGGTTGTCCGCCAGTGACCAGCTACGTCGAGAGTGCCGCCGGTGTGGCTGCTGGCGGCCGCACGGGGTTGACGGCAGTCACGGTCGGCGTGCTCTTCCTGCTGGCGACCTTCTTTGCGCCTTTGGCAGGCATGATCCCCGCCTACGCCACCGCAGGCGCGCTGATCTATGTGGCGATGCTGATGATGAGCGGTATGGCTCATATCAACTGGAAAGACGTCACGGACACCATTCCGGCCATCATCACCGTCGTCATGATGCCGCTGACCTTCTCGATCGCCAACGGTATTGCTCTCGGTTTCCTTACATACGCCACGCTGAAGTTGCTCACCGGGCAGCGTGACAAAGTCTCCGTCAGCCTCTACCTGTTGTGTGTGGTGTTTATCGCCAAGTTTGCCTTCCTGTGAGCGGCGGTCCTGAATTCCCGCGCGCTCAATAACGTTCGAAGTCGGGCATGCGTTGTATGCGGTGATGGCTAACGTTGTATTCGTTGGCCCTGCCTCACGGCAGTTCGATGCGCCGGTACGCACATGCCCCAAGTCAAAGCTGACTACAACAAAAAGAGAGGTAACTAGAATGAATCTTTTACAGAAATCTGTCATTGCAGCCTGTGCCTGCACTGCGTTCACCCCCGGCGCCTATGCCGAGAAGTTTTTCGGCGACTCCAGTGTGTCGCTTCTCTACAGTGACGACTACGAGATCTTTGGCTCCGAGCAAGAATCCGCGACGGTCTTTACCTTCGAGAACGCGACCGGCCACAACTGGGGCGATACGTTCTTGTTCGTCGACCGTTATCAAGTTCAGGGCGGTTCGGATAGTGCCGATGACACCTATGGCGAGTTTGCGCCACGCTTGAGTCTGAGCTGGTTAACCGGTCAGCCGCTCAGTTTCGGGCCGGTGTCCGATGTGTTCGTCGCCACCCAATACGAGTTTGGGGGCGGTGTCGATGCCAACAACTACCTTTATGGGCTGGGGTTGAGCTGGGACGTGCCTGGCATGCAATACTTTAATACGAACGCCTACTATGTGAGCAATAACACGATTTTTGACGCCGAAGATGACTGGCAGTTGACCGTCACCTGGGGTGCGCCATTCAATGTGGGTAGCGCACGGTTCGTCTTCGATGGTTATGTGGACTACGCGGCGGGCGTAAGTGGTGGTCAAAGTGCTGATCTGCATATCAATCCCCAGTTCAAGCTCGATCTCGGCCATTTCATGGGCGAGTCCGGCGTGCTTCTGGCCGGTATAGAGTACTCGTACTGGCGCAATAAATACGGTAGCCCTAATATCGACACCGAGAATGCCGTCAGCGCATTGGTCAAATTCCACTTCTGAGGTTCCCATCGGCGGCACGGGCAGTGCCGCCCTGCTTGGGCGCGCGGACGGCCGAACCGGAGATCGTGCCGGTCGTCCGCCCTTCCGGCACACTAGGCCATCGGGTTAAACGCCCCCGCAAGTCCATAATAGATCCGCAGAGTTCCAGCCTTCTCGCCTGAAGCATCGACATCGGTTCCATTGTCTGGTGCACAGTGCCCTTGCCCTCGTGCGTATGTCGATGCTGTTATTACTCGGTACCTGTGAGGCAGTGCGGTGTTTGTCCAGGTATTTTGACAATTCATCGCTCACCAAAGTGTGTACAAGATATATATTCAATTGTATACTTTTACCGAATGAGAGAGACCTTTTCGCTTGCCGCGTTCTTGTGGTCCGTTCACCATCACGTTACAGGAGAGCTTTATGGGGCGCCTAACCACACACGTACTGGATACTTCGCTTGGCCAGCCCGGGGAGGGGATTCGCATCGAAGTCTACCGGCTGGAGGCAGAGTCACGCACTTTTTTGAAAGAGGTGACGACCAACGCCGATGGGCGTTGCGACGCGCCGATTCTTGAGGGTGAAGCGCTCGGGGAAGGTCAGTATGAACTGATTTTTCATGCCGGGGACTATCTTGGCGCTCAGGACGAAGGGGCTGGGCCGCGCTTTCTAGATACCATTCCGCTGCGCTTTGGCGTCGCCGACACCACCCAGCACTATCACGTACCGCTACTCTTGTCTCCTTATAGCTATTCCACATACCGCGGTAGCTGAGTCGCCGGTGTTTCTAACGTCATAATAATCCGAGCAACAACACAATAAGAGAAGAGCCTCATGGAAGCTTATATTCTAGACTTCGGGAACTTCATGCTGCGGTGGCTGCACGTCATTGCTGCAATCGCATGGATCGGCGAGTCAATCTACTTCGTGATGCTGGATAACGGTCTCAAGCCACCCAAGGAAGAAAGCTGCAAGAAGAAAGGGGTTTTCGGGGAAATGTGGGCGGTGCATGGCGGTGGCTTCTACCACAACCAGAAGTACGCCACGAGTCCGGAAACCTTGCCCAAAGACCTGCACTGGTCGTTCTGGAAGTCGTACACGGCTTGGCTTTCAGGTTTTGCGTTGTTTGTCCTTCTCTATATGGTCAATCCGAGCTTCTATCTGATCAACGCCAACAGTGACTGGGCGTGGGCAGCCCAGCTGACGGGCTGGCAGGCTAATTGCGTAGCGCTGCTTTTCCTTCTGTTTGGCTGGGTGGTCTATAACGAGCTGTGTAAGCGCATCAGTCCCAATATGGAGCGGGATGGTCTGCTAAGCGTTGCCGTTGGCATCTTCATGATTGTGGTGGCGTATCTCAGTACCCAGCTGTTCGCTGGCCGCGCAGCTTTCCTGCTAACGGGTGCCGTTATGGCGACAGCGATGTCCGCCAATGTGTTCTTCTGGATTATTCCCGGCCAGCGTCGAATGGTTAATGCCATGAAGGCGGGCGAGGAGCCCAATCCCCTCGATGGTAAGCGCGGTAAGCAGCGTTCGGTTCACAACACGTACTTTACGCTACCGGTCGTGCTTCTGATGATCAGCAATCACTACGCCTTCGCGTACACCCATGACCTGGCATGGCTGCTCATGGCGCTGTTTATTTTTGCAGGGGCGCTCATTCGCCAGTTCTTCGTGCTGATGCATGCGGGCAAAACCAATCCCGTTTACCTCGTTGCGGGTGCCTTGCTGATCCTGCTGGTGTTTACGATTGCGGCGCCGGAGAGTAAGTCGCAGGACAATGAAGCCTCCGCGAATTCCACAAGCTCGGAGCCTGCGTCGTCGGCGAGTTCAGGGTCCGAGTCGTCGGCAGCGTCGGAGTCCGACACCTCCGCGGCAAGCTCTGAGCCAGCCGCGAATGACGAGTCAGGGGCTGCAGCGAGTGCAGACGCCGGCGCAGCGCCGGAGGCTGCGGGTGCTGGTCTGCCGGAAAACGTAAGCACGATTATTGATCAGCGCTGTGTGGCCTGCCACTCCGAGTCGCCCAGTCATCCGGGCTTTTCTGCGCCTCCAGCGGGTTTCTCGCTCGATACCGTAAGTCAGATTGAAGGTCAGGCCGCCAAGATCAAGGAGGTTGTGGCTAGCGGCTACATGCCACTGGGCAATATGACCAAGATGACGGAAGAAGAGCGCGACGTTATCGAAAACTGGAAATAGTCATGTTTTGCCAGCGTCTGGCCTGCGTCTGACTATCGACGTCGAGGCCGGCGCTGGGTTGCTTCTCAGGTGCGATTTGGGTTGGCAAGCGACCCAACCCAGATTTTGGGGTCAGTCTGTAGTTGGCGTGGGCCGCCTGTACCCCGTATCGCCAAGGCTGGCCTCCTTTTTGTTTTCCTCCTGTTCTCACTCGGCAATAGCGCTTCTCTTGCGCACACCCTTCCTGTGGTCTGTCACTTCTAGTTGTGGACAAATATATAAGAAATTGTTCTTTGTCCGCTTTGTAAAAAATCCAAATAACTAAGTTATTGCTATGGATTTTCAGTTTTAAATGTATACAATAATTCATAGTAACGGTATGCAAAATGCTCGAAGACTCGTGCAGCCTGCCAGGCAGAACGAAAGAAGGAAGGACGCAGTTTGATGAATCCCGTGCACCCTGATGACTATCCTCGCGACCTGATTGGTTACGGTTCCGAGCCGCCGCATGCGAACTGGCCCGGGCGGGCGCGCATCGCTGTGCAGTTCGTTCTTAATTACGAAGAAGGTGCAGAAAACTGCGTCCTGCATGGCGATGCGCATTCCGAGCAGTTTCTGTCGGAAATAGCGGGGGCGGAAGCCTACGCCGACCGCCATATGAGCATGGAGTCGATCTACGAGTATGGTTCGCGCGCCGGAGTGTGGCGGCTGCTGAGGGAATTTCAGCGCCGCGGAATGCCGCTCACGGTCTTTGGTGTGGCGATGGCGCTTGAGCGCCACCCTGAGCTCGCTCATGCCTTTAAGGAGCTGGGGCACGAAATTGCCTGTCACGGCTGGCGCTGGCTTCACTACCAAAACGTCCCCGAGAGCATCGAGCGAGCGCACATGCGCCGAGCCATCGAAACTTTCCAGGCGCTCTACGGCGAGAAACCGCAAGGGTGGTACACCGGCCGTGACAGTGAAAATACCCGGCGCCTGGTGCTGGACGAGGGCTCCTTCCTCTACGACAGCGATTACTACGGCGACGACCTGCCATTCTGGACTTCCCAGAGCGATAGCGAAGGGCATCGGCACAATCATTTGGTGGTGCCCTACACGCTGGACACGAACGATATGCGCTTCGCTTCCGCGCATGGTTTTGGCACCGGCGAGGACTTTTTTACTTACCTTCGGGACGCATTCGACGTGCTTTATGCCGAGGGCGAGGAAGCGCCGAAGATGCTGTCCATTGGCCTCCACTGCCGGCTGGTAGGGCGACCGGGTCGCTTCCGTGGCCTGCAGCGGTTTCTCGACCACATCGAGGCTCATGATCGTGTCTGGGTTACCCGGCGGGTGGATATCGCACGCCACTGGGCTGAGTGTCACCCGTTTTCATCTAAGGAGCAGTAATGTCTAGTCGACCTGTGCACAACTACTACGCCCCGGCGGGCGGCCATCCGCCCCAGACTCAGTTGCTGACTGATCGCGCCGTATTTACGGACGCGTATGCCGTCATCCCCAAAGGCGTGATGCGGGACATCGTTACCAGTGCCTTGCCGCACTGGGAGAACACCCGGCTGTGGGTGCTTTCCCGTCCATTGTCCGGCTTCGCCGAAACGTTTTCGCAATACATCATGGAAGTCTCCGCCGGTGGCGGCAGCGAGCGGCCGGAGTCCGACCCTAACGCCGAAGGCGTGCTGTTCGTGGTCGAGGGCGAGATGACCCTGACGATGGCCGGTCAGCGGCACCGGATGGAGACGGGCGGTTATGCCTTCATTCCGCCGGGCACCACGTGGCAGCTGCGTAACGAAACCGATACGACCGTGCGCTTTCACTGGATACGCAAGGCCTACGAGTGGGTCGACGGTATCGAGGCGCCCCAGCCCTTCGTCACCAATGACAATGACGTTACACCGATGGAAATGCCGGAGACCGAAGGTCGCTGGACCACGACGCGCTTCGCCGATCCGCAGGACATCCGTCACGACATGCACGTCAATATCGTCAACTTCCAACCGGGCGGGGTCATTCCGTTCGCCGAGACGCACGTGATGGAGCACGGCCTCTATGTGCTCGAAGGCAAAGCCGTCTACCGCCTCAACCAGGATTGGGTTGAAGTCGAAGCGGGCGACTACATGTGGTTGCGGGCTTTCTGTCCCCAGGCGTGCTACGCCGGCGGTCCAGGCCCCTTCCGTTACCTGCTTTACAAAGACGTTAACCGTCACATGAAGCTCAGCCCATTCGGTTCGCGCTGAGCTGAGACGAGGAGGTACCCATGCTGGAACTTCAGGCCCAATCGTTGACCCCCGAAGCCTTCGCGGATTTCGGCGACGTGATCGAGCAGCGGGAAGATAAAGCCTTCCCCATCAATGCGGGACGCACTCAGCGCCATCACGATCTCGCCAAGGTTGAAGTCCTCGGTGAAGAGGCGAGGACGCTCGTGAGTATTTTTGTCAGCCAGCCGGTGACGGTGCCTCTCGAGCTCGCTTTTCTGGAGCGCCACCCCCAAGGCAGTCAGGCGTTCATGCCGCTGCACGAGGAGCGCTTTGTAGTTGTCGTGGCGCCGCCGGGCGACTCGATCGATCCGAGTGAAGTCCGTGCCTTTGTCACGAATGGACGACAGGGCGTGAATTACCGGGCCGGCACCTGGCACGCGGTGCAGTCGGTACTGGATAAAGAGGGAGAATTCCTGGTTGTTGACCGCGGTGGCGCGGGTAACAACTGCGACGAATACGCGCTGGAGGTCCGCGTGGTCCTAGGGCGATCAGGCTGACCCACGCCCCTTCATTTCTTGGCGCCTAATGCCGCTGACCGAAGACCTGATAGGTCAGCACCAACGATATGAACACGTTTCGCTTACCGGGACGAGGATCGTCCTGCTCAGAACAACAATTCTTTTGGAGGAAACTTCATGACTCGCATGACCGCAGCAGAAGCCGCAGTTCACGTTTTGAAGAAAGAAGGTATCGATATGACCTTCGGCGTACCCGGAGCGGCGATTAACCCGTTCTACGCCGCTATGCGCAAAGTGGGTGGGGTCGATCACGTCCTCGCTCGCCACGTCGAAGGCGCCTCGCATATGGCGGAGGGCTACACCCGTACAAAGGCCGGGAATATCGGTGTTTGTATCGGGACTTCCGGCCCCGCGGGGACCGATATGATCACCGGGCTGTACTCGGCCACCGGCGATTCCATTCCCATTCTGTGCATCACCGGCCAGGCGCCGCGCAGCAAGTTGCACAAGGAAGATTTCCAGGCGGTCAACATCCAGGCCATCGCCGGACCGGTCACCAAATGGGCCGTCACCGTGCTTGAGCCGGCGCAGGTGCCCCGCGCTTTCCAGCAGGCCTTCCAGTTGATGCGCAGCTCCCGTCCCGGACCGGTGCTGATCGATCTGCCCATCGATGTACAGATGAGTGAAATCGAGTTCGATCCGGACACCTACGAGCCCTTGCCCGCCTATAAGCCTGCCGCCTCGCGCGCGCAAATCGAGAAGGGGCTGGCCATGTTGAATGATGCGGACAAGCCGCTTCTGGTGGCTGGTGGCGGGGTCATCAACGCCGATGCCAGCGACCTGCTGGTTGAATTCGCGGAGCTCACTGGCGTTCCGGTTATTCCAACGCTGATGGGGTGGGGCACAATCCCCGACGACCATCACCTGATGGCGGGTATGGTGGGTCTGCAGACCTCCCACCGCTACGGCAATGCGACGATGCTGGCGTCCGATTTCGTCATGGGTATCGGCAACCGCTGGGCGAACCGCCACACCGGTAGCATCGAAGCCTACACCAAAGACCGGAAGTTCGTTCACGTCGACATCGAGCCGACCCAGATCGGTCGGATCTTCGGGCCCGACTACGGCATTGTCTCCGATGCCAAGGCCGCGCTGGAGCTGTTCATCACCGTCGCCAAGGAATGGAAGGCCGAGGGCAAGCTGAAGGACCGTACCGCCTGGGCGGCCGAATGCCACGAGCGCAAGCGCACGCTGCTGCGTAAGACTCACTTCGACAACGTGCCGGTCAAGCCGCAGCGGGTGTACGAAGAGATGAACAAGGTCTTCGGCAAGAATACCCGCTACGTCACGGCCATCGGCCTGTCGCAAATTGCCGGGGCTCAGTTCCTGCACGTCTACAAGCCTCGCCACTGGATCAACTGTGGTCAGGCAGGCCCGCTGGGCTGGACCATTCCTGCGGCGCTGGGTGTCTGCCGTGCCGACCCCGATGCCGAGGTCGTCGCACTGTCCGGGGACTACGACTTCCAGTTCATGATCGAGGAGCTGGCTGCCGGGGCACAGTTCAACCTGCCGTACATTCATGTTCTTGTGAACAACTCCTACCTGGGGCTGATTCGCCAGGCCCAGCGTGGCTTCGAGATGGACTACTGCGTACAGCTGGCCTTCGAGAACATTAACTGTCCGGAAATCAATGAGTACGGCGTCGACCACGTATCGGTCGTCGAAGGACTCGGTTGTAAAGCTCTGCGGGTCACCAAGCCCGACGACATTGGCCCCGCGTTCGAGCAGGCGCGTGAGCTTATGCATAAGCACCGGGTACCGGTCGTGGTCGAAGTCATTCTCGAGCGTGTGACGAACATCGCCATGGGTACCGATCTGGAAGGTGTCAACGAGTTCGAGGACTTGGCAGAGAACGCCACCGATGCGCCAACCTCCATCGCCAGCCTGACCTAAGCACGGCTCAGTCTGAGATAGGTATGTATTCGGCCCGGCCCCCCGCGCGAATGTTGCGGGTGGGCCAACCGGAGCACTGAAAACGCACCAGTAGGAGACCCAAGATGCCTAAGTTTGCGGCAAATTTAAGCATGCTGTTCACCGAAGAAGACTTTCTTGATCGCTTTCAGGCCGCTGCGTCTGCGGGCTTTCGCGGCGTGGAATACCTGTTTCCCTACGATTTTCCCGCGGCCGACATCAAGAAGCGGTTGGATGAGCACAACCTCACCCAAGTGCTGCACAACCTGCCAGCCGGGGACTGGGGCGCAGGCGAGCGCGGTATTGCCTGCCATCCTGACCGGGTCGAGGAGTTCCGCGCCGGCGTCGATAAAGCGATCGAGTACGCCACCGCGCTGGACTGCAAACAGGTGAATTGCCTGGCAGGGATCAAGCCCCAGAACGTCAGCCAGGAGCAGGCCCACAAAACCTTCGTGGAGAACCTTCGGTTCGCCGCCGAGAAATTGCAGGCCGCCGGTATCCTGTTGCTCGTCGAAGCGATCAACACCCGTGACATACCGGGATTCTTCCTTAACCGTACCGATCAGGCGCTGGAGGTGTTGGCGGAAGTCGGCAGCGATAACCTGAAGCTGCAGTACGACATCTATCACATGCAAATCATGGAAGGCGACCTGGCTCGAACCATCGAGACGAACTTTTCAAATATCAGCCATGTGCAGCTGGCCGACAACCCGGGACGTAACGAACCGGGCACGGGTGAAATCAACTACCCGTTCCTGTTCGCCCATCTCGAACGCCTGGGTTACCAGGGTTGGATCGGCTGCGAGTACAAGCCTGCGGGCAAGACGCTCGAAGGGCTTGGCTGGCTGGACTCCGCACAATAAACGTGATCCCACAACGACCGATAAGGAGAGGATTATGAGCAAGATTGGTTTCATTGGTCTTGGCATTATGGGTCGGCCCATGGCCGGACATTTGATCGACGCGGGCCACGAACTGGTGACCTACGTTAAGTACGATTCGCTGGACAAGGAGCTGGCTTCTAAGGGTATGAAGGAAGTCGACAGCCCCAAGGCAGTCGCCGAACAAGCCGAAATCATCATCACGATGGTGCCGGACACGCCCGACGTCGAGGAAGTGTTGCTGGGCGAAAACGGCGTGCTGGAAGGCCTGAAGCCGGGCACCTTGGTGATCGACATGAGCTCTATCGCGCCGATCCCCACACAGGCATTCGCCAAGCGTATCACCGAGGCTGGTGGTGAGTTCGTCGATGCTCCGGTATCCGGCGGCGAAGGCGGCGCTGTCAACGCGACACTGACCATCATGGTCGGTGGCACTGCGGAAGGCTTCAATCGCGCGCTGCCTGTGCTGGAAGTGATGGGTAAGACAATTACCCACATTGGCGAGCACGGCGCCGGTCAGATCTGCAAGGTCGCCAACCAGATCGTCGTTGCACTGACCATCCAAGCGACGGCTGAAGGTCTGCTGTTCGCCTCCAAAGCAGGCGCAGACGTCGCGAAAGTACGCGAAGCGCTGCTCGGTGGCCTGGCGCAGTCGAAGATACTGGATGTGCACGGCGAGCGCATGATCAAGCGCACCTTCGAGCCGGGTTTCCGGATCCGTCTGCATCAGAAGGACCTGAACCTGGCGCTGGAAAGTGCCCGCAGCCTTAATCTGTCTCTGCCTGGCACGGCCAACGCTCAGCAGCTGTTCCAAGCGTGCGCGGCCAACAACGGCGCCGACTGGGATCATGCCGGCATCGTCCGGGCTCTAGAGAAGTTGGCTGATCACGAAGTGGGCAGCTAAGCCGTAAAGCCGGCGGCAGCCGGCGCGTAAAGCGTCCTCTGGCAGGTGCCGTGTCGGCACCTGCCATGACCCCGCGCCGACAGGCCCTTTCTCCTTCTTCATTCTGTATTCGTAGCGAGGACCCGCCGATGCACGTCCTGTCCGATGCGCTCAGCCTGGAACACCCGACCGAAGTGAACGTCTGGCTAAGGGAGCTTGCCTCCATTGCCGTATCCGCCGTTCATCCCGATACGCTTTTTAAACCGGACCAGCTTCCACCACGTCCGTCCGGACGCACTGTGGTGATCGGGGCTGGCAAAGCGGCCGCAGCGATGGCAGCGTCTTTCGAGCGGGCGTGGGCGGAGTCCTACCCAGACGCGGATATTTCCGGCGTCGTCGTCACCCGCTATGGCCATGGCGCCGACTGCCAATATATCGAGGTGCTGGAAGCCTCTCATCCAATGCCGGATGAACTGGGCGAGAAGGCTGCTCAGCGCATGCTCGACTCGGTGGGCGCACTCACCGCGGATGACCTGGTGATCGCGCTGGTGTCCGGTGGTGGTTCAGCGTTGATGACCCTGCCTGCTCAGGGCCTGACCCTGCAGCAAAAGCAGGCGATCAACAGCAAGCTTTTACGGTGTGGCGCGCCGATTCGCGAGATCAACACCGTGCGTCGCCATCTATCCAGTATCAAAGGCGGCCGCTTGGCGGCTGCGGCGCACCCGGCGCCAGTGGTGACCTATCTGATTTCCGATGTGCCCGGAGACGATCCCACGCTGATTGCCTCCGGACCGACCCTGCCAGATGCGACAACACCGCTCGACGCGCTGGCAATCCTGGAACGCTATGCCATCGAGATTCCCGAGGCCGTGCGTAGCCACCTGGAGAGCGACAACACCGCACCTAACGCGGACTCGACCGATTTTGATCGAGATCGCTCGGTGATTCAGGCCAGAGCGCGGGATGCGCTTTGCGCTGCGCGCGCTGCCGCGGTGGCGGCCGGTATCGAGGTCCGGATACTGGGCGATGACCTGGAAGGCGAGGCGAGGGAACTGGGGCGTGAACACGCCGCACTGGCGCTGGAACTCCAAAACGACATTTCCGCTCCGCTGCTGATTCTTTCCGGTGGAGAGACCAGCGTGACGGTTCGTGGCAACGGCAGGGGCGGGCGCAATGTCGAATACCTTCTGGGCGCTTTTACGGCCCTCGAGGGCGCGCACAACATATACGCGCTAGCCATCGACACCGACGGTATCGATGGCTCCGAGGACAATGCCGGCGCGCTCTTCGGCCCAGGCGACTGGTCTCGGGCTGAAGCCATGGCACTGGATCCCGAGGCGTATCTCGCGGACAACGATGCCTACAGTTTTTTTGCGGGTCTCGATGGCCTGATCGTCACCGGCCCCACCCGCACCAACGTCAATGATTTTCGCGCCCTGCTCGTACTGCCGAGGTCTGCATGAGAAAAACGCTGAACACGATTCGCCGCACCAAAATTGTCGCCACACTGGGCCCTGCCAGCGACCGCCCGGGTGTGCTTGAAGCCATGATTAAGGCCGGGGTGAATGTGGTGCGCCTCAATTTTTCCCACGGTAGCGCGGATGACCACGGCCGGAGACTCTCCGAGGTTCGGGAGATCGCTGATAGGCTCGGCAAGAGCGTCGCGGTGATGGGCGATCTTCAAGGCCCCAAGATCCGTATCGCCCGTTTCCGGGACGGTGCTGTCACGCTCGCCAAGGGCCAGCCGTTTGTAATCGACATGGCATTGGAGAACGATGCCGGTGACAGCCAACGGGTCGGCTGCGATTACAAGGCGCTGGGCCAGGACGTGGTTACGGGTGATCGCCTGCTGCTGGACGACGGTCGCCTCGTGCTTCAGGTGGACAGTGTGGATGCCTCCGAGGTTCGCACGACGGTCGTCGTGGGGGGCAAACTCTCCAACAACAAGGGCATCAACAAGCAGGGAGGCGGATTGTCCGCCGCGGCGCTCACAGACAAAGACCGTGCGGACATCACAACCGCCCTCGAGATCGGCGTGGACTATCTTGCCGTGTCCTTCCCCCGTAGCGCCGCTGACATGCACGAAGCCCGCGACCTCCTGGGCGAAGCCGGCAAGCACATTGGCCTCGTGGCCAAGATCGAGCGCGCTGAAGTTGTGGCCGACCACGCGACCTTGGACGAGGTCATTAGCGCCTCCGAAGCCGTTATGGTGGCCCGCGGGGATCTCGGTGTCGAGATTGGCGATGCGCAGCTTATCGGCGTCCAGAAGCGCATGATCAAGCGGGCGCGACAGCTCAACCGTGCCGTGATCACCGCCACACAAATGCTGGAAACGATGATTACTGCGCCTCTGCCCACTCGAGCTGAGGTTTTCGACGTGGCGAATGCCGTTCTTGACGGTACAGACGCCGTCATGCTGTCTGCTGAAACCGCAGCAGGCGAATATCCGGTGGAGGCCGTCGAAGCGATGCACCGGCTCTGCCTGGGTGCCGAGCGGGAGAGAAGTACGCAGGAATCCGGCCACCGCGTGCGGCAGGATTTCGCGCGGATCGACGAGGCGGTCGCACTGTCGGCGATGTACGCCGCCAACCACCTTGGGGGCGTCGCGGCGATCGCATGCATGACTGCGACCGGCCGCACCGCCCTTATCGCCTCCCGGATCCGCTCCGGCTTGCCCATTGTCGGGTTGGCGCACAACCCATTGGCCCAGCGGCGGATGGCGTTGTATCGGGGCGTGTCCTCTGTGCTTTTCGACACGACGACGATGGCTGCCGATGAAGTGAACGAGCGCGCTATCGAGTTGCTCGTGTCCAAAGGCATTGTCACCACCGGCGATCAGGTCATTTTGACCCGCGGTGATCAGATGGATGCGCACGGGGGCACCAATGCCTTCAAGATCATCGAGGTTTAAAACCGGGCGGCGGCGTATCCAGCACGCCCGGCTGAAGTTTGAGTGTGGGTCCGCTATGAAGCGGGTGCTGGCTTCCGATGCCGGTCCGCGATATAGCGTTGCCAAGCACCACTCCGAACGTCAATCCGTTCCCGCGGCACAGGCGAAGTTCCGCTAGTCGTTGCCGCCACCCCCTTTATCCCAGAAAAAACTAAAAAGCGTCGCCGTTGTGCCCCAGGGCTCCGGCGACAGTCTCAACCACCTATTTGGATTCATGGAGAAGCCCATGCATCGTGACGAAGACCCGACTGAAACCCGAGAATGGATGGAAGCACTGAAGTCCGTCATCGAGGTCGAAGGCGTTGATCGGGCGCAGTATCTTCTCGGTCGTCTTTCCGAGCTTGCGACCCGCGATGGCGCGGCTGCGCCGTTCACGCTCAATACACCTTACCGCAACACCATTCCGGCGACTCAGGAAGCGCGCATGCCCGGCGATCTGTTCATGGAGCGGCGCATCCGTTCCCTGATTCGCTGGAATGCCATGGCGATGGTGCTGCGGGCCAACAAGAAGCCGGGCGACCTTGGCGGCCATGTGTCCTCGTTCTCTTCGGCAGCCACACTGTACGACGTAGGCTTCAACTACTTCTTCCATGGCGGCGACGAAAAGCGGGAAGGGGACCTGGTTTATTTTCAGGGGCATTCGTCGCCGGGCATCTACGCGCGCTCCTATCTCGAGCGCCAGTTCGATGAAGAGCAGCTGGATAACTATCGCTCCGAAGTGGATGGCAACGGTTTGTCCTCTTACCCTCATCCCTGGTTAATGCCGGATTACTGGCAGTTCCCCACGGTGTCCATGGGGCTGGGGCCGATCCAGGCCATCTATCAGGCCCATGTGATGAAGTACATGGACAGCCGTGAGCTGATCGAGATGGGCGACCGCAAGGTCTGGTGCTTCCTCGGCGATGGCGAATGTGACGAGCCGGAATCCCTCGGTGCCATCGGCGTAGCCGGTCGCGAGAAGCTCGATAACCTTATATTCGTCGTCAACTGCAACCTGCAGCGCCTGGACGGGCCGGTGCGCGGTAATGGCAAGATCATTCAGGAACTGGAAGGCGCCTTCCGCGGTGCCGGCTGGAACGTGATCAAGGTCGTCTGGGGCCGGCAGTGGGATCCCTTGTTCGAAAAAGACAAGGACGGTGTGATGCAGCGCACCATGGACGAGGTGGTCGACGGCGATCTGCAGAACTACAAGAGCAACGGCGGCGCCTATACCCGCAAGCACTTCTTCGAGCGGGATCCGCAAATGGCCGAACTGGTCAAGGATCTGAGCGACGAGGATATTGCCCGGCTCAATCGTGGCGGCCACGACCCCTACAAGGTCTACGCGGCCTACCACCAGGCCACCACCCAAAAAGGCCGGCCGACGGTCATCCTGGCGCAAACGGTCAAGGGCTATGGCTTCGGCCAGGCCGGCGAAGCTCAGAACGTGGCCCACCAGTTGAAGAAACTGGATCTGGATACGGTGAAGGCGTTCCGGGATCGTTTCGGCGTGCCCATCTCCGATGACGACATCGAGGACATTCCTTACTACCGTCCTGCGCCGGACTCGCCGGAAATGGTCTATATGCAGAAACGCCGCAAGGATCTGGGTGGCCATTACCCCAAACGTCGTAAGGACAGTCAGCCCTTGCAGATCCCCGGGCTGGACGTGTTCGAACCGGTCCTCGCCGGCAGCGGCGATCGTAAAATTTCCACCACCATGGGCTTTGTGCGGATGCTCAATGCCATGGTGAAAGACAAGCGTATCGGTAAGCGCATCGTGCCCATCGTGCCCGACGAGGCCCGCACCTTCGGCATGGAAGGACTGTTCCGACAGATGGGGATCTACACCTCCGAGGGTCAGAAGTACACGCCCCAGGACCGTGACCAGATCATGTACTACCGGGAAGACAAGCAGGGCCAGATCCTTGAGGAAGGCATCAACGAAGCCGGTGCCATGGCGGCCTGGATTGCTGCGGCTACCTCCTATAGCAGCAACGACTTCCCGCTGATCCCCTTCTACCTGTTCTATTCCATGTTCGGTTACCAGCGTGTGGGCGACCTCTGCTGGGCTGCGGGCGACATGCAGGCGCGGGGCTTCTTGCTGGGTGGCACCTCCGGCCGTACCACCCTGAACGGCGAAGGGCTGCAGCATCAGGACGGTCACAGCCATACCCTGTTCGGCACCATACCCAATTGCGTGTCCTACGATCCGGCCTATGCCTACGAGGTCGCCGTGGTGGTGCAGGACGGCATGCGGCGCATGTATGAAGAGAACGAAAGCGTCTACTACTACATCACGCTGCTGAACGAAAACTACGAGCACCCGGCCATGCCCGAGGGCGTGGAAGAAGGCATTATCAAGGGTCTTTATCAG
This sequence comes from Marinobacter fonticola, assembly GCF_008122265.1. NCBI lineage: Bacteria > Pseudomonadati > Pseudomonadota > Gammaproteobacteria > Pseudomonadales > Marinobacteraceae > Marinobacter > Marinobacter fonticola. The sequence goes on from NZ_CP043042.1 coordinate 584,291, forward strand.
TTCGAGAGCGTCGAGGTGGGCGGCAAAGGCAAGAAGAAGGTCCCGCGGGTCCAGCTGCTTGGCAGCGGCTCGATCTTCAACGAGGTGCGCGCGGCGGCGCAGTTGCTCAAGGACGACTTCGGTGTTTCCAGCGACGTTTGGAGTGTCACCAGTTTCAATGAACTGGCCCGGGACGGTCAGCATATAGCGCGCTGGAACCGGCTGCACCCGGATGACAAACCCAGGACAGCCTACGTCACCCAGTGCTTGCAGGACAGGGAAGGGCCGGTCGTCGCCTCCACCGACTACATCAAACTTCATGGGGAGCAGATCCGCGCCTTCGTACCCAACCGCTATGCGGTGTTGGGCACCGATGGCTTTGGTCGCAGCGATACCCGTGAAAAGCTTCGTTCGTTTTTCGAGGTCGATCGCTATCACGTGGTTGTCGCGGCGCTGTCGTCCCTGGCAGAAGAAGGGACCGTCGATGCCAAGCAGGTACTGGACGCCATGCGCAAGTACGGTATCGACCGCAACAAACCCAACCCTATTTCCTGCTGAGGCAAGACGGAGAGTAAGCGATGAGCAAAGAAGAAATTCGCGTCCCCGACCTCGGCGGTTCCGATGCGGTCGAGGTGATTGAGATTAGCGTTTCCGTCGGCGACACGGTGGCCGAGGAAGATCCCATCCTTGTCGTGGAGTCGGACAAGGCGACGGTCGAGTTGCCGTCACCCTTCGCTGGCACGATCCGCGAACTGAAGGTGTCGGTGGGCGACAAGGTTAGCCAGGGCGACCTGGTGGGTTATATGGACATTGATGCCGGCGCCGAAGCCCCGGCGGAAGCCGAGACGCCATCCGAGCCGGAAGCTACGGAAGCGGAGGCGCCCGCCAAGGATGAGGGCGCCAAGGCGGCCCGTAAAGCCAGCGCAGGCAGCCGCACCGAAACCGTCAAGGTTCCGGACATCGGCGGATCCCAGGACGTCCCCATTATCGAGATTCAGGTGAAAGAGGGCGACGTTATCGACGTGGAAGATCCTCTGGTCACCTTGGAATCCGACAAGGCCAGTATGGATGTGCCATCGCCTTTCGCAGGAAAGGTGGGCAAGGTGCTGGTAAAGGAAGGAGACACCGTCAGCGAAGGCGATGACCTTCTCGAGATGGTCGTGACGGAAGCCGGTGGCGAAGCGGACGAGGAAGCCGAAACCGAAACCGAAGCTACCGAAGAAGCCCCTTCCGAGAGCGAGGCCCCGGCGCCGGAAAAAGCTCCTGAGCCGAAGCAGCCCGAACCGGCTGCGAGCGACGAGGCTGAGCCCGCGAGCGGAGAGCGTGTCCATGCCGGCCCCGCCGTGCGCAAGCTCGCCCGGGAACTGGGCGTGGAATTACCCCGCGTCAACGGCTCGGGCCCCAAAGCCCGCATCACCAAGGACGACGTCCAGCACTACGTCAAGCAACACATCAAGGCCAGTCAGGCGGGTGTGGCGGCGGGCGCGTCCAGCGGCACTGGTTTGCCCGGGGTCAAGCTACCGGACTTCAGCAAATTCGGCGAAATCGAACGCAAGTCCATGAGCCGCCTGCATAGCCTCACCGCGGATAGCATGCAGCGCAGCTGGCTCAACGTGCCCCACGTGACGCAGTTCGAGGAAGCGGATATTACCGGCCTGGAGGAGTTCCGTAAGGCCAAGAAAGCCGCTGGCGAAAAGCAGGGTGTTAAAATTACTCCGCTGCCGTTCATGCTTAAGGCCTGCGCCTACGCTCTTAAGGCCCTACCTGCCTTTAACGTGGCCCTGGATATGGACAAGCGTGAAGTGGTGCAAAAGCACTACATCCATATCGGCATCGCCGTGGATACGCCCAATGGCTTGGTAGTGCCCGTTATCCGGGATGTGGACAAGAAAGGCATCTGGGACCTGGCCCGTGAGGCACAGGAGCTGGCTGCCAAGGCCCGGGACGGCAAGCTGAAAGGCAGCGACATGCAGGGTGGGTGCTTCACCATTACCAGTCTGGGTGGGATCGGTGGTACCGCCTTTACACCCATCGTCAACACGCCCGAAGTCGCCATTCTCGGCCTCTCCAGGGCCAGCATGAAGCCTGTCTGGGATGGTACCGCCTTCCAGCCCCGGCTAATGCTGCCGCTATCACTGTCCTATGACCACCGGGCCGTGAACGGAGCCGAGGCGGCGCGATTCACCAATGTGCTGAAACAGACGTTGGAGGACATGCGCGAGTTGATGATGTAGGCGCTGTTCTGCGCAAAGAAGAGAGCCTCGTCCCCCGCAAGCAGCGAGCGCTGGGGGGCGGGAGGTTGGTGTGACACCGTATGCAGGCGACAAGCATTCTCTACGCCTGCATGCGGTTATTCTTTGACCGTCGTATTTTTCTTGCCAAGTCCTAAATGCGAGAAAACAACATGCAAGTCATCGCTTGCGCCCTCCTCATCGAAATCCAGCTTGGCATCGATATGATCCATGTGATGCATCATAAGTGAGACCGCTTTTTCCGTATCACGGGCGGAAATGGCATCAAGCAGCTCATTGTGTTCATCGAACGAGCAGTGCGAACGGGTGCCCTTTTCGTACTGGGCGATAATAAGCGAGGTTTGCGAAACCAAGCTGCGCTGGAATCCGATAAACGGCGTGTTATTCGCGGTTTCCGCTAGTTTCAGATGAAATTCGCCCGATAAGCGAATGCCCGCACCCCGATCCCCTTGAGCGAAACACTTTTGCTCTTCCACTACCATTTCTCGCAATGCGTCGAGCTGTTTCTCGGTCGCATGCTGGACGGCCAGCTCCGTGATCGCCCGTTCGACGAGGCGGCGTGCGTAGAGAATCTGACGGGCCTCTTCCACAGTCGGACTAGCCACCATAGCGCCGCGGTTAGGACGAATGGACACCACGCCTTCATGTGCCAGCTGCGACAACTCTCGCCTGATGATAGTGCGGCTGACGCCAAATATCTCGCCAAGCGCCTCCTCACTTAACTTGGTGCCGGGCGCCAAGCGGTGCTCAAGAATAGCGTCGAAGATGTGGGCGTAGATCGTGTCACTGGTGGTTCCAGTACGTTTCTTGAGAGTTCGACTGACACTTTTGGCGGGGTCCACTTGTTTGCTCATAATCTCTCGCGAATAGGTAGTAAAAATGCAGCGCTAAAATGCCTTCTGAACATGCGGCTGTATCCTAAAGTGAACGTTTGGAATAGGCCAGTGTCGGTCACATTTCAAACGCGGGCACTCACTTTCTGATAGACGTAGCCGTCTTGATCAAGTCTGCATGCCGACAGTGCACTAGATAGTATACGAGAAATAACACCATTTGACCGAACTTGGCCATAGAGCTTCATGAATTTGAGGGTTTGGATGCGTTATGGCTCTACGCAGGTCTAGTGTCCCTTAACGAAAGTTCGTCACCTGTCAGAGCCCCGCAGTTCTACCCTGACAAGGCGCGTACCGCAGGGAAGGGTTATTCCCTTTTCAAGGTGCGCAACGCGGTCAGGGTAGAACTGCGGGGCTCCCTACGGGCGAGGCTGTGCGGCTGCCCGACCGCGTTGCACTCACTTGAATTGGCTACGGCCAGTCCTGCGCTCGCGCGCCTTGTCGGGCAGCCGCACAGCGGCGCTGACAGGCGACGAACTTTTGTTAAGGGACACTGGTGTACCAGGCAGCATGCCGTCACGAGTTTTCAGGCACCCAAAAAAAACCCGCCAAAGGGCGGGTAAATAACACACTGAGGCAGTCGTGTGTGAAGGGGGGTGGGCACAATGAAGATCGTCGGAGAAATGGCTGCGCGTAAATCGCGCGCCATTTCGAGCAGGGCGTCTGATCAGTCTCAGCCTAACCAGGCGTCTCGCTCGTCATGTGCATAGAAATGATTGTATCGAAATTTATCTTAAACACAAGACATTAAATTTTATTTTTGTATACATTTATTCCGGGAATGTCCATCGCGATTGACTGCTGACGCTATTGGGATGATAAACCAAGAAAGGCCCATGAAAGAGCGGCTCTTGCTCTTAAGGGGTGCTTCGCTGCTCGTTGTTGGTTGAAAATGTGTCCTTTATTATTGATACATTGTATACGAATTCGTATATTCTGAGTGGGAGTGCAACGTCTTGTCGGCAAGCAAAATTGACCGTTCGTTTCTCTAGCGGCTTGGCGAGCGGTCAGCTCAACGGGCTTTTAGCGCTGCATCGGTCGCCTTGTCGGGCTGGGGTAAACATGTTGCCGCTCCTCGCCAAGACCGCTGGCGGTGCGCTAAAGCCCCGGCATTACAGAATCTAGAGCGCAAGGGCTTCTTACCCAGAGGCGACGGTTCACAGCTTGTAGTGGTTCTGATACAGAAGGAGCAAAGAATGAGTCATTTTCAAACCCTAACACCCTCCAATCTGGGTCGCACGGCCTTTGTTGCCGCGTTTGCCGACATCTATGAGCATTCGCCATGGGTGGCGGAGCAGGCCTACGATTTGGGCATCGACGAAACAGTAAATGAAATCGAAGTTCTGCATGCGCGGATGGCGCAGATTCTCCTTGATGCTGATCGGGAGGCCCAACTGACGTTGATCAATGCTCACCCCGACCTTGCGGGCAAGGCCGCAATGCGCGGGGAGCTTACGGCCTCGAGTACCAGTGAGCAGGCAGGTGCCGGAATTCAGGAGTGTACGCCGGAAGAGTTTGACCGGTTCGTAAGTCTCAACGAGGCTTATAAATCAAAGTTTGGCTTCATTTTTATCATGGCGGTGAAAGGGAGCAACAGACATCAGATCCTCGCCTCTTTCGACGAGCGGTTGCAAAACACGCCGGAGCAGGAATTCCAGCGCGCACTCAAGGAGATTAACAAGATCGCCTTGTTCCGCTTGCAGGCGATGTAGCCCATAGCAGTCTCGGACCGGCCGACCCGGTATCGAAGTGGCGCGGCGCCTTTCGGCCACCGGCGGCTTAGGTTCCTTAGCGAAATATGCCTCGCAGGATAACGGGAGTAAGTACATGAAGAGCAACCAGAAGGCCGCTCTACGTGACCGTTTCGGCCGCACCATCGACTATGTGCGGCTCTCCGTCACCGATCGCTGTGATTTCCGTTGTGTTTACTGCATGGCGGAGGACATGGAGTTCCTGCCCCGCGAACAGATTCTCACTCTGGAGGAAATTGCTCGTCTGGCCCGGACCTTCAGCAGCCTGGGCACCCAAAAAATCCGCCTCACCGGCGGTGAGCCCCTGGTCCGAAAAGGTATTCTGGGATTGGTGCGTGAAATCGGCGCGCTCGGACTGCGTGACTTCGCGATGACTACGAATGGCAGCCAGTTGCCCCGTTATGCCGACGAGCTGAGGGCGGGCGGCCTGCACCGGCTGAACATCAGCCTGGATTCTCTCGACCCCGAACGTTTCCAGCGGATCACTCGCACAGGCAAGCTGAGCCAGGTTTTGGACGGTATCGATGCGGCTCGTGAGGCCGGGTTCAAAAGCATCAAGCTGAACGTCGTCATCCTCAAAGGACGCAATGAAGACGAGATTCCCGAGCTAGTCGAGTTTGCACGGCGCAAGCAAGTAGATATCAGCTTCATCGAGGAAATGCCTCTCGGCGAAATCACCGAGCACGATCGTAGCGAGAGTTTCTTTAGCAGTGACGACGTACGGGCCGTCATACGGCGCCATCACGAACTGCTGCCGACGGCCGCCGACACCGGAGGGCCCGCCCGTTACTACCGTATGCCCGATAGCCCCATCAAAATCGGCTTCATATCGCCCCACTCCCACAACTTCTGTTCAACCTGCAACCGTGTACGGGTAACCGTCGAGGGGCGGCTCTTGTTGTGTCTCGGCAACGAGCACTCCATGGATCTACGCAGGGTCCTGCGCGGGTATCCGGGCGATGACGAGAAGCTTCGGGACTCGATTGTGCAGGCGATGGATTTAAAGCCGGAGCGCCATCATTTCAGCACGGATGGGGAGGTGCAGGTTTTGCGGTTTATGAATATGACGGGGGGGTAGTAAACCCTTTCTCGGATCGGCGCTCCTGCCTAGCGCGATGTAGGATGTTTCTCTTTCTTTCCTCTTTGGCCACCCCTTTTTCTTAATTAGTTGCACCAGCGCAGCTCCGGCAGAAGAGTCGCCGCCGCCTTGTTCACGAATTTGGCTTGTTCATTAATAATGAACATTGCCGTTCTGTGAACACGAGTGGAGAAGGCAAAAAAATGCGATCTGATTCAGGGTCGGGATAAGTCAGTGATCTCCCGTCATCTGAAGAATATTTTTCGGGATGCCGAGCTGGAGCGGGAGGCAGTTGTTGCAAAAAATGCAACAACTGCCGCAGACAGCGCGCTGAGCTGATTGGCCCTGCTCTGAAGGCTGCTGGCTGGGGCGTGGTGGGCGCAAGTCGGGTGTGTCGCGATGTGTTCGCACCGGGGCGCGGGAAAAATACCAGGTCCGGGTGTTCATGGACCAGCTCGACCGGCGGGAAAATACGCCGGTGTTCTAGGTTCTTCCTCGGCCATCGTGCAAACCAAAGTTCCACAAAAAAGCCCCGCTTATGGCGGGGCTTTTTTGTGGAATATGGCGCGCCCGATAGGATTCGAACCTATGACCTTTGCCTCCGGAGGGCACTGCTTTTGTTCGTTTTAGAGAGGGCCAATCGAGGTAATACAATGCACTTCAGGTAGTTAAATGACTTGCTGGTTGTGCGGAAAATCCCTTTTAAAACAAAATGCTGGACATTTTAAGCCAATCTTGGGCACAGGATTGTCTGGTTGGCGCTGACGAAAAATAACCAGAATGACCGCTGTCTGTATTCATGGATTTCTAGCTTACACACTAAAGCTTCTCGCCGATAACATAGTCAATTTGTCCTGATTGGTTTGTCTAAAATCGGTCATGTTAGGTAACTAATATTCATTTCCCTAGTTGGAATATGTGCTCCCTAACCGGTGCGTCAGCCGAGACGCAAGGTAATACCATCCGCCCGGGTCGGTGCCGGAAATATCACCAGTGTAAGTCCGCGCAATCACACAGCAGCGATCGTTGTTCTCTGTTCGTCCTCATTAACAGGGTATTGCCGAAGCCCCTAACTCCCCTAGTTTATTAACTTTTACAGCACTAAATGAGAACTGCTGCGCACTCACTAGTTGTATAAAAAATTACAAGTAGTTAATATTCTGTTGCCGCGGCTACGTGAGCAGCATGCCGATGCCGCCATCCTCTGGTGTAATTGGACGAGTAGTAACGAATAAGGAGATTCCCGATGGGGCGCCGTAGTACCGCGTGGGCCATTTGTGCCGTTGTTGCCGTAACCTCTCTTTTCAGCCTCGTAACCCATGGGGTCCAATCTGACGAAAGTCCCAATACCGATTTCCTCGGCGCCCTTTGGGTGGCAGCGCCTCATCACGTTACCAAGGTAGCGATTGAAGATGGCGAAGTGCTCTTCCAGCTTCCCGATAGCCACCACATGCGAGCGCATGCCGTGGACCCGCGCCGTGGGGTGTTGTGGGGATATGTTCGCGGGGAACTCCGGGCCTACGGATTTGACGGGAAACTGCTGCGCAGCATCGAGGTGACCAAGTCAGTCCTTCACTACCAGTCCTTCCTGTCCCTGGAGAAACTGCCGCCGGGAATTGCGAAAAAGGGAAGTGTGGTCCCACAAATTGGCGGCGCCTTGAGTGCCAAGGGATACTGTTGCTGGTAACGGAGAGATGGGTCTTGCCGGCGATGGCGGTCCGGCCACAGCCGCCCGGCTGAAATCGCCTAGTGGCGTGGCGATTGATGCTGCCGGCAACGTATACATTGCCGACGCGAATAACCATCGTGTTCGTCGGTTGGATCCTGACGGAACAATTATTTCCGTGGCAGGGAGCGACAATGGGGATCGAATCCCTTATAACGGTCCGGCCACGGAAGCTAGGTTGTACCGTCCGACTGGTTTAGCGGTGGATGCTGGCGGTAACCTTTATATCGCAGAGGAACTTGGCAATCGCATTCGCCGGGTGAGTCCGGACGGGACCATCAGTACCGTGGTCGGGGCCGGCTCCAGCAGGTTCGGTAATGCGCAGGGCAGTTCCGGTGATGGTGGCCCCGCGAGGTTTGCACAGCTGAATCGACCGCGTGATGTAGCGGTGGATGCTATGGGCAACCTCTATATTGCGGACACTAGTAATCACCGCATTCGCCGGGTGAGCCCAGACGGGATCATCAGTAGAGTGGCTGGCCGGGTCAGGGGCTTTGCCGGTGATGGCGGTTCGGCCATCGCCGCCAGGCTTAACTACCCGAGCGGTGTGGCGGTAGATGCTATGGGCAACCTGTATATAGCGGACACTGGTAATCACCGCATTCGACGGGTGAGCCCGGATGGAATCATTCGCACCGTGGCGGGGAGCGGGAACGTTGGCTTTGGCGGCGGGGGCTTTTCCGGCGATGGTGGTCCGGCCACGGCTGCCCGGCTGAACAGTCCGAGTGGTGTGTCTGTAGATGCTGCCGGCAACCTGTACATTGCAGATAGTGGGAATTCCCGCATTCGGAGAGTGAGCCCGGACGGAACCATCAGCACCGTAGCTGGAGCCGGGTCTCAGGGCTTTAGCGGCGATGGTGGTCCGGCCACCGCCGCCCGACTGCACGATCCAAGGGGTTTAGCGTCAGATGTTGCCGGTAATCTTTACATTGCAGACTTACGCAATCAGCGTATCCGTCGGGTAGGTACGTCGCTTCGATCTGGCGTCGGGGACGGTGCAACCGTGGTACCGTCCGCAGACGGCGCCCAGCTCTACCACTTCGACGCGACCGGCCGCCACCGTCGCACCTCGGATGCCGTTACTGGCGTGATAGTGTACACCTTTGACTATAGCGCGGAGGGTTACCTGAGAGCCGTCACTGATGGCGATGGCAATGAGACAGCCTTCGAACGCAGTGCCTCCGGCCAAGCCACGGCGATCATCGCCCCGGATGGCCAACGCACTGAGTTAATCGTCGACGATAACGGCCACCTGATTGCCGCGAATAAACCCACCGGAGAGCGCTGGTCCATGGGTTATACCGGTGATGGCCTACTCACCCGTTTCGAAGACCCGAACGGGCATGCCAACGCCTTCACCTATGACGACAACGGCCGTTTGATCCGCGATGAAGCCCCTAACGGCGGAGGCTGGGACATTGGCCGCACCGACCTGGACGATGGCTATCGCACCGACATGACCAGCGGCGAGGGGAAAGTCTCCCGCTTCACCGTGCGCCGCGACGCCAAGGGCCAGCGAACGTATCTAGACCAGGCGCCCGACGGCACCGTTACGGAGCGCACCTACACTGATGGCGTGAACGCGGTCACCCGCCCCGACGGCACCCGGGTTGTCAGCGAACAGGCTCCCGATCCCCGCTTCGGCATGTTGGCACCCTTTACGAAGGAGCGGAGCGTCGAGACTCCAGGTGGCCTGGCGTTGCAGCAGACGACCCAACGCACCGCCGCTCTGGAGGACCCACTTGATCCGCTGAGCCATACAGCGTTAACGGAGACCGTCACCGTGAATGGTCGCACACAAAACGCTGCCTATGACGCCGCCACCCGCACCTGGAGCGCGACCAGTGCGACAGGCCGTACTGGCACTGTTCAACTCAACGCCCAGGGCCGGCCAATTCTGAGACAGTTCGGCAGCCTCGCCGACGTCACCTACGGTTACGATCCTCGCGGACGCCTGAGTGCCCTAAGCGCCGGCGAAGGGGCCGAACAGCGTACCACCGAGTATAGCTACGATGCCTCCGGCAACCTCGCCAGTGTCACCGACGACCTGCAGCGTGCAATCCGTTATGACTACGATCTGGCCGGTCGTGTTACCCGTCAAACCCTGCCTGACGGCCGGGACATCGAATACAGCTACGATCCGGTTGGCAATCTTGTGGCCATCCTCCCACCGGGACGGGACGCACACGTATTTGCCTACAATGAGGCGGACCTGGAAGCGGGCTATAGCCCACCGAACGTGGAAGGTGCGGAGACCATTACGGCATATTCCTATAACCTGGATAAGCAGCTCACCAGGATTGAACGACCCGATGGAAAAATGGTGCGTTTTGATTACGATGCGGGTGGCCGCCTAAGTTCCCTGGAGATTCCGAGAGGCGTCTATAGCTTTGACTACCAACCAACAACGGGTCAGTTGCAAACCTTGACCTCACCAAACGGCGATACATTGTCCTATACCTACGACGGCTTCCTGCCCCTGACCGAAAGCTGGACCGGCAAGGTATCTGGCACCGTAAGCCGCACTTACGACAACAACTTCTGGGTCAGGCAGCTCACTGTCAACGGGGATGCCATTACCCTGGACTATGATGCCGACGGCCTGTTGACCGAAGCAGGCGCCATGGCCCTGGAGCGCCAGGCTGACAACGGCCTGCTGGCCGGTACCACCCTGGGTAACGTCACCACGACCCTGAATTACAACGCCTTTGGCGAACCTGTCAGCGAACAGGCGCAGTACAGCGGCGGTGTTTCCTATGCGGTGGACTACCAGCGCGACCTCCTGGGCCGGATTACCGAGAAGCAGGAAACCCTGGAAGGCATTACCACCGTCCATGGCTACAGCTACGACATCGCAGGCCGGCTCGTCCAGGTCACCCGCAATGGCGTCGTCAGCGATACCTACACCTACGACGCCAACGGCAACCGCCTCAGCCACAACGGCGTGACTGGTACCTACGATGCCCAGGACCGGCTGCTGACCTACGGCGGGGCCAGCTACACTTACACCCAAAATGGTGAACTCACCTCCAAGACAGAGAGCGGTGCCACCACGGCCTACGACTATGATGTTCTGGGCAACCTGCGCCAAGTGCAACTGCCCGGCGACATGACCGTCGATTACCTGATCGACGGCCGCAACCGAAGAGTTGGCAAGAAGGTGGATGACGAACTAGTGCAGGGCTTCCTGTACCGGGATCAACTGAACCCGGTAGCCGAACTGGATGGCTTCGGCAATGTCACGGCCCGCTTTGTGTACGCGGACAAACCCCACGTCCCCGCCTACATGGTCAAGGAGGGCGAAACCTACCGCATCCTCACCGACCACCTGGGCAGCCCGCGCCTGGTGGTGAGCGCCGCCGACGGCACCGTGGTGCAGCGGATGGCCTACGACGCCTTCGGTAACGTCATCGAAGACACCAACCCCGGCTTCCAGCCGTTTGGCTTTGCTGGTGGATTATATGACCAACACACAGGCTTGGTCCGCTTTGGCGCGCGGGACTATGATCCCAAGACGGGGCGTTGGACGACAAAAGATCCGATCGGGTTCCTCGGCGGTCAGAGTAACCTGTATGCTTATGTGGCCAATGATCCAGTCAACTTTGTTGATCCTAATGGGCAGTTCGGGTTGCCTGGCGCTGCGATAGGTGGTTTGATCGGTGGTATATCTGCTTTCACGGGTGCGCTTGCTTCGGGAGCAACGCTGGGAGAAGCTGCTGTGGCGGGAGCTGTTGGCGTCGGCACTGGCGCGATTCAAGGCGCATTGGGAGGAATGGGGATAGTTAGTTCTGCCGTGCTCGGTGGTTTATCAAATTTGGCAGCTCAAATGTATGTGAATCGTACTGACGGCGACCCTTGCAACAATGGTTCTGTAAACTGGGGAAGCGTGGCGGGTTCTACAGTCGGAGCTGGTTGGGCCGCAGGAATCACAAGAGGCGCTGGTGCTGTTTCAGGTGGCGTTATCGGATGGGGGCCATCTGCGGCCTCGGGTGCAATCGGTACGGCAGTGGGGCAATAATATGTTGCCCTATACCTGGGATAGTAGAGCCTTAGGAAGGCATGGGTGGTTTTATTGGGCGCTTATATGCATGCTCCCGGCCCCAATGGTGGCAGTCTTTGTTTTTTTAGTCGGTGTGTTTGACCACTCCTATGCAGCTTGGGAAAAGGCAATATTTTTGTTTGGAGCCGGTTTTTTTCTGTATTATTTATACTTGAGCATTGACTTTATTCGAGTCGGTTCAAGAACCATAAAGAGAGTGACTTCAGATAGAGCGCGAATATGGTTTATAACTTTTTCAGGTAAATCCATGGAATCTGGGAGTCACAAGGTGACGGAGGCGTCGCAGAATGTACGAAAAAAGCACCTGATGATGCTATTTCCGAATGGAGAGTCAGTTTACGTAATTCATGTGCGAGACCAGGAATTTTATTTATCGTGTGAATCTAGTTTTGCAGAGATACTCCAAGGCCGATAGAAACAAGTCAATGTGCATAAAAAGAGACGGCTTTAATGTCCAAAGCCCAGTCGATTGAAACCGGCTGGGCTTTTTTCATTAAAGCGCTTGTAGATTAGGCTTGTTTCTTGAGTTGAGCCGCCGCCAAATACGTATCAATCACCTGCACCACCTGCCGCTTGGTGGTGGGGTCGAGCTTCTCCAATTGTTGTAATCGCCTGAGCATCCGAGAGTCCGGTTGCGCTTTCTTCTTTACCGGCTTAACGCCTAAAAGCTCGTCAGTGGACACGTTGAGTGCATAAGCCAGGTTCACCAGTAAGTTGGCCGGCGGGTGTTAGCTTTCTGTCTCGTAGTAGGCAATGACCCGGCGAGTAGCACCAATCTCATCAGCCAATTCCTTTTGAGTAAATCCCGCATCCTTACGTAGTTGTGCCAGACGCTTCCCAAAATCAGCGAGAGTCTCATTGATGTATCGAATGAGTTTTCGGACGCGTTTCGGCTATATCGGGTTTATGAGTTCAGAAGTAGGCCGCGGTTATTCATTCTTCCCGGTGCTGTCGAAAACCATGTTCACTTGATTGCTAAGGCTTACCAGGCGCGCTTCTAGGTGGGGCGGTTGCTCGGCTTTATCACGAAACCACAAGTACGGTACAGTCTGGGGTGGAGGAGGCTCTTGCCGCTACCTTGAGTGCGACATAGGTGAGCTATTTGAGCTTATCGATTAGAAATCGACTTGTAGAAAATTTAGATACGGCGATGATGCTTCACGTGTAGTCTGAACTATTCTGATTCGCTGCTCTTAGTTTTTAGCTCAGAATTGGCTCCTGACGCTGGAATACTCAAGCCAATATTTTTTTCTTTTGTGATTATCAAGTGCGCGCTTAGGGTGAGTGCCACAAACACGATCGATGCCAAGATCATAGCACGGAATGTCCAGGTTGACGTTCTTCTGTACAATCTGAGTGCATTTAAAATTGGACTGAGCGCCAGCTGCGTGTAGTCGGTTCTGGTTAGAGCTACGTGAACGTTGCGATGCCATTTGCGCATATGTTTTAGATCGTTGAGTAGAGATTCGGAGCTTACTTTTCGTTGTAAAAATACAGCTGTCCAAATCACGCTTAGTACTATGGCACAGAAAACTACTCCAGCTTCGAGCGATAAGCTTCTGGAGCTAAGTATAGTTAGTCGTATGCCAAGTCCAGCCGCTAGCGCCGCCATACCTGTCACAAACCCATTGGAGAGTCTATGCGCGCGATCCGCGATTTTAGATACGTCGGCACTCACAGTATTTCGCAGCTCCGCCATCGCTTTAACACTCTCCGCGGACTTTGACCTCACGTAGGCTCTGTGATCAAGTTTGGCTCCATCAAGCGCCTCACGTACTATGCCTCCAACTATCAGCTGCCAGCAGAGTGTTTTGCCTTCGCTGGTAGGAGTAAGGTTTGCCAGCCGTCGTACTAAAACTTCATGTCGTGCTTCGCAATCTTGGCTTACGAGGAGCCAATCGACTGTTTCTGCTACGCAGATGTATTCCGAAACATCTATTGATCTCGGCGCTCCCAGGTAAAGCACTCGCCTGCGAGTACCTGCAAGAGACACCATTAAATCTGAGCTTTCTTGCCAAATTTCTGAAGTAAGCAAGGTCGCCAACTTTCTGAATGCATGGTTCTTCCAGTTTTCCCAAAATTCACTACCGTCAGAAGGTGTGTCTAGGCAAATCCAACGGTAAGGGTCAGCAGGTAAGTTTTGCCCGGTGAGATCGCGAACCAAGCTCCACCTAGGATCGATTAGATTTTCGCTATCTTGAGAAATTTCTCCCGAACCACCTAAATCTCCAGCCCAAGGTGCAATCAGAAAACGTTTCGTTTTTATCTTTTCGAAGTCGGCGAGTAGCTGTATTTCTCTTACTCCCTCGAACTCATCTTTGTCTAAGGCTGCTAATAATCCAGTTTGAGTTATAAAGAAAACAGTCGAGCCGACAGGTTTCGAAAGTCGGAGATTGACTTCTTCCTCTTCGATATCCTCTAAGCCTATCTCAGCATATTCGCTGTCTAATATTTCTATATTCCAGTCAATCGAGCAGTCTATTGCCTCAATCGCTAATCTAATAGTTTCAACGTTTTCTGTTGAAATATGTCCATTTAATTCAATAGAATCGACAGACTCTTCAAAGCTTGGGCTTTTGCCAAGGCTCTCAACTAGCGATTCGAGGCAGTTTTTCAAGATCGTCGTCCTTATCCAATCCTGTGGAATGTATAGTTATAGTTACTCCACCTCTAGGTGCATTCTGTATAAGAACTTTCTCATTTTCTTCATGTTTTTTATTGAAAAGAATAGCTACACCTTCCTTCGTTATAACTCGTCTGTATTCTGCAGCGGGAGGAATTGCCCCTTCAAACCGGAAAACCTCGGTTTCAAGGCCTCTAGTTTTCAGTTTTGATTTGAAGGACTTGATCAATTTTGAGTCAGGAGCTAAACCTTGTACGATGGAGCCAAGGAATTCTTCTGGTTTTTCGTGATCGAATCCGTCCATTCGTTCCATAGCAACTCGGATGTGGCGTTTGGGTGCTTTCCTCACCTCATCAGGCACTTCTTCTGGGTTAGATTTGATCGCTTCGACCGTTGCTTCTTCCAGCCTAACGGTAAGTTCAGTGGGCCCAAGCGCTCGTTTTATATCGAGGAAATTTGCGAAGTGTTGGCTCGCGTCTCTATATCTACCTGAGGAGTGGTCGATCACAACTATTGAATCTTCCGCTCCATTGTTTCCGAATCGGACCACTGCTGACTTCTGCATGGCTTTTTTGTCTTGGGTGAAAGTCTCAACAAGACTCTGTAAATCAGGTATAGGGTTGCCTTCGTCATCTGTTACTGCTGATCGGTAATCCCCCCGTTTTTAGCGGGGTTCAAAAGTAGACCTCAGGCCGTCATGGCCAACTTCTGTTGAGGGGTTATCCCTCCGAGTCCCATATTCGGGCGCTCGTTATTGTAGTGCCAGAGCCAGCGCGTGGCGTAATCCTGAACGGCTTCGGTGCTATTAAACAGATACTGCGCCAGCCAGTCGTAACGCACGGTTCGATTGTAGCGTTCGATGTAGGCATTCTGCTGGGGTTTTCCCGGTTGGATAAACGCCAGCTTGATGTTCTGCTTCTCCGCCCATGCAACCAGTTTGCCGCTGATGTACTCGGGACCATTGTCACAGCGAATCGAGCGCGGTTTCCCGCGCCACTCGATGATCTGCTCAAGTGATCGGATAACACGCTCCGCCGGCAACGAGAAGTCGACCTCAATACCGAGCCCTTCGCGGTTGAAGTCATCGATGACGTTCAGCAACCGGTAACTGCGACCGTCGCTAAGCTGGTCATGCATGAAGTCCATGGACCAACTGTCGTTGATGACTTCCGGTACAGCTAACGGCTCCGGTTTCTCTCGGACCAGACGCTTCTTGGGCTTGATCCGCAGATTCAGCTCCAGCTCCCGATAAATTCGATAGACCCGTTTGTGATTCCAGGCAAAGCCTTTCACGTTGCGCAGATGCAGGAAGCACAGACCAAAGCCCCAGTTCCGCTGGTTGTGGGTCAACCGGACCAACCAGTCCGCAATCTCGGCATTCTCGCTGCTGAGCTTGGCCTGATAGCGGTAGCAGGTTTCGCTGATACTGAATATCGAACAAGCCAGGCGAATACTGACGCGCTGCATATTCCGGCCCATCGTGACCGCCCATTCCGTTTGAACGTGACCGCCTGTTCCGGGCGATCGTGACCGCTCATTCCGTTTTATCGTGACCGATTTTGGACGCTTTTCCGGAATCGCTGGTCACGATCCCGGAATCATCGGTCACGATCCTCCGGAATCACTGCCAAGACGCTGGAATTCTTCACCTTTATCCGGCATACCCGTTTCTTTTTCATCACGAGGAAGGGCGGATGCCGGCAGCGAGGATTTCCATGCGACAGATCATCGAGGTCTTGCGCCTCAAGTACGAAGCGGGCCTGAGCCATGAGTGCATTGCCCGTGCCTGCGGCCTATCCAAGGGCGTGGTCGGCAAGTACGTCAGCCTGGCCACCGCTCAGGGCCTTACCTGGCCGTTACCGGAGGGCACGGGCGAAGCTTGGCTGGAAGCCCAGCTGTTCCCGGCCAAGACACCCCCATCTCGCTTTGCTGAGCCCGACTACTTCCAGGTCCACCAGGAACTCAAGACCAAGGGCGTGACCCTGCAACTGCTGTGGGCCGAGCACGTGGAACGCCACGGCGACAAGGCTCGCCGGTACAGCCAGTTCTGCCATCACTACCGGCTCTGGCGCGGCCGGCAGCGGCGCAGCATGCGCCAGGTCCACCGGGCCGGTGAGAAGATCTTTATCGATTACTGCGGCCCCACCGTGCCGGTGGTGGACCGCAGCACCGGCGAGATGCGTAAGGCCCAGGTCTTTGTGGCCGTACTGGGTGCATCCAGCTACACCTTCGCCGAGGCTACCTGGAGCCAGAGCCTGCCGGACTGGATCGCTTCCCACCAACGGATGCTGGCGTTCTATGGTGGAGTAGCCGAATTGTTGGTGCCCGACAATCTCAAGGCAGCCGTCACCAAGGCGGACCGATACACGCCCCAGATCAACGAGACCTACGCAGAAATGGCCGCCCATTACCAGACGGCGGTATTACCGGCACGCCCCTACAAGCCCAAAGATAAGGCAAAGGCCGAAGCCGCTGTGCTGCTGGTTGAGCGCTGGATCCTGGCCCGGTTGCGGCACCGAACGTTCTTCTCACTGGCCGAACTGAACGCAGCGATTGCAGACCTGCTACCGGCACTGAACCAGCGCCCGTTCCAGGGGCGCTCCGAAAGCCGCCAGAGCCTGTTCGAAACGCTGGACCGACCCGCGCTGAAGCCACTGCCGGCAACGCCCTACGTCTATGCCGAGTGGCGCAAGACGCGACCGGGCATCGACTACCACATCGAGATCGACAAACGGCTGTACAGCGTGCCTCACACCCTGGTGGGCGTGAAGCTGGATGTTCGGGTTACCGATACGTCCGTTGAGGTCATGCACAAAGGCCAGCGGGTGGCTCTGCACTCTCGGCATGGCAAGGGCCGCTTCGTCACCCTGACCGAGCACATGCCCAAGTCCCACCGGGCCCATCAGAACTGGTCTCCCGGGCGGTTCCTGAACTGGGCCGGGGACATCGGGCCGGCCACACTGGACGTGGTGCAGCGACAGATCAAGGATCGCCCGCATCCCGAGCATGGCTACCGGGCCTGCCTGGGGCTGTTGAACCTGAGTCGACGTTACAGCCGTGACCGGCTGGAGCAGGCCTGTGCCCGGGCGTTGTCCATCAACTCGGCCAGTTACCAGAGCATCACCTCGATCCTGAAGCAGGGGCTGGATCAGTTGCCTCTACCACTGAACGAGGAAGAACCGGAACTGGCTGACCTGCCCGTTCACACCAACGTTCGCGGGCCCCGCTACTACCACTGATACCGGAGAAACTGATGTTGACTCAAAACACCCTCGATACCCTGCGACAGCTCAAGCTGACCGGCATGTGCGATGCCCTGGAGCAACAACGGGCACAACCTGACACCCATGATCTGGCGTTCGAGGAACGCCTGGCCTTGCTGATCGACCGGGAGGTCCTACACCGGGAAAACCGCCGGCTGGACCGCCTGCTGAAGGCAGCCCGGTTGCGGGTTCCGGCCTGCGTGGAAGACATCGATTACCGCCATCCACGGGGGCTGGAGCGCTCCCGCATGGCGGGCCTCGCCAGCTGTGACTGGATCCGCCAATCCCTGAACCTGTGCATTACCGGCCCAACCGGGTGCGGCAAGACCTGGCTGGCGTGCGCCCTGGGCAACCAGGCCTGCCGGCAGGGGCTATCCGTGCGTTACCTGCGAGTGCCGCGCCTGTTCGAACAGCTGCGCATCGCCCATGGTGATGGCAGTTACGCCCGCCTGATGAACCAGCTGTTAAAAACCGACCTGCTGATCCTGGACGACTGGGGCATGCAAAAGGTCACCGCGCAACAACGGCAAGACTTAATGGAGGTGATCGAAGACCGGCACGGCCGTGGCTCAACGCTCATTGCCAGCCAGTTACCAACCGAACACTGGCACGACTATATCGGCTCCGCCACGCTTGCAGATGCGATCCTGGACCGGCTCCTGCACGGTGCTCACCGACTCAATCTGAAGGGGGAATCACTGCGAAAGGCCAAAGCACAAAACCCGGAAACGGTTGACCCATCGTGACCGCTCAGAGTACAAAACTGACTCCAGCGCGATGGCCGTGTGCAAGTCGGTCACGATTCCCGGAATGACCGGTCACGTTCGCCGGAATACGCACGCGCTTCTCATTAACGGCTTTCTGCGCCATCTCCCGACGACGAGACGGCTTCACCACTTTTTTTCGATGGCTTCCTTGAGGATGTCCGATTTGAGCCGTTCCTCGGCGTACATTTTCTTGAGCCGACGATTCTCGTCCTCCAACTCCTTCAATCGGGCCATCATGGACGCATCCATACCACCGAACTTAGCGCGCCATTTGTAGAAGCTGGCACTGCTCATGCCGTGCTCACGACAAAGCTCTGGAACCGGAACACCGTTCTCGGCCTGCTTCAAAATCGACAGGATTTGGCTGTCGGAAAAACGTGACTTCTTCATGCAGAATCTCCCTGCGGGTAGCTTACGGAAAATTCTACTTTTGAGCACCGCTAGTTTTCGGGGGGATTACCGATCCATCTTCATTTTTTACGTACGAGTATGAGACAACTTGTTGGTGCTCATATTTTATAATTGCACACAGTTTCTCGTTGCCTGTAGTTTTGAGTAGAAGAAACATAAGCACTCCTGGTGCAAGCCTTCTATCTTGTTTTACCTTATCTTTAAATCTTTCAGCGAGATCATGGGAGACACTGGCAAATTCATCCGTGGTGTTAAGAGTTGGGAGAGCTCTTCTCAACAATGATGGTAGGCCTGATCCCGATACAAAATTATAGGCTGCGCCTTTTAGAGTCTCTCTTATTCTTTCTGCGAAGAACTCAACGCATTGAGGCGGGGAAACTTCAGCTAAAAATTGCGGACCAGCGTGTTCGGGGTCAACAACGTGGAAAATCATTCTCTCAATGCAGAGTTCTTCTTTTTGTTGATCTGATAGAAAGCTCATAAAAAACCAATGCCCTATAGCGAGGAGTGTAATTCCTTTTGGGTACAGGTTAGCTTTGATTGTCTGATAAAGGAAGTTGTGGATGGTTTGTGTACACGACGCGTCACGCGGCGATTGCCTTAAATAAAGCTCTTTTGTCCGGCAGCTTTGGTGGGAAAAGGTCTTTTTTAGAGTTCCGCTTCGTAGATTCCCCTTTGGTGAACAATGAAGGGACATATTTGGGATACGGAGAATAAAAAGTACCTGCGCTTTCACGCAAGCCCTTTGTAAATTTGGCCCGCCCAATAGGATCGTTAGGTAGCAGGTAGTCTCACCGCTCCGACGTTCTCTCCATATGCGTTGCAGACTCCGAGTCGAACCGTCCTTCGACGCAAGCTTGGAATGGCCTGAGAGGATAGGATGGACTCGCAACGCGTTTGGCGCGTTGCTCGGGGCTGCGCCCCGTCGTCGCGGGCTCCGACGCCCAAATTGCTGACGCAATTTGTCGAACCGTAGGTTCTTCATCGGCCATCCCGCAGACCAAAGTTCCATAAAAAAGCCCCGCACGCGGCGGGGCTTTTTTATGGAATATGGCGCGCCCGATAGGATTCGAACCTATGACCTTTGCCTCCGGAGGGCAACGCTCTATCCAGCTGAGCTACGGGCGCAGAACCTGACGCCGAGGCGCCAAATTCGAGTGCGCAATCTTACGTGCGAGCCGCGTTTATGTCCAGTCCTGGTAAGGGTAGGTCGACGAAATAAAGCGTTGCGAGCGGTTACACAATTTTCACTCAAAGGTGTTGCATTTACATTCGCGAATAACAATAATTATCATCAAGATTGATCACGGCTATGGGACTTGTTTTTATGTACGTATGCCTTTGTCATGGGGTGACCGACCGCCAGATCCGTCAGGCTGCCGAAGAAGGCTGTCGCTCCATGCGTCAGCTGGGTAAGGAGATGGGTGTCGGCCGCCAATGTGGTCGCTGTGCAGCCACTGCGCGCGAGATCCTCAGGGAGTGTCAGACCGAAGAGCATATGACGCTTGCGGGCATGCTCGCCCAGCCCGCCTGACCGCCTATCCGAAATAATGTTCTTATTGCGTCTTAATCACTGATATCACTGCGAATCATTTTCCGCTGCGATTTTTTATTGCAGGGAATAAGACTATCCTGTTGTTTTCCACGCATCGGGATAGGAGCTCGCAGCCATGAAGGGCGATAAGAAGGTCATTCAGTACCTCAATAAGGTGCTCGCCAACGAACTTACGGCGATCAACCAGTACTTTCTCCACTCGCGGATGTACAAAGACTGGGGTATCACCCATCTGGCCGCGAAGGAGTATGAAGAGTCCATCGACGAGATGAAGCATGCCGATCAGCTGATCGAGCGTATTCTTTTCCTCGAAGGTTTGCCCAATCTTCAAGATCTGAACAAGCTGCTTATCGGCGAGGATGTCCAGGAGATGATCGAATGCGATCTGAAGCTGGAGCACTCCGCTCACAAGGATCTTAAAGAAGCCATCACTCACTGCGAACAGGTGAACGACTACACTAGCCGTGCACTGTTCCGTAGCATTCTGGACAGTGAAGAAGAGCATATCGACTGGCTCGAGACACAGCTCGATATGATTGGCAAAATGGGTATCCAGAATTATGTTCAGCTACAGAGTGGCGCTGCCGAGGGCTGAATAATGCTAGGTGCCGGTGTCGTGCCGGCGCCTATTTCCTACCTTTTTAGAGCTACTGCCCTGCAATTGTGCCTTGTGCGGTGATGTAGCTGCGATTTTCTCCTGTTGCCCCGCTTTATCTCTTTTTAGTGTTCCGCCAGGACTTTGAATTCAATGCATTATCCGTTGTCCTTTGAGTCCGCGTCTGCTATTTCGATGCATAGGGCACGGATATTGAATTTCTTCAGGAGCCTGGGCGTCTGCGTGTAACATTCACCCATCAGGATTGACCCGAGCCTGTCGGCGGTCCCGTACTTCGCGGGCAGATAGATGGAGGCATTCAACGACGCATTTTCAGGCGGCCCCTCAGGGAGCGGTGCCATAATCCTCGCCATTTGTTCTGGCGGTCCTGGGACGTCTACGGGAAACGCGGGTGGTCCTGTCGGCGGTATGTACTACATGGCGACCCGGGGAAAATCCCTCTGGAGCTGGTTAAGGTATAATCCGGCGCCTATCTGGGTGGGGGTGACATCGAGCGGTTACAGGCCAGCCAGGGTCTGACGGCAAAGAAACGCAAGCCCATTGAAGGTATGATCTGTCGGGATTGTAAGTACGGGTAATCGCGCGATCCACCTAGAATGAGAGTCAAGTTCGTTATTGAAGGCGCATAAGGAGATTTTAATGGCCTATTCATGCTTCAAAGCATATGACATTCGTGGTCGGATTCCCGACCAGATCAACCCAGAATTGGCCGAGCGCATTGGACGCGCCTACATTGCCGTCACTGGGGCCAAAAAAGTGATCGTGGGGTACGACATCCGGCTTTCCAGTCCGGAAATGGCCGAGGCGCTATCCAAAGGATTGATGGCCGCCGGCGCGGACGTCTACGACATCGGCCTGTGTGGCACCGAGCAGGTTTACTTTGCCACCAGTCATTACAAGATGGACGGGGGCATCATGGTGACTGCGAGTCACAACCCCAAGGATTACAACGGCATGAAGCTGGTGCGGGAAGACTCCAGGCCGATCAGTAACGATACCGGCCTGCGGGATATCCATGATCGCCTCGACGATACGTTCGAAGACGCGGCGACGTCGGGCACCTATCACACGCTCGCCGCCGAAGAGGATTACCTCGAACACCTGCTGGGCTATATCGACAGTGCGAGTCTCAAGCCGCTGGATATTGTGGTGAATGCGGGCAACGGCGGTGCCGGGCGGGTGATCGACAAGCTGGAATCCAAACTGCCTTTCAATTTCATCAAGCTGCTGAACGAGCCGGATGGCAACTTCCCCAACGGTGTGCCGAACCCGATTCTGCCGGAGAACCGGGAAATCACCGAAGCCGCCGTGAAGTCGAACCATGCGGATATGGGTATCGCCTGGGATGGCGACTACGACCGCTGCTTCTTCTGGGATGAAAACGGTCGCTTTATTGAGGGTTACTACATCGTGGGTCTGCTGGCGGACCAGTTTCTACGCAAGCACGGTAAAGGCGGTGCGGTGATTCATGACCCCCGTCTGGTGTGGAATACGCTGGATCTGGTAGAACAAGCCGGGGGCCGTGCCGTCGAAAGCAAGACGGGGCACGCGTTCATCAAAGAACGGATGCGTGCTGAGGACGCCTTGTACGGCGGTGAAATGAGTGCGCACCATTATTTTAAGGATTTCGCCTACTGCGATAGCGGTATGATCCCCTGGTTGTTGCTGGCTGAACGCCTTTGCCAGTCCGGTCAGACCCTCTCCTCCCTGATCGATGCCCGGATCGATGCCTATCCGGCCAGCGGCGAGATTAACCGCACGATTAACAATCCGCCGGAAGTCATCAAAGCGATTGAAGAGAAGTACAGCGGCGATGCGGAATCCATTAGCCATGTAGACGGCTTGAGCGTGGCCTTCAAAGATTGGCGCTTTAATTTGCGCATGTCCAACACTGAGCCGGTCGTGCGTCTGAATGTGGAGTCCAAGGGTGACAAGGCCTTAATGGAAGGGAAGACCGAGCAATTGCTGAAGGAATTGGATGAACTGAACGTTTAAAGGCCCTTCGCTTCGCCGTTACGAAAAGCGCCCGGATTAGTCCGGGCGTTTTTTTGTGGGTCTCGCTGAAGTAACTGACGTGTTCACTTTACCTGCATTGGACTTTCGCGATGGGCGAGCCTTTACAGCCACTCGTTCAACATGATCCCGATACCGATCCGCTGGATGCGTTCATTGTAGTCGATCAGGCTTTCGCCGTAGCCGTTGTAGTAGTGAATGTAGCCCTTGACGGTGTCGCCCAGCGGGAAGCTATAGCCAAGCTCCACCGAAGTCCGGTTGTCGTTCGACTTGAGGTTGTTCAGGAGCTTCATCGATAGGGTGCGTTGCTCATCGATCTTGTAGACCGCCCAATAGTTGGCGTACCCCACGTAGTTCTCGATGTCGGGGTTGTCGTCCTCGGACTCGTCTTCCGGAATGCGGTACCAGGGCTGGACCATGAACAGCCAGCGATCGTAGGTATAGGCGACGCCGCCGAGAACCCGGTTCCAGCTGCGGGATCTGGGCTCGGACTGGCCGTTGGACTGGTGGTTGATGCCCAGCGTTAGCGCTTCCAGCCGACCCGGGCCAATATTCCACTGTGCGGCGTAGCGCGCGAAGATTTCTGGCTCGTAGTTGGTTTCCCGGAAGGGCTTGGAGGCATCGTCATTAAAAACCTGCCAGAACGACAGTTGAGTATAGCCGAACCAGAGCGTTGTCTTGTCGTCGAAAAAGCCGGTCAGGAGTGGCACCTTGAAGCTGATTTGGTACTTGGCCTCGTCGTAGTCCAGCGAATTGTCGTACTCGGTAAAACCGGTACGCGGACTATAGGGCCGGTCGTTGGGGCTATGCACGTAAGTGTATGGCAGGATGTAGGTCGGCCGATGGGTTAAAAAGCCGCCGGAGAACGAAAATAGGGCCTTCTCGGCAGCGAAGTACTGGCTGACCAAGGAGTCTGCCTGACTGTTTTCGACATTGCCGTTGGAAATAGCGTCGGAGCCCGGTACGGTATTGGCCTTAAAGTCCAATTCTTCCGTTGCGGCATTAGCTTTCTCGATGTCTTCTTCGGTCGCCTGCTCCCGCGCCTGAGGTGGGTTGGTGATGGCGTCGTAGCAGGCCAGGCGTTTAATGCCGTTCTGGACCAGCGCGCAGTCCTCCAGCATCACATCCGAAAAGTTGGGTTGCGTATCCGTGTCCTGGGCGATGGCCGTGAGAGGCGTGGCCGCAATGAGGCATAGGGCGGGTAATGCTCGCATTTTTGGGTTCGGTCCTTCTTAAATCAATGGTCCGGGAATTCGGTGGTCTTGCGACAGGTCAGAGGCTGCGCCAGGTCTGGGCAATACCATAGGCCCAAACGCCCAGCAGCGTAAGCGTCAGTATGGCGAAGATCAGTTTATGTTTGATGGCAGCTTGGGCTTCCACGTTGGCCACCCAGCGCAGGTACATGAGGCCGATGAAACTGATGAATACAGCCAGGCTGGCGAGCGCGGGAATCAGCAGCCAGGCTGGGTTAAGCGTGCCTTCGGGATTGAGCGCCCCTTCGGGCCCCGCTATCCGGCCCAGGAAAAACATCGATCCAACGAGCACCGCGAGGGCTCCGAACTCAGTGATCAGCAGCGGCCGGCGCCAGGGGTGTGATTTGGGGAAATATTTCGGTGAAGCGTGCTGGGGTGAAGACGGCTTGGGCATTCTGGGCTCCTGTACTTTGGCATCTATCATACCGGTTACGTTGCATACAGGTCAGGTGATTAATGTATTTTTAAGTCGATACTGGGTGCGTCTGGTCCTCTCAGGTTTTTTTGGGGGAGTCCTGCCGCTATAATGCCTGGTCAGAATAAAGGGGTCTCCGAATAACTCGGCAAGCCGGAGGCGATCCAGAAGTTATTCAGAGGCTCCTAAACACTTACAGGTGAGGTACACACTGTGAAGACGATGAGAGTGCTGGCGGCGCTGCTGCTTGGTATGGGCCTGTGGGCCAACGGTGCTACGGCTGCCGTGGAAGACCAGATCCGTTCGCGCATCGCGCCTATTGGAACGGTCTGCGTTGAGGGCGAAGACTGCGGGGATATCCTGACCGGGCCAGCTCCGGCTGCGGCTTCCAGCGGGCCACGCTCCGGCGAGGAAGTTTATCAGTCCGTGTGTGCTGCCTGTCACAGCACGGGTGTAGCGGGAGCGCCGAAGTTCGGGGATGCTCCGGCGTGGACGTCGCGTATCGAGAAGGGTATGGATACGCTGATCACCCACGCCATCGATGGCTTTAACGCCATGCCGGCGAAGGGTGGGTGTGCCAGTTGCCCGGATGATGAAATCCAGGCTGCCGTCGAACATATGGTGGAAGGCAGTCAATAAGCCAGGCCGATTTTCGAGTCGCAAACGCCAGGCATTGCCTGGCGTTTTTGTTTTCAGGCCCCGAGATCACCGAGCAATGCGCTCAACGTGGCCTTACCCTTGCGCTGGTTGGCGGCTTCGTCGGTGTCCCCCATGCCTTCGTAGATCACGTCGTCCGATGGCAGTTCGTCCAGGAAGCGGCTGGGTATAGTCTCTATCTTCTCGCCGTATTGTTTGCGCTGGGCGACGTAGGTCAGTGCCAAAGTCTGCCGAGCCCGGGTGATGCCGACATACATCAGGCGACGCTCTTCCTCGACCGAATTTTCCTCGATGCTGGATCGGTGCGGCAGAATTTCCTCCTCCAGACCCATCATGAACACGTGAGGAAATTCGAGCCCCTTCGAGGCATGTAGTGTCAGCAACTGCACCTTGTCACTATCGTCTTCCTCCTCCCGCTGCTCCATCATGTCGCGCAGGATTAACCGGCTGATGGCGTCCTCGATGCCCATTTCGTCCGCGGTGCCCTTGCCGTCATCCAGCATGCGCTGAATGGAGTCGACCAGGTACCACACGTTTTGCATGCGCCGCTCCGCTTGTTTGGGCGTTCCGGCATGCTGATGTAGCCATTCCTCGTACTCGATATCGGTGAACATCTGCTTGATCACCGGTATCGGATCCTCCTGATACATGCGCTGGCAGGTGCGATCGGTCCAGTGGGCGAAGCGGCGCAGTTTGTCCAGGCCTCGCTCGGCGATATGTTCGGCGGCGCCCAGGTCATTTAGTGCCCGGAACATGCTGACCTTGCGGCTGCGGGAATAGTGGCCCAACTGCTCAAGGGTGGTCGGTCCGATCTCGCGCCGGGGCACGTTGACCACCCGCAGAAAGGCGGCATCGTCATCGGGATTGATCATGAGCCTCAGGTAGCCCATGGCGTCCTTGATTTCGTTGCGCGAGAAAAATGACTGGCCACCGGAGATGCGGTAGGGAATCTGATACGCCTGCAGTTTCATCTCGAGCAGTCGCGACTGGTGATTGCCGCGATACAGAACGGCGAAGTCCCGGAATCCAATGCCTTTTTTTAGCTTCTGGTCGAGAATCTCCGTGGCGATGCGCTCCGCCTCGGCGTCTTCGTTGCGGCAGCGAATGATGCGGACTTCGTCGCCGATGGCATGGTCACTCCATAGCGCCTTCTCGAAGACGTGAGGATTGTTGGCGATGACCGTGTTGGCGCAGCGCAGAATGCGGGAGGTGGAACGGTAGTTCTGCTCCAGTTTGACGATCTTCAAGCTGGGAAAATCGTCTTTTAGCGTGGCCAGGTTTTCCGGCCGGGCGCCGCGCCAGGCATAGATAGACTGATCATCGTCGCCGACCACCGTGAACGCGGCCCGCTCGGCGACCAGCAGCTTGACCAACTCGTACTGGCAGAGGTTGGTATCCTGGTACTCATCCACCAGCAGGTAGCGGATCTTGCGTCGCCACTTGGCCAGTACCTCTGGGTTGGCCAGGAACAACTGTACCGGCAGCAGAATCAGGTCATCGAAATCGACCGCATTATAGGCTTTCAGGTATTCGGTGTAGCGCTTGTAGACCAGAGCGATGCGCTGTTCCCGCTCGTCCGCTGCTCGGCTTAGCGCGTGGCCGGGCGCCCACATGGCGTTCTTCCAGTTGGAGATGGTCATCTGGATGTCGGATAATTCGTCGCCGGCGTCGGCGCTGGCTTCGCGCAGCATGAGATCCTGCAGCAGCGCTTTGGCGTCTTCCGCGTCGAAAATGGAGAAGCCGGGGTGGTAGCCGAGGTGGGCGTGCTCCTCACGGATCATGTTGAGGCCGAGGTTGTGGAACGTGGACACCGTAAGCCCGCGAGCCAGCTTGCGATCCACCAGCTTGGATACGCGCTCCTTCATTTCCCGGGCGGCCTTATTGGTAAAGGTCAGCGCCGCAATATGGCGTCCGGGGATGCCCACGTGCTCGATCAGGTAGGCCATCTTGCGCGTGATCACACTGGTCTTGCCGCTGCCGGCGCCAGCCAGCACCAGCATGGGGCCATCGACATAGCGAACGGCTTCGCGTTGACGGGGGTTGAGCTGTGACATAAGTACCCTGACGTGGACTAGCGAGAGCGCGGCCGAGGAGAATAGAGTTCCGCTATTCTACATGAGCGTGCGTCTATTTGATGAGAAAGTATAAAGCGCGTTTTGATGGAAAAGTGTAAAGCGAGTTTGATGGGAAAATGTAAAAAGGCGCTGCATCCGGCGTCCGGGTCGTCTATGCTTTCCATGCGTCCGAGAGCCTGTGGGCGAAGCGTCAACAGGCCAGGGAAAGGACGTAGTCGTGAATTCATCTGCTGAACCTGTTGTACCCGATGCACGGAGGGGTATTCGGCATGAGTGTGTGGTAATGGCTGCACGAGACAAAAGGGAGTTGGCTGCTGCTAATGAATGATATCGAGGACGCGTGGAATGCCACGAGCATCCGTCTGCTGATTCTGACGCCCGAACTGCAGGACTACCTGTGGTACGTTCATCTATTACGCCAGAACCCCGAGCTGCGGTTGGACATCACTTGGTGTCCGGATCTGGCGGACTGCGAAGACCTGATTGCCAACACCCAGTTTGATGTCGTGCTCTGGGACAGCATCATGTTTGTCTCATCCCAGGCTGTCTTTCTTCAATACCTTTCAGTCGCTGGCGACGATCACCCCGTGGTGGCCTTGGGTGCCGAGCCCGAGGCCGTTGGTCTGCCGCTGGCGCGCGTCAATGGCGCTGTGGACTATCTGATGAAGGGCCGTCTGGACCCTTGGAACCTCGGACGGGCTCTGTTGTATGGCTTGTTCCGCCATCGGGCGAGCGAGTTCACCCATGGTCAAATGGGCCGGGAAGTGGCGAGCGGGTTTATCAACCGCGATCTGTTCTTCGATCGGCTTCAGCAGGCTATTCTTCGGGCCGAGCGCCATGGCCAGCGTCTGGCCCTGATGCATATCAACCTGGACGAGTTCCGGTCGGTCAACGACAGCCTGGGCTACCAGGCCGGTGATCAACTGATCGTCAAGCTGGCAGAACGTCTGCGCCAGAATCTGCGGCGTGTGGACTCGCTGATGCGCATCGGCGGCGACGAGTTTGCCATTATCATTGAGCGGGTGGAAAACTCACTCGACGTGACGCAGATCATCCGCAAGCTCGTCTCTGCCATGAACGAACCGGTAGTGATCGACGGCAAGAGCGTGGTGCTCAGCGCGAGTGTCGGTATTTCTACTTATCCCGAAGCGGGCAATACCCCGGAAATTCTTTTGCGCCAGGCCAATCGCGCGATGTTCGAGGCCAAGCGCGATGCGGGCACGAGTTACCGGTTCTATAACCAGCAGCTGCACCTCACGGTCGGACGACAGATCACGCTGGAAGCGGATCTGCGCAATGCACTGCGTGGCCGCCAGTTGGAGCTCCATTACCAGCCGCGCATCGATCTGGTGTCCGAAGAAGTGCGTGGCGTCGAGTGTCTGCTGCGCTGGAACCATCCCGAGCGTGGGCTGGTGGGACCTGACGAGTTCATTCCGGCTGCCGAACGCAGCGGCTTGATCGTCCCCATTGGTTACTGGGTGCTGGAACAAGCTTGCGAACGCCTGCGTGAGGCGTCGTCCCTTGGTTATCCCGGTATGGTGTTCGCGGTCAACCTGTCATTTCGCCAGTTCCACGACCGCAAGATGACCGAGACCATCTTCCGCATCATTTACAATGCCAGCATCGATACCAGCCTACTGGAACTCGAACTGACCGAAAGCGCGATGATGCACGACCCGGACTATGCCCAGCGCTGCCTGCGCGAGCTCAACCAGCTTGGCATCAGCTTTGCGCTGGACGACTTCGGTACGGGCTTTTCGTCCCTCAGCAATCTCCAGCACTTGCCCATCTCCTTGGTGAAAATCGACAAATCGTTCGTCCAGCGTCTGGGCCAGAGTGGTGATGCCGAGCATATTATCCGCGCCATCATCAGCCTGTCCCACAGCCTGCAAATGAGTGTGGTGGCCGAAGGTGTGGAGACGGAAGGACAGCTCGATTTCCTGCGCCAGCATCATTGCGATGAAGTGCAAGGCTACTACTACGCCAAACCCATGCCCTGGAATGATCTCCTTAAGTTTCTCGAAGCCCGTAACAGCCTGGCTTGCCTGGGTCAGTAAGGCCCTGTACCTTTCGCGTTCAATCTCCCTCAAGACAGGACTTTTCAACAGCCCTCTAGTCGGTAGCACTTGTAGTCGGTAGTACTTGAAACAGTACCTGCGATAGTCCTTGAAATGGTACTGGAGACAGTACTTGAAGCAGTACTTGAAATAGTACTTGTCGAGGGGCAAGGCGGCGGTCGTGTAATCGGCTGGCAGGGCGCTATAATGCGCGGTTTCCCCGGTAGCTATTCGACCCGCGGCCGGTGGCTTACTCCGTACAAAACAGCGCCTACGGAACACAAAACAGTACTCCTGCAACGCGAGTGAGGTGGCATGAACAGTATTTTCCAGCGGATCGCCGATGAACTGGGCGTCCGGCAACAGCAGGTCAGCGCAACCGTTGAGCTTCTCGATGAAGGCGCCACCGTTCCCTTTATTGCCCGCTACCGTAAAGAGGTCACCGGTTCTCTGGACGATATCCAGTTGCGAGCCCTGGAAGAGCGACTGCGCTACCTGCGCGAGTTGGAAGACCGCCGCAAAACCATCCTCGGTAGTATCGACGAGCAGGGCAAACTGACCGACGAACTACGCGAGTCCATCGAAACGGCCGACACCAAAAATCGCCTGGAAGACCTCTACCTCCCTTACAAGCCCAAACGCCGGACCAAGGCGCAAATCGCCCGCGAAGCAGGGCTTGAGCCGCTGGCAGACGCGCTTTACGGCGACCCCACCCAGGACCCCGAAACCCTCGCTGGCGAGTACATCAATAAGGACGCGGGGGTGGAGGATGCCAAGGCTGCGCTCGACGGCGCCAAGTTCATCCTGATGGAGCGCTTCGCCGAAGATGCCGAACTGCTGGGTCAGCTGCGCGACTTCCTATGGGAGCAGGGTACCCTGAAAGTCAGCGTCGTGGCGGGCAAGGAAAACGAGGGCGCCAAGTTCCGCGATTACTTCGAGCACAGCGAGCCGCTGAAAAAAGTGCCTTCGCACCGGGCGCTGGCCATCCTGCGCGGTCGCAACGAAGGCATACTCAACTACAGCATTGTCATTGGCGATGGCGAGGATGACCGCACCAAGGCATCCCCTGGTGAGCAGAGGATTGCGGGCCACTGGAAGATCCGCGACCAAGGGCG
The DNA here is from genome assembly GCF_008122265.1 of Marinobacter fonticola. Taxonomy (NCBI): domain Bacteria; kingdom Pseudomonadati; phylum Pseudomonadota; class Gammaproteobacteria; order Pseudomonadales; family Marinobacteraceae; genus Marinobacter; species Marinobacter fonticola. The sequence continues at coordinate 614,850 of NZ_CP043042.1, forward strand.
TGCAGCCGATCGCTGGCTGTCTGAGGTGGTGCGCTGGACCTGGCGAGTCAAGCTCTCAACTCATTTGGAAACTGAGCTGGTTTCTCAAGTGCGCGAAGCCGCCGAAGCTGAGGCGATTCAGGTTTTCGCGAACAATATCAAGGATTTGCTGTTGCTGGCTCCGGCGGGACCACGACCGACATTGGGGCTGGACCCGGGGCTGCGCACCGGTGTGAAAGTGGCTGTCATCGATGGCACCGGCCAAGTGACCGGTCACGGCGCTATCTTCCCTCATGCGCCGCAGAACAAGTGGGACCCGTCCATCGAGCAATTGGCCAAGTGGTGCCGCGAGCACAAAATCGAGCTGATCGCCATCGGCAACGGTACGGCTTCCCGTGAAACCGAGAAACTGGCTGCAGACCTGATCAAACGCTACCCCGAGCTGAATCTCGCGCGTATCGTGGTTAACGAATCCGGTGCGTCCATCTATTCCGCCTCTGAATTTGCCAGTCGCGAGTTGCCGGATCTGGATGTCACCATTCGTGGTGCCGTGTCCATTGCCCGGCGTTTACAGGATCCGCTGGCCGAGCTGGTGAAAATCGAACCCAAGTCCATTGGTGTCGGTCAGTACCAGCATGACGTGTCACAGGTTCAGCTCGCCCGAAGCCTGGATGCGGTGGTGGAGGACTGTGTCAACGGCGTGGGTGTGGATCTCAATACCGCGTCAGTGCCGCTGCTATCGCGAGTGGCCGGCTTGAATCAGGTCACCGCCCAGAATATCGTCGATTTCCGCAACCAGAACGGTGTCTTTCGCAATCGCAAGCAATTGCTGGATGTGCCTCGCTTGGGAGCCAAGACCTACGAGCAGGCGGCCGGTTTCCTGCGCATTGCCGGTGGAGAAAATCCGCTGGACCGGTCTTCCGTACATCCGGAGGCGTACGGTATTGTCAAAGCGATTGCCAAGGATAGTGGCCGTTCGGTGGATCAGATTGTCGGCGATACCGCATTTCTGCGTGGCCTCGATCCCAAGCGTTACGTCAACGACAAGTTTGGTCTGCCAACGGTGCAGGACATTATCGCGGAACTTGAAAAACCCGGCCGCGACCCCAGACCTGAGTTCCGTTTCGCCAGTTTTGAAGAGGGTGTGGAAACCCTGAACGATCTCAAGCCAGGCATGGTCCTTGAAGGCAGCGTCACCAATGTCACCAATTTTGGAGCGTTCGTGGATATAGGCGTCCACCAGGATGGCTTGGTGCATATCTCGGCGCTGTCCAGCCAGTTCGTGAAAGATCCACGCGAAGTGGTCAAGGCCGGTGATATCGTTAAGGTTAAAGTTATGGAAGTGGATGTTGCGCGTAAGCGGATTGGTCTGTCCATGCGTATGGACGACCAGCCAGGTGAAACCAATGCCGGCCGCGGTGAACGTTCCCGGGCTGGCGGCGACCGGCCGCGTGGCGGGCAGGCTCAACCTGGCAAAGGGCGCGCATCGCAGAAGGCGCCCCAGGGCGCTATGGCGGGGGCACTGGCCCAAGCGTTGGCCTCGTCGCGCAAGAACGGCCGTTGATACATTGACAACCCGCCGCCGGCATCCGTAAGGCATCGGCGGCATCGTACCAGGAGTCTGATCATGGGCGAGTCCCGCAGGGCATTATTCCAGCAGTTCGCTGCAAAGGACTGGGCCGGTTTCCGTAAGGGGCTGGAAAAGGAAGGACTGCGGGTCGATCGCAACGGGTTTATCGCCCAGACGCCGCACCCGGAGGCGCTAGGCTCTGCACTGACGCACTCGCAGATCACGACCGATTATTCCGAAGCGTTGCTGGAGTTGATTACGCCGGTGTGTAACAGCACGGAGGAACTGCTGACCTCCCTGCGCAATACCCATCGCTTCGTTCAGTCTCGGCTCGGCGATGAGGTACTCTGGTCACCGAGCATGCCCTGCCGTCTGGATGGCGATCCCAGCATTCGTATCGCCGAATATGGCTCGTCTAACAGTGGCCGCCTGCGCCATGTCTATCGCCGTGGCTTGGCGGTGCGCTACGGGCGTATGATGCAGAGCATTGCGGGTGTGCACTACAACTTTTCGCTACCGGATCACTTCTGGGAGTCCTGGCAGCAACTATTGGGCGACACACGCTCGTTGCAGGACTTCAAGTCCGAGCAATATTTTTGGCTGATCCGTAATTTCCGCCGTCGCAGCTGGCTGCTGATGCTGCTGTTTGGCGCGTCGCCAGCGTTGGACGCGAGCTTCGTTAACGGCGTCTCTCACCGCCTTAACCGATTCTCCGAAGATACCTGGTTCGGTGACGCCGCCACGTCCTTGCGTATGGGCGACCTGGGCTACCACAACAACGCCCAATCCTCGCTGGATATCTGTTTTAACGAACTGCGCACCTATACCGATACGCTTTATCGCGCTATCCACACCCCCTGGCCTCCCTACGAGAAAATCGGCCTCAAAAACGGCCAGGGCGAGCACTTGCAGATCAACACCAATGTTCTGCAAATCGAGAATGAGTACTACAGCGCCATGCGGCCCAAACGATCGACCGAGCGCGGTGAGAAGCCCATCCAGGCGCTCAAGAGTCGCGGCGTGGAATATGTCGAGGTACGCTGCCTGGACCTCGACCCCTTCGAACCGCTGGGTATCGGTGCGCAACAGGTTGATTTTCTCGATGTTTTCTTGCTGGACTGTCTGTTGAGCGATAGCGAAGTGATTGGTGATGCCGAGTGCGAACGGCTTGATGGCAGTTACAAAGACGTCGTTTCCCAGGGGCGTCAGGACGATCTAAAGATCTGTTTCAATGGCAAGCATACGCTCGTTCGGGATGCAGCCCTGCAAACGTTGGATCGCCTTTCTGAATTGGCGTCGCTGCTGGACGGTTTGAACGGCGCCGAGCGGGTGTATGAGAAGGCGTTGGAGGCGCAGCGTCAGGCGATCTTCCAGCCGGGCCTTATCCGCTCGGGCCGCGTAATGGCGGCCATGCAGGAAGCCGGCGAGGGCCACCTGGCGTGGAGCATGGCGCAATCCCGTAAGCATCAGGCGATGCTTCGCGAGGATGCACTGGATGCCGACACGGAGGCGGCGTTCGTGGAGATGGCCGCCGATTCTATTGCCGAACAGGATACCTTGGAGAAGAACGATCACATGACGTTCGATGACTATCTTCAGGCCTATTTGCGTGCTTGATCACATCGTTTAGAACGTTGGCGGACTTGTCGCACAAAAATTAAACAGCCGCTTGTCCGGAACGGGAGTGCCTGTTAATTTTTGTTACAGGTTCCGGAAAGTTTGGGCGTCTTTCTTAATGGCTCCCTGAGTCCGGCATACGATTCCTTTTGGATGGCGCGAGGGAGAGTCGTCATGGCCAGGGATATTAAGCTCGGCTGGGATGTGGATTCGCTCAATAAAGCGTACCGTCAGGGTTATATGGCAGCGGTGATGGGCATGTCACGCGAGCGCTGCCCGTATCGCGGGGACGTTGTGGTCGCTGCCTGGGAAGCCGGTTGGGAGGATGGTCAGCCGGTTTTGCACAGGGCGCAACCAGGACTCAATGATCGTATCGCCTGAACGGCCTAGTGTGCCTTTCCATTAGTCTAGCCCTCTACCCGTCTAGCTCTCTACCTCTTTGCGAGCTGGCTGCCCCTTCACGGCCTAGCTCTTCAAGACCTATCTCTTCACGACTTATCGCTGTACGACGAAGGACGTGAAAAGCACATCCTGGATGGTCGTCCCTGTCTGCTCCTGTTCGAGAACCTGATTGAACTGCTCCAGTGCCTGAGTTCGGAGACTTTCCTGGCCCTGAGGGGTGGAGAGTTCCTCCCGGTTCTGATTGCCCAGCAGCATGACCATCTCATGGCGCAGTCTCGGCGCGTGATTCGTGACAGCGGTTTCCGCATCCGCCGAGGTCACGCGCAGGGTAACTTCCGCCTTGACGTAACTCAGTCTGCCGCCGGACTGCCCGATGTTGGTGACAAACGCAGGCTTCATCTCGACATAGATCGACGGCGTGGCCTCGGCCTGCTCTTCTGCCGCCTCATCGGTGTCTTCTTCCTCGGCGTGCAGGGTATGATGGCTGAGGCCGGCCAGAACCAAGCTGGTGGCAAAGACGAGACGGCGTAACATCATGGGCTTGCAGTTCTCCTTCATATCCTGTTTTATCGCCGAAGGCAGCGCACCCCATTGAATGTGCGGCCTTTATGGGGTGTCAGAATAGCAGGCCTGCACTTCGGCATGCTATTGGGTGCAGCAATAAAGTGCGGCCGGCGGGGAAACCGAGTAGATCGAGCCCGGTCTACTAGTGCACTAGTGACCTTTAACACGCGTGCCCTTTGATACCCTTGTGCTGCCGTACTGGCGAGTGACTTCAATCTATTAAGGATGCCCATGTCCCGACGTCTTGTGTTTTTGCTGATTTTTCTCGTTTGTGCGGCTTTGATGGCCGTTGCCTTCTACATGGAATACGTCATGGGGTTGGAGCCATGCCCGCTCTGCTGGCTACAGCGGATGGCTATTTCCGCAGTGGGGATCCTGGCACTGATCGCGGCTCTACATAACCCCCAAGGCTGGGGCGGGCGTATCTATGGCCTGTTGCTGGCGGTATGCTCCGCTATTGGCGCGGCTCTGGCGGGCCGTCAGCTTTGGCTTCAGAGCCTGCCTGAGGATCAGGTGCCGGCCTGTGGCCCATCGGTGGATTACCTGCTCGACGTCATGCCTATTCTGGACGTGTTCCGCATTGCACTGCAGGGAACTGGCGACTGCGCCAAGGTGGCGTGGACTTTCCTCGGGCTGAGCATCCCTGGCTGGACTGCGATCTTTTTTGCGCTGCTTCTGGTTGTCGGCATCGCCATTGCGTTTGGTGCTTTTGGTCGTCAGCGGAATGGATGAGGTTCATTGACCGTTTGGCGCGAGGAAAAAGGCTCGTCCGGACTGGAGCCGATGGCGTAACTTCCGTACGATAACAACAATAAGACTGAGCACCGAGGAGGATACATGCTCGACAATGTGCAGAGTGCCCGGGAACGCTGGGGTGGGGTTAGCGATCTGATCGACCGGTGGCTGCGCGAGCGGCAAGACATGATCGTGAAATTCTGCGACATCAGCGGTATCGCGGACTTTAGCGATACCGAAGGTGTTCAGGCGCGTTTTATCCGATTCTGCGAGGTTCTGGTCGATTATGTATCGGCGGGTCACTTCGAAATTTACGAGCAGCTCATCCGTGAAGCCAAGGAATTCGACGATGGCGGACTGGATATGATGGCCCGGGTTTATCCTAAGATCGAGGCTACCACTGAAGGGGCGCTCTCCTTCAATGATCGCCTGAGCGCCGAATCGATGACCGAAGCGCAGCTCAAGGCGTTGATGGAGCCGCTGTCGGACCTGGGAGAGCAACTGGAAACCCGGTTTTCGCTGGAAGATTTCCTGATAGAGCACCTCCACAACGTGCACGCGGAAAAGGTTATGGAGTCTTCGCCCTCGGTCTGACACACGGATTGGTGGAAGCGCAGTTGCGGAACAGAAACTTTATCGAAACAGAGCCGCTCTCCTGAAAAAGCCACGACCTCGAAACAGTAGATACGAAAGAGACAAAAAAAGAGCCGGCAGTTGCCGGCTCTTTTGCGTTGCGGGAGTGGCTTATTCGCCCTGTTCGCCGCCGGATTGACCCTCGGTTGGGTTTACTTCAAGCAACTCCACATCGAAAATCAGGGTCTCGTTGGGCCCGATAGAGCGGTTGCCGCCCGGCCCATAGGCCAGGTCCGCCGGAATGAAGAGCTTGTAACGAGCGCCTTCTTCCATCAGCTGCAGGCCTTCAGTCCAGCCCGGAATCACCTGAGAGAGCTGGAAGGTGACCGGTTCGCCACGCTCGCGGGAGCTGTCGAAGACCTCGCCGTTGAGCAGTTCGCCCGTGTAGTGGACGGTCACGCTGTCCGAGGCTTCGGGCTTGGCCCCATCGCCTTCTTCGAGTACTTCGTACTGGAGGCCAGAGTCTGTGGTCTCGACGTCGTCGCGCTTAGCGTTCTTCTCTAGGAAAGCGTCGCCTTTCTTTTTGTTTTCCTCGGCCATCTCCTGGATCTTGGCCATTTGCTCTTCCTGCATCTGCTTCTGGTACTGCTGCAGGGCCGCCTGGATTTCTTCGCGAGACATTTGGGGTGCGTCACCGCCGGTGTGGCCGTCCTGAATACCCTGGAGGAACTGTTCCATTTGCAGGTTGGGCAGGTCATTCTTCATGCGTTCGCCCAATACCAGCCCCATGCCGTAGCTGACTTTCTGGTCCTGAGACTCCAGTGCAGGTTCGGCAGAAGCCGTGACGACACCGAAGGCTGTGGCGGTTACGGCGCCTGCCAGTGCGATCGAAATCAGGGATTTTTTCATGGAGTATCCTTTGCTTTTAGGAGATTCCGAAGCGGTCGCTCATACACCAAGCGGGTTTCGAGGTCGGGTTCGGCTGACTCCGGATGCATTTATTGGGAAACCTCTGAGCGAGTCCATTGGCCAATGCGATCGCTCACCGTGTAGGACATCGACAATAGGCTCGTTCAGAGGTTCCTCGGAAGGGCAAAGGTAACGCTTTTGGCGACAGTGTGCCAATGACTGAACTTTAAGGAATATGCCGCACGGCTCAAAAGCGCCCGAACTGTGAGTCAGTTCAGGGCGTGGCCGCGTTCGGCATGCGCTCGAAATAGCCGGAGCTCAGGGAGTAGGGTGCTGCGTAAGGCGATTCCCACTCAGGCTCGGTCACAATTTCAGGCTCGGCGTTAATGCGCGTGCTGGATGGATCGACGGCGAGAGCGTTCCAGCTTCCCCGGGACGGCGGTTTATCGGCATAGTGCCAACTGCCTTCGGAGTCCTGCCATTTGAACACGATATCCGGACCATCATCGGGTACGGGATTGGGCACCACCGCTTCAAATGAAGGGGGTGGTTCTGACGGCTCGGAGCTCGATGCCTCCGGTGCTGTCGGATCGTTAATGCCCACCAACATCAGAGCGATAAGCAGACCCAGCGCGGGAAACGCGAGTTTGAAGGCCCAACGGACCAGCTTCATTGGGAGTTGCTCCCTTGTTTGCAACGAGTAGGCGCAGCAGGATCGGCGTGTTGCAGAGCGTTAGAAAATCGATTCATGCCGTCTTCGAATACAGATAGATTTCCCCCGTTCGGGGCCGCAGCGCGCAGGTTACGGATTAACAAGGTTTCATTATAGCCCGAAAATCTGGACACATTATGAAAGCGTTGACGAAAACTCTGATAAATCCACGCCAACTCGATACGCTCGGCCTCCAATTCGGCTTGCTTGATCCGATTCCGCAAGCTATCCGCCGGTGTCCCCTTAATCAGCTGCTGGCGCAGGAGTCTCAATGTCTCGGTGTATCGGCTGCGCCACTGGGCTAGCTCTTTGGTCTCCTCCCCGTTCCACTCGATCTCATGGCGGGCCAGCCACGCCGCGGTCAGTATGCGCGAGACTGACCAGCCTCCGTGCTGCAAATCAAGACAGCTCTGAGCGATATCTTTATCGCGCCATAAGCCAAGAGCGAACTGCCAGAAAGGGTTATCCAGAAGAAGGTCGTCAGGCGGATGCATAACCACATGTGGGATTGGAGAATGGGGGCGTGAGGCAATGACAGATCGCGTAAATTCCCTGATAGAATGCGCGCATGCTGACATTAACGAATCTTAGTCTACAACGTGGCGGCCAATGGTTGCTAGAAAACACTTCGGCGACCATCCAGCCTGGGCAGCGCGTGGGTATTGTCGGCGCCAACGGTGCCGGCAAGTCCAGTCTGTTCAGCCTCATCCTCGGCCAATTGGCGCCGGAGGCCGGCGGCATGGATCTGCCGGGCGGGACACGCCTCGCCCACATGGCGCAGGAGGTGGACGCTACCGACCGCAGCGCCCGCGATTTTGTGCTGGATGGCGATATAGAACTGCGCCGGCTGGAGCGGGCGTTGGCCGAGGCTGAGCAGCGGGGCGACGATGCTGCCCAAGCGCGCCTCCATGGCGAACTGGACCTACACGAAGCGTGGTCTGCCTCACGCCGGGCTGAGGCGTTATTGCGCGGCCTGGGCTTCATCGATGCGGATGCGGAAAAACCGGTTAGCTCCTTCTCCGGTGGCTGGCGCATCCGGCTGAATCTGGCGCAAGCGCTGATGCGGCCGTCCGACCTGTTGCTGCTGGACGAGCCGACCAACCACCTGGACCTAGACGCTTGCCTTTGGCTGGAAAACTGGCTGCGACGTTATCCGGGTACGCTGCTATTCATCTCCCACGACCGGGATTTCATGGACCGGGTAGCGACACACGTCATGCATTTCGATCAGCAGTCGCTGGTGATGTATACCGGCAATTACTCGTCGTTCGAAACCCAACGTTCAGAGCGGCTGGCCCAGCAGCAGGCAGGCTTCGAGCGGCAGCAGGCGCGGATTGCCGAAATCGAGCAGTTCATCACTCGCTTCAAGGCCAAGGCGACCAAGGCGCGTCAGGCCCAGAGCCGTATCAAGGCGCTCGAACGCATGGAGCGGATTGCACCGGCTCACGTGGATTCTCCCTTCGAATTCCGGTTTCCCGAAGCGAATAAAATCAGCAGTCCGTTATTGTCTATCCGTAACGGCACGGCGGGGCACGGGGATTCCGTGATACTTCAGAGCATCAATCTCACGCTGTTGCCCGGTACGCGTATCGGCTTGCTGGGACCTAATGGTGCCGGTAAATCCACGCTCATCAACGCACTGCTTGGCGGCCGGTCTTTGCTGTCCGGCGAGCGGACGACCGGTGAACATCTGGCGATTGGCTATTTTGCCCAGCACCAGTTGGAATCCCTGGATCTGGATGCCAGCCCTTTCCTGCATCTTCAGCGGGCAGAGCCCAAGGCGTCGGAGCAGTCCATTCGCAACTTCCTGGGCGGCTTCGGTTTCCACGGTGACGATGCCCTGGACCGTATTCGTAATTTTTCCGGTGGTGAGAAAGCCCGCGTGGCCCTGTCCCTGATTGCCTGGGCTCGACCCAATCTGTTGTTACTGGACGAGCCGACCAACCATTTGGACCTGGAGATGCGCCAGGCGCTGACCATGGCGTTGCAGGAGTTCGAAGGCGCTGTAATTGTGGTCTCTCACGACCGGCATCTACTGCGTAATACGGTCGACGACTTCCTGATGGTCAATGAGGGCCGGGTGCTGGCCTACGACGGCGATCTGGAAGATTACGAGCGCTGGTTGGCCGACCGGCGGATTGACGAAGCCAAGGCGCCGCGCCGCGTGTCGGAAGAATCGAAGCCCGGCGCCGATACCGCAGACGGTGAAAACGCGGACGACCGTAAGGCGCGTAAGCGCGCGGAGGCGGCGTTACGGCAGAAGATGAGCCCCTATCGTAAACAGCAACAGGCGCTGGAAAAGAAGATGGCTGAGCTGCAAGCCCGGCTCGGGCAGTTGGAAGAGACCCTTGGCGATGCTGGCCTCTACGAGGCGGGCCGCAAGGACGAGCTGAAGCAGGCTCTGGGCGCGCAGGCCCAGACGCAAAGTGAGCTGGATGACGTGGAAATGGAGTGGTTGGATATTTCCGAGACCCTCGAACAAATGGAAAGCGAGCTGTCCTGAGGATCTCGGGGCACTTTGTTAAGGGACGCTAGCTGACGTTGAGCACGAATTTCTGGCGCGCCAGGTATTCGCGCTCGTTTTCCAGGTCCGCCAGGGTGAGCGGACGCTCGTTCAGCCAGCCCTCGGCAAAACTGACCGTGAGTTCTGATTTTCCGTTGACAACCACCTTGAAGCCCGCCGGCTGATCCATGTTGCGGGGATGCTGCAGCAGAACGGCCAGCCGGAGCAGGATGCAAAGACGTTGCAAGCGCGGCACGTCGTCTGGGTCGCAGTCTTCGAATACGGCGCTTGAGAACTTACGGCGATGGCCGCGGACCAGTGTTGCAAGACTCTGCTGCGTCTGTTGAGCGAAGCCCGAGAGGTCGGAATAGCGCAATAGATAAGCGCCGTGCTTGTGGTATTGGCTGTGGGAGATGGTCAGGCCGATCTCGTGTAACCGGCAGGCCCAGCGTAGCAGCTCTTCATCGTATTCGGTGTTGATATCCCAGGCGTCGGCCACTTGGCGGAAGCCCATCAAGGCCGTTTCTTCGACGGCGGCGGCGTGTGCATCATCGACATCGTAGCGGCCTTTGAGGGCCTGAATGGTGCGTTCACGCACATCTTCATGCTGGATACGGCCGACGATGTCGTAAAGCAGGCCTTCACGCAGGGCGCCATCGCTGTAGGTCATGGATTCGATCTCCAATGATTCGAAGGCGGCCAGCAGGATAGCCAGCCCTGAGGGGAAGATGCTCTGGCGGTCCGATCGGATGCCTAGCTCGGCCAGCCGGTCGACGGATCCCATGTCCACGAGGCGCTGGCGCAGCTCCCTTAGAGCGCCGAGGGTGATGGTGCCGTTGGTCAGCTTGAGGTTGACCAAGACCGAGGAGATGGCTTTGATCGACCCGGACGAGCCCACGGCACTTTGCCAACCCAAGGCCCGAAACCGGTGACGAATATTCAGCAGTTCCTGGGCAGCATGGGTGAGGGCCTTGTCCATCTGCTTGCGCTGGATCTTGCCATCGGGGAAATAGCGGTTGCGGAAGGAAACGCAGCCCATGTGCAGGCTTTCCAGCGCCTGGGTTTCGAAGCGTTCGCCGATAATGAACTCGGTACTGCCCCCGCCAATGTCCATAACTAGCCTGCGCCCGGTATCGTCGGACAAGGTGTGGGAGACGCCCAGGTAAATCAGGCGGGCCTCCTCCCGGCCGGCGATAATTTCCACCGGAAAGCCGAGTACCTTTTCGGCACGATCCATGAATTCATAAGCGTTGCGGGCGACCCGTAGCGCATTGGTACCGACGATCTGTACGGCGCCAACCGGCATACCCTGCAAGCGCTGGGCGAATCGCCTCAGGCAGTCCAGCGCGCGGTTCTGGGCCTCTTCGGTCAGGTTGTTCTGGGCATCGAGGCCGGCGCCGAGTTGGACCTTTTCTCCCATTTTTTCAAGGGTTCGGATTTCGCCGTGGATCAAGCGGGCGATAACCATATGGAAACTGTTTGACCCCATATCGATGGCTGCCAACAGCTCGGGCTCGGTGGCGGGGTTGCGGGCCGTCACGTGTCTTGAAATCCTCTTGCCAGGCCGTATATTGTGTGAGGCTCTTCACGGTGAACCGACACTGCGGGTAACTATAAGCCAAACCCCGCCAACCTGTCAGTAACGGATCATGTGCCCGAGTCATAAGAGCTTTCCGGCTGACTGGCATTTCGCGTAAAGTGGGGCTGTGATTTTTGAAGTGGCCGGTCTGGGAGTTGTGGCGTTATGCCGCGCAGAGTCCCAGGTGACGGGTCGAAACGTCTAGGTGCTGCGTGCTGGATATGTACGCTGCCGCAATCAGGAAAATGTAATGAGCGGAAATATCGTAAACGTTACCGACGCATCCTTTGAGCAGGACGTGCTGAAAGCCGACACCCCGGTGCTGGTCGACTACTGGGCCGAGTGGTGTGGTCCGTGCAAAATGATTGCCCCCGTACTGGAGGAAATCGCGGAAGAGTACGAAGGCAAGCTGAAAATCTGCAAGCTCAACATCGACGAGAACGAGCAGACGCCGCCCAAGTTCAATATCCGTGGCATTCCCACGCTGATGCTGTTCAAAAATGGCAACGTGGACGCCACCAAGGTCGGGGCGCTGTCCAAGTCCCAGCTGGCCGCATTCCTCGACAGCAATCTCTGATCTGTCGGTAAAGCGGAATAAACGCTGATAAAGGGCCATCTCCCAACTAGGAGGTGGCCCTTTTTTATCGTTTCTTGGATTTATCGTTTATTGGAAAGTTGGCTCGGTTAATCCTGTGCTGGAAGGGTGCGCACGTATGTCTGACGCGACATTCCGTGAAAACTGCTGCGGATTGATTCTCGCCGGAGGACGAGCGCGCCGTTTGGGTGGCGTGGAGAAGGGGCTGGCGCTGTGGCAGGGCCATCCCTTGGTCGCCTACGCCCGAGAGGCGCTTCGGCCTCATTGCGCGGTAATCGCGATCAGCGCGAATCGTCAGTTGGAGGACTACCGGCACTGGGCAGATGTCGTGGTCAATGACGAGGAAGGCTTCGGCGATACGGGGCCACTCGCCGGCCTGCTGGCTGGGATGCAGCACGCCCGGGCGCTTGGCATGAGCGGTGTGCTAGTCATGCCGTGCGACACGCCAGGCGTGTCGGCAGCGGTCATCGAGCAACTGGCGACCACTGCCGCCGTTGATGCGCAACGGCTTGTGCTGGCTCGAGTCGAACGACGTCCGCAGCCACTGCACGGTTACTATCCGGTGGCGCTGGTGGAGGATTTGACGAGCTATCTCAAAAGCGGCGAACGTAAAGTCATGGATTTCGCCGGTCGCCAAGATACGCTGTATTTGGATCTGCCAGTTTCTTCCGAGGTTTTCCGCAATCTGAATACGCCGGAAGACTGGCGAGTCTAGTATTAGGGCACTCGCAGGTTTACGCCTTGCGCCAACCCTCCGCTTTTTCCCGGTCGCTGGCTTTCTGGTCAACCCAGTGAGACTCGCCGTCGGCGGTGATTTCCTTCTTCCAGAACGGCGCAGTGGTTTTCAGGGCATCCATCAGGAATTCGCAAGCCGCGAAAGCATCCTGGCGGTGAGCACTGGAAACGCCAACAAAGACAATGCGATCGCCCAGCGGCAAATGCCCGACCCGGTGAATAACTCGTGCCTCGTCGATCGTCCAGCGGACGCGAGCTTGTTCGATCAGGCCGGCGATGACGCCTTCGGTCATGCCCGGGTAGTGTTCGAGAAAAAGCGCCGCCACGTCTTGGCGGTCGCCATGGTCCCGGACCAAGCCCGTGAAGGTGGCGAGGGCGCCGGAGCGGCCGTTGTTTTCCAAAGCGGCGATTTCCGCGCCGACATCGAAGTCTTCAGTCTGAATGCGGATCATAAAGGAACCTTAGCCTCCCGTTACCGGCGGGAACAGCGCCACCTCGTCACCTGGACTCAGCGGGTGGAGCGGCTTGACCATCGTTTGGTTAACTGCGGCCAACACCGGGCGGTCGCCTTCGAGGATATCCCAGGGAGCGCCGCGAGTGGCGAGATCGCCAATCAGGTCGGCAACGGTGGCGCCTTCGCGCAAAGGCAAAGTGAGTTCGTCCGTACCCAGGCTCTCGCGCAGGCGGGCGAAGAATTTCACTGTAACGGTCGGATCGGATTGCGGTACGTCGGTCATCATCAACCCAGCAAATCATTGAACGAGTAAAAATCGAGGAGGTCGCCCCGAGCCACGGTCCGGTCTTCCGGAACCACGGCCAGGCCCTCGGCCCAGCAGGCGGAGCTTAGCATACCCGAACTCTGGTTGGGGTGAGCTTCGATCCAGCCCTGTTTCTCGATTTCGACACGCCGTGCCCGTACGAATTCCCGGCGCGGGGAAGGATGTTCCACTGTAAAATTGGCGGGTAAACGATAAGCTGAGGGCGTCCCGGTCAATCGGCCTTGCTGGCGACGGAGGAAGGGTGCCGCCAGAATCAGGAACGTCACCATTACGGCCGCCGGATTGCCGGGTAGCCCCATCATCGGCGTGCCATTGACTGAACCGAAGGCCAGAGGCTTGCCGGGTTTCAGTGCCAGACGCCAAAGCGTTACTTCCCCCCGGGTTTCCATCGCTGCGCGTACGTGATCCTCTTCGCCAACGGATACGCCGCCGCTGGATAGGATCAGGTCGGCCTTGGCGCTGGCTTGATCAAGGGCGGCCAGTGTATCGGCGTAAGTGTCGGCGACATCGCCCAGGTCGATCATGTCGCAATGCATCTGTTGCAGCAGGGCGCTCAGCGTAAACCGGTTGGTATTGTAGATTTTGCCCGGCGGCAGCGGGTCGCCGGGAGGGACGAGCTCATTGCCAGTAGTGAGTATCGCTACCCGGACTTTGCGGCGGACGGTGACTTCGGCAATCCCTAGGGATGCAAGGAGGCCGAGCTCTTGCGCCCGCAAGCGCGTACCGGCTTCAAGAGCGGTGCTGCCGGCCCTGAGGTCCTGTCCTCGGGGGCGAATATTCTGTCTCGCCTCTGGCTGTTGCGGGGTGGTGATGCGTTCATCTACGCGCTCGACGTTTTCTTGCATCAGCACCGCGTCGGCGCCATCCGGAATGGCGGCACCGGTAAAGATGCGTGCGGCGGTACCCGGCTCCAGCGCAGCCGGTGCTTTGCCGGCCGGAATGCGCTGGCTGATCGGCAGCGGTTGACGAGCTAGGTCGCCGATACGGATGGCATAGCCGTCTACGGCACTGTTATCCGCGGGCGGTACATCGGCAGGAACCTCGGTGGTATTCGCCAGAATGCGGCCCAGTGCTTGAGTCAGCGGTAAAGACTCGGTGCCCTCGACAGGCTTTGCGCGCGGCAGCAGGCGCTCCAATGCTTCTTCAAGGCCGGTGAGGCCTTCAGTCGGTCTCATGGGTGGCTCCGGTATCCAGCGGTTCGTCCAGACGATGCAGCGCTCGCGGAGGCTTGCGGTTGACCAGGGCCGCGAAATTGCAGGGGGCGTGACGATTGTCCAGCTGTTCGCGCAGAATTTTGTCCCAACCCAGGGTGCAGGCGCCGGTAGAGCCTGGCAAGCAGAAGATTACGGTGTGGTTGGACAGGCCGCCGAAGGCCCGGGACTGGATGGTAGACGAGCCGATCTCCTCGGCCGATAGCCGCCGGAATTCCTCGCCGAAACCGTCGATGGTCTTGTCGAACAACGGACGCACCGCTTCCGGTGTGCTGTCCCGTTCGTGAAAGCCGGTGCCGCCGGTGATCAGAATGACTTGGATGCGGCTGTCGGCGACCCAGTGGGCGATCAGCGCGCGAATCAGGTAGATGTCGTCCGGCAGCAAACGGCGGACGAGTACCTGGTGACCGGCCACGTTGGCTTGGTCGGTCAGATACTGGCCGGAGGTGTCCTCTGCCGGGCCGCGACTATCGGAGACGGTCAAAATAGCGATATTGAGTGGCTTGAACGTGTTGGAGTTGTTCATCGGTCAGGAAATTCCACTACAGTTTGAGGATATTTATGCGGAAAGACACGCGAGTGACTTGCCACTGCCTGAAAAAAACGCTATACCGTAACCTCGTGCCTAGCGGTGAGCTGCGTCGATTATTTTCAACGATGACAAGATAACGCATCTTCACTGGCTCTATACAATGGATAGCGCATCGATACGCCTGTTAAAGAGTATCCTGTTGTCACCGCAATTTTGGAAGGGGTGGTAATGGCCAAAGTTGTTGCTATAATGGCCGGCACGTTTACACGCTTCCATTAAAAAGCCGTCTTGGCGCCCGCCTCACGGTTTCTGTCCCGATTTTTAAAAGCATCACGTTATACGTCCAGGAGTGTTTCTCCTGTCTTCGCAAACCTGATTGATATTCCATTCCGATTCGTCAAATAAAATATGAACCTTACTGAACTCAAGCAGAAACCCGTTCCCGAGCTGTTGGATACTGCCCTGGAAATGGGGCTCGACAATCTCGCCCGTTCTCGCAAGCAGGACGTCATTTTCTCGATCCTGAAGAAGCACGCTAAAAGCGGCGAGGACATATACGGCGACGGCGTGCTGGAGATTCTCCAGGACGGCTTTGGCTTTCTCCGCTCCGCCGATGCCTCTTACCTGGCGGGGCCCGACGATATTTATGTGTCGCCCAGCCAGATTCGCCGTTTCAACCTGCGCACCGGCGACACCGTTGCCGGCAAGATCCGGCCGCCGAAAGACGGCGAGCGTTATTTCGCGCTGCTCAAAGTTAACGAGATCAACTTTGACAAGCCGGACAACGCCCGCAACAAAATCCTGTTTGAGAACCTCACACCGCTGTTCCCGGATGAGCGTCTGTCGCTTGAAGCCGGTAACGGCAGTACCGAGGATCTCTCTTCGCGGGTTCTGGACCTGGTCTCTCCGATTGGCAAGGGTCAGCGCGGCCTGATCGTCTCCCCGCCCAAGGCGGGTAAGACGCTGTTGATGCAGAACATCGCGCAGTCGATCACCCGCAACAGTCCCGAGTGTCACGTGATGGTGCTGCTGATCGACGAGCGGCCGGAAGAGGTCACCGAGATGCAGCGCACCGTGCGCGGCGAAGTGATCGCTTCCACCTTCGACGAGCCACCGGCCCGTCACGTGCAGGTGGCGGAAATGGTGATCGAAAAGGCCAAGCGCCTGGTCGAACACAAAAAGGACGTGGTGATCCTGCTCGACTCCATTACCCGTCTGGCCCGTGCCTACAACACGGTGATCCCGTCCTCCGGCAAGGTACTGACCGGTGGTGTGGATGCCCACGCACTGGAGAAACCCAAGCGTTTCTTCGGTGCCGCGCGTAACGTCGAGGAAGGGGGCAGTCTGACCATCCTCGCCACGGCGCTGGTGGACACCGGCTCCAAGATGGACGAAGTCATCTACGAGGAGTTCAAGGGCACCGGTAACATGGAAGTCCACTTGGACCGCCGTATTGCCGAGAAGCGCATCTACCCGGCGATGAACATCCGTCGCTCCGGCACCCGTCGCGAGGACCTGTTGATGGCCGAGGCGGATATCCAGCGCGTCTGGATCCTGCGCAAGCTGTTGCACTCCATGGATGACGACTCCGCGGCGTTGGAATTCCTGTTGGACAAGTTGCGCGATACCAAGACCAACGACGAGTTCTTCCTGTCCATGAAGAAGCGCTGATCGCGCCTGTACCCATCCGTGACGTTTACGGGCGTCCGGATGGGACGTTCCTGCTCCACACCCGTACACCTGAGTGCCTCCCTCCAAGGTTCCAATAGGCCAGGACTGCCTCATGAAATACGACGACCTGCGTGACTTCATTGACCAGCTGGAGAAGCTGGGCGAGCTCAAACGCATCAAAGCCGAAGTCGATCCCTACCTGGAAATGACCGAGATTTGCGACCGTACTCTGCGTGCGGGCGGGCCGGCCTTATTGTTCGAGAACCCCAAGGGATACGATATACCCGTGCTCGGCAACCTATTCGGTACGCCGAAGCGGGTGGCGCTGGGCATGGGCCAGGCGGATGTGGAGAGCTTGCGGGAGGTGGGTAAGCTGCTGGCCTTCCTCAAGGAGCCGGACCCGCCCAAGGGCTTCAAGGACGCCTGGGAAAAGCTGCCGATTTTCCGCCAGGTGATGCAGATGGGCCCCAAGGTGCGTCGCTCCGCGCCTTGCCAGGATGTGGTGATCCAAAAGGATGAGGTGGATCTCTACAAGTTGCCCATCCAGCATTGCTGGCCAGGGGACGCGGGTCCGCTTGTGACCTGGCCGCTCGTGATTACGCGCGGACCTTATAAGGAACGGCAGAACCTGGGCATCTATCGCCAGCAGTTGATTGGCCGCAACCGACTGATCATGCGTTGGCTCAGCCATCGTGGCGGGGCATTGGATTTTCAGGAGTGGCAGAAGGCGCATCCCGGCGAGCCCTATCCTGTGGCCGTTGCGCTTGGTGCCGACCCCGCCACTATTCTCGGCGCGGTGACACCGGTGCCCGACTCACTTTCCGAATACGCCTTTGCCGGGTTGCTGCGGGGCAGCCGAACCGAGCTGGTCCAGGCGCAACTGTCCGACCTGCAAGTGCCGGCCAGCGCGGAAATCGTGCTGGAGGGCTTTATCTACCCGGACGACACCGCGCCGGAAGGCCCTTTCGGCGACCACACCGGCTATTACAACGAAGTGGAAAGCTTCCCGGTCTTCACCGTGGAGCGTATTACTCATCGCAAGAATCCGATCTACCACAGTACCTACACGGGTCGCCCCCCGGACGAGCCCGCGATTCTCGGCCTGGCTCTGAATGAGGTGTTCGTGCCGATCCTGCAGAAGCAGTTTCCCGAGATCGTGGATTTCTACCTGCCGCCGGAAGGCTGCTCCTACCGCATGGCAGTGGTGACCATGCGCAAGCAGTATGCCGGCCATGCCAAACGTGTGATGATGGGCGTATGGTCGTTCCTGCGGCAGTTTATGTATACCAAGTTCGTGATCGTGACCGATGACGACGTGAACGCCAGGGACTGGAAAGACGTGATCTGGGCTATCACCACGCGGATGGACCCGGTCAGGGACACTACGATGGTTGAGAATACCCCCATCGATTACCTGGATTTCGCCTCGCCGGTGGCCGGCCTGGGCTCGAAAATGGGCCTGGATGCCACTACCAAATGGCCGGGTGAGACTGACCGGGAGTGGGGCACCCCCATTGCCATGGCTCCTGACGTGAAGCAGCGGGTCGACGAGATCTGGTCGAGCCTGGGCATCGATGAAAGCCAAGACTGAAGACAGGCTAACAGTCTTAATCGAACCGGCTGGCCTGACCTTCCCGGCGTCAGCGTCGGACGATCTACTGACTGCGGCCCGCCGGGCAGGCATTGCGGTACGTTGGTCGTGCCGCAACGGCGTATGCGAGCTATGCGAAGCCCGGCTTAAACAGGGGCAGGTGGTTAACACCCGCACCCGCAATACTGAATCCCCGCCCGCAACCATTATGCTGTGCCGATGCCAGCCATGCGGGCCGATTGAACTGGAGATCGAGGAGGTTATGGCCGCAGGTTCTTACACGCCGCAACAGGTGCTGGCCAAGGTGGCGGATATCACGCCGCTGAATCACGATGTGTTTCGCGTCAGCCTGGAATTGCCGCGGCGCCGCGATATCGGTTTTCATGCCGGCCAGTACCTGTCCGTGCGTTTGCCGGGCGCCGATCCGGCGTATTTCTCCATTGCCAGTAGTCCCAACGACTCCGCCATCGAGCTGCATGTGCAGGCGGCAACGGATTGGGCATCGGCTCAGCGTGTCATGGATACGCTCCGCGAAGACGGTCAGGTTGTGCTAGAGCTGCCCCACGGCAAAGCCTGCCTGGCTTCGATGCCGGCTAAACCCCTGCTGCTGATTGCGGCGGGCACCGGTTTTGCCCAGATGAAAAGTATCGTCGAGTATCTGCGTAACCACGGAATGTCTCAGACCGTACATCTATATTGGGGCGTTCGCCGCCATGAGGACATGTATCTGCGCTCCCTGGCCCAGCAATGGCACGAACAATGGCCGGAGTTCTCGTTTCTGCCAGTAGTCGGCGACGACGAGGACAACGACTGGAGCGGCCACCACGACCAACTGGTCAGGGCGGTCCTGGCTGGAGGCCATGACTGGGCTAATGTCGACGTCATGGTCA
Organism: Marinobacter fonticola; assembly: GCF_008122265.1. Lineage (NCBI taxonomy): Bacteria > Pseudomonadati > Pseudomonadota > Gammaproteobacteria > Pseudomonadales > Marinobacteraceae > Marinobacter > Marinobacter fonticola. The sequence goes on from NZ_CP043042.1 coordinate 633,997, forward strand.
GCGGCTCACCGCCGATGGTGTACACGCTGATGGATGCGCTGGTCGAGGCGGGGCTGCCCGCAGCGGCGTTTTACTCGGACGTGCTGGAGTATGCGCCCCGAGCGTAAGGGCGCGGTAGTTGTTCCTGCGCTTCTTCCCATTCAAGAACGGCTGTCGGATTGCGCGAGGCTAATCCCACCTACATTAGCACTGTAGGTGGGGGCTCAGGCCTTCGGCATCGGCAGATTCGGTAGCCCGCTATCTTTCAGCACACTTTGCAAGAGCATCTGATTGCTCTGTTCCTGCTGTCCCATATGTGCGTTCAGGCGAGCAAGTTCTGCAAGGGTCTCGCGGCTACGTTTGAGGCGCAGGCTGGTTTCGAAATATTCCCGCGCTTTACCCCAGAGTTCATTGCGCAGGCTCAGGCGGCCCAGGGCGAGAAGTAGTTCCGGGTTGTTAGGTCGATCCTGCAGCCAGCGCTCGGCGACGAGCAATTGCTCGTCCGGCTTTTCCCCGGCCACCCGTCCGTAGAGGTTGGCCAGCTCATCGCTCCAGTGGTTTCTGAGAACCTTACGTAGCAGCGTTTCCGCCTGGGATTCGTCGCCTAGCAGTGAAAGATGGCGGGCGTATTCGCGGATGGTGAGTTCGTCCCGACGCATGGATCCCGGCAGCTCGTCCCAGAGTTTGGTGAGCGGAGAGAGATCGCGCTTCTCGGTGTCCTGACGCCGAACGTCGTCTGCCGCCCGTTGCAGCAGATTGTGCCAGGTGGTGCGCTCCAACTGTTGTAATTCCTCTTTACCCAAAAGCTCCCGCTTGCGTAGCTCCGGAATCAAGGCGGATAGCTCGCGCCAGTCTTCAAGGCGCTCATAGACGGTGCGCAGCAGTTTGAGGACGAACGGGTGGTGCGGGGCCTGCTTACGCAGGCGCACCAGCGTCGCCAGTGCCTGTTCCATGCGGTTGCCGGCGATCTGTAACTGGGCCTGGGTGATGCCCACCGCCAGATCGGAGCCCGGTGTGCTCTCGAAGGCCTTGCGCAAAAGGTCGTCGACGGCTTCGTGATCGCCGCATTCAAAAGCGCATTGGGCCGCCGCCAGGTAATTGATCAGCGGTGTATCGGCCTTGTCGGCGGAGGTTTCCAGCAGCTTGCGTGCGCGTGGCCAATTGCCTTCGGCTAGCGATAGCAGGCCCCGGGTGGTGCGCCGGCGCGCGCGGCGTTCGGCGCTTTGGTTGAGCCAGTTACTGACGATGCCGGTACCGCTGCGCAGACGCCGGGCAACCACCAGGATGGCCTGAAGCAGCAGCGTGACGACCAGCAGTAACAGAACGCCAACCCAGAAATTGGTTTCGATCAGGTAGTTGCCCAGGCTGATTCGGATATAGCCGCTGTCGTACTGCAAGCCCAGACTCAACACGGCGCCGAGCAGCAGCGCGATCAGTAGTATGAGGAAGACTCGTCTCATGATGCGTCGCCCGCCTTATCCCCGGCCGGCGCGGGTGAGGCTGGAGACCGGGATTGCTCGCTTTGAGGCGGCGAGGAGGCCTCGCCGCCGGTCGCATTGCGACGACCCTCCAAGCGGGCTTTGAGCAGGTTCAGGGGCTCGCTGATATCCGGCAATTCCGGATTGATGTCTTTTTCACTGAGTTCTGCGAGTTTCTCGCGAAGGGCGCGCACTGGGGCGTGGCTGCCATCGTACCAAGTGTCGAGCCAGTCGCGGGCTTTGGCCAGCGCTCGCTCGTAGAGAGTTTGATTGCCGCTCAGCAACGCCAGCTGCGCCTCTTCGAGCATCAGTCGCATGTTGAGCCGGGCGTAGACACTTTGTTCCGGCGCCAGCAGGGGTTTGACCGGTTCGTCCAGGCGGCGGATGGCAATCGCTTCGCCGAGGGTGGATTTGATCTGGTTCCAGCCGCGGGCGAACGTGCTGGAAGCCTCGGCCGATGATCCTTGGTCCATCGGCTGGGCTTGTCCCGCGCTGGCCTCCAAAGCGAGGGCGCTTTCGGTTAGGTTGTTGATGGCATCGATAGCGGCGTCCAGCTGCAAGTAGAGGCCGGTTCGATCCACGTCCTCGATGCTCTTGAGCGCCATGACGTCCTTGGCGACCTGCTTGCGCACCGGATAGGTGCCTGGGTCGTCGGTCTGGTTTAGGACGTCGTCGGCGGCCAGCAAGGCGGAAAGAGCGCCATCGATATCCTGTTCGATCTGCAGGCGCTGGTTGGCGATGCGCAGCAGGTACTCGGCTTCGGCCAGCAGCCAGTCGGTGCGGCCGCGATTGCCGGCATCCAGCAGCGTCTGGGCGTTATGGTCGATCTGCCGGCGCATGTCCGAGATCAGCTTTTGCTGCTCGTTAATGGAGGCTTGCAAAGACTGCAAGCGACTGTCGAGCTGACTGCCGGTTTGGCTGTAGTTGCGGTCAAGCCGGTCTGTCGTGGATTGCAGGTGTTCGATGCTTTGTTGCAGCGATTGCTGCTGTTGCCACTGATGCCAGCTCCACAGCGCTAAAAAAACGAGGCCGACGACGGCGATGGCGACGATGAGCCAGAGAGGCCAAAGGCGCCGTGGCCGTGGTGAGGACGGCGAAACCGGGGCGGGCAGGTTGTTTTTTGACTCAGTCACAGGCGTCCTTACTCGTTAATGGCTATTCCGGCGCGAGGGTGTCTGGGCCGGCGGTCCGGGCAACTTCAGTTAAGCTGCATGAGGCAATCGATCAGGCCCTCCGGCGTCAGTCTTTGCGGGATATGAACGCGCTCAAAGCCGACGGCCCGCGCCGTTTCCGCCACATGGGCGACCGGCACCAGCAGGTTGCGGAGTTTAAGATTATGATCAGTATTCTCACCCAGTGCGATGAGATTGTTCAATGTTTCTCCTGACAGCACGATAATGGCATGGGGATCGAAGGCCGTCAGTGCGCTATCTATTGTTTTAGTAGGGTAGTCGGGACAAACGCGCGCGTAGAGTTCCATTTTATCCACCCGGGCTTGACGTTGTTGCAATGTCTGGCCCAGCAATTCCCGGCCGCCGACACCTTTGGCGATCAGAATCCGTTCGCCGGCAGGCTTAGCCAGTGACGGCAGCGCCAACAGGTGTTCGCTCGTGAAACCATCCGGCGGCACGGTAACGGTCAATCCGGCCTCGCGCAGTATGTCTGCCGTGCCACTGCCGACGCCATACCAGTTTAGACCGATGGGCCATTGGGGCCACCAGTCTTCGGCGTACTCAACGAAGGCCCGTGCCGCGCCGGGACTCACGGCAATGACGTGCCGGTACTCATCCAGCGCCAGCATCATCGTACGGCGCTGGGGAGTATCCGGCAGTGAGCGTCGTTCCAGTAAGGGCAGAACCCGGGTTTGCGCGCCCTCGCCTTTGAGATGGTCGGCGAGCAAATCGGCATCGGGCTGGGGACGGCAGATCAATACCCGCAATCCGCTCAGCGACGCGTTATTCGATCTCGTAGCCATAGATGTCGGCAAGAATTCGGTTCGCGCCCATTGCCAGCAAGTCCTCGGCCAGTTCCCGGCCAAGTCGCTCGCCTTCGGTCCTCGGGGCACGTCCTTCCACTCGCAGGATTTCCGTGCCGTCCACTTTACCGACCAGGCCGCGTAGCCAGAGCGTGTCGTTATCCTCCAGCAGGGCGTAGGAGGCGATGGGTACTTGGCAGCCGCCTTCCAGGCGCTTGTTCAGGGCGCGTTCGGCGTGGACCCGGTCGGCAGAATCCCGGTGGTTCAGGGGCTTGAGCAGCTCGATCAACTCGGCGTCGTCGGTTCGGCATTCGATGCCCAAGGCGCCTTGGCCGACCGCGGGAAGCGATACTGTGTCGGGCATGTTGTAGCGGATACGGTCGTGAAAACCCAGTCGCTTGAGGCCGGAGCTGGCCAGCACGATGGCATCGTATTCGCCCGCATCCAGCTTGGCCAGACGGGTGTTGACGTTACCGCGCAGCGTGTGGACCTTGAGATCCGGCCGGTAGGCGCGCAGTTGCGATTCGCGGCGCATGCTGGCCGTCCCCACTACGGCGCCTTCGGGCAGGGCATCCACGTTTGCGTAGTGGTTGCTGACAAAGGCGTCGGTCGGATCCTCGCGCTCGCAGATGGCTACCAGGCCGAGGTTTTCAGGGAAGGTCATGGGCACGTCCTTCATGGAGTGCACCGCCAAGTCTGCGCGGCCATCGAGCATGGCTTCTTCGAGCTCTTTGACGAACAAAGCCTTGCCGCCGATCTTGGCCAGGGGCACATCCAGGATCTTGTCGCCGCGGGTCTTGATGCCCAGCAGTTCGACCGTCACGTGCGGGTACATCCGCTCCAGCTCGGCCTTGATGAATTCCGCCTGCCAAAGGGCCAGGGCGCTGTTTCGGGTTGCAATGCGAAGGGTACGTTCTGTCATGTGCGCTTCGATGGAGTTTCCGGTGGATGTGAAACCGATAGCCTAACGTTTATGACCCAAAAAGTCGCGGCTGGCGGCGCATGGGCACGCGCTATCGACCCTGGCGCTCAAGCCATTCGCGCACCGAACTGGAGTGGCGGCGACTGACCTGCAGCCGCGTATCGCGGTCCCTGAGGCGAATGACATACTGGCCTTCCCGGTTGCGGGTCATGGCTTCTATAAAGCGGCAGCCCACCAGCGTATGACGATGGATACGCAGCAGACTCTCCGGATAGCTTTGCTCCAGTTCCTTCAGGGTGTAGTCGGTGACTGTCTCACCCCGGTCGTGGAAGATGCTGACGCATTTCTGGTCCGCCTCGCAGAAGCGGATACTGTTGATATCGATCAATTCGGTGCCGCGATGGGTCCGCACGGCCAATTGTCCCGGATCGGATTCGCCGGCGGCCTGGAGCGCCTGCAGCTGCACCCGGTTGACCCGACCCGCGCGGGCCAAAGCCTCGCTTAGGTTTTCCTGTCTCACCGGTTTGAGCAGGTAGGCCACGGCCTGCACTTCGAAGGCGTTGATCGCGTACTGGTCATAGGCGGTGCAGAAGATAATCGCGGGGGGATTGTGCAAAGCACTGATTTGCTCGGCCACCGCTAACCCGTCGAGTCCCGGCATGCGGATGTCGAGCAGAATAATGTCCGGCTGGGTTTCGGCGATCTGGCGCAGCACCTCGTGACCATCGCCGGCTTCCCCACAGATTTCATAGTTATCGAGCCCGCCCACCAGCCGTTGCAGGCGCTCGCGGGCAAGAGGTTCGTCATCGGCGATCAGTACACGTTGGCCCATTATCAACTTCCTTACATCCCTTCGACCTTAGCTGCCCTGATCCGAAATGGTACGCCAGGGCAAACGCAGGGTCACGGTGTAGCGTCCGTCGTGCACGCTGTGCTTGAGCACCGCCTGCTCGTCGAACACCGTATCCAATCGCGCACGGATATTGGCCAGGGCCATCCGGTTACCCTGATGCCCTAGCTGATCGGCGGCGGAGGTTCGTTCGGGGTTCTGCACCTCGATGTAGACCCAGTTGCGCTTGCGGTAGGTTAGCACGCGCACCTCGCCCCCCTCGGGCCGAGGCTGGATGCCATGGTAAATGGCGTTTTCCACCAAAGGTTGCAAGGTCAGCGGGGGAATGGTCTGACTATCCAGGGCGCGGTCCAGATCCCAGGTCAGTGTGAGACGATCGCCCAGGCGCAAAGACTCGATATGCAGGTAGCGTTGGCACAGGGACAGTTCTTCGCCCAGGGTGATCAGCCGGTCCTGAGTGCGCAGGCTCGCGCGGAACAGCTCCGACAAGTCGAGAACGGCATCTTCGGCCTGCTCGGGCCGGCTGGCGATAAGACTGGCGATGGTGTTCATGCTGTTGAACAGAAAGTGCGGGTGAATGCGGGCCTGCAACGCCGTCATGCGCGATTGCATTTCCGCCTGTTTCTGCTGGCGCCATTGATGCTGCAGGAAAAAATAGCGCAGCACCATCAAGGTGATGATGAGTGCGGCTAGCAGATTGCGGCCAATCAGATGAGGCGGTAGCGGCACGTCGCCGGCCATCAGTACACCGTTTGCGGCGAGGGTAAAGACCAGCACATCCAGCAGCACAACGGCGGTAATGATGACGACCACGTGGGTCGCGGAAAAACGCTGCAGCCAGCGCCGCATACTGCAGATCAGGGCGGCGCTGGTGAGCACCGTCCACTGCACGAATAGCGACACCAGGCCGAAGTGGTGCCAGTCTATCCAGCCACTGTCGGCATGAACGATGGAGAGCAGGAGTACGATCAGTTCGCTGGTCATCAGCAGCAGGAACACGGCTCTGACCCGGCACAGGTCGGGCACGAAAAGATCGGCGCTGGGTAGCTCCTCGCTGCCGTCGGGACGTCGTTGATGGGCTGGCGGCATTGCATGTCCTGTGTTTTTGTGGGCTATGGGCGTCGCCCATGACTTCTACAGCCGTGCTGTCGAGAGTGTTACAATCCCGGGCGCCTGTTCAATCCCTCTACCAGCTAGCAGGAAAGATAGACCATGACTGACCAGAATACGTCTTCCGAAAAACCCTGGGGTGGCCGTTTCAGCGAACCGACAGATGCCTTCGTCGAGCGTTTTACCGCGTCCGTCGGGTTTGATCAGCGCTTATATCACCATGATATTACTGGCTCAATCGCCCACGCTACTATGCTGGCGAAAGTTGGGGTACTGACTGAAGACGAACGGGATCAGATCATCGAGGGGCTCAAGGCGGTCAAGGCGGAGATCGAAGCTGGCGAATTCCAGTGGTCGGTGAGCCTGGAAGATGTGCACATGAACGTCGAGAAAAGCCTGACGGATCGCATCGGCATCACCGGTAAAAAGCTTCACACAGGGCGTAGCCGGAATGATCAGGTGGCGACGGATATCCGCCTTTATCTACGCGATGAAATCGATGTTATCCGTGAAGAACTGGTGCGTCTGCGTAAGGGCTTGCTCGACCTGGCGGAGCGGGAGGCCGAAACCATCATGCCTGGCTTTACTCATTTGCAGACGGCGCAACCGGTCACTTTCGGCCACCATCTGATGGCCTGGTACGAAATGCTGGCGCGGGACACCGAACGCCTGCTGGATTGCCGCAAGCGCGTTAATATCATGCCCCTCGGTGCAGCGGCTTTGGCTGGCACCACCTATCCGATCGACCGCGCCTATACCGCAGAACTCCTTGGCTTCGATAGACCGACAGAAAATTCTCTGGATTCGGTGAGCGATCGCGATTTCGCCATCGAATTCGGCAGCTTCGCCGCATTGCTGATGACCCACCTGTCTCGCTTCAGCGAGGAGTTGGTGCTATGGACCTCTGCCCAATTCGACTTCATCGACCTGCCGGACCGTTTCTGTACCGGTTCGTCCATCATGCCCCAGAAGAAAAATCCGGATGTGCCGGAGCTGGTGCGGGGTAAAACCGGGCGGGTAAATGGGCACCTGATCAGCCTGCTGACGCTGATGAAGGGCCAGCCGCTGGCGTATAACAAGGATAATCAGGAAGACAAAGAGCCGTTGTTCGACATGGTCGATACCGTCAAGGGCTGTCTTAAAGCCTACGCCGATATGGTTCCGGCCATCCAGGCTAAGGCGGAGAATATGCGTGTCGCCGCCAAGCGGGGATTCTCCACCGCCACCGATCTGGCGGATTATCTGGTCAAGAAAGGCGTGGCCTTCCGCGATGCCCATGAAATCGTCGGCAAGGCGGTGGCCTTCGGTGTGGCCGAGGCGCGCGATCTGTCCGATATGACCTTGGAGGAGCTGAGCCGTTTTTCCGATGTCATCGAGGGTGATGTGTTCGATGTGCTGACGCTGGAGGGTTCGGTGCAGGCGCGCGACCATCTGGGCGGTACCGCACCGCGGCAGGTACGTGAAGCGGTGGCCCGGGCCCGGAGTGCAATGCAGGGGTAGAGCTTCAGCCCGGCTGCTATTTATAGGTAGCCGAAGCTTCAGCTTTGGAGCAGGCTGAAAGCCTGCCACGGGCGCCTCCGCACCTTAGAAACTGAAGCCTCTGCTACATTGCTCTGAACTCTGAGCCCGTCACAGTCCTCTCCGCCCAAGAAGCACATCCACCGTCGCCGGCGCCAGCTCTTCCAGCGGCCGCGGCGGTGACAGGCGGAAGCCCTGGCCAAAATGTACGCCCAGCCTTCGAACCTGCCGCAGGGTTTCATCGCTCTCGATAAACGTGGCCACCGTCGTCTTGCCGGCAGTGACGGCGATACGATGCAGTGCCTCGACCATCACCTGCTGAACCGGATCCTCATGCAGCTCTCCCATCAGGCTGCGATCCAGTTTGATGATGTCCACGGGCAGACGGGCCGCCAGCCCGTAGCTTTGCATCGAAGCACCGGCGCCATCGAGGGCCACCTTGCAGCCCAGTTCGTGCATCATGTCGCAAAAGATGCTGGCTTTGTCAGGATGCTGGGTGGCGTCGGTTTCGCGGATCTCGAAGCAGAAACGATCCGCCGAGAAGTTGATGCGGGCCAATTCGCTCGACAGAAAGTGGGCGAACTCCTCGTCGAGCACGCTTGCCAGGGACAAGTTGAAGCTGCACAGCTTCAGGCGTGGCTCCAGTCGTGGATGCTGGCGCAGCCAGTCCAGCGTCTTGCGGATGACCCGGCGGTCGATGTCCTGCGCCAAGTCGAAACGTTCCGCCACCGGCAGGAAGTCGTTGGGTAGCCAGAAGCCCTCCGCGCCCTCGTGTTCCAGTCGAGCCAGGATCTCGATGTGCTCGCCCCAGGTAACGCTGGTTACCGGCCGCATGGTCTGATACATCAGGGTAATACGCTCCTCGCGAACGCAGTCCTGCAACTGGCCCAGCCTTTTTTGGGCTTCGCTTTCCAGCATGGTGGAGCCGGGGTCGCGATGAACATGTATACGGTCCCGCCCGGCATTCTTTGCGGTCTGGCACAGGTCCGCTGCAAGCGTCAGCAGCTCTTCCGCCGCGCTTGGGCCGCATCCTGGCGCAAAGGGCACAAGGCCGCCGCTGGCGGTGGTCTGCAGCGGATAGCCCTGCCACTCGAACATGAAGCTCTTGATCTGGTCGGTCAGCGCCTGAGCGACGCGGCGGGCTTCAGGCTCGGCACAGGTATCGAGAAGCAGGGCAAACTTGTCGGCAGAGACGCGAGCCAGGGCATCCCGCTGGCGAATGCGGCTACCCAGCAGGGCCGCCAGTTCGCGCAGATACCGGTCGCAGGCGCCCGCTCCGGCAGTTTCGTTGAAACGGGTAACGTGATCGAGGTCGATGTAGAGCAGGGCATGGCCGGGGGATTCGTCGCCGGTCTTGTCGATGGCGCGCTGCAGGCGATGCAGCAGCTCGCGGCGGTTGAGCAAGCCGGTCATCGGGTCGTGCCGGCTCAGATAGTCGAGATTGTCCCCGGTGTTGATGCGACGGGTGATATCCCGCGCCAGATGCACGGCGCCAAGGGTATGGCCCTTTCGATCCTTAAGGCGGTGAAAGCGCACTTCATAGATGGGCAGTTCCCGCTCCTGCTGGGCCAGGGGCATCTCCACGGTGAACTGGTCGCGGCTCATGGCCTTGCCCCAAAGGCGTTGTGCGAGTCGTCGTTCGTTGGGAAAGTCGGCAAGCAGGCGTGTCAGGTCATCGCCCACCCGGGGGCGCAGGCCAAAGGTCGACTCGAATTGATCGGCCATTGCATCGTTCAGGGCAAGAATATGGTGATTCGGCTCGAGTGCGAGCACCAGATCCTCTGTCGCTGCCATAACGCCCTGCAGTACCTGCTCAATTTCAGTTCGTGCCTGACGCTGATGCAGCCGCTCCGAGAGATCCACTAGAGTGCCGGCGACGGCTACGATTTTCTCGCCGGCTCTTAACGGCTGGCCGGTCAGCCGCACCGGACGAAGCCGCTGCTTGGCCGTGAGGATGTGCAAGTCCCGCGTGAAGGGGGTGCCCCAGCGGATGCAGCGGCGGAATAATGCGCGCACGCGCTGCTGATACTCCTGAAAATAGAACAAGGCATGTTCCGGCGTCATGTCGCTACCCGGTCGCAGGTCGAACAGCCGGTAGAGTCCGTCGGACCACGTCATCTCATTGCTGTAGGTTTCCAACTGCCAGATGCCTAGCTGACCTGAAGCCTCGGCCATGTGCAGCAGCCGTGGATCGAGAGGATCCTGGCCGCGGGGCTGGATGGCGGCCGTGGCCGCCTGGTCGGCGTCGGCGATAGCGACGCGTACGGCAAAGCGAGCGGTGAAAAAGAAGCCCTCATGGTGGCGCAGGGTTAGCAAGGCCGACTCGCCTCGCTCGAAAGCTTCCCGGGGCACCGGACCGAGCGGGTCGTCCTGGCGGGTTGCCGCCAGGCAAGACAGCGACTTGCCCACCAGATCATGCGGGTCATAGCCCAGCACGGCATCGGCGTAGGCATCGGCATAGGTTATGGTGCCGCTGTCGTCGATCCGGACTAAGGTGCGTCGCTCGTCGGGAGCCACGGCATCGAGGCGATGCCGGCAAATCAAGAATTCCTTCACGGTGGCTTTCCGTTGTCATTGGGCCGGGTTGTCACCGTGGCCCGGAATGATGCTTTCCCCCGAGGAAAGGTCACGAGAAAAAGGCACGAGGAAAAGTCATTTGTGTCATTTTGTCATTGTGGTTTGAAAGCAGGCTAACATCATAACGATAATGTCCATGCTATACATGTTCGAAAGATGCGCCACCCGACCGCCTTTCTGGGACGATTTCACCTTGTGACCGCTGTAACCCCCATTAACCTGGATTTCGCCGATGGCATCGACCGTAAGACGCTGAAGCGCCTGACGGACCGCTTTCTCGAACTCAATGCGGTGCGAGTGGGCCGGGCGCGCCTGGCACTGGCGTCACGGCAGCAGATCGTGCTCGATTTGCTGCCGCTAGTTTTCCATCTCAACCACCCGTCATTGCCGGGGTACCTGGACCATGCCTGCCCCTACGGCATTGCCCATTACCAACCCGACGGCGCAACCCTCGGCGCAGCGCAGCGCCTGGCACGGTCGTTCCGCCTGAAGTCGGCGGGGCGCCGGCAGCCCGATATCCAGTCGCTCTTCCTTATGGGGAGTCCCGGCACCTTGGGGCAATCGGTCGCCAGCGATCTGGACGTTTGGTTGTGTCATCGACCGGATCTGGATGAGGGCGGCGTTGATCGCCTGGAAAAAAAAGCGGAAGCGGTTTCGCGCTGGGCTGCGACCCTCGGACTGGAGCTGCACGTTTTCGTGTTTTCGGCGGAAGAGTTCCGTCAGGGCCGCCAGCGGGTTGAGGTCAACGGCGAAAACTGCGGCAGTGCCCAGCATTACCTCCTGCTCGACGAATTTTATCGCACCAGTATTCACCTCGCGGGCTGCTATCCGCTGTGGTGGTTGATCCCCGCCGAGCGCGAGGCTGAACATGACCTGCTGGCGGGTCAATTGCGCGACTTCCGTTTTATCCGGGCCGACCAGTACATCGACTTGGGCCCCGTGCCGGCGATTCCCGACGCCGAGTTTCTCGGGGCCGGGGTCTGGCAGCTCTATAAAGGTATCGATGCGCCCTGGAAGTCTCTGCTTAAACTGCTACTGATCGAATGCTATGCCCGCAATACCGGTGAAGGACCTCTTGCCCTGGATTTCAAGGCGCGTGTCTACCGGGGTATGACCGATCCGGACCGGCTGGATCCGTACGTCATGCTCTATCAGCGCCTGGAGCAATGGCTGTCGACCCGAGCGGCGCCGGAACGCCTGGAGTTGGTGCGTCAAAGCCTGTACCTAAAGACGGGTATTCCCCTGTCCCGGCTTGAAAAGGCCGGTGAGAGCTGGCAGTCAGCGCTGCTGACCGAGCTGGTCGGGCAGTGGGGCTGGGACCGAAAGCGAATAGTCACGTTGGATGACCGGCAGAAGTGGCGTGCGGGGGATGTGCAGGTGCTACGCCGTCTCATCGTGTCGGAACTGACGCACAGCTACCGTTTCCTGTCGCGGCTGGCGCGCGACCACGCGATCAAGGCCGCCATTCGCGCGGAAGACATGAGCTTGCTGGGACGTAAGCTCTACGCCGCCTTCCAGCGCAAAGCCGGCAAGGTCGAGCTGATCAACCCCAACATCGCGCCGACCTTGGCGGAGGAAAACCTGTCGTTTCATCATCCATCCAGTCAGCCCGGCACGGCGCCGGGTCAGGGCTGGCTGATCTATCGCGATCTGGAGAACCCGACGGACGCCTTCTGGCAGCCGGTGATTCGACGCTCGTCCAGCTTGGTGGAAATGCTGGTGTGGTGTCACTGTAACGGCCTTCTGACACGCGCTACGCGATTGAACCTCCGGGCCGGTGACAGCGCGCTGAGCCTCGTCGGTCTGCGCGGCATGATCGAGGTCCTGCAGGCCCGCTTACCGGTTCCGGATGCCCCGGCGCCCCGCGAGGCGCTGCTGGAAGCAAGCCGGCCGCTACGGGTGTTGCTGTTCGTCAACGTCGCGGTCGATCCGCAGGCGGCGCTGACCGAAAAAGGTCTGCACAAATTGAGCGGTCGCCACGATTCCCTGGGTTTCAGCGGCGGGCGTGAAAACCTGGTGCTGACGCTGGATCAGGTGACACTCAATAGTTGGCACGAGGTCAGCGTTCACCGCTACGAAGTGGGCGACACCCTGATTCAGTGCCTAAAAAACCTGCTGGCTGCCCGCGTCGCCGCCCCTGGCCGGCCGCCGGTGCTGACGGTGCACTGCCACGATGCTGGCCATGCCGGATCCATCGAACGCCGGTTACAGACGTTGTTCGAGGATGTGCAGCGGTACTTTTTTGTGGATGAGCGCGGGTTCGTGGGCGAGCGCGGACCTCACCCCTTGCGTTATGTCATCGAAATGGACCGCCGGTATTTCGTGCTCCAATTCCACGACGGGCAGCCCGGTTTCGTGGCGTTGGATTCATGGCCGTCGTTGCTTGAGTATTTGCAGAAACCGCAACCTCGCTATATGCCCATCGTTCTGGATCGCCATACCCTGGAGGAAGATCCCGCCCTCGGTGCTGTGTGCCAAGCCAGCCGGCCGGACAACATTCAAGTGTTTTTTCAGGTCAGGGAAGAGCGAGCCCGGTTATGGGTGATCGACGAACATGGTTCGCTCAACCATTGGGAGCAACCGTTTACTAACCGTCGCCACCTACTGGCCCCGGTGTTGAGATTCCTGGCCAATGTGTCGGAGCGTCGCCAACTGCGGCGTACGCTGACCGAGGCCGGTGGCGACTTGGAAATCATTTGTGGCGAGGTGGTTCGTCAGGGGGCGGACTGGGTGGTTGAGCGTCGCTGGCTGTCCAATGACGAGCTACCGATGGACGGCTTCGAACTACAAGCCGTGGGTGTGCAGGAAGGCGACCAGCCGGTGCGCTTCGATATCTTCTGCGAGGAGCAGGAATTTACAGCCCTCGAGTACGGTGATCGGCTAATTCCGGCGGTCGCCCATTACGTTCGATCCCGTCGTCGCGAGGGTGGACGCTATCCACTTTATCTCACCGATCTGCACCTACTACCCCACGATCTCGACCCCCAGGTCTACCAGCACGATTTACAGACCAGCCAGTACGTGTATTACCGCATCAAGCTGGAAACGGAACTTAACCGGGCATTGAGCGGGGGGATCTGAGGGTTGGTTCGCTAATTGGGCGCTGTCTCAAGGGGCTGGGAGTCTCGCACGGGCGGGGGATGGCCGGTATACTGGCGCGATACATTTCACCGGAGCGAGCCCGTTATGACAGGTCGTTTGATTGCGGCGGCCGGCCTGGTCCTGCTGCTGGCTGGCTGTGGCCAGAAAGGGCCCCTACACCATCCCGAGCCCGAGCCACCGATGTCGACGGATAGCGGCAACACGCAGAATGACGGCAGCCGCGACCAGCCGTCGCGCTAAACGTTTGGTCTATACGCGCTGCTGGGTCGGCGCACCGATACAGGATCACCGATGGATTACTTCAATTACCGCGACGGCACCCTTTTCGCGGAGGATGTGCCCGCCGCTCGCATTGCCGAGCAATTTGGCACACCGGCGTACGTCTACTCCCGAGCTACGCTGGAGCGCCATTTCCGCGCCTACGACGATGCGTTGGCCGGCCGGCCGCATTTGATTTGCTACGCGGTGAAGGCCAACAGCAATCTGGCGGTGCTCAATGTGCTGGTACGTCTGGGAGCGGGCTTCGACATCGTCTCGATTGGCGAGCTTGAGCGCGTGCTTCGGGCCGGCGGTGATCCGGCCAAAATAGTGTTCTCCGGGGTCGGCAAACAGCCGGCGGAAATGCGCCGGGCGCTGGAAGTCGGCGTGCGCTGTTTTAATGTGGAGTCCGAAACCGAGTTGGATCGCCTCAACGAGGTTGCAGGTGAACTGGGCAAGAAAGCCCCGGTTTCACTGCGGGTCAATCCGGATGTGGACGCCGGCACGCATCCCTATATCTCTACCGGGTTAAAGGAAAACAAGTTCGGCGTGGACATCGCCGAAGCGCGCCGGATCTATGCGCATGCAGCTGGCTTCCCCAACCTGGAGGTGGTCGGTGTGGACTGCCACATTGGCTCTCAGCTCACCACCGTGTCGCCGTTTATGGACGCGCTCGATCGCGTGTTGGCGCTGATCGATCAGCTTGCTGAAGACGGTATCCATATCCACCATTTGGATATGGGCGGCGGGTTGGGCGTGACCTATAACCAGGAAACACCCCCCTCACCCAGCGAGTACATGGCACAAGTGCAGGAACGGTTGGGCGAGCGCAAGCTGGAGATCATCCTCGAGCCCGGTCGATCGATCGCGGCCAACGCCGGTATTCTGTTGACCCGGGTCGAGTTCCTCAAGTGCACTGATCACCGCAATTTTGCCATCATCGATGCGGCCATGAACGATCTCATCCGGCCCGCGCTTTACAGCGCCTGGCAAGCGATTGTGCCTGTCACGCCACGGCAGGATGTGGCCAGTCAAGCATGGGATCTGGTGGGCCCGGTCTGCGAAACCGGCGACTTTCTCGGCAAGGAGCGGGAGCTGGCGCTGGCGCCGGGTGACCTGCTGGCGGTGCGTTCGGCCGGGGCCTACGGTTTCGTTATGAGTTCCAACTACAACTCCCGCAATCGTCCGCCGGAGCTGATGGTAGACGGCGACCGGGTGCACGTCGTGCGACAGCGGGAAACCCTGGAAGATCAGATGCGCCTCGAAGCCTGTCTGCCGGAGTGACTGCAATGACTGAAGCCCGACGGCGAGGCGGCGGCCTGCTCCAGTTCACCAAAATGCACGGCTTGGGCAACGACTTCATGGTGGTCGATGCCATCAGTCAGCCGTTCCGGCTGAGTGCGGATTTTATCGGGAAGCTGGCGAACCGTAATTTTGGTATCGGTTTCGATCAGTTGCTGGTGGTCGAGCCGCCGGGCCTGCCGGACGTGGATTTTCGCTATCGCATTTTTAATTCCGACGGCTCCGAAGTAGAGCAGTGCGGTAACGGCGCTCGCTGTTTCGCCCGCTTCGTGCGCGACCAGCGTCTGACTAACAAGAAAGTGATCCGCGTCCAGACTGCTGGCGGCGTTATCGAACTACGGGTCGGCAAGGAGGGGTGGGTCACTGTGAATATGGGTGTACCTGAGCTTGAGCCCGCGAAAATCCCGTTCAAGGCGTTAGCGCGCGCCGAAACCTACACCCTCGAGGTGGCTGAACATACGGTGGCGTTCTCTGCGGTTTCCATGGGCAATCCACATGCCGTTCTGGTGGTCGATAACATCGATACCGCCCCGGTGTCGCAATTGGGGCCGTTGCTTGAAGCGCATCCCGCGTTCCCCAAGAAAGCCAACATCGGCTTTCTGCAGATTGTCGATCGGCAGCATGCCCGCCTGCGGGTCTTCGAGCGTGGGTCCGGTGAAACCCTGGCTTGCGGCAGCGGTGCCTGTGCGGCGATGGTAGCGGGCCGTCTGCGTGGTTTGCTCGACGACAAGGTGAGGATGGAACTGCGTGGCGGGCCGCTCAGTCTTGAATGGCAGGGGGAGGGGGCCCCTGTTATGATGGAAGGGCCAACGGCCCGAGTCTTTGATGGTCAAGTCAAAGTGCCGGGGGAGGCCCCGCGCCGAGCCCGCTCCGGGCGAGCATCGGGCCGTGGACGACAGAAAAAAAACTAGCGTGTGCGCTCTCCGAATTGGAGAGCCCGATAAAAAGAACCGCTTTTAAAAGGTGGTCGCAACAGGAGGTATTCTCGGATGACAGACCAGGCGGCGGATCCAGCCGTAAACGTGACCGAGCAGGACGTTGTGGCGTACCTGAAGGCCAACCCCGATTTTTTCGTTCGCCAGGACGATTTGTTGCGCAGCCTGAAGCTGCCCCATGACAGCGGTAGGGCCATTTCTCTGGTCGAGCGGCAGGTACATCTTTTTCGCGAGCAACGCGATCTGCTTCGTCACGAACTGGGCGAGCTGCTTGAGATTGCTCGCCACAACGACCGGCTGTTCGAAAAAAGTAAGCGCCTGCTGACGCAGGTGATCGAAGCGCGCTCCCTCAATGAGATGGCCTCTGTCATCGACGACAGTATCCGCGGCGATTTTGGCCTGGATGCGGCCTCCCTGATTATGTTCGACGATGTGGACGACGCGGCTGAGCCAGAAGGGGCGCTGGTGCGTGTGTCGCGCGACGGCGCGCAGTCCCAGTTGGGCGCGTTGCTGGATGGACAGCGGGCGGTGTGCGGCCAGTTCCGCATGGATCAGCGGGCCTTCCTTTTTCCCCGCCGGGAAAACCCCATTGCCTCGGTTGCCCTCGTACCTCTGCGCCATGGCGACCTTCTGGGTTTGTTCGCCATCGGCAGCGAGCAACCTGGCTACTTCGACGAGAGTATGGGTTCGCTATTCCTGACCTATATCAGCGACACCCTAAGTCGCCTGCTGCCACCGTTGATGGCGCGCCACAGCCAGCATGCGCCCGTCGCCGGCGATGAAGAACGGGTCGCGGAATCTCGCTGATCCACGTCGCGACGGTAACGGGTAACGGCAAATAGGCGGCCGGGACGGCAGGCAGAGGTGGTAGAAAGCGCCAGTAGGCGGTGGCGGTGGACGACTGGCAGTAGACAGTACGGTAGAGTGCAACGATGAGTGAATGGCCCGAAAGTCTCGATGAACCGTTAAACCGATTCATCGAGCATTTGCGATCCGAGCGGCGTCACTCGCCTCACACCTGCGTCCATTACCAGCGGGATATCGAGCGCCTCGGCCAGCCTTTGGTCGAGGCGGGTTGCTCGCGCTGGTCCGAACTCGATGTGCATGGCCTGCGTCGCCATGTCGCCAACCTCAGCCGCGAAGGCCTGGGCGGTCGCAGCATTGCCCGTCACCTGTCGTCGATCCGCCGCTTTTATGAATTCCTATTGCGTGAACGCGAAGTGCGGGACAATCCCGCCCTGGACGTGCGCGCGCCTAAGTCCGGCAAGAAGCTGCCCCGGGTGGCCGATGTGGACCAGCTCAACCATTTGCTTAACGCGGCGCCAGACGATGCACTGGAGATCCGCGACCGCGCCATGTTCGAGCTGATCTATTCGTCCGGGTTGCGTCTGGCTGAGCTTGTCGGTCTCGACCTTACCGATCTCGATGCTCGGGCCGGAGACGTTCGCGTACTGGGCAAAGGGGGTAAGACGCGGATCCTTCCTGTCGGCCGCCAGGCCTGGCAGGCGCTGGACGACTGGCAGCGCATACGCCGTGAATTGGCCGGGGAGGGCGAACAGGCTCTGTTCCTGAGTCGTAACGGCAACCGTCTGAGTCCCCGTAGCGTGCAGGCCCGGTTACACCGCTGGGGACTGCACAAGGGCGCCGATCAACGCCTGCATCCGCATTTATTCCGTCATTCTTTTGCGAGCCATATGCTGGAATCCAGCGGCGATCTCCGGGCCGTGCAGGAATTGTTGGGGCATGCGGATATCTCGACCACTCAAGTCTACACGCACCTGGACTACCAGCATTTGGCGCGAGTCTATGACCGTAGCCATCCGCGCGCCAAGCGGCGCAAGTCCGGCGATTCATTAGATGGCGGACAGGCCGAGCCATAACGGCTTTGATCGTATAAGGCGTTGGACGATGCCACGCCAGGGCGATAACAGTTGTTCTAGATGCAGTGGACGGCACGGTCTACGCTGATACTAATCGGATTTAAAAACAGGGCTCCCCGGCGCTCCCGTGGAGCTCATTAAGGCTGTAACGATGGATCTCAAAGACGCTGCACCCGAAAACTGGCAGGAAGAGCGCTATACCTTGCAGCGTTTACTGGTTCGCACGAGCTTGTTCGCGGCCGGTCAGGACGGGGCGGTCGACGCCTTGCTTGAGCGCCTACGCAAAGCTCTGCGTCACGATGATTGCACGTTGGCCGATTTGCGGCATTTGCAGCACGATCTCGACCAGGCTTTGGAGCGTTTCGATGGCAAACGTGCTGAGTCGGAGCGAGCGCTGAAGGCGGTTCTCGCACAACTCCTGGAGGTGCTTGAAGACGATGGCTCGGCCTCCCACAAGCAGTATCGATCACTGGAAAAGCAAATCGGCAAGCTCGAGCTGGATAGCGAGACCGTCGCCAGCTGGCTTTCCCGGGTGGTTGCGCTGGCTGAGCAGGAACGAGCCGTTCTCTCCAAAGATGATGCAAAAGACGACGCACGCGGTGGATGGCGTCGTTTCTTTTCTCGCCACGACTCTCATCACGACTCTCACCACGACGATGAGTCCAAGTTATCCGTTCCTACCCCGCGGCCTACCGAAGTTGCGTCCAATCACGTCGAGCAGGTCGAGAGCGACGATGCCGAGCAGCGTCTGCGGATTGCCCGGCGTATCGGCGAGCTGCTGGGCCACGTACTGGACCAGGTGAGTCTCGAACCCGCCGCCCATGCGCGGGCTCTGCACCTGAAGCAACTGCTGGACCAAAGCTATGAATGGCGGGAGCTGCGCGATGCGCTAAACGAGATTGTCGACCTAGTGATCGCCGCGGTCAGTCGTGGGCGGACCGAGTTTGAGGATTTCCTCAAGCGCTTGGATGAGCGTCTGGCGACACTCAAGGCCAATTGCGAAGCTCAAATGGAAGCGGGCGCCGTTCGCCGCACGGCAACCGATGCACTGGATCAGGCACTCAGTTCTCAACTGGAGGATATGGGGTCGGCAGTGTCCCGCGCCACCAGCCTGGATCAGCTCAAAACCTCGGTCACGCAAAATATTCAGGCCATTTCCGACTCTTTCCGCACTTACCGGGACGACGAGAGCCAGCGTGAGAAAGTTTTGGAAGAGAAACTGTCGGCGATGCAGGAGAAGCTGGCGGGGATGGAAGCCTATTCCGAGCAGGTCCAGGAGCAGCTGCGCACCGAACGCTCGCGGGCGTTGACCGATATGCTGACCCAGCTTCCCAACCGCGAAGCGTGGCAGCAACGACTACAGCTCGAGTTTGATCGCTGGCAGCGCTACCAACACCCGATCAGCCTCACCGTACTGGACATCGATCACTTCAAGAAAGTGAACGATTCCTTCGGTCATAAGGCCGGGGACCGGGTCATCCAACTCGTGGCCCGGGCCTTGTGCGATCGTCTACGGGCGACGGACTTTGTGGCACGCTACGGTGGTGAGGAATTCGTTATCCTATTACCCGAAACCGATGCCGATGTCGCCTACAAAGTCCTTGAAGATCTGCGCCTGCACATTGCCAGCCTGCCGTTCCACTTTCAGAACCAGCCCGTTGCGGTCACCGTTTCTGCGGGTATCACGTCTTTCATTGCCGGCAGCAGCCATGACGAACTGTTCGACAGGGCCGATAAAGCCCTTTATCGAGCCAAGAACGAGGGCCGCAATCGCGTGGTCCGGGCTTGATGCCCGGCAGTATCGTTCTGCAGTCGGGGCGTCCCTGCCACACTCAATGGCGTAGCAAGGCATCCAGCTCGTCAATCACCTCGGCCCAGTCCGAGTCGTCCTCGATACCTTGGTGTAGGAAGCTGGATTGAGCGGCGTTCCAGAAAGTGGCATCGGGCAGCGCCACTTCCTGAGGCAACGGGGCGTAGTTGGCGATGAATGTTTCAACGCTTTCCTGGTCGGCGGGTAAACCCAATTGTGCGAAGAGCGTCTGCAATGTGTGCTGACTCGTGTCCATGGTGCTAAAGTCCTCTGCCTTGATGACCTGTAAAACGTTGTGCCTGCGAACGAAACATCGGCAGGCTCTAAGGTGAGGGACATCCTCACTTAACGACATCTTTAATAGTCCAGTCTAGCCGCCGGTTTCTGCAAAAATCCAGGAAATGTGGCGCTGGAATCATGAACAGTTATTAAACTCGAACGTATTGCGTGAAAAACCGAAGAATTCCACTATCCGCTTTGCTCCGTAGCCTAGTGCTGGCTGTCCTTGCCGTCTTGGTTCTGTTGCCTCCCGCGCTGTCGACGGCCGAACCGCGACTCGAGTCGCCGCACCCGGTACTGGGCGCGGAGGCCTTGGCCTGGCTTGAGCGGCAGGAAAGCCTGCGCATCGGTATTGCCGGCCAGCGCAAACCGTTGGCCTACCTGGCGCCGGACGGAGAAATGGCGGGCACCCACCCTGCGTTTGCGCGGCTAGTGGGCCGCAAGCTGGGGGTCGGCGTGACTCTGGTTCCGGGTGCGCCGGTTACCCTGGAAGCCCGCCTCAAAGAAGGCGAGCTGGATGCCATCGTTACCACCCGGCAGCCACCGGTGAGCGCGCCTGACCTGCTGTTCACCGATAGTGTCATGTCTCTCAACTATGGCTTGTTCGCCAACGCCCAAGACGCTTCCGTTCAGCGTTTGTCCGACCTGGAACACAAGCGTATCGCGCTGATTGCGGGCGATACCCAGCAGTATGTTCTGCTGGACGCGGTGGATTCTTTCCGGCCCATTCCCGTGCGCTCGGTGAGCGAGGCGGTCAATAGCATCCTGTCCGGGCGGGCCGATGCCTTTTTCGCGCCCATGCCGGTGATTTCCGATTACCTACGGGCCGGTTTGATCGACCAGCTGTCGCTGGTCACCGTACTCAACAACCAGCCGGCGGAAGTGGCTTTTGCCGTGGCGGCGGGGAATGAGCAATTGCAGAGTATTCTCGATGCCGGTGTCGAGGCCATTAGCGGCAACGAGAGCCGGGCTCTCCAGCAGGAGTGGATTGCCTTCGAGCTGCCGGGTGTCAGCGCCGAGAGCGATGTGGCGATTTCAACCCAGGAACGGGCGTGGCTCAAGCGCCATCCGGATCTGCGTGTGGCCTATCGCAGCGACTGGCCGCCGTTCGAGTTCGAGGAGGATGGCCGTCCCAGCGGGTTGGTTCCGGATCTGGTGGCCAGCCTGGGAGACAGGCTGGATGCGCGCTTTGCGACACGCACGATCGACGACTGGTCGAGGGCGGAATCCCTGTTGCAGGCCGGCGAGATCGACGTTATACCCGCGCTGCCGAGAACCCCGCGCCGAGAAAATCTGTTTCTTTTCACCCGCGCCTACCTCAGCTTGCCTATCGCCTTAGTTATTCGCGAAGACGGGCGTTTCGTGGGCGACCTGCGCGAGCTTCGGGACGAGCGCGTCGGGGTGGTGCGGCAGCACGCCAGCCACGAATACCTGCTGATCAATCACCCGGAGCTGAATATCTTTCCCGTCGATAGTCTGGAGCAGGGCCTGCTCGATTTATCCAACGGCGACCTGGATGTGATGGTGACGCATATCCCCGGCGTGAGTTACACCGTCGCCCGTTTGGGTCTGTCCAATCTGCGCATTACCAGTATTACCCCGTACCAGTACGAGCTTCGGTTGGCGGTGCGGCGGGATGAACCGGAGTTGCTACGCATCCTCAACAAGGGCCTCGGCGCTATCGGCAAGAGCGAATACGACGGTATCTATAACCGCTGGATTCACCTGGATATCGAGCAGGACATCGATTACACGGTGGTACGCCGGGTGGTTCTGATCGCGGCGGTGGTGGTGCTGATCTTCCTCTATTGGAACCGCAAGCTGTCTCGGGAGGTGGACGAGCGTATCCGTTCCGAGGACGCGCTGCGCCGCAGTGAGGACGAGCTGCGCGCGGCCAAGCTGGAGGCGGAGAAGCTCGCCCGCGAAGCGGAATCCGCCAACCGCGCGAAGAGTGAGTTCCTGGCGAATATGTCGCACGAGATTCGTACACCGATGAACGCGGTCATGGGCTACAGCGAACTGCTCGAGGGCAGCGTCACCGATCCGCGCCAGCGGGGCTATATCGAGTCCATTAAGGCGGGTAGCCGCAGCCTGCTGACGCTTATCAACGACATTCTCGATCTTTCCCGAATCGAGGCCGGCAAGATGCGGCTGGAGTTCGGGCCGCTGGACTTGCAGCGCCTGCTGGAAGACGTGCGGCGGATTTTCGAAATGCGGGCCAAGGCCCGGGGGCTCACGCTTGAGGTGACCCTGTCGGACGCCATGCCGACGGCCATGGTGCTGGACGAAACGCGCCTGCGCCAGGTGCTGTTCAACCTGGTGGGCAACGCCATCAAGTTCACCCATGAAGGGGGTATTCGTCTGAGTGCGCACACCGAACGCTGTCGCAGCGATGACGCCGGTGATGAATGCCAGCTGGTTATTGAGGTCACGGATACCGGGATTGGCATACCCGACGATCAGCAGGCCCGCATTTTCGATGCCTTCGAGCAACAGGAGGGCCAAAGCAATCGCCAGTATGGCGGCACCGGCCTGGGCCTGGCTATCAGTCGCAAACTGGTGCGCATGATGGGTGGCGAACTCAGCGTGACCAGCACGTCGAGCGAGGGCTCCACGTTCCGCGTGGTATTGCATGACGTAGAAACCTCGTCCGCCGGCCCGGAGTCCCAGGGCGAGGGCGGTCCCGGCTTTACCTTTGCCGGTGGCCAAGTGCTGGTGGTGGACGACAACCAGATCAATCGCCAGCTGGTACGCGACATGCTGGAGCCGGTCGGCCTGAAGGTGATCGATGCCGCCGATGGCGCCCAGGCGCTGGGTGTCGCCCGGGAATGCCAGCCAGACGCGGTTTTGATGGATATCCGCATGCCCGTTATGGATGGCTTCGCCTGCCGGAAGGCCATGCACGACGATGAAGCTCTGGCTCACATTCCGGTCATCGCCCTGACGGCCTCAGTCATGCCCGGCGATGCCTCGCGTATCGAAGACGCAGGATTCGATGGCTTCCTGCAGAAGCCCGTCAGCCGTCATGTGTTGATGCAGGAGCTGGCGCGTTTCCTCGACCATGAGTTGAATCTCGAGGAAGAAGAGCTGGACGAAGACGACGAGCCCGTCCTCTACACCATTACCAACCGCTACCAGCGCCGCCGCCTGGCAAAAGACCTGCAAGCGAATTTTGCGGAGGACTGGGAAGGCATGCGCGGAAGCGGCGACCCGGAACAGCTCGCCGAATTTGCGCAGCGCTTGGTGGAGTGGGGTAAACGTTACCGCGTGCTTGAGGTGGTGGAGTACGGCCGTGAGCTGCTGGGCGATATCGAGTCATTCGATTTGGATAGCGTTCACGACCGGTTAGAGGCATTTCCGGAATTGCTTGGCGAGCCGGGATAACCAGCCTGCACGCTTATGTTAAGAGGGACGCTAGGGTCTAAGGGGCACTAGGATTAAAGACAGTCGTACTGGGATCTGCGATCGAAGGCCACGGCAACCATGTCGTAACCCTGCTGGGTCAAACGCTGCATCAGGTCCCGGTCGCGGATCATGGCCATGCAGATGGTGTGTATGCTGCTCTGCAGGTGGGGCGCGGGAGGGGCGTTGTTGAAGCGGAAATCAACGATGAGGTACTTGCGCTCGTAGTTGGCCGCTTCGGGAATATCCTCCCGGCTAATACTGCTCGCGCCGATATAGGTCGGTCCTTCGCTGGTAAACAGAGCGCTCATGAGCAGATCTATATTTTCGGCCCGTGCCGACTGGACACAGGCTGCAATCGGCAGCAGAGCCAGGACACAGAGTAAACGCATAAGGCCGATCCGTTGGCGACGAACTTTTGCTCCCATCACCAATCTCCCTTGCAGAGAAATGTAACAGAACGTTAAACGATGTTACCGGCATTATCTCAGAGTGGCGCGGGTTTGCTTAGGCCCTGATCACTTTTTTTTCAATTGTTTGCAATAAAAATGCGATCAAATTGACGTCGAAACACCGCTGGTGCCCAAAATGAATGCGCCCTTTTGAATCCTCGCGTCAGTCGCATGCGACGGTCTCGCCTTCCTTCCGGGCCTATGGCCGCGGTTTGGGATGCGCTAGGATTAGGAAGTCGGCAGTGGAGCCGGATGGGTTAGTGTCCCGTTTCATTCGTCAATCGAACGGGATGTCAGGTGCGGAGAAGACATCATGTATCAGCTGATATTCAAGGGCGAGTGCGCCCCCGGCATAGACGAACAAACGGCGCGGGCCAACGCCATGGCCTTGTTCAAGGCGACCCTGGATCAAGTGGAGCGGATGTTCAGCGGCAGCCGCGTGGTGATCCGCAACAAACTCGATGAGGCTCAGGCGGCGAAATACGAAGCAGTGCTGCGAAAGCACGGCATGATTGCCCACGTCGAGCCGATGGACGGAGCGCCCGCATCTTCGTCCCCATCGCCTGGCGCCTCGACGCAGCCCGAGCCCGCACCGCGTGCCGAGCCGGAACCTCCGGCGCAGACAGCTGCGAGCGAGGTGCCGCGCCCTAGCGCCGGCGGCGTGCCCGTGGAACCCGGAGACCGCCTACTGGTGGCGGGGGAAAGAGTCGATAGCATCCTGTCGGGTTCGTCACTTAAGGTGGACGCCGTCCACGACCGCTTGAGTGAAGCCCGTGAGGTGGAAGCGCCCCTGTTCGAGCATGTCGATGACTGGACCCTTGCGCCGCCGGGCAGCACCCTGGTGGAGCGGCGGGAAGAGGTTCCGCCGATGGTGCCCGACATTTCCCATTTGTCACTGGTCGATAACGACGAGGATCGCAAATAATACCCGCCCGCCGCGCCATGCCTCACCATGGCGCTGTCATATATCGCGCTGTCATATATCAAGTGTACCGTCTGTTGCTTTGGATTCCGGTCAAGTAGGACCGCTGACAACGAACCTTCCGGTGGCATCGCTAACCGGTGCGTGTTGCGCCGGAAAACGACGGAGCGAAAAAATGGAAAGGAGTGCTGTTTGATCCGAATTCTCGCCACCCTGTTGCTAACCTGCCTCGTGCTGGATGCCTTTGCCCAGTCCCAGAATGCCTCCGGCAAGCGGTCGGTGGTTGCCCTGGTATTGAGCGGTGGTGGCGCGAAGGGCATGGCCCATGTCGGGGTACTGCGGGTGCTGGAGGAAATGCGGGTTCCGGTGGATATCGTGGTGGGTACCAGCGCAGGGTCCGCCGTGGCGGCGCTTTATGCCTTGGGTATGGACGTCACCGAGATCGAAGACCGATTCGTGGAAATGGATTGGCTATCGAGCTTTCAAGACAGTCCCGGCCGGGCTTATAAACCGGTACGGCGCAAGTTCGATGACTGGCGCTATCCGGTGGATCCGGGTATCGGTGTGGGGCCGGAGGGCATTTCCCTCGGCCGCGGCCTTGTTGCTGGCCAGAACCTGGGCTTTATTCTCAACGAACTGACCCGGCGGGCGGCGTTGGTGCGGGATTTCGACAAGTTGCCGATCCGCTTCCGCGCCGTGGCGACCGACCTGGAAACCGGTGAAGAGGTGGTGCTCAAGGAGGGCGCCCTGGCCGAAGCCATTCGTGCCAGCATGAGTATTCCCGGCGTCTACGCGCCTATGCAAATCGATGACAGGCTGCTGGTCGATGGGGGGATTGCCAATAACCTGCCCATTAGCGTTGCCCAGGACATGGGAGCTGATGTAGTCATCGCAGTGGATATCAGCGACGCCCTGTTGGAAGGCGAGAAGCTGACAGGTGCATTCTCCGTCGTCGGTCAGCTCACCACGATGATGACCCGGCGAAATGTCGACGACCAGCTCGAACGCCTCACCGGGGAAGACGTGCTCATTCGTCCCAAATTGGAAGATCTGACGTCGGCGGACTTCTTCGACGCGCCGGAGATCATTGAAGCCGGCGCCACGGCCGCCCGCAACGAAGCCGTCGGTCTCAATAGCCTGCGCGTGGGCCCGGTGGCTTGGGCGGATTTCCAGCGCGCGCGTCATCACGCCCGGTTCACTCCGGACCTGATCGCCGATGTGCAGATTCAGCACGACTCCCGCCTCTCCCGGGAATTCCTGCGTTCGCGCATCCGCCAGCAAGCTGGCCAGCCCCTAGACGTGGAACAGCTGGAGGACGACCTGCGCCGCATTTACGGCCTGGGCTACTACGAAACAGTGACCTATTCGCTGGCGCCCAGCGAGAGTGGCGAAGCGGGTTCCGACTTGGTGATCGACGTTCAGGAGAAAACCTGGGGGCCTAATTATCTGCGTTTCGGGTTGGGCTATGAGGACAACTTCGAAAGCGATACTCGCTTCAACGTGGCCGGCTCTTATCAAATGACCGAGCTGAATGCGTTGGGCGGCGAATGGACCACCGGCTTGCAACTGGGTACCGAACCGTACGTCCGCACCGATTGGTTCCAACCCCTGGACTATGGTTATCGGCGCTTCCTTCTCTCCGGCGCGGATTACCAGCAGGATAGCTTTTCGGTGTTCAACGCGCAGGGCGACCGGGTCGGCAAGGTGGAAGTCGAGGAGTATGCATTCGATATCAGCCTGGGCCTTGAATTGGGCGCTGAAGGCGAAGTGCGCGCGGGCTTTCGACGAGGCGTCGCGTCGGTGGACGACGTGTTGGGCGATTCTTCCCTGGAGGAGAGCGAAATCGATCAGGGCGCCTGGACGTTACAGTTAACGTTCGACACGCTGAACGATCCCTTTCTGCCCAGTAGTGGTGGCTTTTTGGGACTCAGCAGCCGCTTTGAACGGCCCGGCCTGGGGTCGGATCGCCATTTCGACCGGACCACGCTTCTGGCCGCCAAAGCGGGGCAATTTGGCCGCAACGTAATCGTAGGCCAGGCCTTCGCCAGCGCGGTCACCAACGGCAAGGCGGGCGTGGAGAACTATGTCTCCCTGGGCGGGTTCCGGCGGCTATCCGCCTACGCCCGTGGGGAAATCACCGGTCCCGACGCTGCGTTGCTGACGTTCTACAGCTACCGCCGTTTTGGCGGTCCCTTCGTACCTTACTTTGCCGGGCTAGGCTATGAAACCGGCAATGCCTGGCAGGAGGTCAACGATGCCAGTTGGGGCGACCTGATTCACTCCTGGAGTGTGTTTGCGGGAGTCGATACGTTCCTGGGGCCGGTCCAGCTCTCGACAGCCTATGCCGACGATAACCATTGGACCTTGTTCCTGACGGTGGGGTATTCGTTGGAGAGTCTGTTCATCAGCCCATAGGCCGATTGAGGTTCCCTTAGTTATTTGAAATTCTAAATTATTTGAGAGTCCCTAGTTATTTGAGGATCCTAAGTTATTTGAGGGTCCTAGTGGGTTGAGATGGCCTAAGTTGATCGAGATGTCCTAAATAGGCGCGACCAGAATCAACCGTTCCTCGTCACACGGGCCATTCAGCGGGCGCTCGAGAATGGCGCGGTATTCCGCGCCATTGCGCGCGCTGCTGGGCACCGGATGAAAGAGAATGTCGTCGCCGGGAAAGAACTGCCAGGTTCCGATCCGGTTTTCCTGCGCCAGCAGTGAGGCTACACCTCGCACCTTACTCCACGCGCAAAGGGCCGGAGGTCCGTCACTGCCCTTATCGCGGACGTCCCGGTCACGAGGTTCGGGAGCTGGCTCCGGTTCCGGGGCTGGCTTTGGCTCGTCCTGATCCGGCGGCGTTACCGTTGGAATAGGCTCGAATTCCGGGGCCGGGGCAGGCTGCTCGGGTGGGGATGACGCACAGCCGGTCAAGGCCAGAAATAGGGCGGCGGCGACCGGATAGCTATAGCGCCGCTCAGTCGCCAGCATCGCTACGCGGCGCGTCTTCCCCGATGTACGAGAGCACTTGGGCGCATTGCTGGCCCGCGTAGCGCTGCAAGATCTCCACCAGCTGCTCCTCGTCATGCGCCTTGATAGCCTCGATGGATTCACGCATGTGGGCCAGGTTGTCTTCCAGTACCCGCTGGTTGGCATGCTGAAAGGCGACGAAGGCGCAACGGCGTGCCGACGGCCAAAGGTCTTCGATGGCTTGCAGGATAAAGTAGTTGTCGGCGTAGGCGAGAGAGGCCTGGGTATACTCGATACCAAAATCGAGAAACGCCAGCAGGTCGCCCCGTTTGTAGCATTCGTCCATGCGGGCATAGAGGGACTCGAGTTTTTCCATGTCCTCAGGCTGCCATTGCCGGGCCAGCTTACGGCCGGTATGGCAGAGATAGAGTTCGAGCACTTCGTACAGGCTTCGAACAAAGTACGCGTCCAGTTCGGTTACGAACGCACCTTTGCGCGGTACGTTGCGCACCAGATGACGCTTCTCCAGCAGCAACAGCCCTTCCCGTATTGAACCATGGCTAACGTCCAGCTGCTTGGCCATTGCGCTCTCGTATATGCGTTCTCCGGAGCGGAGCTGGCCGAAGGCAATCAGATTCTCGATATGTTGGGCGACCTGCTCGGTCAAGGTTTCACGGGGCTTGAATGGCTTCATTAACGGGTTTCCGGATAATTCCTGATAACCGGGTACGTTTACGCCGGGGTCTAGTGCACTAGTTTGATGGCCGGCTGCCTGCAAGTGTCCCTTCAACACAAGTATTCCTCATTATGCTCTCACATTCCCCGATAACTGCAAGGGGGTTACAGCAGCGGCGCCAGCAATCTGATCGCGCGGCAAGTCAGGCGGAAGACGATCGAACGCTCGCTATAGTCTGACGGCGTCATGAGACGGCAGTGCCGCAAGTCCTCTTCCAACATTTGACGCACTTGGGCGACGAAAGCGGCGTCGGTGAACAGCGCCGCAATCTCGAAGTTCAACCGCATCGAACGGTTATCCAGATTGGCCGTGCCGACCGCGGCGTAGCGGTCATCCACCAGGATTACTTTCTCGTGCAGGAAACCCGGTTGGTACCGGTAAATCCCAATGCCGGCCTGACTGGCCTGCACCAAATAAGAATAAGCGGCCAAACGGACGAGCTGGTGGTCAGGATTCTGGGGGATCAGCACGCGCACATCGACACCACGCAGGGCCGCCAGTTGCAGGGCGTTGACCACTTGCAGGTCAGGCACGAAATAGGGCGAGGTGATCCAGATTCGCTCCCGGGCGCTATTGATGCAATTGAGAAAGAACAGAGTGCCGGTATCGAAGCGGTCGGCGGGCCCGGTAGGCAGGATAAGCACTTCCTGATCGCCGGCCGGCGAAGATTTGGGTGTCCAATTCAATGAGGGCAGGTCGTTGGCGGCCCAGTACCAGTCCTCGACAAAGGCCAGTTGCAGACCCATCACCGCCGGTCCCTCGATGCGGCAATGCGTGTCCCGCCAAGCCAGGCTATTGGTTTTCGTACCCAAGTATTCGTCGCCCAGGTTGATACCTCCAACGAAACCCAAGGTGCCGTCGCAAATCAACAGCTTGCGATGATTGCGAAAGTTGATCTGAAAGCGCCGTCGTCGAACATTGCCGTCCCCAAAAGCGGCCACGCGAGCGCCGGCGTTGGTCAGTTCCTTGAGGTAGTTGCGAGGCAGCCAGACACTGCCGATGTCGTCGTAGATGAAGTAGACCTTGACGCCTTCGGCCAGCTTGCGCTTGAGGATCGACTTGATGCGCTGGCCGACCCGGTCCGAACGGACGATATAGAACTCCAGCAGAATATAGTGCCGGGCGCTTTCCATCGCCTCGAACAGGGCATCGAAGGTGGCGCGGCCATCTTGGAGCAGCGTGCAATAGTTGCCGCTGGTGAAGGGCTGACGTACCAGGCTGGTCAGCACCCGTAGTTCCGGACTGGGATCGTCGCTGTCTGGGATGCGTGTGAGCTGGGTTTCGTTCTCAAACACCGTCAACAGCTGATTCAGGGCGACATCGCCGGAGCGACGGGCGCGGATATAGCCGGCGAAGCGATTGCGGCCAAACAGTACGAACAGGGGCAGCGTGACGTAGGGAAAGGCCAGTAGGGCGATGATCCAGGCAATGGCTCCCTGGGTGGTCCGGTAGTGCAGCAGGATGCGCAGGACACAGAGAAGCGCCAGGCCGTAGACGGTAACGAGCAGTAGGGTGAGCAGGACCGGATCCCACATGCGTAAAATGTCCAATCAGTGGTGACGCGCGCGATATTGCGCAGGTGACTCGCCGGTCCAGCGCTTGAAGGCGCGGCTGAACGCACTCAGTTCGGAAAAACCCAATAGGAAGGCAATCTCCCCCAGCGCATACCGGTCAGAGGCAACATACCGTAAAGCCTTATCTTTGCGCACGTGTTCCACCAGTTCATGGAAGCTCATGCCCTCCTTCTTGAGCCGGCGATAAAGGGTCTGGCGGCTCATGTGCAACTGATGTGCGAGGCTATCCGCATCGATCCTTTCCGAAGCCATCTGTTGGGAAATCAGCCGTCGTACCTTGCGGCTAAAGTGACGGCGCGTTTGTACTTTCGCCAGCAGGCTGTTGACCTGACGAAGCATTGCCGAATGGATGTAGGGATTGCGGTGTGGAATCGGCCGGCTCAAATAATGTGCGCTAAAGGCGAGTGCCATGTCCGGTTCGTTGTAGTTGACCGGGCATCCCAGAATACGTTGGTATTCGTCTCCATACGCCGGTTCGGGATGGCTAACGCGCACCCAGGCGAGGTCGAGCTGGGGATGGATGAAATGCCGGGCCCGGCTGACGGCGGCAGAGAGTGTGCGATCCATGTCTTGCCGGCAGTACTGGTGCCGCGGATCAACATGCCAGCTCAGAATGGCGAGTTCGCCAGCGGTTTCGAAATGCAGGCTGACGCTCTCGTTGATCAGCCGGTGCAGCCTGACATATTGGGTGGCGGCCTCGCCCAGGGTGTCGCAATTGAAGAACACGTGACCTAACAGCCCCATTCGATCCGGATCCACGATTTCACCGACATGCAGGCCAACGGCCGCATCGTCGGTGACCTGTTCGGCATACCGCCAGAGCCGGTAGTGAGCGTGGGCAGGAAGCCTCAGGTCCGGCTCGCTGAGTGCGTCGACCGATCGCTCAAGCAACGCCTCAACCTGCGGTTTATCGAGTTTGTGGCGGGTCTCCAGATAATGTACCAGTCCGAGGGCGGTGGAGGCGGCGACCAGCGGTTCGTCAGACGAAGCTGCGTCCGTTGGCGTAGGCGTTGTTACAGGTGTCATTGGCATCTGTCTTGTGGGCGGACCGGGCGGATCTTCGAACACTATCGTTCACGGGGATGTTACCAAATGTCAAACAGTTGGGACGGACTGTCAACGTAACGGGCTTACTGTCGAGGTAACCTGAGCGTCCTTTCATGGGTTGTCTGACGTTGTCAGGAGGTGTGCAGAATGGAACTTGAAATCTTTGTACCTCGTACGGAGCTTGAACGTCGTAATTGCGAGGCTCTCAAGGACTATCTCAATAGCATCTTCTATTGCTAAATCCCTTCGCACGTCGGCCGCCATCAGGCGGCCTTTTTTGTGCTTGTGGCAACGGCCTGGGTGTCTTCGGAGGCGCCCTAACCGTTCTCGAGCTGTTCGGCGAGTCCCCTGATATGTTCCAGAGGCTGCAGCCGCAGTCTTAGCTTCTCGCTCCGTTCCAGGATGCCTTCAATGCGACCAAGTTGCGCGCGTGTCTGTTGAGAGCGCATCAGCCGGCTGCCGGTAAAATTGAACGCGATGCCGAAGCGAGAGAGCGACCCGGCGTCCGGCAACGTTTGCCGGTTAACGATCTCTCCCTGAATGCGCTCAAGGGAGAGTGTACTGGCTTCCATCCACAGCTCCAGACGCAACTCCAGCCGGTCCCCGATCTCGAAACAGTCTGACCGTTCGATAATGGACAGGCCCTCGCGGGTAAAGTCATGGCTTTCGGTTGCCGAGTAACTGCCGAACAGGCCTTTTCTCGGGCGCCAGGCAACGCGCAGTTCGGCGGCGGGGAGCCTGCGGAAGCGGCGGCGTTCCTTGTTCTTGCTGGGCATTTGCATGGAGCGATGCATCCTCTATTTGACGAGTGCGACGCGCAGTAGATCAGCGAATTAACCGCACGGCACACTAGCGCGTAATCACTTCAAGCTCGGAAAGCGCACACCTGCGTTATCCTGACTCCAGGTTCAACAATAGCAAAGCTCAACCCGTACCCAACACTCAAATTTAGCGCCGGGGATGACGAAAGTGCGGTACAGATCAATCGCTGCCGCTGACGGTAAAGCGCCGGGCAGGTATGCTCTTGTCTGGTTAATGCGCTGATCTACTGCGCGAACCGCTGCCGGAGCTGCACGTTATCAGAATGGCCGGAGGCCCCTCGATTTGACGCAAAAAAATAGAATATTCGATCTCGATGCCGGTTTGCTGGACGATGACCTCCTGGCCGGACAAATGCGCTTGCTGGTCGGGTTGGTTAGCACGGACCGGGCCCGCAGTGCCGGGGATCGGCTGCCTCTGTCCTGGCAGGGGCATGAAGATGCCCTGACCCTGCGCCTCAACCAACTGATGGGCGAAATGACATTGCGGGGCATGGCGGTGCCCGGTGAAGTGAAGGTGACCCATGAGGCCATCATCTGGCCGCCGCTGGAACAAGAGGCGCTCAAAGAAGAAATCCGCTATGTGGCCGAGCGCGCGGCGGCCGGCAAAAAGGGGCGCATTCGCCTGCCCCGCAACGATCACGAGCTATGGGCCACGTACAAGTACAGTTTGCTGGCTCGTAACCGCCAGGCCTACGAAAGTTTCGGCCGCCGCGTGGCGACGCGGGCCGTGCCGCTGGAGTCGCTGTGGATGGCTATGGTCAACGCGTCCAGGGTTGCGCCGCCGGAAGGCGGGATTCGCAACGCTCTCCAGCATATGTGGGGCTATGTCTCCGAGCATTCACGATTGAGCCCGCAAGTGGACGATCTTGACGCACTAGCGGGCGAAGTGCAGCGCCTGGCGCGGGAACATGCGGTATCCTACCTGATCAATTCAACGGCGTTGGGCGAACTCCGCGCCTGGCTTTAAGGAGGACTCTGTGAGCGTCGATCTGCACCACCGAGTGGTCGGGGAAGGCAAACCCCTTGTGCTTTTGCACGGGCTGTTTGGCTCCCTGGAGAACCTGGGCGGCGTTACCCAGCGGCTTTCGGACACCTGGCAGGTCCACGCGCTGGACCTGCGCAACCATGGCCGCTCGCCTCATGTCGAGGCGATGGACTACCCTGCCATGGCAGACGATGTGCAGCGCTATCTCGACAAGCAAAAAATAGAACGCGCCTCGGTTCTGGGCCATTCGATGGGGGGCAAAACGGCGATGGAGCTTGCCCTGGCTCACCCGGATCGGATCGAGCGGCTCATCGTCGCCGATATTGCACCGGTGGCTTATGCGCCCCACCATGACACCATCATCGAGGGCCTGACCGGGCTTGATCTGTCCGCGGTGAAAACCCGTGGCGATGCAGACAAATGGCTGGCTGAATACGTGGAGATTCCAGCCGTGCGGCAGTTTCTGCTCAAGAATCTGGTGCGCAGCGATGAGGGGGGCTATGGTTGGCGAATCAACCTCAAAGCGATCGAACGAGAGTATCCGCAGATCGCCAAAGGACCGACAGCGCAAGGTCCCTTTGACGGGCCCACACTGTTTCTAAAGGGTGGGGAGTCCGACTATATCCAGGATAGCCATCGCGACACGGTCAGCCGGCTTTTCCCCAAGGCGACGCTACGTATCCTTCCCGGCACGGGCCACTGGCTGCACGCCGAGAAGGCGGACTTGTTTGCCAAACTGTCCCGGCGGTTTCTAGACGGTGAGTTCGATTAACGGTTACATCGATAGCGAAAAGCCACAGTTCCGCGCTGTGGCTTTTTTGTAGGTGCGGGGCTGTTTGCCCTGAGAAGTAACCCAACACCTTCTCAATCAAGCATTCGTCGGTTTCGCGGGGTTTTGGTAGGGTTATGAAATCGTCTACCTCTTTATTCTATGTTTGCTACGACTGATAACGATTTGCTACGACTGATAAAGGAGCGCCCATGCGTTGGGTCTACGCGGTCTGCGTTGTGCTTTTCCTGGCGATTGGCGGCTTTCTGTTTACGCCATCACCGGTCGATAGCCAGGCATGGACGCCGCCCAAGGCGCCACCATTAGAAGGCGAACTGGCCCAGAATGACCTGCTGAAGCAGGCCGAGTTACTGGCTGTGGGTGATGTCTACGGCCCGGAAGATGTGGATGTGGACAAGGCGGGCCGGGTTTATGGCGGCACCCAGGACGGAAAAATTATCCGCGTTTGGCCGGACGGACGGGTGGAGACCTGGGCGCAAACCGGTGGTCGGCCCCTGGGCATGGAGTTGGACCGCCACGGCAACCTGATTGTCGCCGATGCCTATAAGGGGCTGCTAGCGATCGATCCACCGTCGGGTAATATTCGCGTGCTCAGCCGTGAGGCTGAAGGTTTGCCGTTCAAGTTCACCGACGATGTGGATATCGCACCGGACGGCATGATCTATTTCACCGATGCCAGTTCTCGGTTCAATCAATCCGAATACATGCTCGACCTGCTAGAGATGGCGCCCAATGGCCGTTTGTTGCGGCTGGATCCGGCGACGCGCAAGACGGAAGTGCTGTTGCGCAATCTCCATTTTGCTAGTGGCGTGGCCGTCTCCAAAGACGGTAAATTCGTGCTGGTTAACGAAACCTGGAAATACCGTACCTTGAGATATTGGCTTAGCGGTCCGAAAGCGGGCACCGCGGAGATCTTCATCGACAACCTGCCCGGCTTCCCCGATGGCATCGCCGCGGACAGCCAAGGCCGCTTTTGGCTGGCGCTGGCAACCACGCGCAATGCCTTTATGGACAGCATTCACCCCTATCCCTGGGTAAAGGAACAGATTGCCAAGCTGCCGGAGAGCCTCAAGCCATCGCCCCGGAATTATGGGCTGGTGTTGGTTGTGAGCGAGGACGGCAATATTATCGCCAGCCTACACGACCCTACGGGTGAACACCTGCAGGAGATCACGTCGGTGGAGCCGAACGAGGGCATGCTGTATTTCGGCTCCCTACATAACGACCGAATTGGACGGTTACCGATGAGCGCGGTGCCGGCCCTGAAAAAGGAGAAAACACCGTGACGGACGTGCCGGACCTTATTGACTGGGATCTGCCGGGGCCTTTCATCATGCCCATCGTGGTTAAGTCTGACGATGTGGACCGGCTGGGGCATGCCAACAATGTTGTCTACGTGCGCTGGCTCGAAGACGTAAGCTGGGCCCACATCGAAAGCCTGGGAATGACCTGGGATGTGCATGAGGCGACAGGGCGGGCCATGGCCATCACCCGTACCGAAATCGACTATCTGGCTGCCGCAAACCAGGGCGATCACTTGCTACTGGGTACCTGGCTGGTGGATTTCGATGGCCGTTTCCGTTCGGCACGGCGTTTCCAGCTGATGCGGCAGGGCGATGGCAAGTGCCTGGCCAGGGCGCTCTCCACCCACGCCTGCGTTGACCTTAAAACCCAGCGCCCGGCCCGCGTGCCCAAAGAATACGGTGAGATTCTCGGGAGTGCGGTGGTAGCTCCTTAGCGTTTCAAAGCCCGTCGTTGTGCGTATCTGCAGTCCTTTCCATGGCAGGGTGAGGGATAGGCGCGTACAAAGGCGTGTTCATAGGCCCCTCGAACCAATTTCTGCTAGTCTTCAGTCAAACCTGTCCGGCGTTGTGCCGGCTTTTTGCGAGGTCGCTTGGCCTGAGAGCCTCAGTCACGGTCAGTCATGGAGAGCCATCATGCGTCACATCGTCTATGAACAATTCGGCGAAGCCGATGTGCTGAAGCTGATCGAGTCGGATCGGCCGGAACCGGCAGCCCATCAGGTCTGCATTCGCGTGGCAGGAGCGGGCCTTAACCCGATTGACTGGAAAACCCGGAAAGGCTTGGGGTTTGCCGCCCAACAGATTAAGGACCGGCTGCCTTGGACGCCGGGCTACGATCTCTCCGGTACCGTAATCGACGTTGGGGCAGAGGTGACGACGCTCTCTGCAGGTGATCGGGTGATGGGTATGATCGGCTTTCCCGCTGCTGGGGGCGCCTACGCCGATTACGCGCTGGCGCGGCACGACGAGCTTATTATCGTGCCGGAGGAAATGGACCTGGTCTCCGCTGGCGGACTGCCCTTGGCCGCACTTACGGCTTGGCAGGGCCTGTTTGAAATAGCCGAGCTGAAGCCCGATCACAAAGTCCTGATCCACGCCGGCGCCGGCGGTGTTGGCCACCTGGCGATCCAGTTCGCCAAGACACGCGGAGCCCATGTCATCGCCACGGCTTCGGCGGGCAACGCGGATTTTCTAGCGACCCTTGGAGCCGACGAGGTGATCGACTACGCCGCCGATGATTTCGTAGACGCCTGTTATGGCCTCGATGCCGTGTTTGATCTGGTAGGCGGCGAAACCGGACATCGCTCGCTGCACACCCTGGCGGAGCACGGCGTGCTGGTGACCGTGCCCACCGTTTCGGCGGATCCTATCATCACCGAGGCGGAAAATATGGGGTTGCGGGCACATGGGATGACCGTGCGTCCGGACGTGTTTCATCTGGAGGAAATCGCCGAGCTGATCGAAGATGGCGATGTACGCCTCCATGTCGACGAGACGTTTCCGCTGGCGCATGCCGTAGCGGCGCACCAGCGCCTGGAAACCGGTCACGTGCGCGGCAAGCTGGTGCTCGATTGCCAGGCACGTTGAATGCGTATAGGCGTTAATCAGAAACCGCTCAGGTGTTGGCTTGTGCGGTATTCTCTCCCGTCGGTTTTTCCGGGCTGACGTCTTTTTCCTTGCGTTCCTTCAGTTTCTGCGGCGGCACTAAGCTGACCAGCACCCAGCCTTTCTCCGGTTTCAGATTCTTCTCGGCCGTCACGGCGTGAATGCGTTCACGGGTATCGATCACGAACAGCAAAATGGCCTGATGGTCGTACTGTTTCTGGAAATCCTCGTAGGTGAAGGCGTCGCTGAGCTGGGTGGTTTTGACCGAGTAGCCCTTGCTGACCATGCTGGCCAATTTGGCGTAGCTCATGTCGCCGAATAGGCCGCGGGTCTGCTGAATCTTCTCGGCGGTCTGATGGCGTGCCTTCTGGTCCTGGTCGCCTTCCGAAAGACTGTAAACGCTGCCGTTGCCGAACCAATCGAGGAAGTGATAGGTGGCCAGCGAGTTGAGCTGCTTATACGGGGAGATCACCAGCAGGTTGCCGATGCCCGTCAAATCCAGATGGGTGGACGCATGTTCGGAGACCGGGTTGCCGAAGTAAACGTGCAGATTGTCCATGCGCGCCTGGCGTACGTTCTCCCAATTGGTGTCTGTGAGAACGACCGGCACGTCGACCTTTTGCAATGCCTGGCCAAGCTGTCGGGCGGCGCTATTGGCCCCCAGGATCAGGAAGCCGTAATCCGCCGGCTCCGCGACACCGAGCAGCCGGGCCACCGGGCGCGCCGTCAGGCTTTGTAGCGTCACCGTCGTGATGATCACCATGAACACCAACGGCACCAGCACGCCGGCGCTTTCGTAACCGATATCCTGCAACTGGAATGCGAACAGCGCCGAAACAGCCGCCGCCACGATGCCCCGGGGCGCCACCCAGCTGAGGAACAACTTCTCGCGCCAGTTTAGTGTGGTGCCAATGGCCGACAGGAAGATGCTGACCGGCCGCGCCACTAGGAGCAGCACCGCCAGCACGACGACCAGTCCCCAGCCCAACTCGGCAATAGCGGCGAATTCCACCCGCGCTGCCAGGATGATAAATAGCGCAGAAATCAGCAGTACGCTGAGGGATTCCTTGAATTCCAGGATGCTCTCGATCGGCACGTGCTTCATATTCGCCATCCAGATGCCCATGACCGTGACCGTCAGCAGACCGGATTCGTGAGCCATTTCGTTGGACAAGGCATAGACGCCGAGCATGAAGGTCAGGGTGCCGGCGTTATGCAGGTATTGAGGGATCAGATGCTTGCGCAGGGCGATACCGGTCAGCCAGCCTGCAGCGGCGCCCAGGATGGTGCCGATGGCGATTGTCTTGGCGAAAATATAGAGCGAGTGGCCGAAGACGTTACCTTGGCCCCAAGATACGATCCCCTCGAAGACCAATACCGCCAGCAGAGCGCCGACCGGATCGATGATGATGCCTTCCCAGCGCAGAATGTTAGCCAATTTGGCGGCAGGCTTGACTGTGCGCAGCAGGGGCGCAATGACCGTGGGTCCGGTTACCACGGAAATAGCGCCGAAAAGCAACGCCACCTCCCACGAGATATCTAATGCCCAATGCGCGGCCAGCGTGCCCACGGCGCAGGTAACGATGGAGCCGACCGGCACCAGGTTGCGCACCATCTTGCCGTGGCCCTTGATCTCCGCATAGTCCAGGGTGAGGCTCCCCTCAAACAGGATGACCGCGACCGCGAGAGACACCAGCGGGAACAGCAAATCGCCAAAAAGGGCTTGAGGCTCAAGCCAGTTCAATAAGGGACCTGCTGCGATCCCACCGGCCAGCAGGAAAAGAATGGCCGGCATTTTCAGGCGCCAGGCCAGCCATTGGCAAAACAAGGAGAGTACGCCGATGCTCGCAAGCATGAGGACGATATTTTCTGACATAGACAGGGCGGTCCATTCCGGTGGATCGTTTATCGTTATTTACAGTGCGATGGCTATCTGTAGTGTGATGACTTTTTATAGTGCGATTATGTCGTTCAGCTCGCGAGATGTGCTTACGTCGGCAAGACCTCACGCGTCTTTTTGGCGAGACGGTTGAGCAGACGAGAAGCAGCCACGAAGCCGAAAGTGGCGGTCACCGGGCTGGCGGCCCCAAATCCGGTCGCACAGTCCAGGCGTACCGGGCCGTCGGTATCCGGCTTCTGCATGCAGACTTCTCCATCCCCCGCAGGATACGTTAGCTGCTCTAGCGAGTACACGGCCTCAACACCGAAACGACGCTTGGGATTGCGCGAGAAATTGTATTCCCGGCGCAGCAGGTTTCTGACCTTGGCCAGGAGGGGGTCCTGGGTTGTGCGGCTTAGATCGCTCACCTGAATTTGGGTCGGGTCCATCTGGCCGCCGGCTCCACCGGCGCAAATCAAGGGAATTTTGCGGCGCTTGCAATGGGCGATGAGGGCCGCCTTGGATCTCACGCTGTCGATTGCATCGACCACGCCCGCCAGATCGTCGCTCAACAGGTCGGCTGCGTTCTTTGGCGTCAGGAAACCGAAGTGGATGTCCACCTGCATGGCTGGATTGATGTTTTTCAGGCGCTGGGCCATGACATCGGTTTTCGTGCGCCCGTACTCGCCAGTTAACGCGTGCAGTTGGCGATTGGTGTTGGACACACAGACATCGTCCATATCGATCAGCGTTATCCGGCCGATACCGCTACGCGCGAGGGCTTCTGCCGCCCAGGAGCCGACGCCGCCGAGTCCGACCACGGCCATGTGAGCGTCGCGGAAGGCCTGGAGTGCTCGCCGGCCATAGAGCCGTTCAATGCCGCCAAAGCGGAAGCTGTAATCGTCTACATCCATCATCGGGTCCCATACGCTAGTTGAGCTATAACGGATTGTACCTTAGACGGGATCGTACTTGAGGCCACGGTTTCACCCCTGGCCGTACAGCCGCGTGAGATGTAAACCGCGCGGATGCCAGTGCCTGAGGTTAAGCAGGATAAATCGGCAGGCCGGAAAAGTGGGCGCGTCGTGCTGGAGGGCATAAAAAAGCCACGCCCTTTGGCGTGGCTGCACAAGCAAAATGGCTTGACCCTGAAGGGCACAAGCCGGACTCGTTCAGAGACACTAATCAACAACGCTTATTTTCCAGGTTTCTCCTGGGGGCTAAAGATCAAAAGCTGACAGATATCGGTCATTTTCGGTCAGCAGTCGCCTGCCTATGGCTTATCCAGACCCTGGCGCAACGGACGCCAGGGCTTTTATAGCTGTCAGCGAATGAACGGATTGAGCAGGCGGGTGAAGGTGCCGGTGAGTTTCACGGGCGCACTGAGTACCGAGAGGGTAATGCAGTCCTCGCCATCCAAAGCGATTGGCTTATGCTCATCGTTTTGATCGAGCACGACAAAATCCCATTGTTTGAAGACGCCCTTATGGTCGGTGAAAGCGCCTTGGAGCACGATTGTGGTTTCGTTGCCGCGGTGGGTGTGGACGGGTGCCTTGCCCCCTGCCGAGAGCTTTTGCAGCACGACCTGCTCAGACTGACTGGGGAACAGATGGCTGATGTCGAGCACACTGACATCGGCTAATTGGCGCTTCCAGGGCAAGCTCTCCAAGTTGCTGCCGAGAATGCGTTCCAGCGTGTCGCCGGCGTGGCGTTTCTTCGGCACGGGGGCCGTGACCTCGGCTTCATTGTCGATAATGCCGAGAATACGATTGAACGCATCGTCGGACACGCCCACGCTGGCTTGCCGTTCCATCATTACCGCGCCCAGGCTGTCCAGCATGTCCACACGACTGCAACAGTGCGGGCATTGGTCGAGATGGAGGCGAATACACAGTGCGTGGGGATCGCTCAGGTTCCCGGCGCTGTACTCCATCAGACTATGACTGTCCGGGTGATGCTGGGTCATGCGTTCGGATCCTGCAGGATAACTCTGAGCTTGTTCAAGGCGAGGCGGACGCGGCTCTTTACTGTGCCCAGTGGGATATTAAGTTCATTGGCCACGATCTGATGGGATTTGTGCTCCATATAGACCTTGGCGATGACAGTCACTTGTTCTTCCGGGAGGTGTTGCAGGGAGTCGCGGATACGCCGCTCGGAAATGAGACGGTGTAGGGACGTGACGGGATCGTCCTCGTGATCCCCGGGGATCTGCCAGAGATCTTCCGTTTCCACCGCCATTTCGGCACTGGTGCGCTGTATCTTGCGCAGCATGTCGATGCGTTGATTGCGGGCGATGGTGAAAATCCAGGTCGAGGCGGCTGCCTTACGCCAGTCGTAAAGACACGAGCGTCGCCAAATGGATACGAATACTTCCTGGACCAACTCTTCGGCCTGCCCGGCGAGTCCGTTGGCCATGGCGTAATACTTGATTTGCGGCCCAAAATGCTCGA
Source organism: Marinobacter fonticola (assembly GCF_008122265.1). Taxonomy (NCBI): domain Bacteria; kingdom Pseudomonadati; phylum Pseudomonadota; class Gammaproteobacteria; order Pseudomonadales; family Marinobacteraceae; genus Marinobacter; species Marinobacter fonticola. The sequence goes on from NZ_CP043042.1 coordinate 674,900, forward strand.
ACAGCGCCTTGTAAGCCTGCCGGTCGTGATGGCGGCCGACTTTTTCGAGCAACTGGCTCCAGGCGTCCTTCCGCCCTTCGGACCGGCTGGTCCTGGGATGCAATGTGGACACTTTTCGGCTCTCGGTGGTGGCTTCCGGTGCACGTGTTGATGTCATCATTCTATGCGCTCGCCATCGTTTTGTCAGTCCAGGGACTTACGGAGATGGCGAGCGCCCGGATCACTCGATGACAAAAATGAGGTCGTGCGTGGCGGGCGGCCAGGGATACGATTCACGTATCACGCAACGGCCGGCCCGTCTCAATCTTCAAGGTAGGTGTAGCCTTCCAGTCCCTGTTCCAGTTCGCGAGCCAGCGCGGCTTGCTGCTCAGCCGTCAGATTACTGGCTTCGAACTTGGCGCGGTAGATCTGGCGCAGGGCCTCCGGATCGAAGTTCACGTAGCGCAGGATCTTGGCCACGGTGTCGCCTTCTACGAGATGCCGGATGTGGTAGCTGCCATCCTCGCGTCTACTCACGTCCACCGAATTGGTATCTCCGAACAGGTTATGCATGTCGCCGAGAATTTCCTGGTAGGCGCCAGTCATGAAGAAACCGATCAACATGGACTCGCCCGCCGGCGTTTCCGGCAAGGGAAGGGTGGTTTCCAGGCCCTGGCCATCCACGTAGCGGTCGATACGGCCATCGGAGTCGCAGGTGATGTCCTGGATCACCGCCCGGCGACGGATCGGCTGGTTGAGGCCGGAGATGGGCAACACGGGGAAAATCTGGTCAATGCCCCAAACATCCGGCAGGGACTGGAACAGCGAGAAATTGACAAATAGCTTCTCGGCCAGCTTCTCGTTGAGCTCGTCGACGATTTCCCGGTGAGCCCGGTTGCCGGCATCCAGCTTATCCCGCAGGGTGCGGCAGCAGGCGGTATAGAGTTCTTCCGCGTCTGCCCGGTGAGCGAGCGTGAGCAGACCATGGGCGAAAAGCGCATGTACGTCACTGATGGCATGCATAACGTCGTGGTAGATCTCCAGTCGCGAGCGCTTCTGGTCCACGGCTTGAAGATCGCCGAAGTCGCGCCACAGGTCATGCAGCGGCGCCGGCGCGTCCGCCGCGGGCGCGCCGGGTGTGGGGTAGGGTGGCTCCTCCTGGTCGATCACGTTGGTGATCAGCACCGCATGGTGGGCCGTCAGGGCGCGCCCGGATTCGCTGATCAGGTCCGGATGGGGAATGCCGGCGCGATCGCACTCCGCCTGCAGCGTATGGATCACGTTATAGGCGTATTCGCCGACGCTGTAATTGATCGAACAGCTGCTGCGCGAACGGGTGCCCTCGTAGTCCACGCCCAGGCCTCCGCCGATATCCACGGTACCGATGGGCGCCCCCAGGTGGTAGAGCTCGCTGTAAAAACGGGCGCATTCCTTGAGGCCGGTTTGAATGTCGCGGATGTTGGCGATCTGCGAGCCCAAGTGGAAATGCAGTAACTGCAGAGAATCCAGTGCGTCGGCAGCCTTGAGTTTGTTCACGACGTCCAGCACCTGGCTGGCGGACAGGCCGAATTTGGATTTCTCGCCACCGGTATTCTGCCAGTTTCCCTTGCCGATGGTGGCCAGCCGGGCGCGCACCCCGATCAACGGTTTAACGTCCAGCTTGCGCGCCTCTTCCAGGATCTCAGGCAGTTCCGACTGCTTTTCCACCACGATAAAGACTTTGTGTCCCAGCTTCTGGCCGATCAGTGCCAGACGGATATATTCGCGGTCCTTATAGCCGTTGCAGACGATGACGGAACCGACTTTGCGCGACAGCGCGAGCACAATCATCAGCTCGGGCTTGCTGCCCGCTTCAAGACCGATCTGGCCCGCGCTGGCGGCGGGCTCGGCGCGGGTGATCTCCTCGACGACGTGGCGCTGCTGGTTGACCTTGATGGGGTAGACCGCGGTATACCGGCCCTGGTAGCCGTGGTCCTGTGCCGTCTTATTGAAGGCATTGCACAGGTTGTTGACCCGGTCGTGAAGGATGTCACTGAAGCGCACCAGGACGGGTAGCTGAATCTTCTGTTCCAGCAGTTCGCGAGTCAGGTCCGGCAGATTGATCGGGCTTCCGCTCTGGCCCCGGTCCGGGCGTATCAGAACGTCGCCGGCGGCGTCGATATCGATGTAGCCATCGCCCCAATGGGCAATATTGTAGACCTGGTGGGCTTGAGCGCCGGATGAATCAGTCATAGCGGGTCCGTTTCGTAGGTTGGCCGCCATTGTAAAGAATGCGGCGGGATCACTGAAAGCATTCTGCCATGCCCACGGCTGCCAACTGCGGGCATTCACGTGGCCAGCTTCGGCAATTACGGAAGATCGCCTGTATTTTTGGGCTTCTGCGAGCAACAATGTCACTCTACAATTCCCGCATCAAAGAAGGCCATCTTCGCTGGCCAACCAACGACTTATCGAATGACCGGGCAAGAGGAGTTACGCGATGTCAGCACTCAATGAAGGATGGTTTACCGAGATTTTCCAGGATCAGGGCACCGCGTTTTCCCTGAAAGTCAAAAAAAAGCTGCACGAGGAGCAGACCGAATACCAGAAGCTGGAAATCTACGAGACGGAAACCTTCGGCAACCTGATGGTTCTGGACGGTTGCGTCATGCTCACGGGACGCGACAACTTCCTCTATCACGAGATGATGACGCATCCGGCGCTGTTCACCCATAAATCACCGCGCAAGGTCGTGGTTGTGGGCGGTGGCGATTGCGGGACGCTGCGCGAAGTGCTCAAGCATCCGGACATCGAGGAAGCCTGGCAGGTGGAAATCGATGAACGGGTCACGCGCATGGCCGAGACGTATTTTCCGGAGCTGTGTGAATCCAACGAGGACCCGCGCGCCAACTTTTTCTTCGGCGACGGTATCCAATGGATCCGCGATGCCGATCCGGACAGCATCGACCTGATCATTATCGACAGCACCGATCCGGTGGGGCCGGCCGAGGGCCTGTTCGCACTGGATTTCTACCGCGACTGCATGTTGGCTCTGCGTGAGGGCGGCATCATCGTGCAGCAGAGTGAATCGCCCCTGCTACACGCGGACACCATTATCAAAGGCATTCACGCCGATATGAAGAAGGCGGGTCTGGATCACGTGGTGACCTTGCCGTTCCCGCAACCGGTATATCCCACCGGCTGGTGGAGTTGCACCATGGCCAGCAAGGAGAATCCGCTGCATTATTTTCGTGAAGCCGATGCCGCGGAACGGCCGTTCGTCACGCGCTACTACAACGAGGCGATCCACAACGGCGCCCTGGCCCAGCCCCAATTCATGCGGGATTTGCTGGAAGACTAAGTGAATGGCGAGGCGGCGCTGTATGGCGCCGCTCGTGACTGTGGTGCCCGTTAATGCACCGGCGCAGAGTAAAGTAACGATAACAAGAGAATGTCATGCCCGCCGAAATGCCATCGCATTTTCCCCAGAGGGTCGTTGCCTACTTGGTCGACCATCGGCAGATTCCGTTGCCGGAAATCATCACGGCGGTCGGATTGCCACCAGAGGTCATGCTGCGAGATGATGTTTTCTTGAGTGAGGCGGTCTATCTCGCGTTGGTGCGGTTTGCCATCGATCGCACGGACGATCCGGGGGTAGGGCTGGGCTATGGCCGTAATCTGCAATTGTCCGATTTTGGGATGCTGGGATACGCTGCTGGGGCTCAGGCGACGGTCGCGGAAGGCATTGAACTGTTTGCCCGGCATTACGACGGCATGTCCCGGCTGAGCCGGCTGGCGGTAGAGAAAGGTAGTGGCTACTATCTTCGGGTATTGCTGGAGCCGGGCTTGCCGGAATACATGGTCTGGTTCCTCAGTGAAGCCATTGTGGCCGCTGCCCTGCAGAATCTGGCCCGCTTACGGGTGCCGCTGGGACGCGGCATCAACGCCCACTTTGCCTATCCCCGTCCTTCCCATTGCCGTTGTTACGAAGACTTGCAGGTGCCCTGCTACTTCAGTGCCGATACCACGGGAGTGTATGTGTCGGAAAAAGTGCTGTCGTTGCCGCTAGGCGTTGCGGGCGTCCGGGCTCCGTGGCCGGACAGCCTGGGCTTGTCCGATCATGCGGCGGCCCGATCAGGCTATGGGAAAGAATCACTGGATGCCCAGTTGGCGTCCATCGTCCGTGTCTCTCTACCCCGGGTGCCCACGTTGCCGGAAGTGGCCCAGCGGTTAGGCGTGTCACCACGGAAATTGCAACGGCAATTGGAACGGCACGGACTGGGTTTCCGTCAGCGGGTCGGAGAGATTCGAGTGGGGGAAGCCGCCGAGCGCTTGTTGCGGAGCACTCTACCGGTCCGGCAAGTCGCCGAGCAGACTGGGTTCTCCGACCAGGCCAGCTTTACCCGCGCCTTTCGCCGGGTGTTCGGGCTAACGCCGGGCCAGTACCGGCAAAACCAGTACCAGCAAAAAAGGACCGGCGAGGATGGCCAGCCCTAAAACGAATGCTCATGAACTGTGGCGGTGTAATCACCCTCACGCATGAGGGCAATCACACCGCACAGCGGCTCATCGGAACGTTAATTTTCTTCGCGAACTCGTATTCCGGCTTAGTTGCGCACCGTCTTTTCGGACACCGTGGCGTCAGTCACCGCTTGGGCTGTAAACGGCACAGGGCGCCAGGTTTGCGTGCTATACAGCTCGGTCTGATCTTTGAAGTAAGGTGAACCGGTATGGTTGCTCTGGCCGTAGGTCAGCAGAGCATCCGCTTTCGGGCCGTCGTCGCCGAATTCCACCGTCATTACGTAGGAGGCGCCGTAGTTGATCAGGTAGCCCTCTTCCGTCAGGTTGGTGGGTTCGTTGACCACCGGCGCACGGTCCATTTGCGGCAGGGTGGATGTGTACATCGCTGGGTTGCCGCGGTATTCCACCTTGTTGAAGGCACCGTCGATCTTTTGCAGGCCACCGTGGATGGGGATGACAGTGTCGCCTTTTTTGGTGAATTGAACGTCGCCTAGAGCAACATCGAGCTCAAGTCCCTGGGCGCTCAGGCGATCGACTGCGTCCGTGAGTCCGCTCTGCAGCAGGGCCTTGCCTTCCGGCGTCAGACCACTCGGGGTATTGAGCGGGCTGGCCGGGTCGAAAGGTGTTGCGAACATCTGTGTGCCATCGATCTCTCCATTGACCTCCAGAGCTTTAACAGCGGTCAGCGCCTCACGGAATAGGGCTGCGCCGTGGCTGGCCAGGTTATATCTGCCATCCCAGTTGGCGATGATGCCGCAGGCCTCATCGAGAGTGGCTGGAGCGTCGGTGCATAGATCGCTCCGCCACAGATTCTCGGTGAAGGATCTGTTGGCAAACAGCAAGTCCTGCAGAGACTCTTTGGTGACCGTGTCTGGAGCGAGTTCCTCGATCTGCGTGAGTCCCATGCGCGTACGGAAGCTGCGAGGCATTTCACCGGCATCGCCGTACAAGCGGGAGAAGGCCTCCAGGGTTTCGTCGAGGTTGGGCAGCCAGAAGCTATCGTTGGAGTTCATCACGTAGTCAGTGCGGAACGTGTAGGGCGCTTTCTCGAAGGGGATCGAGCCTTTAACCCGGACACCTGGTACCACCACTGGCTTGGTGATCGAACGGGACCCGTCCATCAGCACGATGCCGGATTGGAATGCACCTGCAACGGCCTTCTCAGACTCGTTTTCGGGCGTCAGCGCGGCATCCAGATAAGCGGTTTCCACACCCGGTAGCAGGAAGGGTACGAACGTGGTATCGGCGTAAAGGGTTTCGCCGCTGCTGTCGGTAGCCATGGTGTGGTTCCAGGGCACGCCGCCATTGGCCAGGAAGACCTGGCGCAGTTCACGCACCGATTGAGCTTTAGCCATTTCAAGGAAAGTGGCCAGGAAAGCCCCATTGTCGATGTTTGGGTCGTGGATGGCGAAGGCCTGTGTGTTGTCCCAGGCCAATCCCTGACTCGGCGCCTGCAGAATGGGGCCGAATTCGGAGCTGTAGACCGTCTGGGTGTACGGTGCCTCAAGGCCCGCTACGTCGATGGAAACTTCCCGGGCCACCATCTGTTTCTTCTCGCCATCCACCATATAAGCCGTGGGATCGTCCGCCGCCAGGGTCAGCCGATAGATCACGAACTGATTTGACGGTGACGTGGTGTGCGTCCAGGCCATGTTCTGGTTGAAACCAATTTGCACGCCGAGGCCGCCGGAAAGGCTGACGCCGACCACGTCGAGCTCGTCCGGAATGGTGAGATGGACTTCGTGATACTTCAGTTCGTCTTCCCACGGCAAGTGGGTGTTGGAGAGCAGGACGCCGCCTTCACCCGCGCTGAGGTCACGGCCGATGGCAATACCGTTACTGGCGTGATCCTTGACGACCTTGAAATCATCGCCCAGGGGATTGGTCATTACCATCGCTGAAGCGGGTGGCTTGGCGTTGGCCAGCGCAGGCAGTAACTGACGGGTACCTGCTAGGGTGGCCAAGTCCAGGTAGTAGGCCATCAGGTCAGTATCGGCAATGGGTGAAACCCAGGGCTCGCCGGCACAATCGCCCGGTAGATTGGCGGCACCGGTTTCGTCGAGGTAGGCGTTGAAGCCGGCGACATAGCCGCTGAGCATCGCCTTGGTATTACTGTCGAGTTGCGCGACCTGCTCGACTGCTCGCCCTTGGACATCCATTGCCAGATAGCTGATATCGGAGGCGATGTGTCCAGGACCGTTTTCCGCGATATTGTCATCGTCGGGTCCGAAGTACTTGGCGCGTTCACTCCGCACTTTGACGATCTGGTCCATCAAGGTACAGAAGCGGTCTTCGGCAAAGGCGTAACCCTGACCAAAGCCCAGAGAACCATAATTGTCCGCAGTGATGTGAGCTGTACCGTGAGTGGTACGGGCGATAGAGGCGTTAAAACTGACTTCGCCGGCTCCTTCGGAACCGCCGGATGATGAACTATCGGATGAGTCATCTCCGCAACCCGCCAGTAATCCGGCGCAGGCGGTGGACAGAATGAGACGAGTGCCCCAGTTCATGTTTTTTCTCCTGTTGTTTTTGTTGAGCATTGGCCACGGGCAGGCCTTAACAACAGAATAGTGACAGATATTGGCTGGGGCGACGTTGATTGCAGACGCCAGCAATTGATTTGAGACGACAGCGGATAGCGGCGATTGTCTGAACGTGTAAAACCTGAAGGATCACGCGTGTTTCCCAACGGCGCTGCCAAGCCGTCTGCGCCACTTGCTGGGCTGGAGCGGTGTCTCGAACCCAGTTGATCAGGATGTGACCCGGCGAACAAAAAAAGGCGCCCCCGTGGAGGCGCCTTTCGTTTTCGGTGGCGGGCGCTTACTGTTTGCCGCTCACGAATTCCGGATAGGCTTCCATACCGCACTCGGACAGGTCGACACCTTCGTACTCGTCTTCCTCGGAGACCCGCAGGCCCATAACCGCCTTGAGGATGCCCCACACGACCATGCTGGCGACGAAGACCCAGACAAAAATGGTGATGGCGCCGATGATCTGGCCTGTCAGGCTGACGTCGCCGTTGGTTGCCGGTACTAGCAGCAGCCCCAGCAGGCCACAGGTGCCGTGGACGGAAATGGCGCCGACCGGGTCGTCGATGCGCAGTTTATCCAGAGTGACGATACTGAACACCACCAGAATACCGCCCAAAGCGCCGAACAGAGTGGCGGTCAGTGCGCTCGGCGTCGACGGCTCAGCGGTGATGGTCACCAGCCCAGCCAGGGCACCGTTGAGCAGCATGGTCAGATCGGCTTTGCCGAACATCAGGCGTGCAGTCAGCAACGCAGCGACAGCGCCGCCGGCAGCGGCTGTGTTGGTGTTGAGGAAGACCATGGCAACGGAATGTGCGCTGGAAATGTCGCCCAGTTTCAGCACCGAACCGCCATTGAAACCGAACCAGCCCATCCACAGGATGAAGGTGCCCAGCGTCGCCATCGGCAGGTTGGCGCCCGGAAAAGCGCGGATCTCGCCGTTCGGGCCATATTTGCCTTTACGGGCGCCAAGCAGGATAACGCCGGCCAGGGCAGCCGCCGCGCCCGCCATGTGAACGATGCCGGAGCCGGCGAAGTCGCTGAAGCCCAGGTCGCCAAGCGTGTACATGCCGAACACGGAAGCGCCGCCCCAGGTCCAGGCGCCTTCCATCGGGTAGATAAAGCCGGTCATAACAATGGCAAAGATCAGGAAGGCCCAGAGTTTCATGCGCTCTGCAACCGTACCGGAAACGATGGACATCGCCGTAGCGACGAATACAACTTGGAAGAAGAAGTCGGACGCACCCGAGTAAATGGAACCGCCTTCGAAGCCGTCTTCACGGCCGGCGAAATCGCCCAGCACGCCCGCGACGTCAACCTCGCTCATGCCGGAAAGAAAAATGCCGCCGCCATACATAATGGCGTAGCCGCAAACCATGTACATGATACAGGCGATGGCGTAGAGGGCGACGTTTTTGGTGAGGATCTCAGTGGTGTTCTTGGCGCGTACCAGTCCGGACTCCAGCATGGCAAAGCCTGCTGCCATCCACATGACTAATGCGCCGCATACAAGGAAATAAAAGGTATCTATAGTGTACTGCAAATGGAAGATATTGTTTTCCATATGAAGCCCTCCGCACAAGGCTCTTCAAGGATGAATAGGTTTTTTGCGTTGGCGTTTTCTACAGGATCGGGAGGGCCTTAAACGGCTTCTTCTCCGGTCTCTCCGGTCCGAATCCGGATGGCCTGCTCCAGTTCGGTGACGAAGATCTTGCCGTCACCAATCTTGCCGGTGTTGGCCGCCTTGGTAATGGATTCGATGACCTGATCCAGCAGGTTGTCGCCGATAGCAACTTCAACCTTGACCTTGGGCAGAAAATCGACCACATATTCCGCACCCCGATAAAGCTCGGTGTGCCCCTTTTGCCGTCCGAAGCCTTTGACTTCAGTGACGGTCACGCCTTGAACGCCTATCTCGGATAATGCCTCGCGGACATCGTCCAGCTTGAAAGGCTTGATGATCGCTGTCACAAGTTTCATTGCTGTCTCCTTGGTAATGCCGTCTCAAACTTTCTCGGTATGGGTTAGGGTTTGAGCTCGGGATGCTGCCACCTCGCACACAGCTGTGCGGATTGCGTACGAGGCTTAAAGCATCGTGTGTGCCAACGCAAAAATAACCTAATAAAACAATACTGTATGGTCGAGTGGCCCTGTTTTGGATCACCCGGGCGCATTACATCGGTGCGCCGTGTTTCGTTGCGAACCGTTTTGGTGCGCCATTTCGGTGCGTGCCTGAGTGGGCTGCGCATCACACCGTTTATGGTACACTTTTCCTTTCATTCCTTGGGACCCGTGGAGCGACAAATTGAAAACACCGCAGGATATCTTTGCACAACTCCAGGGACAGTTCGGTCAGTTCGTGCCTGACATGGCCCGCGCAGCGCGTGAGGACTTTGAGCAGCATGCCCGCGCCACGGTACTGACGGTACTGAGTAAGTTGGATTTGGTGACCCGGGAAGAGTTCGATGCCCAGCAGGCGGTACTCATGCGCACGCGGGAGAAAGTCGAAGCGCTGGAGAAGCAGGTCGCGCAACTGGAGCGCAGACTGGACGATCCGAAGGCCTGATCCGAAAACTGTAAATAGCCACCGATGGCAGGACGCCATCGAACGATTTCGCCACTCATTCATACCATGGACGGTTGTTATGCTTGCCATTGTTCATACCCGCGCCCGCCTGGGCGTGTCGGCACCGCCGGTTACCGTTGAGATTCATCTATCCAACGGGCTGCCATCCCTCTCCATCGTCGGTTTGCCTGAAACCGCGGTGCGCGAGAGCAAGGATCGTGTTCGAAGTGCGCTGATGAATGCCGGCTTCGAATTTCCCACCCGCCGGATCACCATCAACTTGGCCCCCGCCGATCTGCCCAAGGAGGGCGGTCGTTTCGACCTTCCCATCGCCTTGGGTATCCTGGCGGCATCCGGCCAGATACCGTCTGAACGTCTTCAAGGACTTGAATGCATTGGCGAACTGGCCCTCGACGGCGCACTGCGCCCGGTGCGAGGGGTTCTGCCGGCGGTCATGGCCGCCCGGGATGCGGGCCGGTCGCTGTTGGTTCCGATGGAAAACGCCGAAGAGGCGGGCCTGGCCGCCGCTGACGACGTTTATGCCGCTGATCACTTGCTCAAGGTCGTCGCCCATTTGTGCGACGAAGAGCGGCTGCCCCCGTTGGCGCGTTGCCCGGAGCCGCCCCTCGATCAGGGCTGCCCGGATCTTCGCGATGTGCGCGGTCAGCATGTGCCCAAGCGGGCGCTGGAAATTGCCGCCGCGGGCTCGCACAACCTGCTTTTATTTGGCCCGCCAGGTACCGGCAAGAGCATGTTGGCTAGCCGTATGCCCGGCATCCTGCCGCCCATGTCCGACGAGGCCGCGCTGGAGGTTGCCAGCGTGCGATCCGTCGCGGGAGAGGCTGTCGATCCGGGTAGCTGGCGCCGGCCACCCTATCGTTCACCGCACCATACGGCCTCGGCGGTGGCCCTTGTAGGGGGTGGCAGTTCGCCCCGGCCAGGCGAGATTTCCCTCGCGCACAGGGGCGTGCTTTTCATGGACGAGCTCCCCGAGTTCGACCGCAAAGTGCTGGAGGTATTGCGTGAGCCGATGGAGTCCGGTGAAATCGTGATTTCCCGTGCCGCCCAGCAAGTGACCTATCCGGCCCGCTTTCAAGTGATCGCGGCGATGAATCCTTGTCCCTGCGGCTATCTTGGGCATCCCAGCATCGACTGTCAGTGTACGCCTCAGCATGTAACGCGCTACCAGGCCAAACTCTCGGGTCCCTTGCTGGATCGGTTCGATCTGCATGTTGAAGTGCCGGTCCAAAGCGGCGAGATCCTGCTGCGACAGGAGGCGGCACCCATCGATAGCCGAACCGTCCGCGAACGGGTACTAAAGGCGCGGGAAAGGCAGGCCGCCCGTGGGATGCTCAATGCCGATCTCAGCGGCGATGCGCTCGATCACTATTGCCGCCCCGGAGAAGCGGGTCAGCGCATGCTGGCCCAGGCGATGGAAAAGCTGGGGCTGTCGGCACGGGCGCTGCACCGCATCCTTCGGGTGGCGCGAACACTGGCCGATTTGGCCGGCGACGAGCATTTGCAGCAGGGACATCTGGTAGAGGCGCTGGGTTACCGCAAGCTGGATCGCCGTCGAGCCCAAACCGGGGTTTCGACGGCGTAAGCCGCTTTATTCATCCTCGGGCGGAATAAAGGCGTCTCTATGGAACTGGCCAGCGGCTTCCACTTCGGCAAATCCGCATACGCCCGGCTCGATGGGGTCAGCGCCTGCCAATACATTGAGGACGGCGTGTACGCCTCTGGGTAGGGATTCAACGTTATAGCCGCCTTCCAAGACAAAGGCGAGTCGTCCGTCGCAATGCCGTCGTGCGATTTGCTGCACGGCTGCAGCCATGGCGCCGAATCCTTCGTAGGAGACGTTTAGCGCCAGGTCCATCCAGTGGGCGTCAAAGCCGGCCGACACGAGAATCATATCGGGCTTGAACCATTCGGCGGCCGGCTCCAGGATTTCCCGAAACGCCTTCAGGTAGGCCGCGTCACCCGTTCCGGCAGGCAGCGGCACGTTGACGGTGGTGCCTTCGCCCAGCCCGGCACCGGTATCCTCAAGGTGCCCGGTACCGGGATAAAAAGGCGAAGCGCGATGCAGGTCAAAGAAGAGCACGTCGGGATCAGCCCAGAATATATCCTGAGTGCCGTTGCCGTGGTGGGCATCCCAATCGATGATGAGTATGCGCTGGAAACCCAGCTCCGCTTGGGCATGGGCGGCCGCCACGGCCACATTGTTGAACAGGCAAAAACCGCGTGCCCTGACCGGCTCGGCATGGTGTCCGGGTGGGCGGACCACGGCAAAGGCCGTTTCCGATTCGCCGGAGGCCACGCTCTCCACGGCAGCGATGGCGGTGCCTGCGGCGACCTCGGCCGAATCGATACTGCCGGGCGAGACCGCCGTCGTGTCCACATCCAGCCAGGCGCTCTTGCCGCGCAGGTTGTAGATATCTTCCAGGTAGGCCGATGTGTGAACCCGGCCGAGTTGCTCGGCGGTAGCGGCCTTGCCCGCGGCAACGTGCAGTCCGGCGATCGGGTGTTGCTCCAGGTACTGCATAATGGCCGTCAAGCGGCCAGGGTGCTCCGGATATTTCCACGGCACGTTGAGGGACGATAGAATCTGCCGGATGCGGCGATCCAGACGCGCCGGTAGAAAGGCGGCTTCGGTGTCCGGGGCGTGGGCCAGCACCCGTTCATCGTAGAACACAGTGACCTTGCGTTGGACTTCCATGAGTTAGCCTTAATCAGAGGTTCCTTAGAGTCTTTCGGGCTCATTCGTTGGCCGTTAGCGAGACCGAAAGTCAACGAATGAACTCTACGGCGTATCATGCCAATTATCGAGCCGCTCTCCCAGCATAGCCATTTATCGACGAACGTTCAGGCGCCGGAGGCGACAGACTCGCGAATGGTCCAACGCTCACTCTCCGCGTAACCTTTGATACACTTTGAAACCTTCCGCAGATCGAAGACGAGAGATGCCATGACCGATGAGAATGACAAGCGCCATTCTTCCCAGGATGAAACGGTGACCACCCGACGCGGTATCCGCAGTTTTGTATTGCGCCAGGGGCGAATGACCGAGGGTCAGAAGAAAGCCTACGACCGTAGCTGGCCACGTTTCGGGTTGACCCGTGAGCACGGCATGATTGACCCCCGGCAAGTGTTCGGCCGCGAGGCCGTGCTCAACCTCGAGATCGGATTCGGTATGGGCCAATCTCTGGCCACCATGGCGGAAGCGGCTCCAGAGCAGGACTTTATCGGTGTCGAGGTCCACACCGCCGGTGTGGGCGCCCTATTGAAGGAAGTCGAGGAGCGCCAGCTTGAGAATGTGCGTATCTACAGCATCGACGCCAACGATGTTATCGACCTTTGCCTGCCGGATGCGTCGCTGGACCGGGTGATGCTGTTCTTCCCCGATCCCTGGCACAAGAAGCGCCACCATAAGCGTCGTCTGGTGCAGGTGGACTTTGTGCAGCGCATCCGCCATAAACTGCGGGTGGGCGGTATCTTCCACCTGGCGACGGACTGGGAAAACTACAGCGAACACATGATGGACGTGATGAGCCAGTCAGAGGGGTTTGCCAACACGTTGCCGGAAGGCGGCTTTTCGCCGCGTCCCCAGGACCGGCCGCTGACCAAGTTTGAGCAACGCGGTCTACAGCGCGGGCACGGTGTTTGGGATCTGTTGTTCCGCCGCACGAATTAACCGCACGGCACACTAGTGCGCCAGTGTTTCTCGCCACAAGGGCGCTGTTCAGGTATGCAGTGAACGGCGCCGCGCGGCGCGGATAACCAGTAGGCCGGCGGTGCCCAGCATCAGCGCGGTAAACTTGATCAGTGCAAACAGGGAGGCCATGAGGCTCAGTGTATCGGTCGGTTGCGCCAGATTGCTGAGCAGGCAGATATTCTCCCCCACGTCGCTGGCGCCCGCGGCCACAAACAGGCCACGTACCCACCGCCCCGCCTGGCGCTCGCGAATACCGGGCCGGTCGAGCAAGAGGTAACCGGTGAGCGCCATCAGCGTAATCACATAAACCACGATAAAGGGCAGGTCCAGCAATAACGAGGCGACAACCCAGTGGCTGCTTTGGGTGCCCCAACTATTGAGGATCCGGATCGTCTGGTCTGCGGTCGCGGCAAACTGCAGGCTGATCACGCCCTGGGGCGCAGCCTGGGTAACCAGCGGCAAGTTGATAAGTACAAGCAGGACGAGAAGCGCAACCGTTGAAAAACCAAGCAATTTCAGGTGGCGCGGCATCGGGGGCAGGGTGGCTTCACTCATAACAGGAATCGTTCCAGGATACTGTTGAGATACCGCTGGCCCAGCGGTGTGGCCTGCAGGCGGTTCTGTTCCAGCAAACCGTCAGATCGCAGTGCTTTGAGTATCGCAGCAATCTCCTGCAATGGTAAACCGGTATACGCCTGGAACGCGGCCTCTTCAACGCCCTCATCCAGTCGCAGCACGTTCATCATGAATTCCAGTGGCAGATCGTCCCGCGCGAGCACCTGTTGGCCAGCGGTGCGGCTACCCAGTCGTTGTAGGTAAGCCTCCGGCTGACGCGTCTTCCAGAAGCGGCGGATTTCGCTGGTATCGGCGAAGGTGACCTTGCCGTGAGCGCCGGCGCCCAGAGCCAGGTAATCGCCAAAACGCCAGTAGTTGAGGTTGTGGCGCGAGGCCTGTCCCGGCTGGCACCAGGCGGAGATCTCGTAAGCCGTGAAGCCATGCTGGCGTAGGTGGGCATGACCTGCTTGATGAATATCCCAGAGCTGGTCGTCCTCGGGCAAGTCCGGCGGGCGGCTGTAAAATTCGGTGTTGGGTTCCAGGGTAAGCTGGTACCAGGACAGGTGAGGCGGGGCATACTGAAGTGCGGCATCCAGGTCTGCCAGGGCCTGCTCAACCGTTTGCCCTGGCAATCCATGCATCAGGTCCAGGTTGAAGTTGTCGAAGCCCGCTTCCCTCGCGGCGGCAATCGCACGGTGCGCATCCCGGTCGTCATGAATGCGGCCCAGGTTCTCGAGTTGTTGGGGATCGAAACTCTGGATGCCCAGCGATAGCCGGTTGATGCCTGCACTCCGGAAGCCCTCGAAGCGTGCCTGTTCGACGGTGCCGGGGTTGGCTTCCAGGGTGATTTCGGCATCGGGCGCAAACGACAGGTGACGGCCCAATCGGTCGAAAAGGCGGTGATAGAAATCGGCAGACATGAGCGATGGCGTGCCGCCACCGATAAAGACCGTCTCAATGCTGCGTCCTTGCACGCCGGCCAGATCCGGTTTCAGGTCTTCTTCCAGGGCATTGAGGTAGGCATCTTCGGGAATGTCGGTCTTCAGGGCATGCGAGTTGAAGTCGCAGTAGGGACACTTGCGCACGCACCAGGGCACATGGATATAAAGACTCAGCGGGGGCAGCTTGAGCGAACCGGGGTGGGTGCTCATGCGCCTCCGCGTAGCTTAAGGCTGGCCAGTAGACCCTCCAAGGCCTTGCCGCGGTGGCTCATGCGTCCTTTCACTGTACGTTCGAGTTCTGCCGCCGCGCAGCCGGTGTCCGGTACCCAGAATACCGGGTCGTAGCCGAAGCCGCCCGTGCCGACCGGCTCGCGCAGGATGCTGCCGTGCCATACGCCATGGCAGATGATCGGCGTCGGATCCTGAGCATGGCGTAGGTAGACCAACACGCAGTGGAACTGAGCGCCACGACGGTCGTCCGATATATCCTTGAGGGCGTCGAGCAGGTGCTCAATATTGTCCCGATCACTTGCGTTCTCGCCGGCGTAGCGCGCCGAGCGAACCCCGGGGGCGCCGCGCAAGGCGTCGACGGCCAGGCCCGAGTCATCCGCCAGCGCCGGTAGGCCGGTATGGCTGGCGGCGTTGCGCGCCTTGATCAGCGCGTTTTCCACGAAGGTTACTGCAGGCTCTTCGGCTTCGGGAACGCCGAGCGAGGCTTGGGATTCTACCGTTAGGTTCAGCGGGGCAAGCAGCTCACTCAGTTCGCGGATCTTCCCGGCGTTGTTGCTCGCCAGTACCAAACGTTGTTCGTTCATTGTTTCGCTCAGTCATTGACCAGAGTTTGGGCGACGCGGATCGGCATGGGATCGCGGGTGCCAGGCACGTTGGCTTCGAGCTGGAAGGTCAGCAATTCGCCGTCGCTAAACTGGAACTCGGCGATGTAGTAGGTCGCCTTGCCTTCGCTGATACGGCGAAACCCAAGGAAGCGACTCTGGCGGATATCGTTCATCACTTGACCTTCGACCTGTCCGGATACGGGTTGGAGGCCGCCTTGCTCAGTCTTCTCCAGGATGCTCACGTTAACGATGCCAATGGATTTACTGCGTACGATGCCGTATTGGGCCGCGACTTCCGGCGTCAGGAAGCTGCTGGGGAAGATGCTGTAGTGCACCTGATAGTCGCCGAACTTCTTGTATTGGCCCGCGTGAGCTTGAGCACCGGCCAGCAGCGCGCAGGCGGCCAGGAGCACGAACAATCGGTGAATAAGGGTCTTGGAACGCATGATGACCTCCTGCAGGTAATTCGGTAACCGCGCTAGCGCGTAATCCGGTAGATCGCGATTTGCCCGAGCATGTTGGGCCATAACCGGCTGAACCAGCGGTAGCGATGTTCACTGTCGACGACGGTGCGGTTCATGATGTGGATGTTCTTACGATAACAGAGTCCCTCGAAATCCTTGAACGTGCACAGGTGGATATTCGGCGTGTTGTACCACTTGTACGGCAGGGTTTCGGATTCCGGCATGCGACCGCGCCGCATCAGGTACCAGCGCAGCCGCCAGTAGGCGAAGTTTGGAAAAGTGACGATGCATTCCCGGCCGAGGCGCAGCATCTCATCGAGCACGATATCCGGCCGGCGTACCGCCTGCAGGGCTTGGGTCATGAGGACGACATCGAAGCTCTGGTCTTCGAAATTGCCTAGTCCCTGCAGGTCCAGGTTCTGCTCGATAACGCTGACGCCGCGGCCCATGCAAGAGGTGATGTGGTCCGGATTGATCTCGAGGCCAAAACCGGTGGCCTGCTTTTCATCCTGCAGGTAGGCCAGCAGCGTGCCATCGCCGCAACCCAGGTCCAGCACATGGCTCTGGGGGCTAATCCACTTTTCAATGATTTCCAGGTCGGCCCTCATCCGTTTACCTCCCGCGCAATGCGGCTCATATAGGCGGTGAAGGTATCCGTATACCGCGGTGTGGGAATGAGAAACGCGTCGTGCCCCCACGGAGCGTCGATTTCGGCGTAGCTCACCTTTCTGCGGGCGGCGATCATGGCTTTGACCAGTTCCTCGGAGCGGGCTGGGGTAAAGCGCCAGTCGGTGCTGAAGGAAAGCACCAGAAACTCGCATTGAGCATGGGTCAGGGCCTTGGCCAGATCGTTGTCGTACTCAAAGGCCGGATCGAAGTAGTCCAGCGCACGGGTCATTAGGAGATACGTATTGGCATCGAAGGTTTCCGAGAAACGCTCACCCTGGTAGCGCAGGTAGCTTTCCACCTGGAATTCGGCATCGTAGCCGAACTTGTAGGCTTCCTCGCGTAGCTCACGGCCAAATTTTTCACCCATGGAGGCGTCGGACAGGTAGGTAATGTGCCCGACCATTCGTGCCAGCATCAGGCCATGGCGCGGCGTGGCGTTGTGTTCGCCGTAACGGCCGCCGTGAAACTCTGGGTCGGAGGTGATGGCCTTGCGTGCCACCTCGTTGAAGGCGATGTTCTGGGCCGTCAACCGAGGGGTTGAGGCGATAACGACTGCGTGGCGGATGCGCTCGGGATAGGACAGGCTCCATTGCAGTGCTTGCATGCCTCCCAGGGAGCCCCCGACCACCGCGGCCCATTGCTGGACGCCCAGGCGGTCGGCCAGTTGCGCCTGGCTATCGACCCAGTCCTTGACGGTCACGACGGGAAAGTCCGGCCCGTAGGCGCGACCGTTATCCGGGTTGACGGACGTTGGCCCGGTACTGCCGTGACAGCCGCCTAGGTTGTTCAGGCTGACGACAAAAAATTTATCGGTGTCGATGGGCTTGCCGGGGCCGATGCAGCTATCCCACCAGCCGGGCTTGCGTTCGTCCATGCTATGGAAGCCCGCGGCATGATGGTGCCCGCTCAGGGCGTGGCAGATCAGCACGGCATTGGATGCGTCGGCATTGAGCTCGCCGTAGGTTTCCACAACCAAATCGTAGTGCGGCAGCGCCTGACCGCACGCCAGTGTCAGCGGCTCTGAAAAATGCAGGGTCTGGGGTTGAACCAGTCCTACGGAATCGGGTGGCAGAGAATCTGGCATTGACGCAATGGGTTCCTAGACAACGCCGGCAGGATTAAGGGGACTCAGAACGCCGACCAGCGAAGCAGTTTAAAGGCGGGGCGCGAGGGCTGCAACAGCGCGTCGGAACTCATACCGTAATTCCCTAAAGCGCGGCGAGAGCAGCAGCGCTTTAGGGCTTGGATGGGCTGTGTTTTCAGGCAATTCCCGAGAGGTTCACCACTTTCTGCTGGATCAGCGTGGGTGCCGGCTTGCGGATTTGGCGTTGCATAGTGTCGGCCAGGTCGAGCTGTCGATGCAGGTCGCCTATGCTGTCGTCCAGGCGCTTGCGCTCATCCTTCATGGTGCGGTCGTTGCGGGCCATGTCGCGGATGCGGCGGATCTGGTGCTCCAGCAGCTGCTTTTGCTCCATGGAGTACTGCATGATCGGCAATAGCGCTTCCTGGGGCCAACGCTCGACATCGGCGCGCACGCGATGGTGTAGGGTGCGGGCTTCGCCCACCATGACGTTGAAGAAACGGCGAATAAGTAATGACTGCTCCGTTAGCATGTTCTTGGGATTGCGCCGGAAACGATCGGACTTCTTGCGCAGCTCCCGTACTGCAATAACGTGGCGGCCCGCCCGTAGCGGAATCGGTTCGAGGTGACGGGCGCGGGTGTCCTCGTTGTAGCGGCGGTAGATCGAATTCACCATCTTTTCCGCTAACTGGCCCTCGGCCAGCAGGTTGCTCAGATCATTCTCGAGCAGCTCGAAGAAGTGGTTCATCGCGCGGCTCATGCCGGCTGTCGTCCAACTTTTGCTGAGCAGGGCGCGCACATTTTCCACGTGAGCGTCAAAGCGGGCCTCGGTCACCAGATCGTTGAGCATGTCGCCCTGGGACTGCATGAGGCGGCGGCTGGAGCGCAGGGTGATCAACTTTTTGTAGTAGAAGTCGTATTCCTGCTGGGCGCGGTTCGTCAGGCGTTTGAGGGCGTCGCGGTCCACGTGGGTTTCGCCGCAGGCCTGGAGCTCTTCTTTCAGGGCTTCCAATCGGGTCTGCATGGCCGCCTGGCTGTTCTGCAGCATACCCAGCAAGTCGTTGATCAGGCTCTGGGTGATCAACTGCTCCTTATGCATGAGGATGCGGTTGATGATCAGCTTTTCCAGTTCCGGCAGGCGGCTGCGTTCGAACAGCGTTTCGTTCTTCTGCACGCGTGCCAGCAGGCCCTGCTTGGCCGAAACCGGGATGACGTCCTCGGCACGGATATTGAGGTGATCGGCGGTGTAGTCGCGCACCCGGGAAATGGACGCTTCGGTGTGCTCCGGTCCCTGCAGATCGTCCCAAAGCACATCGATCTTGTTCAGCACCGCAAAGCGGCCGGCGCGGTGGTCGGCCTCATCGGTGGCGATGTGCTCCTTCCAGATCGTCATGTCGCTGGCGGTCACGCCGGTATCGGCGCTGAGCAGAAAGATCACCGCATGGGCGCTGGGCAACATGCTAATGGTAAGTTCTGGCTCGGAGCCCAGTGCATTCAGGCCCGGCGTGTCGAGGATGCGCAGGCCCCGCTCAAACAACGGGTGGCGAATGCTGATCTGGGCATTGCGCCACGCCGGCACCAGGACGTGCCCGGGATGGCTGCGGTCGTGCTCCAGCATACTTTCGTGGAAGCCCAGCTCGCGGGCCTCGCCTGGGGTGACGCTCTTGACTTGGGCCACTTCGGCCAAGACTTCACGCATGACTGCAGGATTGCTGGCGTCTAAATCGTAGCGCTGCCAGCGCTCGGGCTGCTTGCGTAGTTGCTGTAGGGAGACGTCCTCGCACCGGGTTTCGATGGGCAGCAGCAATAGGTAGTCTTTGCCTTCGGTGCGATCGTAGAAGAGTTCGGTGGGGCACATGGTCGTGCGCCCGGCCTGGGATGGCAGCATGCGCTGGCCATAGTCGGAGAAGAAGAGGGCGTTGATTAGCTCCGTCTTCCCGCGGGAATATTCGCCGACGAAGGCAATCGTCAATTCATCTTCGATCAACAGCTCCAATCCGCGCCGAATGCGCTGGCTAACGTCGTCGGAAAACAGGTCGTTATCCTGCAACCAAAGGCGATAGCGGGAAATCTGGCGGATAAGTTCCTTCTTCCAGGCGTGGTAAGCCTCCACCTGATGGGACAAGCTTCCAATTGCGTTCATGGCTAGCCTTCTGCGCGAATTCTGTGCTGCGGAGATGCCGGAATGCTGGTGCTGGGTGCCAGCACACGACTAGATCACCCGTTTACCGAACCCTTCCTGCGGTCCTTTTATGTCGCTATAACGGTTAAGTCGTTATACCGGTATCCATCTCGGCGCGACCCTGACGTGGTCGAACCGCCTTGAGAGAATTCCGGCTTATTCTATCTATGGTAGGTCGCGGCGAAAGTTCGCTTTGTGACAGAGCGCGCGATTACGCCCTGTTTTACCGTCAATTTAACGGCAGGGAAAAGATAAGTGTTTTGAAATCAGTCGTGTGGAAGGCTTTCGGTCTTAGGTGGATTTTTGCTTCTTTTTGTAAGTCTTTGTTGGTACGGAAGAATTCTACTTTCAGGCGGGGAGGTGGGCGCCGCTCAAAGAGCGACGCCGATGTTGCCCAGTCCAACGCCACGGGCCATGTGCTCGATGATGATGGAAATAACATTGAGGAGCAGGAACACCACAATCGGCGACAGATCCAGTCCGCCTAACGAGGGCATCACATTGCGTACCGGACGCATTACCGGTTCGGTGAGCTGGCCAATGAGCTGGATGGCCGGATGCGAGCTGCCCGGGGCGATCCAGCTAATGATGACAATCGCCAGTACCGACCAGAAGTAGATCTTGACGATCAGGCCCAGCACCGTAACGACGGACCACGCCAGCAGTGTGACCGGGTTGATCGCCGGCAGGCCATTGTTGAGTGCAATCAAGATCAGCAGGAACGTCATCATTTGAATAAGGATGGCGAGCACCAGTGCAGCGCCATCGACCCCGCCCCAGCCGGGAATCACCTTGCGTAACGGACGCAACGGTGGGTTAGTGGCTTTAACCACAAACTGGCTAATGGGATTGTAGAAGTCTGCCCGTGCCACCTGCAGCAAAAAGCGCAGCAGGACGATGGTGAGGTAGAAGGTCGAGAGAATCTGTAACGTCGTAATCAGAATCTGCGCCAGCATATCAGGCTCCGTGCTCAGGTTTCGGCGTCAATAATGCGGTCGGGCAGGGCGAATTTCCACCACTGCGTGCTGTTTAGTCTTCACTCAGTTCTTTGGCGAGTTCGCCAGACCGTTTGAACGCCGCCTGACCCGCCTTCTGGACCAGTTCGCGTAGGCCGCCTTCTTCGAAGGTCTTGATGGCCTGTTCGGTGGTACCGCCGGGTGACATGACATTGCGCTTCAGCTGCGCCGGTTCGTCCGGGCCGCGTGCAGCCATTTCTGCGGCGCCAGCCATGGTTTGGATTGCCAGCCGGCGCGCCGTCCCCGCTTCCAGACCGTTGGCGATGGCGGCCTCTTCCAGCGCTTCAAGGATGAGGAAGAAATAGGCCGGCCCGCTACCGGACAGCGCCGTGACCGAATGCAGCAGGTCTTCGTTATCCACCCAGACAGCCACGCCGATACTCTCGAAGATGGCGGTAACCGCATCGCACTGCTCGGCTTTAACGTCCTCCGTGGCGTACAGGCCCGCAGCGCCTTTGCCGACCAGCGATGGCGTGTTGGGCATCACGCGGATCACCGGCAATCCGCCGCCGAGCCAGCTGTCGAGTGTGGCGCATTCGAGACCGGCAGCAATAGAAACCATCAGCGGCCGGGTATTCTGTACCATTGGCGCGATGTCTTGGCAAACGTCGCGCATGGCCTGGGGTTTGACGGCAAGGACGATAATATCCGCCTGCTGGGCGCAATGGCGGTTGTCGGTGGTGACGCTGACGCCGAAGCGATTACGAATGGCCTGTAAGTGATCGTCGTCCGGGGCGCTGACCCAGATGTTGTCGCCACTGTATCCGTTTTCGAGCATGCCGCCGATGATGGCACTTGCCATGTTGCCGGCACCGATGAATGCGATCGTCTGGGGTTTGCTCACACTTGAACTCCGTCAGTCTTATGGAACATGTCAGTCGTTAAACCGTCCTGATGGCTAAGGCCCGATGATAACGGGCTGATGATAACGGCCTGATGATAGCAGAGCCCCGGCGGCTTACGCCTCCCGCGCGCCAAACAGCGCCGTGCCGACGCGCACTATCGTGGCGCCTTCTTCTATGGCCAGGTCCAAGTCGCCGCTCATGCCCATCGAGAGCGTGTCGAGCCCCGTGGCACCGGGGTGGGCATGGCGTAACTGGTTCAGCATACTGGCCAGCGCCCGGAAACGCGCGCGCAGGCTCTCCTCGGACTGATCCGGATCGGGGATGGCCATTAAGCCCCGCAGACGCACGTTGGGTAACTGCAGTACGTCGGTAGCCAGTTGCGGAATCGATTCGAGCGTGGTGCCGGACTTGGTCTCTTCGTTATCCACATTCACTTGAAGGCAGATGTTCAAAGGGGGTTTATCCTCCGGGCGCTGGTCGCTCAGGCGGCGCGCTATCTTCAGTCGGTCAACGCTGTGGACCCAGTCAAAATGGACGGCGATATCCCGGGTCTTGTTGGACTGAATGGGGCCGATAAAGTGCCATTCCAAGCGTGGAATATCGGCCAGGGCAGCCATCTTTTCCAGAGCTTCCTGGACATAGTTTTCGCCAAATGCGCGCTGACCGGCGGCAGCGGCGGAACGCACGTCGCCGGCTGGTTTGCGCTTGCTTACGGCCAGCAGTCGGACGCTGTTCTCAGGCCGGTTTGCGGCCTTTGTTGCTTTTTGTATGCGTCGGGTTACGCCCCCAATATTGTCTGCTATGCTGCCCATTCAGGTACCTCTGGTCGAAACTGGAACCTATTCTGGCTTGGTCTTCGAAGCGACACAAGGCAGGGGCCAGGTCAGAGCCGCAATAGCAGCCGCCGTGGTCCGGGCGTTTGACGCCGATAGTTTTCGATACCCGGTGATTTTTATCACCTAGACCTAGTCACATTTAACACCTAGCTAGACCTGGTCATTTTTAATACCTAGCTAGACTTGGTCATTTTAGTACCTAGACAGAAACAACAGAACCAAGAAAAGCCTTCCGAGGAATTCCGATGGATATAACTGAACTCCTGGCCTTTTCGGCGAAGCAGGGCGCGTCGGACTTGCACCTGTCTGCCGGACTGCCACCGATGATTCGTGTTGACGGCGATGTGCGGCGAATCAACCTGCCGCCGATGGAGCACAAAGAAGTCCATTCGCTCATTTACGACATCATGAACGATAAGCAGCGGAAGGACTACGAAGAATTCCTCGAGACCGACTTCTCCTTCGAAGTGCCGGGCGTGGCCCGCTTCCGGGTCAACGCCTTTAACCAGAATCGCGGCGCCGGCGCCGTATTCCGGACGATCCCGTCCAAGGTCCTGACCATGGACGATCTGGGCATGGGGCAGGTCTTCAAGGACGTGTCTTCGGTACCCCGCGGGCTGGTGCTGGTCACCGGACCGACCGGTTCCGGTAAGTCCACGACCCTGGCGGCGATGCTCGACTACATCAACGACAGCCGTTACGAGCACGTCCTCACCATCGAAGACCCCATCGAATTTGTGCACGAATCCAAGAAGTGTCTGGTTAACCAGCGGGAAGTTCACCGCGACACGCTTGGGTTCAACGAGGCCCTGCGTTCGGCCCTGCGGGAAGACCCCGACATTATCCTGGTGGGTGAGCTGCGGGACCTGGAGACTATTCGTCTGGCCCTGACCGCGGCGGAAACCGGTCACCTGGTCTTCGGCACCTTGCATACCACGTCCGCTGCCAAAACCATCGACCGTATCGTCGACGTCTTCCCGGCGGAAGAAAAGTCCATGGTCCGCTCGATGCTGTCCGAATCGCTACAGGCAGTTGTCTCCCAGACGCTGATGAAAAAAGTCGGTGGCGGCCGGGTGGCGGCTCACGAGATTATGATCGGCACTTCGGCGATCCGGAACCTGATCCGGGAAGACAAAGTGGCGCAGATGTACTCGGCGATCCAGACCGGTGGTTCGATTGGGATGCAGACCCTCGACCAATGCCTCCAGCGTATGCTCCAGAAGGGCTTGATCACCCGTGAGGCGGCCCGATCCAAGGCGAAGATGCCAGACAACTTCTGAATCCGTTGAATTCCGGAAACGCGGATTCTGGAGGGCACTATCGCGGCACATGGATGTGCCGCCAAAATCGAAGGCGTAAGCCTTTGATTTTGCGAGCCGGGCTAAACCGCGTTTTGCCCGGTGACTCCGCGAAACGCCAGGGATGGCGTTTCAGGAAGGAAAACTACGTCACAGGTGAACCGATGGAATTTGAGAAACTGCTGCGGTTGATGGTGGAGAAAGGGGGCTCAGACCTCTTCATTACGGCCGGTGTGCCGCCCAGCATGAAGGTGAACGGTAAAGTGTTGCCGGTTACCAAGAACGCGCTTACGCCGGAGCAGACCCGGGAATTCGTCTACGGGGCGATGAACGATAAGCAGCGCGCCGAATTCGACGAAACCCACGAGAGCAACTTCGCGATCAGCGCCCGGGGCATTGGCCGGTTCCGTGTCAGCGCCTTCTTCCAGCGCAACCTGTGCGGCATGGTGCTACGCCGTATCGAGGTGAAGATTCCGCAGCTCGACGATCTGGGACTGCCCGATATCATCAAGGATTTGGCCATGACCAAGCGTGGCCTGATTATTTTCGTCGGCGCCACCGGAACCGGTAAGTCCACGTCGCTGGCGGCCATGATCGGCCACCGCAATCGCAACAGCCGTGGGCACATCATCTCGATCGAGGACCCGATTGAATTCGTCCACCAGCATCAGGGATGTATCGTGACCCAGCGTGAAGTGGGCATC
The DNA here is from genome assembly GCF_008122265.1 of Marinobacter fonticola. NCBI lineage: Bacteria > Pseudomonadati > Pseudomonadota > Gammaproteobacteria > Pseudomonadales > Marinobacteraceae > Marinobacter > Marinobacter fonticola. Next base: position 699,612 of record NZ_CP043042.1, read on the forward strand.
GATACAGAGAACTTCGAGGTGGCGCTGAAAAACACGTTACGCCAAGCGCCCGATGTGATCTTGATCGGCGAGGTGCGAACCAAGCAAACCATGGAGTATTCCGTCCAGTTCGCCGAGACCGGCCACCTGTGTCTGGCCACCCTGCACGCGAACAACGCCAACCAGGCGCTGGATCGGATTATCCAGTTCTTCAACCCGGACCAGCACAACCAGATCTGGATGGACCTTTCTCTCAATCTCAGGGCTGTCGTCGCCCAGCAGTTGGTACCGACGCCGGACGGCAAGGGCCGTCGCGCGGTTATCGAAGTGCTGATCAACACGCCGCTGGTCCAGGATCTGATTCGAAAGGGGGAAGTTCACAAGCTCAAAGAATTGATGGCCAAATCGACCGAGATGGGCATGCAGACCTTTGACCAGGCGCTCTACCGGCTCTACGCTGAAGGTGCGATCACCTACGAAGATGCGCTGGCCCATGCGGATTCGGCCAACGACCTGCGTCTGATGATCAAACTGGGTGCCGATGCGGCCGGTTCTGATAAGCTTTCATCCACGGTCGACAAACTGTCGATCCAGGACGATTAGGAACAGGGGTCCGGGCGTTTGCCGGACCCTATTATTCTCCCTCCTCGCAGTGCGTCCTAATGCCCGAAAGGGTGTATACGGTCCGGCGCCACGTTCAATCTCCAGTTAGTCGAACACAAGCGATTGTAATAACTAACAATATGCAATCCGAATGGGTTGCCTTGGCATTTGAGGCCAGCGCTTGCTCGTGCGTATACTCGCATCCCTACGACTTTAGGCGGAGATCCAATAAAATGAGAAACAACAACACGTTGTCGCGCGCAATCCTCGCTTCAGTACTGTGTAGTCCCGGTGCCGTCATGGCTGGCGGCTTTGCGTTGAACGAGCAGAGTGCAAGCGCCATGGGCACAGCGAATGCCGGTACCGCAGCCAACCCCGAGAACGCCACCACGGTTTATTTTAATCCGGCGGGCATGAGCCAGCTTTCGGGCACGAATATCTCTTTCGGCGCCGCTGTACTGGATATCGACGCCGAAGCAAAAGAAGGTACGGCTACAGCCCGCAACGCCATTAATCAGCCGGTATCAGGCTCGAACGGCGGTGATATTGCCGATCCGGCGGTGCTGCCGAACTTCTTTATGACGCACGAAATCAACGACACCGTTGACGTCGGCTTCGGCATCCATGCGCCATACGGGCTCTCAGCGGATTACGAAGATGATTTCGTGGGCCGTTTCTTTGCCGATAAGACGGAGTTGACCGCTATCGCTTTTAGCCCTTCCATTGCCCTGAACAACGGCGAGGGGTTCTCTTTGGGTTTCGGCGTGAACGTACTCTACGCGGAAGGCCGTTTGACCAAGTTCCAGGATTACAGTGGCAATGAGGCGCAGTTGCGCCAGCTGGGCTATGCCGGACCCGCCTTGGAGCAAGGCTATTTCGATACCGAAGGCGACGACGTCGGCGTCACCTTTAGCTTCGGGTTGCTTTATGAACTGTCTGATCGCACCCAGATTGGCCTGTCCGGCCAGACCGGTACCGAGCTTGAGCTGGAAGGCGATTCAACGCTGACCAACGTGCCAAGTCCGTCGATCGGACCCGGTGGCGTCAATGTCAATATCGTTAATTTGCAGGAAGATGCGGTGGTGCCACTGGAAATCCCCGAGAGCCTGACCTTCGGCGTTCGCCATCGGTTGACCGACAGCGTGACTCTGCTGGCTGGCGCGACCTGGGCCAAATGGAGCCGTTTCGAAGCACTTGATATAGAAAGCGACCAGGGCGGTGGGCCGATCTCCGATATCGCTGAAGACAAGTACGGGCAGGAAAACATTATCGGCCACGTCTCCGAGAACTGGAAGGACACCTGGCAGGTGAACGTTGGCGCTATCTGGCAAGCCACCCCGGAGTGGGCCTTCAAAGCGGGCTACGCTTACGATGAGTCGCCCGTAAACGAGAACTTCCGCACCGCGCGTATTCCATCCGATGACCGTCAGTGGCTAACGCTAGGCACCCAATACGCCCACGCGCCGTCCGGCTGGACGGTGGACGTTGCGGGCGGTGTGCTGCTGTTTGACGATGTAGATGTCAACGAGCGGGAATACACTGTCGATGACGAGCCTGCCGAAGGCGCAGCCAGCTACTCGGCCACGTACGAGCTGAGTGCGTGGGGCGCCGCCGTGCAGGTCAGCAAGGCATTCTAACGATCTAGCGTCGCTGAATTTCTACGACAGGCAGGCCTCCGGGCCTGCCTGTCGCGTTTAAGGCGCTTAAAAATCCCTATTGGACTTCATCGGGGTATCACTCAGTGAACCGGCAAGACCATTTTGCGCCCGCGATAAGTAATAACCCGAGTTTTACCGCCATGGGCGGAAGCGGGTGTTCTCGCTGGTTTTCCGGGGGGGTGTAGGCACCGTTTTGGCGCAGCGCCTCGAAGCTCTGCAGTGACGTGCCGGCCTGATTGCTGCATTTTGCATTGACCGTTCGATGGTCAGAACCTAAAGTGCGCTCGTATTAAGATGACAGTTTTGTCATCGGGGGCTAAAAGTCCCCGTATAACCTGCAAGCGGTGCTCGCCCAGGCGAGTGAAACGGGAAACTGGTGCAAACCCAGTGCTGCCCCCGCAACGGTAAACAATGAACGGCAGTCAGCTTTGGCCACTGGGTATTTGCCTGGGAAGGCGCTGACGCCGGCATCTCTCTCGACGATGCCATTGTGAGCCCGGAGACCGGCCGCTTGCGACGCGTTTCATGCCCCGAGTTTTGTGCACAGACCAAGTGTCGTGCACCGAGAGGTATAGAGGCGTTGAAACGACATGCGGTGTAGCGGAGGGCTTCACCGGTGGCTTTCCTGCCGTGACACGCATCAGCTGCCGCACGTTCCTCTTCTCGCCGGGTTATTCGACTTCCGTTAAAGGGCGTACCCGTGAGAGTTTCCTCCAAATTTGCCTTCAGCTTGTTGGCGAGCTCAGTCTGTGCAGGGTTGCATGCCGAAACCTTGAATCCGTTGGTTGTGACGGCGACTCGCACGGTGCAGACCGTGGACGAGGCAAACGCCTCGGTGACCGTCATCAGTCGGGAGGACATTGACCGAAGTTCCGCAACAACCATCGAACAGATCATTCGCACGGTGCCAGGTGTGTCGGTAACGAGTACGGGTGGGCCGGGTAAACAGTCCAGCGTATTCATTCGCGGCGCCAATTCCGATCACGTGCTGGTGCTGGTCGATGGCGTCAAGATCGGTGGGGCGACGGCCGGCACCGCTCAACTGGAAAATATCCCGTTGGCACTGGTGGACCATATCGAAGTCGTTAAGGGTCCGCGCTCGAGTCTATATGGCTCTGAGGCCATTGGCGGGGTTATCCAGATATTCACGCGCCGTGGCACGGTGGAACCCGAGGTCATTTCCGAGGTCAGCGCAGGGAATAACGGAACGTCACGGCTCACTCAACATTTTGCGGGGGGCTCCGGTGACACGCGTTATAGTCTGTCGGCTTCGTTGTACGATACCGAGGGTGTGGATGCTCAGCCGGACGGTGTGCAAAATGATGCCGATGGTTTTGAGAGCAAATCGGTCGCGACCAGCCTGGATCGGCATGTCACCGATAACCTATTGCTGGGCCTGAACTTCATGCATGCGCAGGGAGAGAACGACTACGATGGTTCGCCGTCTTTTGGAGACCGGTATTGGAACAGGTTCGTTCAGCAGTCCGGCCGCGTGTTCGCTGACTATGCCGCGTCAGATCGGGTGACAGTGCGGGCGCAGCTCGGATTCGGCCGCGAAACCAATGACAATTTCGTCGATACGGCCGATTTCTTCGACTATGAGACCCGTCGCCTCCAGTATCTACTGCAAAGCGATGTCAGTTTGACTGATCATCAGTTGCTCACTATCGGGCTGGAGCGTGTCGACGAGGAAGTCGACGCCTCGACCCAATACACGGAAGAGGAGCGCTACAACAACGCTGTGTTTGTGCAATGGCAGACCGTTGACCAGCCCTTGCATGTGACCGCATCCCTTCGGCAAGACGATAATGAAGCGTACGGCGAGGAAACGACTGGGATCATTTCGGCCGGCTATCATTTGGCTGACTTCTTCCGCCCCTATCTCAGCTACGGCACTGGATTTAAAGCACCGACATTCAACGATCTATATTCCCCATTTGGCGCCAATCCGGATCTCGAGGCCGAAACTTCGGATACTTTCGAGGTTGGGCTAAAAGGAAGCGTTGGACGCGTATCTTATGAATTGGCGGTCTACAAGACCAAGTTTGATGAGCTGGTCGTCCTTAGTCCGCCGCCACTTTTCATTCCGTACAACGTTGATCGCGCGACGGCCAAGGGTGCCGAGCTGAGCGCTGCTTATAAAGCTGATGGCTGGTCGCTTGAGGCTGGCGTAGGTTACACGCGTGCGACGAATGACGAGACTAACGCCCAGCTCGAACGACGCCCGAAGTGGGATGGCCGTTTGGCGGGAACAAAAGTGCTTGAGAAAGTGGAGTTGAACGTGGAGCTGCTCGGACGCACTGACGCTGTCGACACCGGCGATGCCCGCATACCCGGCTACGTTATTGCTAACGCCGGGGCCGCGTATAGGGCCACGGAATCGCTGAACGTGGCGCTGGAGGTGACCAACCTGTTCGATCAGACAGCCATTACCGCTACCGGATACGCCGGCCAGGTTCGCCAGGTTCTGGCTACACTGCGTTATACCTACTGATGTGCGGGAAGTCCGGTAGGTTGGGCTGGCAAGCCCAACAAGATTTGTCGGGTTTGTTGGGCTTTCCAGCCCAACCTACAGTCAAGTGAGTTGCGATAGTTAATCGCGAGCTGCTCAGTGAGCCTCGTCCCAGTTGTCCCCCACACCGGCCTCAACCAGCAGCGGCACGTCCAGCTCCGCAGCCCTGGACATACGCTCGGTCAGTCCCTTCATGACCTTGTCCAGCGCGGATTCCTTCACCTCCAGGATCAGTTCGTCGTGAACCTGCATCACCATGCGAGCCTCGTCTGCGTGGCTGTTCAGCAGCCAATCCTCTACCGTGACCATGGCGCGTTTGATGATGTCGGCAGCGGTCCCTTGCATGGGCGCATTGATCGCAGTGCGTTCGGCGGCCTGCTGCATCTGCTTGTTCCGGGCGTTGATCTCCGGCAAGTAGAGGCGGCGTCCGAAAAGCGTTTCCACATAGCCTTGGTCGTGGGCCAGCTTGCGAATGTTGTCCATGTACTCGGCCACGCCGGGGTAGCGGTGGAAATAAAGATCGATATATTCCTGGGCCACCTTGCGCTCCACGCCAAGCTGACGTGACAGGCCGAACGCCGACATACCGTAGATCAGGCCGAAGTTAATCGCCTTAGCGCTGCGGCGCTGTTCGCCGGTCACGCCGTCTACCGACGTGCCGAACACTTCGGCGGCAGTGGCGCGATGGATGTCTTTACCTTCGGCAAAGGCATTGAGTAGGCTCTTGTCGCCGGAAAGATGCGCCATGATGCGCAGCTCGATCTGCGAATAGTCCGCGGCCACCAGCTTGTAGCCGTCGGGAGCCACGAAAGCCTGGCGGATACGCCGGCCTTCTTCCGTGCGGATCGGAATATTCTGCAGATTGGGTTCCGATGACGACAGGCGTCCAGTCGCCGCCACGGCCTGATGGTAAGAGGTATGCACGCGCCCGGTGCGGGGGCTAACCACCTCCGGCAAGCGGTCGGTGTAGGTGGATTTGAGCTTGCTCAGGCTGCGATGCTCCAGGATCAGATGCGGCAGCTTGTAGTCGTGGGCCAGCTCCTGCAGCACCGGCTCGGCGGTCGAGGGCGCGCCCTTCGGCGTTTTCTTGATCACCGGCAGGCCCAGCTTTTCGTAGAAAATGGCCTGGAGCTGCTTGGGGGAGCCAAGGTTGAATGTTTCGCCGGCTTCTTCATGAGCCGCCTGTTCCAGCTCCGCCATACGCGTGGCCAGCTGCTGGCTGTGGCTTCGCAGGGTGGCCGTGTCGAGCATGACGCCGCGCTGCTCCATGTGGGAAAGCACCGGCACCAGGGGTAGATCAATGTTTCTATAAACCGACTCGAGCTTGGGCTCCGCCGCCAGTTTTGGGCGCAGCGTTTGGTGCAGGCGCAGGGTGATGTCGGCGTCTTCGGCCGCATAAGGGCCGGCCTGCTCAAGCGAGATCTGGTTGAAGGTGAGCTGCTTGACGCCTTTGCCGGCAATGGATTCGAAGGAGATCGTGGCCTCGCCCAGATACTTCAGTGCCAAGCTATCCATGTCATGGCGGGAGGCTGTGGAATTAAGCACGTAGGACGCCAGCATGGTGTCCTCGGCGATTCCTTCCAAAGAGATGCCGTGGTTGGCCAGCACGTTTTTGTCGTACTTGAGATTCTGGCCCACCTTCTTGCGCCGCGGGTCCTCCAGCAACGGTTTGAGCTGACCCAGTACATAGTCGCCTTCGAGTTGATCCGGGGCGCCCATATAGTCGTGGCCGAAGGGCACATAGGCCGCCTCGCCCGGCTCGATGGCAAAGGAAACCCCGACCACTTCGGCGATGGAATAGTTGAGGCTGGTGGTTTCGGTGTCGAAGGCGAAAAGGTCGGCCTTCGCCAATCGTTCGACCCAGCTATCGAATGCCGCTTTATCGGTGATGGTGGCGTAATGTTTTTCGGGCGCTTCCGGCGCCGCCTCATCGCTGGAGACGTCCGGAACGTCCGCCTGGCGACTGAGTTCGTCCACCCAGGTTCTGAATTCCAGTTCTTTGAACAGAGCCAGCAGCTTTTCTTTGTCGGGTTCCTCCGGGTTGACGTCGGTAATGCCGAACGCCAACTCCACATCTGTTTTGATGGTAGCGAGTTCCTGGCTCAGGGGGAGGATCTCTGCCGCAGCGCGGAGGTTGTCGCCAATCTTGCCCTTAATCTCGTCAGCGTGCTCAAGCAGGTTGCCCAGGTTGTTGTAGGATTGCAGCCACTTTACCGCCGTTTTCGGGCCGCACTTTTCCACGCCGGGAATGTTGTCCACCTTGTCGCCGACGAGGGCGAGGTAATCAATGATCTGCTCGGGAGCGATGCCGAATTTTTCCTGCACGCCCTCCCGGTCCATAGCGGTTTCGGTCATGGTGTTGATCAGGGTGACGTGATTGCTGACCAGTTGCGCCATATCCTTGTCGCCGGTGGAAATCACCACATCCACCCCCTTGGCGGTCGCCTCGTAGGCGAGGGTGCCGATCACATCGTCGGCCTCCACGTTGGGTACGATCAATAGCGGCAGGCCCATGGCGCTAATAATCTCGTGGATCGGGGCGATTTGGGTGGCCAAGTCCTCGGGCATGGGTGGACGATGGGCCTTGTACTCTTCATAGAGATCGTGGCGGAACGTTTTGCCCTTGGCATCGAAAACAACAACCACTTTGGAGCCCGGGTAGTCCTTGTCTATACGGCGAATCATGCTGATCACGCCCTTGATTGCACCGGTTTGCTGTCCCTTGCTGGTCGTCAAATCAGGGAGGGCGTGAAAGGCGCGAAACAGGTAGGACGACCCATCGACAAGAACAACCGGTGGCGTCTGTTGCTGGCTCATAGCTGCGGTTTCCGGAATCAGGTTGTGAAGAGGGCGGTGTTGTGCAAATCTCAGGGAAGCTCCCTAAAAACACCATCGATTTCAGGATGCCAAGGTTAACATGAAACGAACCCTCTCCCTGCTGACCGCCGTCGCTGCCGGCATTTTTTCCGTCGCTTTTCTTCAGGTATCGCAGGCGCAAGAATCAGCGGCGGACAACGAACCGGTGCGGGCTTCGGAGTACCAGCCGCCATCGGATGAGCCTCAGGTTGTCATTCGACCGGGCGAAGACGCTACTTATTATGAGTACCGTGTGAACGGCGAATTGAGGGAAATCAGGGTCGATCCCAAAGTCGGGCCGGTCTATTACCTGATTCCGGTTGATGGCGGATTCATTCGCCAGGATGGCTCGCAGCTGGTGGTGCCGAAATGGGTTCTTTTCGAGTGGTGATGACAGCCGCTTGGGAGAAGGCGGCATGGGGAGCAGGTATCAACTGCTCCCACATAACGAACCGGGGGTTGTCGTTTCAAATGATGTTGACCGCTACCAGCTCCGAGCGTTGGCTTTCCAGGCCCTCCGTGTCTAAAGTTGATATCGAGAATTCATACACCCCGGGGATGAATTCTTTTAGGGGGTAGTGAGTCGAGCTGGCGTCGTCTACCTGGATAATACGAAACACATGCTGATGGCGCAGCTTGTAATAAATCTTGTAGCCATGGATCTCGCCTGTATACAGCTTCGAGCCATCGGCGCGAGTGGCCGGCGCCAACCACTGCAGGCGGGTTGGTGGAGCGTGCCGATAACCAGCCGCTTCGGTATGGCGTGTTTCATTGACTGTTTCATTGGCCGTTCCATTGGCTGTCTCAGTGGACCATGCCGGATTGTTAAGCGTCTGAGCATCGGTGTTGTGGGCCACATTCACATTGGTGGTGGCGTTGCTGGAAACGCCGCCACCTTTGCAGCCAGAAAGCGTTAGAGCCGCAATAAAAAGCAAAGCCAGGGCGTCCTGCACGCCCGGCGGTTGGTTGTTAAACATCACGCGCCTGCCATTTTTTTGAATAGATCCGCTCAAGCGGACTTTATTTGTTATCGAATATTTGTTCTTAAGAAGTGCTTGGGTATGACCTTTTTTTATCGGACCATTAAGTTCGAGACATTAAGTCCGCGTCATTATGCCGACGATTATTATCCCCTCAAGCGACAATGGTTGGGGTTGGCGTGCGAGATATCCTAAGAATCAGCGAATTGCGATGTTTGTCACATGGTCTGCGCGTAATATAAAAACATAGGTGCTTGCGCTGGCCCGGGTAATGCGTCCCTGTTTTTTGTCCTTAGTATGATTATTCTAATTTTTAGACGTAATGTCGGCGGTGTTATCTAAAGGGCGCATAGCGCGCCGAATCATCAGCAGATGCTCAACGAGCCACTGCAAAGGAGAGATACCGCCATGGGTAAACTAAGAAACTATCAAGAGCAGTTTCAGGATGTCGTTGAAAAGGGCATTAACGCGGCGGAAGAACAGCAGAAGAAGCTGGCCTCCAAGCCGTTTGAATATGCCGAAAAATTGGAGTCGGAAGCTCGCGAATACAGCGTGAAAGGCTTGCGCAAACGTTACGACGGTTATAGCAAAAGCCTGTTTGGGCAGCTGCGTAGCTTCAACACGCGAGTAGGCTCTTTGGCTTCTGAGGTTGTAGCTCGGATTGAGAAAGAAACGGTCGAAGGCGCTGACGCCGTAGCGGCGACCGCCAATGAGGTTTCCGATCAGGCGAAGCCGGTCAAGCGTAGCCAGGCGCCGTCAGGCAAGCGAGCTAATGCTGCGCGTAAAACTACCTCGGCCAGCAAGACGGCCTCGACTGACTCGGCTAAGACCGCGACTGACTCGACGAACAAGAAGTCCGAGTCTACGTCCGCCTAAACTCGGGGTGCTTGGACGAGAAAGAGCCGTGATCGGCTCTTTCTTTTTTTGCGGTTTGCTTTTTTGCGGCTTGTCTTTCTGAGGTTTACAGAGACTCCTCAGTTACCGGCGCTGCTTGAAGGTCCGATACCGCTAGCCGCTTCCAGCAATAAAGTGCGCTTTTCACCGGTGATCGTTTCCAGACGTTCGATCTTTTCCTCGTACGCTTCGCGTATGGCCTGAGTTTCCATATTCTGAACCGCGATCTCTTTCTCGATCTCCCGGATCTGGGAGCGTAGGCGATCGATGCGTGTCAGCAGATTTTCCGGCACTTCACGGCCGGCCCGCTCAAGGTCGGCAGCCTTGCTTTGTTGCTCCTCAAGCTGACTCTCGATGACCGAGATATTGCCGCGTTTCAGTTGGACCAGGCTATCCAGTTCCTGCAATTTGCGCTGCAAAGCTCGAACGGCATCGTCCGGATGACTGAAGGTGCGCAGTAGGTCAGCGTCGGACTGGCGCCGTTTTTGTGCTTGGGCCATGCGCTGTTTTTCGGCTTCGCGGGCGGCGAGTTCTTCTTCGGTCGGTGCCGGTTCGACCACATCGACTACCCGGCCTCGCGAATTCAGGATTTCATAGCCGCGGGTCGAGTTTTCCGACGGAACCGTATTGCTGATCACCAAGCGCCCGTTATCGTCCTTGTATCGGTACATGGTTGAAGCAAGCAGGGGAGGTGCTGCCAGGCAGGCGCATAGCAGAGCTGCCAGGGCAGGTCGCGGTAAGTGTCTCATAAACTGCTGATTCACCGTTTACTATCGTTTGTCTGAAGAATAACAGACTTTACCGTGACGGCTTGTGAAAAAGCGTTAGCGGTTGCGGCCAAAGGTTACCTTCCTTGGCATGTGGGTTCGGCGCCCTGCTGATGAGGTGGTCAGATACCGTATCGGTTGCGATAGTCAGCTACTTTGCGGGCGTTTTCCGCAAAGTCGTCGCGCTCGGACAAGTAACTAATGACCTGCTCTAGGCGAATAATGCTCACAACCGGCAGTTTGAATTCCGCTTCCACTTCCTGAATGGCGGACAGTTCGCCTTGGCCCCGCTCCTGCCGATCCAACGCAATTAATACGCCCGCGGGTTCCGCTCCGGCGGCGTGAATAATATCGATGGACTCGCGAATCGCGGTGCCGGCAGTGATCACATCGTCAATGATCAGTACTTTGCCCTTTAACGGTGCGCCGACAATGTTGCCGCCCTCTCCGTGATCCTTTTTTTCTTTGCGATTGAACGCGTAAGGCCGGTCGTCACCCGTTTCCGCCAGCGACATGGCGGTTGCTGCGGCCAACGGAATGCCCTTATAGGCAGGCCCGAAAAGAATGTCATAATTCAGGCCACTATTTTGCAGGGCAGAGGCATAGGCACGCCCGAGTTGCAGCAAATCTGAGCCTGTGTCGAACAGACCGGCGTTGAAGAAGTAAGGGCTCTTGCGCCCGGACTTGAGTGTGAACTCACCAAAGCGAAGTACATCGCGGCGGATGGCAAATTCGATGAAATCGTGCTGATAGTCGTGCATGGCGGGACGGATTCTTTCAAAACGGCGTAAAAACGGTATCATACACACAAACGTTTCAGGGAACATCTATGCGGGTAGTATCGATCAGCGTCAATGGCCTGGCACAGGCTATTGACCGGGGTTTTTTTGACTGGCTGGCGGATCAGGACGCAGACGTTGTATGCGTTCAGGATCACCGCATGCGGGTCTATGAATTCGACGACCCCCGATACGTGCCCGAAGGCTATGAAGCTTATTTCATCGATGGCGAGGAAACCGAATACGGCGGCGTGGGAATTTATACACGCCACTTCCCGAAGGCCATCATTTATGGCTTCGCCAACGAAATTGCAGACCGCGAGGGGCGCTTTATTCAGGCGGATTTCGATAAGGTCAGCGTCGCGTGCGTGCTGGCGCCCTGCGCCTTGGGGCGTGAGGAGGAGCTGATCGGTGAAAACGATCTGACCGTGCTGGACCACAAGGACGACTTCATGGAAGGCTTCGGCCTGCATATGCAGAAGACGTTGCGCAAACGCCGCCAGTTCATTTTCTGTGCCAACCTGCAGACGGCCCATCACGTGACCGATACCAGTCCGCGCTATCACAAGCTGGACGTATCCGGCTTCCTACCTCATGAGCGCGCATGGCTGGATCGGCTATTCGACGAGATGGGGTGTATCGATGCTTTCCGCGAGATCAATAAGGAAGGGGATCAGTTCACTTGGTGGCCGGAATGGGCCGAAGGCTGGCGCAAGCATGCTGGCTGGCGTACGGATTATCAGCTCACAACGCCGGGTATCCGCAAGACGATAGACGATGCCTGGATCGATGAGGAAACCCGCTTCTCGGATCATGCCCCTATTATTGTCGACTACGATATTGAGATCGGTTTTTAAGAAATAGGGATCGGTTTTAATAACGATGTGAGACTGGTGTTGAATAGCCGGCAAGCATCGAGCGCATTCCACAAGAAACGGCCAGCACACGCTGGCCGTTTCTGTTTCCCGGTGCGCCTTCGAGCTATTGCTCCAGTGCCAGTTTTTGCAAGTCGAACAAGTAGTTGATGCCCTCTTTCGCCAGTTTTAGCATGTCGTCCAGCTGTTCCTGGGCGAAAGGTTCGCCTTCGGCGGTGCCCTGGATTTCAATAAAGCCGCCGCGATCGGTCATGATCACGTTCATATCGGTTTCCGCCGCAGAATCCTCCGGGTAATCCAGATCGACGACCGTGGTGCCTTCGTAGACGCCAACCGAAATTGCGCCCACCATCTGTATCAGCGGCGATGTTTTCAGACGGCCTTCGGCGACCAGATGATTGAGCGCGTCCACCAAGGCTACACAGCCACCGGTAATGGCGGCGGTACGTGTGCCGCCATCGGCCTGGATAACGTCACAGTCGATGGTGATGGTGTGCTCGCCCAGCTTGCTCAGGTCGACCGCGGCGCGCAGAGAGCGGCCAATCAGACGCTGGATCTCCACCGTGCGGCCACCCTGCTTGCCGCGTGCGGCTTCGCGGCCCATACGACTGCCGGTGGAGCGAGGCAGCATGCCGTACTCGGCGGTAATCCAGCCTTTACCGGTGCCTTTCAAAAAACGGGGTACGCTGTTGTCGATTGACGCCGTGCAGATCACTTTGGTGTCCCCGAACTCGATCAGGACCGAACCTTCGGCGTGCTTGGTGTAGTTGCGGGTGATGCGGATATCGCGGGTTTGTTCAGGCGCACGTCCACTGGGTCGCATAGGTTATCCTGTCTTGGCTGAATGGAATTGACTTGGTTGAATAAAGTCGGAATAGCGAGGCAGTGTAACATGCAGGGTGACCGGAGCGCAGACTGGTCGCCTGAGCACTCGCAGGCCTGCTAGAATAGGTCCACGTTTACGACAGCACGGAGAACACATGATCAGAAGCATGACGGCCTTTGCCCGCAAAGATACCGAAGGTGAGTGGGGCTCGCTGACGTGTGAAATTCGCGCCGTCAATCACCGTTACCTGGAACCGGTTTTCCGCTTGCCGGAGCCATTGCGTGAGCTGGAGAATCAATTTCGCGAGACTGTACGTGGTGGACTTCGCCGCGGCAAAGTCGAGGTAGGCGTGCGGTTACAACTGGCCGAGCAAAGTTCGGGTGGATTGAAAGTGAACCAGCTCTTGGCGGAAGAGATCAATAACGCCGCCAACCATATTAACCGCATCCTGGACAATCCGGCTCATATTAATGCGCTCGATGTCATGCGCTGGCCCGGCGTGTTGGAAACGGCCGAGCGGGATATGGAGCCGGTCAAGCAGGCGGCCAGCGAGTTGGTTGCTGCGACGATTGACGAGTTGGTGGCGGTGCGCGAGCGCGAAGGTGAGCGCTTGCGGCCTCTGTTCGAAACCCGGCTCGAAGAAATGTCGGCGTCGGTGGCCGACGTTCGCAAACGAATGCCGGAACTGCTGAAGCAGCAGGAGCAGAACCTGCGTGACCGCTTCGAGGCCGCCAGAATCGAGCTCGACTCCGACCGTCTGGCCCAGGAAATGGTCATGCTGGCGCAGAAATCCGATGTGGCGGAAGAGCTGGACCGGCTGGATACCCATGTGAGCGAAGTGCGCGAAACCCTGAGCGGTGACCAGGCCATCGGCCGGCGGCTGGACTTCCTGATGCAGGAGCTCAACCGCGAGGCCAACACGCTGAGCAGCAAGTCTATCGATGCGGAGGTTACCCGGGTGGCCGTCACCTTGAAAGTTCTGATCGAGCAAATGCGAGAGCAGGTCCAAAACTTAGAATAATTAATCGGTTACGATTTTTATCGTGATCGCTCTGATGCGCTCGTAGTGACCGTATTGGGCTCGTACGGGGCACGTCCTATCTGTTGTAGTGAGGAGACAAGGCTGATGAGTGAGCCGGTCGATAAAGGCACGCTTTTCGTTATTTCGGCACCTTCCGGGGCTGGCAAGACCAGTCTGGTGGCGGCCATGCTGGAGCAGGATCCGGTGCTTTGCGTATCCGTATCCCATACCACCCGGCCCATGCGGCCGGGTGAGCAGGATGGCGTCAACTATCACTTTGTGAAGCGTGAAACCTTTCAGGGGATGATTGGGCAAGAGGATTTCCTCGAGCATGCGGAAGTCTTCGGTAATTACTACGGTACGTCCCAGCGCTGGGTAGAGGAGACCCTGGATCAGGGTCGGGACGTCATCCTGGAAATTGATTGGCAAGGCGCCGTGCAGGTTCGCCGGCTGAATCCCAATTGCGTTGGCATTTTCATCGTTCCACCGTCGCCGGAAAGTCTGCGGGCTCGCCTAACCGGCCGTGGGCAGGATTCCGAGGATGTGATCGAGCGGCGTCTGCGCGAAGCTGCTGAAGAGTGTAGTCATGCCCTGGAATTCGACTATCTGGTCGTTAACGACCGATTCGAGAGTGCGCTGGAAGAGCTGTTGTCGATCGTCCGGACCCAGCGGCTCAGTGTCGAGCGCCAGGAAGTCCGTCACGCCGATCTTCTCGCGGCGTTGGTTGCCGGTGGAACGGCGTATACAAATTGAGCATTTTTGATATACTGCGCGGTCTGCTCGGCACCGCATTTAAAGATTCCGGCTCTACCGTTCAGCCGGAGTGATCAGTTATCCATTTTAATTTTTCGGGGATGTTATGGCACGAGTCACTGTTGAAGACTGTCTGGATCACGTTGATAACCGTTTCGAGTTGGTAATGCTGGCGACTAAGCGCGCGCGTCAGCTTGCCACCAAGGGCCACGAGCCGATGGTTCCTGAAGAAAATGACAAGCCGACAGTGCTTGCTTTGCGCGAAATTGCCGAGGGTAGAGTCGACCGCGCTCTGATCCGGCAGGAAGACGAAGAGTAAGCAGAATCCGCAGTTCGGCCCGATTGAAATCTGTGTGGTGGCTCTTATAGTGATTACTAGTAGTGATTAATAGGATAATGATGCGTAGGGGCTTGGTCGCGATTGATCGGTACCTGGGATCATCAGGCGCTAGCGAAGAGGTCGGGGCTAGTAGGTCATAAGATGCCGACGAACGACCGTCCGTAAGGGCAAAGGAAGACCCGGGTGTCATGCATTCGGGTTTTTTTGTCGGTGATTCACCGGAATTCGGGGCTCTAGTGGTCTGTTTACACAAGCGGCGCGAATTCCTTCCAGTCACTGGAGGCGCAGTGTCAGTAGAGGCCGCGGATATCAGTTCTGTCGATACGTTGGCGGAGCAACTGAGTACCTATCTCGATACGCCTCGCATCAATCAGGTGCGGCGGGCGTATTACTATGCCGAACAGGCGCACGAGGGGCAGATGCGGCGCTCGGGCGAGGCGTACATTACCCATCCGCTGGCGGTGGCCGGCATTCTCGCCGATATGAAGCTGGATCATCAGAGCCTGATGGCCGCCATGCTTCATGACGTCATTGAAGATACCGGTATTCCCAAAGAAGCGCTTTCCGAACAGTTCGGCGACCCCGTCGCGGACTTGGTTGACGGTGTCAGTAAACTGACCCAGATTGAGTTCCGCTCTCGCGCTGAAGCCCAGGCAGAAAATTTCCAGAAGATGACGCTGGCTATGGCCCGAGATATCCGGGTCATCCTGGTCAAGTTAGCGGACCGTCTGCACAATATGCGCACTCTGGGGCACATGTCCTACGAGAAGCGTCAGCGTATTGCCACCGAAACCCTGGATATCTACGCGCCGATCGCCAATCGCCTCGGCATGCATAGCTTGTGTACCGAGCTGGAAGACTTGGGCTTTTCGTTCCTCTATCCCATGCGATCGCGTTACATTTCCAAAGCAGTGGAGAAGCTGCGCGGGAGTCACCGGGAGATTATCGATGAAATTCGCGGCAAGCTGAATGAGAAGCTCAGCGAGCGAGGAATGCCCGGCAGAATCATCGGCCGCGAGAAACACCTGAACAGCATCTACAACAAGATGAAGTTCAAGCATAAATCCTTCCATGAAATCATGGATGTGTACGCCTTCCGCATCATCACCGACACCACCGACGACTGTTACCGTATTCTCGGCGCCGTGCATAGCCTCTACAAACCGTTGCCCGGGCGTTTCAAAGATTACATCGCCATGCCCAAAGCCAATGGCTATCAGTCGCTGCATACCACACTGTTCGGCATGCACGTGAATATCGAGATTCAGATCCGCACCGAGGAAATGGAGCACATTGCCAACAACGGCATCGCGGCCCATTGGCTGTATAAGAACGACAATTCATCGGTACTTGAGGTCAGTCAGCGCCGCGTGGACCGGTGGGTCCAGGGGCTAATGGAGATGCGGGAAAGGGCTGACGATTCCCTGGAATTCATCGAGCACGTCAAGGTTGATCTATTTCCGGACGAGATCTATGTGTTCACGCCCAAGGGCAAGATCCTCGAGTTGCCCGGTGGCGCTACGCCTATCGATTTCGCCTACGCCATTCATACCGATATCGGTAACGCGTGCGTGGCCTGCCGGGTCAATCGCAATCTCGGGTCGTTGAGTCAACCGCTGCAAAGTGGCCAGACCGTGGAAATTATCACCGCCCCCGGCGCGCGGCCCAATCCCGCCTGGCTCAGCTTTGTGGTGACGGGGAAGGCGCGCAGTAGCATTCGCCATTTCCTCAAGTATCAGAAAAAGGCCGAATCTCTGGAACTTGGCAAAACGCTGCTCAAAAAATCGCTGGCTGGCTTCGATTACAAGCTGTCCCAAATTGACGAAGAGCGGCGTCAAAGGGTTTGTGAGCACAACCAGGTGGAGGACTTTGACGACCTGCTCAGCGATATCGGCCTGGGTAATCGCATGGCCTATATCGTGGCGCGGCAGTTGGTGACGGATCCCGGCGGTGGTAGCGAGAGTCAAGAGCGGCCTGATAGCAAGGGTATTGTCAACCTCGAGGCGGGCAGCCACGGCGGGTCCATGACGATTCGTGGTACAGAAGGCCTGCTGGTGCGCTTTGCCAGTTGCTGCAAGCCAATTCCGGGCGACCCGGTGGTGGGCGTAATGGAGTCCGGCAGCGGCATGGTCATCCATAGCGATACCTGCCGTAAGTTGCCGGATCAGGATGCCGACCGCTCAGCCTTGACTCACCTGAAATGGGCCAAGGATATTACCGACGAGTTTTCAGTGGAGTTGCGCGTCGAGCTCGAACGCCAGCGCGGTGTGATTGCCGAAGTGGCCAGCGCTGTGTCGATGGCGGATGGTAATATCGAGCGTATCAACGTGGAAGAACAGAATGCCCGTCTGAGCGTGGTGAGTCTGGTTGTTCACGTCAACGGCCGACGGCATCTGGCTCGGGTGATGCGCCGGGTCCGTAATGTACGGGCGGTGACCCATATTGCCCGGGTGAGGCACTAAAGTTACCGGGCATCAACGCGCTATCTGGCTAAGAATTTGCCAGTCAGCGTATTAGACCCCGATTTGTTGACAGAGCGAGATGATCCCGGAGAGGATCACTGTCTTTCATTATTGATTAATAGCCCGCTGTGAGCGGGGATAAAAAGGGCAGACAACACGATGACAAACAAATCCGTAATCCAGACCGATAACGCGCCAGAAGCCATTGGTACCTATTCCCAGGCCGTAAAAGCGGGAGATACCGTGTACCTGTCTGGCCAGATTCCCCTGGACCCGGAAACCATGGACGTGGTCAGCGGCGATATCAGCGTCAGCATCCGCCGGGTATTCGATAACCTCGCCGCGGTCTGCGAAGCGTCCGGCGGTAAGCTGCAGGATATCGTCAAACTCAATATCTACCTGACGGACCTGGGCAACTTTGCCACCGTTAACGAGATCATGGCCACCTATTTCCAGGAGCCGTACCCGGCCCGTGCTGCCATTGGTGTAGCGGCCTTGCCCAAGGGCGTGCCCGTGGAAATGGACGCTGTCATGGTGCTGAGTTAGCGTGACGAGGACATAAAGGCCCTAAAGGGCCTCGATCAGTGCGCCATAGCCCTCCTTGTATCCGGGGTAGCGGAATTTGAAGCCGCTGTCTCGGAGGCGCTGGTTGGAACAGCGTTTACTCCCCGCACGCCGTTGACTGCGGGCGTCCTCGTCCGGCCTCTCGCAGTGTACCTGGTGGCGAATCCATTCGACGATGGCATCAATGCGCACCGGAGCCGAGTCGCTGCCCAGGTAGCAGTTTTCCAGTGGCTGGCCAGCTAAAGCGCGCCTTATAAGATGAGCCGCCGCTGCGGCGGCATCCTCTTCGTGAATCCGGTTGGTGTACGGGCCGGGCGACGGGGGGGCGATTTTCCCGTCCAGCACGGACTGCAGAAAGCGTCGCCGGGTGGAGCCGTAAATCCCGCTGTATCGAATGACGGTCGCCGGCCAAGGTCCACGCAGCGCCAGTTGCTCTCCCTCCAGCAACCGCCGGCCACTAAAACGGTGTGGTTCCGTGGGGCTCGACTCGTCGACCCAACTGTCGTCGTCCTGCTGATAGACGCCGGTGCTGGAGACGAACAACAGACGTTTGAGCGATTGGTTGGCTGTCTGGAGCGCTCCCATTAAGTGGCCCAAACCGGTCACGAAAGCCGCCTCGTAACCCGCGTCATCGTAGCTGTTGGGCGTCAGGCAGTAGATCACGGCGTCGAGATTTTCGGGTAGCGTGCCCGCCAAACTGGCTGGATCCTGCAAGTCGGCTTTGACGGGCCCGACATTCGCGGGTAGCGTCTTGATATTGCGTTTGAGGCCGAAAACCTGACTGTCATGGCTTAGGTCCGAGGCAATGCGGCTGCCGAGTGCGCCGCAACCAACGACAAGAATGCGTGGTTCATTGATTGCCATAGTCAATTTCAATCCCTATTCTGTAACCCATTATGTGAGCAGATCCTGTGATTGTCCGGAGAAATCCATGACCCTGACCGAATTGCGTTATATCGTCACCCTGGCCCGGGAAAAGCACTTTGGCCGTGCCGCCGAACGTTGCCACGTCAGCCAGCCTACCTTGAGCGTCGCCGTTAAGAAACTGGAGGACGAACTCGGCATCCCCCTGTTCGAACGTAGCAAAAGCAGTATCCGGGTGACGGAAACCGGCTCCCAGATCATCGAGCAGGCCCAGCGGGTATTGGATCAGGTCGGTGTTATCCGGGATATGGCCCAGAATGGCAAAAACCAGCTCAATTCGCCGTTGAAGGTCGGAGCGATCTATACCATCGGGCCCTACCTCTTTCCACACCTGCTGCCGGAATTACGCCGCGCGGCGCCGGAAATGCCCCTGTTTATCGAAGAAGGCTATACCCAGGACCTGCGAAAAAAACTGCGCCAGTCCGAATTGGACGCCATTATTATCGCGCTGCCCTTCGAGGAGCCGGAAGTCGTCACCCTGCCACTTTACGACGAGCCGTTCGTGGTCCTGCTGCCCGCTGGCCATCCATTGACGAAGGAAAAAGCCCTTACGGCCGAACAGTTGGCGCAAGAGCAGTTGTTGCTTTTGGGTCCGGGCCATTGTTTCCGGGATCAGGTACTGGAATCTTGTCCGCCGTTGGAAAACGCCATAGCCGCCCGCGCCACGACAAGCTCCGGACGCCCCGCGCTGGTCACCGAGGGCAGCTCGCTGGAAACCATACGTCATATGGTGGCCTCAGGTTTGGGCATTACGGTGCTACCGATGTCTGCGGCAACGGCGATGGAATACAAAGAGGACATTCTGACCGTTCGTCCGTTCGTGCCCCCAGTGCCGTTCCGCACTGTGGCGCTGGCCTGGCGGGTGACTTTTCCGCGGCCCAAGGCAATCGACATATTATCGCTGGCGGCCAGCCAATGCCGGGTGATCGAAAAGTCCGATCAGGCCCTGCCCCTCACCGCCGCTTCCGCCTGACGGTGTCTATGGCATAGCTGATGGCTGCACTGGAAGACATCAATGTGACGACTCTCAAGGGAGTCGGCAGCGCGCTAGCAGGGACGCTGGCCAAATTGGGCATCCATTCCCTGCAGGATTTGCTGTTTCACTTGCCCCACCGCTACGAGGACCGCACCCGCCTTATCCCCATCGGCAGCCTGCACGTGGGCGATGTTGGTGTGGTCGAAGGCGAGGTGGTCAAGTCCAACCTGGTCATGGGGCGCCGCCGCAGCCTGCAGGTGACCGTGAGAGACGCATCCGGCTTCCTCGTCCTGCGCTTTTTCCATTTCAACGCGGCGCAGAAGAATCAACTCACCGAGGGCGCCCGGGTTCGCTGTTTCGGCGAAGTTAGGCCGGGCCGAGCTGGCTTTGAGTTCTATCACCCGGAGTATCAGGTCAATCCGCCACCCATGCCCACGCCGGACAAGGCGACGCTGACACCGGTGTATCCGCTGACCGAGGGGATCCAGCAGCCCCGCGTGCGCAGCTTGTGTCAGCAGGCCTTGAGCTATCTTGATCGCTACCCTGTGAAAGAGTGGTTGCCGGAGGCGATCCTGGCCGACTTCCAGATGCCCGGTATTAACGAGGCCTTACGCCTGGTGCATGCGCCGCCCGCCGGCGCTCCGGTGCCGGCGTTGGTGGAAGGGCGGCATCCTGCCCAGCAGCGCTTGGTTATGGAGGAGTTGCTGGCGCATCAACTCAGTCTGTTGCGGGTGAGAGAGCAAATCCAGGCGCGGGAAGCCCTTGCCCTATTGCCTCAGGGCGATCTGCCCGAGCAATTTCGCGAGCAGCTGCCATTTCGGCTGACACCGGCGCAGGAGCGGGTGCTGGCCGATATCCGCCAGGATCTGAGCCAGCCTCTGCCGATGCTTCGGCTTGTGCAGGGCGATGTGGGTTCGGGCAAGACCGTGGTGGCCGCTCTGGCCGCCTTGCAGGCCCTCTCGGCAGGTGCTCAGGTTGCGTTGATGGCACCCACGGAAATTCTGGCAGAGCAGCACTATCTCAACTTCCAGGCCTGGCTTGACCCGCTGGGCCTGCCGCCGGCGTGGCTCTCGGGCAAGGTTAAGGGCAAGGCCCGCCAAGCGACCCTGGAGCGGATTGCCCGGGGCGAGGCGCGTATCGTGATCGGAACCCACGCGTTGTTTCAGGATGACGTGACGTTCGATCGCCTGGGCCTGGTGATCGTCGACGAGCAGCATCGCTTCGGGGTTCATCAGCGATTGGCTTTGCGGGAAAAAGGTGCGGCGGGTCGCCAAGCGCCCCATCAACTTATCATGACCGCGACGCCGATTCCGCGTACCCTGGCCATGAGCGCCTATGCCGACCTGGATACATCGGTTATCGACGAACTTCCGCCTGGACGCAAGCCTATCGAAACCATTGCCATCGCCGATGCCCGGCGCGACGAGGTGATCTGCCGGGTGGAGGAGGCTTGCCGCGCCGGTCGCCAGGCCTATTGGGTCTGTACGCTGATTGAAGAATCCGAGGCGCTGCAGTGCCAGGCTGCGGAGGTGACCGCTGAAGATCTCCGTGAACGCCTGCCGGGACTGAAGGTTGGGCTGGTACACGGTCGGCTGAAGGCCCAGGAAAAAGCGGTTGTCATGCAGCAATTCAAAGACGGCATACTGGATCTGCTGGTGGCCACAACCGTGATCGAGGTCGGGGTCGACGTGCCGAATGCCTCGCTGATCATTATCGAGAATCCCGAGCGTTTGGGACTGGCCCAATTACACCAGTTGCGAGGCCGCGTCGGGCGTGGGCATGAGGCGAGTTTCTGCGTGCTCATGTATCATCCGCCGCTGTCGCAGAACGGTAAAGCCCGGCTACAGGTGCTTCGGGATAGCCAGGACGGTTTTGTGATTGCCGAGAAAGACTTGGAAATTCGAGGCCCGGGCGAAGTCTTGGGAACGCGTCAGACCGGCATGATGCAGTTCCGTCTGGCGGATTTCGAGCGTGACAAAGGGTGGATACCGATCATCCGGGAAGCCGCCCCCAGCTTGATGGGGGACCGTTACCGGGTGGATGCGCTGATTCGCCGCTGGTTGGGTGAACGCATTCGTTATGGTGACGTATAGTTAAGGAGTTGCTCAAAGGCTCCTTCAGGTGAGTTGACGCATTGATGCGGGGATGGGGCCTAAGGCCGCCGCTAAGCTGAGCAGACAACGCCCGGGTGCCGCCGCCATAGTCGGGTTTCATACCATAGGCAGGTTTCATAAGGGACCGGCATACGTTCACCAGATTTTACAAAAACAGTCTAGGGGGTTCGCATGGAACTGCCGGTCGCAGTTCAAGATGCCCTTGATGCCGCCCGTCGCGGCCGGGGTATGCCTTTATTCGAGATCGTAGAGGTTGATGGCGACAGCCACGCTCTGCGCATGGTTCCGTTGGAGGACCACGAGGGGAAGTTGCAAGTAATCTGCCGCAAGGCGGATCTGCTTGACATTAATCGACTGAACAAAAAAATGGGACGTGATTTTCGCGTGATCAGCCGCCGGGAGCTCTGTCGTATCCGCGAGCGCCTGGGAGTCGAATTGCTGCCGGCCCTGCCGTCCCTGACGGGTTGGTCGACGATCGTGGACGAGGCGGTGGACCAGCAGACTGTCGTCACCTTGTCCTACAAGCCCGGCGGCCCGCAGATCGAGCTACCGAGCGAAGCCTTTCATGTCATGACCGCGGATGCGCGCCGCATGAGGCTAGCGACGCCGGCGGCCGAGATTCAAGTCAATCTGTCTGAACCGCAAAGAGACCGGCAGCAGCTCCACAGCGCTATCGAGCGTTTCACCAACCTGCGTATACGCCAGCGCCTCGAAGATACGCTGGAACTGCCGCCGTTGCCGGAGACCGCGCAGCGCATCATTCACTTGCGCGTCAACCCCAATGCCGTCATGGGCGACCTGGTGGATATTGTTGAGAGCGATCCGAGCCTGGCGGCCCAGGTCGTAAGCTGGGCGTCCTCGTCCTTTTACGCAGCCGCCGGCGACGTTCGGTCCGTGCACGACGCCGTGTCGCGGGTGCTGGGCTTCGAGTTAGTCATGAACCTGGCAATGGGGCTTTCGCTGGGCAAGACGCTCAAAGCGCCGGAAGATGAGCCGGATGGCTATATCGGCTATTGGCAGCAGGCTATCTGGCAGGCGCAGGCCGCCGGCGTGCTGTCAGCCATGATGCGCCGTGGAGACCGTCCCTCCTTTGGACTGTCGTATCTTAGCGGCTTGCTGCATAACTTCGGTTACCTGGTTTTGAACCAGGTCTTTCCTCCCCATTTCCGGGTGGTCTGCCGTAATCTGGAAGCCAATGCCAACCTGGATTCCTCGCTGATCGAACATCACCTATTGGGTATTACCCGCGAACAGGTGGGTGCGCAGTTGATGGAAAATTGGGGCATGCCGGATGAAGTGGTGGTGGCCCTTCGGCACCAGAAGAATCCCGACTACGATGGCTCCCACGCCGTCTATGCCCATTTGTTGAGGCTCGGACGTCAGCTTCTGGTAGAGCGGGGCGTCAATCTGGGCACGTCCGCGGCGTTGGAAGACGACATCTACCAGTACCTTGGCCTGGATCCGAACGCGGTGGCCAAACAATTCGACGGCATGATGGAAAACCGTGACAGCATCCTCGCCATGGCCGGCATGATGCAGTCGTGATCGCCCTCGAGCCGTAACGCTCACTCGCTGGCCACGGCTTCCCCGGTGGCCAGTATTTCCTCGCTTCCTGAAATTATTGCTTTCCTTTTTATCCTGGTGGTCTAGATTAATAGATAGGCGTGCCGAATAGGCCGCTGAGCAATGGATTGCGGTCCAGGACAGGGCGCTAGCGCGATGTCCGCGGGAGGTGTCTTTTTTAAAGGCTGACTTCCACAACCGGCAGTATTTTCCACCTCAGCCCATTCGAACCTATGCCTGAACCAGCGGCTGACATGCCCTGGGTGAAGATAGCGTTTCGAAATCCGGTTCTTTTGCGATGCGTCTGAATTCAGGACGCCGTCGTAAGTTCGTAAGTTCGTAAGTTCGTAAGTTCGTAAGGTCTAAGAGTTTTAGCAGTGCGTTGGTGAGCGTCGTAGTACGGCATGTTATGCCGGGTAGTCTTTCAGGTTGATCTGCATAAGCGGGTGATTGCCGGCCACGAGGCCGGCTTTTTTATGGTGATTTTCTATCATTTCGGCGAGGTTATCGGGCCTGCTCCGTAAAGGTGTGGTAACGGATCGCTGTTGCGGCTCGGCGTATGGCATCGGCGTGCTTTTGTTCCAACTCGAAGCGCTGGCGATCCATTTTGTCGATAAAGCGTGTCGCCGTGTCCTGCCGCGCCTGATGCGTGGGCATATGCTGGAGGGCATCGTGCATTTCCTGGAAGATCCGGAAGGGCGACTGATTCAATAAATCCGGCGCCAAATGGTCGAGCAGGCCCTTTATGCGCAAACAGGCTTCTGAGTATTCCACCTGATCCTGTTCGATGGACATCGCCAATACCCGGACACTTTCGATCATCTGTTCTCGCCTCTCGTTCTGAAAGGCCAGGTTGCGGGCCTGCTGACGGTTCTGCTGCTGCATCAAATGACTGCGTTGCCAGATAAATCGACCCAACAGAGCGATGACCAGAAGACCTGCGACAATCAGAACCCACTGAATCCACTGCGGCATGCGTAACGCCTCCGGTTCTTTAACTCGTGTATTTAGAACCGGAGGATTCTACCTTAATTGGCTTAGGCTCGCGTTCGTCCACCAACCATCGGTCAGCGACGAACACAGCCGCGGATAAACTACGCCTGCTGACGCATGGCGTGATTCTTCCAAACACTCACGGTCACGGTTTGCCCATTCAGCACCGATGTTCCGCTCACCGGATCGACTTGGTCATCTCGGATCACGTCGTTGATGCTGGCCCCGGCGTGGGCCTCGGCCACTTTTTGCACAGTGCCGTCGCGGGTGTGACCCCAGCCGTGGGGAATCGACACGACGCCGGGCATAATATCCGCGGTGATCTCCACCGGAACGACGATCTTGCCAGCCTCGGTTGTCACCTGGGCCTCGTCGCCGCCGGTCAGGCCGGCCCGGTGCGCATCATCCGGATGAATCATCAATGTGCAGCGACTTTTGCCCTTCACCAGCCGCTGGCTGTTGTGCATCCACGAGTTATTGCTGCGCACGTGGCGACGGCCAATGAGCAGCAAATCTTGCGGCGGCTTGCCCCGCAGGAATGCATGCAAACGGGTCAGGTCATCCAGGTATCGGCGCGGCGCCAGGTTGATCTTGCCATCCCGGGTGTAGAGGCGGTCCGGTAGGGACGGGCGTAGAGCCCCTAGATCGATCCCATGAGGATTCTCCCGCAGCTTGGCAAGGGAGAGGCCTTTGGGCAGATCCCGCCAGCGTCGATCGAGCGGGCTCAGTCGGGTTAGATGACGCAGGGGATGACGGTCGGGCAAGACCGCTTCGAACAGATCCACCGCAGGCTGTAGCGCCGGGCGTACAGCGCCTACCGGTTGGCCGTATGGGCCCGTGCGCAAAGCAAGATCGAGAAGTGTGTCCGGTCCAAGCTTTTTGAACGCGCGCCAGCCCCATTCCTGACGTAGCCCCAAGCGGCCGCCTTTGTTGAGCCGCTCTAGTCTGTGGGCCAGTTCGAGCAGGATCTGCCAATCGTGTTTGGCGTCCGCCGCCGGCTGGAATAGCGCGTCACTGAATTTGGCGACGTTGCGCACCGCCATCATGTTGAAGATCAGGTCGTAATGGCTGCGTTCCAGGGCGTGAGTGGGGGGTAGGATGACATCCGCATGCCGGGTGGTTTCGTTCAGGTAATAGTCTACCGATACCATGAAATCGAGTTGCTCGAGCGCTTTTTCCAAACGTGTGCCGTTGGGACTGGAAAGCACCGGGTTGCCGGCAATCGTGACGAACGCACGAATCTGACCGTCGCCCGGGGTGAGGATTTCGTCCGCCATGGCGTTGGCTGGGTATTCGCCGGCGAATTCTGGAAGCCCCTTGACGCGGCTGCGACGTTTTCCGAAATGGCCTTTCTGACCGGATAAGGCCCCGAGCGCGACCAGATCGATCGCGGGCTGGGTAAACATCAGGCCGCCGGTCGTGTCGAGCTTGCCGGTGAGTATGTTGAGCAGGTATATGAGCCAGGTGGATAGACCGCCGAACGACTGCGTACTGGTGCCCATACGGCCGTAGAGCACGGCCCTGGGGGTGGTGGCTAGTCGGCGGGCGAGCACGCGGATGGTCGTGGCCTCTATGCCCGTATGGTTGCTGACGGCATCCGGCGGATAGGCGGCGCAGGCCAGGCGCACCAGGTCCAGGTCACGGGTCCATTGCTGGGCGGCCCCCAGATCCACCAGATGCTCCTCGAACAGGGTGTAGACCATGCCCATCAATAGCAAAGCGTCGGAACCGGGGCGAATAAAGTGAAAATCGTCCGCCTGCTGAGCGGTTTCGGTGCGACGCGGGTCGATCACGACCAGTTTTCCGCCGCGGCTCTGAAGCGCTTTCAGGCGGCCGCGGAAGTCCGGTACGGACATCAGGCTACCGTTGGACGCCATGGGATTGGCGCCGATACAGATCATCAGATCGGTGTGGTCAATATCCGGAATGGGGAATAGAACCTGATGGCCGAACATTTCCAGATTGGCCAGCATGTGGGGCAACTGATCGTTGGATGTGGCGGAAAAGCGATTCTGGGTGCCCAGCGCTCTTAGTAGCGGCAGGCCGCCAAGCATCGCGCCGTGGTTATGGACGTTGGGATTGCCCTGGTAAGTACCCACAGCATTGAGTCCGTATTCCGAGCGGATGCGGTGGAGCCGTTCGGCGACGAAATCCAGCGCGGTGTTCCAGTCTGTTTCTTCCCAGCCATTACCGGTTCGCAGCAGGGGGCGGGTCAAACGGTCGGGATCGTTATGGAGGTCTTGCAGGGCCACGGCCTTGGGGCAGATGTGGCCGCGACTGAATGGATCGTCGGCGTCGCCTTTTACGGAGGCAATCTTGCCTTCCGTTACTTCGATCGCCACGCCACACATGGCTTCGCACAGGTGGCAGGTGCGATAGTGCACGCCGTTTTCCATGATGAACCCTCCCCAGTATTTGTTATTGGCCTAGGGAGCCTCTGAAAAAGTCCATTCTGCGGCGAATCACTGCGTTGCGCGGTACTCAAACACTCGCCTACCAGGGAGGTATGTCTCGCGTCTTGCGCTCCGTGCGCCTTGCGCTTCATCCACAGCCTGAACTTTTTTAGAGGCTCCCTAGCCTGCAATTTAGGTTTTATTAAGAAACCAGATTAGCAGGAAACAAGGCTGCGATAAAAAGTTTGGATGCCCTTAGCTTGATCGTGCCTTGTCAGGGAGGCGCTTGCGCCGTCACGGCAAGGGGCTCAAAGGTATTGTGTAGCCGAAGTTTCAGAAGGGGGAGATTGGAAGAAGAGGCATTTAGTTAAATGTGATTTGCGCTACTTTTTAGAGGTGACAGAGGCACCCGGTTTAGGGGAGGCAGAGGCACCCGGTTAGGGGTGCCTCAGCAGGATCAGGATGCCGCTTCCGCTTTCGTCAATTTGGGATAGTCGGTATACCCGGCTTCGCTTCCACCGTAGAAGGTACTGTCATCCCATTCGTTCAGCGGTGCACCGGTGCGGAAACGCTCTGGCAGATCCGGGTTGGCGATGAACGGACGGCCGAACGTCGCCAGATCGCACAAACCGTCGCTAATCCGCTGGCGTGCCTCGTCGGCGTTGTAATTGCCGTTCGCGATATAGCGACCGCTGAAGCCGTCGCGAATGGCACGGATGACATTTTCCGGGCGACCGCTGGCGAGATTGCCTTGGAATGAGTCTTCAACGACTTCAATGTAGGCGATACCACGTTTATCGAGTTCTTTGGCCAGTTCGCCGTAAGTCTCGGCTGGATCGGGTTCGTTCATACCATTGAAGCTGCCCGTCGGGCTGACGCGTATGCCGGTGCGACCCTTACCCCAGACATCGACAACGGCATCGACGATTTCCAGCGGCAGGCGCAGCCGGTTAGCCAATGAGCCGCCGTAGTTATCGGTACGCTGGTTGCTGTTACTTTTGATGAACTGATCGAGGAGGTAACCATTGGCGGCATGGATTTCTACACCGTCAAAGCCGGCAGCCTTAGCGTTCTCGGCCCCCTTTCGGAATTGCTCGACAATACCCGGGATTTCATCCGTGCCCAGGGCGCGGGGCTCAAGCACATCGACCATCCCCGACTCGGCGCTGATATACGTCTTCGCGCCTTGGGGCTTGATGGCGGATGGTGCGACCGGCGTGGCCCCGTCGGGTTGTAGTTCCGGACGGGAAATCCGGCCAACGTGCCAAAGTTGAAGGTGGATGCGGCCACCAGCCTTGTGCACCGCATCGGTCACTTTCTTCCAGCCTTCGATCTGGTCCAGGGAATGGATGCCGGGGGTGAAGGCGTAGCCTTTGCCTTGCGGCGAGACCTGGGTTGCTTCACTGATAATCAAGCCGGCTGAGGCGCGTTGCGCGTAGTACTCAGCATTCATTTCGAAGGGGACATCCCCGGGCTGCTGCGCCCGTGAGCGGGTTAGCGGGGCCATGAGGACGCGGTTGGGCAGTTCAAGATCGCCCAGTTGGAAGGATGACAAGAGTACGTCGTCGTTGCTCATTGGCAGGTTCTCCTCGTATTGCCTGTATTGGTTAATTAGACCGGTCTACTATTTCTAGGTCAAAAAAATAGCGTGAAATGAAAAGTAAATACTGGAGCCAAAACGTTGGTCCGTGGGACGCGCGTTGACAGCGAATGAGAAAACATGCCCATAATAGACCGGTCGTCTATAGAAGTCAAAGAAAGGCAAAGAGAGTCAAAGAGGTCAATTGTCAAAGACGTCGAAGTCAAAAACTTCAGAGCAGGCGAAAACCAAAGCAGATTCGCGAAATGGAATCCACCGGTTCGGCTCGAGCCAACAGAAACAGAGGATTATCTATGATCGATCTCTATTACTGGACCACACCGAATGGACACAAGATCACCCTTTTCCTGGAGGAAGCAGGGCTAGAGTATCGGATCAAGCCCATTAACATTAGCAATGGCGATCAGTTTGCCGAGGACTATCTGAAAATTTCGCCCAACAACAAGATTCCGGCCATGGTGGATCACGATCCTGAAGGCGGCGGGGAGCCGCTGGCTTTGTTCGAATCGGGCGCCATGCTGGAATACCTGGCGGACAAAACCGGCCAGTTCTTGTCGAAGGACCTGCGCACCCGCTGGGACACGCTGCAGTGGCTCTATTGGCAGATGGGCGGCTTTGGTCCGATGCTGGGCCAGAACCACCACTTCAGTCAGTACGCACCGGAGAAGATCGAATACGCCATCAATCGCTACCAGAAGGAAGCGGAGCGCCTGTACGGAGTGCTTGACGACCTGCTGGCGGACCGGGAATTCATGGCCGGCGAGTATTCCATTGCGGACATGGCGACGTACCCTTGGGCCAAGCTCTGGGAGCGCCAGGGCCAGGATATCGACGCGCTACCCAACGTTAAGCGTTGGCTTGAGGCCATCGAGGCGCGCCCTGCGGTGCAGAGAGCCTATGCGAAGGCGGATGAAATCAACACCAATGCCACGGTGAGCGAAGACAGCAAGGCAATCCTCTTTGGCCAGGGCCGTCGCAAGTCGGGCTGATTAGCCGAGTCCCTGTGCCGTCCTTTATGCGGCACAGGGACCCGAGGCGTTTATGTTATTGCCGCTCCCACACTTCGATGGCTGCCGCCAAGTCTTCCAATGAGGCGCCCACCGACTTGAATACGGTGATCGCGGCGTTCGAGGAGCGGCCTTTCTTCACGCCCCGTAGCAGTTCCGCCAGATCGGCCTTGATATGGTCGAACGAGAATGTCCCTTCATCGGCTGCATGATGTAGGTCGCCGGCTTCACCTTCAGCGCCGGCGTACGTATCGACAAAGATTTCGCCTCGCTCGATGCACGTCGCATCCGTCTCACGCATGGTGCGGCGAAAAGCGCCGACCAAATCGAGATGGGCGCCCTCGGAAAGCCAGTGCCCCAGAACGATGGCTTCCTGGGAGAGCGTGGCACAACTAATGATATCCGCGTCGGGAACGCCGGCGGCCAGGTCTGTCACGCCCGTGGACGATTCGAAAGCTGCCAGGCCGCCTTCATAGCCCTCGTACTGCTTCGCGAGTTCGTGTGCCTTGTCCGCATTGCGTCCCCAGACCTGTAGGTGCCGTATAGGCCTTACAGCGGCATGGGCCTCAATCAGCATGGGGGCCAGCCTGCCGGTGCCAATGACCAGCAGGCGGCCGGCGTCTTCCCGGGCCAACTGCTGGCTTGCCAGCGCCGAGGCCGCCGCCGTGCGTCGCCGGGTCAGTTCGCTGCCGTCGATGCAGGCCAGGGGCTGGCCATTGCTTCCATCGCACAGCATGTAGAGCCCCGAAATGGCGGGCAGGCCTTTGTCGGCATTCTGGGGAAAGACGTTGACCATCTTCATGCCGATGTAGCCGTCTTTCTCCCAGGCCGGCATCAGCAACATGGTGGCTTCGCCATCGGGCCGGTGGATCGCATGGTGATGCCGTGGCGGCGCCTCCACACCATCGCGGAAGGCCTGGCCGATTCGATCGATCAGGGGGTGCCAGGGCAGGTTGTCGGCCACGGCTTCGGCAGATAGGAATTGCATAGGGTTACTCCGGCAGCGCAGCGGTGACCATGATTTCCACTTTCCATTCGGCTTTCGCCAGTTTGGCCTCGATACAGGCCCGCGCCGGTGTCTGACCCGAGACCACCCAGGCATCCCAGGCAGAGTTCATGGCGTCGAAATCTGCCATGTCCGCGACCCAGATCGTCGCCGAAAGCAGATGGCCTTTGTCGGTGCCGGCGTCGGCCAGCAATCTGTCCAGCCCGGCCAGAATCTGCCGGGTCTGATCCGAGGCATCGGCGCTGGCGTCCGTGGCCACTTGGCCGGCGGTGTATACCGTGTTGCCGTGAATGGTGACCTGGCTCATACGGGGGCCAGTGACGAGGTACTTGATGGGCATGGTGAGTCCTTGTGTGATCGGTGGGTTCAGTGGTCTGTTTTCGGTTTAATCTAGCAGTTGGGGAATCCAGGTCGAAAGCAGCGGGAACTGCGCCAGCAGGAAGATAATCACCAGGAAAGCGAGGTAGAAGGGCCAGCTTGCCAGGATAGCCCGCTCGTAAGGCACCTCGGCGATGCGGGCGGCAGTCATCAATGTCATGCCGACCGGTGGTGTCCCCGGTGCGCTGGATCGGGGGGAGCCTGCCTATAACGACTATATGAAGCGCAGAGCGTCACCGCTTGCCCGAAAGTCAGGCCGGTTTGCCCGAGACTCAGCTTTGTGGGAACGAGAGGGTTGAATCGGGGCTCAGGCCCGCAGTTGCGAAGGGGCGACGCCAAAGTGTCGGCGGCAGGCGCGCGAGAAGCTGCCCTGGTCACGAAAGCCCACTTGGCTCGCGATCAGGCACACGGGTAGGGCGCTGGATTCAAGTAGTGCCCGGGCTCTGGCCATCCTTCGCTGGCTGACGTAGGCCATCGGCGTCATGCCGGTGAAATCCCGGAAGGCCTGGTGAAAGTAGCCGGGACTCAGGAAGCAGAGCCGAGCCAGATCATTGACGTGAATCTCGGCATCGAGGTGCGCGTCGACGTACTGTTC
Organism: Marinobacter fonticola; assembly: GCF_008122265.1. Lineage (NCBI taxonomy): Bacteria > Pseudomonadati > Pseudomonadota > Gammaproteobacteria > Pseudomonadales > Marinobacteraceae > Marinobacter > Marinobacter fonticola. The sequence continues at coordinate 731,030 of NZ_CP043042.1, forward strand.
AACCCGGTCCAGGCTCTCTTCAGTGAACCGGCGGCGCCGAACAGCGCTGTGCGGCGTCGGACTGGGTGCATCATCGAACCGGCCCAGATAGATTGAACGGATGATCAGCAGAGCGATTTCATCATGCAGGCCCGGCTGTTCCCTGGCCTGGCTGGCCAAGGCGGTGCCGAGTTGGCGCAGAGGCGAAGGTACGGTGTAGAACGACGGCTTCTCGAACAGCCGCTCCACGTCATCGCTATGCGCCAACATGGGCAGGCATTGGGTGGGCACATCGATCACCAGCGTCCTGTTATTGCCATCGCCCAGGTAATCATGGTGGTGGCCGCTGGGAATCAGGCAGCCAGTCTCCTGCGTGATCCGGTCGCCGCGCCCTTCGATACTGAGCTCTGTCTGTCCGGAGGTGGCAAAAATGAGCTGATGGTAGTCATGGGCGTGGGAAACCCAGTGTGTATCCAGAGTACGGGCTTGCAGGCTGACAATAGACATGGCTTTTAGATATCCCTCTGAAGTCCTGATCCCTATTGGCAGCGGGTTGAACGAATCGTCCTGCTTTTATTGTCTAACGTTATCGAACTGCCAGGACAGAGTACCCCAAAGCAGGGTTGAACAAAAACCAACCATGTTTCCGTCAAATAGTCACGTGAAGTTAAAGAAGGGGGGGTATCGAGCATGCACCGGGCCTTGCTGGGTTTTTAGCACGCTTTAAATAAAGCAGAGCTTTGTGTGCCAAAAACGGCTCGCGTCTGTGATGCGAGACCGGATTATTCCAGCGACTATCAGGTTAATCTCGAGAGACCGGTCGATCTCGGGGGAACATAGCATCAAAAAGAATGGTGGGCCTTGCTGGACTTGAACCAGCGACCAATCGATTATGAGTCGACTGCTCTAACCAACTGAGCTAAAGGCCCGCGGGAAATGAAGCGGGCGCCATTATACCCATCGGGGTAGGCGCCCGCTACCGGCTTTATCAGGAGTTATGGTCGTCGATAAAGCCACGGAGATGGTCGGAGCGAGAAGGATGACGCAGCTTGCGCAGGGCCTTGGCTTCGATCTGACGGATACGCTCGCGGGTGACGTCGAACTGCTTGCCGACTTCTTCCAACGTGTGGTCCGTGTTCATCTCGATGCCGAACCGCATGCGCAGTACTTTGGACTCCCGCGCAGTCAGGCCAGCCAGTACGGAGCGCGTGGCTTCGCGAAGACCCTCGGCGGTGGCGGAATCTACCGGCGACAGCGCCTGAATATCCTCGATGAAGTCGCCCAGATGGGAATCTTCATCGTCGCCAATGGGCGTCTCCATGGAGATCGGTTCCTTGGCGATCTTCAGCACTTTGCGGATCTTATCTTCCGGCATTTCCATGCGCTCGCCAAGTTCTTCCGGGGTAGGCTCGCGGCCCATTTCCTGCAGCATCTGACGGGAAATCCGGTTGAGCTTGTTGATCGTCTCGATCATGTGAACTGGGATACGGATCGTCCGCGCCTGGTCCGCAATGGAGCGGGTAATTGCCTGACGAATCCACCAAGTGGCGTAGGTCGAGAACTTGTAGCCGCGACGGTATTCGAACTTGTCCACCGCCTTCATCAGGCCGATGTTGCCTTCCTGAATCAAGTCCAGGAACTGCAGGCCACGATTGGTGTACTTCTTGGCGATAGAGATAACCAGACGCAGGTTGGCTTCGACCATCTCTTTCTTGGCGCGCCGGGCTTTGGCTTCGCCGATAGAGACGCGACGATTGATTTCCTTGACCTCGGCAACAGTCAGGTCGACATCGTTCTGGATGTTGGCGATGCGCTTTTGCATCCGCAAAACTTCGTCCAGGCGTTCGCCGATCCTTTCGCCGTAGGGCTTCTTGTTGTTGGCCAGCTTGGGGGCCCAGTCGAGGTTAGTCTCGTTGCCGGGGAAGGACTTGATGAAGTCCTTGCGCGGCATGCCGGATTCGCGCACGCAAATGCTCATGACCGCGCGCTCGTTCTCCCGTACCGCTTCATTGGTAGAGCGAATAACGTTGACCAGCTCGTCGAAGGCCTTATTGGCCAGCTTGAACGGAGCGAATACCTGACCAAGTTCGTTCAACGCATCCTGAGTGCGCTGATCGCTGCGGCCATGCTTCTGCAAGGCTTTGTCAGCAACCTCGAGCTTTTCCTTCAGCAGCTCGAAACGCAGCCGGGTCTCTTCCGGATCGGGACCGTTATCGGTTTCTTCATCGGAGTCATCGTCGTCATCCGAGTCGCTGTCGTTATTGGAGTCGCTGCTGCTGGCGTTCGACGAGGTGTCCTCGGGCATAAAGGGTTCGGCGTCGTCCGGATCGAGAAAGCCGGTCACGATATCGCTCAAACGACCTTCGTTTTCGACGATGCGGTCGTAGGCCTGGATAACGGTGCCTGCTGTCCCGGGGAAGTGGGCGATCGCGGCCATCACATCGCGAATGCCTTCCTCGATGCGCTTGGCGATGACGATCTCACCTTCGCGGGTCAGGAGCTCGACAGTACCCATCTCGCGCATGTACATGCGCACCGGATCCGTGGTGCGACCGGCGTCGCTTTCCACGGCAGCCAACGCGGCGGCTGCTTCGGCGGCGGCCGCTTCGTCGGCGGTGGCGTCGCCATCGGTCATGAGCAAGGTGTCGGCATCGGGCGCTACTTCGGCGACCTGGATGCCCATGTCGTTAATCATCCGGATGATGTCTTCCACCTGATCCGGATCCGCTATATCCTCAGGCAAGTGGTCGTTGACTTCGGCGTAAGTCAGGTACCCTTGTTCTTTGCCTCGGGCGATGAGGTCTTTCAAACGTGACTTCTGCGAATTGCCTGACATAGACACCCTATGGACTCGCTGTTTAAAAAGATGAAAAGCTAAACAGCTATTATAGCTGCCGCTCAATTGCTCTGCCACAAACCTTAAGTTGTGGCATGTTGTCCGCGTTTCAAGAGAACCCTCCGTAAGTAACCTCCGCAAGGCCTTTAGTTCAGGCATCTTGAGAAAGCTTCATCCGCCGTCTCCGCGGCTCAGGCGCTTAAGCTCCTGGTGGTCCTCTTCGGTGAACTGGCCTGCGGCCTTGCGCTTGATCAGCGCTGCAATTTTCTGCCTGCGAACCTCTTCCTGGTTCGGTGTCAGCAGTTCTCTGGCAGACGCCAGGATATTTTCCCGTTCCGGAACGTGTTCGATGCCATCGAAAAGATGGAAAAACCGGGCACGAGCCCGACTGTCGAAGGCCAATGCTTCGATCACTTCGCCATGCCGGTTCAACCTGGCTTCGCGCACCCAGCTGGCTAAAGCGCCCGCTTGGCGTAAGCTGCGGTCACGGCGCGCGGCTTCCAATACTTCTTCGGCCAATTCGGGGGCTTCAATAACGGCCAGGCTCAGGCTGCTGTCTCGACTGAGCCGGACTTCAGCCGGCTCTTCACTGATCCGCTCAGGTCCCCTGAAACGCCTGAAATCCTTGCCTTTTTGCCATTCGCGGCGTCCACCCTGCTGCCAATCCCGGCGGCCGCACAGGCGCAGCATCTCGTGCCACATGGCGTCCCGCAAGGTGCTGCGTGGCATGCGGTTGAGCAGGGGTTCCGTCCGGGCTCGTAGCTCGCCGCGGTGCTCGGGCAGATTGAGGTCCAATCCCTCACTCTGGCGATCGAACAGAAAGCGCGATAGCGGTGCGGCGCCTTCAATACGCTTGCGAAAGGCGTCCGCGCCTTCCTTGCGTACCAGTGTGTCCGGATCTTCCCCCTCCGGCAGCATCAAAAACTGCAAATGCAGGCCATCCGCCATCAGTTCGAGTGCGTTTTCCATGGCTCGATCCGCCGCCCGGAAGCCTGCGTTGTCGCCATCGAAACAAAAGACCACATGCCGCACATGGCGCAGTAGTGCTTGCAGGCTATCCTGATTGGTCGCGGTGCCCAGCGTCGCCACGGCCTCATGAATGCCATGCTGGGATAGCGCGATGACATCCATATAGCCCTCGACCACCAGCAGGCGGTCCAGTCGGCGCAGAGCGCGTTGCGCCTCGAACAGGCCGTAAATCTCACGGCTCTTGTGAAAGACGTCGGATTCGGGCGAGTTAATGTACTTCGCCTTGTCGTCACCTAGCGTTCTACCGCCAAAGGCGACAGTTCTTCCCCGGGTGTTCCGAATCGGGAACATGATCCGATTGCGAAACAGATCTCGCGGTCGACCGTACCGGTCGGAAACGGTGCCAGTCTCGATCAATGGTTTTTGCAGGCTCTCATCCGCGGCTTGAAACAGGGCTGTGCCATCGCCCGGCGCATAGCCGACCTGGTATTGCTCGATCGTGGCGGCATCCAGCCCCCGGTGGCGAAGGTAGTCCCGCGCCAGCGCGGCACCCGGTTGACTAAGGGCGCTGCGATAGAAGCTGCCGGCAAAATCCAGGGCATCCGTCAGGGTGCGCGCCTGCTGCATCTCCTGACGCGCCGCTTGGTCGTAAGGCACTTCCAGTCCGGCGCGCCGGGCCAGCTCCTCTACGGCTTCGGTAAAGCCCAGGTGATCGAACTCGCGGACAAAGCTGATGGCGTCACCATGAGCGCCGCAGCCGAAGCAGTGATAAAAGCCCTTGTCAGGACGGACGTTGAACGACGGTGTCTTTTCGTCATGAAACGGGCAGCGTGCCTTATAGTTGCCGCCGGCCTTCTTGAGCGTGATCCGGCTGCCGATTAGCTCCGCCAGATCTACCCTGTCCAGCAGGTCGTCTATAAAGCGTTGAGGGATCAGGCCGCTCATGGCATCTCCGGCATTGGACAGCTACCGCTCAAGAGATTAGTCCAAAACTCCCGGCGCGTCCGGTGACGACACGTTTTAGGTCATCCATCTGCGAACTGGCAACGAAAAGAGCGCCCACAAGCCAAAAATGCCGCCGAAGCCAGGCCTCGGCGGCATTGGATACTCGTCATCTCGCTTAGCGTCGGTCTCTGATTATGAGATGTCCGACTACAGTTCAGGCGCGGGCTGTAACTTAGTACAGACGCTCGAACTTGCGCTGTTCCCGCTGAAGCTTCTTGAGATGGCGCTTGACGGCAGCTGCAGCTTTGCGCTTGCGAACGGCAGTCGGCTTCTCGTAGTGCTCGCGACGACGCACTTCGGACAGAATGCCGGCCTTTTCGCAAGACCGCTTGAAGCGACGCAGCGCTACGTCGAATGGCTCATTCTCTTTCACTTTGACAGCTGGCATTCGAAAATCACCTACCTTTGGATCGTTCGGATTAAGTGTTCAGTTCCTCTCGCGGGCTTGCCGCCCAGCGCTTGGCGCTGATGATGCGTTTGATCGCGCGGATCACTGCGAAAATTGTCTAAAACTCGACCAGCGCAGATTTAAGGGCGGCAATGATAGCCTCTTCGCTTGCTGGTTGTAAAGCGTTCAGTCCCTTGCCCCGATAAGTGGGGGTTGTCCGCACCTTTTCAAGGCGTTGCAAAGATGAGGTATCGGGTTCAGGTCATTGCAGAGAAAGGGAGTGGGTACGGGTTATTTGCGTACATTTTGGCTCATCCGATCTGTTAAAATGATGACTTGCCCTACGAGACGCCCCGGGGTGTTGTGAACGCCGGGATTTACCCTGAATAACAGTGAGCTGACTATGCTGGTTCTTGGCATCGAAACGTCTTGCGACGAAACAGGCGTTGCGCTGTATGACAGTGAACGGGGGTTGCTGGCCCACGCCCTGTTCAGCCAAATCGATATGCATGCGGATTACGGCGGCGTCGTGCCTGAGCTGGCTTCTCGGGATCACGTGCGCAAGTTGCTGCCGCTGTGCGATCAGGTGTTGTCCGAAGCGGGGCGTCGGCGGCAGGATCTCGATGCCATCGCTTATACCGCCGGTCCGGGTTTGATTGGCGCGTTGATGGTTGGCGGTTCTGTCGCTCACGCGCTGGCGTTGGCGCTGGATATCCCGGTGCTAGGGGTTCACCACATGGAAGGGCATCTTTTGGCGCCGATGCTGGAGGATCGTCCACCGGCGTTTCCCTTCGTAGCGCTGCTGGTATCCGGCGGCCACACACAGCTGGTGCGGGTTGACGGCATTGGTCATTACCACTTGCTGGGCGAGTCGGTGGATGATGCGGCCGGGGAAGCCTTCGACAAGACGGCGAAGATGCTTGGGCTGGATTACCCCGGCGGGCCGCGTGTCGCCAAGCTGGCTGAGCAGGGCAGGGCAGGACGTTACAGTTTCCCGCGTCCGATGACTGATCGCCCCGGGCTGGATTTCAGCTTTAGCGGCCTCAAGACCTATACCCTTAATACCGTTAAGGATGCTCAGGCGGCTGGCACCTTGGACGATCAGGTCCGCGCGGACATTGCGCTCGCCTTCGAGACGGCCGTTGTGGAAACGTTGGCCATCAAATGTCGCCGAGCGCTTGAAGCGTCCGACTGCAAGCGCCTGGTGGTGGCCGGGGGCGTCAGCGCCAATCGCCGCCTGCGTCACGCGCTGGAAACGACCGTCGAGCGTCTGCGTGCGGAGGTGTTCTACGCTCGCCCCGAGTTTTGTACCGATAATGGTGCGATGATCGCTTACGCGGGTTGTCAGCGCTTGCTGGCAGGGCAGCGGGACGGCGATCGAATCATTGCGGTGCCGCGCTGGCCGATGAATGCGCTGCCGCCTCTGGAAGCGCACTGCGTTGAAGGGCTGAAGGTCTAGGCTGATCTGCGCGGTTGCAACGGGTGTGTTGTTAAGGGAGCGCCACTACCGCACGCGGAGAGGCTGCACGCTATGGCTGGGTTGTCTATAGCCGCGGTTCGCGATGCTGTGCCAATCGAATCAGATTGTCCCGATGCCGTACCAGGATCAACAGCGTGAGTAGGCCGAATAAAGGCAGCGCCTGGGGGTCGAGGAACATGGCAAGGAGGGGGCCAGCCACCGCAGCGGTAACCGAGGCAATAGATGAGATATGCCAGCGCCACATAACCAAAGACCACAGAGCCGCAAGGATAAGGGTCGTCAGAGGTGCAAGCGCAAGCCCCGTACCCAGAGCTGTCGCGACGCCCTTGCCGCCATGGAAGCGGGCAAAAACGGGCAGCATGTGGCCGGTGACGGCGGATAGGGCGACGAATGCCAGAGCCACGGGGGCCAGTTCGAGCGCCAGGCCGAGCCATACCGCGATGGCACCTTTTAGGGCATCCAATGTCAAAGTTGTCGCAGCCGGAGCCCAGCCGCCGGCACGGTAGACGTTGGTTGCACCCGGATTGCCCGAACCCAGTGCCCGAGGGTCGGGTAGGCGCCAGATGTGGCAGACAACGGGCGCAAACAGCACCGACCCCAGCAGATAAGCCAGGACACAAGCCAGGATAGTCAGGGCGGAATCGGGCATGGGCAGAGACGCCAACCATTGGATTATGCGAGAATCGCACCCCCGGTGGCGGGCCGATGAGTACGGTCGCGCTGGCGCCGGATCGGGAATGCATCGGTAGTACGTTAAGGTGAAGTCGATGCAGATCGCAAGTGTTTATCGTCAGGTTCAATTGCTCGGGAGTGCCCGTGACAGATACCGTTTTCATCGAAGGACTGACTGTCGAAACCGTGATTGGTGATTATGACTGGGAGCGGGAAGTGCAGCAGCGCCTGGAAATCGATCTTGAGATGAAGTGGAACAATCGAATGCCCGGTCTCAGTGACGATGTCACCGATGCGCTGGACTACGCGGCGGTTAGCGAGGCCGTGCGACGATGGTTTGGCGGGCACCAGCCCCGGCTGTTGGAAAAGGCGGCCGAAGCCGTCGCAGCCCTGATCCAGAATGAATTTGAAGTTGAGTGGCTGCGCCTGACCCTGCGCAAGCCGGGCGCGGTACCCGGTGCTCGTAACGTCGGTGTTCGCATCGAACGAGGTATTTGAGATGTCCCATGCCGCCACGGTCTATATCAGTATCGGCAGCAATATCGAGCGGGAACGGCACATCTTGGCCGCGCTCAATGCATTGGCAGAACGCTACGGCCGGCTAGATGTGTCGTCGGTTTACGAGAGCGAAGCGGTCGGTTTCGATGGTGAGAATTTCTACAACCTCGTGGTCGGTGTCCGTACCGAGGAGTCCATTGCCACTTTATCGCGCTTTCTCAAGGGATTGGAATCGGACAACGGTCGGCGTCGGGAGGTGCCCAAGTTCAGCGCGCGAACGCTGGACCTGGATATCCTGACCTACGACGATCGAGTAGGCGATATCGACGGCGTTGAACTGCCACGTAGCGAAATCCTGACCAACGCCTTTGTGCTCCAGCCTCTAGCGGAAATCGCCCCTGACGTCGAGCACCCCTCGCGCGGGGAGAGTTACAAGGCGCTTTGGCAGGCTTACGACCGCAGCCAGAAGCTCTGGCCGGTTTCATTCCGCTGGCAGGGCAGAGTGATCTCCCCTCGCCCTACCTGAACGTTTTCAACGCGCCTTGGCCGATGTTCTATCAGGCCTCCGATCAGGCATCGTCCCGGTGCTTGCGGCGGAACAGGTCAATCAGGCCATCGGTGGAGCTGTCTGTTTTGCTGCCGTTGCCGGTTTTGATTAGCCGGTCCAGAATATTCTGTCCCAACTGTTTGCCCAGCTCCACTCCCCACTGGTCGAACGAATCCACATCCCAGATTGCGCCCTGAACAAAGGTCTTATGCTCGTAAAGCGCCACCAGAGCGCCGACAGTACGTGGCGTGCTGCGTTCGAACAGGATGGTGTTAGTGGGTTTGTTGCCGGGGATCATCTTATGTGGCGCCAAGGACTCGATGGCATCGTTATCCAGCCCCTGCTCACGCAATTCGGCGCGTGCCTCGTCCAGCGTTTTGCCACGCATCAGCGCCTGCGTCTGGCTCAGGCAGTTGGCGAACAGGATGGCGTGGTGACTGGCCACTGGGTTATGGGTGCGCAGCGGAATGATGAAATCCGCCGGCGACATGCGTGTGCCTTGGTGCAGTAACTGGTGATAGGCGTGTTGGCCATTGGCGCCGGCACCGCCCCAGATAATCGGACCGGTGTCGTAATTCACCGGCTCGCCGGCGCGCGTGACGCACTTGCCGTTACTTTCCATATCGAGCTGCTGCAAGTGGGCCGGAAGGCCGCGCAGGTAATGGTCGTAAGGCAGGATGGCGTGGGCATCCGCGCCCCAGAAGTTGCCGTACCAGATGCCGAGCAAAGCCATGATTACGGGAACGTTTTGTTCCAGCGGCGCTTCACGGAAGTGCTGATCCATGGCGTTGGCGCCGGAGAGCAGCGAGCGGAAGTTTTCCATGCCGATGGTCAGGGCCGTAGGCAAGCCGATAGCGGACCAGAGCGAATAGCGGCCACCGACCCAATCCCACATCGGGAAGATGTTTTCCTCGGCGATGCCGAAGTCTATGGCTTCTTTCTCGTTGGCGGTCACCGCCACGAAATGTTTGGAAATCAGGGCCTCGTCGCCGCCGTTATGCAGAAACCACTCCCGCGCGACCTTGGTGTTCTCAAGCGTTTCCTGGGTGCGGAAAGACTTGGACTGAATCAGGAAAAGCGTGGTTTCGGGGTTGATATGGCGCAGCACCTCGGTGATATGGCTACCATCGATGTTGGCGACGTAATGGCAGTTGAGGCGGCCGTGCCAATAAGGTTTGAGCGCGGCGGAGACCAGTTTGGGCCCAAGGAAAGAGCCGCCAATACCGATACTCACCACATCGGTGAAGGGTTTGTTGGTAAACCCCCGCCACTGCGTACTGCGAATGCGCCAGACGAATTCCTCCATGCGTCCCAGAGTGGAGCGCACCTCCGGCATAATATCGGTGCCGTCGACAGCGATCGGGTCATCGCTTAGGTTGCGTAGCGCGACGTGCAGTGCCGGGCGTTTTTCGCTGTTATTGATGTTCTCGCCGCGGAACATGGCCTGAATCTGTTCCGGCACCTTGCAGGCGCGGGCCAGCGCCATCAGATGCGGGATCGTCTCGCGGGTCAGTAGGTTTTTGGAGTAATCCAGTGAAATGCCGGCGGCAGTGGCGAAGAACTGCTCGAAACGCCCGGGATCCTGCTCAAACAGGTCCCGCATATGGGTGCCGCTCAAATTGGCCTGGTGGTCGATGAGGGCTTTCCATTCCGGCTTTTCGGTTAATCCTGGCTGACTCATATTGGAGACCTCTCCCTGGCACATGGGCCTTATCGGTAAACGGATAGATTGTCGATCAAACGGGTTTTGCCCAGGAAAGCCGCTGCCAGGATGGTGATATCGTCATCCCCGGGTTTGGCGGGTTTCAAGGTTAGGCTATGGGCTATATTGACGTAGTCCGGTCGAAATCCCGCCTTTGTGAGTGTTTCGGCGGCTTCCTTCTCCAGCTCCGCGAAATTGGTCTGGCCGTCCTGGATGTTAGCGGCAGTTTGTTGCAGCGTCTTGTACAGAACAGGCGCGATCAAACGCTCGTTCTCGGTCAGGTAGCCATTACGGGAGCTGCGGGCCAATCCGTCCTCGTCGCGCACAGTCGGCGCGCCAACTATTTCCACCGGCATGAACAGATCGTCCGCCATCTTGCGTATGACGGCCAATTGCTGGAAATCCTTCTGACCAAAAAACGCCACATCCGGTTGAACCATATTGAATAGCATGGTGACAACGGTGGATACGCCGTTGAAGTGCCCGGGGCGACTGGCGCCGCAATGCCCCTCACTGACGACGGGGACCGTAATCTGGGTCTGTTCTACCAGGCCGTGGGGGTAGATTTCCTCCACCGATGGGGCAAACACGATGTGGTTGCCAGCCTGTTCCAGTTTTTCCTGGTCTTCCCGCATCGTACGTGGATAGTTATCGAGGTCCTCGCCTGCGCCGAACTGTATCGGGTTGACGAAAATGCTGGTGACCACCACGTCCGCATGCTGCCGTGCTTTTTCCACCAGAGAAATGTGGCCGTCGTGCAGGTTGCCCATGGTAGGTACCAAGCCGATACGGTGCCCATTTTGGCGATGACTGTTGATCAGAGCGCGTAGCTCGCGAATGGTATGGACGGTTCTCATGCCTTGAATGTGTGCTCTTCAGAGGGGAATCGGCGTTCACGGACGGCAGCGACATAAGCGGCCAGTGCGCCTTGGACTGAGTCTGCCTCTTCCATGAAATTTTTGACGAAACGGGGGCGGCGGCCCGGAGTGACGCCCAGCATGTCATGCAGAACAAGAACCTGGCCGTCGGTATCCGGGCCAGCGCCAATGCCGATCACCGGCGCATTGACGGCTTCGGCGATTCGCTTGCCCAGCTCGGAGGGAACGCACTCCAGCAGGATGACGTCGGCTCCGGCAGACTCAAGCAAACGCGCGTGTTTGACCATCGCTTCGGCCTGGGCGTCGCCGCGGCCCTGCACCTTGTAGCCGCCAAATTTGTTGACGAACTGTGGGGTAAGGCCCAGATGCGCGCAAACGGGAACGCCGCGGTCGCTCAGCGCCTTGATGGTATCCTCCATCCAATCGGTGCCTTCAAGCTTTACCATATGCGCCCCGGCACGCATCAATTTGGCTGCGTTCTTGAGCGCAGCCTCGGTGGTGCCGTAGCTCATGAACGGCATGTCCGCCATGATCAGCGCACCTTTGTTCCCTTTGGCCACGGCGCGAACGTGATAGCAGATATCGTTCATCGTGACGGGAAGTGTGCTGTCGTGTCCCTGCAGGACCATGCCTAGCGAGTCGCCGATAAGCATGACATCCACGCCAGCCTCGCTCACCAATTGAGAAAACGTTGCATCGTAGGCGGTCAGAACAGAGAAGGTTTCCTTGTTCTGCTTGCGCTCACGCAGGGTATTAATGGTAACGGCCATAGAATCCTTGCCTTTTGGGTGGATTATGGATGAGGCCCTGGGGCTACCGGGAGGCGCTACCCGAGCCTCGAAGAGGATGTTGTCAAAGCATCACATGCGCGCGCAGCCAAGTCAGGCGAAAATCAACGAAAGCGCGTCGTTTGCAGGCTGTATATACGAGCGCCCCGAAGCGATTTTCAACGCGGTACGGCCGAGCGCAGCGGCTTCTGCAGAGCCCTCTCCTAAGGTTAATCGTCGTGTCCCGGCGAGGCAAGGTTGCCTGGCTCAGGGTGAAGGCGACGTAAGTTATTATCCGGACACTGCTCCCGTAGCTGAGCGATGGCGCGGCCATCCGGGAGTTGCAGGTGGGGTACTAGATCCATTAGGGGCTGCAGTACAAAGTCGCGATTGACTAATTCGGGGTGGGGGACGCTCAGCCGTTCTTCGTCGATAACCTGGTTGTCGTACAGCAACAGATCCAAGTCCAGCGTGCGTGGTCCCCAGCGGCGCAATCGTTCACGGTGGTGAGCCTGTTCGATGGCCTGGAGGGCGTCCAGTAACGCCAGTGGCAAAAGCGCTGTGCGCAGATGAACGGCGCCGTTAATAAAGTCCGGTTGATCCTGGGGGCCTACCGGACGGCTGGCATAGAATGGGGATTGGGCCACAAGCCGGGTTTGCGGCAATGTCGCCAGTGCGCTTACGGCACGGCCTAATTGGCTTAGCGGATCGGCCAGATTGCTCCCTAATCCAATGTAGACGTCCGTCTCGGCCATGGGTCTATGCCTTGGGTTGCGGTTTCTTGCGGCGCTTGCGGCGCCGGTTGCGCGGGCCGGGGCTGCCCAATTCCGTCAGCATTTTCTCCCGGCCTTTATCATCGACCCGCTGGAAGTCGGTCCACCATTGACCGAGATCTTCGGTGTCCTCTCCAGCAGCCTCGCGAACCAGCAGGAAGTCGTATGCCGCACGAAAACGCGGATGTTCCAGGGTAATGAAGGCGCGCTTGCCGTTACGCCGCGGGAGCCGCATCTGCAGCTCCCAGATTTCCTTCATCGGTCCGGAGAAACGGCGTGGGATGGCCGTGGCCTGAACCTGCTGACCAATCACGTGGGCAATGGACTGATGTAACGCCGGCTGGACGGGCTCACCGGCCGCTTGTCGACGCTTCCATTCTGCCTGCAGGGCGGGCCAGAGCAGCGCCGCGAAAAGGTAGTAGGGGGTGACGGACTTGCCTTGCCGGATACGGTCGTCGGTATTTTTCAGGGCGTGCCGAATGACGCCATCGGGTTCTCCCTCATCCAGGGCCGCAGCGCTGGCGGGGAAAAGCGGAGCCAGCAGGCGGTACTCTCGCAATAGATCGTAGGTTCGCGCGCCGAAGCCGGCGCAGAAGAGCTTTAACACTTCGTCGAATAGCCGCGCTGCAGGCACGTGAGTCAGCAATGGTGCGAGATCGCGTATTGGGGCGGCGGTCTCGGGAGCAATGTCGAAGTCGAGCTTGGCGGCAAAGCGGATAGCTCGCAGCATGCGTACCGGATCTTCCCGGTAACGGGTCTCGGCATCGCCGATCAGCGCTAGCCGGCGCGCATGCAGGTCGCTCACGCCATTGGTGAAGTCGATGACGCTGAAGTCCTGCAGGTTGTAATAAAGAGCGTTAACGGTGAAGTCGCGGCGCAGAGCGTCTTCTTCCATCGTGCCGTAGATGTTGTCCCGCAGCAGTAAGCCGTGCTCGCTGGCGCGGCGGTGGTCCTCGGAATCTTCATCGGACTCGGCAGTGTTTCCGCGGAAGGTGGTCACCTCAATGACTTCACGGCCGAATAGCACATGGACAATGCGGAAGCGACGCCCGATAAGCCGGGAATTGCGGAACAGGTCGCGAACTTCTTCCGGTGTGGCGTTAGTGGCCACGTCAAAGTCTTTGGGTCGGCCGTCAAGGAGGATGTCCCGCACGCCGCCGCCCACCAGATAGGCCTCGAAACCGGCGTTGTTCAGGCGGCTGAGTACCTTCTTGGCGTTATCGCTGATCAGCGAACGTGAGACGGTATGCTGGTCGCGGGCAATGACCTGGCGTTGGTAGGCGGGCTGTTGTTTTTTTTGGCCTTTCCCAGGCATAAACGACATCAGTCTTCTTAGCATCGAAACGGATTCTGGTGGATAGGATGATTGACCCGCACGCACGGTATTGAGCGATTGGGAAAAAGTCTTAACGGACTGCATCTTATGCAGTCACGGGGGAGTTTAACGGTTTGCGACGGGGAAGGCGAACAACAGTCACGTCTAAGGATGTAGTGGGGCAGGAATCGATGGCCAAAAAATCAAAAGGCGGGAACGTGAATCACGAACCCGCCGAGAAGAGTAGACGATCTGCATTGTTCTTGTTGTGGCGCGTCCAAAATGAGTTGAACGCAAGCTCCAAGCCAGGAGCGAATGATGCGAGCGGAACGCTTTGAATACAGAGAGCAACAATGACTTTTTGCGAGATCGAAGCAAGTGAAGCGGCGTCTGGAAGACGATTCTTATCTACACGTGCAACTCGCAACAGCCAAGCGCCACTAAAAAGCTCAGCACTCAAAACACTCAGTTCGCTTGCGCTCTATTCTTGTTTTTGTTGCTGAGCGCGCTGCAGCTTTTTGTTTTTGTTTTTGACGCTGCGTCATTCAGTTCTTGTTGTTGTTCGCCAGTATAAAGTGCACTGCACGTGCCAGTTTTTCTAAACTGTTAATTAACAAAGGGTTATGAAATTGAGCTTGGCGAAGGCGTTATTTTTTTAGACCTAAGTGTTACTTGCGACTCGGTTCTCAGATTGACTCTGTTCCCCTAGGTAACACCGGGTAACAGTTGAGAACGGATTCAGTGCTTGATCGAAAAACGACCGGTGCTTTGTGGTCTTCTTAAGAATAGATGGTCTTAGGAATAGACAGGAGCGCCGGTGGGCCGCCAGTTTTTATTAACCAGCGCGGCTCTCATGCGACACGTCGGGATTGAGTGGGGCTCTAAGAGAGTGGGTGTGGAGGTCTTCAGTTGCTTTTCTTGCGAGGGATGCCCAGCCGCTGGCGGCGCTCCCACAATGACTTGCGGCTGATACCGAGCTTCTGAGCCAGCTCCGTCTCGCTCATCTTATCCTGGTTCTCCAGCACAAAGTGTTGGAAATAGTCTTCCAGCGAGAGGTCGTTGGACGATTGCGGATCTGGCGCGGGTGCCGGGTTTTCTTCCTCAAGCAGGCCTGCTGGAATGTGGACGTCGTTGGAATCCGGATCCAGATCCAGCAATGCAGGCGTAATCATGCCGTCATCGCAGAGGATTGTGGCGCGCTCGATGGCATTTTCCAGCTCGCGCACGTTACCCGGCCAGCGGTGACGCTCGAGGACACGCAAGGCCTCCGGGCTGAGGCTGATATCGGGTTTGCTCATGCGCTGGCCCCGGCTCTGCAGAAACCGTTGGGCCAAGCCGAGGATATCGCCGTCGCGTTCGCGCAATGGCGGAATGCGAATCTGCATGACGTTGAGGCGGTAGTAGAGGTCTTCACGGAACTCGCCGGTTTTGGTCATGGCGCGCAGGTTGCGATGGGTAGCCGCAATCATCCGCACATCCACGGTACGGCTCTGAGTCGAACCTACCTTGCGAATTTCGCTCTCCTGCAGCACGCGAAGCAGTCTCGCCTGGGCCTCGGGGGGCAGTTCGCCAATTTCATCCAGAAATAGGCTGCCGCCGTCAGCGGCTTCGATAAGACCGGTGCGCGCTGATACGGCGCCGGTAAACGCCCCTTTCTCGTGGCCGAACAGTTCCGATTCGATCAGGCTTTCCGGGATTGCCGCACAGTTGACGCAGATGAGGGGCTGGCGGCCTCTTGGGCTTAGCTGGTGTAACGCGCGTGCGGCCAGCTCTTTGCCGGTGCCGGACTCGCCATTGATGAGCACGGTGGTTTCGGTCGGCGCCACCTTGCGGATGAGGGTAAACACTTTTTGCATGGCGGCACACTGGCCAAACATGATGCGGGATGGGTCGCCGTCGATGGCTTCCGGTTCTTCGCTATCCGCAGCGGCAGGCGAACCAGCCGCCGCCGGGGCGATGCGTTCCAGAATT
The DNA here is from genome assembly GCF_008122265.1 of Marinobacter fonticola. Lineage (NCBI taxonomy): Bacteria > Pseudomonadati > Pseudomonadota > Gammaproteobacteria > Pseudomonadales > Marinobacteraceae > Marinobacter > Marinobacter fonticola. Next base: position 746,810 of record NZ_CP043042.1, read on the forward strand.
TCCTCGACGGTGGCCAGCATCTCGTCGTGGTCAAAAGGCTTGGCAATATACTCCACCGCGCCCAATTTCATGGAATCCACCGCCGAGCGCAGGCTGGCGTAGCTGGTCATGATCAGGACGGGCGTGTCGGGTGCCAGGCGAATCAACTCGGTGCCCGCCGCGCCGGGCAGGCGAAGGTCGGAGATAATCAGATCGAAACTGCCAAGCTCGAAGCGGGAGCGGGCCTCGTCCACCGAGCCGGCGTCGGAAATATCGTAGTCCGCGTGCGTCAGCAGTTTGCGCAGGGCCGAGCGGATAATCTCTTCGTCTTCAACGATCAGGATACGACGCATGCTTAGGGAACCTCTGATTAATTCTATTAGCGATTCTGGCTTGCCCTGAAAGCCGGAATCAAGGCACTGCTTCGCAGGGAGGCTGGCTACCTTTCTGGCCTGCGTTGCGAATCTTGCCGAAGAAAACACCACTGCTTGCGATCCGCGCCTTGTCAGAAAGGCCCTCAAGGTTCGCAGAATCGTCAATAGACTTAATCAGAGGTTCCGTATCTATCGCCTCTTTCATTCGCCTTGCAGGATTTCTGTTTCCGCTTCGTAAGCTGGCAGTTTCAGTCGCACGCAAGTGCCCGCATTGGTGTTCGAAGCCTCGGAATCTTGCCCCGAAACGGGACTTTCGACTTGGATATGGCCGTAATGTTCTTCCACGATGCTGTAGACCAGCGAGAGGCCCAGACCGGTTCCCTGGTTGGGCGCCTTGGTGGTGTAGAACGGCTCGAAGATGTGGTCGAGCTGGTCTGGCGCTATCCCTTCCCCTTCATCAATAATCTCGATGATAGCGGAGTAGGCTTCTCGCTTTCCACTGATGCTGATGCGGCTGCCTTCCGGCGAGGCATCGCGAGCGTTCGCCAGCAGGTTAACAAAAACCTGGACCAGGCGCTGCTCGTCACCGAGCACCTGAAGGTCGTTCGGGCACTCGTTGAGGTAATGCAGGCTGCGTCCCTTGCCGCTCAGAGACACCAGGTTGATCGATTCTTCGATACAGCGGTGGAGCGTGACCGGTTCATAGCGATTGGCCGGCGCATGGTTGCCGGAGCGGGCAAAGTTCATCAGTGACTGGAGAATGCGGGAAATGCGACGGGTCTGCTGCTGGATCTGATCGGCCGTCTGGAGAATGTCCGGATTATCGGTTTCCAGCTTGAGGTTCTGGGCCAGCGAGGAAATGCCGGTCACCGGGTTGCCCACCTCGTGGGCGACGCCGGCTGCCAGGCGGCCGACCGAGGCCAGGCGCTCGCTGTGCATTAATTCATCTTCCAGCAGGCGGGTTTCAGTCTGGTCCTCGACCAGCACGACACTGCCGCCTTCGGGGTGGTCCGGGCCGCTGAGCGTGGACTTGTGCAGGTTAAACCAGCGAGGCCGGCCTTTGATGTCCAGGCGGTGCTTGTAGCGATGCAGTTCCTCGCCATCGACGAAATCTTCCAGCATTTCATGCCACTGCTCCGGCAGCGCGGCCAGCCTGGCACCGACGACGTCGTCGGCATCGATGCCGGTGCCTTCCTCCATGGCATGGTTCCACATCAAGATTTCGCCATCGTCACCTATAGAGCAGGCTGCAATCGGAAGATTTTGCAGCGTCTGGCGGTAGTGACGGCGCAGATTGTCGAGTTCACCGGCCAGGCCGGTCAGCTGGCTTTGGTAGTCGCCCAGGGCTTTTTCGATGTAGTGGATGTCCTGCCCCGAGCCGCGGCCGGCCTGGGGCTTAAAACCCAAGTGACGTTTGACGATATCCTGGGCTACAGACGGCCCCATCAGTCCTGATAGATTGATCTCGATCTGATCTCGCAGGCGCCGGAGCTGGTAGGGCCGGTACTCAATCGCTGGCAATCTGAGTTGCACCAGTGCCCGATCCACTTCCCTCTGCGCCACCGGGCGCCCCAGGGGTTTGGCGAGCTGGTGCTTGAATTCCTCGGATGAGCCGGACAGTAATTCGCGTCGCTGGGGCCGGGAAAGAGCGCCGAGTGAGCAAGACTGAGCGGCGCTGTCTTCCTCGCTTGAGGTTTCGGTAAGCAGCGAGACCAGGGCAAATACGCAGACGTTCAGGGTCAGACTGGCGAACGCATAAATGTGTGACGAGTCCACATCGACCGCGGGCAAGCCGAAATAGATCAGTAGGTCCGGCGTATAGGAGAATGGCACAACCAGAGTGAACGCCCAGATCCCGGCACCCGTGATCAGACCGGCAATCAGGCCCTTGCGGTTACCTTCCGGCCAGTAAATCACACCGAGTGCGCCGGGTAGGAGTTGCAGTACGCCGGCCAGCGCCAGGATGCCTAGGGTCGCGAAGTCCAGCTTGGAGCCTACCCACTCGTAAAACACCAGCGCCGCAAGAATGATCGCTGCCACCAGCAACCGCTTGATCCAGCGCAGCCAGCCGTAGATGTCCGAGCGCTCCCGCGGCGGCTTGAGGGGCAGCACCACATGGTTGAGGACCATGCCCGCCAGAGCCAGCGTACTGACGATGACCAGCCCGCTGGCGGCCGATAGGCCCGCGATGTACATCAACAGCGTGAGCGCCGGACTGCCAAATTCAAAGGTGGCGCCCACGGCGAAGTAACTCGCTTCGACAGGCGCATCCAGCGCCATGCCGCCCCACAAGATGATCGGCACCGGCAGCGCCAGCAGGAGCAAATACAGCGGCAGGCCCCAGCTTGCCTTGGCCAGCGCTTTGGGGCTGGGGTTTTCACTGAAGATCATGTGGTACATATGTGGAAGGACCAGCGCCGCCGCGAAGGACATCAGCATCAGCGCACGCCAACTGCCGTCATCCAACTGCTCGCCGAACGGGCTCGAAAGGGCAAGGTTGTGAGCCAGCCATAGGTCCAGCCCCGCGGGGCCCTCGAAGATCGAAAAGAGCAGCACGCCGCCCAATAGCAGCATGGCGACCAGCTTCACTAAAGAATCAAAGGCAATCGCGACCACCAGACCGTGATGGCTCTCTCCGCCCTGGCCGCGCCGGGCGCCGAACAACACCGTGAACAGCACCATGGCAATGCTAAAGAGAATACCGATGAGCTGGGGCGACGCGTCCGGCGATAACAGTGCGGCGGTATCGGCCACCGCTTTGATCTGCATGCTGAGCAGCGACAGTATCGCGGCGCCGGAGAGCAGGGTTACCAGTGTGCCCGCCCATTGGCTGCGGTAGCGGAAGGCAAAAAGATCGGCCAGGGACGTCAGCTGATAGGTGCGTCCGATTCGCAGAATGGGGTTCAGCAACACGGGAGCCAGTAAGAACGCGCCGCTGATGCCAATGTAGTAGGCGAGGAAGCCAAAGCCGAAGGCGTCGGCCATGCCAACCGCGCCGTAAATGGCCCAGATCCCGGCATAGACGCCCAGGCTAAGGACATAGACCAACGGATGGCGGACCCAGCGGGCAGGAATAATGCCGCGCTCGGTGATGTGGGCCAGACCGAAGAGGAGTAACAGATAGGCGAGGCTGACCAGAATCAGCGTGGTCAGGCTAAAACTCATTGGGATCGCGTCGCCATTCAAGCCAGAAACCCACCGCAATCAACCCGGCCCAGGCGAGGAACAGGCTGTACCAGGCGCTGCCCGGTTCGATCCACCAATCCAGGATATTGGGCGAGAAGATATACACGGCCAGAACGAGCAGAAAAACCAGGCGGTATATATACATCGAGCGATTGTTCCCTGCGGTTATCGAATGCGCCGGTTATACCATGCAGGCGCCTGCCCTGTCAGGCTGAATCCGGTGTCGTTGCGCAGTTCAGTGGTATTTGGTCCGGTGTCCAGTGGGCACGACCCCATGCCAGAATGTGTTCGGGCGTCTCACCGCTCAGGGCGCTGGGGGGCTGCTGACCGAGGGCCGCCAGAGCGCGGCAGAGATTGGTGCTGGGCTGACGGTCGTTCAATGCTGGGGCATGGGTCTGCTTACTGAGCTTTTGGCCATCGGCGTTAACGATAACCGGAATATGCAGGTAACGGGGCGACTGAGCGCCGAGCAGGTGGGCGAGGTTGAGCTGGGCTGGGGTCGTCTCCAGGAGATCCGAGCCTCGCACGATATCGGTCATGCGCTGGTCGATATCGTCCACCACCACAGCAAGCTGGTAGGCATAGAAGCCCTCCTTGCGTTTGAGAACCGGGTCGTCCCGTTCGGCCCGCAAGGTTTGCTGCTGGAGGCCGAGTAAGCGGTCTTGCCAGTGGGCCGTGGAGCTTTCCAGGCGTAGGCGAATAGCATGTGGTTGTCCGGGAGCATGGGCTCGCTCCGGGCAACGATGGGGGTGGCGCCCGCCGTGTTCGTTTAATTCCTTGCGCGAGCAAATGCAGCGGTAAGCGTGGCGATTGGCGAGGAGTTTGTCGATTGTGGCCTCGTAAACATCGTGACGTTCCGATTGGAAACGCACGCTTTCGTCCCAATTCAGAGCATGGGCTTCCAGGCTGCGGAGAATCCGTGTTACCGCTTCTTCCGACTCGCGTAGGGGATCGAGATCTTCAATGCGTACGAGCCAGCGACCGCCCCGTGCACGGGCATCGAGGTAGCTGGCGAGCCCGGTCACCAGCGAGCCAAAATGCAAGGGACCGGTCGGCGACGGTGCGAAGCGGCCGCGATAGGGTGAGTTCATCGGTCAGTAAAACGCCGGACGCACTGCTGCGTCCGGGCCTTTTCCGAGCAAGGCAGGATCAGATGCCGGTTTGGCGCTCGCGGATTTCTGCCAAGGTCTTGCAATCGATGCAAAGAGTGGCTGTCGGCCGCGCTTCTAGGCGACGGGTACCAATCTCGACACCGCACTGATCACAAAAACCGTAGTCGTCCTTGTCGATGCGGTCGATGGTCTGGTCGATCTTCTTGATCAGCTTGCGCTCGCGGTCGCGGGTGCGCAGCTCCAGACTGAATTCCTCTTCCTGAGTAGCCCGGTCGCTGGGGTCGGCATAGTTGGCCGCATCTTCCTGCATGTGATGCATGGTGCGGTCGACTTCTTCCATCAGCTCCTGCTTCCACTGGAGCAGGAGCTTGCGGAAGTGCTCCAGCATATCTTCGCTCATGTACTCCTCGCCCTTCTTCATTTCGTAGGGCGTGAAGTTCGTGAACCGCTCGCGGGCTTTTTCTTCGGTATTCGGCATAGAAACCAGCCTCTTTTTTCACTCCAAGGAGGCTCCGGTCCCCTCATGGTCCGGATGCCTGGCCTGTCGGCATAGTGAACGCCAATGACGTCCACCTCGGATTCCTGTCACCTGTTCAGACCCGATAAATGACCTCACCAGCCTAGCACGTTTGGCGGGGCGCTTCGCCCCTGCTGGGGCTTGCGGTGGGACTGAACGAATCTGCGGAAAAATAGCAGATTCACATAAATCGCGCTAGTCCTACGCGTCAAGGCGGCGGGTTGTGCCGTATGCCCGCGTTGCGGGTATGATAGGGAGTTGATTTTGCAAGGAAATAGGTTTGCGCTCCGTCGGGCTGGTGGTGTCTGGCGGGCAAGCCATTGGGAGAAAGCTATGAAATTTCCGGGTCCGCTGATCGAGGGACGGTTAATCAAACGCTATAAGCGCTTTCTAGCGGATGTTGCGCTGGCCGATGGCACGGTCGTCACCGCCCACTGTCCCAATACCGGTTCAATGCTGGGCTGCAAGGCGGCTCAGAGCCGGGTTTGGCTGAGCGAGAGCAATGACCCCAAGCGCAAGCTCAAATATACCTGGGAGCTGGTGGAAACGGCGCCCGAGCAACTGGCGTTGATTAATACGTCACGACCCAATCGCCAGGCTCAGGCAGCGATTGAGGCGGGGCTAATACCGTCGTTGACCGGTTATGGCCGTATGCGTAGCGAAGTGAAATATGGCAGCGAGAATAGCCGGATCGACCTGCATCTTTCCGGTCACGCCGCATTGCCGGACGCCTGGGTCGAGGTCAAGAACGTGACGCTGTGCGAACAAGGCGCGGGCTATTTTCCCGATGCAGTGACGACCCGGGGACAAAAGCATTTGCGTGAGCTGATGGCTCAAGCGGCGGCTGGTGACCGGGCGGTGCTGTTTTTCTGTGTCAATCATACCGGCGTCGGGTCCGTGGCGCCGGCGGACCATATCGATGCCGAGTACGGTCGTCTGTTGCGTGAGGCCGTGGCTGGCGGTGTCGAAGTGATGGCCTGGCAAGCCGCCTTGAGTTCGATAGGGTTGCCATTGGCCAGGGAGCTGCCCGTGATTACCGGCGCCTCACGTTCGGTACGGTGATTCTCAGTTCGCCGTTGCACCTTTCCACGTTCAGGGCAATGAGCTGATCGCCGGCGCAGGGACCGGCGATGCAGTGGCCGTCATCGACGGTAAACAGAGCGCCGTGGGTGGCGCATTGGATGAAGCAGTTATCCGGATCCATGAAGCGATCCGGCTGCCAGTTGAGTTCGATGCCCAGATGAGGGCAATAGTTCAGGTAGGCATAGGTTTTGCCGTGCTGGCGAACAGCAAAACCGCTGGCGTCGCCGGCGAGATCGAACTGGCGGCATTCGTGTTCCGCCAGATCGTCAGGCAGCGTAATGGTGGCCGTCACTTATGAACCTTCACTTATGAACATTGTAGCGCATGCGTGTCCCGTGGTTGAGCGACATCACGATTTCGTCCGCATGGAGCTCGATGGGGAACAGGCACCCTGAGATTTTGGCGCCCGCAATAGAGGCCCCGTTCAGCTTGGCCTTGCTGAAATCCACGCCGCGTAAGTCCGCGCCGCGGAAATAGGCGGCGCTCAGATCGAGATCGTCTACGTCGATGCCCCGGAGGTCCAGCCCGCGGAAGTCACCGTGGGAGAAGCTGGGGTAGTCGGACATGCGCGCCTTGGCCTGATTGAAGGCCTCGATATTCTCGTTGCGCAGTGTCTCGTAAAGCGGATCATCTATGGTGCGAACTTTGTCTTCCACAGGCCATACTCCAATGTTGGCAATTTCGCTCAGTGTAGACCAAAGCCGCTCATTGATCAGCGGGCCAGCGTGAAGTGTCCGCGAATGCGTTCAGCCAGGTCTTCTGCCACCCGGTCCGCCTCGGTGTGAACGTGAACGGTGTGGCTTTTCTCTCTTTCAGTCAGGGGTTCGAGCCAGGTTCTCTGCTGATCGAGTAGCGCCTCGGTCGCCTCCGAGGCGTCGTTGCTGCGCTCACGTACCCACTGGCGTCGTAGTTCTTCCGGGGCCTCGCAGTCCACCAGCGCAAATGGCATTCCGAAACCATTGGCGAGTTCGTCGAAGCGGATTCGCTCAGCCTGTTTCAGGCAGGCGGCATCAACGATCACCGGTATTCCGGCCAGCAGCAGTTTGCCCGCGAGCTGGACCAGATGATCATAGGTTTTGCTGTTAGCCTCCGCGCTATACAGGTCTGCGCCCACGGCGGATTTGCTCTTGGCCAGGGGATCGAGACCGAACAGGCGCTTGCGCTCCACGTCCGAGCGGATACGGACCAATCCCAGTTCACGGGCGAGCTCGCCACTGACTACCGTTTTGCCGCTACCGGAGAGCCCGGTAGTCGCCAGCAAGTAGGGATTCGGACAGGCGCTGTAGCTGTCGGCCAGTTCGGCGTAGCTGCGGTAGGTATCGAGTAGGCCGGCTTTCTCGTCGTCGCTCAGGCTCGGATTGCCCATGGTGAACAGCGCGATTTTGGCCCGGACCATGGCGCGGTAGGCCTTGTAGAGCGGCAGCAGGGGGAGGCCGCCGAAATCGCCGCTGTATTCCAGGTAGGTATTGAGCACATCGGTGGCCAGCTTGAATTCGTCCCGGGACTCAAGGTCCATCAGGAGGAAGGCCACATCGTTGATAACGTCGATCCAGCGAAAAGGCTCGTTGAACTCGATACAATCGAAGACCGTAACGTTACCCTCGTAATGCGTGATGTTGGACAGGTGCAGATCACCGTGACATTCACGCACGAAGCCTTCCGCCCGGCGCTGCTCGATCATGTCCTGCATGCGCTCGAAGGTGGTTCGGGTCCAGGCTTCCAAAGCATCGACTTGTTGCAGTAGGGCCGCGTCTTCGAGGAGGGGGCGAATCTGGTCGAAGTTTTCCTGCATGGCGGCGTACACCGCTTCCGGCGTGCCCAGGGGCTTGTCTTCGGCCACCCGCGGCAAGTCCTTGTGAAAATCCGCGACTTGCCGCGCCAGGCTGGTCATCATCTCGCGAGTGAGTTCGCCCCGCTCCTGGATGCCGTCCAGCATATTGGCTTGGTCGAACTGGCGCATACGGATGGCGTAGTCGATAGGCTCCGCTACATCGCCGATCTTCGGGTCGCCCTCGCTGCCGGAAATCGGCAGAACGTCAACGTACACGTCCGGCGCCAGGCGCTGGTTGAGCCGGATTTCCTCTTCACAAAAGTGCTTGCGGCGCTCCAGTGTGGAGAAGTCGAGAAAGCCGAAATCTATCGGCTTCTTGATTTTGTAGGCGTAGGGACCGGTGAGGATCACCCAGGAAATATGGGTCTCCAGAACCTTGAAATCGTCGACCGGGTGGTCGTACCGGGCGGGGTCCTGAAGGGCGTCGATCAGCTCGCTGCTCACGGGTCTCTCCTTTCCTTGCTCGTAATCGTGTGGGGTCGTGTTTTTAACGTCGCCGCTTATCATAGCGTCACACGCCTGAAATGACAGCGGGCGAGGCCAGTGTGTGCACTAATCGAAGCCAGGGAAACAGCGCATTACGTTTTCACAAGGTCTGTCCAGAGCGGTAGGGGCTCTGGTTATAATGCGCGCCATGGCAAAATCATCTCCCAAGCGCCGCGGCAGCGGCCGATCCAAGAAGAAGCACGGCAAGTCCACAGCAGGTTCCGGTTTTCGCGCTAGAGTCTGGCGCCTGATCTGGCGTGTGGGGCTTGTCGGCGTGGTGATCCTAGCAGGCTGGACGGTCTACCTGGACGCGATCGTGACGTCCAAATTCGAAGGCCGGCGTTGGGAGGTTCCATCACGGGTCTACGCCCGGCCGCTGGAGCTGTACGACGGTGCGGCAGTGACCACGTCGGGGCTCAGTCAGGAGCTCTCGCTGTTAGGCTACGCACCGGTGCGCTCGGCAAACGAGCCGGGCACTTATAGTCGGGCAGGCCGTCGCTTTGAGGTCCATACCCGTGGTTTCCGTTTTTCCGACGGCCAGGAGCCGCAGCGGCGTCTACGGTTTGAAATCGTTCAGGATCGCGTCGGCGATTTTCGCGTCGTCTCCGGCGGCAGCACGCCGGTCGTGCGTCTGGACCCCGTTCAGATCGGTGGCATTTACCCCGCCCATAAGGAAGACCGGGTTCTGATCCAGCTGGAAGATATGCCCGATTATTTTTCCACTGCGCTGCTGGCTACCGAAGATCGGGATTTCTTTGACCACTGGGGTGTCGCCCCCTTGTCTATCGCCCGCGCAATGTGGGCCAACATTCAAGCCGGCCGGGTGGTCCAAGGTGGCAGTACCCTGACCCAGCAACTGGTCAAAAACTTATACCTGACCCGCGAGCAGACCCTGGTGCGCAAGGGGAACGAAGCCCTGATGGCGCTGCTGCTTGAACTGCATTACGAGAAGTCGGCCATTCTCGAGACCTACCTTAACGAGGTCTATCTGGGGCAGGCAGGGCAGCGTGCCGTACACGGTTTTGGGTTGGCGAGCCAGTTCTATTTCGGCGAACACTTTCGGGATCTGGATTTGCACGAAGTGGCTCTATTGGTGGCGATCATCAAGGGGCCCAGTTATTACGATCCGCGCCGTCACCCCCAGCGTGCCCTCGATCGCCGCAACTTGGTGTTGGACCTTATCGCCGAGACCGGCAAAGTGCCGGCCAGCGACATCCAGAAAGCACGCCAGCGGGATCTTGATGTCGTCGGCAAACCTTCCTATACCGACTCCCGTTATCCGGCTTACCTCGACTTGGTGCGCCGGCACTTGGCCCGGGAATACAAGGATGAGGATTTGCAGAGTGAAGGGCTGCGTATCTTCACTACGCTGAATCCCGAAATTCAGCGGGCCACAGAGTCGGCGGTTGAACAGACGCTTAACCAGCTTGAAGGCGGACGCACCGATAAAAAGCTTGAGTCGGCCGCGGTGGTGACGGCCAGGGACAGTGGCGAAGTCTTGGCTCTCGTGGGTGGCCGGGACCCGCAGTTTGCCGGCTTCAACCGTGCGGTGGATGCCCGGCGGCCCGTCGGGTCGCTAATTAAGCCTTTTATCTACCTCACCGCCTTGAGCCAGCCGGACCGTTATACTCTGATTACTCCGATAAAGGACCAGCCGTTCTCACTGGTGTTTGACGATGGCCGTCGTTGGGAGCCGGAAAACTACGACAAGCAATCGCATGGCGTCGTACCCCTGCATCAGGCGCTGTCGAGATCCTACAACTTGGCAACGGTTCGTGTGGGACTGGACGTAGGGATTGACGCGGTGATCGAGACGCTGCAGACATTGGGCGTCGGCCAGCCGATCCAGAGCTACCCGTCCATGTTGCTGGGCGCGGTTAACCTGTCGCCGGTCGATGTGGCATCGTTGTATCAGAGCCTGGCTACATCGGGATTCAATACGCCTCTGCGTACCATCCGCGAGGTTACGACGTCCGGCGGCGAAACCTTGACCCGCTATGGCCTGAACGTAGACCAGGTCGTTGATCCTGCGGCTGTCCACTTGGTGCAGTACGCTATGCAGGAGGTGATGCAGGAGGGCACCGGGCGCTCGGCTTACCGATTTCTGTCCAGTGACCTGGGCCTGGCCGGCAAGACCGGCACGACCAACGATGGCCGAGACAGTTGGTTTGCCGGTTTCAGCGGCGATCTAGTGACGGTAACCTGGGTCGGGCGTGACGACAACGGACCCACGGCCTTAACGGGTGCTACCGGCGCATTGCCGGTCTGGTCGAACGTGATGTCGCAGATTCCTCAATACGGCTTTTCTCCCATCGTTCCTGCCGAGGTGCAGTATCACTGGGTCAATAGCGAGAAGCAGGCCTTGACTGACGAATCCTGCAGCAACGCCCGGTTCGTGCCGTTTATCGCCGGCAGCGAACCGACGGATACCATTAATTGCTCCGGAGATTTTACGCGCCGTCTGCGGAGCTGGTTTGAAGGACTTTTCTAATGATGCAGTCACGTGTTTTTCCCTGCTTATGTCTCGCCTCACTGCTGCTCGCGGGGTGTGCGACTGGGCCTGGCGGGCCGGTGTACGTGCCCGCCGAAAAAGCGCCGCCTCCGCCGCAAACGGATACCTCAGAGCCTGAAACCCCAAGTGCGGCCGAGCAGCAACAGCGCCGGCAGCAGCAGGCAGAGGAACCCGAGCGAAGTGCGCCGCGCTATCAGGACGACAGTGAGGATATGTCCCCTGCAGCCCAGAGCCTGGTGAATCGCGCCGATGCCCTGCTGGCTCAAGGCGAGGCCCGCGCGGCGATCGGTCAGCTCGAGCGGGCGCAGCGTATCTCGCCGCGTTCCGGCAAAATTTACTTCAAACTGGCCGCCGCTTACCGTTCGATAGACGAGTTGGGGCGCGCGGAGCAGTTTGCTCTCAAAGGGTTATCACTGTCCGGCTCGAACACGGCTTTGCAGCGTACCGGCTGGATGCTGCTGGCGGATATCCGTCGCGCAGACGGTAACGTGGCGGGGGCGGAGAAAGCAGAGGCTCGCGCGGCTGAGTTATAGTGCTAGCTTGGATAAGACCTCGGAAGACTGCCGGGATTGCTGAGTTTTGATGGCCATGGGAAGGTTCATCGTTGTGGGCGGGTACCAATTGTTAATTCATAACTGTCGCTTTTTGCGGCGCTTTTGCGGCGATATTTATGGCAATTACCACCCACGGAAAGTATGGGGAGACCCACCCACGGAAAGTCTGGGGAGACAGGCTCCATGAAAAATATTGCCCGTAGCTTAATGGTCGTCGGTATCGCCATTTCCCTCACAGCCTGCGAATGGGAATTTGGGACGATCGACGACGACGAGGAAGGCCGGCTCTCGCTGGATCTGGCCGATGCGCCAGTGGATGACCTGACTGAAGTGAACATTACCGTAGTCGGGGTTGAGATCAAGCCATCGGATGAGGATGCGCTGGTTTTTACCTACGAGGAACCCCGGACCTATGACTTGCTGGAATTACAGAACGGCGATACCGCTGAGCTACTGAGCAGCGAAGACGTGCCGGCGGAATCCTATGAGTGGATACGCCTGAACCTGAGCCCGCAAAGCGGAGCGCACTATGTGGTTGGGGACGATGGCGGGCGATACTCGCTAGCCGTTCCCTCTGGCGCTCAATCCGGACTGCAAGTGAACGCGGGCTTCTCTGTGGAGGCCGAAGAAGATATCGAGCTAACGCTGGACTTCGACGTGCGCAAATCCGTGGTCGCATCGGGAAGTACCCTGGCGGATTACTTGCTACGCCCGGTTTTGCGGCTGGTTATAAACGACGAGGTGGGCGCCATTACGGGAACCGTCGACGAATCCACGGTTATTGCAGTGGAATGCGCGGATGTACAGGACTACGCCGGCTTGGTGTATGTCTATCAGGGAGCAGATGTTGCGCCGGATGATCTGGGTAGCGGGACCGAACCGGTGGTCGCCGTCCCGGTAACCGACGAGGATGATCCCGGCACCTATCGCTACCAAGCCTCGCTGATCAGCGAGGGCAATTATACGGTCAGCTACAGTTGCGATATCGACGACAACGAGACAGACGAAGATCTGGCGTTTATCGATTCTGAATCTGTCCGGGTAGAGGCAGGCGATCAGGCGGAGATCAACTTCAACTAGATCGCAGGCGCTCCCGGTCGGGCGATGGGGCGGTAGTAGGAGCGGGGATTAGCGTCGGTTTGGAATAGGCTGCAGGGCGGCCGGCACGAGCCGAGGAAAACCCACGCTGGCTTCTGGGAAAAACCAGCGTGGTCTTTACTTAAGGCAGGGTTTTCATGACCTTTTCCGCGGCACTCAGCGTCGCTTCGATATCCGCATCGGACAACGCCGCGCATGTGAAGCTTGCCTCAAATGCCGACGGCGCCAAGTAGATGCCTTCCCGCAGCATGCCCTGGAAGAAATGCTTGAAGCGCTCGGCATCGCAGCGCATTACGTCGTCGAAGCAGGTCACCTGATTCTGATCGGTGAAGAAGAAACCGAACATGGCGCCGGCGCTTTGGACCACCAGCGGAACATCGGCTGCATCGGCCGCACGCTTGAAGCCATCGCGCAGGAGGTTGGTTTTCTCAGTGAGCCGATCATGGAACCCCGGCTCGGAAATCGCCTCCAGCGTTGTGAGCCCCGCGCGCATCGCCAGCGGGTTGCCGGAAAGGGTGCCCGCTTGGTAGACCGGTCCCAACGGGGAAATGTGAGACATGATCTCGCGTTTGCCGCCGAACGCCCCGACCGGAAGACCGCCGCCAATGACCTTGCCCAGTGCCGTCAGGTCCGGCGTTACGCCATAGCGCTCCTGGGCGCCGCCGCGAGACACGCGGAAGCCGGTCATGACCTCGTCGAAAATCAGTACGCTGCCGTGCTGGTCACAGATATTGCGCAAACCCTCCAGGAAGCCTGGGACGGGTGGGATGCAGTTCATGTTGCCCGCCACCGGTTCGACGATTATCGCGGCAATTTCATCGCCCATGTCTGCGAAAACCTCGCGCACGCTCTCGATGTCGTTGAAGTTCACGGTCAGGGTGTGCTCGGCTAGGCTTGCGGGAATGCCTGGCGAATTCGGCACGCCCAAAGTGAGCGCGCCGGAGCCCGCTTTGACGAGCAGCGAATCCACGTGCCCGTGGTAGCAGCCCTCGAATTTGACGATTTTGTCGCGACCGGTATAGCCGCGAGCCAGCCGAATAGTGCTCATGGTCGCTTCGGTACCGGAGTTGACCATGCGCACCAAATCGATGGATGGAATCATCTCGCAGATTTTCTTGGCCATCGCCGTTTCGATGGCGGTCGGCGCGCCGTAGCCGACACCGACATCGATTTGGGCGTGCAGGGCGTCGATGACGCGTTGGTCGCGGTGGCCGAGAATCATGGGACCCCAGGAACCGATGTAGTCAATGTAGTGGTTGTCGTCCTCATCGTAGAGATAGGCGCCTTTGGCGGTCTTGATGAAGATGGGGGTGCCGCCCACGCCCTTGAATGCCCGGACCGGGGAGTTGACGCCGCCGGGAATGTAACGCTGGGCGTTTTCGAACAGGGTTTCGGATTGTGTCATTAAGAGGGCTCCCGTTAGGTTGGTTGCACGTCAGGCAACACGTGGAATATCAGGTGGTATGTTGAGCATCAAACTGGAAAAAGCGCAGCGAAGGCTCGGGCCCGAGCTTCGATATCGTCCGTGCCGAATAGGCCCCCGATGACGGCGAGCAAATCGGTGCCTTGGGCGACTAGCAGAGGGGCGTTCTCGAGTGTAATGCCGCCGATAGCACTAACCGGCCGCCCCAGTTGTCGCGCTTGCTGGAGAAGGTCTGGTGTCGCTGCCGGCGCGCCCGGTTTGGTCATCGAAGGAAAAAAACGTCCGAAAGCGACATAGTCTGCGCCAGCATGGATGGCCGTCCGCGCCAATTCCAGACTGGCATGACAGGTCTGGCCAAGAATGGCGTCGGGTCCGAGTAATTCGCGCGCAGCCCGCAATTCGCCGTCTTCCTGCCCCAGATGAGCACCCGCGGCGCCAACGCGCTTGGCCAGACCGGCATCGTCGTTGATCAGCAGCGGCACACCGGCATTATTGCAGACGGCGAGTAAATTTCGCGCACGGCGCAGCCGATCCGTACCACTGGCTTGCTTGTCCCGGTACTGAACCATTACGGCACCGCCGCGCAAAGCGGCTTCCACCGACGCCACCAAACGATCTTCCGGCAGTAAGTCAGGATCGGTGATGGCGTAGAGTCCGCGGGGAAGGGTGCTGGTCGTCGTCATGCTGTAGCCGCCGCTCCGCCGCGATCGGGAACGGGTTGACCCTGGCCTACGTTCAGAGCATGTTCGATGGCTCTGGATACATAGTCCTGGGCCTGTTCGATGGCCATGTCTAGCGCCAATCCCTGAGCGCGTCCGGCCGCTATGGCGGCCGCCAGAGTGCATCCGGAGCCATGGTACTCGCCGCCGCGCCGCATGAGCTGCCACTCGCTATCCGGGCTGCCGGGCCGATGCAGGCGATTGGTGATCATCGACTCATCGCCGTGGCCGCCGGTGGTCAATACCGCCGGACAACCCTGTGCGATGAGGGTTTCTGCGGCCGAACGCTCGTTCTCGATACCGCCGAGCTGTACCAGCTCGACCCCGTTTGGGGTAATCACATCGGCCAGAGGAAACAAACGCTCTTTCATGGCGTTTACCAGAGCTTCGTCGGCCAGGTCGCCGCCGCCGGCCGCCTTGATAACCGGATCGACGACAATGGGAATATCCTGTTTGTCCTCGACGAACTGAACCAGTACGTCGACAATCGCGGCGCTACCCAGTGCGCCGGTCTTTATCGCGTGGATCGGAATGTCTTGTGCGAGGCATTCGAGCTGCTGGCGGACCAACTCCGGGCTGACGGACTCGGCACTATAGACGTTACGGGTGTCTTGGACCGTCAGGCAGCTCAGTACCGGTAATGGATGGCAGCCCAGGGCGGTAATTGCCTGGATGTCGGCCTGGATGCCGGCGCCGCCGGAGGGATCCAGGCCGGACAAAATCAGGACATGCGGACGTTGGTTCATAGCGTGGCCTTGCGTTGG
The DNA here is from genome assembly GCF_008122265.1 of Marinobacter fonticola. Lineage (NCBI taxonomy): Bacteria > Pseudomonadati > Pseudomonadota > Gammaproteobacteria > Pseudomonadales > Marinobacteraceae > Marinobacter > Marinobacter fonticola. The sequence goes on from NZ_CP043042.1 coordinate 762,448, forward strand.
AACGTGTTCAGAAGGGTTTCACGGTTACGAGAATCACCACGGCGATTAGGATTAGCACCGGGAATTCATTGAACCAGCGGTAGAAAACGTGAGAGCGCCCATTGGTGTCATCAGCAAAGACTTTGACCAGATGGCCGCAATAGATGTGGTACGCGACCAGCACAGCGACCAGCAATAGTTTCGCATGAAGCCAGCCTTGGCTGAAATAACCCGCGGGATTATAGCCGATCAGCCATAGGCCGAGAGCCACCGTGATAATCATCGACGGTGTGGCGATGCCACGGTAGAGCTTGCGCTCCATCGTCTTGAAACGGTCGCGTCCGGGCTGGTCCTCGGCGCCGGCGTGATAGACAAACAGTCGAGGCAGGTAGAACAGGCCAGCGAACCAGCAGACCATGGCAATGATGTGGAATGCTTTTACCCAGAGCATGCTGTTTCGTTCCTTTTGATACGGGATTTATGCCTTTCGTCACCGGCTTTCCTCTTTTTGATACCGCCGGTCTTATTCTTTTCGAGACTGTTTAGCCGTTATTCTTTTCGATACTGATAATAGCTTTCGATTTCGCTCTTGAGCACCACACCTATAATACGTTGGATCATCGGCGCGGCATGGCGTTGGACATAGAGGGCTTCGGCCCGGCTGTTCTCGAACTGGGCCATGGCTTCCTCCAATGTGGCCTGGTAGGCAATGGGCGCCAAGTCCCGTCGGTTGGCAGGAATCTCCATCAGGTCGACCTGCGGTGTTTCGTCCGGTTTCTCGGGATCCGGCGTCAGCTTTTTCGCATGATCCTCCAGGAAACGGGCGAGATCCACCGCGGGCAATAATGCTGTGGGGCCTTTCTGGCCGTCGACGATCAGCCAGCGGGGTTCGCTCTTCAGTAGCTCGCGGGCTTTTTCTGCTGTGAGGTGACGAGGGGTGCGGTGAATGCTGCGTTCCATGATGGCGCCTACGGATACCCGCCGTAAGGCCTGGATGATGGGCGAGTTCTGGTAGCTCAGGCCTTGGCTTTTCAGTACCGAGAGGAAGATGGAGCGCTGGCCGAAAATCTCGCTCGCCACCAGGCTTGAGACCGTAATTGCGAGCATGCCGGGCAGAATGATATTGGGATTGCGGGTCAGCTCCAGCAGGGCCATCAGCGCGGCCAGCGGTGCCTGCAATACCGAGCCCATCATGGCGCCCATGCCGAGCATCGCGTAGAAACCGGCACTGGAGACGTAGTTCGGCGCGGCGGCAGCGCCGATCAGGCCCATGGCGCCGCCGATGGTGGCGCCGATAAAAATCGTCGGGCCGATCAGCCCGCTGGGCATTCCCAGGCCTATGGTCACTGCCGTAATCACAAGTTTTGTCAGCGCGATCGCCAGCAACAGCAGAATCGGCAACTCACCGTGAATGGCTTCGCTGACGGTGTCGTAGCCGATACCCATAATCTCGGGTAGCAACAGTGCTGCCGGCACCATCAGTAGACCGGCGACTAGCATGCGCAAGAGGATCGGCCGCTGGTTGAAGCGTGTGGACAACACCAGCAAGCGCACAAAGGCAGCGGATGAAATGCCGATCACCAACGCAATGGCCAAGATCCAGGGAATTTCCAGCAGGGAGTTCATGGTCAGGGCGGGCACGCTGAAGGCTGGGGCCGAACCGTAAACGGCCTGCGTCACCACCGCCGAACTGACGGAAGCCAGGATGACGGGGGTAAAACCGGCAATCGTGTACTCCATCATCACCACTTCCATGGCGAAGATCACCCCGGCAATCGGCGTGTTGAACGAGGCGGATATGGCCGCTGCACAGCCACAGGCGACCAGGGTGCGAATGCTGTTGTTGGGCAATTTCATCCACTGACCCAGCAGGCTGGAGAAGGCGGCTCCCAAATGAACGGCGGGGCCTTCGCGTCCCGAGGACTGACCGGTAACCACGGTGCCCACGCCTAGCACGAACTGGATCACCGCACTGCGCAGCGAGATGTAGCCTTGGTGGTAGTTGAGCCGTTCCATGACATAGGTCACCCCGACCTTGCGGTCGGACATGGCGAGCCGATGCATCAGGAGTCCGAGGGCAAGCGCGCCGCCGAGGGGCAGCAGGCCGCGGGTCAGCAAATCCAAGCTCTCGAAAGCTTCGTCGTGCCTTCCTGGCAGGAATGTGGCGAGCGGCCATTCAATGGCCAGTCGGAACAGCAGTATGACCAAACCGGTGACGATCCCGGCGAATAGGCCCAGGAGCGACAATTGAGGTAGAGCATCCACGCCCGACAAGCGCCGCCGGAACATCGGGATCAGCTCGTCGTAGATGTGTCGCTTAATTTTGCCCATAGGCCAAGATGCCTGTTTTTGATATCGAGTTTTGGTCAGCAAACAAAGCTGGAAACGAAAGTCATAAACGAAAGCTGAGAAACGAATAGTGACAAGAACTTGGTGTATTGTAACCAGCCTTCTATAGGGTGCCAAAAGCCGGGCGTTTATCATGTTAGACTTGCGGCTGATTTGAGGCCCCACGGGCCCGTGAATATGAGGAGGACAACACGTTGATCAAAGTGGGCATTGTCGGTGGCACCGGATATACCGGCGTAGAATTGTTGCGGATCCTGGCAACGCATCCGCAGGCCGAGGTGACAATGATCACCTCTCGATCCGAGGCGGGCCAGCCGGTAGCCGATATGTATCCCAACCTGCGTGGCCATTTCGATCTCACGTTCTCCGAGCCCGATGAGACGCAGCTTGCCGCGTGCGACCTGGTGTTTTTCGCGACCCCTCACGGCGTGGCGATGCGCACCGCACCCAAGCTGATTGCCGCAGGGACTCGCGTGGTAGACCTGTCGGCTGACTTCCGTATCCGCGACCTTGATGTCTGGGCAAACTGGTACGGTATGCCGCATGAGTCGGTGGAGTGGGCGGAGAAGGCTGTGTATGGTCTGCCTGAAGTTTTCCGCGAGCAGATCCGGGACGCCAAACTTGTGGCCAACCCCGGCTGCTACCCCACCGCAGTCCAATTGGGCTTCCTGCCTCTGCTGGAAAAGGGGCTGGTTGACCCGGCGCGCTTGATTGCTGACGCAAAGTCGGGTGCCAGCGGTGCCGGACGCCAAGGCAAAATCGGCATGCTGCATGGTGAAGTCGGTGAGAGCTTCAAGGCCTACGGCGCATCCGGACACCGGCACCTGCCCGAAATTCGTCAGGGGTTAGAGATTGCCGCTGGCGGGCGTGTGGGCGTTACATTCGTGCCGCACCTGCTACCGATGGTCCGTGGTATCGAAGCGACACTGTATGCTGAGGTGCGTGATCCGGCGTCCTTCGAAACACTGCAGTCTCTTTACGAGGAGCGCTTTGCCGATGAGCCGTTCGTCGACGTGATGCCCTACGGCGCCCACCCGGAAACCCGTAGCGTGCGTGGCGCAAACCACTGCCGGATGGCGTTACACCGCCAGGAAGACAGTCCTGTGGTCATCATCTCGTCGGTGATCGACAACTTGGTGAAGGGCGCGGCAGGCCAAGCGGTCCAGAACATGAATATCATGTTTGGCCTCGATGAAACCTCGGGGCTTGATGCGCCGGCACTGTTGCCCTGACGGAGGACGATTTTGGCATCAGGCAAAGAGCGTCAGGGCGAATTCGTCGTTGTGCGGCATCGGCCGGGGCGACGTATCCGCCGATTCATGATCCTGCTTACCTTCAGCGTCGGAGCGGCTATCCTGGGGTATATGATCGGCATGGCCCAGGGTGGGTTTCGGTTCACCGACATGGCAAAGACCCGGACCGTTCTGTCGTCCGAACTGAACAAGCTGCGTGAACAACAGACCGGACTGCAGCAGAAGCTGATCAATCTGGAGCGCGGCAAGCGTATCGACCAGCAGGCTTTAAAGCAGGCGCGGCGGACGATCTCCGAGCTTGAGTCGAAAATGGTGGCCTTAAGTTCGGACCTGACGTTTTACAAGAATATTATGGCGCCATCTGAAATGGCGACCGGGCTCCAGATTCAGCGGTTTGATCTGGAACAACGGCGCGCAGACCGTTCCTATGGGTTCAAGCTGGTGCTAACGCAGGTCGGCGACAATCGCAGTTATATCGCCGGGCTCGTTGCAGTCAATGTGATCGGTCAGAAGCAGGGCGAGCGTCAGGTGATTGCCCTTAGGGACTTATCACAAGATATCGAAGATCTCGGCGTGCGCTTCCGCTATCGCTATTTTCAGGATGTCGAAGGCGTCCTGACCTTGCCTGAAGGTTTCGAGCCGCTGGAAATCCAGGTGGTAGCCAAGGCAGAGGACAAGAAAGCTTCCCGTAGTGAACGAACATTTGATTGGCAATCGGTATTGGAGAACTAAAGGCATGCTGGGCAACAAAAAGCAGAAGTCGCGTAAACCGGCCACAGGTCATTTCGATACCCTGATTTCCGGCAAAACGTCGATTTCGGGTGATGTCGAGTTTTCCGGTGGTCTGCATGTAGACGGCCGTATCCGCGGTAAAGTGATTGCCGAGGAGGGCACCGGCGCCATCTTGCGAATTTCCGAAGTGGGTGCCGTGGAGGGCGATATTGTCGCACCGCATGTGATTATCAATGGTACGGTTCATGGTGATGTTTATGCGTCCGAGCACCTTGAGCTTGCGCCCAAAGCCTCCATTAACGGTAACGTGTATTACAACTTGATCCAGATGGCGATGGGGGCCTCGGTTAACGGTAGCTTAGTCCACCAGAAAGAGCCGGTAGGGCTGCTCAACCAATCCGGTAGCGCGACCAGCGTCCGGTCATCCGCAAAGGCGGGCAAAGGTGAAGTGGTTAAAGATGATCCGGACACCGAACCGGCGCCGTCCGAGTCACGGGATGAATAATTGACTGTTTTGGTCGGGAATTGGATAATCGACCGATAGCCGCTTTTGCTTATGCACGATCCAGGAGGCGACCTTGAGTGCAGTTCAGGAACAGATAGCCATACCGCTATTCTTCAGCGACAACGCTGTGGCGAAGGTTCGGGAGCTGGTCGAGGAAGAGGAAAACCCCGATCTTAAGCTTCGAGTCTTCGTGACGGGTGGCGGTTGCTCCGGCTTCCAGTACGGGTTTTCTTTCGATGAGGCCCAGGAAGAGGACGATACCGCGATCGAAAAAGAGGGGATCACCCTGCTGGTGGATCCCATGAGTTACCAGTATTTGATCGGCGCTACCATTGATTACCAAGAAGGGCTGCAAGGTTCCCAGTTTATGGTGCAGAACCCCAATGCGACGACGACCTGCGGGTGCGGTTCATCCTTCTCGATCTAAACGCTCGTTTTTCACTCTAATGAAGTGAGAGCCATCAATAGCCATGCTAAACGGCCCGGGCGCGAAAGCCTCGGGCCGTTTTTTTGTGGCTGATACTCTATCTATTCAAGCCTGATAGATGGCGCCGAGAATACGGTCGCCGCTGGCGCCCGTCACAGCGGGAAGGTTGCCAGGCGCTTTATCAAGCGTGCGCATGGCGAGCCAGGCGAAGGCGACGCCTTCCACCCATTGAGGATCCAGCCCTAGCGCCTGAGTCGTTTCGATAGGAGTAGAAGGAAGGGCATTCTGCAAGCGTTGCATCAAAAAACTGTTTCGGGTGCCGCCACCGCAAACGAATAATTTCAGGTGTTCTTCGTGTGGGAGTTGCATGGCTATCGAGCGCGCAGTCAACTCGACTAAGGTGCATTGGATGTCAGCGGCAGACACGTCTGGATGTCGTGCGATGACGGTTTCTACCCAAGCAATATTGAAGCGCTCTTTACCGGTACTCTTTGGTGCTTCACGCTCGAAATAGGCGTCGCTCAGCATGTCTTTGAGCAGCGCTTCGTTGATTTCACCGGTTTTTGCCCAATGGCCATTCTCATCAAGAGGGCGTCCGGTTTGATTCTGACACCAAGCATCCAATAGCGCGTTGCCGGGCCCCGTATCGAAGCCTAGGGCCTGTCGCTCGTTATCGGCAGGAAGCCAAGTGATGTTGGCAATACCGCCAATATTAACAATGCAACGGCTTTCCGTGCCGCCGAAATAGGCTTGGTGAAAAGCGGGCACTAGAGGCGCGCCCTGGCCTCCGGCGGCCAGATCCCTGCGCCGGAAGTCGGCAACTGTGGTCACGCCAGTGTGCTCGACGATAATGTTTGGGTCGCCGATCTGCAAAGTAAAAGGGGACTGACCCAATGGCTGGTGACGCAACGTCTGACCGTGACTGCCAATGGCCGCAACCTGCTCTGCCGACATGCCTGCTTCCTCCATGACGCCACGCGCTGCCTGGCTGAACAGCAGGCCCAGTTCATGGTCGAGTTCGCCAATTTCATCCGGTGTCGCGTGGTTCAGGCAGGCTCGGGTCAAGCGTTGGCGCAGGGTGTCGGAATAAGGGAGGGTATACGTGGCGTGAATGAGCAGTGCGTCTGAGCGGAAGGAAACCAGCACAGCATCGATACCGTCCATGCTGGTTCCTGACATGAGCCCAAGATAAGGGGCATTCATCGGCTACTCGCTCTTGGCCTTGGGGCCGAGCGCGATCTGCCGCTCCCCGCTAGCTTCGTTCAGCTCTGCCAGCAGAGGCTGGATGCTGGCCTTGAAGGTGGCCATCTCTGCTTTGGGTACGGGCGTTGCGTCCGGTAGTTTGACCGTGCGGGAGTTGCGCGGTGAGCCGTTAACCCGAAATTCATAATGCAAGTGCGGCCCGGTCACCATACCTGAAGAACCCACATAACCGACAGTCTGGCCCTGCTTGATCCTGGCTCCGTTGCGAACGCCTTTAGCGATTGCGCGCATGTGCGCATAAAGGGTGGAGATGTTATCGCCGTGCTGAATCACGACCGTCCGGCCGTAGCCTCCTTTCCAGCCGGAGAAACGGATGCGCCCATTGCCGGCTGCCTTGATTGGAGTGCCTGGAGGTGCTGCGTAGTCAGTGCCCTCGTGGGGGCGAACAACGTCCAGAACCGGATGGCGGCGCTGCAGGTTGAACGCCGACGAGACCCTTGCGTTAATCGGCGTGCGCAGGAATGCCTTGCGGAGGCTGTGTCCTTCCGGCGTATAGTAATCCGCATTGCCTTGCTTGTCGGTGTACAGCAGCGCCGTGATATCCTCGCCGCGGTTGGTGAACTTGGCGGCTAGGATGCGCCCGGTGTCGATTTTTTCACCGTCCAGGTACAGCTCCTCGTAAAGGACCTCAAACCGGTCGCCTTTACGGATGTCGTAAACGAAGTCGATGTCCCAACCGAAAATGCCGGCCAGTTCCATTGTCAGTCTGTCGCTAAGCCCGGCTTCTTTGCCTGCCAGATAGAGAGAGCCGTCGATTTTGCCGTGGCTAAACACCGGCTTTGCCTCGGGTTCCTGGATAACGACCTCACCGCTAAAGCCATCGTCCTGACGCTTGATGACCAGCGACTCAAGACGGTTGCGCTCAAGCTCGATTTGCTCGAGTTCGCCTTCGGCGTTGGCGGCAAATGCGATGGTTTCGCCGGCATACAAGCGCTCGAGTTTCTTCGCGTCGCCGTCGCCGTGGATGACAGACAACATGAGGCCGGAACTATAACCCGCCTTTTTGAAAAGTGACGAGAGGCTATCGCCGCTCTTAATCTTGAAGGACTGCCAGTCAAGCTGGGGCGCCTGCGGCACATCGGCAATTCGGGGTTCCTCTAGCGATGTTTCGGCTGGAACCGAGATTTGCTCGACGGACTTGGCGATGGCGGCAGCCTCTTCGGCAGCGCTTTCTTTAACCGCGATTGTCTCAACGCTATGGTCTGCAGCCGCGTTGGCGGTTTCAGTCGTCTCGCTTTGGGGCGTCAGCTCTTGGGTTTGTCCATTTTCCAGATCAAGTGAAACCGACACCCGGCCCGCTTCCACTGGGGTGCTGGGGCTAAGAATTAGCCCCAATCCAATAACAGCGCTTAGTGCTCCCGCGGCGACCAGATGCTTTTTCGGAAATTTATTAAGCACGTTGTTACCTGTTTTTTTTCCGACACTTCTGCAAGTTGTGTCAAATAATTAAAGATAGTCCGAAGTATAGTGCAAGCAAAATAGCATAAAAAGCGTGTGCGTTTACGTCAGACGGTCGTTATCGTATTGCTCCCAGCCATTTCCTGTCGTCCTTGATATAATCGTTGGCCTCAAGGTTTGAGGCTGAAGCCTATTGTTCTCTGGCGAAAAAATAAACAGTACGAACTGTATCAGGTCTGCGGGTAACGCACTGAATCGTTGTGTAGAACTTTGTTAAAGCTGATATTTGTATATAAAGGAAGGATTGATGACTGCAATCGACGATGCCCTCGCGCAGATCAAACGTGGCGTTGACGAACTTCTACCCGAAGACGAACTGATCGAGAAGTTGAAAACCGGACGTCGCTTGCGAATTAAGGCAGGCTTTGATCCCACCGCGCCTGACCTTCATCTTGGGCATACCGTCCTTATTAACAAGTTGCGCCAGTTCCAGGATCTCGGACATGAGGTCATTTTCCTGATCGGGGACTTTACGGGCATGATCGGCGACCCGACAGGTAAGAGTGCCACCCGGCCGCCGCTGACCCCCGAGCAGGTCTCGCAGAACGCGCTTACCTATAAAGAGCAGGTCTTCAAGATTCTCGATCCTCATAAGACAACGGTGGCCTTCAATTCCGACTGGATGGGGCAAATGTCCGCAGCCGACATGATTCGCCTGGCTGGGCAGAGCACGGTCGCGCGGATGCTTGAGCGCGACGATTTCTCTAAGCGCTACGACGCGAATCAGCCGATTGCGATTCATGAGTTTCTTTATCCGTTAGTGCAAGGCTACGACTCGGTGGCGCTTGAGGCCGATGTGGAATTGGGGGGTACCGACCAGCGCTTCAATCTGGGGATGGGACGAACGATCCAAAGTCGGTACGGTCAGGAACCTCAAGTCATTCTGACCATGCCGATCCTGGAAGGCCTGGATGGCGTGCAGAAAATGTCCAAGTCGCTCAATAATTACGTCGGCGTAAACGATTCGCCGGGCGAAATGTTCACTAAGCTGCTCTCCATTCCTGATGCTTTAATGTGGCGTTACTTTGAGTTGCTGAGCTTTAGGCCGCTGTCAGAGGTCGATGAGTTCCGTCGGTCCGTCGAACAAGGCGCTAACCCGCAGGACTACAAGCGTCTGTTGGCCGAGGAAATTATCACTCGTTTCCATAGTGAGGCGGCGGCCAGTTCAGCGTATAAATCAGCGGGCAACCAGGTCGCATTGGGTGAGATTCCGGAGAATGTGCCGGAGGTTCAGGTTTCCCTGGAGGGGCGTGACGAAGTGCATATCGTTTCGCTGTTGCGGGAAGCGGGGCTCGCCCAGAACGGTAAGGCAGCGAAGGATGTGTTCGGGCGTGGAGCGGTTTATGTCAACGGCGAGCAGTTGAAAGGCGAGCGTATGTTCTTCTCTGGCGATGATGTCGTTATCCAGGCGGGTAAGAAGAAGATTGCCCGCGTTCTGATTACGGAATGATCGATATGGCCGCCTCTGAAGTTTTTTTGAGAAACGCGTTGACAGGGCTGCGGCAGTCTGTAGAATGCGCATCTCCTTCGGGGCAACAGCCACTTCGGCAGCTCCAGAAAGGTTGTTAACAAGCTGATTTTAAAAGATTTAAAGTTTTAAAATTAGCGGTTGACAGGTTGAGGGATCGCTGTAGAATACGCGGCCTCAACAGGGCGAAAGGCCCGGCTCTTTAAAAAGTTGACCAAGTAATTCGTGTGGGCGCTGGCTGAGGTATTTCGGTACGAAATATCGAGACAGTGACTCGTCGAAATTGAGTTTTGTCTTGAGCAAGATTAGAGATCTTCGGATCTTGTATGATTTAAACTGAAGAGTTTGATCATGGCTCAGATTGAACGCTGGCGGCAGGCTTAACACATGCAAGTCGAGCGGTAACAGGGGGTGCTTGCACCCCGCTGACGAGCGGCGGACGGGTGAGTAATGCATAGGAAACTGCCCAGTAGTGGGGGATAGCCCGGGGAAACCCGGATTAATACCGCATACGTCCTTCGGGAGAAAGCAGGGGCTCTTCGGACCTTGCGCTATTGGATGTGCCTATGTCGGATTAGCTAGTTGGTGGGGTAAAGGCCTACCAAGGCGACGATCCGTAGCTGGTCTGAGAGGATGATCAGCCACATCGGGACTGAGACACGGCCCGAACTCCTACGGGAGGCAGCAGTGGGGAATATTGGACAATGGGGGCAACCCTGATCCAGCCATGCCGCGTGTGTGAAGAAGGCTTTCGGGTTGTAAAGCACTTTCAGTGGGGAGGAAGGCCTTAAGGTTAATACCCTTAAGGATTGACGTCACCCACAGAAGAAGCACCGGCTAACTCCGTGCCAGCAGCCGCGGTAATACGGAGGGTGCAAGCGTTAATCGGAATTACTGGGCGTAAAGCGCGCGTAGGTGGTTCGATAAGCGAGATGTGAAAGCCCCGGGCTCAACCTGGGAACGGCATTTCGAACTGTCGGGCTAGAGTGTGGTAGAGGGTAGTGGAATTTCCTGTGTAGCGGTGAAATGCGTAGATATAGGAAGGAACACCAGTGGCGAAGGCGGCTACCTGGACCAACACTGACACTGAGGTGCGAAAGCGTGGGGAGCAAACAGGATTAGATACCCTGGTAGTCCACGCCGTAAACGATGTCAACTAGCCGTTGGGGATCTTGAATCCTTAGTGGCGCAGCTAACGCACTAAGTTGACCGCCTGGGGAGTACGGCCGCAAGGTTAAAACTCAAATGAATTGACGGGGGCCCGCACAAGCGGTGGAGCATGTGGTTTAATTCGACGCAACGCGAAGAACCTTACCTGGCCTTGACATCCTGCGAACGCTCTAGAGATAGAGCGGTGCCTTCGGGAGCGCAGTGACAGGTGCTGCATGGCCGTCGTCAGCTCGTGTCGTGAGATGTTGGGTTAAGTCCCGTAACGAGCGCAACCCCTATCCCTAGTTGCCAGCACATTATGGTGGGAACTCTAGGGAGACTGCCGGTGACAAACCGGAGGAAGGTGGGGATGACGTCAGGTCATCATGGCCCTTACGGCCAGGGCTACACACGTGCTACAATGGCGCGTACAGAGGGCTGCAACCCCGCGAGGGTGAGCTAATCTCATAAAACGCGTCGTAGTCCGGATCGCAGTCTGCAACTCGACTGCGTGAAGTCGGAATCGCTAGTAATCGCGAATCAGAATGTCGCGGTGAATACGTTCCCGGGCCTTGTACACACCGCCCGTCACACCATGGGAGTGGATTGCACCAGAAGTGGTTAGTCTAACCGTAAGGAGGACGATCACCACGGTGTGGTTCATGACTGGGGTGAAGTCGTAACAAGGTAGCCGTAGGGGAACCTGCGGCTGGATCACCTCCTTAAACGAAACCGAACACTTCGGTCAGAGCCCACACGAATTACTTGGTCAGCCTAAAGAGAGCATCGGGTCTAAGCGGGCCCATACCATTGGGTCTGTAGCTCAGGTGGTTAGAGCGCACCCCTGATAAGGGTGAGGTCGGTGGTTCAAGTCCACCCAGACCCACCAAAATTGCGTAGCTCAGCGTTGTTTCCGGACTGGCATAGCAGGCTATGCGGCGCCCGAAAACGCCTTGATCTACACAATTTGGGTATCCAGAGTAAAACGCCTTTGGATTCTGGGTAGCTTTACTGGGGCCATAGCTCAGCTGGGAGAGCGCCTGCCTTGCACGCAGGAGGTCGGCAGTTCGATCCTGCCTGGCTCCACCAATAACCTGAGAATGAAACGGCTGAACAGCTTAGTCGGTAGTGTGCAGAAACAAGCGTTTCAGATTGATGACAATCCGAAGCCCTTCTTTCTGATCACTGGGTCAGAATGCTCTTTAACAATGCGGACAAGATTGCAAGCCGGATGGCTTTATCTCTTTATCTCCGAGATGAACCATCCATGATAGCGATTTCAAGCGTTATCCGGTGTTAAATCGTTGGATTGCTTAATCTTGGATCAACCGTTGGCAGGACAAAAGGCTGTCGACAGGTTTAATCAAGCGTGAAGTTTACGCCGATTAAACAGTTGGTTTGGGGTTATATAGTCAAGCAATTAAGCGCATACGGTGGATGCCTTGGCAGTCAGAGGCGATGAAAGACGTGGAAGCCTGCGATAAGGCTCGGGGAGCTGGCAAACAAGCTGTGATCCGGGCATTTCTGAATGGGGAAACCCACCTGGTTTCGGCCAGGTACTGTGCACTGAATCCATAGGTGTACAGGGCGAACCGGGGGAACTGAAACATCTAAGTACCCCGAGGAAAAGAAATCAACCGAGATTCCCTCAGTAGCGGCGAGCGAACGGGGACTAGCCCTTAAGCTGGGTGACGGGTAGACGAAGGTTCTGGAAAGGACCGCCATAGTGGGTGATAGCCCCGTAGTCGAAACCCCATCCTAGTGAAATCGAGTAGGTCGGCGCACGTGAAACGTTGACTGAACATGGGGGGACCATCCTCCAAGGCTAAATACTCCTGACTGACCGATAGTGAACCAGTACCGTGAGGGAAAGGCGAAAAGAACCCCTGTGAGGGGAGTGAAATAGATCCTGAAACCGTATGCGTACAAGCAGTCGGAGCCGACTTGTTCGGTGACGGCGTACCTTTTGTATAATGGGTCAGCGACTTATGTTCAGTGGCGAGGTTAACCATCTAGGGGAGCCGTAGGGAAACCGAGTCTGAATAGGGCGACTTAGTCGCTGGACATAGACCCGAAACCGGGCGATCTATCCATGAGCAGGTTGAAGGTGCGGTAACACGCACTGGAGGACCGAACCCACTGTCGTTGAAAAGCCAGGGGATGACTTGTGGATCGGAGTGAAAGGCTAATCAAGCCCGGAGATAGCTGGTTCTCCCCGAAAGCTATTTAGGTAGCGCCTCGGACGAATACCACTGGGGGTAGAGCACTGTTTCGGCTAGGGGGTCATCCCGACTTACCAAACCGATGCAAACTCCGAATACCAGTGAGTACTATCCGGGAGACACACGGCGGGTGCTAACGTCCGTCGTGAAAAGGGAAACAACCCAGACCGCCAGCTAAGGTCCCCAAATACCAGTTAAGTGGGAAACGATGTGGGAAGGCGAAGACAGCTAGGAGGTTGGCTTAGAAGCAGCCACCCTTTAATGAAAGCGTAATAGCTCACTAGTCGAGTCGGCCTGCGCGGAAGATGTAACGGGGCTCAAACTGGTTACCGAAGCTGCGGCTGCATACATTGTATGCGGGGTAGGGGAGCGTTCTGTAAGCCTGTGAAGGTGGGTCGAGAGGCCTGCTGGAGGTATCAGAAGTGCGAATGCTGACATGAGTAACGATAATGCGGGTGAAAAACCCGCACGCCGGAAGACCAAGGGTTCCTGCGCAACGCTAATCGGCGCAGGGTGAGTCGGCCCCTAAGGCGAGACCGAAAGGTGTAGTCGATGGGAAACGGGTTAATATTCCCGTACCTCGCGTGACTGCGATGGAGAGACGGAGAAGGCTAGGTGAGCCGGGCGACGGTTGTCCCGGTTTAAATGTGTAGGCAGAGGACTTAGGCAAATCCGGGTCCTTAATGCTGAGACATGACGACGACTGCCCATTGGGCGGGAAGTCACTGATGCCCAGCTTCCAGGAAAATCTTCTAAGCTTCAGGTCACGAGAGCCCGTACCCCAAACCGACACAGGTGGTCAGGTAGAGAATACCAAGGCGCTTGAGAGAACTCGGGTAAAGGAACTAGGCAAAATGGTGCCGTAACTTCGGGAGAAGGCACGCCGGTGTGTAGGTGAAGCCCCTTGCGGGTGAAGCTGAAGCCGGTCGAAGATACCAGGCCCCTGCGACTGTTTATTAAAAACACAGCACTGTGCAAACACGAAAGTGGACGTATACGGTGTGACGCCTGCCCGGTGCCGGAAGGTTAATTGATGGGGTTAGTCTTCGGACGAAGCTCTTGATCGAAGCCCCGGTAAACGGCGGCCGTAACTATAACGGTCCTAAGGTAGCGAAATTCCTTGTCGGGTAAGTTCCGACCTGCACGAATGGCGTAACGATGGGGGCGCTGTCTCTACCCGAGACTCAGTGAAATTGAAATCGCCGTGAAGATGCGGTGTATCCGCGGCTAGACGGAAAGACCCCGTGAACCTTTACTATAGCTTCACAGTGAACTTTGAGCATGCTTGTGTAGGATAGCTGGGAGGCTTTGAAGCGGTGACGCCAGTCATCGTGGAGCCAACCTTGAAATACCAGCCTGGCCTGTTTGAGGTTCTAACTTGGTCCCCTGATCGGGGATGAGGACACTGTGTGGTGGGTAGTTTGACTGGGGCGGTCTCCTCCCAAAGTGTAACGGAGGAGCACAAAGGTGGGCTAAGTACGGTCGGACATCGTACGGTTAGTGTAATGGCACAAGCCCGCTTAACTGCGAGACGGACAGGTCGAGCAGGTGCGAAAGCAGGTCATAGTGATCCGGTGGTTCTGTATGGAAGGGCCATCGCTCAACGGATAAAAGGTACTCCGGGGATAACAGGCTGATACCGCCCAAGAGTTCACATCGACGGCGGTGTTTGGCACCTCGATGTCGGCTCATCACATCCTGGGGCTGAAGCCGGTCCCAAGGGTATGGCTGTTCGCCATTTAAAGTGGTACGCGAGCTGGGTTTAGAACGTCGTGAGACAGTTCGGTCCCTATCTGCCGTGGACGTTGGAGATTTGAGGAAAGCTGCTCCTAGTACGAGAGGACCGGAGTGGACGAACCTCTGGTGTTCGGGTTGTCACGCCAGTGGCATTGCCCGGTAGCTATGTTCGGACAGGATAACCGCTGAAGGCATCTAAGCGGGAAGCCCCTTCCAAGATGAGATCTCCCTGGCCCCTCGAGGGCCCTGAAGAGCCGTTCAAGACCAGGACGTTGATAGGTCGGGTGTGTAAGCGCTGCGAGGCGTTGAGCTAACCGATACTAATTGCTCGTGCGGCTTGACTATATAACACCCAAGCCAACTGCGGATAACGCAGGAAATCGCTTCAGCTTTGAGCTTCGGCTCACGCAATCTTGTCCCGCCCAGTGGTCAACCTGTTTGCCTGACGACTATAGCGGTCCGGAACCACCTGATCCCATCCCGAACTCAGCCGTGAAACGGACCAGCGCCGATGGTAGTGTGGCATCTGCCCATGCGAGAGTAGGTCATCGTCAGGCTCCTAAACCAAAACCCCAGCACGGTCACGTGTTGGGGTTTTTTATTGGCCGCAAGAAAGAAATGACCTACGGCGTGCGCACAGCGGTGCCGCCAGGCCGGCCGGGCAGCGCTCGACCAGCGAAGTGTAGGATCGGCCCCTCCGCTATACCCTCCCTCTCGAAAGCAAAACCCCGACATCCGCCGGGGTCTCAAGTCTTCCCATCAATCGGCCTCCCCTAGCAAGAGCGATCCAAGATTTCCCACCGCCCCATCCCAACAAAATTCCGAATCTGTGCCGCCGCGCACAGTGACAATTTGTAATCAGGCCTAAACTTTGGTCAATAAGTAGTCATAAAAATAAGAAACCGGCATTCAGAGACACTCATGCGAACCAAACAACTATAAGGCGGTTGGTACCAGCAAATCGCCAATGGGTGAGATGTCACTATGTTAAGGGATTTCGCTGCGGTGACCGTTGTCGCGATGATGGGGGCTGTTGCTCATGCTGAGTTGAAGCCTATTTCGGATGAGGCGATGTCAGAGGTTACGGGGCAGGCCTTTATCTCGGTGGATCGGCAATACCACCCTGATGCGGACAACGACACCTCCTATACGCGGGTGAATCTTGGAATGGATATCGAGATTCAGTCCAACGTTGATACGTTCGAGTTGGGGCGCTATGAACGTGACGGTGAGAAGGTGGGCTCTTCGGACGTGCTCATCGATAATTTCTCGTTGGGCTACATTTACGACTCGAGTTACTTCCAGCGCAACCCTGAAGCGGCGCGCCAGATGAAGGCGAATGGCTCCCCCTACCAGAACGGGGAGATAGTTCCCTTTAAGATCTCCAATCCGTACCTTGAATTTGCCTATGACGAAGCGACTGAAGAGGTCGTCGGCTTTCGTTTCGGCTTCGGTGAAGCGGAAGGGGTGTTGTCCGGAGTAATCCAGCAGCTGACTGGCAACATCAATGTAGACATCCTGGATCGGGGAGCCGGGCTCGCCAACGCCAATTCCCAGGGTAACCTGTTCGACCAATTGGTGCGCTTCCTGACGCCAGTGCTGGCTGGTGGTAGTCCTCTTAAGACTAAGGCGAAGCTGGTTCAGGGGGACCCGGACCGGTCCGATTATGGCGCGCTTGATCCGGTTCGGGCCGAGCATATCGGTATCCCCAATGGAGAAACCTTTGTGCTGGAAGATGTGAATTTCCTGGTGGCGGGGCTGATCGATATCATTTCGCCAACGTTGAGCTCGGAGCTTTACACCGAAAACTGTTCGCTGCTGGGTGGCTGTGATGTTGTCGTTGTCGCCCAACAATGCGAGGTTCTCGGCATTCAAGCCTGCTTCGATCTAGGAATCTATAACAGTATGCCTATAGGCCAAATCGAGGAAGTGAACGGTCAGCGTCAGATCACCGGACCATCGGATGGTGCGTTCATTTCCATACAGACTAAGGATCTGGAATACCTCGCCGATGTGGCAAAGAGCAATCCGACGCCAGAGGATTTCATCAAGGCCACTGCGGGCGCGTTCTTCAATATTCCGAACGGCGCAGTCACCGTCAATCTTGACGAGGCGCTAACAGGCATCGAAGGCCAGCGTCGTGAATATATCGATCGGGGAGTCGGCCTGTTTTGAGCCGCGCCCCTGAAGGAGCGAACGAGTTGAATTGGAATGTCCTCAGAACACCGGTCGCACTATGGGCCTGCCTTGCCTTTCCGGGCTGGGCTTTCGGCGAAATGCAGAGTTTGTCTGAAACCGAACTTTCAGAGGTCGACGGCGCAGGCATTGGTTTGGTGCTCGAGGATTTCAAGTTCGCCCACGGCACAGATGTAGAAAACGGGAGAATATTCAAGATCGGAGGCATTAAGAACTCTTCGGGCGAAGATGTCGATATCGTCGTCAATCAGCTCTACATTGCCGGCGCCGGCAGTAACTATGGCGAGGCGCTTACGCCGGTCAACCTAGGGCGTCTGGTTAATCCCTTTAGCATCGATATTGTTGACGGCAATGACATCGGCGTACCGGATAAGGCCGTCCTCCAGTTCGCAGCGCCCAAGTTGGTCGCTCCCACGCAGGGCTATGATTGTATGAGCGCCTCGGCTATCGCCGGTTCCGGTCCGTGTGCAAGCCGTCCAGCCAACGCTGATTTGCCCCAGGGAGAACGGCCGGATATCGGTATGCAAACGAACATCAGTGTGGGTGCTGACGATTCAGCCAATATCAATATCCATGCTCAGAGCGCGGTCATCGACGGTAGCTATCTTCGGCTGTGGGGTGACGGCGAGAGGCGGCAAATGGTGGGCCAGTTTAAGCTCAACTTTTACACGCCGGAGCTCTCGATTAACGCGTGCGATCAGGAAACCGCCGAATGTGGTTCTCGTATTGTCATGAGCAACTTCGCTCTGGAGCTGGCATTGGGCAACACGCTGCAGCCCATGTATCTGGATGTGGATGGTGCCGGAAATTTCCTGATTGAAGTTGCCACCATTCGTCAGCCTACTCCTGGAGCGATCGGTGAGGATGGGCTTCGTGAAAGCAGTGATCCGGCGGCTTGGGACTTCTACGAAAACTATTATACCAATCCGGAATACCGCAGTAGTCTGACTGTAGGCAATCTCAGCGTCGGCGATAGAGACTTCGGCTCTGGCCGGATCGAGGGCATGCTGATCCAGCACCTAAAAATCCAGACCAAGGACCTCGCGCCATGACTATCTTGAGCGCTATACGGAAGCTAGGGCCAAAACTGCTGGTCGTCGGCCTGTTAGGTGATGTCACGAGTGTGTACGCCGAGATGAATCGACTGAATGACGGGGACCTGGCCGGAATCTCAGGACAAGGGGGGATCTATTTGTCCGGCGACATCAGCATCAACGAGAGTGGCGGCCCCATCCATAATACATATTTCGGCAGTTGTTCGGAGGCCGAAAAACGTTGCGGCGCGCGAATTGCTTATCGCTTGAAAGAAGAGGGTGGCTGGATGGTTCTTGATGACATTCGGGGCAAATTTTCATTTGAAGGACTAACCCTGCGAGTCCGGACAGTTGACTCTGGCTTTGGTGGGGACGGGGCACTGTTCAATCGCGACGTGCTCGAGATTGGGCTTCCGAATATCGTCCGCTACGACTCTGTCCAGTTCAAGGTGGCGACCAGTAGCACGGCGAGACCGACGGATCCCGGCTTCCAGCAGACCGATATCTTTGCTATTGAGATGCAAGGAGATGTCGTGCTGGAGGGCAATCTTCTCGTCTTTCCCACCGGTAATCCATGATCATGAGGGGATCTGACGGTATGTGTACACGTACAGTGCGCTTCATGAAAAAGACGTTTGCCGTTGTATTTGCGGTTTGCAGTCCTGTCGTGCTGGCTGATTTGCAAAGCCTTGATGATAGCGATATGGCCGGCATCAGTGGTCAGAGCGGTATTACGATGGAGCTGGATCTCGAAGCCACAGTGGATCGTATCTCATACTTCGACGACGGCAGCGGTATCCACCTGGACGGCTTTCGCCTGGGCTCCGCCGCCGACCCGCAAGGTGAGGCAAAGCACATCATTAAGATGGATATCCTTGCTGACGCCAGCCTAAACCTGGATTTTTTGATCGAAGACCGGCGTATTGAGTTTGCCGATATCCGGCTTGACGATCGTCCTGCGCTCAGTATGGGGGGCATCTTCTTCGACCAGAACATGGCCGGCAGCCTCAACATTTCGCCGGGCGGCGCTTTGGGGGCGGAGGGCTATACCTTCAATGTGGCCTACGACTTGACCGATAGCCGTGTCGGCTATAGGACGAACGGCAACGAAATTTTGCTGGATGGTATCGATATGAGCGTTCGCGCACCGGGCGTTACGCTTGATGTCGTAGATTCCGCTCTCGAATTGCGTGCCCCTTCGGTGACAGGTAGTTACAGCGTTGATGCGATTCGTTTTAGCGCCAACCCCTCCAATCACGGCGTCAGTGTCGACTCAACGACGGGCGAGCTTCTGCCTAGCTATGGGTCGTTTAGTGGGGATTTTGACTTCGCCAGCACGACGCGGATTACCGCGGGCGGGCGTTTTGGCGACGAAGGCCTGCGGATCGACAGCGAGACGACCATAAACAGCGCGAACTTTATTTATCGGGACGACGGCAATCCTGTTGCGCTCCGCGGCATCACCGGCGCTTCGGCGATAACCAACCTGCGCCTGGACGTAGCTCCGGACAGGAATGGCCGGCAGGGTTTGGCCCTGACGTTGGACTCCTTCAGCGGCAATCTGAATATTGATCGAATCGAAATGGGGGCGAATGGCCAAAATATTGGCCAAATTCAGTTCGACTTCTTGTTTGCCGATCAGACGATCAGCGGTCGAAATTACACCAACGCGATCTATCTCCAGGGGGGCGGTCATAGCGATGCTGGGCCGCAAGGGCTGCGTTTGGCGACGCAGTGGAGTCTCGCGAACGCCGATATTGCCTATACCGAAGATGGTAACCGCGTCATTTTCAGCGGTCTGCAGTCTTGGGGGCAGGGCGATTTTACCGTTAACGTCACTCGCCGCGAAAAGTTGGGGGGAACCGAGTTCTACGATGGCGTTCGGCTCGGATTCGACGGTGTCGAGGGCGGGTATCGCCTTAACGGATTGAGGGTGGGCGATGAAGACGCGCCGCTTCAAGGTGGCACGGAATTGCTCTTGGCACTGGGTTTTTACCCCTCGTACGAATTCGAGGTTGACGGGCAGATTACGCTGGGCGTCGGCGGTGCTTCCGGTGAAGGGCTGACCATCAACTCAGACGTGCAGATTGGCAATGGCCGGGCGGCTATCATTGCATCTCCATATAATGAAGGTGGTGACGAGATACCCCAGAAGGGGCTCTGGGCAACTGAACTCAACTATGATGCCCACGTCCGCGATATGACCATCGACGTGACCGAAGAGGGTTTGGCGATTATTCGGGGCGAGGCTTGGGCTACGATGGACATTGGCAACCTCCGGATTGGGGATAAAGCGGCTGGTCAAAGTTTTGGCCGGTTTGTCGTCCAGTCTTACGAGAAAGGAAGTAGCATGACTATTGTCCCAGGTGGCGCGGGCAGTGTCTGTGTCGGCGGTGCTGGAGACGATGCCGCCGCATGTGGCGCCTCAGGTGGAACTTGGGAGATGCGTGGCGAGGAAGGTGTAACGGCCGCTATGAAGCAGATTTTCGCCCGCGCAGTCGGCGAAACGAAGCGTAACGCCTTTATATGGGAAACCAATCGAGCCATGGGTGACGGCGGCCCGGAAAATGGCACGGGTACGCAGCTTGTCCTTAATGATATTTACACAAGCGATGGCGTCGACGCCAATGGCGACGGAATCGAGGATAATACGTTCGGAATGCAGACCGACGTGTCCATCGATATCTACCGGACTAAAGTCGTCAAGAAGGATGGCGGGCCGGATGTCAACGGTGTGGTCGGCAATCGCGGCGACGAGAAAGTTATGGATGCCTCGGCGCCCGAGGGTTATCGTTACGTGGGCTCGGCATCTGAGGCAGAGCGTGCGAATCGGCCCCTTGGCTTCGCAGTGCAGGCTCAATCGCGTTTCAAGGAGCTGTCCATCAATAACATCGACCTGATCCACCCGACAGGTGGAGCCGCTACGGCTGTGTACGGCGTAAAGATGCAGAACTTCGACATCAAAGCGAATTTGACTGCCACTCCCATCCAGTAACTTTGTCCAGTAGCTCCGTCCAGTAGCTCCGTCCAGTAACTCTGTCGAATGACAAAGGCGGGCGCCTGCCTTTTGTTTTTTTTGCTGTCCTGTTGTTTAATCCGCCATTGCTCCGTTTTCCCGCCCGACGAGTTCTGGTCAATATGAAAGATAATGCATTGCTTTCCCTCCTGTCCGATGGCGAATGGCATTCCGGTGAAGATCTGGCACGGTCTCTTGGTGTCAGCCGCACGGCAGTCTGGAAGCACCTAAACCGCGTCATGGGTCAGGGTGTTAGGGTCGAACGTGTTCGTGGCAAAGGCTACCGGTTAGTCGAAACGATCGATTTGCTCGATAAAGAGATCATTATTGCTGGGCTGCCTTCCCTCATGAGCAAGCGTTTGAGCATTGATGTATTCGATGCTGTTGACTCCACCAATGCCTATTTAATGCAGCAGAGCGACGACTCGGGCCGATCGGTGCGGATTTGTATTGCGGACCGTCAAACCGAAGGTCGGGGCCGGCGCGGTCGCGCTTGGTCTAGCCCGGCTGGAGAAAACATCTACCTAAGTATGGCGTTACGGCTGGCCGGCGGATTTGCCGCCTTAGAAGGGTTGAGTTTGGTTGTCGGCGTTGCCCTGCTCCGTGCACTTGAGCGCCTGGGGCTCAAGGGTGCTGCGTTGAAATGGCCTAATGACGTGCTGGTCGATGCCCGAAAGCTTGCGGGTATCTTGATCGAGCTGAAGGGAGAACTTGAGGGGGCCGCGCGAGTCGTAATCGGTATTGGCCTCAATGTCCACATGAGCGACCGCGACAAGCAGGTCGATCAACCGTGGGTCAGTCTGGATCAGGCTTCGCCTGACGCTGGCTGGAAGCGCAATGATATTGTCGCCGCGGTCATTGCCGAGACGCTTGGAGCCCTGGAGGTGTTTGAGCAAGAAGGCTTCGCCGCCTACCGAGATGAGTGGCAAAGGCATGATGCGTTGCTTGGCATTGCAATACGCACGGAGCCCGATGGCGACGAGGGTGTCGGAGCGGGTATCGATCAAGCAGGAGCCTATCTGTTAAAAACGGCTAAGGGGCAAAAAGTGTTACGGGCCGGGGAAATTAGCATACGGCGACAAACATGACTCTCCTCGTCGATGCTGGCAACACGCGAATCAAGTGGCGTTTCAAGCCATCCATAGGCATGCCGCAGGAGGGTGTCGGTTCGTTGGCCGATCCCGGGCTTTTTAGGGGGCTCGCAGGTGCCACCGTCCGCCGTATCGCAGTGTCTACCGTTGTATCCGAAGACGCGCGCCATCGGCTGCGCCAGCGCCTGCAGGACGATTTCCGAGCGGAGCCGATTTTTCATTGGACCCAAAAGGCCCAGTGCGGGCTTGTCTGTGCCTATGAAAATCCCGAAACCATGGGGGCGGATCGTTGGCACGCACTGGTTGGTGCCTGGCGAGAAGTGGGCCGTAGGTTGCTGGTCGTGGACGCCGGTAGTGCCTTAACGATCGATAGTCTCGACGATAAAGGTGCCCATCTTGGCGGCTACATCCTGCCTGGCCACAGACTCATGCGTGAGTCGCTAGAGAGCAAGACAGCGCGTGTGTCTTTCGGCAAAACTTTGTCCCTGGATATTTCGCCAGGCGCGACGACCGATGCTTGCGTACGCAACGGACTGAGCTGGTTGTGGTCCTCGGTCATCGACCGGCTGGAGCGGATGCGTGACGAAATGGGGATCGATGAAGATGCGGTTTTCCTAACAGGCGGGGACGCGCCGGGTCTGATGCAATTAGGAATGTCGGGACGCTTGCGGCCCCAGCTTGTATTGGACGGCCTTGAGGCTGTAGACGCCGAGGTCGGTGGGGTATGAGGTGGATTGCCGCTTTGCTGATTCTGGCCAATATCGGTCTCGCTGTCGGTGTCTCCTATTGGTCCTCGCCCGGCAAGCTCGATGTCGATGGCGGTAAACTTCCGAGGGTGTCCGAGCTCAAGCTCGATGGGCGCCAAACCGCTTCGGAACTCAACGTACCGGAACAGGGGCGGATCGCTGGGGAAATTCGCGATCCCAAGGTCGAGAACGAATCCGCCTTGGCGCTCAAGACCGGTTTGCGGAGCGAAGCGGAATACCGGGAATCCGGCAAGTGCGGGCGTATTGAAGGTTTCGAGTCGGACGAGCAGGCCGAGCGCTTTATTGGCAGTCATGAGACGCTTATTCAGGGTGTGAGTACCGTCGAGCAGATCAGTCCTCGCCCATTCTATCACTGGGTCTTGGTTCCTCCTCTAGGCTCCCGCTCAGCCGCGTTGGAGCGGCTTGAAGAGCTCCAGCGGGCCGGCGTGGACAGTTACCTGGTTACCGAGGGGGAGTACAGCAACGCCATTTCCTTGGGTTTGTTTGAATCCGAAAAGCTTGCGCAGGACCTAAATGCTCGTTTCCAATCAAGAAATGTGGAAACAGTACTGGTCAATAAGGACCGTAATCAGATAAGCTACGCCCTCGTTTTTGAGGTGGCCAATGCAGCCGATTTGGATCGGTTGGCAGCGGCGGCCCGGCGATATGCCGGAGATTTGAAATCGGTGGGAACTGCGCCTTGTGAAGGTGTTGCATCGCCCGATAAAAATCCGTAGTATACCGGCCTCGCTGAACAGGCGAATGTGAGCTGGCGTAGCTCAGTTGGTAGAGCAGCTGACTTGTAATCAGCAGGTCGGGGGTTCGATTCCGTCCGCCAGCTCCACTTTAAGTTTTGAGTCCATGCAGTTGCTGCTTGGATTTGGAGGGGTTCCCGAGTGGCCAAAGGGATCAGACTGTAAATCTGACGCGAAAGCTTCGCAGGTTCGAATCCTGCCCCCTCCACCACTTAATTGCTCGCGGGCATCGTATAGTGGCTATTACCTCAGCCTTCCAAGCTGATGACGCGGGTTCGATTCCCGCTGCCCGCTCCAGATTTGGCAAGTTAAGTTGTGTGCTCATGTAGCTCAGTCGGTAGAGCACATCCTTGGTAAGGATGAGGTCACCGGTTCAATTCCGGTCATGAGCTCCATTATTTGTCCGGTCAACGTAGCTTAACGAGAGTTGATTAGGGAGATTGGTCGAATGTCTAAGGCAAAGTTCGAACGTAATAAACCGCACGTAAACGTGGGCACGATTGGCCACGTTGACCACGGCAAGACCACGCTGACCGCGGCGCTGACCCGTGTGTGTCATGAAGTATGGGGAAGCGGTGAGTCGCGTGCGTTCGACCAGATCGATAACGCCCCGGAAGAGCGTGCGCGTGGTATTACCATCGCGACCTCTCACGTGGAGTACGATTCTCCGACGCGTCACTACGCGCACGTTGATTGCCCGGGTCACGCTGACTACGTGAAGAACATGATTACCGGTGCGGCGCAGATGGACGGCGCGATTCTGGTGTGTTCTGCAGCTGACGGCCCGATGCCGCAGACGCGTGAGCACATCCTGCTGTCCCGTCAGGTTGGCGTTCCGTTCATCGTTGTGTTCCTGAACAAGGCGGACATGGTCGATGACGAAGAGCTGCTGGAACTGGTTGAGATGGAAGTGCGTGACCTGCTGAGCCAGTACGACTTCCCGGGTGACGATACTCCGATCATCACCGGTTCAGCGCTGATGGCGCTGGAAGGCAAGGATGATAACGAGATGGGCACTACCGCTGTTAAGAAGCTGGTAGAAGCTCTGGACGATTACATCCCTGAGCCTGAGCGCGCGATCGATCAGCCGTTCCTGATGCCGATCGAGGACGTTTTCTCGATCTCTGGTCGTGGTACGGTTGTGACCGGTCGTGTTGAGCGCGGCATCATCAAGGTGGGCGAGGAAATCGAGATTGTCGGTATCAAGGATACCGTCAAGACCACCTGTACCGGTGTTGAGATGTTCCGTAAGCTGCTGGACGAAGGTCGTGCGGGTGAGAACGTTGGTGTTCTTCTGCGTGGTACCAAACGTGACGACGTTGAGCGTGGTCAGGTTCTGTGTAAGCCGGGCACCATCAAGCCGCACACCAAGTTCGAGTCAGAAGTTTACGTTCTGAGCAAGGAAGAAGGTGGTCGTCACACGCCTTTCTTCAAGGGCTACCGTCCGCAGTTCTACTTCCGTACCACGGATGTCACGGGTGCGTGTGAGCTGCCGGAAGGTGTAGAGATGGTAATGCCTGGCGATAACGTCAAGCTGGTAACCACTCTGATTGCTCCGATTGCCATGGAAGAAGGTCTGCGTTTCGCGATTCGCGAAGGCGGCCGTACCGTTGGCGCAGGTGTTGTTTCCAAGATTATTGAATAAGCACCAGGCAAGTTTAGGTGCAGGCCAGTAGCTCAATTGGCAGAGCAGCGGTCTCCAAAACCGCAGGTTGGGGGTTCGATTCCCTCCTGGCCTGCCATTTTTAATCCTTGGGATACCAAAAGCTGATTCCTATGGAGTCTAAAACAGAACAAGCAACCGGTCGCTTCGATGCATTGAAGTGGCTGGTTGTTTTTGTCTTAATTGCCGCCGGTGTCGTTGGCAACCTCTATTTCGGTGCTGAGTCGCTCCTCTATCGGGTTCTCGGTCTCGTTGTTCTGGCGTTGGTCGCTGCGTTTGTGGCGCTTCAAACCGAACGAGGTCGCCGTTTCGCGCTGCTTTTGAAAGAGGCGCGAGTCGAGATTCGCAAGGTGGTGTGGCCCACGCGTCCCGAGCTCGTGCAGACCACCTTTATTGTGGTCGTATTTGTGCTGGTTGTCGCGCTGCTGCTGTGGGGTATGGACTCGTTGATCAGCTGGCTGGTCTCCGGGATTATCGGGTAACAGGAGAGAGCAATGGCCAAGCGCTGGTATGTCGTGCACGCTTATTCCGGCTTTGAAAAGCACGTAATGCGCACTCTCCATGAGCGTGTTGCCCTGAATAGCTTGGAAGACAGGTTTGGCGAGATTCTCGTGCCGACTGAAGAAGTGGTCGAGATGCGAGAGGGCAAGAAGCGTAAGAGCGAGCGTAAGTTCTATCCGGGTTATGTGTTGGTCCAGATGGAAATGGACGACGAAACCTGGCACATGGTCAAGAACACCCCACGTGTACTCGGTTTTATCGGTGGTACTAAAGATAAGCCTGCGCCGATTACCGAGAAGGAAGCGGAAGCGATATTGCGTCGTGTAGAGAGCGGTGTGGATAAGCCGAAGCCCAAGACGCTGTTTGAGCCGGGTGAAATCGTACGCGTCGTTGAAGGGCCGTTTGCCGACTTCAATGGCGTTGTCGAGGAGGTTGACTACGACAAGAGTCGTGTTAAGGTCGCCGTCCTTATTTTTGGCCGCTCAACGCCTGTTGAGTTGGAGTTTGGTCAGGTCGAGAAAGACTGATCTGCAGATTTTGGCGGGAAGCTCGCGCACACTGGTGACGCGGGCTTTTTGTGTCTGAAGAAGGGGAGCCGAGAGGCGTTCGAACCCACTAGGAGTGAACCATGGCAAAGAAAATCGAAGCCTATATCAAGCTTCAGGTTGCAGCCGGTCAAGCTAACCCAAGCCCCCCTGTTGGTCCGGCTCTGGGTCAGCACGGTGTGAATATCATGGAGTTCTGTAAGGCGTTCAACGCCCAGACCCAGGGTATGGAGCCGGGGCTGCCGACACCGGTCGTTATTACTGTTTACAGTGATCGCAGCTTCACGTTTGTTACCAAAACGCCGCCGGCGTCAGTGCTGTTGAAAAAAGCGGCTGGCATCAAAAGCGGTTCAAGCCGTCCCAATACCGATAAAGTCGGTACTGTAAGCCGGGCGCAGCTTGAGGAAATTGCCAAGACCAAGGAGCCGGATCTGACGGCTGCTGACATGGACGCTGCAGTTCGCACCATTGCGGGCACTGCGCGTAGCATGGGTCTGAACGTGGAGGGTCTGTGAAATGGCTAAGCTGAGCAAGCGTCAAAAGCTGATTCGTGAAAAGGTAGACTCCGCTCGTTCTTACTCGGTTGACGAGGCCGTCGCCCTGCTGGTTGAGTTGGGTGGAAGCGTAAAGTTCAAGGAGTCTATCGACGTAGCCGTGAATCTCGGCGTCGATGCCCGTAAATCCGACCAGGTTGTTCGTAGCTCCACCGTTCTGCCTAACGGAACCGGCAAGTCCGTGCGTGTTGCGGTCTTCACCCAAGGCGCCAACGCTGAAAAAGCGACTGCTGCCGGTGCTGATATCGTAGGCATGGATGATCTGGCCGAAGAAGTTAAAAAAGGCAACCTGGATTTTGACGTTGTTATTGCAACGCCGGATGCAATGCGTGTTGTGGGTCAGTTGGGCCAGATCCTGGGCCCGCGTGGTCTAATGCCGAACCCGAAGGTCGGTACCGTAACGCCCGACGTTGAAACTGCAGTCAAGAATGCCAAGGCGGGTCAGGTCCGTTACCGGACCGACAAGAATGGCATTATCCATGCCCCGATGGGCAATGTGGAATTTCCTGCTCAGTCAATCAAGGAAAACCTTGAGTCGCTGATTGCAGATCTGAAAAAGGCCAAGCCATCCACGGCGAAGGGCGTTTACCTGAAGAAGGTGACTCTGTCCTCCACCATGGGGCCGGGCCTCACTATCGATCAGAGCGGTTTGAACATCTAATCCCTGCTCGATAGATCCTTTGTAGTCTAGGCGGAAGCCAAGGCTGTCAAAGACCGCAGGCCCCCGCGTCGCCCGAAAGGGTGGCAAAGGGTTAAAGCAACGCCTGCGCAGACGGTGTGAAGACGTTCTCTGAACCCAAACACCGTATGGCGCCCTGAAAGGTGCCGAATTGAGAAGGAATGTCTTCGCTATTCGGTGCTGTTAAGGGCTGAGATGGGTTTGCTGACCTTTGTCAGCGAAATCAAGGAGAAATCCAGTGGCAATTCGACTCGAAGACAAGAAGGCGATCGTCGCTGAAGTCAA
Organism: Marinobacter fonticola; assembly: GCF_008122265.1. Taxonomy (NCBI): domain Bacteria; kingdom Pseudomonadati; phylum Pseudomonadota; class Gammaproteobacteria; order Pseudomonadales; family Marinobacteraceae; genus Marinobacter; species Marinobacter fonticola. Next base: position 790,055 of record NZ_CP043042.1, read on the forward strand.
CGAGACTGCCAGTGGTGCTCTGTCTGTGGTCCTGGCTGACTACCGTGGTATCACCTCTGGTGATATGACGGCTCTGCGTGCCAAGGCTCGTGCCGAGCAGGTTCGCCTCAAGGTTGTGCGCAACAACCTGGCGAAACGTGCGATTGAAGGTACCGAGTTTGAGTGCATCAGGGATGTATTGGTTGGCCCGACCATTCTGGCATTCTCGATGGAAGATCCGGGTGCGGCTGCACGCCTGCTGAAGGATTTTGCCAAAGAGAAAGAGGTGTTCGAAATTAAAGGTCTGGCTGTCGGCGGTGAGCTGATGGGTGCAGACCAAATCGATCGCCTGGCCAAGCTTCCGACGCGTCATGAGGCGCTTACGATGCTGGCCGCCGTTACACAGGCACCGATCACCAAGCTGGCACGGACCCTCAACGAGATTCCCTCGAAGGTTACCCGTGCCGTTGCGGCAGTTCGCGACCAGAAGCAAGACGCTGCTTGATTCTGTTGAATACGTTTTTTTAACATTGGGAGAAAGTCATGGCTCTGTCTAACGAAGACATTTTGAATGCAATCGCCGAAATGAGCGTTATGGACGTTGTTGCGCTCGTTGAAGCTATGGAAGAGAAGTTCGGTGTTTCTGCTGCTGCAGCTGTTGCTGCTGCTCCGGCTGCTGCCGGTGGCGAAGCTGCTGCCGCTGAAGAGCAAACCGAATTTGACGTTGTTCTGACCGGTGCCGGTGAGAAGAAGGTTAACGTTATCAAGGCCGTTCGCGAACTGACAGGCCTGGGCCTGAAAGAAGCGAAGGAAATGGTCGACAGTGCTCCGTCCACCATCAAGGAAGCTGCTTCCAAGGACGACGCTGACGCAGCCAAGAAGAAGCTTGAGGAAGCGGGCGCTTCAGTTGAGCTCAAGTAAGAGTTGGCTGTTGACCGCATAGGTGCCTTAGGCATGAAAATGGCTGGTGGCAAGAGCCACCGGCCTTTTTCTGTTGTATATGCTATAACCTACAGCCCGAGTCTTGTTCGAGACGGCGCAGTTAGCCGAGCAATTCGGCCCCGAAGCAGGTAAATGTTTGCTTCTTGATACCAGGTATCAGGTCTAAAGCTGGGGAATGCAGATGACTTACTCCTACACTGAAAAAAAGCGGATCCGCAAAGATTTTAGTAAATTGCCTTCCGTGATGGATGTCCCCTATTTGCTGTCTATTCAGCTCGATTCTTATCGGGACTTCCTGCAAATGGAAGCCGCTGCGGACGCGCGCCAGGAAACTGGTTTGCACGCGGCATTCAAATCCGTATTCCCGATTGTCAGTTACTCGGGCAACGCGGCGCTCGAATACGTGAGCTACCGCATTGGCGAGCCGGTATTTGATGTCAAGGAATGTCAGCTACGGGGCGTGACCTACGCTGCACCGCTGCGTGTTAAAGTTCGTCTTATTATTTACGACAAAGAGTCGTCCAATAAGGCCATCAAAGATATTAAAGAGCAAGAAGTCTACATGGGTGAAATGCCCCTGATGACTGAGAACGGCACCTTTGTCGTGAACGGAACGGAGCGCGTCATCGTTTCCCAGCTCCACCGTTCTCCGGGTGTGTTCTTCGATCATGACAAGGGCAAGACGCACTCGTCAGGCAAGCTGCTCTATTCAGCCCGGGTAATTCCTTACCGTGGTTCCTGGCTGGATTTCGAATTCGATCCCAAGGACAGCGTCTTTGTGCGGATCGACCGTCGTCGTAAACTGCCGGCTTCGATTCTTCTGCGTGCGCTGAACTACACCTCCGAGCAGATGCTCGATATGTTCTTCGATACCAGCAGATTCCGCCTGGGCGAAGAGACCTGCATGCTTGAGCTGGTGCCGAGCCGGCTGCGGGGTGATATTGCAACTTTCGATATCAAGGATAACGACGGTAGCGTTATTGTCGAAGAAGGTCGCCGTGTAACAGCGCGCCATATCCGTCAGCTGGAAAAGGCGGGTATCAGCGAGCTGGAGGTGCCGACAGCCTATCTGTACGGTCGCGTCACCGCTCACGATATGGTCGACAAGTCGACCGGTGAAGTGATTCTTGAATGCAACGCCGAGCTGACCGAAGAGTCCGTTGAAAAACTGCTGAAGGCGGGCATCAAGGAGCTCGAAACCCTATATACCAATGATCTGGACTGCGGTCCGTTCATGTCGGACACCTTGCGTAACGACCCGACGCGCAACCAACTGGAAGCGCTGGTCGAAATCTATCGCATGATGCGTCCGGGTGAGCCGCCAACCAAGGAATCGGCGGAGAACCTGTTTAACAACCTGTTCTTCTCCGAAGAGCGGTATGACCTGTCCTCGGTCGGTCGGATGAAGCTGAACCGCAGGCTGGGTCGTGAAGAATCCACAGGCCAGGGTACGCTGACCAACGAAGACATTATCGATGTTTTGAAAACGTTGATCGCGATCCGTAATGGTCAGGGCAATGTGGATGACATTGACAACCTGGGTAACCGTCGCATTCGCTCTGTGGGTGAGATGGCGGAGAACCAGTTCCGTGTAGGTCTGGTTCGTGTTGAGCGCGCCGTTCGTGAGCGTCTGAGCCTGGCCGAAAGTGAAGGGTTGATGCCGCAGGATTTGATCAATGCGAAGCCGGTAGCGGCTGCGGTCAAGGAATTCTTCGGTTCCAGTCAGTTGTCTCAGTTCATGGATCAAAACAATCCGCTGTCTGAGGTAACGCATAAGCGCCGTGTATCGGCTCTTGGTCCGGGCGGCCTGACTCGTGAGCGGGCTGGCTTCGAGGTGCGCGACGTTCACCCGACCCACTACGGTCGTGTGTGCCCGATCGAGACTCCAGAAGGACCGAACATCGGTCTGATCAACTCGCTGGCGACTTACGCGCGCACCAACTCTTACGGCTTCCTCGAATCGCCGTACCGGAAAGTTGTCGACGGCCTGGTCACTGATGACATTCAATACCTGTCAGCGATCGAAGAAAGCAATTTTGTGATCGCTCAGGCCAGCGCCGCGACCGATGAAGGCGGCAGGCTGGTTGACGAACTGGTAACCGTGCGTCATCAGAACGAATTCACCGTTACGCCGCCGGAGAACGTCAATTTCATGGACGTGTCTCCGCGTCAGGTGGTTTCAGTGGCGGCATCGTTGATTCCGTTCCTGGAGCACGACGATGCGAACCGGGCCCTGATGGGGTCGAACATGCAGCGTCAGGCCGTTCCGACCCTGCGTGCGGAGAAGCCGCTGGTGGGTACCGGTATCGAGCGCATCGTTGCTCAGGATTCCGGTGTCTGCGTGACTGCACGCCGTGGCGGTGTCGTCGAGAGCGTGGATGCGGCCCGTATCGTTATCCGCGTCAATAACAGCGAGACCGAAGCCGGTGATGCCGGCGTCGACATCTATAACCTGACCAAGTACACCCGTTCCAACCAGAACACGTGTATCAACCAGCGTTCCATCGTGAAGCAGGGCGATGCTATCGCTCGTGGCGACGTTCTGGCTGACGGCCCGTCCGTCGACCTGGGGGAGCTGGCACTGGGTCAGAACATGCGTATCGCGTTCATGCCCTGGAACGGCTACAACTTCGAGGACTCCATTCTGGTGTCCGAGAAAGTTGTTCAGGAAGACCGTTTCACCACGATCCACATCCAGGAACTGACCTGTGTGGCGCGTGACACCAAGCTGGGCAGCGAGGAAATTACCGCCGATATCCCGAACGTTGGTGAAAGTGCGCTGTCCAAGCTGGATGAGTCCGGCATTGTGTATATCGGTGCTGAAGTGGGCGCCGGCGACATCCTGGTGGGCAAGGTGACGCCGAAAGGCGAGACTCAGCTGACCCCAGAGGAAAAGCTGCTGCGTGCCATCTTCGGTGAGAAGGCGTCCGATGTTAAGGACACCTCCTCTCGGGTGCCGACCGGTACGCGCGGTACGGTCATTGATGTGCAGGTGTTCACTCGCGATGGTATCGAGAAGGACCAGCGTGCGCTGTCCATCGAGAAGGATCAGCTCGACCAGTTCCGTAAGGACCTGAAAGACGAGTACCGCATCGTTGAAGGCGCAACGTACGAGCGTCTGACCAGCGCCTTGAAGGACCAGGAAGTCATCAGCGGTCCAGGCTTGAAGAAGGGCGCCAAGCTGGACGAGGCGTTCCTGGCTGAACTGCCGAAGGACGACTGGTTCAAGCTGCGGATGAAGGACGAAGCGCTTAACGAGCTGCTCGAGAAGTCCGAGCAGGGTCTGGATGATCGTCGCAAAGTCCATGATGAGCGTTTCGACGATAAGAAGCGCAAGCTTCAGCAGGGCGACGACCTGGCGCCGGGCGTATTGAAGATCGTCAAGGTGTATCTCGCGATCAAGCGTCGTATCCAGCCCGGTGACAAGATGGCGGGCCGTCACGGTAACAAGGGTGTTATCTCGGCAGTGATGCCTATCGAGGACATGCCTTACGACGAGCAGGGCAACCCGGTTGATGTGGTGCTGAACCCGCTGGGCGTACCCTCGCGGATGAACGTCGGTCAGGTGCTCGAGACCCACTTGGGTGCAGCAGCCAAAGGTTTGGGCCATAAGATCAATGCGATGATCGAGTCCCAGAAGAAAGTGGCTGAAATCCGCAGTCTGTTGGGCGAGATATACAACCACAGCGAGCAAACCGCGCCGGTGCCTTTGGAGTCGCTGTCAGACGACGAAATTCTGGAGCTGGCGAGCAACCTGCGCGAAGGCGTGCCCATGGCGACTGCCGTATTCGACGGCGCCAAGGAGGACGAGGTCAAGCGCATGCTGGAACTGGCCGACATGGATACCAGTGGCCAGATTACGCTGTACGACGGGCGTACCGGTAACGAGTTCGATCGTCCGGTTACCGTGGGCTACATGTATATGCTCAAGCTGAACCACCTGATCGATGACAAGATGCACGCCCGTTCAACGGGTTCGTACAGCCTTGTAACCCAGCAGCCGCTGGGCGGTAAGGCGCAGTTCGGTGGTCAGCGCTTCGGTGAGATGGAAGTTTGGGCTCTCGAGGCCTATGGCGCAGCGTACACGCTGCAGGAAATGCTCACCGTTAAGTCTGACGACGTGAACGGTCGGACCAAGATGTACAAGAACATTGTCGATGGCGATCATCGGATGGAACCGGGCATGCCCGAATCCTTCAACGTTCTTGTCAAGGAAATCCGCTCGCTGGGTATCGACATCGAGCTAGAGTCCGACTGAGCCGAATTGTTTTTTGGCAGCGTGAGCGGGCACGCCAAGTGCCCGCCCGAGATTAACGCCATCCGGAGCTGTTACTGATGAAAGATTTGCTGAATCTTCTCAAGAGCCAGAACCAAAAGCAGGAATTTGACGCCATCCGAATCGGCCTGGCGTCCCCTGACATGATTCGCTCATGGTCCTTCGGTGAAGTAAAAAAACCGGAGACCATCAACTACCGTACGTTCAAGCCCGAGCGTGACGGTCTTTTTTGCGCCAAGATCTTTGGTCCGATCAAGGATTACGAGTGCCTGTGCGGTAAGTACAAGCGCCTCAAGCACCGTGGCGTTATCTGTGAGAAATGTGGCGTAGAAGTCGCATTGGCTAATGTCCGTCGTGAGCGCATGGGGCACATCGAGCTGGCTAGCCCGGTTGCTCACATCTGGTTCCTCAAGTCACTGCCGTCGCGCATTGGTTTGATGCTGGACATGACCCTGCGCGATATCGAGCGCGTCCTGTATTTCGAATCCTTTATCGTTATCGAGCCGGGTATGACCACGCTGGAGCGCGGTCAGCTGCTGAACGACGAGCAGTATTACGAGGCTCTGGAAGAGTTCGGGGATGAGTTCGACGCTCGTATGGGCGCCGAAGCGGTCAAAGCGTTGATGGAAGATATCAACCTGCAAGAAGAGGTGGACCGTCTGCGTGAGGAAATTCCGCAGACCAACTCCGAGACCAAAATCAAGAAGCTGAGCAAGCGTCTCAAGCTGCTTGAGGCTTTCCTGTTCTCCGGCAACCGTCCCGGCGACATGATCATGACCGTTCTGCCGGTCTTGCCGCCGGATCTGCGCCCGCTGGTGCCGCTGGATGGCGGTCGTTTCGCCACGTCCGACCTGAACGATCTGTATCGTCGGGTGATCAACCGGAATAATCGTCTTAAGCGCCTGCTTGAGCTCAATGCGCCGGATATCATTGTTCGCAATGAAAAGCGGATGCTGCAGGAAGCGGTTGACGCACTGCTGGACAACGGTCGTCGCGGTCGTGCTATCACCGGTACCAACAAGCGTCCGCTGAAGTCGCTGGCAGATATGATCAAGGGTAAGCAAGGTCGCTTCCGTCAGAACCTGCTGGGTAAGCGGGTCGACTACTCCGGTCGTTCGGTGATCGTGGTGGGGCCGTACCTGCGGCTGCATCAGTGCGGTCTGCCCAAGAAGATGGCTCTGGAGCTGTTCAAGCCGTTCATCTTTGCCAAGCTTGAGCATCGCGGTCTGGCGACCACGATCAAGGCGGCCAAGAAGATGGTCGAACGTGAGGAGGCGGTAGTCTGGGATATCCTGGACGAAGTTATCCGTGAACATCCGATCCTGCTAAACCGTGCGCCGACCCTGCACCGTCTGGGTATTCAGGCGTTCGAGCCCGTATTGATTGAAGGCAAGGCGATCCAGCTGCATCCGTTGGTCTGCGCGGCCTATAACGCCGACTTCGACGGTGACCAGATGGCGGTTCACGTGCCGCTGACCCTGGAAGCCCAGCTCGAAGCGCGGGCTCTGATGATGTCTACCAACAACGTACTGTCTCCGGCGAACGGCGAACCGATTATCGTGCCGTCTCAGGACGTTGTACTCGGTCTGTACTATATGACCCGTGAGCGCAAGACCGCGCTGGGCGAAGGTCGCGTTTTCGCAGACACGAAGGAAGTTCATCGTGCCTACGGCGCCGGCAAGGTCGACTTGCAGGCTCGGATCAAGGTGCGGGTCAAAGAAGTGGCGCGCAGCGAAGAGGGTGAAGTCAGCGAGAGCTACAACATCGTCGACACCACGGTTGGTCGCGCATTGCTGTTTGATATCGTACCGGACGGTATGCCGTTCGAAATCGTCAACAAGCCGATGGTCAAGAAGGCGATCTCCAACCTGATCAACGTGTGTTATCGCACCGTGGGTCTGAAAGAGAGTGTTATCTTCGCTGACCAGCTGATGTACACCGGGTTCCACTACGCGACCGTGTCCGGCACATCCATCGGTGTGAACGACTTCGAAATTCCTCCTGAGAAATACGAGATGATCAGCGCCGCAGAAGACGAGGTGCTGGAGATCGAGTCCCAGTACGCGTCCGGTCTGCTGACTCAGGGTGAGAAGTACAACAAGGTTATCGACATCTGGTCTCGTGCCAACGACAAGGTCTCCAAAGCGATGATGGAGCGCCTCTCGAAAGAGGAGGTCGTCGATGCTGAAGGCAAGGTGGTCAAGGGCGACGATGGCGAGCCGACGTACCAGGAGTCCTTTAACTCCGTGTACATGATGGCCGACTCCGGTGCCCGGGGTTCTGCCGCTCAGATCCGTCAGTTGGCAGGGATGCGGGGGCTGATGGCCAAGCCGGACGGCTCGATCATCGAGACGCCGATTACCGCGAACTTCCGTGAAGGTCTGAACGTACTGCAGTACTTCATCTCCACCCACGGCGCGCGTAAAGGTTTGGCGGATACCGCATTGAAGACTGCGAACTCCGGTTACCTGACCCGTCGTCTGGTCGACGTGTCCCAGGATCTTGTGGTCACAGAAAACGACTGTGGCACCGAGGAAGGCCTGCTGATGACGCCGCACATCGAGGGTGGCGACGTCGTTGTGCCGCTGGGCGACCGAGTTCTGGGTCGTGTCACCGCGCGTGATGTGTTCACGCCAACCGACAAGGAAAATGCGGTTGTGCCGGTCGGTACGCTGCTGGACGAAAAAACCATCGAAATGGTCGAGCTCGCGGGTGTGGATGAGATTTGGGTCCGCTCCGCTATTACTTGTGATACTCGGCACGGCGTCTGCTCGATGTGCTACGGCCGTGACCTGGCCCGTGGCCATCAGGTGAACGTAGGCGAGGCTGTCGGTGTTATCGCCGCTCAGTCTATCGGTGAGCCGGGTACCCAGTTGACTATGCGGACCTTCCACATTGGTGGTGCGGCGAGCCGGGCTTCGGCGGTAGACAATATTCAGGTCAAGCATGGCGGCACGGTGCGCCTGCACAACCTGAAGTCTATTGAGAAGGCTGATGGAACGCTGGTCGTCGTTTCTCGTTCGTCAGCATTGGCCGTAGCCGACGAGCAGGGCCGTGAGCGTGAGTGGTACAAGCTCCCGTATGGCGCCATGCTGACCGTGAAGCAAGGTGATGTCGTGGATGCCGGCGCCGTCGTCGCCAAATGGGATCCGCATACTCACCCCATTATCGCCGAGGGTAAGGGTACCGCGCAGTTTGTGGGAATGGATCAGGGCATTACCGTCCGCACTCAGACTGACGAAATGACGGGCCTGTCTACGGTTCAGGTGATCGACCCGAAGGAGCGTCCGGCCGCGGGCAAGGACATCCGTCCTATGGTCCAACTTGTCGACGACAAGGGCGAGGAAATCCCGCTGCCCGGCGGAAGCCCGGCTCAGTACTTCCTGCCGGCCAACGCGCTGGTGACCCTGAGCAATGCCGGCAATGTCGAGATTGGTGACGTCGTAGCCCGTATTCCGCAGGAGAGCTCGAAGACTCGGGATATCACAGGGGGTCTGCCGCGAGTTGCCGACCTGTTCGAAGCGCGTCGTCCGAAAGAGCCGTCGATTCTGGCTGAAATCAGCGGTACCGTCTCCTTCGGTAAAGAGACCAAGGGCAAGAAGCGTTTGGTGATCTCGCCCAGGGATGGTGATCCGTATGAGGTACTGATTCCAAAGTATCGCCAGCTCAACGTGTTTGAAGGTGAAACCGTGGAGAAAGGCGAGGTTATCGCGGACGGTCCTTCCAATCCGCACGATATCCTGCGTCTGCTGGGTGTTGTGGAGTTAGCGAAATACATCACCAATGAGATCCAGGACGTCTACCGTCTGCAAGGTGTTGTGATCAATGACAAGCATATCGAAGTCATTGTTCGTCAGATGCTGCGCAAGGTGGAGATCACGGATGCTGGCGAGACCGCCTTTATTGCCGGCGATAACGTCGAATATCACCAGGTGATTGAAGAAAACGCCAAGGCTGAGGCTGAAGATAAGCAACTGGCGAAGTACGAGCGCCTGTTGCTGGGTATCACCAAGGCGTCCCTGGCAACCGACTCCTTCATTTCGGCGGCGTCGTTCCAGGAAACAACCCGCGTTCTTACCGAGGGTGCGGTTACAGGCAAGCGGGATTACCTGCGCGGTCTGAAGGAAAACGTTGTTGTTGGCCGCCTGATACCGGCAGGTACGGGTCTGGCTTACCACAGCGAGCGTCGTCGTAAGCGTGATACCTCCGAAAGCCAGGGTGTAACGGCTGAAGATGTTGTAGAAGCGCTGAGTGCGGAGCTCAATCGCTAGGCCCGGAAATTACGGATAAAGCGATTGGTTAAAAAGGAAGCAGTCTTCTTGACTGACCTGGGACGCAGGCTTAAACTTGCGTCCCTTAATTTTGCCCCTAGGGGCGATATCAATGATCCAGAATGTTGGAGTTTGCTTACATGGCAACGATTAATCAGTTGGTACGTAAGCCTCGTAAACGCAAAGTGGCGAAAAGCGACGTGCCAGCGCTTCAAAGCTGCCCGCAGCGTCGGGGTGTATGTACTCGTGTATACACCACCACGCCGAAGAAGCCGAACTCAGCACTGCGTAAAGTGTGCCGTGTTCGTCTGACCAACGGTTACGAGGTGTCTTCCTATATCGGTGGTGAAGGCCACAACCTGCAAGAGCACAGTGTTGTTCTGATCCGCGGCGGTCGTGTAAAAGACTTGCCCGGTGTTCGTTACCACACAGTGCGCGGTACGTTGGATACCCAGGGTGTTCAAAACCGTAAGCAGGGCCGTTCCAAGTACGGTACTAAACGACCCAAGTCCTGATTTCCCTAACGGGTCTTTTATCGTTGCCAAACGACGATAAGAGTAAGGCTGAGTAGCTAACGCTATCTCGGGGGTTCCTGAAGACCTTTTTTATTGAGGGCTTATCGATGCCTAGAAGAAGAGTTGCAGCAAAACGGGAAATCATTCCTGATCCTAAATTTGGAAGCCAGCGTCTGGCTAAGTTTATCAACCACGTTATGGAAAGCGGCAAGAAAGCCGTAGCCGAGCGCATTGTTTATGGCGCGCTCGATATCGTGGCTGACAAGTCCAAAGAAGAGCCGATCGAAATGTTCGAAAAGGCTCTGGAAAACATTCAGCCGATGGTTGAAGTTAAATCTCGTCGTGTTGGGGGTGCTACCTACCAGGTTCCGGTGGAAGTTCGTTCCTCTCGTCAGAATGCTCTGGCAATGCGTTGGCTCGTCGAGTTCTCGCGCAAGCGTGGCGAAAAATCCATGGCTCAACGTCTGGCCGGCGAAATTCTTGATGCTGCCGACAGCAAGGGTGCGGCAGTTAAGAAGCGCGAAGACGTTCATCGCATGGCCGAAGCCAACAAGGCGTTCTCTCACTTCCGTTTCTAATAAGCCGAGGTTTTTACTGTGGCACGCAAGACCCCAATTAAGCGTTATCGCAACATCGGGATTTGTGCGCACGTTGATGCGGGCAAAACCACGACAACCGAGCGTGTTCTGTTCTATACGGGCATTTCGCACAAGATCGGTGAAGTGCACGATGGTGCGGCGACCATGGACTGGATGGAACAGGAGCAGGAGCGTGGTATCACTATCACCTCTGCGGCCACCACCTGTTTCTGGAGTGGCATGGATAAGCAGTACGACGAGCATCGTGTCAACATTATCGACACACCGGGACACGTTGACTTTACCATTGAGGTAGAGCGTTCCCTGCGTGTTCTGGATGGTGCTGTTGTTGTTTTCTGTGGTTCTTCCGGTGTGGAGCCGCAGTCCGAGACGGTGTGGCGTCAGGCCAACAAATACGAAGTTCCGCGCATGGTGTTCGTCAACAAGATGGACCGTGCCGGCGCGAACTTCCTGCGTGTTGTCGATCAGATTAAAAGCCGTCTGGGTGCTACCGCGGTGCCTATTCAGTTGCCGATCGGTGCCGAGGACGAGTTCAAGGGCATTGTCGACCTGATTCGTAACAAGGCAATTTACTGGAACGAAGAAGATTCCGGTGCGACTTACGATCAGACCGATGTGCCTGCTGAAATGGCCGATGAAGTGGCCATTTATCGCGAGCAGATGGTTGAAGCTGCGGCTGAGGCCAATGAAGAGTTGATGGAGAAGTACCTGGAAGAGGGTGAGCTCTCTATCGAAGATATCAAGAAAGGTCTTCGTCTGCGTACCATCGCCAACGAGATCGTTGTGGCTACCTGTGGTTCTGCGTTCAAGAACAAAGGCGTTCAGGCGGTTCTGGACTCTGTTATCGAATTCCTGCCGGCGCCCGACGAAGTTAAGGCGATCCGGGGCGAAGTCGATGACGAGGGAACTGAAGAGACGCGTCCGGTTGATGATGAGGCGCCTTTTGCTGCGCTGGCATTCAAGATCGCAACCGACCCGTTTGTGGGTACGCTGACATTCTTCCGGGTGTATTCTGGCAAGTTGGAATCCGGTCAGGCGGTTTACAATTCCGTCAAGCAGAAGAAAGAGCGTGTCGGTCGTATGGTGCAGATGCACTCCAAGGACCGTCAAGAGATCAAAGAAGTGCTGGCCGGCGATATCGCTGCCGCGATCGGTCTGAAGAGTGTAACCACGGGTGATACCCTTTGTGCGGAGAACGCAAAAATCGTTCTTGAGCGCATGGAGTTCCCGGAGCCGGTTATCTCTGTTGCTGTTGAGCCGAAGTCTAAGGCGGATCAGGAAAAGATGGGTGTCGCGCTGGGCAAGCTGGCCCAGGAAGACCCTTCTTTCCGTGTTCGTACCGACGAAGAATCCGGTCAGACCATTATTTCTGGCATGGGTGAGCTTCACCTGGACATCATCGTTGACCGTATGCGTCGCGAGTTCAAGGTTGAGGCGAACATCGGTAAGCCCCAAGTGGCCTACCGTGAATGCATCCGTAAGGCGGTAGATGTCGAAGGCAAGTTCGTTCGTCAGTCAGGTGGTCGCGGTCAGTATGGCCACGTTCATGTGAAGTTCGAGCCGATGCCGCTGGATGACGAGGATGCCGAAAACTTTGTCTTCGTGAATCAAATCGTGGGTGGTGCCGTTCCCAAGGAATACATCCCGGCGGTTGCACAGGGCATCGAGGAACAAATGCAGAACGGTATCATCGCTGGGTATCCGCTGCTGGGTATCAAAGCAACGCTGCATGATGGTTCCTACCACGATGTTGACTCGAACGAGATGGCGTTCAAGATTGCCGGTTCTATGGCCCTGAAAAAGGCCGCAGAGCAGGCGAGTCCGGCGCTGCTCGAGCCGATGATGAGGGTCGAAGTCGTCACCCCTGAGGATTACATGGGTGACGTTGTTGGTGACCTGAACCGTCGTCGTGGTCTCGTTCAGGGTATGGAAGATGGCCCCTCGGGCAAGATCATCCGTGCTGAGGTTCCGTTGTCGGAGATGTTCGGTTACGCCACCGATCTGCGTTCTGCAACGCAGGGTCGTGCGTCCTATGCAATGGAGTTCTCGCGTTATGCAGAAGCTCCCTCGAACATTGCCGAAGCGATCATTAAAAAGGGTTGATACCCGGACTTAAGAAACAGGAAGAGGTGTAACCGTGTCTAAAGCTAAATTTGAGCGTAACAAACCGCACGTAAACGTGGGCACGATTGGCCACGTTGACCACGGCAAGACCACGCTGACCGCGGCGCTGACCCGTGTGTGTCATGAAGTATGGGGAAGCGGTGAGTCGCGTGCGTTCGACCAGATCGATAACGCCCCGGAAGAGCGTGCACGTGGTATTACCATCGCGACCTCTCACGTGGAGTACGATTCTCCGACGCGTCACTACGCGCACGTTGATTGCCCGGGTCACGCTGACTACGTGAAGAACATGATTACCGGTGCGGCGCAGATGGACGGCGCGATTCTGGTGTGTTCTGCAGCTGACGGCCCGATGCCGCAGACGCGTGAGCACATCCTGCTGTCCCGTCAGGTTGGCGTTCCGTTCATCGTTGTGTTCCTGAACAAGGCGGACATGGTCGATGACGAAGAGCTGCTGGAACTGGTTGAGATGGAAGTGCGTGACCTGCTGAGCCAGTACGACTTCCCGGGTGACGATACTCCGATCATCACCGGTTCAGCGCTGATGGCGCTGGAAGGCAAGGATGATAACGAGATGGGCACTACCGCTGTTAAGAAGCTGGTAGAAGCTCTGGACGATTACATCCCTGAGCCTGAGCGCGCGATCGATCAGCCGTTCCTGATGCCGATCGAGGACGTTTTCTCGATCTCTGGTCGTGGTACGGTTGTGACCGGTCGTGTTGAGCGCGGCATCATCAAGGTGGGTGAGGAAATCGAGATTGTCGGTATCAAGGATACCGTCAAGACCACCTGTACCGGTGTTGAGATGTTCCGTAAGCTGCTGGACGAAGGTCGTGCGGGTGAGAACGTTGGTGTTCTTCTGCGTGGTACCAAGCGTGACGACGTTGAGCGTGGTCAGGTTCTGTGTAAGCCGGGCACCATCAAGCCGCACACCAAGTTCGAGTCAGAAGTTTACGTTCTGAGCAAGGAAGAAGGTGGTCGTCACACGCCTTTCTTCAAGGGCTACCGTCCGCAGTTCTACTTCCGTACCACGGATGTCACGGGTGCGTGTGAGCTGCCGGAAGGTGTAGAGATGGTTATGCCTGGCGATAACGTCAAGCTGGTAACCACTCTGATTGCTCCGATTGCCATGGAAGAAGGTCTGCGTTTCGCGATTCGCGAAGGCGGCCGTACCGTTGGCGCAGGTGTTGTTTCCAAGATCATCGAATAATCGATTGATCCCTGGAAAAAGGGGCTGCCGCGTGCAGCCCCTTTTTCTATGAAAGGCGATAGTTGCCTGCCCCGGGAAAAGTTCGTGTCCGCACCTGCTTGACAGGGTTGTGCGTTATGCATACAATGCGGCTCCTTTTTTTAAGGTCGGCTAACAGTAGCTGCTACGAGTGGAGTTTGGTGCAACATGCAAAGCCAAAAGATCAGAATCCGGTTGAAGGCGTTTGATTATCGCCTGATCGACCAGTCCACGCAGGAGATCGTCGATACCGCCAAGCGGACCGGCGCTCAGGTACGTGGCCCAATTCCTCTGCCGACGCGCAAGGAAAAGTACACCGTATTGATCTCTCCCCACGTCAACAAAGACGCGCGTGATCAGTATGAAATTCGTACGCATAAGCGTCTGCTCGACATTGTTGAGCCGACGGAAAAGACAGTAGATGCATTGATGAAGCTTGATCTGGCTGCAGGTGTAGACGTTCAGATCAGCCTCGGCTAACGCGCAAAGCGTTGGTTTGTGTAACTGTCGTAAGGCCATAGAGGGTGAGAGCCCCGTACACTTAAGAGGTGAAACATGGCGATTGGTGTTGTCGGTCGTAAGGCCGGTATGACCCGTATTTTTACGGATGACGGGCGTGCAGTGCCCGTGACTGTGATCGAGGTTGAAGCCAACCGGATCACTCAACTCAAAACACTCGAAAGCGATGGCTACCGTGCAGTACAGGTGACTGTTGGTAAGCGTCGTGCTTCCCGTGTAACCAAGAGTGAGTCAGGCCATTTTGCTAAGGCTGGCGTTGAAGCTGGTCGTGGCATGTGGGAATTCCGTCTTGGTGAAGGTGAAGGTGAAGAGTTTCAAGCCGGCGGCGAAATCGTCGCATCCATCTTTGAGGCTGGTCAGTTTGTAGATGCAACTGCGACCTCCAAAGGTAAAGGCTTTGCAGGCACCGTGAAGCGTTGGAACTTTTCAATGCAGGATGCCACGCACGGTAACTCCCTGTCTCATCGCGCTCCGGGTTCAATCGGTCAGAACCAAACTCCGGGTAAAGTTTTCAAAGGCAAAAAGATGGCAGGCCAAATGGGTAATGAGCAGGTCACTGTTCAGAACCTGGAAGTGGTCCGCGTCGATGCTGAGCGCAACCTGCTGCTCGTCAAGGGTGCCGTTCCCGGCGCTACTGGCGGCAACGTTGTCATCAAGCCTGCAGTCAAAGCCTGAGGAGCGATGCGATGGAACTGAAAATTACTGGTAGTGGCGAAGGCGTATCCGTTTCCGACGCTACGTTTGCTAAAGATTTCAACGAGTCGCTGGTCCATCAGGTCGTTACGGCTTACATGGCTGGCGCTCGCCAGGGCACGCGTGCTCAAAAGACTCGCTCCGAAGTTAGCGGTGGTGGCAAAAAGCCATGGCGTCAGAAAGGTACTGGCCGTGCTCGTGCCGGTACGATTCGTAGCCCGATCTGGCGTACCGGTGGGGTGACCTTTGCGGCCAAACCGCAGGATCACTCGCAGAAGGTCAACCGTAAGATGTACCGCGCGGCGATGCGTTCGATCCTTTCCGAGTTGGTGCGTCAGGAGCGTTTGGTTGTCGTCGATGACGTGACTGTCGATTCCCCGAAGACTAAGGCGTTCAGCGCCAAGTTGAAGGATCTGGGCGTCTCCAATGCGTTGATCCTGGCAGACAGCGTTGAGCAGAACCTGCACCTGGCATCTCGCAATATCCCTCATGTCGACGTGCGCGATGTTGCGGGTCTGGATCCGGTCAGTCTGGTTGCGTTTGAAAACGTCGTGGTTACCGTGCCGGCTCTGAAGAAGATTGAGGAGATGCTGGGATGAATCAGGAACGTATCTATCAGGTCCTGTTAGGGCCGCATGTTTCCGAGAAGGCCTCCTTGGTCGCAGAGAGCAATCAGGTGGTGTTTCGAGTCGCCGCTGACGCGACGAAGCCGGAGGTTAAACGCGCTGTTGAGCAACTGTTCAACGTCAAAGTCGAAGGTGTTCAGATCCTGAACCGTAAAGGGAAATTGAAGCGCACGGTTCGTGGCTTCGGTAAGCGCGATGATCTTCGCAAAGCTTACGTTCGCCTTGCGGAAGGTCAGGAAATCGACTTTGTGGATGTGGAATAAGGTAAAGGGGTCGTAAAATGCCGATCGTCAAAACCAAGCCAACATCGCCCGGCCGCCGTCACGTTGTAAAGACTTACAATCCTGACCTGCACAAAGGCAAGCCTTTCGAGCCGTTGGTAGAAGCTCTGACCCGTACCGGTGGTCGTAACCACTTCGGACGGATCACAACGCGTCACATCGGTGGTGGCCACAAGCGTCACTACCGCATGATTGACTTCAAGCGGACCAAAGATGGTATCCCGGCCGTAGTAGAACGCCTGGAATACGATCCGAACCGTTCTGCACACATCGCGCTGTTGAAGTATGCCGATGGCGAGCGTCGCTATATTGTCGCTCCCAAAGGTGTCTCCGCCGGTGATGAAGTGCGCTCCGGTATCGACGCGCCGATTAAAGTGGGCAGTACCCTTCCGCTCCGGAATATTCCGGTCGGCTCGGTCGTCCACTGCGTCGAACTCAAGCCTGGAAAGGGTGCTCAGCTGGCTCGCAGCGCGGGCGCATCCGTACAGCTGGTTGCTCGTGAAGGCGCGTATGCAACACTGCGTCTTCGTTCAGGTGAAATGCGTAAGGTGCTTGTGGAATGTCGCGCAACGTTGGGTGAAGTCTCCAACAGCGAGCACAGCCTCAAGCAGCTTGGTAAAGCGGGTGCATCACGTTGGCGCGGCAAACGCCCAACAGTACGTGGTGTTGCTATGAACCCAGTTGACCACCCGCATGGTGGTGGTGAAGGGCGTACCTCTGGCGGACGTCACCCTGTTACTCCTTGGGGTGTTCCGACCAAAGGGCATAAGACTCGTAAGAACAAACGTACTGACCGAATGATAGTACGTCGTCGTTCAGCCAAGTAAACGACTACATAGAGGTATTTGCTGTGCCACGTTCTTTGAAGAAAGGTCCTTTTATTGACCTGCATCTGTTGAAGAAGGTTGAGGCAGCTCTGGAAGCTAACGACAAGCGGCCAATCAAAACCTGGTCCCGCCGGTCGACAGTCTTCCCGGAGATGGTAGGCCTGACCATTGCAATCCATAACGGCAAGCAACATGTGCCGGTCCATGTCACTGAAGACATGGTGGGTCACAAGCTGGGTGAGTTCGCTGCTACGCGTACTTACCGCGGTCATGCTGCCGACAAGAAAGCTAAACGCTGATTGAGGGTATAGAGAAATGGAAGTAGCGGCTAAGTACAAAGGCGCTCGCCTCTCTGCTCAGAAAGCGCGTCTTGTCGCAGATCAGGTCCGCGGCAAGGCAGTAGAGGAAGCCCTGAATATTCTGACTTTCAGCCCAAAAAAGGCGGCGGTAGTTATCAAGAAAGCCTTGGAATCTGCCATTGCCAACGCTGAGCATAACGAAGGTCTAGACGTTGACGAGTTGCGGGTGGCCACCATCATGGTGGACGAAGGTCCGACGCTCAAGCGAATCAAGGCTCGAGCTAAGGGGCGCGCTGACCGCATTTTCAAGCGCACCTGTCATATCACCGTCAAGGTCGCCGACAAGTAGGAGATGCTCAGATGGGTCATAAAGTAAATCCAACCGGTATTCGGCTGGGTGTGATTAAAGAGCACAACTCAGTCTGGTATGCCGAGAAGCAGGAATATGCGAACAATCTACTGAATGATCTTCAGGTTCGTAACTTCCTCGAAAAGCGTCTGGTGAAGGCGTCTGTAAGCAAGATTGTGATCGAGCGCCCGGCTCAGAATGCCCGCATCACCATCCATACCGCCCGCCCCGGCATCGTTATCGGGAAGAAGGGTGAGGATGTTGACCGTCTGCGTCGCGAAGTTAGCGACATGATGGGTGTGCCTGTTCACATCAACATCGAAGAGGTCCGTAAGCCGGATCTGGATGCCAAACTGGTTGCCCAAAACGTGGCAGGTCAGTTGGAGCGTCGTGTTATGTTCCGTCGCGCTATGAAGCGCGCGGTTCAGAACGCGATGCGCCAGGGCGCAAAGGGTATTAAGATCCAGGTCGGCGGCCGTCTGGGCGGCGCGGAAATCGCGCGCTCCGAGTGGTATCGCGAAGGTCGTGTACCTCTGCACACACTGCGTGCGGATATCGACTACGCAACATATGAAGCGCATACCACATACGGTGTTATCGGCGTCAAGGTATGGATCTTCAAGGGCGAGATTCTTGGCGGCATGGAGCAGGTCCGTGCTGAGAAGGATGCCTCTCGCAAGAAAGGTTCTAAGTAAAGGGGCACTCGTATGCTGCAGCCAAAACGCACCAAATTTCGCAAGGTAATGAAAGGCCGTAATACCGGTCTGGCGCACCGCGGTAACAAGGTGAGCTTCGGTGAATACGGATTGAAGGCGACGAGCCGTGGGCGTATAACTGCGCGCCAGATTGAGGCGGCACGACGCACAATGACTCGTCGAATCAAACGGGGCGGTAAGATCTGGATTCGGATCTTCCCGGATAAGCCGATCACCGGCAAACCGCTTGAAGTACGTATGGGTAAAGGTAAGGGTTCTGTCGAGTACTGGGTAGCCGAGATTCAGCCCGGCAAGATGCTGTACGAGATGGAAGGCGTTCCTGAGGAAGTCGCGCGTGAAGCATTCACCTTGGCTGCTGCGAAGCTGCCGGTGGCGACAACCTTCGTTACGAGGACGGTGATGTGATGAAAGCAACAGAGCTGCGTGAAAAGTCAGTCGAGGAGCTGAATAAAGAGCTGATCGACCTCCTGAAGGAGCAGTTCAACCTGCGCATGCGTAAGGCGACAGGTCAGCTGAATCAGTCTCACCTCCTCAGCAACGTTAAGCGCGATATCGCTCGTGTGAAAACAGTGATGAATGAAAAGGCAGGACAGTGACATGACTGAAGCTACTAAGACTGCCAGAACCCTGAGCGGCAAGGTCGTGAGCAACAAGATGGAGAAATCCATTGTGGTTCTGGTTGAGCGCCAGGTTAAGCATCCGCTTTACGGCAAGTACGTTAAGCGCTCAACCAAAATTCACGCCCATGACGAGAGCAATCAGTGCAACATCGGCGACACGGTTCGGATCGAGGAAACTCGCCCGGTCTCGAAAACCAAGAGCTGGGCTCTGGTTGATGTCGTCGAACGCGCTTCGAAGGTGTAACTCGCCCGGACGGTGAGTCTTGTCGTAACGGCAAAGTGGTTTCTGCTGGAGAACAACCATGATTCAGACTCAAACAATGCTTGAGGTCGCGGACAACAGTGGTGCCCGTCGTGTGATGTGCATCAAGGTCCTGGGCGGTTCACACCGGCGTTACGCCAGCGTGGGAGATATCATCAAGGTGACCGTAAAGGAAGCCATTCCCCGCGGGAAAGTGCGCAAGGGCCAAGTCCTCAAGGCTGTCGTAGTGCGTACCGCCAAGGGCGTTCGTCGCCCGGACGGTTCGTTGATTCGCTTCGACGGCAATGCGGCTGTACTTCTGAACAACCAGGACGCGCCTATCGGTACCCGGATCTTTGGCCCGGTGACCCGTGAGCTGCGTAGCGAAAAGTTCATGAAGATCATTTCACTGGCACCCGAAGTACTGTAAGGACTAGAGGCCGGTTATGAAGAAAATCAAACGAGATGACGAAGTTATCGTCACCACGGGAAAAGATAAGGGTAAGCGCGGCAAGATCCTGAAAGTTCAGGATGACGGCCGAGTGGTGGTTTCTGGGATCAATATGATCAAGAAGCACACCAAGCCCAACCCGATGGTCGGTACGCCGGGTGGCATCGTCGAGAAAGAAGCACCTATCCAGGCTTCCAACGTGGCTATTTTTAATCCGCAGACCGGCAAAGCCGATCGTGTTGGCTTCCAGACCAAGGAAGACGGCAGCAAAATGCGGGTTTTTAAGTCCACGAAAGAAGCAGTCGATAACCAGTAATTGGTGGTGGTTACGATGCTTAACATGAAAGAGATGTACAAAAAGGATGTGATACCCGCGCTGCAAAACGAGTTCAGCTACAAGAACCCGATGCAGGTGCCGCGTATCGAGAAGATCACCCTGAACATGGGTGTCGGCGAAGCGGTTGGTGACAAGAAGCTTATTGAGAATGCGGTTGCAGATCTTGAGCGTTTGTCCGGTCAGAAGCCGGTTGTTACCAAGGCGCGTAAATCCGTTGCGGGCTTCAAGATCCGTGAAGGCTGGCCGATCGGATGTAAAGTCACATTGCGCGGTGAGCGTATGTGGGACTTCTTCGATCGCCTCGTTCACATCGCGATTCCTCGTGTGCGCGACTTCCGTGGCCTGAACCCGAAGTCTTTTGATGGCCGTGGTAACTACAGCATGGGTGTGCGTGAGCAAATCATCTTCCCGGAAATCGAGTACGACAAAGTCGACAAGATTCGCGGGCTGGATATCACCATCACCACCTCTGCAGCTACCGACGATGAAGGCCGTGAACTGCTGAAAGCCTTTGGCTTTCCGTTCAAGAAATAAGGAACGAGCGTTATGGCTAAGGTATCGATGAAAAACCGCGAGCTGAAGCGTCAGCAAACCGTCGAGAAGTACGCGACGAAGCGCGCTGAGCTCAAGGCGATTATCAAGAATCCGAATACCAGCGACGAAGACCGTTGGGATGCGCAGATCAAGCTGCAGCAGCTCCCACGTGACGCGAGTCCGTCACGTCTTCGTAACCGCTGCCAGCTGACCGGTCGCCCCCACGGCGTTCTGCGTAAATTCCAGCTTTCGCGTATTAAATTGCGTGAAGCCGGTATGCGTGGTGACGTTCCGGGATTGACCAAGTCGAGCTGGTAACAGGTAGGCACTTCGGTGTCTGTTGGTAAGCGGTGCGGCAAGCCGCTGCACAACTAAAAAGATCAGGAGCCTCATACCAATGAGTATGCAAGATACGCTTGCGGATATGATTACTCGCATCCGCAATGCACAGATGGCATCCAAAGCAGACGTTACGATGCCGTCTTCGAAAATGAAGGCCTCCGTAGCCCAGGTCCTGAAGGACGAAGGTTATGTGCAGGACTTCTCCGTCTCAGCTGATGCGAAGCCCGAGTTGACCGTTACCCTCAAGTATTTCGAGGGCCAGCCGGTTATCGAGTCCATCAAACGGGTCAGTCGTCCGAGTCTGCGCCAGTACAAAGGCGCTGGGGAACTGCCGAAAGTAGCCGGTGGTCTGGGAATCGCCATCGTGTCGACGTCCAAGGGCGTCATGACCGACCGTGCCGCGCGTCAAGCCGGTATCGGTGGCGAAGTCATCTGCACCGTATTTTAGGAGTTACACATGTCCAGGGTTGCCAATAATCCTGTCGTGCTGCCTACCGGTGTTGAGGTTAAGCTGAGCGGACAGGAAATCAACGTGAAGGGCTCCAAGGGAGCACTTCAATTCACGATCCATAACGCCGTCGAAGTAAAGCAGGAAGAAAACATTCTGCGCTTCGCCGCGCGTGATGGCGCAAAACAGTCTCGTGCACTTGCCGGTACCACCCGTGCACTGGTCAATAACATGGTGACAGGCGTTAGCACTGGCTTTGAGCGTAAGCTTCAGCTGGTGGGCGTGGGTTACCGTGCGCAGGCACAGGGTAAAAAGCTCAATCTGACTCTGGGGTTCTCTCACCCGGTTGAGTACGAGCTGCCCGAAGGCGTCACGGCTGAAACACCGTCCCAGACGGAAGTCGTGATTCGGGGTATCGATAAGCAACAGGTTGGCCAGGTCGCAGCTGAAATTCGCGCCTATCGTCCGCCGGAGCCCTATAAGGGCAAAGGTGTTCGTTATGCGGATGAGCTGGTCAGACGTAAAGAAGCCAAGAAGAAATAGGGCGGGACTATGAGCGCGAATAACGAAAGATTGCGTCGCGCACGCAAAGTGCGCATGAAGATCCGTGAGCTGGGCTCCACTCGTCTCTGCGTACATCGTACGCCGCGGCATATGTACGCTCAGGTTACGACTGCAGACGGCAGTAAGGTTCTGGCTTCTGCCTCCACGCTGGACAAGGAATTGCGCCAGGGTGCGACCGGCAATGTGGAAGCTGCCAAAAAAGTCGGCAAGCTCATCGCAGAGCGTGCCAAGGCAGCCGGTGTAGAGCAGGTTGCATTCGACCGTTCCGGCTATCGCTATCATGGTCGCATTCAGGCGCTGGCCGATGCGGCACGTGAAGCTGGCTTGCAATTCTAAGAGGTGGAGAAGATGAGCGTGAACGAACAGAAAGCGCCTGAGCTCCAGGAAAAGCTGGTTCAGGTCAACCGCGTAGCGAAAGTTGTGAAGGGCGGTCGTATCTTTGCCTTCACTGCGCTGACGGTGGTTGGTGATGGCAAGGGTCGTGTAGGCTTCGGTCGTGGCAAGGCGCGTGAAGTGCCGGTTGCGATTCAAAAAGCGATGGAAGCAGCACGTAAGAACATGGTTGATGTGCCGCTGAAGGGCAATACCCTCCAGTATCCGGTCCGTGCGATGCATGGCGGTTCCAAGGTTTACATGCAACCGGCTTCCGAAGGTACTGGTATCATCGCCGGCGGCGCAATGCGTGCAGTGCTTGAAGTTGCAGGTGTTCAAAACGTCCTGTCCAAGTGTTACGGCTCGACCAATCCGGTCAATGTGGTCCGTTCCACTATCAAGGGTCTTCAGGCGATGAAAGCGCCCGAAGATGTTGCAGCCAAGCGCGGCAAGACCGTGGAAGATATTCTGGGTTGAAGTCATGGCTAACAAGACAATGAAAGTTACACTGACCCGTAGCCCTATCGGCTGTCAGCCTAAGCACAAAGAATGTGTTAAGGGTTTGGGTCTGCGTAGGATCGGTCACACCGTCGAGCTGGAAGACACTCCGTCCACGCGCGGCATGGTGAACCGTATTAATTACATGGTTCGGGTGGAGGATAACTAAGATGCGTCTTAACGAACTTAGTCCAGAACCCGGTTCACGCCCATCCGCGAAGCGGGTTGGTCGCGGTATCGGTAGCGGTCTCGGCAAAACCGGCGGCCGCGGTCACAAAGGTCTGAAGGCCCGGTCAGGCGGAAGCGTCGCTCCCGGCTTCGAGGGTGGTCAGCAGCCTTTGGCTCGCCGTCTGCCGAAGTTCGGCTTCACCTCTCGCCGTGCGCGTTACGAAGCGGAAATTCGCCTTAACGAACTGGCGAAGGTCGACGGCGACATCGCCGACCTGGCAGCCCTGAAGAAGGCCGACGTCATTCGCGAAGAAATTCGTGTGGCGAAAGTCATTCTGTCCGGTGAGCTGACCCGTCCGGTTACGGTCAAGGGTCTGAAGGTCACTAAAGGCGCGCGTGAAGCCATCACGGCTGCAGGCGGAAAAATCGAAGACTAAGGCAAGTCGGGGACATAATGGCCAAGACAGCATCAATGCCGGCGGGAGTCGGGAAAGGATTTGCAGAGCTGCGTTCGCGGCTCTGGTTCGTATTCCTGGCGCTTCTGGTGTACCGCATCGGTGCCCATATTCCGGTACCGGGTATTAATCCTGATCGCTTGGCAGCCTTGTTTGATCAGAACCAGGGGACAATCCTGGGCCTGTTTAACATGTTCTCCGGTGGTGCCCTCGAGCGGATGAGTATCTTCGCGCTGGGCATCATGCCTTACATCTCCGCCTCCATCATCATGCAATTGATGACGGCGGTGAGCCCGCACCTTGAGCAGTTGAAGAAAGAGGGCGAGGCCGGTCGTCGCAAGATCAGTCAGTACACGCGTTACGGCACGGTGCTGTTGGCTCTGGTTCAGGGCCTTGGCATTTCCGTAGGTTTGGCGTCGCAGGGCGTCACATTCAACGACAGTTTCAGCTTCCACTTCGTGGCGGTTGTCTCGTTTGTCAGCGGCGCAGTGTTCATGATGTGGCTGGGCGAGCAGATCACCGAGCGGGGCATTGGCAACGGCATCTCGCTGTTGATCTTTGCCGGTATCGTGGCGGGTTTGCCAGGTGCTATCGGTCAGACTCTTGAGCAGGCGCGTAGCGGCGAGATGAGTCTGCTGGTGGTGTTGGGCATCGCAGTGCTTGCGATAGCGGTCGTTGGCTTCGTGGTCTTCATGGAGCGCGGTCAGCGGCGATTGACGATTAATTATGCCAAGCGGCAGCAGGGGCGTCGGGTTTTCGCTCAGCAGTCCAGTCACTTGCCGTTGAAGGTTAACATGGCCGGTGTAATTCCGCCGATCTTTGCTTCATCCATTCTCTTGTTCCCGGCATCGCTGGGTCAGTGGTTTGGCCAGGGTGAAGGTATGGAGTGGTTGGGCAGTGTGTCCCAGGCGCTGGCTCCGAGCCAGCCTCTGTACATCATTCTATTTGCGGCAGCGGTTATCTTCTTTTGCTTCTTCTACACGGCATTGATGTACAATCCGCGCGAAGTTGCAGACAACCTCAAGCGTTCAGGCGCGTTCATTCCGGGTATACGCCCGGGCGAACAGACCGCAAAGTATATCGACGGTGTGCTGACGCGCTTGACGCTCTTCGGTGCCCTGTACATTACGGCGGTGTCTTTGTTCCCTCAATTCTTGATGGTGGCGGGTAATGTCCCCTTCTATCTGGGGGGAACGTCGCTGTTGATCGTGGTTGTGGTCGTGATGGATTTCATGGCACAGGTTCAGTCTCATCTGATGTCCCATCAGTATGAGTCGCTGATGAAAAAGTCCAATCTCAAGGGCTATGGTCGGGGCTGATTAGTTCAGTCCCCCGGTAACACTGGAGTCGACAATGAAAGTACGCGCTTCGGTAAAGAAAATTTGCCGTAACTGCAAAGTTATTCGTCGCAATGGCTCGGTTCGAGTTATCTGCACGGAACCTCGTCATAAGCAGCGTCAAGGCTGATATCAAAACCGATATCAAGTCTGGATCGCAAAGGGGCGGAATAATGGTGCTTGATCTTTGAACGATCAGGGGCTATTATTTCGCGCCCGTTTTGTGGCGGAAAATTCACACAGCAAAGCTTTGAACGCGGAGTAATTTGGATGGCACGTATAGCCGGTGTCAATATACCCGATAACAAACATGCTGTTATCTCACTGACTTACATCTTTGGAGTTGGTAAGACAGCAGCACAGAAGCTTTGCGATGCAGCCGGCATAAAGCCGGACGCCAAGGTCAAAGACCTTAGCGACGATCAGGTTGAATCGCTTCGTACCGAAGTGGGCAAGCTGACTGTTGAAGGTGATCTGCGTCGTGAAGTTCAGATGAACATTAAGCGTTTGAAGGATCTGGGCTGCTTCCGTGGTCTGCGTCATCGTCATGGGCTTCCCGTCCGTGGCCAGCGCACGAAGACCAACGCTCGCACCCGCAAAGGTCCTCGCAAACCGATTCGCAAGTAACAGGTAGGCAAACATGGCAAAGCCAGGTACACGTACCCGTAAAAAGGTGAAAAAGACGGTTGTCGATGGCGTCGCGCACATCCACGCGTCCTTCAACAACACGATCGTGACCATTTCTGATCGTCAGGGCAACGTCCTGTCCTGGGCCACCTCCGGTGGTTCCGGTTTTCGTGGGTCACGCAAGAGCACACCTTTTGCTGCGCAGGTAGCAGCTGAAAGAGCCGGTAACGCGGCTGCTGAATACGGCCTTAAGAACCTGGATGTAGAGGTTAAGGGTCCTGGGCCCGGACGTGAATCCGCTGTACGCGCACTGAATGGTTGTGGGTACAAGATTACCAACATCACTGATGTCACGCCGATTCCGCATAACGGCTGTCGTCCGCCCAAAAAGCGTCGCGTGTAAGACAGGAGACAGTGAAGTATGGCACGTTACATAGGTCCAAAATGTAAGCTGTCTCGTCGTGAAGGGACAGATCTTTTTCTGAAGAGCGGCGTTCGCGCACTCGACTCTAAGTGCAATCTCGAAGCTCCTCCTGGGATGCACGGTGCGCGCCGCGGTCGGTTGTCTGAATACGGCGTACAGCTCCGCGAGAAACAAAAAGTCCGTCGCATTTACGGCGTGCTTGAGAAGCAGTTCCGGAACTACTACAAGGAAGCGGCCCGAATTAAGGGTGCGACAGGTGAAAACCTGCTCCAGCTTCTGGAAGGACGTCTGGACAATGTCGTATACCGCATGGGTTTTGGTTCGACCCGTGCAGAAGCCCGTCAGCTTGTGTCTCACAAAGCCATTCTGGTGAATGATAGCGTCGTGAATGTTCCGTCCTATCAGGTCAAGCCGGGTGACGTGGTGAGTGTTCGCGAGAAATCGAAGAACCAGCTGCGCGTTAAAGGCGCTCTGGACCTCGCGGGTAATCGCGCCCCTGTGAGCTGGGTAGAGGTCGACGCCAACAAGATGTCAGGCGTTTACAGTTCGATCCCTGAGCGGACTGAACTGCCGGCCGACATCAATGAGAACCTCATCGTCGAGCTTTACTCTAAGTAAGGCCTGAGTTAGCAACGAGAGCAGATAGGGGCGTCTAATGCAGCGTTCAGTACATGAGTTATTGACACCTCGTACCATCGACGTAAAAGAATTGGGCAAGACGCACGCCAAGGTTACGCTGGAGCCCCTGGAAAGGGGCTTTGGCCACACCCTGGGTAGCGCGCTTCGCCGGATACTCTTGTCCTCCATGCCGGGCTGCGCAATCACTGAAGCACAGATCGATGGCGTGTTGCACGAGTACAGCGCGATTGAGGGTGTCCAGGAAGACGTCATCGAGATTCTGCTGAATCTCAAGGGCGTCGCCGTCAAGATGGGCAGCCGTGACGAATCTGAGCTGACCGTCAGCAAGAAAGGTCCTGGTGTTGTAACTGCGGCTGATATTCAGCTTGATCACGATGTCGAGATCACCAATCCCGAGCACGTGATCTGCCACCTGAGTGAAAAGGGTGAGCTGAATATGCGCTTGAAAATAGCGCGTGGCCGTGGCTACGAAGCTGCTGACCAGCGCGGTCTCGACGATGACGAGACCCGTGCGATTGGACGCCTTCAGCTGGACGCTACATACAGCCCGGTGCGTCGTGTTTCCTACGCCGTAGAAAACGCACGTGTCGAGCAGCGTACGGATCTGGACAAGCTGGTTATTGATCTGGAGACCAACGGTACGATCGACCCGGAAGAGGCGATTCGCCGTGCCGCGACGATTCTCCAGCAGCAATTGGCTGTGTTCGTCGATTTCGATCATGAGAAAGAGCCTGAGCGTGTTGAGGAAGAGGAAGAAGTCGATCCGATTCTGCTGCGCCCGGTCGACGATCTGGAATTGACGGTACGTTCAGCTAACTGCCTGAAAGCTGAAAACATTTACTACATCGGCGATCTAATTCAGCGCACTGAAGTCGAGCTGCTGAAGACGCCTAACCTGGGTAAGAAGTCGCTTACCGAAATCAAGGACGTCTTGGCCTCCCGAGGCCTGTCTTTGGGTATGCGACTCGACAACTGGCCGCCGGCTAGCCTTCGTGGCGATGACCGGGTTCTGGGCGGTTGATCGCCGTATTGGTAGTTTAAGGTAAGGAATCAGAGCAATGCGTCATCGTAAGAGTGGTCGTAAGTTCAGCAGGACCAGCGCGCATCGCAAGGCCATGTTCCGCAACATGACTGCGTCGCTGGTTGAGCACGAGTTGATCAAAACCACCCTGCCCAAAGCGAAAGAGCTTCGCCGTGTGGCAGAGCCTTTGATCACACTGTCTAAAAACGATTCGGTGGCCAACCGTCGTCTGGCGTTCTCGCGCCTGCGTGACGACGCGGCCGTTGCCAAGCTGTTCAACGAGCTGGGCCCGCGTTATACCGATCGTCCGGGTGGATACCTTCGCATTCTGAAGTGCGGTTTCCGTGCCGGCGACAACGCGCCTATGGCTTTTGTTGAGCTGGTTGGGCGTCCGTTGGACATCGAAGCCGAAGAAGTGGACGACGACGAAGAGTAAGCTCTTTATCGTGGTCAAAAAAAACCGGAGCTTCGCAAGCTCCGGTTTTTTTATGTCTGCCCGTTTGGCTGAAGAAAACAGCGCGGGCTCAGTCATAAGCCCGCATGCGTTCACATCAGCTTGTTTCAGCTTTCCTGTTCGGCTTTTTACCGCGGTTCTGCGCACGCTTCAGCAGGGGTTTTAGATAGCGGCCAGTATGAGACCGCTCCACTTCAGCGACCTCCTCGGGCGTACCCTCGGCAATAATCTGGCCACCGCCATTACCGCCTTCCGGTCCGAGGTCGACAATCCAGTCTGCAGTTTTTATAACGTCCAGGTTGTGCTCTATCACAATGATCGTATTGCCATGTTCGCGTAATCGTTGCAGCACGTTAAGCAATTGCTGGATGTCGTAGAAATGCAGGCCGGTGGTAGGTTCATCCAGGATGTAAAGCGTTTTGCCCGTATCCCGCTTGGATAGTTCCCGTGCAAGTTTGACCCGTTGAGCCTCACCCCCGGAAAGCGTTACTGCAGATTGACCTAGGCGTACATACGACAGTCCGACGTCCATGAGCGTCTGAAGTTTCCTTGCCAGAAAGGGCACTGAGTCGAAGAATTCGCGGGCTTCCTCGACTGTCATTTCCAGTACTTCGTGAATATTTTTATTTTTGTAGAGCACCTCCAGGGTTTCCCGGTTATAGCGCTTACCCTTGCAGACGTCGCATGGTACGTAGATATCCGGCAGGAAGTGCATCTCGACTTTGATAACGCCATCGCCCTGGCAGGCTTCGCAGCGGCCCCCCTTTACATTGAAGGAGAAGCGTCCGGGCTTGTAGCCTCGTGAGCGCGCTTCCTGCGTGCCCGCGAATAACTCACGGATCGGTGTGAAAAGACCGGTGTAAGTCGCCGGGTTGGAGCGCGGCGTGCGACCGATGGGGCTCTGATCGATGTCGATAACCTTGTCCAGGTGGTCAAGGCCCTCGAGCTTCTCGTACGGAGCATGTGTCAGTGTGGTCGCCTTGTTCAGGCGGCTGGCCGCTACGGGGTAGAGAGTGCTGTTGATCAGTGTGGACTTGCCGGAGCCGGAGACGCCCGTGATACAGGTCATGACACCCAAGGGGATCGATAGGTTCGCCGATTTGAGGTTATTGCCGCTGGCTCCCTTGAGCTTGACGAACTTACCGGTTCCCTTTTTGCGCTGTTGGGGAACAGCGATCTCCTGAGTGCCGTTGAGGTACTGTCCGGTCAGCGATTGTTCGTTGGTGATAATTGCTTCGGGCGGACCTTCTGCAATGACGCGGCCGCCATGAACGCCCGCCCCCGGACCGATGTCGATGACATGGTCCGCGGCACGAATCGCATCCTCGTCGTGCTCGACCACTATCACGGTATTGCCCAGATCCCGCAGGTGAGTGAGCGTGGCCAGCAGGCGATCGTTGTCCCGTTGATGAAGCCCGATGGACGGCTCGTCTAGAATATACATGACGCCCACCAGGCCGGCGCCGATTTGACTGGCTAACCGGATGCGCTGGGCCTCGCCACCGGACAGCGTGTCCGCACTGCGTTCGAGAGTCAGATATTCCAGCCCGACATTGACCAGGAAGTGCAGTCGTTGGCGAATTTCTTTGGTAATTTTTTCGGCGATCTCGCCGCGCTGGCCAGGCAGCTCCAGTTGCTCGAAATAGTTAAAGGCTTCCCCGACCGGGAGATGGGTGATTTCCGGCAGGTTCCGCTTATCGATAAAGACGTGGCGAGCGCTGCGGCGCAGGCGCGATCCCCCGCAGGCTTTGCAGGGCTGCTGGCTCAAGTGCTTGGAGAGCTCGTCGCGCATGCTGTGAGACTCGGTTTCCCGGTAGCGGCGTTCCAGATTCGGCAGCACGCCTTCGAAGGGATGCGCCTTTTCCATAATATGACCGCGGGAATTGACGTACTTGAAGCTGATGTCTTCGTCGCCGGACCCGTGGAGAACCACCTCACGAAAAGACTCTGGCAGATCGGCGAATGATGTGTCCATATCCACGCCATAGTGGTCGGCAACGCTATTGAGCAATTGGAAGTAATAGACCGCACGTCGATCCCAGCCGCGGATTGCGCCCTCGGCCAGGGTGGCTTCGGGATGCTGGACAATCTTGTCCTGATCGAAGAACTGTTTGACGCCGAGACCGTCACACGTTGGGCAGGCGCCAGCCGGGTTGTTGAAAGAAAACAGCCGTGGCTCGAGTTCGCTCAGGGAGTAGCCGCACTGGGTGCAGGCGTAAAGTGCCGAGAAGGTATGCTCCTCGCCATCGTTATCCATTGGGGCGACGAGTGCGATGCCGCTGGCCAGCCCCAGGGCGGTTTCGAAGCTTTCGGCCAATCGCTGTTCCAGTCCCGGCTTAACTTTGAAGCGATCCACGACCACATCGATGGTGTGCTTTTTCTTCTTATCCATGTCCGGCAGGTCGTCGATGTCATAGACTCGGCCGTCCACGCGCAAGCGGATA
Source organism: Marinobacter fonticola (assembly GCF_008122265.1). NCBI lineage: Bacteria > Pseudomonadati > Pseudomonadota > Gammaproteobacteria > Pseudomonadales > Marinobacteraceae > Marinobacter > Marinobacter fonticola. Next base: position 820,275 of record NZ_CP043042.1, read on the forward strand.
AAGCCCTGGGCGCGCATGTTATCGAACACCTGCAAATGCTCGCCCTTGCGGTCGCGGATAACCGGCGCCAGGATCATCAGCTTGCTGTTCTCCGGCATCGCAAGCACCTGGTCGACCATCTGGCTGACGGTCTGGGCGACCAGCGGCTGGTCGTGATCCGGACACCGTGGCTCGCCGGCCCGGGCAAACAGCAGTCGTAGGTAATCGTAGATTTCAGTAATGGTCCCGACGGTGGAGCGCGGGTTGTGAGATGTCGACTTCTGCTCGATGGAGATCGCAGGCGACAGCCCTTCGATGTGGTCCACGTCCGGCTTCTCCATCATGGAGAGAAACTGCCGGGCGTAAGTCGATAGGGATTCCACATAGCGGCGCTGCCCTTCAGCATACAGCGTGTCGAAGGCCAGAGAGGATTTGCCGGAACCGGATAGGCCGGTGATAACGATCAGCTTATCCCGGGGGATCTCGATATCGATGTTTTTCAGGTTGTGGGTGCGTGCGCCTTTGATCTGGATGGAATCCATGACACTCCTCGAGCAGGAAATGCGAACAGGTAACGACAGAGCGGTCGTATGCCCCCGAAACCCACCAGTATACAGCGTGAGGCTGTATGCCAAGAAGCTTTATGGCGGTACGTTAACGTTGATGGGGCAGGGCAGCGATGCACCGGACCTGGCGGACTTCTTTTCTACCAGTCCAAGGCTTCCGGGCGCTTAGGGGGTTCATCCATGATCGGGTTGATCTCACCGCCACTTTGATCCATCAAGTCCTGCAGCCGAACGCGCGTTTCGTCGTGTGATTCGGAAAGGTCGACGATGATTTCTACGCGGCGATTGAGCGCACGGTTTTCCGGGCTGTCGTTGGGTACCCGGGGGTGGGTTGCAGCGAAACCTTGAACTTTGACTCGCTTGGCATCGATCCCGCCGCCCTCTATGAGCACGTTGGCGACCGCCGCGGCACGGTCGGCAGAAAGGTTCCAGTTAGAGTTATAACGTGAACTACGAATAGGGATATCGTCGGTGTGACCTTCAATGGTCAGTGCTCCGGGGATGTTATGCAGCACTGTCGCCATGCGGTAAAGCATGTCTTCGAAGGCGAATGTCAATGTGGCTGAGCCTGACGGGAACGAGCCTTTCTCCTCGATACGGATCACGATTCGATCGTTGTCTTTACGCAGGTCCAGCTTGCCGTCTTCCAGTTCCTCGCTCAGCACTTTCTCGAGCGTTTGAGTGTGAGATTCAACTTGCTGCTCGCGAGCCTGGGCCAAGCGAGTTTCGGTCTCGGTTTGAGTGGTGTTGGTGTCCAGGTTTGGCGCGTCCGGGGTGGTTTCCTGGCGCACTTCGTTGATGACCGTCGGTTCGGGCTTGGCAGCGGAAAAGTGGTCGAAAACCGGCGACGTGCCCATGGGAATCTCCAGCGCGGGCACATCGCGCTGAACACCGAAGGCTTTGGAAAGTTCATCGGCGATTTGCTTGAACTTACTGGCGTCGATCTCGGCGAATGACAGCAGCAGCACGAAAAAGCACATCAGCAGCGACATCAGGTCGGCAAAGGTTACGACCCAGGCGGGTACGCCGGGCTGGTCCTCTTCTGGCAGCTCGTCCATGGAATAGCCTTAGGCTTGGGCTTCGGCGTTCTGGTCGCGCTTGGCGGGCGGCAGGTAGCTCGATAGCATCTGCTCGATGACCCGCGGATTGCGACCTTCCTGGACGCCGATAATGGCGTCGATGATCAGCGCTTGCGACCGGGCTTCCTCGGTCATTCTCAGTTCGAGTTTGTCGGCAAGCGGGCTAGCGACCATGGTTGCGAGTATGGCGCCGTAGAGGGTCGTCAAAAGCGCAACCGCCATCGCCGGACCGATAGCTTTGGGGTCTTCCATGTTCGACAGCATTTGAACCAGACCGACGATCGTACCAATCATGCCCATGGCAGGGCCGACGTCGGCGAACGCGCGAAATACTTTTGCGCCCATCCGGTTGCGGTCGAGCGTGAGCAGGCGCTCTTTCTGCATTAGTTTTTCGATGGTCTCAGCGGGCTGGCTTTCCAGCAGAAATTGAACGCCCTGCTTCAGGAAGGGGCTGCTGACTTCCTTCTCCTCCAACGCCAGTACGCCTTGCTTTCGGGCGACGTTGGCGATATCGATGACTTCGTTGATGAGATCTTCGGTGTCGGGCAGCTTGAATGAGAAGGCGCGGGAAGCTGCTTTGAAGGCGCCCAGAAACTGGCCGAAGCTGAATTTGGCCATAACCACGAAAAGACTGCCCACGATAACGATCATTATCGATGGCACGTTAAGAAAGACCTGGCTCGAAGCACCGAGGACGATAGAGGCGCCGATAACCAGCATGGCCCCTACGAGGCCGATGAGCGTTGCAAAATCCACGAAAACCCCTGCAAGAGTTCGAGCAGTTTGACGCCGAGTGGGCGCCAGACTGGAGCGGCGTCAGAATTGACGGAAAGCTATGATACGACGACTCGCTGCCCAACTGAACGTACGAAGTCGTTAAAAAGGCAGTCTTTTTGTCAGAAAGCGTGAGTTAACGTAATGCTGACTTTCCGAAGGCGCCACGGGCTGCAATTGATCTGGACGGCTGCGTCGGCTGCCTTGTCGCCTGCCCTTCTGATACAATTCGGCGCCTTGCCGTAAACCGACCATTAGGATCTTCCCGCTTCATGAATGCCCTCGAAAAACGCTCCATAGCTGCTTTGGCTTCGGTGTACGCCATGCGCATGTTGGGCCTGTTCATGGTACTCCCGGTTTTTATGCTGCTGGGGGAGGACCTTGCCGGCGCAACACCGGCTTTGCTGGGCATTGCTATCGGTGCCTATGGTCTGAGCCAAGCGCTACTGCAGATTCCATTCGGCATGCTTTCAGACCGTTATGGGCGCAAACGACTGATCTTTTGCGGCCTGGTGATATTTGCGGCAGGCAGCCTCTTGGCCGGGGCCTCTGAAAGCATCTATGGCGTCATCGCCGGCCGTATTCTGCAGGGCGGCGGGGCGATCGCCAGTGTATTGATGGCGTTGCTCAGCGATCTGACACGGGAAGAGAATCGCACCAAGGCTATGGCCATCGTGGGTTTATCCATTGGCGTGGCCTTCTCCGCGTCTTTGTTTTTGGGTCCGCTACTCGGGGCACTCGTGGGTCTGTCGGGCATTTTCTATGCGACCGCGGGCCTCGCGCTGATCGGTATCGTGCTGGTTCATAGCGTCGTACCCACCCCGGTCGGGAAAAATACGCATCTGGATGCCCAGCCCGCCAAGGACAAGTTGCGTCAGGTGCTGAGCAACCGCCGGTTGTTACGTCTCGATTTCGGTATTGGGGCGCTACACCTCGTGCTGACAGCGGCCTTCCTGGTGGTGCCGGTTTTATTGCGTGATCAGGTGGGGGTGCCTGCGACGGAGCATTGGTGGATCTATCTCTCGGTGATGGGTCTGGCCTTTTTCGCGATGGTGCCGTTTATCATCATTGGAGAAAAAAGACGGATGATGAAACCGGTGCTTTGCGGGGCTGTCGCCATGCTTGCCCTGGCCTGTTTTGCTCTGGCCAAGTTGCCGCATACGCTGGGGTTTATGTGGGGCGGGTTATTTTTCTTTTTTATGGCGTTTAACTTACTCGAAGCCTGCCTGCCGTCGCTGATCAGCAAAGAGTCGCCAGCCGCCGCAAAGGGCACCGCCATGGGCGTCTATTCAACCTCTCAGTTCTTCGGTGCTTTCGTCGGTGGCGCCCTGGGTGGAGCGCTGCTGGAACACACTGGCGTCGAAGGTGTTTTTGCCCTGATGGTGGTTGTTTTGCTCATTTGGCTGGGGCTGGCTTTGACCATGAAGCGGCCAAGTCACGCATCGAGTTTCATGGTACAGTTGGTCGATATCAAGGGGCGTGGCGTGCAGGCGGTGGATAGCGCTTTACGGGACGTGCCCGGTGTCGAGGATGTGGTGATCCTGGTAGATGCGGATACAGCCTACCTCAAGGTAGACTATCGTCAATTCGATGCCGCAAGCCTGGAGCGGTTCGCGTTTGTAAGGCCCTAGTTTTAACGACTAGTAGCACTAATAATCAGCACTACTAATAACGAGTACCACTAACGAATTAATGCGCCGACCAGGGATGGTGGGTGACGACAGAGACTATTTGGGAGTCGAACATGGCAAGAGGCGTAAACAAGGTCATCCTGATTGGTAACCTGGGGAACGATCCAGAAACCCGGTACACCCCTAACGGCAACGCGGTCACCAACTTGAATCTGGCGACCGACGAAAGCTATAAAGACCGTCAGTCGGGGCAGTTGGTGCCCAAGACCGAGTGGCATCGCGTCGTTATGTTCGGCAAGATCGCGGAAATCGCCGGGCAGTACCTGCGTAAGGGCTCCAAGGTCTACATCGAAGGCAAACTGCAAACCCGCAAATGGCAGGGTCAGGATGGCCAGGATCGTTACACGACCGAAGTGGTGGTGGATATTAACGGCCAGATGCAGATGCTCGATAGCCGGGGCGCAGGCGATAATGCCGGCATGAACCAGGGCGCGCCTTCGCGTCCGCAGCAGCAGCCGGCTTACGGTAATCAGGACAATCAGGGTTCCTCTGGCGGTTACAGCCAGCCGCCGGCGCAAAATCAGGGTGGGGGCGGCGGCATGCCGGAGCCTGTCGATGACTTCGACGACGACATCCCGTTCTAGGATCGGGTTGGGCTCGGTTGCTCTAGACATGGAATAAAAAATATAGCCGCGTATGCGGCTATATTTTTTTAGACGTACCCACTTTATTTGCAGGAAAGTCATAGCCGATCCCGGCTCTTTTACCCGCCCTCATCGCGTCACGGCGTTCGGCCAGCGGCGTCCTAGCAGCGACTCCTTATCGTTAGAGCAATGCCGGTCATTGCTATCTTTGACCCATCGCGAGTGCGCCTCCTACAAAAAGTGAGTCAAGAGACGCTGATCAATGGGCCATGCCGAGTCTCCTGGCATTGCTGTTCTGGTCGGTGCCCCAGTCGGGCAGGGACTGTTCTGGCGCCTCCGCTATGGGCCGGTAAATTGCTGCCGCCTTCATTCCAAATTCGAGCCTCAAAAAACTTTACGTTTACGTAAACTTTATCTAACCTAAGCCTAAAAAGGACACTGCCATGGACACCAAGAAAACATACAGCATAAGCGAGCTCGCCAAGGAGTTCGATGTGACGACCCGAAGCGTGCGCTTCTATGAAGACCAGGGCTTACTGCATCCAGCCAGGCGTGGACAGACCCGCATCTTCAGCTCGAAAGACCGGGTACGCCTGAAGCTGATCCTGCGCGGTAAGCGCATGGGCTTTTCCCTGGCGGAAACCAAAGAGTTGTTCGATTTATGGGACGAAACCCTTAGCGGCAACGAAAAACAACTTCTGCTAATGCTGGATACGCTGGCCAACAAGCGAGCGCAGCTTGAGCAGCAGAAAAACGACATTGCCCAGGCGGAAATGGAAATGGATACCGCGGAAGCAAGGTGCCGCGAGGCGCTTGCCGAGCTGCAAAAGAGAAAGCATCAGCAGGCAAAGATCGCGAAAGAAGAGCCCGAATCCATAGAACCGAAGTAGTGGGGGCATCGGAGCGAGCGGATAGCGGTCTCCAAAAGCGTGCGGAGCCTGCGAGCAGGGCGATTTTACAACGTGTTTCGGTCACCGATATCCGTATGCGGAGCCCGCGACCCACACCAAATTCGAGAGTAAAAGGTAGCCAACAATGCAATCACAATACCCAGAGTTCAATTTCGGCCTTGGTGAAACGTTGGATATGCTCCGCGAGCAGATTAACGGATTCGCGGCCCAGGAAATTGCTCCCCGCGCCGCCGACATCGACCAGGAAAACCTGTTTCCCAGCGATCTGTGGAAAAAGTTTGGTGATATGGGCTTGCTGGGTATTACTGCCGACGAAGCCTACGGCGGTTCCGGCATGGGCTATCTGGCACACGTCATCGCCATGGAAGAAATCAGCCGTGCATCGGCCTCCGTAGGTCTATCCTACGGTGCGCATTCAAACCTGTGCGTAAACCAGATTAATCGCAATGGCTCCGAAGAGCAGAAACAGAAATACCTGCCCAAGCTGATCAGCGGTGAGCACATTGGCGCCCTGGCCATGTCCGAGCCCAACGCCGGTTCCGATGTCGTCTCCATGAAGCTGAGCGCCAAAGACGCTGGCGACCACTACGTGCTCAACGGCAGCAAAATGTGGATTACCAACGGGCCCGATGCCAACGTTTATGTGATCTACGCCAAAACCGACCCGGCCGCCGGACCGCGTGGCATCACCGCCTTCATCGTGGAGCGCGGAACCCCGGGATTCAGCCAGGCCCAAAAGCTGGACAAGCTCGGGATGCGCGGTTCCAACACGTGTGAGCTGGTGTTCGAAGACGCGAAAGTGCCCAAGGAAAACGTCATGGGCGGCGAGGGAAATGGGGCCAAGGTTCTGATGAGCGGCCTCGACTATGAGCGTCTGGTTCTTTCCGGTGGACCGTTGGGCATCATGCAGGCTGCCATGGATGCGGTGGTTCCCTACATCCGCGAGCGCAAGCAGTTCGGCCAGGCCATCGGCGAATTCGAGCTGGTTCAGGGCAAAGTGGCCGATATGTACACCTTCATGAACACCGCCAAATCCTACGTGTACATGGTCGCCATGTCCGCCGACCGCGGCAACACGACCCGCAAGGACGCCGCCGGCGCGATTCTCTACTCCGCTGAAATGGCGACCAAACTGGCTCTGGACGCCATCCAGCTCCTGGGGGGTAACGGCTATATCAACGAATATCCCACGGGCCGCTTATTACGGGATGCCAAGCTCTATGAAATCGGTGCCGGTACGTCCGAGATTCGCCGAATGCTGATCGGCCGCGAGCTGTACCTGAATAACTAGCTGTAGCTGGATAACTAGAGCAATTAGCACCGGGAAAGTCAGCCGACGAACGGACAACAAAAGCTATGACCATACTCCAGAGCAAAGTAAACCCAAGGTCGGAAGAGTTCCAGGCCAACCAGGCGGCCATGGCAAAAGCTGTGGCCGACCTGCGGGACAAGGTGGCTACCATTCAGCAGGGCGGCGGTCCGTCATACCAGGAGCGCCACATCGCCCGAGGAAAACTTCTGCCCCGCGAGCGCATCAACCGTCTCCTGGATGACGGCTCCCCCTTTCTTGAAGTGGGCCAGTTCGCGGCCTACAACGTCTACGACGAGGAGGTCCCCGCCGCTGGAGTCGTCGCCGGTGTAGGCCGTGTCTCCGGCACCGAATGTATGATCATCGCCAACGACGCCACGGTCAAAGGTGGAAGCTACTACCCACTCACGGTTAAAAAGCACCTACGCGCCCAGGAGATCGCCCTGCAAAACCGTTTGCCGTGCATCTATCTGGTGGATTCCGGGGGCGCCAACCTGCCGAGACAGGACGAGGTCTTCCCGGACCGCGACCACTTTGGCCGCATCTTCTTCAATCAGGCCCGCATGTCCGCCGACGACATTCCCCAGATCGCCGTCGTTATGGGGCTGTGCACGGCTGGCGGCGCCTATGTTCCCGCCATGGCGGACGAATCCATTATCGTGCGGAACCAGGGCACCATCTTCCTGGCTGGCCCGCCACTGGTGAAGGCCGCCACCGGCGAGGTGGTCAGCGCCGAAGACCTGGGCGGCGCCGACGTCCATTGCAAAGTGTCCGGTGTGGCCGACCACTACGCCGAAAACGACGCCCATGCGCTGGAAATTGCCCGGCGCTGTATTTCCAATCTCAACCGCCGCAAGCCGGCGGATGTAGAAATTCGCAAACCCAAAGCCCCGGCTTATAGTGCTGAGGAAATCTACGGCATTGTCGGCACCGATCTGCGTAAACAGTTCGACGTAAGGGACGTCATTGCCCGCATCGTCGATGGCTCAGAATTCGACGAATTCAAACGCTACTACGGCCAGACCCTCGTCACGGGCTTCGCCCATATCCACGGCTACCCCGTAGGCATTATCGCCAACAACGGCATCCTGTTCAGCGAGTCAGCCCAGAAGGGCGCGCATTTTATCGAGCTGTGCTGCCAGCGCAACATCCCGTTGCTGTTTCTGCAAAACATCACCGGTTTCATGGTGGGCCAGAAGCACGAATCTGAGGGCATCGCCAAGCATGGTGCCAAGATGGTCATGGCCGTAGCCTGTGCCGAAGTGCCCAAGATTACCGTACTGATCGGCGGCAGCTTCGGTGCGGGCAACTACGGCATGTGCGGTCGCGCTTATAGCCCCGATTTTCTGTGGATGTGGCCCAACGCCCGCATCTCGGTTATGGGGGGAGAGCAGGCTGCCGGCGTGCTGGCCACTGTTCGCCGGGAAGGCATGGAGCGAAAAGGCCAGGCATGGAGTGCCGAAGAGGAGGCTGAGTTCAAAAAGCCGATCGTCGATTCCTACGAGCATCAGGGGCATCCCTACTACGCTAGCGCCCGCTTGTGGGACGACGGCGTTATCGACCCGGCCCAGACCCGGGAGGTGGTTGCTCTGAGCCTATCCGCCACCCTTAATCGCCCGGCCAAGCCGACACGCTTCGGCGTGTTCCGCATGTAACGGAGGAGAGCGATATGACTGATCAGCCATCAGCGGTTCTGCTCAAACGCCGCGCAGGCGGTGTCGCCGAGGTCGTGCTGAACCGCCCGGACAAACGCAATGCGTTCGACGACACCGTCATCCAGCAATTGATCGAGGCGCTGGAAGAGGTGAACGCGGACAGCGGCACCCATGTCGTCATCTTGCGCTCCGAAGGTAAGCACTTTTCGGCCGGGGCGGACCTGGGCTGGATGCGCCGCATGGCGGACAACAGCCGCCAGGAAAACCTGGACGATTCGCGTGAACTGGCACGACTGATGAACGTGCTGAACCACCTCTCCAAACCCGTCATCGGCCTGGTGCAGGGAGCCGCGTTCGGTGGCGCCGTGGGCCTGGCCGCCTGCTGCGACATTGTCATCGCGACGGAAAAATCCAGCTTCTGCCTGAGCGAAGTGAAACTCGGCCTGATTCCGGCAGTGATCAGCCCCTACGTGGTGCGCGCCATCGGCGAACGCCAGGCTCGCCGCTACTTTATCTCGGCAGAGGTCTTCAGCGCCCGGCAAGCAGAGCACTACGGCCTGGTGCATATGGTCTGCGAGGACGTGGAGGCCATGGACCACAAGTGCGACGAGCTGCTCCTGCAACTTGCCCAAAATGGCCCCGCCGCCATGAAAGCCGCCAAAGACCTGGTGTTCGCTGTCAGCCACAAGCCGATCGGCGCGGACGTGATCGACGATACCGCACAACGCATCGCGGACATCCGGGTGGGCACTGAAGGTCAGGAGGGGCTTGGTGCCTTCCTGAATAAGCGCAAGCCCAGCTGGGTGCCGGAGGACAACCAATAATGTTCAGCAAGATTCTCATAGCCAACCGCGGTGAAATCGCCTGCCGGATCATTCAAACCGCCCACCGCATGGGTATCCGTTGCGTGGCCGTTTATTCCGATGCGGACGCCGATGCACGCCATGTCGCCATGGCAGACGAAGCCTTTCACATCGGCCCGGCCCCCAGCTCCGAGAGCTACCTGAAAGCCGACAAGATCATCGCGACCGCATTGGAAAGCGGTGCTCAGGCCATCCATCCCGGCTACGGCTTTCTTTCCGAGAACACCCAGTTCGCCGAAGCCTGCGAAGCCAACAATCTGGTGTTCATCGGCCCGCCGTCTTCCGCGATTGCGGCCATGGGTTCCAAGTCCGCCGCCAAAGCCATTATGGAGAAGGCCGGCGTACCGCTGGTGCCGGGCTACCACGGTGACGACCAGTCGCCGGACACGCTACGCGCCGAAGCCGAAAAGTGCGGCTTCCCGCTGCTGCTGAAAGCCGTTGCCGGCGGTGGTGGCAAGGGTATGCGCGTGGTCGAGCGTATGGATGAGTTCGATGATGCCCTGGCGGCCGCCAAGCGAGAGGCAAAGAATGCCTTCGGCAATCCGGACATGCTGATCGAACGTTACCTGACCCAGCCCCGCCACGTGGAAATTCAAGTGTTCTGCGATCAGGACGGTCACGGGGTGTACCTGGCGGAGCGGGACTGTTCGGTGCAGCGCCGCCACCAGAAAGTACTGGAGGAAGCCCCCGCCCCCGGCCTAAGCGAAGACACCCGCAAGGCCATGGGCGAAGCCGCCGTGCGGGCGGCACAGGCGATTGATTACGTGGGTGCGGGGACCGTCGAGTTCCTCTACGACGTGGACGGTTCCTTTTTCTTTATGGAAATGAATACCCGCCTGCAGGTGGAGCATCCAGTGACCGAAATGGTCACCGGTCAGGACTTGGTGGAGTGGCAATTGAAAGTGGCCTGGGGCGAGCCGCTGCCGCTGGAACAGGCTCAGGTAAAAACCCGGGGCCACGCCCTGGAAGCGCGGATCTACGCCGAAGACCCGGACCAGGATTTCCTACCTGCGACCGGTAATCTGCGTTATCTGAGCACGCCGGATGAGAGCGCCCATGTGCGGGTGGACACCGGCGTGACCGAGGGCGACGACATCAGCATCCATTACGACCCGATGATCGCCAAACTCATCGTGTGGGACGAAACCCGTGACCAAGCCATCAACCGCATGGTCCAGGCCCTGGAGCATTACCGTATTGCCGGGGTGAAAACCAACATCCGTTTCCTCCATGCCCTAGCCGACGCCCAGCCGTTCCGGGAGGCTGACCTGACGACCGGCTTTATCGATAGCCATCGTGGCCTGCTGTTCCCAAAATCCAAACTGGACACCCACAAAGCCCTGGTGCTGGCTGCCGGTTTCGTGCTGGAACAGCGTAAATCCCGGGAAGCGATCAGTACCGACCCCTGGTCGCCGTTTGGACGCCAGAACAGTTGGCGCATGAACTCCGAATACGCCCAGCCTCTGCAGCTGCAAGTGGGCGAGGATATCCACGAACTCAAAGTGCTGGAACGGGATGATCGCTACCAGGTCTTCGTGGGCGGCAGCGTATACAACCTCACCGCCCGGCTGGACGACGATTACTTGCAGGCCGTCATCAACGGCCACCGCATCAGCATTCACGGTAACCTGCACAACGATCAATTGGTGCTCTTCTACGAAGGCGATACGTTCCAGTGCACGCTGTACCGGGAAACGTACGGATTCGAGGAAATGGCCGGTGACGGCAGTCTGGCCGCGCCCATGAACGGCGCCATTGTGGCCGTGCAGATCAACGTGGGCGACAAAGTGACCGCCGGTCAGAGCCTGGTGATTATGGAAGCCATGAAAATGGAGCACGCCATCAAGGCCCCGGCCGACGGCGTGGTGACCGATGTCTTTTTCGCCGAAGGCGATCAGGTCTCCGAAGGTGCCGAGCTGATTGCCATTGAAGTGACCGCAAATGCGGAAGAGGAGGCAGGCTGATGGCCTTTCCGCAACAGGTACGACTGGTTGAAATGAGTCCCCGGGACGGCCTGCAAAACGAGCCCGGCCCGGTGATTGACACCCGCATCAAGACGGGCCTGATCGACCAGCTGGCGGATTGTGGCTTGAACCATATCGAATCTGCCAGCTTTGTGTCGCCGAAATGGGTGCCGCAGATGGGCGATGCGGCCGACGTCATGGCCGGCATCAATCGCAAGCCCGGTGTTCGCTATTCCGTGCTCACCCCCAACCTCAAGGGCTTCGACAATGCGCTGGCGGCGGGTGTGGACGAAGTGGCCGTCTTCGGCGCTGCCTCGGAATCCTTCAGCCAGAAAAACATCAACTGTTCTATTGCTGAAAGCCTGGAACGCTTTGCGCCAGTCATGGAAGCCGCCAAGCGCCACAGCATACCGGTAAGGGGCTACGTCTCCACTGTGTTGGGCTGCCCCTACGAAGGCGATATTGCCCCGGAGCAGGTCGCCAAGGTGGCGAAAGCCCTGGCCGATATGGGTTGTTACGAAATTTCCCTGGGCGACACCATCGGCGTGGGTACACCGCTGAAAGCCAAGCGCATGCTGGACGCCGTTGCGGCTCAGGTGCCGGTTGAAAAGCTCGCGGCTCACTTCCACGACACCTACGGCCAGGCCTTGGCCAATCTGTACGCGGTGCTGGAAGAGGGAGTGGCGGTCATCGATGCCTCCGTTGCCGGCCTTGGGGGGTGCCCCTACGCCCAGGGCGCTTCCGGCAACGTCGCCACCGAAGACGTGCTATACCTCTTGAGCGGCCTAGGTATCGAGACCGGTGTCGATCTCGACAAGCTGGTCGCCACCGGCGAATGGATCAGCCGCCAGCTCAAGCGTCCCAATGGTTCCAAAGTCGGACAGGCCCTCGGAGGGCACTGCAAATGAGCAATCTGGATCAGAACAAGAATGTAGTCGCGCTGGACTTGCCGATCCCCGAGGTCCGCGATTTGCCGGAAGACACCCAGAAGTACGTCCAGATCTGCCAGGAAAAGCTGGGCATGGTCCCCAATGTGATCACCGCCTACAGCCAGAACCTGAAGCAGCTCGAGGGCTTCACCCGGTTGTACAACGAGCTGATGCTAGGCGAGGGCGAGTTGAGCAAGCTGGAGCGGGAAATGGTTGCCGTGGTGGTGTCCTCGGAAAACAAGTGTTTCTACTGTCTGGTAGCCCACGGCGCTGCCGTGCGAGTACTGAGTGGCGACCCGGCGCTGGGCGAGCACATGGTGATGAACTACCGCAGCGCCAAGCTCGACAAGCGCCAGCGGGCGATGCTGGACTTTGCATCACACCTCACCCGCTCACCGTCCACGGTCACTGAAGAGCACATTCAGGGCCTGCGGGACGCCGGTTTTAGCGACCGCGCCATCTGGGATCTGAGCAACCTGGTCGGTTTCTACAACATGTCCAACCGGGTGGCTATTGCCAGCGATATGCAACCAAACCCGGAATATCACACCCAGAGCCGCTATTAGCCTCGGACGACACCGGCCGTCTATTCGCCCTCGATGACGACAATAGCGATTACCTAACTGCGACTACAAAAACAACGGAGGCAGATAATGAACCAGACTCTCCCCAGCTACACAAGTGGAACCTCCGAAACGCCATTGCTGGGCATGACCATCGGCGACATGCTCGACCGGACAGCCGCGCAGTTTCCAGATACCGAAGCCCTGGTGGCGCTGCATCAGGACATTCGCTGGACCTACCAGGAATTTCTGCAAAAGGTCAACGAAGCCGCCCGTGCCTTTATGGCCATCGGCGTTGAGCGTGGCGACCGGGTGGGCATCTGGTCCCCCAACCGCTACGAGTGGACCGTCACCCAGTTCGCCACCGCCAAGATCGGCGCGATTCTGGTGAACATCAACCCGGCTTACGGCGTGCATGAGCTGGAGTATGCGCTCAACCTGTCCGGCTTGCGCTTTCTGGTAACCGCCGATAGCTTCAAGGCCTCCGACTACCGCGGGATGATTTACGAGCTGGTCCCCGAACTGAAAGCGAGCCAGCCCGGCCAGGTCAAGGCGCAACGGGTGGAGAAGCTGGAAGGCGTTATCAACCTCGACACGGACAGCCACCCCGGTATGTGGACCTGGGACGCGTTCGTCAGCCGGGCCAGCGACGTCAGCCAGCAACAACTGGACGAGCGCCAGCGCGTGCTGCAGTTCGATGACCCTATCAACATCCAGTTTACCTCCGGTACCACCGGCAACCCGAAGGGCGCGACCCTCTCGCACCACAACATTCTCAACAACGGGTACTTTGTAGCGGAAAGCCAGCGCTTCACCGAGAAAGACCGTCTGGTGATCCCTGTGCCCCTGTACCATTGCTTCGGCATGGTGATGGGCAACCTGGGTTGCGTGACCCACGGCTCCACCATGATCTACCCGGCGGAGGGCTTCGAGCCTCGTTCCGTACTCCAGGCCGTGCACAAGGAACGGGCTACTGCGCTGTATGGCGTGCCCACCATGTTCATCGCCGAATTGGCCGAGCCGGACTTTGAGTCATTCGATCTGTCCACCCTGCGCACCGGTATTATGGCCGGCTCCATCTGCCCGGCAGAGGTGATGAAGAAGGTCAACGGCAAGATGAACATGAAGGAGGTGCAGATCGCCTACGGCATGACCGAAACCAGCCCCGTGTCCACCCAGACCAGCTCCCTCGATCCGTTCGAGAAGCAGGTCACGACGGTGGGGCGCACTCAGCCGCACCTGGAGACCAAGATTGTCGACCCTGCCAATGGCAATATCCTGCCCCGGGGCGATATCGGCGAACTCTGTACCCGCGGTTACAGCGTCATGCTGAAGTACTGGAACAACGAAGAAAAAACCGCCGAAGCCATCGACGAAGCCGGCTGGATGCACACCGGCGACCTGGCCACCATGGACGAAGACGGCTATATCCAGATCGTCGGCCGCATCAAGGACATGGTCATCCGGGGTGGGGAAAACATCTACCCGAAAGAAATCGAGGAATTCCTCTACACCCACCCTGCCATCGAAGAAGTGCAGGTTACTGGCATTCCCGACGACAAGTACGGTGAAGAGCTTGTCGCCTGGATCAAGCTCCGCCCGGACGCGGCCTCGGTCACCGCCGAGGACTTGCAAGGCTTCTGCAAGGGCAAAATCGCCCACTTCAAGATTCCGAAGAACTACAAGTTCGTAGACGCATTCCCGATGACGGTGACCGGGAAGATTCAGAAGTTCAAGATGCGGGAGATTTCCATCGAGGAGATGGGAGTGAAGAAATAGGGTTTTTAGAGCGCCAGTGCAGCGCCTTTAGAGCCGCAGGGCAGGGCATTTATGCGCATGCCCTTGGGTTTAAAGGCGTTTATTTTTAGCCAGATCTTTACCTTTACGTAAACTAAAACCTGTGCTAAGCCTGAGGACAGGATTCGCTACAACAATAAAAGGAAAGAGTTATGAGCCTCCCGGAATACCAATCGGTCTATGACAATTTCGATCCCGCTAGCCTGGAAGCCGAGATCCTGGAGGGTAGCCTGGATGCGGGCCTGAATGTCTGTACTGAAATCTGCGACAAATGGGCTGGCGACCCCGAGCGAGTGGCCCTGTATTACGAGAAAGGCGACGGCGGCTCCGGTAGGCTCACCTTCGCTGAACTGAAAGAGAAATCCGCCCGTTTCGCAAACTACCTGTCTTCTCAAGGCATCGGCAAGGGTGACCGGGTAGCCGCACTGCTGCCGCGCAGCCCGGAGCTGCTTGTTGTGATAGCCGGTACCTTGCGTGCCGGCGCGGTGTACCAGCCGCTGTTCACTGCTTTCGGCCCCGGCGCTATCGAATACCGCTTTGAACGCGCCGGGACCAAGCTGGTGGTTACCGATCCGGTCAACTATCCCAAGCTCACCGAAGTGAAAGATTGCGCACCGGTGCTTTGCGTGAATGCGGCGGAGGTGAGCGGTGATATTGCGGACTTCGGCAAGACGCTCGCCGATCAGTCGGACCAGTTTGAGCCGGTGCAGGTCAAGGGCAGTGATCCGTTCCTGCAGATGTTTACCTCCGGCACGGTGGGTAAATCCAAGGGCGTGGCGGTACCGGCCAAGGCGTTGCTGGCGTTCTACGTCTACATGAAGTACGCCATCGACCTGCGGGACGACGACGTGTTCTGGAACGTCGCCGATCCGGGCTGGGCCTACGGCCTGTATTACGCCGTGGTTGGCCCGCTGCTGATGGGGCACGCCACCCACTTCAATCCGGGTGCGTTCACCCCGGAAACCACTTACGACATGATCCGCAAATACAAGATTACCAACCTGGCAGCGGCGCCGACGGCCTACCGGATGCTGAAAGCCAATGACCATGTCTTGCCGGAGGGCGAGAACCTCGGCCTGCGGGTGGCCAGCAGTGCCGGCGAGCCTCTGAACCCGGAGGTGGTGAGCTGGATCGAACGTCGCCATTTCTGCCCCGTCAAAGACCACTATGGCCAGACCGAAACCGGCATGACCTGCTGCAACTTCCATGGGCTTAAGCACCCGGTACGCCAGGGCTCGATGGGCTATTCCTCGCCGGGCCACAAGGTGGTTGCGCTGAACACGCAGAATGAAGCGGTGAGCGAGGGTGAGATCGGCCAGTTGGCGGTGGATGTAAAGGCCTCGCCGCTGTTCCATTTCGACGGCTACACCTGGGGCGAGAAGGATCCGTTCGTGAACGGTTACTACCTGACCGGTGACATGGTCATCAGCCACGGCGATGGCTGTTTCTCGTTCAGTGGCCGTGACGACGACATCATCACCACCGCCGGTTACCGGGTGGGTCCGGCGGACGTGGAAAGTACCCTGCTGGAGCACAAGGCCGTCGCCGAGTCCGGTGTGGTCGCCAAGCCCGACGAGAAGCGGGGCTCTATCATCAAGGCCTACGTGGTGATCCGGAGCGATCAGCAACCAGTAAGCGAAGATGCCCTTAAGGACGAGCTGCAGGAGTTGGTGCGCCATCGCCTGTCTGCCCACGCCTATCCGCGGGAAATCGAGTTCGTGGATGAGCTGCCCAAAACGCCCAGCGGCAAGATCCAGCGCTTCGTCCTGCGCAACAAGGCCAAAGATGAGACGCACGGATGACCGTCACGTTCGAAGAGTTGCAAGCCTTCCTTGCCGAGCAATTTCCTCAGGGTGCCCGGTACGGCACCTTGGAGGGTCTGGGCGATGGTTGGGCGGAAATGAAACTTGAGGTGGACGAGGGGCACCTGCGCCCCGGCGGCACCGTTTCCGGTCCAGCCATGATGGGGTTGGCCGATGTGGCACTCTACGCCGCCCTGCTGGGAAAAATCGGTCTGGTGCCGCTGGCGGTCACCAGTAACCTGAATATCAATTTCCTACGCAAGCCCGTAGCTCACAGTCCTATTCGGGCGCGGGCGAACATGCTGCGTATCGGTCGGGCTACCGGTGTGGGCCAGGTGTACGTCTATTCCGAGGGCATGGAAGAGCCTGTCGCCCATGCCACCATTACCTATTCCATCCCCGCAAACCGGTGATGTTATGACCGTTGACGACCTCGTTGTTCCGCTGGGGCAGGGCGTTAGGGTTCAGGCTCAGCGTCTGCGCCAAGCGCGCGGTGACGGACCGGTGTTGGTCTTCCTGCACGAATCCCTGGGCAATATTGCCCTGTGGAAACGGTTTCCCCGTCGCTTGGCGGAAGCGACCGGCCTCGACGCCCTGGTTTATGAACGCCGGGGTTATGGCGCCTCCAGTGACGAACCGTTGCCGCGCCCTTACAACTATCAGGCGCAGGAAGGAACGGTGTGGCTGCCGCGTCTGCTGGACGCTCTGGCAATCGACGAGGTGATACTGGTAGGTCACAGCGATGGCGGCTCCATTGCCTTGATCGCTGCTGCGGCGCTGGGGGATCGGGTGAAAGGACTGATTACCATGGCGGCCCACACCTGGGCGGATCACCTCACCGTGAAGGGTATCCGCGATATGCGGCGGCGCTATCTGGAGGAGGGCATCCGCGAAAAGCTGCTGCGTCATCACGGTGAGCGTACCGACGCGCTGTTCCAGGCCTGGCACGACGTGTGGCTGGACGAAGGATTTCAGCAATCTCTCGATTTTGCGCCCTGGCTGGACGCCATCCAATGCCCGGCTATGATCATTCAGGGCGATGACGACGAATACGGCGTTCCAGAGCAGGTGACCGATATTGTGAATGGTATTGGTCGCCACGCGACGCCGGTCTTTCTGCCCGAAACCGGCCATTCGCCCCATCTACAGCGGCCGGAGAGAGTGCTGTCGTTGATTTGCGACTTCGTACGACTAAAGGTTGATCAAAAAAAGCCCGATTTTTAATTGACGTTTACGTATACGTAAATTTAACCTGTGATAAGACTAAATACAGATCAATAACGCGCATAACAACAACAAAAGGTAGGATGGTCCATGAGTGACCCGTTCGTTCTGGAGACCCAAAGCCTCGTCAAAGAGTTCAAAGGCTTTGTCGCGGTCGATGACGTCAACCTGAAGGTGCAGCGTGGCCATATTCATGCCCTGATCGGCCCCAATGGCGCGGGCAAGACCACGGTCTTCAACTTGCTCACCAAGTTCCTCATTCCCACCCGGGGCAAGATCCTGTTCAAGGGCGAGGATATCACCGCCATGAAATCGGCTGCCATCGCCCGCAAGGGTGTCGTGCGGTCCTTCCAGATTTCCGCCGTCTTTCCCCATATGACCGCGCTGGAGAATATCCGCGTAGCGCTACAGAGCTTCGAAGGGCACTCGTTCCGATTCTGGAAATCCGGCGAATCCCTCAATGAACTCAATGACCGCTGTATGGCGTTACTGGACAGTGTAGGCTTGGCCGAATTTGCCAACACCACCACCGTGGAGCTGGCCTATGGCCGCAAACGGGCGCTGGAGCTGGCCACTACCCTGGCGATGGAGCCGGAATTGCTGCTGCTCGACGAGCCCACTCAAGGCATGGGCAGCGAAGACGTGGAGCGCGTGGTGGATCTGGTGCGCAAGGCTGCCGAAGGTCGCACGGTGTTGATGGTCGAGCACAACCTGGGCGTGGTCAGCAAGCTCTGTGATCGGGTCACCGTACTGGCTCAGGGATCGGTGTTGACCGAGGGCGATTACCAGCAGGTTTCCGACGACCCGCGGGTGCGCGAGGTGTACATGGGTGGCACTGCGACCCGCAAACAGGAGGCAGCGGAATGAACCAGTCTCCTCACTCCCATGTCCAGCAGTCCCAGGAACCTGGCGCCCAGGCCCCGAAAGCCCAGGTCTCTAATAAAACGCAAGAACAGCTCCGCATCTCCGGGCTTCACGCGTTTTACGGCGAGTCGCATATCCTTCATGGCATCGATATGACGGTTCAGCGGGGCGAGCTGGTCACCCTGCTGGGCCGCAACGGCGCCGGCCGCAGCACGACCCTCAAAGCCATTATGAATATGGTGGGCCGCCGTAATGGTTCGATCATGATCAACGGTGAGGAGACGATGGCCTGTGCCCCTCACCACATTGCAAGGTTGGGCGTTGGGTATTGCCCCGAACACCGGGGCATTTTTTCCGGGCTTAATGTGATGGAAAACCTGACGCTCCCACCGGTCGTAAGAAGCGGCGGCATAGGGCTGGAGGAAATCTTCTCCATGTTCCCGAACCTGTATGAACGCCGCACCAGCCAGGGCTCCAAACTCTCGGGCGGCGAGCAGCAAATGCTGGCCATGGCCCGGATTCTGAGAACCGGCGCCAACATGCTGTTGCTGGATGAAATCACCGAAGGGCTGGCCCCGGTTATTGTCGAGAAGCTGGGCGATGTGCTGGTCAGGCTCAAAGAAAAAGGCCTGACCATCGTCCTGGTCGAGCAGAACTTCCATTTCGCGGCCCCCTTGGCGGACCGCCACTACGTCATGGAACACGGCAAGATTGTGGAAGAGATCAGTGCTAACGAGCTTGAAGCCAAGCAGTCGATGCTGGATCAGTACCTGGGCGTGTAATGCCCGGGTTCGTGTGAGCAGTTGAAATTGCAATTGAAGTTGAAATAAAAAGCGCAGCAAAAGCAACAAGAAAAAATCCCGAAACCAACGCGCGACAGTAGCGGAGAAACAACAATGACAATGATGAAGAAGCTCCTGACATCAGCGGTTGCGTCAGCCATGCTTGTGGGCGGTGCCCAGGCTGAGATATCCGGCAACACCGTCAAGATCGGCTACTTGGCCGATATGTCCGGTACCTACCGTGACTTGGCAGGCCCAAACGGCCAAACCGCCTTGGAAATGGCTATCGCGGACTTTGGCGGCAAGGTCAATGACGCCAAGATCGAAGTCGTCAGCGCGGATGACCGGAACAGTCCGGACTCCGCCTCAAGCACGGCGCGGCGTTGGGTAGAAAACGAGAATGTGGATCTGATAGCCGGCCTCGTGGCCTCTTCGGTCACCATCGCGGTCAGCAACATTCTGGAAGAAAACGACAAGCTGGGCATCGTCTCCGGCTCTGCCGCATCCAGTATCACCAACGAGCACTGTACCCCTAACCACATCCACTATGTATATGACACCTACCCGTTGGCGAACGGTACGGCCAGTGCCGTAGTTAAAGAGGGCGGCAAGAGCTGGTTTATTCTGACGGCGGATTACGCCTTTGGCCACGCTCTGGAAGGCGACGTCACCCGCGTGGTTGAAGAAAATGGCGGCAAAGTGATGCAGACCGTGCGTCATCCTTTCCCGACATCCGATTTTTCGTCGTTCATTCTGCAGGCCCAGTCGTCCGGGGCCGACGTGGTTGCCCTGGCTAACGCCGGTGCGGATACCACCAACGCCATCACCACGGCCGGCGAGTTCGGCCTGACCCAATCCGGCCAGACGCTCGCAGCCCTGTTGCTGTTCCTTACCGACGTTCATGCCTTAGGTCCGCAATCCGCCCAGGGTATTCAGCTCACCACCGGCTGGTACTGGGACATGAACGACGAAACCCGTGCCTGGTCCGATCGCTTCATGGAAAAGACCGGTGTTCGTCCCACCATGGTTCACGCCGGTATCTATTCCAGCACGATCCAGTACCTCAATGCCGTCAAGGCAACCGGCTCGGACGATGCCCAGACCGTCCGCAAGCAGATGATGGACACACCCATCAACGACATGTTTGCCAAAAATGGCGTTATTCGCGAGGACGGGCGCATGGTGCACGACATGTACCTGGCGCAAGTGAAGACACCGGAAGAGTCCGAAAGCGAGTGGGATCTCTACGAGATCGTGCGCACGATCCCGGGGGACGAGGCCTACCGCCCGCTGTCCGAGAGTAAGTGCAAGCTCGTCACCCAAAAGTGATGGTATGACCGACCGGGCTCCCCGTAACCGTCCCCGCAGCTCGATCAGAATGTCGGGCGGGGAGCCCACAGAAAACTGCAGATTCGCAAACCGGTTGTAACGTCTGCGCTGCTTTTGGAGTTCTCGACATGTCCATGATATTGGGTGTCCCCGTGACGGTGCTGTCCGGCCAGTTAATGCTCGGGGTAATCAATGGCGCCTTTTACGCCCTGCTCAGTCTCGGGCTGGCGGTCATATTCGGTCTGCTGAAAATTATCAACTTTGCCCACGGCGCCATGTACATGCTCGGTGCGATGTGCACCGTTCTCATGTTCGATGCTTTTGGCGTCAACTACTGGGTGGCGCTTTTCGTAGCTCCGCTGGTGGTGGGCTGTTTCGGTATTCTGCTGGAGTACTTCCTGTTACGCCGTATCGCCGGGCAGGATCATATCTATAGCCTGCTTCTGACGTTCGGTGTCGCCCTTGTCCTCCAGGGCGTACTGACCAACATTTATGGGGTGTCCGGGCTGCGCTACACCATGCCGGATATCTTCAAAGGGGGCATGAACCTGGGGTTCATGTTCCTTCCTTACTATCGGGCGTGGGTCATCGTGGTCGCCTTGCTGGTGTGCTTCGGTACCTGGTTCATGATTGAGAAAACCCGGCTGGGTTCCTACCTGCGGGCCGGTACGGAAGACTCGCAACTGATGCAGGGATTCGGCATCAATGTGCCACTGCTGATCAGTCTGACCTACGGCTTCGGTGTCATGCTGGCCGCCTTTGCCGGCGCTCTGGCCGCACCCATTTATTCGGTGTCGCCGGTGATGGGCTCCAACATACTGATCGTGGTGTTTGCCGTGGTGGTGATCGGCGGCATGGGGTCCATTGCGGGTGCGGTGATTACCGGCCTGCTAATGGGGGTTGTCGAGGGCCTCACCAAGGTTATCTATCCGGAAGGTTCGGCCGCCGTGATCTTCCTGGTGATGGTGATTGTCTTGTTGATTCGCCCCTCGGGCCTGTTCGGTAAGGAGGCATAGTCATGGCGACCACAACCACCCAGACGGATATTCAGCAAAGTATCGTCAAGCAACAGAAATCGGAACAACGTAAGAAGCGGATACTGAACCTGGTGCTGCTGGCACTGCTCCTACTGGCGCCGGCGGTGATGTACCCCGTGTTTCTGATGAAGATCCTGTGTTTCGCCTTGTTCGCCGTAGCCTTCAACCTCCTATTGGGCTTCACGGGCCTGCTGTCATTCGGGCACGCAGCGTTCCTGGCGGCCGGTTCCTATACCACCGGTTATCTGTTATCGAACTTCTCCGGTCTGACGACGGAAATGGGTATTGTCGTGGGCACGGCGGCGGCAACGGTGCTGGGCCTTGGCTTCGGTGTCGTGGCCATACGCCGCCAGGGTATCTATTTTGCGATGATTACGCTGGCTCTGGCGCAGCTGGTCTACTTCTTCTTCGTGCAGGCCCCGTTTACCGGTGGCGAGGATGGCATGCATGGCGTACCTCGAGGCTACCTGTTCGGCGTGGTGGACCTGAGTAACAACTATGCCATGTATTACTTCGTGCTGGCGGTATTCCTGGGCGGTTACCTGCTGGTGCAGCGCATCGTCGGTTCGCCTTTCGGACAGGTGCTCAAAGCCATCAAGCAGAACGAGCCGAGGGCGGTCTCCCTGGGGTACAACGTGGACCGCTACAAACTGCTGGCCTTCGTGATCTCCGCCAGCCTCGCTGGCCTCGCCGGTTCCGTGAAAACCGTGGTGTTCCAGCTTGCGTCCCTCAATGACGCCCACTGGCATATGTCCGGCGAAGTTATCCTCATGACCCTGCTGGGGGGTACCGGCACCCTCCTGGGGCCGGTAATTGGCGCTACCTTCGTGGTTAACCTGGAATACCAACTCTCACAAGGCCCGATGGGCGACTGGGTAGACCCCATCCTTGGCGGCATTTTCATACTGACGGTGATGGCTTTCCGTTCAGGTATTGTGGGGGAGATCCAGAATTTCATGCGCAAGAATATGAGCTGATCGGGCATGCCCCCGTGCCTTTGAAAGGAGAGCCCGCTCAGTGCGGGCTTTCTTGTTTCTGGGAAAACCGCTCCGGGAATGTAAACAAATATTGCCGTTGTTCGAGGGTTAGTTAGCAAGTGCGTCCAGTGAGCGCAGTTAATGTGATGGTTTTCACGGTTCGCTTGTGCGGCTTGCCACACTCTCGACTGTCACCTGCATGGAACGGGGGCTCGCTCGGCCTTCTGCGATAGGCTTTTGCGGCGCGCGGGCCCCACGCGTTTGCTGCAGCGCACGAGGCGCTAAGCGCTTTCCCCACTGCTCTCCATTTCAGTTGCACGTGTACGTAAATCCTTGTGAAATTTACAAAAACTCTCAATTAAACGGCTAGTTATTACAGAAAATTAAACTAGACTTTGACATGGGTTTTTTTGTGCAAGTTCAGCAAGGGTGGGCCGTTTGGCGTGAGTGAATCCTTCCTTAGACGTCTTTTTCAGCGCGGTAAGCGGCAGGGTTCCCTGTCGTTGGAAGTCCGGGCTGATGGTCTGGCCTGGAGCTATAGCGCCGTGAGTGCCGTTAGCCACGGATTCCTCGAAGGGCCCCCGGCCCGGCGACAGGCTCTGCTGGATACATTGGTGGCTGAGCACGGCTGGAGTGGGGCCCGTGCACGACTGATCTTGCCGATGGATCAATATCAGGTCTTTCAACTGGACCGTCCCGACGCTATCGCCGACGACGAGCTGGCGGACGCCTTGCGCTGGAAACTGAAGGACCTGCTCGAATACAGCCCCGCCGAAGCCGTTTGCGATGTCTTTCCCTTCCCCGAGGATGCCTCGCGTGGCCGCGGTGAACTCATCAACGTTGTAGCGGCGCGTAAAACCTTGGCGCGAGAGCTGGTCAAGCTGGTGGAAAACGCCGGGCTGGAGCTCGAGCGTATCGATATTGCCGAATTGGCATTACGTAATCTGGCCGCGTCGCTCGATGCCAAGAGTCATGGCGTGGCGCTGGTTCACCTGCGGGAAAATGACGGTCAGATGGTGATTTGCCGCGGCAACACGCTCTACCTGTCACGCAAGCTCGATGTCTCGTCGGAAAGCCTGCGCGACGCCGCCCAACAGGACGGCGCCGTCCAGTCGCTGGCGCTGGAAATTCAGCGCTCCCTGGACTACTTCGAAAGCCAGCTGGGCCAGATCCCGCCGCGTCGCCTCTACCTGGTGGCGCGCGACAATGTCATGCCGTTGGCGCCGATGCTGGCCTCCTATGTTGCGGTGTCGGTGGAAACTTTCGACGCCGGTGAACTGGGGTTGAAAGACGCATTGGATAGCCGCTGTTTGCCGGCGTTGGGCGGCAACCTTGCGCTGGGAGGGAGCAGCGCATGATTCAGCAGATCAATCTTTACACCGACGAGCTCAGGCCAAAACGGGAGCCACTGCAGGCGCGTAGCGCCGGCGTGTTACTGGTCGCACTGGTGGCGGTGCTGATTCTGGCCGGTGGGTTCGCGCGTTGGGAATACAGTACCGCTGTGGAGGAACAGCGGACGCTGCAGCAGCAGGTGAATGCGTTGCAGGATGAACTCGCAGTCCTCGAGACGACCGTTGCCGCGAAGGTGGAAGACCCGGACCTGGTCGCTGCCATGCGTCAAATGGATCGCGAGGCGCAGCAGCGCCGGCAGGTGCTCTCGCAGGTCGAGACGCTGGTCGTCATCGATGGCCCTCGTTTCTCAGCGTACCTCGAGGCGCTGGCTCGCCAGACCCTGGATGGCCTGTGGCTCACCACGATAGATCTCGGCCGTTCGTCCAGCGATCTCCGGCTGACGGGTGTGACCCGTGCTGGCGAGCGCGTGCCCCAGTATCTGCAGCGGCTCAGTGCCGAGCCCGCTTTTATCGGCCGCGAGTTCCACTCGTTTGCGCTGGATCGGGCCGAAGATCGCCAGCTGATCCAATTCAGCGTGGCTACTGACGATGGCGAGGAGGGCGGTCATGGCTCTTAACCCCAGACTTCAGCAGGCGATTACTTGGTACGACGAACGTCCGGTTCGCGAGCGCGGACTGATTCTCGCGACCCTCGCGGTTGTTCTGTCGCTGGCGCTATGGCAATGGTTTATCGGCCCGCAACTGACCGGTGCGGCGCTGATGGAGCAGCAGTCCCGGCAGTTGGCCCAGCAGCAGCGGCAGCTTGTCGAGGAGCGTGAGCGCCTGTCCCGGCTTGCAGCGGAAGACCCCTCCGCCCAATTGCAGGCACGTATCAACCGGCGTCAATCCGAGTTGCAGCAGTTGAATAGCCAGATCGACCAGGCCACTGAAACCCTGATTGCGCCACAAGCGATGGTGTCTTTGTTGCGAGCGATGCTGGCCTCCCAGGACAAGCTTGAACTGGTGCGCCTTGAGTTGCTGCCACCCGAGCCGATATACGGCCGTAAGGTCGACGTTGCGGCGAACGACGCCGAAAAACCAAGGCCACTGCTCTACGCCCACAACGTGGAGCTGGAAGTGAGCGGGCGTTATCTCGATGTACTGACGTATCTGAAAACGCTGGAAGACCTGGACCCAAGACTGGGCTGGGAGGCGTTTCACTATGAAGTAGATCCTTATCCCAATGGCAAGGCTCGCCTCAGGGTGCGGACACTGAGCCTGGAACGCGCTTGGCTGGGGGTATGAGTAAGTGCTGCGTATGAACGTAAAGTCTTTTCTGCGGGCGAACGCGCTCGTATGCGTCGGGCTGGCTGGCCCGGCGGTCGCCTTGGACGATCCGACGCGGCCTTCCGGTTTCCAGGCGCCGGTCGAAGCGCCTGCGCCCCAGGCCACGTTTTCCTTGGAGTCGATCATGATCGGCGGCGGCAAGCGGCTGGCCGTGATCAACGGGCAGATGGTTCGGGAAGGGCAGACACTGGAGAGCGCGCGAGTCGTGCGGGTGACACCGGAGCGCGTCGTGCTTTCCGTTAACGGACAACAACGTGTCCTGCGCTGGCATACCGCGCCGCAGGTCCGGACGAATCCCTGATATGAAAAAGGTTGTAGGCATGACGAACTGGCGTTACACCGGCTGCATGATGCTGTCTTTTCTGTTGACGGCCTGCAGCCAGAACCCGCTTCTGCGTACGAGTCAGGCGACGTCGACCGACAGTGCGCGGGCAATTGAGGACACCCTCAAGGAAGCGGACCAGGCCAGCACGGATGCGCTAACGGTAAAAGCCGATGAACGTTCAGCGGTGCCGGATGCCGTAACGTCGGCGCTGTTGCCGTCTCTGGCCGGTGCCGACGCCCGCGCTGGCGAGCCGCGTTTTGATGTCAGCGCCCGCAACCTGCCGGTTCAGACCTTTTTCGAGGGCCTGGTGGTCGACAGTGGCTTTAACGTCGTGGTTCACCCCAGCGTCGAAGGTGCGATTTCCCTGCAGCTGCAGGACGTCACCATGCCCGAAGTGATGGATGTGGTCGCCGAGCTGTACGATTTCGATGTCCAGCGCACCGGGCGGCTCTACAAAGTGCTGCCGGGCGGGCTTCAGACCCGTATGTTCCCGATCGACTACCTGCACTTGAAGCGTCAGGGCGGGTCTGAGACCCGGGTCAACTCCGGCCAGGTCTCGTCGGCTCGCAGTGACGATAACGGCAGCAACAGCGACAACGATGATGCCGGCGGTTCCGAAAGCGCGAATACCGTCGTCGGCACGCGAATCACCACTCGCACCGAGTCTGATTTCTGGCGTGATGTGCAGTCGGCGGTGACCACGATTGTGGGCAACGGCGAAGGCCGTAAGGTCATTACTACGCCAGGCGCCGGTTTGGTGTTGGTTCGGGCCCAGCCGGACGAGCTGCGCTCGGTGCAGCGCTATCTGGAAAAGGCGCAGCTGATCATGCAGCGTCAAGTGGTGATCGAGGCCAAGATTCTCGAAATCGTGCTGAACGAAAGCTACCAGCAGGGTATCAACTGGGCCGATCTGCAAAGCGCCGCCGGCGTGACCGCATCCGACGGCCTGCCGGAGGATTACACCGCTCAGTCGCTGCTTGGCCGTGCGATCACCAGTTCCGACATTGGCGGCGTTTTCTCGGCCAGCGTGCGCGCGGGTGACTTTACCGGCCTGATCGAGCTGCTAGGCAAGCAAGGTAACGTCCAGATTCTCTCCAGTCCGCGGATTTCCACCGTGAATAACCAGAAAGCCGTCATCAAGGTCGGCACCGACGAATTCTTCGTCACCGATATCGACTTCGACGAGGACGACAATGCGCTGGGTACCAATAGCGGCACCTCTACCTCGGTGGAACTGACCCCTTTCTTCTCCGGCATCTCGCTGGATGTGACGCCGCAGATCGCCGAGAACGGCACCATTACGCTGCACGTCCATCCCTCGGTGAGCGAAGTGAACGACCAGCAGAAAGTCATCACCATCGGCGACCGCGACGTGACCTTGCCGCTGGCGCTGAGCACCGTGCGTGAAACCGACAGCGTGATCAAGGCCGAGAGTGGCCAGATCGTCGTCATCGGCGGTCTGATCCAGAACTCCAGCGAAGACAACAACGCGTCGGTGCCGTTCTTTGGCGATATCCCGTACCTCGGCGAATTGTTCAAGCAACGCCGCTATCAGGGACGTAAGAGCGAATTGGTTATCCTGCTGCGACCGGTGGTGGCCAGGCCGTCCACCATGCAGGCGGATATTTCAGCCAGCCGCGAGCGCATGTCCGTGCTGCGGGAACTGCTTGAGTCGTCCGATACCGTCAAGCCACGAGCCGCCAACTGAGCCCGGGTCGCATTATGTACGAAGCCCATTTCGGTTTGCAGGAGCCTCCGTTCGCACTGACGCCGAACACGCGTTATTTCATGCGGGCGCCCAGCCACTCCGATGCCTTGGAGTTGCTGCTGGTGGCGCTGCGTGCCCGTGAAGGCTTTATCAAGATCACCGGCGAAGTGGGGACCGGCAAGACGCTATTGTGCCGTCTGCTGCTGAACGCCTTGACCACGGAGGGCGCGGTCACCGCTTATATCCCGAATCCCAGGCTGTCGCCGGAGAGCCTCTACCAGGCGGTCGCGGACGAACTGGGTGTCGATGTGACCGCGCAGGGCAACCCCCACCGGGTGCTCAAATCCATTACCGATTGTCTGCTGGAAAAAGCGCGCGCTGGCCAGGCGGTTGTACTGGTCATCGACGAAGCTCAGGCCATGCCCGAGGAAACCATCGAAGCCCTGCGCCTGTTGACCAACCTGGAAACGGAAACCGCGCGTTTGCTGCAAGTGGTGCTATTCGGCCAGCCTGAGCTGGACGTGCTGCTGAAGCGGGACAGCCTGCGTCAGCTCAAGCAGCGCATTACCTTCCAGTACACGCTAATACCGCTGGACCGCGGCGCAACGGCGCAGTATGTCCGCCATCGTCTGGCCCAGGCGGGTTACAACGGCCAGGAACTGTTTGCGCCCTGTGCGGTGAAGCTGCTCAGCCGCGCGTCCGGCGGTATCCCGCGCCTGCTCAATGTGATTGCCCACAAAGCCATGCTGGTGGCCTGGGGCATGGGTGACTTGCATATCGAGAAAGCCCACGTCAAGCGCGCGGTCCGGGATACGGACAGCGCAATGTCCATCGGCTGGCTGGGGCGTTGGTTATGAGTTTGCTGAACGAAGCCCTGCGTAACGTGGAGCAGCGCAATCGTCCCGCCGGCACGGGCACTGCCTACACCGGTCAGCCGCAAGCAAACACACGGCGCCGCCGGGCGCCGTGGCTAATGCTCGGCGTACTGGGTGTCGTCTCGGCCAGCATCGCCCTGGGGTATGGGTTATCCGGTACCGGCCCCGGTCCCACTCCCACGGTTGCGCCGGTTGCCGAGGCCTTCAGTGGCGAAGTGCAGCGGGTGGAGTACCACGGCGGTGCGCAGCAGGGCGATGGGCTACAAAACAGTGGGTCACAAGACATTGAACTAAAAACCAGTGAACCCCTAAGCGACGCGCAGCCCAAAGAGGCGTTACCGCCAATGGCGCGGCCTGCCGTCTTGGGCGAGGCCGTACCGGTGTCTGCGCCGGCGCCCGGTAACGCAACCGAAAAGAATGAGCCCGGCACGCACCCGGTGGGCGAAACCACGCCCTCGATGCTTGAGGTGAGCGGCGAGCCAGCAAGTACTAAAACCGTTGAGGCCGTGGAACGTGCCGATAGGCCCAAGATTCAGGCGCCGTCAGCACCAGTTGAGGCGTCATCCCCTAAGCCAGCGGCGAATGTTGCGGACGTCCGGCAGAGAGCCGCCGTCGACGCGCCGGTGAGCGAAGTCGCAAGCGCTAGGCCCGTCACGCGAACGTCCCAGCCACGCGAGGCTCAGGTTACCGCCTCGGCTGATTCTGCGTCTCCGGCTGACGTGCGCACCGTTCATGCAACGCCTGCTTCCCGGGACCGCGCCGCTGCCGTAGTCATTCGTGACGCACTGGCCAATAGCCGCATCAACGAGGCCCGGCAGACGCTGGCGGAGATCGCCGACGCGCAACCGGCACCGCGTAGCCGTGCGCAATGGGTTCGCCACCTGCTGGTTATAGGTGACATACAGCAAGCGTTGGCCTGGGCGCCCGCGGATATTGCGGCCGACAACGCCGATCTGCGTCTGCTGCGGGCGCGGGTGCAACACGCCTTGGGCCAGGTCGATGCAGCGGTCGCGACACTGCAGAGTCACGTACCGGCGGTGGAAGCGGATCCGAACTATGCCGTCACGCTCGCCACACTGCAGCAGCAAAACGGCCAGTACGGGCCTGCCGCCGCTCGCTGGGCGGAACTGATTGCCTACGACGATTCCCGTAGCGCCTGGTGGGTGGGGTTGGCGATTGCTCTGGAAAGCGAAAAACGCCTGGAAAGCGCGGCGCGCGCTTATGCCCAGGCTTTGCAACTGCCGGATTTATCCGCAGCGCTGAGAGACTTTGTCCTGCAGCGCCTGCGCGCATTTGAAGTGGATGGCACGAATGGCTGAACCGAAGAAAAAAATCCGGATTGGTGACCTGCTGGTCCAGAACCAGGTCATCACCGAAGAGCAGTTGATGACCGCCTTGCGCGAGCAGAAGAACACCGGCCGAAAGCTGGGACGAACGCTGATCGATCTGGGCTATGTGGACGAGGACAACCTGCTCAACTTCCTCTCCCGTCAGCTCGAGATTCCGTTCGTTCAGCTGCGCCACTTTCAGTTCAACCTGAACCTGGTGAAAAAGCTGCCGGAAGCTCTGGCCCGTCGCTTCCGCAGTATTGTGCTGGCGGAACAGTCCGGCGAATTGCTAGTAGGCATGGCCGATCCGATGGATATCTTCGCCTACGACGAGCTGGTGCGCGTGTTAGGCCAGCCGGTCAAACAGGCGGTCGTCCGGGAAAGCGAGCTGCTATCCACGCTGGACCTGGTCTATCGCCGCACCGAGGAAATCGCCTCGCTGGCGGAGGAACTGGAAGACGAACTGGGTGACGACGCCTTCGACCTGGCGGATTTGTCCGCCGAGTCCGATACCAACGAAGCGCCTGTCGTCAAACTGCTGCAAACACTATTCGAAGACGCCGTGCAGGCCCGCAGCTCCGATATTCATATCGAACCGGACGAAACCGTGGTTCGTATCCGGCAGCGGGTCGATGGCGTGCTGCAGGAACAGGTGATGAAGGAGAAGCGGGTCAACTCCGCGCTGGTCCTGCGCCTGAAACTGATGGCGGGCCTCAACATCTCCGAAAAGCGGCTGCCTCAGGACGGCCGCTTCAATATCCGGGTGAAGGGCCGCAGTATCGACGTGCGGGTGTCCACCATGCCGGTGCAGCATGGCGAGTCGGTGGTGATGCGTCTGCTGGATCAGTCCCAGGGCACCTTGAATCTGGATGGCACCGGCATGCCCGCCGAATTGCTCGAACGTTTTCGCCGCATGATTCACCGGCCCCACGGCATGATTCTGGTCACCGGTCCCACCGGTAGCGGTAAGACCACCACGCTCTACGGCGCGCTGTCCGAGCTCAACCAGCCCGAGGTGAAGATCATTACCGCCGAGGATCCTGTGGAATACCGTTTGCCGCGGATTACCCAGGTGCAGGTCAATCCCAAGATCGGCCTCGAATTCGCCACGGTACTCCGGGCGGCTCTGCGTCAGGATCCGGACGTAATTCTCGTGGGCGAGATGCGGGACCGTGAAACCGTGGAGATCGGCCTGCGTGCCGCCATGACAGGTCACCTGGTGCTGTCGACGCTGCACACCAACGATTCCATCAGCAGCGCCATGCGCCTGATCGACATGGGCGCGCAACCGTTCCTGGTTGCCAGCTCGCTACTGGGTGTGGTGGCCCAGCGCCTTATTCGCCGCGTGTGCGACAACTGCAAAGTGTCTTATCTGCCCACGGATCAGGAGCGGGTGTGGCTGGATTCGC
Organism: Marinobacter fonticola; assembly: GCF_008122265.1. Classification (NCBI taxonomy): domain Bacteria; kingdom Pseudomonadati; phylum Pseudomonadota; class Gammaproteobacteria; order Pseudomonadales; family Marinobacteraceae; genus Marinobacter; species Marinobacter fonticola. The sequence continues at coordinate 851,277 of NZ_CP043042.1, forward strand.
TGGGCCGGGACGCTGAAGCCATCGCCGACCGGTTTGTCCACGGGCAGGGCTGCTATCAATGCAGCAATACCGGCTATCGCGGCCGTATCGGCGTCTACGAGATGCTGGAGCTGGACGAAGCCATGCTGGATGCGCTGCGTCGCCAGGACCCATCATCGTTTACCCGGGCTGCGCGGCACAGCCCGACCTATCGGCCGCTGGAGCAGCACGCACTGGATTACGCGCTGGAAGGCGTGACTACGCTACAGGAAGTGGCCCGGGTATCGGCCACCACCGAATCGCTGGATGAGCCGGAAGACGTGTTGGCTGAGGCGATTAAATGAGTGTTCTCGTGAGGGTGGGCTGAGTTATGCGCTTTAGCTATCGGGGCAAAGACAGCACCGGCCGTCCGGAACAGGGCGAACTCGATGCCGTCAACATCGACGCTGCCGCGGGAGAACTTCTGCGGCGCGGCGTCACGCCCCTGCGTATCGAGCCCCGCGAGGCGCAAGCCGAGCCGATCAAGTGGCTGAGTTCCAAGCCGATGTTCCGGCGCAAGGTCAATGTGGACGAACTGATCGTCTTCTGCCGCCAGATGTACGCGCTGACCAAGGCCGGGATTCCACTGATTCGCACCATGCGCGGACTGGCGGACACCACGCGTTCGCCGCGACTGGCCGAAGTGCTGGACGACATTACCGACCGCCTGGAAGGTGGCGTCACCATGGCCACGGCGATGCAGGCCCATCGTGATGTGTTCTCGGACCTGTTCGTGACGATGATCCACGTGGGCGAGAATACCGGTCAGATGGACGAATCCTTCCAACGCCTGTCCGCCATTCTGGAACTCGAGCGTGATACACGGCGGCGGGTCAAGCAGGCTATGCGCTACCCCACGTTTGTGGTGATTGCGTTGCTATCCGCGCTGATGGTGGTGAACTTTCTGGTCATACCCAAGTTCGCGGCGGTGTTCAACAAATTGGGCGCCGATCTGCCATTCCTGACCAAGGTACTGGTCGGCACATCCAACTTCCTGATCAATTACTGGTACATCCTGGCGTTTATCATTGCCTCGGCGGTGGTGCTGACGCGGCAGTGGCTGAAGACGGAGAACGGCCGGGTCACCTGGGATCGCTATAAACTCAAGATTCCGATCATCGGCCCGCTGCTGGAACTGATCACATTAAGCCGGTTCTCCCGGAACCTGGCCAGCACCCTCACGGCGGGCATGCCAGTGACCCATTCGCTGTCCGTGGTGGCCGACGCCACGGATAACGCCTGGATCGCCAAGCATGTGCGCGACATGCGCCACGGTATCGAACGCGGTGACACCTTGCTACGCACAGCGCGCAACAGCGGCATGTTCACGCCGCTGATCCTGCAGATGATCGCCGTAGGCGAGGAGACCGGCGCGGTGGACGAGATGCTGGTCAATGTGGCGGATTTCTACGACGAGGACGTTGATTTCGGTCTCAAGCGATTGGCGGAATCCATTGAACCGATCCTGATCGTGGCGATGGGCGTACTGGTACTGATTCTGGCGCTGGGTGTATTCCTGCCAATCTGGGACCTGGGTCGCGCCTCGCTGGGTGGCGGTTAATGCCGGCGTCCGGCCTCCGTTTCGGTGGCTTGGACGTTAACTTTGGTAAAACGCTGGCTATCGCCGTGACGGTCCTGGTTCTGGGTGCAATAGTCCTGTTGGAAACGCCGTCTGAAGACGCCGAATCGACCGCGCTACGGCTGACCCTCAACCAATTGCGGGCGGCTCTTGTGGTCAAGGGGGCGGAAATTCGCCTGACCGACGGCGAGGCGGATTACGCAGCCTGGACCGGCGCTAACCCGATGGCCTTGCTGAATACGCCGGTGCGTAACTATGAAGGCGCCTGCCAGGGCAACAAACCGGCAACAGGCCGCTGGTGTTTTGATACAAAACTCCAACAGGGAGTACTGAATTATCAGGCCTCCCAGCCGATAAACTGGGAACAGGGCGAAGATAAACGCTCGGGCACACTCACATGGCGTGTCGAGCCGGAATACACCGACCTGAATGGCAACGGACGCCTGGATGAGACTGACCGGCAGACCGGTTTGAAACTGGTGCTAAAAGACAGTCATTCGGACCCGGCTTGAGCCGGTTCAGAATCAGGAGACGCATGCGATGCAGGTAGAACAGATTAAGACCAGCACCGGCCGGCACTCAGGTTTCACCCTGATCGAGTTGGTGGTGGTCATCAGCATACTCGCGATCATAGCCGCGTTCGCGCTGCCGCGCTTTGCCGAACTCTCCACCCAGGCCCACCGCGCCAGTATCCAGGGTTCCTCCGGCGCCTACTCCGCGGCTATTGCACTGGCAAGAGCCCAGTGGACAGCCGCTGGCGCCGCGGGGGCGCAACAGAATTTGCAGGGCTTTGGTGCAGAGAACGTCGACATGAGCGCCGGTGGCTGGCCCGCCGGCGTCTCCGGGAATACCGATCCAGACAGTATGGGTGCAGCCGACTGTGCGGCGCTTTGGAGTGCCTTGCTCCAGTCCAATGCGCCGGGCGTAGCCACGGCCGCCGGCGCCAACGTTGATTACGTTGCCAGCGTCAGCGGTGGCGACTGCCGCTACACCTACGATTTGGACGACGAAAACAGTTATATCCAATACGACCCGAACGACGGCGAAGTCACCACGGTCATCAACCCCTAAACCTCGGCTATCAAACCAAGAAAACTAAAACGGAGTGGTCTTATGACACCGATTAATGCGATTGCATCCAAGAAAGAAAAAGGCTTTACCCTGATCGAGCTGGTCATGGTGATTGTGATTTTGGGTATTCTGGCGGCGTTTGCGCTTCCGCGGTTTGCGGATTTTGGTACCGATGCCCGAGTGGCTACTTTGGATGGCGCTATCGGTTCAGTGAGGTCCGGCGCCTCTATCGCCCATGCTCGCTGGCTGGCGGATGGGAATGGTGTCAACGGGGTTACCTTGGATGGGGTGCCCGTCGCGATTGATAACTCGGCTGCCGGAAATGGCTTTCCGACTGCGGCAGCTGGTGGAATTGGTAATGCGGCCCAATTAGATGCAAATGACTACACCATTGGTGCGGCAGCGGGAGGAATCGCTTCGATTACCGTAGCAGACACGGTTGGTACGGATCGTGATGGCGATGGTACCGCGGGGCAGTGTTCCTTCGATTACAATCAAGCAAACGGTACTGTAAACAATCGTCAAGTTGCAGATTGCTGATGGAAGAGCTGGTTGACGTCAGCAAACGGGCGGATGCGGTGAGCTATGCTATCCGCATCAGTTTCCTGGCATATACCGTTGCAAAGGTCACATCTGCATCTTTCCGACAGTTGGCGCGGGCGAATGTTGAGCCGCTGTACTAGTTCGACTTTGCGTAGAACCGCGGGTTTTACCCTCGTCGAACTTGTCATGGTAATCGTCCTGATCGGCGCACTATCAGCACTAGGCATCGGCTTGTTCACAAGCCGATCCGCCTTCAGTCCTCTCCTGGCCTCCCAACAGTTGTCCTCCGCCGTTCTTCTCGCCCAACAAGCTGCATTGGCGGGCAATACAACGATGCACACGGTCATCATTTCCCAAACCGCTGACACCTTCACGTTCAATGTCGGCGGCGTTACGCAATTTCAGATTGATCGTGCAGGCACGGCGCTGACTCTGGGAGGTAACCCGCCCCCCTTTGTTGTCATGTTTAACGCTCAAGGCTTTCCAAGCAACGGCGCCCAACATCAATTCTCGTTCACGGGTGACAGTAACTATCTAGTTTGTATCAGCTCCCTTGGCGCGGTTTATCAGGGGGTGTGCTGATGATTGGGCTGGATCGACGCCAATCCGGCGCAACACTGGTCGAGCTGGTCATGACCATCGTGATCATCAGCATCGCCGTGGCCGGTGTTGTGGGGGCTTTCGCCACCATCGCGGGCCGGAGCGCCGATCCGCTCAACCAGACGCGGGCGGTGGAGCTGGCTCAGCTCTACCTCGACGAAATTCTCGCGAAGAAATACGACGAGTTGACGCCCGAAGGCGGTGTGCCGCCTTATACCGGGGGCTGTAACATTAATACCGACGAAGTCGACCGCGCTGATTTTGACGACGTGGACGACTACCACAATCTCACCGATAATCCACCCAAGAGCCCGGTTACCAACATCGCCGGTTACAGTGGTTTTCAGGTCGCGGTTTCCGTTGCATGCGCCGGTGGCGAGGTCGGGCTGGCGGCAGCCAACGCCAAACGGATACGGGTGACCATCACGACACCCGGTGGCCCGGTCTTCGATTTTTCCGCTTACAGGGCCAACTTCTGATGCGCGGCGCCCGGGGCTTTACGCTTATTGAGCTGGTTATTGTGATCGTCCTTCTGGCGATTGTGGCGACGATTTCCGTCCAGTTCGTCAGTTATTCCACCCAGGGCGCCATCGATACCGGCGCTCGCCAGCAGCGTGCGCTCGCGGGCGTCGTCATCAGCGAACAGATTACCCGCGCCCTGCGCGAAGCCTTTCCGTTATCCATTCGCACCGGGGCCGGGGGCAGTTGTATTGAATGGATGCCGATTATTGCCGCCTCGAACTATATCGATTTACCGGCCACAACGGCTGCCAGCCAGTTCAATGCCGTCGGGGCCAGCGTTAGCGGCAATACTATCAACGGTCGTGTCGTCGTCTACGGACACGATGCCCCGGGTAACCAGCTTTATGCCGAAGCGCTGCAGAACGACGGTGTGGGTCCTATCTCCCCACCGGCGGCGGTGGGCACTATTTCGGAAAACGGAACGGCTCAGGAAACGAACTCTGTGCAGGTCACCTGGGCCGGCAATCATCGCTTCAGTAACGAATCGCCCCAGCGGCGGTTTCACGTGCTGGGAGCCCCGGAAACCCTTTGCCAGCAAGGGAACAGGATTGTCCGGGCCAACAACTACGGAATCAATGCTGCAATCAATACCGCACCGGCAGGCGCCAATCTCGCTGCGAATATCCAGACGGGTTCCTTGGCTTTTAATTATCAGCCCGCCACCTTGCAGCGCGGCGCTATCATCGTATTCAGCTTTGCGATCGAGGATCCGCTGTCCGGCGAAACCATGGCCGTCAGTCAGGAGGTGCAGGTTCGCAATGTTCCCTGACACGCAACGTACCGCGCATCGCCAAGCGGGAGCTGGTCTCCCGGTCGCACTGTTCGTCATTACGGTTCTGGCCCTGATCGTGGTGGGCATGGGGCAGCTGCAGCAAAGCAGTGGCCAGGCCGTCAGCTTGCAAATCCAGTCCCAACGCGCTTTCTTTGCCGCCGAGAGCGGTGCGCAGGTGGGTGTGGCGCAGGTGCTGGCGGGCAACGCCTGTAGCGCGATCCAGAGTCCGATTAACTTCGCGACTCCGGGTTTAAATGGCTGCGAGGCCCGGGTGGCCTGTCAATATGCGACCTTTCAGGGCGATGTCGATGGCGATGGCTCGGCTGACAGCGTGTATACGCTCAGGAGCGAAGGACGCTGCGGCACAGGCCCCGATCAGGCCATCAGAACAATCCAGGTTCGAGTCAGGTGAGACTAGATGTCGTATCGTCTTAGGCAGGTGCTGGGTTTGAATATCTCTTGCTTCCGATTACTGGCGCTGATGCTTGTGTTCTGTGCCACTCCCGTTGCGGCGCAATCCAATGAAGCCGTCGCCGAATGGCGCATGGACGAGCGGCAGTGGACCGGCGCTGCCGGCGAAGTTGCGGACAGCACTGGCAACGGTCATTCGGGGCGTGCGAGAACCGCTGGTGGCGCCAACTCGCTGCCGAGTACTGTGGACGCCAAGGTCTGCCGTGGCGGGCGTTTCCGGGGGCAGGGTTTCAACGATCCGTCTCGTAATGGTGCCTATGTCGACGCGCAGCACTTTGTTGAAGTCGCTGACGCCAATGCGCTTTCGCCGTTGTCGGGTTCCGGAGGGCGCATGTCGGTTTCCGGCTGGTTTCAGATGGATTCGACAAACGACACACAGACGCTGCTGCATAAAGGCGTCGGTTCGCAGTCGCAGGAATACAATCTGTGGGTCACGGACCGGGATCTCGAGGTGACCTTCTGGAATCGCTTCGGCAGCCCATACTCACTCAGGCTTACCAACTCGAATGTGCAGGCTGACCGCTGGTATTTTTTCTGGATCCAGGCCGCCCGTTACGACAACGGCACGCTGGGTATGCAGGTGACGATGTTCGACAACAATGTGGAACTCGTCGAGTCTCAGGTGCGTTACATCGAACAGTTCTTTAGCGGCCAGGGCGGCAATTACAACACGAAGCCGTTGAATGGCCCTCTGCTCTTCGGCGGTACGCGCTACGGTACCGGCAATCCGGTCAATTTCTTCGATGGCATGCTCGACGAGGTGCGCTTTCACGACCGCCTTTTCGGTTTTGAAGACATTCAGGAGATGGCGAATACCACTCGCGACTGTGCGAGCTCATCGCTCCAGTGCTTCAACGACGACTACAGCCAATCGAATCTGTCTGAGGATTGGGTGACATCGGTGTCGGTGGGTAATTTCACGCCTCAAGTTACCAATGGCCGGCTGCGCATGACGCAGGCCCGATCAAATCAGGCGACAGCCGCCACCTTGCAGCGGGAAATTCCGGGGGCCGAGAATCTGGTGGTCCTCGAGTTCGACTACTACGCCTATGGCGGAAACGGCGCTGACGGGCTGGCTTTCGTGCTCTCGGACGCGAACGTCACCCCGCGGCCGGGGAGCTATGGTGGCTCGCTTGGTTACGCCCAGCGAAGCAACGGCGATCCTGGCTTTGCCGGAGGGTGGATCGGCATCGGCCTCGATGAATTCGGCAACTTCTCCAATGCGACGGAGGGACGTGTTGGAGGACCCGGATTCCGACGAGACGCTATCGCCATACGAGGGGCCGCTCCCAACTATCGTTATCTTCGCGGTACGCAAACCCTGAACCCGGGTGTGGATACGCCAAACACCAACAATCCGTCCCCCCAGCGGTATCGAATCACCGTGGATTCGAGGCGGTCCGGAGAAGCGCTGGTCTCTGTCGAGCGTGATACGACGGGGACGGGTAACAGTTATCAGCAACTGGTTGCTCCCTTTAACGCGCTGAACGAGCCGGGCCAGCCGGCGGTGCCGGAGAATTTCCTGTTATCTATGACGGGGTCTACGGGCGGCAGCAATAATATTCATGAGTTTGATAACTTCCAGTTGTGTGCGTTGAAGTTGAATCCCGTCGGCGCCCAGGTCGACCATTTCCGAATCTACCACGATGGTACGGCGCTGACTTGCCAGCCTGAAGAGGAAATACTGGTTCGGGCCTGTGCCGATCCGAACTGCAACGCACTGTTCACCGACCCGGTGCAAGCGACGATGGCGCCCTCAGGCTGGGTGGGCGGCGACACGATCAATCTGACAGACGGCGAGGCCTCGGTGGCGTTACAACGCACGACGCCCGGTACGGTGACGCTGGGCGTCACCGGTTCAGAACCTTCAACCCGACCGCAGTCCAAAACGTTATGCCAGAGTGGTGGCGGCGCACTCTCGGCCAACAACTGCAAACTTACCTTCTTTGAATCCGGTCTGGTCTACGATATACCTGACCTCGTTTCCAACGCCGCCAAAGACGGGATCAAGATACGTGCGCTCAAATCCGGGGGCGACCCCGGTAATCCAGATGATGCGTGTGTGCCTGCGTTTGAGAACGTGACTCGGAATGTGGCGTTCTGGTCGACCTATGCTAAACCGAACGCGAGTGAAGTGGCTGCCCTGAGTCAGATGACGTTGAACGGAACGACGGTGTCGAACAACGCCAGCAGCCCGACGCGGATACCGCTGGCCTTCGACGCGCAAGGCGTGGCAGAGGTTTCCGCGAACTACGTCGATGCTGGTCGGCTACAGCTTGACGCGCGTTACACGGGGTCCGCTGAGACAGGCGACGAAGGCTTGGAAATACCCGGAGCGGATCAGTTTACGACCGTTCCGCATGGTTTTTGCGTCCAGCCCACGAGCCTGAGCGCCGTTTGCGCCGCAGGGGATAGCACCTGTGATGTTTTTGCCGCTGCCGGCGACGTGTTTCAGATGCGGGTCAAGGCCGTGAGAAAAGAGGGAGACGGAATCGACAACCTTTGCGTCAACAATGCGAAGACGCCGAACTTCCAAATTGAAGCGCTGCAACTGGGTCATCAGCTTGTTGCGCCTTCAGACGGGTTTGCGGGAAGTATTCAGGCCGGCGCGCTCTCCTTTACCAAAAGCCACGCAGGCGAGAGGGTCTTCAACCAGAGCGTTTCTGAGGTGGGCGTTTTTCGCTTCGGGATACCCGTGCAGCCTTACCTGGGAGCTTCGCTGCCTTCCGCAAACTCCGCACCGATTGGCCGCTTCATTCCTGCCGCCTTCCAGGTGGAAAAGTCGGACGGCGCTTTAAATCCAGGTTGTGGCGTTGGTGGCTTCCTTTACAGCGGGCAGCCGACGGACTGGCTTGAAGTGCCCACGCTGACGATCACAGCGCGTAATACCAAGAACGGCATTACTGAGAACTACACAAAGGGCGGTTTCCAGAAGTTGATGGCCTCCGATGTCGAGGTTGATTTTCCGGCGTCGCTGACGGTTGCCACGACGAACGCGGACGGAACTCCGAGTAACGTAACGGTCGGCCTTGCATTCGATGAGTCAGCGGGTGCTCTGAGCGTGATAAGTGACGGGGTGATGAGCTATACGTTTGCTGACCCTGACAACTTGCTGACCTTCACCAAAAACGATAATTCGCGTATCAATCCTTATACACCGCATATCAAGCTGCCGGTGACAAGTATCGAGGATAGTGACGAGGTGGCTGCGAGCGCGCTACCGGAACTCGCGCCGGAAGCGGCTTTTGATGTGCGTTATGGGCGCCTGAGGATGGAAAACGTATTCGGCCCGGAAACGGCAACTGAGCTGAAAATGTTCTCGTACGTCGAGCAATGGCAAGGCGGGCGGTTCGTCACGAATCAAAAAGATAACTGCCTGGCGCCGAATATGTCACAACTAGCCAACACCGCGAACCACCACAATATGCAGTCAACATCCGCCGCCGTGGCAAACGGGGTGTTGGGGCCGCTCCTGCTAAAGCCAACGGGACGCGGAACGGACACCTTGAGCTGGGACGCTCCGGCCTGGCTGGAATATGACTGGGATGGCGATGGCAGCCAGGACGATCCGTCAGCCACCGCCACCTTCGGCGTCTATCGAGGCCATGACCGCGTGATTTATTGGCGGGAACTCTGATTAACTAATAGTCTTCGGCGCGCCTCGAAGCCGAAGCCCGCTGCACGGCGCCCCATTTCAATCGTCGTCATCGTCCGACGGTCCCTCCGCCATCCCCAGCTCTTTGATCTTCCGGGTTAGCGTATTACGCCCCCAGCCCAATAGGATGGCAGCATCCCGGCGACGGCCGCCAGTATGCTTGAGGGCGGTTTCGATCATCATCTGCTCGAATTCCGGCACGGCGACATCCAGGATGCCTTGCTTGCCGCGTTTGAGCTCCTGCTCGGCCCAGGCCCGCAGTCCTTCCTGCCAGGTTTGGCCGGTGGGTGGGGTGTCCGCCTGTTCGAGCAATTCGGGCGGCAGGTCGCTGACGTGAATTTCACGGCCACTGGCCATGACGGTGAGCCAGCGGCAGGTGTTTTCCAGCTGGCGGACGTTGCCCGGCCAGGGCAGGGTGGTGAGGTATTCTTCGGCTTCCGGGCGTAGCAGCTTGGGCTCGACCGAAAGCTCCAACGCGGCGCGCTTGAGGAAGTGCCCCATCAGGCGCGGAATGTCTTCGCGGCGCTCGGACAGGCGTGGCAGGTGCACACGAATGACATTCAGCCGGTGAAACAGGTCTTCCCTGAACGTGCCGGCTTGAACCAGCTTTTCCAGATTCTGATGCGTCGCGGCGATGATGCGGACATCCACCTTGATGGGCGTGGTGCCGCCGACCCGGTAGAACTCGCCGTCCGCCAGCACGCGCAGCAGCCGGGTCTGGGTGTCTGCCGGCATGTCGCCGATTTCGTCGAGGAACAGCGTGCCACCGTTGGATTGTTCGAAACGGCCTTGGCGAGCCGCTGCGGCACCGGTGAAGGCCCCTTTCTCGTGGCCGAAAAGCTCGGATTCGATCAGGTCCTTGGGTATGGCCGCCATGTTCAGCGCGATGAACGGGTGCTTGGCGCGCGGACTGTGATTGTGCAGCGCCTGGGCCACCAGCTCCTTGCCGGTACCGCTCTCGCCATTGATCAACACCGTGATATTGGAGTGGGAGAGGCGGCCAATGGCACGGAAGACTTCCTGCATCGCCGGTGCCTCACCGATGATTTCGGTGTGGCGGTTTGGCGGCTCTACCTGTGGCTCGGCGGTTGCCCGGCGTTCGCGACCATGGTCCACGGCGCGCTTGACCAGAGCTACCGCATCGTCGACGTCGAACGGCTTGGGCAGGTATTCGAAAGCCCCGGACTGGTAGCTGGCGACGGCGCTCTCCAGGTCGGAATGGGCGGTTATGATGATCACCGGAATATCCGGGTGCTCGTGCACGATCTGCGAGAGCAGGGCGATGCCATCGATGCCGGGCATACGGATATCGCTAATGATGGCATCGGGCTGCTCTCGTTCGAGGCGCATCATGATGCCCTCGCCGTTCTCAAAAGCCCGCGGCTGCATGCTGGCCTGAGATAGGGCCCGCTCCAGGACCCAACGAATACTCCGATCATCGTCAATTATCCAGACGTTAGCCGATTGGCTCATGCTTTCAGCTCCAGAGGCAGGAAAATGATGAAATCGGTGCAGCCGGGCGAGCTCTCGCATTCGACGAGTCCCTGGTGTTGACCGATGATGCTTTGCGTAATCGATAGACCCAGGCCCGTGCCGTTGGCCCGGCCACTGATCATGGGATAGAAGATGTTCTGCAACAGGTCAGGTGGAATGCCGGGCCCGTTGTCTTCGATATCGACACGGCAGACCAGCCGGTAGCGGCGGTGGCCGATGGTGAACTGGCGCAGTGCCCGGGTCCGGAAGACGATGCACGGCTGCCGGTCGGACGGGTGATCGGCGGCGGCTTCCATGGCGTTGCGGGCCACGTTGAGGAAGGCCTGAATCAGTTGCTCCTTGTCGCCCTGGAACTCCGGCAGGCTGGGGTCGTAGTCCCGCTCCAGCCGCACCCGGCCCTTGCTTTCCGCTTCCAGCAGTGTGCGCACCCGCTCCAGCACTTCGTGAATGTTGGTGTCGTTGAATTGCGGGGCTTTATTGGGCCCCAGCATGCGATCTACCAGGCTGCGTAGACGATCGGCCTCGTCGATGATAACCCGCGTGTATTCCTTCTGATTTTCGTCGGTCAGTTCGCGATCCAGCAATTGCGCGGCGCCGCGAATGCCGCCTAGGGGATTCTTGATCTCGTGCGCCATACCACGGACGAGAATGCGGGTGGTTTCCTGCTGGCTCAGCATGTCTTCTTCGCGGGTGATGCGCAGCAGGCGATCCCGGGGTTGGAGTTCCAGTAACAACTCGGCGGAATCCGCACCAATTTGGGACACGGAATAATCCACCGTAAATCGCGAACCGGACAACAGGGTGAACTCGGCTTCCCGCTTGGTAAATGGCTGTCCGGTCCTGGCGGCCGCGTGCAGCGTCTCGAAAGCTTCGGCCGAGTCGGTAAACAGGCTGGCCAGATTGGTGCCCGCGATGCGCGTTCCGCTGGCTTCCAGCAGATATTCCGCTGCCGCATTGATGTACTGAATGGTCAGATCGCTATTCAGAACCAATGTTGCCGTCGTCAGATTATCCAGGATTTGTCTGTAGACAATATTTTTAGACATGATGCCCCTCGCATTCGATGCGGTATCTGCAAAAAGCGAACCAGTTGTGGGGCACGCCTCATGAACTGCGCGTATCGGGTGACAATCAAAAGCTGAACGGTCTGTAGTATGGCTCCCCGGTTTGGGGCGCTTTTACTACAACAGCGAAAATACGCTTCGATGTTGTTCGGATGGTAGAGGCTTTTTGATGTGAGCGCACCATGTTGGTGCGCTTGGTGGCCGTGGGCACTTGAATGGCTCACGGCAGCCCGGTGGGCTGCTCCGAAGCTTCAGCTTCTAAGGTGCCGAGGTGCCTGCGGTTTTCGCTCACATAGCGCTTTTGCGGCACCTTCTCTTCGGCTGGGGCACGGGGCGGGGGTAAAGGGGGCAGGGTCAATTCAGTACGGACGGACGGTGAATGGTGAAGCTGATGTTCTGGCCTGGCTGGATGATGCGGCCCTGGCTGTCGACAATGTTGACCGACGCCTTGTGCGTGCCCCGGAAGACGTTGTTGACCGAGAACCGGCCGGATGCGTTCTGTCCGATAGGCTGGCCATCGAGTGTCACTTCGAACAGGTGGCCGGAGCGCAACGCCGGCTGGCTCGAAACCGAAAAGGTGATGTCACCGCTGCCCGAGTGGAAGGCGCTCTCGTCTTCGGGGGCCATAAAAGTGACGCTGCCGTAGCGCTGGCTGGATTGCTGCTCTTCGCCTTCGCCGCCGCGCTCGACGATCTCGCGGACCTGATCCGCTTTCGGCAGGGTTACCGTCGTCACGGGTTCGACCTTAATAGCCTGACCACCGGAGAGCGGTTCGTCCGAGTAGGTCACGTTGCCCTGGGCATCGACACGCTTGTAAACCTCGGCCTGTGCTGCGGTGCTTGCGAACACGACCACGCCGAGTAGAGCGAGAAATCTTGTCACGGGAAACTCCCTTCTGTTTTCGTTTTAACGATTATTGGCCGAGCCTTTAAAGCATTGCAACTTCTGCGTGTTACGCGTTGTACGGGAGAGTCTATACATGATGTCCCGCAAATAAGTTCTGAAAGTCTAGACCCTCCTGTAGGTTGGGCTGGTAAGCCCAACAAACCCGGAAAATCCTGTTGGGCTTGCCAGCCCAACCTACGCTGTGCAAGTGAGTTACGATAGTGGGTTGTGGGACACACACTGGCGCTTTTTTGTGCAGGCACAAAAAAGCCCCGCGGAGTGCGGGGCTTAGTCTGCATCAGACGGCTACCTTAGGCAGCGTCTGTTTATACAGGGGTATTGCTTAAACCGAGTAGTACAGTTCGAACTCGACCGGATGCGTGGTCATGTTCAGGCGCTCGACTTCACCGCGCTTCAGGTCGATGTAACCTGCGATCATGTCCTCGGTGAAGACGCCGCCACGAGTCAGGAACTCGTGATCCTTCTCCAGTGTATCGAGCGCTTCCTGGAAGGTTTCGCACACGGTCGGGATGTTGAGCGCCTCTTCCTTCGGCAGATCGTACAGATCCTTGTCCATGGCATCGCCCGGGTGGATCTTGTTCTGGATACCGTCAAGGCCGGCCATCAGCATGGCAGCGAAGGCCAGGTACGGGTTGGCGGCTGCATCCGGGAAGCGGACCTCAACACGACGCCCCTTCGGGCTACTGACGTACGGGATCCGGATCGAAGCCGAACGGTTACGGGCAGAATAGGCCAGCATGACCGGTGCTTCGAAGCCAGGAACCAGGCGCTTGTAGCTGTTGGTCGAGGCGTTGGTGAAAGCGTTGAGAGTCTTGGCGTGTTTGATGATGCCGCCGATGTAGTACAGGGCCATCTCGCTCAGGCCGGCGTAGCCGTCGCCCGCAAAGATGTTCTTGCCGTCCTTGTTCAAGGACATGTGAACGTGCATACCGGAACCGTTGTCACCCACGACCGGCTTAGGCATGAACGTGGCTGTTTTGCCGTAGGCGTGAGCCACGTTGTGCACGCAATACTTGAGGATCTGCACTTCGTCGGCCTTCTTGGTCAGCGTGTTGGCGCCAACGCCGATTTCGCACTGACCAGCGGTGCCTACTTCGTGGTGATGAACTTCGATTTCCAGGCCCATGGACTCCATGGCCGCACACATGGCGCCACGCAGGTCGTGCAGGCTGTCAACCGGCGGAACCGGGAAATAGCCGCCTTTCACACCCGGACGGTGACCGATGTTGTTGCGCTCGAAATCTTCGCCGGAAACCCAGGCGGCTTCCTCAGAGTAGATTTCGTACATAGCGCCGTTCATGTCGGTGCGCCACTTGACGGAGTCGAATACGAAGAACTCAGGCTCCGGGCCGAACAGTGCGCCATCGGCAATGCCGGTGGACTTCAGGTATTCTTCGGCGCGACGGGCGACGGAACGCGGATCGCGCTCGTAACCCTGCATGGTGGTCGGCTCGACGATATCGCAGGTGATGTTCAGCGTGGTTTCTTCGGTGAACGGATCGATAACACCGGTGCTGTCGTCCGGCATCAGGATCATGTCGGATTCGTTGATGCCTTTCCAGCCGGAGATGGAAGAGCCATCGAACATCTTGCCGTCGGTGAAAAAGTCGTCGTCGATTTCAGAAGTGGGCATCGTCACGTGTTGCTCTTTGCCGCGGCTGTCGGTAAACCGCAGGTCAATCCACTTCACTTCGTATTCTTTGATCAGGTCAAGCGTCTTGGACATTACGCATACTCCGTCAGTTTATGTCTTTTGTGGAGCCGGCTCGGCTGAATGGCCTTGAAACAGCCCGTTCAGCGTCCGATTCATTCGACAGGCGCAGGGCAGCTTATCAAAAGTGCTGCGGCCGTGCCTGCAAATTCGGCTGCAAACAGTTAAGCAAAGCGCTTGCCAATATTGTTGGCTCGGTCGATGGTGGTGCAGCGTGAGCATTTACAGGGCGGAAGCTGCACCCTAACGCAGGGTGGCAGGGCAGGGATAGTGCGCTTTATGCTCTAAATTGGTGCAATAATGGTATTTATGCATCCTTTTGGACCGTTGACGGTGTTCAGCTGAATCGTCTCGTGTCAGCCGGAACCGTTGGTCACAATTTGAGCGCATTGCTTGAGTTGACGTAGTTACTCGGGCCGGTTTTCGATATACTGCGCGCGCCCGAGGGTGACCTCCAATATCTGGCGCCCACAGCCGGAGCTGTCGAAGCGCTCCTTAACCGAACATTTCCCCGATTTGAGATGGCATGCCGGACAGGCTTCCTGTTTCCTTATATAGGCCCCTCTCAGGTCAGTTGCATGCCGCAGGATTTTTTTGTGATCGAAAAACGCCGAAATATCGCCATCATTGCTCACGTCGACCATGGTAAGACGACGCTGGTCGACAAGCTGCTGGAGCAGTCCGGTACCCTGGACCGCAAATCCAGTGGCGCCGAGCGAATCATGGACTCCAACGACCAGGAGAAAGAGCGGGGCATCACCATCCTCGCCAAGAACACCGCGATTCGTTGGAACGAGTACCAGATCAATATTGTCGACACCCCGGGCCACGCCGATTTTGGCGGTGAGGTTGAGCGTGTCATGTCTATGGTGGACTCGGTACTGTTGTTGGTGGACGCCGTCGATGGCCCCATGCCGCAGACCCGCTTCGTCACCCAGAAAGCGTTCGACCGTGGCCTGAAGCCGATCGTAGTGGTGAATAAGGTTGACCGTCCCGGCGCGCGTCCGGATTGGGTGATCAACGAAGTTTTCGATCTATTCGACCGCCTGGGTGCGACCGACGAGCAACTGGACTTTCCCATCGTCTACGCTTCGGCTCTGAACGGCATTGCCGGCCCGGAAGCGGATCAGCTGGCGGACGATATGACGCCGCTGTTCGAGGCCATCACGCATCACGTCCCGGCGCCGGATGTCGACATGGACGCCCCGTTCCAGATGCAGATTTCCCAGCTGGACTACGACAGCTACGTGGGCGTAATCGGTATTGGCCGTATCACCCGCGGCAAGCTGCGTCCCGGTCAGCAGGTAGCGGTAATCGACCGGCATGATAAGAAGCGCAACGCCAAGGTGCTTGAGGTCAAAGGTTTCCACGGATTGCAGCGGGTGCCGGTGGAAGAGGCCAGTGCCGGTGACATCGTGTGTATCAGCGGCATCAGCGAGCTGTTCATTTCCGACACATTGTGCGATCCGCAGAATGCCGAGCGTTTGCCGGCCCTGACGGTGGACGAGCCGACCGTGAGCATGACCTTCCAGGTCAACGACTCGCCGTTTGCCGGTCGGGAAGGCAAGTTCGTCACCAGTCGCAACATCCGTGAGCGCCTGGACAAAGAGCTGCTGCATAACGTCGCGTTACGCGTGGTCCAAGGCGAATCCTCCGAAAAGTTCAAGGTGTCGGGCCGGGGCGAGCTTCACCTGTCCGTGCTGATCGAAAATATGCGCCGCGAAGGCTTCGAGCTGGGTGTGTCCCGTCCCGAAGTCGTGCAGCGGGAAGTCGACGGTGAAATTCACGAGCCGTACGAGTTCGTCGTGATCGACGTGGAAGAGCAGCACCAGGGCTCCATCATGGAAGTTATGGGCCTGCGTCGCGCCGATCTGAAGAACATGGTGCCGGATGGCCGTGGCCGCACCCGCCTGGAATTCATCATGCCGGCACGGGGCCTGATCGGTTTCCGTAACCAGTTCCTCACCATGACCTCGGGCACGGGGATTATCACCAACGTGTTCGATCACTACGGCCCGGTGAAGGGTGGCGATATCGAGCATCGCAACAACGGTGTACTGGTCTCGATGGTCGACGGCAAAATTCTTGGCTACGCGCTGATGACCCTGCAGGAGCGTGGCCGTCTGTTCGTTGATCCGGGTACCGAAGTCTTCGAAGGTATGATCATCGGTATCCACAACCGCGATAACGATTTGGTGGTCAATCCGACCAAGGCCAAGCAGCTCACGAATATTCGTGCGGCCGGTACCGACGAGAACATCATGCTCACGCCGCCCATCCGCATGAGTCTGGAGCAGGCGCTCGAGTTCATCGACGATGACGAGTTGGTGGAAGTGACGCCGGAGACGATTCGCATCCGCAAGAAGCTGCTCAAGGAGAACGAGCGTCGTCGCGCACATAAGAAGTAAGCGCGATATTAGCGCCAGCCCCGGTTAAAACTTGGGCTGGCGTTTTCTTTTTTGGTCCCGACGGTTCCTCTTTATCACGTGAATCAGCGTTCCGTCGTGCGCTGCCAAAGGTGGCAATTCCTCGCTTTATCCCCTAAATTCAGCCTGACATTCCGTTGCCTGATCCCCCAAGGATTGTGAGGTGCCTCATGCTGTCGCTCTATCCCGAAATCAAACCCTACGCCGAGCATCGCCTGAAGGTCGACGCCCCCCACGAACTCTATATAGAAGAAAGCGGTAATCCGGACGGTACTCCGGTGGTCGTCGTTCATGGCGGGCCGGGTGGCGGTTGCGAGGATTACTACCGGCGCTTCTTCGATGCCGAGCGTTTTCGTATTGTACTTTTCGACCAGCGTGGGGCCGGGCGCTCGACGCCGCTGGCGGAACTGGAGGGCAATCATACACAGGCGTTGGTCGAGGACCTGGAGCGTATACGTCATTTTCTGGGCATCGAGCAGTGGGTATTGTTTGGGGGGAGCTGGGGGTCGACTTTAAGCTTGGTTTACGCGGAAACCCATCCCGATCAGGTGCTTGCCTTGGTCTTGCGTGGGATTTTTTTGTGCCGGCCGCGGGATATTTATTGGTTTTACCAAGAGGGCGCCAGCCGGGTTTTTCCCGATTACTGGAAAGATTACGTCTCGGTGATCCCGGAGCAAGAGCGGGACGATATGGTGAGCGCCTATTACCGGCGTCTGACCAGTGCCAACGAATTGAAGCAAATTCAGGCGGCCAAGGCGTGGTCCGTCTGGGAAGGTCGCTGCGCGACGCTGCATCCTAACCCGCGCGTGGTTGAGCGCTTCGGCCATCCTCACGTAGCGATCGCACTGGCGCGGATCGAATGTCACTACTTTATGAACAATGCGTTCCTGGAGCCGAATCAGATCGTGCGTGATGCCGGTCGTCTTAAAGGCATTCCAGGCCACATCGTTCACGGCCGCTACGATATGGTCTGCCCCCTGGATAATGCCCAGGCGCTTCACGAAGCCTGGCCGGAAGCGGACTACGCCATTATTCGCGATGCGGGCCACTCCGCGTCCGAGCCTGCCATTGTCGATGCGCTGATGATCGCTTGCGAAAAGGTTGCAGAACATTACGAAAAAGAGCCGCGACGCCCGATTTGAACCAGAGCATTAGGCTTTTGTCTCTTTATGTAACCGCTGCTTGCCGACCCGGTTCGGGATAATTAGAATTCCGATCTGTTCGATTTCGTACCGCTGTGTAATAAACGAATCCAATAAGGTTCACAGCGAAGAAATCTTAGCCTTTCAGGCAAAAGAACAAGGAGCCGTTTTTGAAAGCGCTGATCCAGCGGGTTACTCAAGCCAACGTTGACGTCGACGGCCGCTCGGTCGGGCGGATCAATGCCGGTATCCTTCTATTTCTGGGTGTCGAACACAAAGACACCCAAGATAGCGCTTTTCGCCTTTGCCAGCGTGTCCTGAACTACCGCATTTTTGCCGACGGGGCTGGGCGTATGAATCTCAGTCTTATCGATGCAGGAGGCAGTCTCCTCGCCGTTCCCCAGTTCACCCTTGCCGCCGATACCCGAAAGGGCCAGCGTCCCAGCTTTTCCGCCGCCGCCCCTCCCGAGCAGGGCAGGCATTTATTCGATGCTTTTGTAAATCGGGCGGAGCAGGCTCTTGGTGAGCTGCGACTTGCGACGGGACAATTCGGGGCGGATATGGCGGTCAGTCTGGTCAACGATGGGCCGGTGACCTTTCTGCTGGAGGCTTGAGGCGGCTGTGGCGAGCGCAAGCGTGTCTTGTCACAAAACCGTAATGATGAACATGATTCAATGCGGCGCAAACAAATGCGCACTGGCCGAAAGTCTCGGTTATTTACGTGAACCGTTGTGCTAGTTTCCGTGTGTTTCTCGTGCTGGGCAATAAGAGTGCAGGGTCGTTTTGGTTGCTCCAGCCTGGAGCGGTGCATCATCTAAAGACGACAGGTTGTTTAGGATTAAATAACTGAAATTTAAAATTTTTCCTGAGTTGGCCTGAAAGTTGTTGTGCGAACCCGGAATTCGTCAGGGGCGGATACCTAAAAAATCGCCATAAAAAATTTGCAAAATACGGCGCATTGTATTAAAACCTTGTCATCAGGCAGCGCTTTAAAAAAGCGCTGTAAGTGACTGACCCTGAAGGGTCAAGCGATTGCCAAGTCCGACACAAAACGGAACGGCGCGGCGCCAGGCTTCAGGGTAAAAAAGATCACGCATGAATAAATTCTGTCATTCCGGAAGGATACGGAAAGGAGTAACAGGAATGACATGTTTGATTCACATAATGGGCGCGATTTGAGCCCAATACTAAAAACGGGTAATAAAACCCGCAGCTAAAACCTGAGTTAACCTTAAGAAGGAAGACGCAACATGAAAAAGACTCTGATCGCTTCGGCTGTAGCGGCGGCTACATTCTCCGGCGCTGCATTGGCGCAAGAATCCAACCTGCCGACCGTGTACGGTAACATTCAGTACGCGCTCGCCTACGATGCAATCGACAACGGCCCTAACAGCCTGGAGCATTTCGACAACGGCACTACCTTGGGCGTCAAGCACGAGCACGTGATCGCGCCGGGTTTCACGGGCTTCTTCAAGTTGGAGCTGGAAGGCATCAACGCTGACGATAAGTCGTACGAGGACGGCATCGACGACCTGGACGAAGCTTACATCGGTGTTAAGGGTGACAGCTTCGGTCAACTGTGGGTTGGTTCTGACGACTCAACTTACGAAACAGCCGTTGACTACATCGTTAACTTCTACGAAGTAGCCAGCCTGAACATCGGCGGTTCATACACCACTGGTGAAGGCGACCTGATCCAGTACAAGACCCCGTCTTTCGGTGGCCTGACCTTCGGCGGTGCCGTTCAGATCAACGGCGACGGCGACGACCAAGCGGGTGGTGACAAGTCGTACCCGTACCAGCTGTCTGCCATGTACGAAATGAACGGCCTGACCCTGGCGGTTGCCATGGACTCTAACGACGGCAACACTGGCTACTCCAGCGGCTCTGCAGACGATTTTGATAGCAACGAAAATACGTACGGTGTTCGTGCAGCTTACGCACTGGATAACCTGTTGGTGTCCGCTGAGTATCAGACTCGCAAAGATGCATACGACAAGGCCGGTGTTATTGGTGTTTACACCCTAGGTGCCAACCAAGTGTCACTGGCATATGAGCTTCGCACCAACGACTATGGTGACGATGACAAGACTGACACCATCACTCTGCAGGCTCTGCACAACCTGTCTGACCACATGTACGTCTACTTCGAAGGCTACCTGGGCGGCGGCGACGATGTCTACGAATACGAAGACGATCAGGGCAACGAAGCCTTCTCTGACGAGCGCTCTGTTGCTTCTGTCGGCGCGGTTTACTACTTCTGATCCAGGCCTAGCCTTATTTAGAAGCAGTAACGAGTAAAAAAACCGGCGTCCTTCGGGCCGCCGGTTTTTTGTGCGTGCAATTCTGTAGCGGTATGCTCAGCGTCCGATCAGCAATCGTCGAGGGATTTTTTCATGGCTGAAGAATTGGAAATCAAGCTGACCCTGGCGCCGGGCAGCGCCGACAAGGTTCTTGCCTGGGTCGCGGATAAAGGCTCGGAGGCGCTTTCTAAAAAACGGTTGCTGAATCGCTACTACGATACGCCAGACCAGGCGCTTAATCGGCACCGCGCAGCCTTGCGAGTCCGTCAGGCGGGCACCCATTATATTCAGACATTGAAAACCAAGGGTGAATTTGTCGAAGGCGCCCATCGCCGCAACGAGTGGGAATGGCCACTGCCGGGCGCTGACCTGAACCTTGGCCTGCTGGCGGATACGCCCATTGGCGACCGGGTGAATCTGGCTGAACTCGAGGTCGTGTTCGAGACCAATTTCGAGCGCCAAAGCCTGTTGCTGGAAGACGCCGGATCGACGGTAGAATTTGCGTTGGACCAGGGCAAGATTTTGGCGGGAGGCGAGGCGCTCGAACTCGCGGAAGTTGAGTTCGAGATGAAATCAGGCGACAGCAGTGCCTTGATAGCCTGGGCATCGGCGCTTGCCGGCCGTGTACCGACGTTCCTGAATCTGGTCAGCAAGGCCGAGCAGGGCTATTGGCTGGCCGGTTTAGGTGAGCCGTCGCCACAAGTCGAGGGCGACGACCCTGTTACATCGTTTCTGCGTGCGCTGAGTGTGCACTGGCTGACGGGCACGGCGAGTGAATCGCTGCAGGCTGCACTGGAAAAGATCAAGATGCTAGCCATCGAAGCGGGCCTGGAATCCCAGTGGCAGTGGGCGCGTGAGCAGGCATCGACCTCGCCGGGCCACCGCTGGATGTTCGAGCCTCAACTGATACAGCTCCAATTGGGGTTGCTAGAGGCATAGTCCCGTAGGTTGGGCTGGCAAGCCCAACAGACCCGGCCCATCTTGTTGGGCTTGTCAGCCCAACCTACAGGCTGACTGGCATTGGGTGTCGACACAGTTATACGCCGCGAAGAGGCATCATTGGATGTTCGACCCGCAACTGGGCCGGCTACAACTGGGACTGCTCAAGCGTTAATCGGGTTTGTCCGTGGGGGGCGGTCGCCGGTTTTGTCTCTGTGGATTGCCCCTGTAAGTCCCGTAGGTTGGGCTGGCAAGCCCAACAATTCCGGCACATCTTGTTGGGCTTGTCAGCCCAACCTACAGGCTGAGTGGCGTTGGGTGTCGACACAGTTATACGCCGCGAAGGGGCATCATTGGGTGTTCGACTTGCAACTGGTCCGGCTACAACTGGGGCTGCTCAAGCGTTAATCGGGTTGGCGGTCGCCGGTTTTATCTCTGTGGATTGCCCCTGTAAGTTGTGTCTGTCTCGTAGGTTGGGCTGGCAAGCCCAACAGACGCGGCAAATCTTGTTGGGCTTGTCAGCCCAACCTACAGGCTGAGTGGCGTTGGGTGTCGACACAGTTATACGCCGCGAAGGGGCATCATTGGATGTTCGACCCGCAACTGGTCCGGCTACAACTGGGGCTGCTCAAACGTTAATCGGGTTTATCCGTGGGGGCGGCCGCCGGTTTTGTCTCTGTGGATTGCCCCTGTAAGTTGTGCCAGCGCTCGAGATAGGCCCGGTAGCGATCGAGTGCATCCACGAGTTCTTCCACCGGCGGGGTATCGGCCGATTTTACCAGTACGATAAGGCCTTTGCCTTCTACCTCTGCATCCGGCTCCGGGTGGCAGACGATTCGATCTTCCGGGTCGATGTAAGCCAAGGCTGTACCGATGCCGTGGCGAATCAGGGCGCTGACGATGTCGGCCCAGGTCAGTTCGTCCAGGGGCAATTCGTAGCGGTGAGGGTGATCGTTCTGGTAGTTGAACAAGTCCTCCAGCACCTTCTCCGTGCCGGGCGAGATAACGGCGCGCACCATGATTTCCGGGTAGGTCCGCACCGGCCTGATCACGGTTCGAATGCCCATCGAGGTATAGCGATGCCTGTCCTCGTCCCGAATGCACTCCAAAGTGACCCGGTGACAGAGTTTCAGGTCATTGAGCCTATGGGCAATGTTGAAGGTCACGCTGTCGGAATTGGGGTCGGTTTCGTCTGGCGCAAGCACGAGAATGTGACGGGCATCGATGATGTTGACCGCGCGCAGCGCCTGGGGGTCGGAGCCTGAGCCATGGTAATGCACCAGGCCCGCATCCCGCAGTTCAGGCGGTAGGCCTTCCGGATACTGCTGGGTGAGAATCTGAATCGGCGCGCTCTCGTAGCCCGGCACCGCCCGGATTTGGCTGGAGAGGCGCAGAAAATACTGCTGGCCGCCATGCTTGGGCGTATTCACGATGACGATGTGATTTTTCAATGTGTACCTCCAGCGTCCTGTCAGGATGCGTTCACGCCGATAGAACCGGTATTCGATGTAATCGCTGACGATGAGTGTCAAGACCGTGATGGCCATGATGTACATCAGGGCAATGGTAAGCAGCCGCCCCCCGGCGGTTTGCGGAGAAATGTCGCCGTAGCCCACCGTCGCCAGAGTCGTAAAGGTGAGCCAGCAAGCCTCCAGCAACGATAGCCCCTCAAGCGCCATCATGGATACGACGTGAATGGCCATTAGGCTGAGCAGCGCAATCAGTAGGCGTTTGATACGCTTGCGTATCACCCCTGACATGGGAAGATGCGAGAAATGGCGCTCGGCGGTAATGGCGCGTCGGTCTTTACTTAGCATCGCGTCGAAACATCCGGTCCGGGCCTGAGAGTGACGTTTAGGGCGCCATGACGGCCTGTCGTCAGGATTAAAGTCGTGGCCATTATCCAATAGCGTGGCAGGGGTGTCTCTAATGCCCTGTCTTTAATACTCTTGTCTTTATACCTTTGCGGCCATTCTGAAAATATAGGGAAACCCACCGCAAGTCTAATCGCTTGACAGTGGGATTCGATGCTACGACGTCGATGAGCCGGCGGGCAACCCGCTATCATTAATGAACAATCAACAACAGAGAATTGCCTGAGCCTATGGACCCGTCTCAACGTGAACTGCCTCCAATCCCTGAATGTCTGCAGGCTGATGCAGAGGAGGCACGCCGTATTCTGGATCGCTCCGGATTGGAGCAGTGGTTAGATAGGGATGACGGCGTGCACCGCTCCTTGTGGGAGCGGGCGGCCCTCTACAGCACGTTTGTGCGGGAAACGGTCGAGCGCTATCCCGAGCAGCTTGCACAGTGGCTTGAGTCGCAGCCGTTATCGGCAGCGACGACCCCCGAGACCATCTCGGCCTGCTGGCAGCGTTATCTTCAGGCGGTTACGGATGAAACCGGGCTGCACCGGGAGCTACGGCTGTTCCGCCGGGAATGTATGTTCCGCATTATCTTTCGGGATTTTACCCGCCTGGCGGACCTCGAGGAAACCATGCGCGCCGCCAGTAGCATGGCGGATGTGGCGATTGGCGGTGCGTTGAACTGGCTATACGCCGACGCCTGCGAACAGTGGGGTACGCCCTACGGCGAAGATCCGGCAACGGGAGAGCAGGCTCCCCAGCGGATGATCGTTCTGGGCATGGGCAAGCTGGGCGGCTTGGAATTGAACGTTTCATCCGATATCGACTTGATTTTCGCCTTTCCCAGCAACGGCGAAACCCGCGATGGCAAGCGCACGCTCGACAATCAGCAATTTTTCACGCGCCTGGGGCAGCGTCTGATTCAAGCACTTGATCAGTTGACCGCCGATGGCTTCGTGTTCCGGGTGGATATGCGGTTACGTCCCTATGGCCAGAGTGGCGCCTTGGCCCTGAGCTTTGCTGCCCTGGAATCTTACTATCAGGACCAGGGGCGTGACTGGGAACGCTACGCCATGGTCAAGGCACGGGTCGTGGCTGGCGACGTTGAAGCGGGCCAAGTACTGATGGAAAGCCTGCGGCCCTTCGTCTATCGCAAATACATTGATTTCAGTGCCTTCGAGTCCCTGCGGAATATGAAGGCGATGATCAGCCGGGAGGTTCGGCGCAAGGGGCTGGAGAACAATATCAAGCTGGGCAGCGGCGGCATTCGCGAGATCGAATTCGTCGTCCAGGCCTTCCAACTGATTCGCGGTGGCCGTGATCGGGAACTGCAGCAGCGCGAGCTGTTGAAGATCCTGCCGGAACTGGTGAATCTGGAACTTCTGCCCGAGGCGGTGACCCAGGAGCTGGCCGAGGCCTACGTTTTTCTGCGTAATGTCGAGCACGCCCTGCAGGGCGTGGCCGATCAACAGACCCAAGAGCTCCCCGACACGCCGCATGAACAGGAAAGACTGGCGTTGATTATGGGATTTACGGACTGGGCCACATGTCACGAGGCGCTGAAGCAGCATCGTGAGCGGGTCGCGGCCCATTTCGCCGACATTATCGCCTCGGACGACGACGATGCCGAAGAGCAGGAAGCAAGCGAGCGCTGGCAGGAAATTTGGCTGGGTGAGCTGGACCTGGACGATGCGGCGAAACGTTTGGCGAATGTGGGCTTCGAAAAACCGGAGGAGAGCTTCGAACTGTTACAGAAGCTCCGCCAGAGTCGGTCCGCACAAGTCATGCAGACAGAGGGGCGCCGTCGGTTGAACCGCTTTATGCCGGTTCTGCTGGAAGCGCTGAGTGACGTGGAGGCGCCCTCCGAAACCCTCGGCCGGGTGCTGCAGTTGGTGGAAGCCGTTTTGCGCCGCACAGCCTATCTGTTGCTGCTGCTGGAGAACCCCGAGGCCCTCAAGCAGCTTGTGCGCCTGTGCAGCGAAAGCCCCTGGATCGCGCGTCAGCTTGCCGAAACCCCTTTGCTGCTGGATGAGTTGCTGAACAAGGAAAGCCTCTATCACCCGCCGACCAAGGGGGAGCTCGAAGACGATCTGCGCCAGCAGCTCCTGCGTATTCCGCTGGAAGACCTGGAAGAACAGATGGAGGTGCTGCGCCATTTCAAGAAAGCGCACATCCTTCGGGTCGCCGCGTCGGAGCTGCGCGGCACACTGCCGCTGATGAAGGTGAGCGATTACCTGACCTGGATCGCGGAAGTCGTGCTTGACCACGTCGTTGAGGTGGCTTTCTCCAATCTGGTCAGCCGCCATGGCTACCCGCAACAGGACGATGAGCGGGCCTGCAATAACGATTTCGCCATTATCGGTTATGGCAAATTTGGCGGCATCGAGCTGGGCTACACCTCCGACCTGGACCTGGTCTTTATTCACACCGCCGATCCCCAGGGGGCGACGGGCGGCGACAAGCCCATCGACAATGCGGTGTTCTTCACCCGGCTGGGCCAGCGTATTGTTCATATCCTCAACGCCCAGACGCCATCGGGCCAGCTTTACGAAGTGGACATGCGTCTGCGTCCATCCGGCAACTCGGGTTTGCTGGTGAGCAATTTGCCCGCGTTCGAAAAATACCAGCGCGAAGATGCCTGGACCTGGGAGCATCAGGCTTTGGCGCGCGCACGCGGCGTCGCCGGCAGTAAAGAGGCGCTGGCTGCTTTCGAGACGCTGCGTCACGACTTGCTGTGCCAGTCGAGGGACCGCAAGAAGCTACGCGACGACGTGGTCGACATGCGGGAAAGGATGCGGGAGAACCTGGGAACCGCGATTCGTGAAGGGGAGTCCACAGTTTTCCATATCAAGCATGACCAGGGCGGCATCGTCGATATCGAGTTCATGGTTCAGTACCTGATGCTGGCGTATTCCGCCGAGCATCCGGCGCTGACCCAGTGGTCCGACAATATCCGCCAGATGGAAGAACTAGGCCGGGCGGGCGTTCTGCCCGAGGAAGACACAGAGCGTCTGCGCGAGGCTTATATCACGCTGCGCTCCACGATCCATCGCCGGGCACTGCAAAACCTGAATAGCCGCGTGGAGGGTGACGCCTTTGAATCGGAGCGCGCCTATATCTGGAGCGTCTGGCAGCGCATCATGGGGTGACATGGGGTGATTGCCATGAGGTGATGAAAAAATCGGCGATGACATGGACGATGAACCGCTGGTAGAGGCGTGTGTCGATGGGGCAGGGGCCACTTCGTCCGTTCTGGTTTTCCTGCTAGAATGCCGTTTTTCCAAAGTGTTCCACGGCCCAGCCAGGGAACGCTCTCATCGCTTGTTTCAGGAGCAATAAAGATGTCGATGGCGGATCGTGACGGCCTCATCTGGATGGATGGCGAAATGGTGCCCTGGCGTGAGACCAAGGTACACGTACTGACCCACACGCTGCATTACGGATTGGGCTGTTTTGAAGGCGTGCGTGCTTACAACACCGAAAAGGGCCCCGCCATCTTCCGGCTGCAGGAACACACGGATCGCCTGTTCCGCTCCGCGCACATTCTCAATATGAAGCTGCCCTTTACCAAGGAGCAGGTCAACGAAGCCCAGCGCCAGGCAGTGCGGGAAAATGGGTTGGATGAAGCCTACATTCGTCCGATGGTTTTCCTGGGCTCCGAAGGCATGGGGCTGCGTGCGGACAACCTCAAGGTTCACCTGATGGTTGCCGCCTGGAGCTGGCCGTCCTATATGGCGCCGGAAGCCCGTGATCTGGGTATTAAAGTCCGCACCTCGTCCTACACCCGCCATCACGTCAACATTACCCTATGTAAGGCGAAGGCCAACGGCAACTACATCAACTCCATGCTGGCGCTGAACGAAGCGATTGCCTGCGGCTGCGAAGAAGCGTTGCTGCTGGATAACGAAGGCTACGTGGCGGAAGGTTCCGGCGAGAATATCTTCATTCTGCGCGACGGTGTGCTGCATACGCCCGAGCTAACCTCCTGTCTGGAAGGTATCACACGCCAGACGATCTTCGATTTCTGTAAAGAACTGAATGTGCCCGTGCGCGAGCGTCGTATTACCCGCGATGAAGTTTACATCGCCGACGAGGCCTTCTTCACCGGTACCGCGGCTGAGGTCCTGCCGATCCGCGAACTGGACGGCCGTGTCATCGGCCAGGGTAAGCGCGGTCCGCTGACCGAGAAGCTTCAGGGTATGTACTTCGATGCGGTGAAGGGCAAGCGCCCCGAAAATCTCAGCTGGCTCACCGCCGTTAAAGACTGAGGGGTGCTCGTTGACCGGTCCTGAGTACGGCAGCGGTTACCATTCATCAACTGAATCCAGCGAAAATCCGGGAAGATTAAATGGCCGACGTAATCAAAGTACCCGTCTCCTTTGGTGAGGTGCTCGACAAGATCACCATCCTCGAGATCAAGTCCGAACGTATCAAGGATGAAGAAAAAGTCCGCAATGTTCGTCTCGAACTTGATGAGCTGAGTGAAACCTGGAACCAGGCGGTGCAGGATCAAGCGGCCATCTCGGAACTGCGCCAGCAGTTGAAAACCGTCAACGAGCAGCTTTGGGTGATTGAAGACGATATCCGTGACCAGGAAGCGGCGCAGGATTTTGGTTCCCGCTTCATCGAGTTGGCCCGTGCGGTTTACGTCACCAATGACAAGCGTGCGGCGATCAAGAAAGAGGTCAATCTGGCGCTAGGCTCTCGTTTTGTCGAAGAGAAGTCCTATCAGGATTACACCGCCCGTAAGTAAGCCTTCCCCCGGGGAGCCGGTTATTTCTCCGGCTCCCTGTTCCGGCGGCTCGTGACCCACTGGTCGAGCCGCTGACAGACTTCGTCAACGCTGATCAGTTCCATTGCGCCGGGGTATTCAGCCTTTGCCCCCCAGCGCGCCGTCTCCACGCTCTTTCCCGCAAACTTTTCGAGCGCTTCCGGATAGCGATTGACGCAAAGTTCGAGTGAGTTATAGGGACCGGAGCGATAGGGATTGCTGCCCGCGAACAGGCCCAGCACGTCCGTACCCATGGCGCTGGCAATATGCGCCGGGCCCGTGTCAGGCGCCACCAGCAGGTCCGCTTTTTTGAGCAGCGCGGTCAGCTGTTTGAGTGTGTCCTTGCCGCAAATGTTGACGGGTTTTTCCTGCATGCCCTGTTCGATCGCTGCGCAGTATTCTTTTTCCTGTGGGGCAGGACTGCCGACAAGAATGACCTGGGCGCCGTGGGTTCGAATCGCGTGGTCGGCGAGTGCTGCATAGCGTTCCGCGGACCAGTTGCGTAGTGGATGGCTGGCGCACGGACTGATGACGATAGTGTGCCGGTCCGGCGAGATATGGGCGTCGGCAAAGGCCAGGTCGGCCTCGGACAGCGGGATCGTCCAGCGCGGAGGCGCGGCCTTCAACCCCAAAGGCTCCAGGAAGCTGGCCAGGCAGTCGCGGACATGCTGACGCTCTGCCGGCGCGATGCGGCGATTGATAAAAGCCCCGTGCAAATCCTTGCTGCGAGACCGGTCATAGCCGATCTTGAGCTTCGCCGGAATGACGGCCGCCGCCAGATTAGCGCGAAAGGCGACCTGCATATGCAAAAGCGCATCGAATGTCTGGCCCTTCAGGGTTCGGCGCAGTTCCCGGTAGCCTTCTATCCCTGCCTTCTTGTCGAAGATCACGAACTCGACGCCGGGCAGGTCACCGACCAGCTTGGCTTCGATCTTGCCGATGACCCAGGTGATTCTGATGCCAGGCAGTTGTTCCTGGAGGCTGAGAACGACCGGTATCACGTGGGTTACATCGCCGATGGCGGACAGGCGGAGGATGCAGATGGAGTTGATCAAGAAGCTATCCGTTAATCAGGTGCCTATTATTACAGAGCCTTAGGCTCCCGTTTTGATAAGCTAGTGGCCATTCTAGCCTAGTCGTCGGCCCTGAGTCTCTCCGGTCTCTGCCGGCGGTGAACTTCCAGGGCCGCTGAAAAAGCGCGATGGGCTCGATTGGAGGCTCGCGAACAGGCAGCCGTAAAGTCAGGAATGAGGTGCCATCCCAAGCCATGTCTTCTGCAAAACCAGGCGAACCGATTGATGCTGTCGTCACATGGGTCGATGGCGACGATCCGCGACATCAGCAAAAGCTCGAGACCTACCTGGGCTGGCGCGCTCGTAAGAGGCCGAAAGCCGCAGCCAAGACCCGTTATGCGGACCGGGGCGAACTGGAATACTGCATTGCTTCTCTGCTCCGGTTTGCGCCCTGGCTGCGGTATATCTTCATTGTCACTGACGAGCAGGTCCCCGGCTTTGTCGGCCGGCTCCCAGCGGCTGCCATTGACCGTATCCGGGTGGTTGACCACAAAGTGATTTTCCGCGACATGGCTGACAGTCTGCCAACATTCAACAGTCTCTCGATTGAAACCCTGCTATGGCGTATACCCGGGCTGGCCGATAATTTCGTCTACTTCAATGACGATTGCTTCCTGATCAAACCGGTGGCTCCTGAGGTTTTTTTCAAGAGTGACAAGGTTGTGTTGAGGGGGACTTTTCGCTCTTTGGTCAAGTCAACGCTCAAAAGAAAGCTCAAACGCATGATGGGTATGGGGCGTCCGACGCGACGCACATTACAGTCGGAGACGGCCAGCCTGGCTGGAGCCGAGGATCGTTATCTGGATGTCGGGCATATTCCGCATCCGATGCGCGTCAGTACGTTCCGGGACTGTTTTGCGAAACATCCTGAGCGGATGCGTCGCAATGCATCGTACCCTTTGCGTCATGTCAGACAATTCTGGCCTGTGGCGCTCGCGAACCATCTTGAACTACGGCATGATGCCGCCGAAATTTCGCCACTTCCTGAGGCTCTCTATCTGAGTTCCACGTCGGATGTCGAGGATATTGAATCGTTGATCGAGGCCGAGACGCGCCCTGAGTGCAAGTTTCTTTGTGCCCAGAGTCTGGACAATGCCAGCGACGCATTCATGCGCTTGTGGATCGCCTGGATGGATCGGATTATCGGTCGTCTGCAGCCGGATTCCGACCGAGTCGACGAGCGGCCGCCCGTTAGGGATTGTTGATGCCTTTAGCTTTTGATTACCGTCACTATCACGTGGTTTCTCATGTGGGTGAAGACGCAAGCCGGGAACTCGTGGATGCGGTTCTGGACGAGACGCTAACGCGCGAAAAAGTGTTTCGCGACAACTGGCGGACCTTAAGCGCGCGCGTTCGTTTTCGGGATGAGTCGCTCCTGCTCAAGGTGCCCCGGGCCAGAAACAGCCGCCGATGGGAGCGCTTCCTGACGCGTTTCCGGGAAAGTGACGCCCTGCGCACGTTCCGGCATCTTGAATTGATGTCGACTATGGGATTTACGGCGCCCGTTCCCATGTTGGCGTGCGAACACAGGCCGGACGGCGTTGTAACCGACGCCTTCGTCTGCTATCGCTTTGTCGAAGGCCGTCCCGCCGAGCCGCGGGATGCGCTCAAAATCCTGGACGCTCTCGAAGCTCTCCATCGCCGCGGTTATCTCCGTAACGACCCGCAGTTGGCCAACTTCGTTGTATCTGGAGAGACCGTATGCTTCATCGACTTCCGGTTAAAGAAGCCTAAATTTTTACCGGCGTTGCAGAAGGCCCGGGAGCTGGCGCGCTTTCTTGGCAGCTGCCCGGAGGCGGAGAGACTTTTGCCAGCCACCGTTACTTCGTCGGGCTGGTTTTGGTTAGCCGTTCGTTTGGAGAAGATCAGTTTGGGTATTCGAAAGCTGAAAAGACGTTTGCGCAAGTGATGTGTCGTAGCGCTTTTGGTCTAAAACGGCGGTTGGAACATAGTCGGAGTTGCGCATGAGGAAAGCCGTGCTCTTTTGCCCATCCCGAGTTTGGGGAGGGATCGAAAAAAACGTGCGTCTCAGAGCCCGGTTTCTGGGAGAGGATGGCGTAAGGGTTTACGTGATCTTGCTGAAAGGCTTCTTTGCAGAGCGCTTTGCGGAGTTACCTAACGTAAGTGTGATCGAAGTCGCTTCACGTGGGGGCGACTTTAATCTTTTCGTGGTCGCCAATTACATAAAGATCCTTCGGGACATCGCTCCGGATGTCGTTTTTGCTGCGCTTAAGAAAGATTGGTGGCTCGTTTCCCTGGCCTCGAAGCTCGCCGGTGTGGATCGGGTTGTGCTCTATCTGGGGATCGCCCGAAGGGTGAAAAGCCCGCTTAAGTATTTTGTGATTTTCAGAATGATGAAATCGGTTCTGATGGTTAACAGCGATTCCCTGAAGCAGGCCATGCTGAAGCACCCGAAGTTCTTCGATGAAAACAATGTATTCCGGGTGTACAACGGTTTTGACGTCCCTTCGGCTGAAACTGAACCCATGGATTTCAGGGCGATGTTTAATTTACCCGCCGACACGGTTGTTGTGGGTTGCGCTGGCCGCTTCAGTCCACAGAAGGGCTTCGATTTGCTGCCCGATATTCTTTCCAAACTTCCTAATAACATTCACATTGTCCACGCTGGCGAAGGTGAGTTCGAGCAGGAGATTAAAGCGGCTATCCAGCTGCGCCCGGAGTCCAAGCGGATCCATTTTCTTGGATATCATCAGAATATGCCGTCGTTTTTTGCTGGCATCGACGTGTTCTTGTTGTGTTCCAGAAACGAAGGCATGGCCAATGTCCTCAATGAAGCGATGAGCCATGGCACGCCGGTCGTTTCAACCCGGGTCCCGGGAAGTGAAGAGCTTCTGGCCCATGGAGAGTACGGCATTCTTGTGGATGTCGATGACGTACCGGCGATGGCTCGGGCGATCAGCGCCATTGCAAATGGCGAGCATGCAGTTGGCCCCGAGCGCCTAAAACGCTGGATAGCTGACGAGTTTGGTCTGGAGAGAATGGTGCGTGAAACGAACCAGCTGTTTTTTTCAAGCTGATCGGGTAGAGCATCAGCGTTGGTAAGGCGTTCATCATGGTTCTATATGCGCGGAGAGTCCGTATGAAGGGGTCGTCTTGGCTATAAAGTATCGACTGAGAGCCGCCCGGATTGATGCTTTCAACCGCTTTAAATTTGGTGCTGATGCCCCTCGCTATGCCGAGCGCATCTGGGTGTCTCCCTCGCAATGCCAGCGCTACATCGAGGCTGCGGATCTGGCGAAGCATTTTGGTTCGAGAGTCAGGCAGATGTCAGGTCGCGTTTTTTTTGAATGGCCAACATCGCTCGAGCAGCCCTTCGAAAACCATCCGAAACTGAATTACTGCTGGGGGCATTGGCGAGACGGAAAGAATTGGCATGAGTCCGGTGCCATCGACTTTATGCTTCAAAAGATTGCCGTTTCACCCACCGGGGTGACTGACAAGTGCCGTACCCCTCAAGATGTCGAGCAGCGCTTTGAAACACTGGATGGAATTTGGGCGCAGGTCAGGGACAAAGGGCGTTTCCCCTCACGCCGGGAGCTGGTTTCGGATAACTATCGTGAGATCGGGGGTATTTTGATGCATTTGGGTCCCGGAGGTGAGCCGATCTTTTCCGGTGCTGGCTGTCATCGCTTCGCGATGGCGATGATGCTCGATACGCGTTTCCCAGCCCAGGTTGGTTGTGTCCACGTCTCGGCGTTGGATCGCTTGTCCGAGTTCCGCTCACGAACCTGATCCTTATGGCATCAGGAAGGCGTCAACGACCGATTTGGAACTGAAAGGCGCCAACCAATCGGGTTTTACCTCTATCGGTAGTTTTTCGACGGTACTCTCAAGCCCTTCCGTCAGACCCTTAACCGTCCGGGGCGTGAGGTACTGTTCGAGCTCACCCGTGAAGACCGAGCGGACACCCCCGCGACTGTCCACGGAAAGGATAGGGGTACCGCAAGCCAACGCCTCCGTGAGAACAATACCAAGCCCTTCGTATTCTGAGGCCAGAACGAAGAGATCGGCCTGCCGCATCCAGGGGTAAGGGTTGCTGCGTTTGCCCGCGAAAAACACGCGGTCCGAAATGCCCAGACTGTTCGCTTTTTCTTCGAGTTTTGCTCGAAGGGGGCCTTCGCCGACAATTACCAGTTTGTGGGGAACGCGGGCCGCTTTGAAGGCCTCCAGCAGCAGGGAGTGACCTTTCTGGGGCACCAGGCGGGCGACGTTCACGATGAACGGGGCGTCCGGAAGGCCTGATTCGGTTTCATCGGCCATTGTCTGGATGTGATTCACCGGACAGGGATTGGTAATAACGCGTAGGCTTTGAGGTTGAATGCTTCCCTTGGAAAAAGCCTGTTTGGCGGATTCTTCCACGCCAGAAGAAACGCAAACGAGATGGCGTTTATGGAATACCAGTTTCCACTCCAACTTTTTTTGCCATAGCGGCCGGTCGTAGTGAATAACGTTTTCCAGTACGTAGATATTGCGTTCATCCCGGAACGACCAAAAGTATTTGAAGGTACCCAGCCCCCGGAAAACGATGCGATCGAAACGACCGTACCGACGCTCCAAGTGCTTTATTTTCCGCTTGAGCAACCAGCCGCTCAGCCAGCCTATCCACATGAAGTGGGAGCGAGGGAGAACCACACCGAGAATAAGGCGCGAAATCAGAAATACGGGGATGCCGATGACGGATTTCAGCAAGGCTTTTAGCTGGTCGTGATAGTGAACATTAACGGCAGGATCTTGAGGGTGGAGATCATTGGGTTGGGCGCGGCAGGACAGTAAGTGGCTTTCATGGCCTTCTTCGGCGAACGCATCGGCAAGATTCACAGCCACACGCTCCATGCCACCCATCTTCAAGCTGTGGATGATAACCAGGGTTCTCATGAAGCGACGTTCTTCTCAATACCATTCTCCGCCCAGAATGTCCGGTTGTCTTTAACGGCCTCCCGTATGGCCCGGTTCTTTGCCCATATTTCAGGCTTGGAATACCCGCGTGCATGGTCGAGGTGTAGACACACCGTACTGAATCGGATTTGTCTGGACTTGTGCCCGAAGTTCCAGAGGCGCTCGCCCAGCTCCCGGTCCAGACCGCCGTACTGCATGTCTTCATTGAATCCGTTCACGGCCATCAGATCTTTGGTCCAGGTAGAACTGTTCATGCCATTCCAGCTCGCAGCCGCTGGCGTCACCGTATTCATGAACGCTTTCACCCAGGGTGAAGACGTCAGTTTCCAAAGCTTATGGCTTCTGGGCTGGCCGTTGGCTACCAGCCACTTCGCATCGAATATGACGCCCGAGCGGATATCTTCATCTGAAATGTTCTCAGAAATTGATGAGGTTAACTTGATGTAGCCGCCGGATAGAAAAAAGCCAGGTTTGGCCAGGTCGCGATGCGTCTCGACAAGATTGGGTTCTGGTATGCAATCGCCGTCCGTAAAGACAAGGTAGTCGCAATCGGTATGGCCGATCACCTCGTTAAGAACCCGGCACTTCCGGAAGCCTTCGTCTTCCTGCCAAACGTGGTCAATAGCCAGCACGCCACGCTCTTTGAAACGCTCGATTAACTCGCGCGTCGAATCTGTCGACCCATCGTCCGCGATGATTACCCGAAAGTCCTTTATGGTCTGATTTTCATAGCCCGTAAGCACCTTGCTTAGCCAATCGGGCGAATTGTAGGTGGTGATGACCACGCCAATTGCATCTGGTTTCATAGGTTTGACAGGATACGGGGAAATGGGATCGATAAGCATCAAGTATACATGGGCACGTCAACGTATACTGCAAAGCGCTTTTAATCTGTGACGCGTATAGTCGCCGGCCGTCCCGGCAGAAAAAGCACAATGGGTGTCATGAGAAGCACCTCCAATGCCGGGCAGACGCAGTACGCCGGTTTTATTAACGGGCTTTGGGTCCATGCAGCGTGTTGTCTGTAGGCTGTTTTGTTAAATTTCGATAGAGATAAATTTTGGTGCTTCGGCTCAGCCATTTGTAGTGCTGGCGCAGTGCAAGAACGTATCTTAGCTTCTCGCGGCGGCTGACGGGGACCGGATAGCGTGAACCCCAGGGGGTTTGCCGTAGGAAATCCCGATACAGCGGTTTGAACGGGTGGAAACAGTAGTGTAGCCAGGGCTTTTTCTTGCCCGTGAAGTGAACGATCTTGGGCCGGCCAACGCCCTCGCGCAATTCGTCTACGGTATAGGCGCTGCCTTCGCTGTACCTGCGTAAGATCTTGTAGATGTTGGCCTGCTGGTTCCAGGCGGGGGACAGGCGTTTCCATCGCGTATGCAGGATCGCGTTCAGACTGCACTGGTCGACATACTGGAACCGGTGGGCATTCTCCCCGGCATACCGGGCGACCGTGCCGTGAATATCTTCAGCGCGCCACTGCTCCAGGTCCATCACCAAGACACCGGAATTGAAATATTCTTGCCGGCTTACGCCAACCGATTCGCAAGCGGAGCGGGAAAGATCCTCGACCGCCGCAACGGGTTTCCCGTCCAGGTCCAGCTCCCAAAGTTCGCTGACATCCCCGATGACCAGGGTGTCAGAATCGATATAGATGACGCGGTGAATATCGGGTGGAAGATAGTCGGCCAGCAGGATGCGCTGATACACCGACGACCCGAAGCGGAGCGTGGGTAATCCGTCGAACCGCAGATTATCGGCAGGGTAGACAGAAAGCCTGCCGCCACGCTTTTCCACCAGTGCTCGCATCTCGGCAAGGACATCTTCGGGCACCTTGTCGGCGACGAAATGGAAATGGAGCTGGTAGTCCGGATGAGCGTTTTCCAGCGCCGATATCATCATGACGCTGGCAAACGGGACGTAATTCTCGTCGCAACAGGCGCCGATATCGATTTCAGCCCGTTGCCCTGGTCCCTGGTTTGTGGGCATGATCCTTGACCCCGGTCTTCAAGTAGAAGTGATAGATGAATCCGCCAACGCACGCGGTAATAACGTGGCCTGAGTTGAACATGATGTACGACTCAAAACAGTTTACGACCATCCAGAAGATAAAAAACGTCCAGGCGAAAATAAAAGCATCCCGCGGCATGGCGCCGGAACGGTATGCCTGAATAGTGGCCCAGCCCAGATAGGCCACCAAGCCCAGCAGGAGCAGCAGTCCGAGCGTTCCCAAAGAAACGGCGGCTTCGAGATAGGAATTGTGCAAGTGCCCGAATTGGTTCTTGAACCAGTCGTCGAAGTACGGGGCGTTTTCAATGAGCTGAGGAGTCGTGCCCGGGCCCCAGCCCAAAATCGGCCGTTGAGAGAACCAGTCGATTGCGGCGGACCAAGACGCCACGCGGACGGCGGTACTGGTATTTTTCACGTCTTCCAGTGCGAAAGCCTGTTGCAGCGCCTCGATTTGATTGTCGGTTGCGCTCAGTCGCTTCTCCATGTGTCCTTCGATGCCCGTCGTCAGCAGTAAAGCGGTGGTGACGCCGATCACGGCCAAGAGGGCAGCAATCGGAAGGTATACCCCCTTGAGTGAAGGCTTGCGAGACCGATCGCGATAGACGAGTGATAGGACAAAACCAATAGGTAAGGCCAGGGCTAACCCAAGCCAGACGGCGCGCACCTGCGTGACGAGGACGCAGGCTGCGGAGATAACGATCGCGCAGGCCAGTAACACGACATAGGCATATCGCTGCGGCTTTTGGGTATGCAGTACACGAGGAGCAAAAATAACAAGGGCCAACAGGGCGGTACCGAACGCGACGCCGGAATGCTGGGCGTTGGTAAAGCCGAAGCTGGGTCGATATCCTTGCAGAATCTGGTCGATCAACGGGCCGTTTACGGTCAAGGCGAGCTGAACGAGCAGTCCGCAAAAGGCAATAGGAAGGAACAGCCAAGCGAACCCCGGACGCGCGAGAGCCAGGCCGTAGGCGACGATCAGAATCAGGAGCGGTTTAAGGTAATACCGCGAGAAGCGCACGCTCACATCGTAAGCTTCCGGGAGTACGGCTCTATGATAGAACAAGCTGGCTGCCAGGTAAACCAAAAGAGCCATGCACAGCAAAAAGGCGGGATTGGTACGCAATGGCCGCCCCTGCCTCAGACATAGCGACAACAAGAAGAGTGCGACCAGTGCGCCTTCGGCACCGTGATAGGCCGGGGGCAACGGGTGCCAGGAGAACGCATAGATAGCCAGTGCGATGGAAAATAGAATGTGAAGATGGCGGGAAAGTAAGTCCATATACCCCTTTGAGCGCTTTTCCATTTGCGGGTCGCTACTGCTGGAATGTAAATTGCTGGCTGACATTGGCAGCGCGCTACTCCTATACGGCACTCGACGGCGGATACCTGAGACGTGAGGCCGGACAAACGGGTAACAGCGCTTCGCCAAGCATGCCCTGGAGAGGCTGAGCGGCCGGACTACGCGGCTTTCGCAGGCTGGTTCCAGGCTGCCAGGTTTCGATGGCGGGGATTCTAGCATGGAGATCTGGGCTGATATAGGTTGCGCGCTCCCAGGTAATGAACCGTTAATTCCCGGCGTGGCATGTTCAGTGCCTTCCGGTAATCCAGAGGATTGAATAGGGCGATGGCCACGTCGTTTACACGGACGGAAAGCAAGGGTGAAATTGTCCTGATCGCACCGGGCTTCGAAGACAGCGTTTCAGCTGAATCTTTCGATCCGCGCAGCTGGCAGGAGAAGGCCCGGCCGGTATCGGTGGGTGGCCGCGGCGGCGCCTGGTATATCCAGCGCGCGGAAAGCGATTGGGTCTTGCGACATTATCTGCGAGGCGGGCTGGTGGCGAGAATTTCACGCGACCTGTTCAAGTTCGCAGGTGAAAACCGGGTGCGTTCGTTCATGGAAGTGCGATTGCTGGACTATTTGACGCAGCAGGGCCTTCCCGTGCCTGCGCCGGTTGCCGCCTGGTATGCCCCGGCGGGCATTGGCTTCTATCGGGCCCGCATTCTGATCGAACGCATTGCCGGCGCCAAAACACTGCTTGAATTCGCCGGGGAGGCGACCGATCAGCTACTCAGGGATGCCGGCCGGGTCATTGCGCGCTTCCATTGGGCCGGCCTCGATCATGTCGATCTCAATATCAACAACATCCTGGTCGCGCCGGGCGGGGTTTATCTGGTCGATTTCGATAAATGTCTTATACGGGAACAGGGCGAGAGTGGTCTGAAATGGCAGCAGGCCAACTTGGCCCGCTTGCGCCGCTCGGTGGACAAGGAACTCGGCGCGTGGTCTGTTTCAGATCGGGAGAGCTTCTGGCAATCGCTCGTCGGTGGGTATAACGCTCGCGCTTGAGCGGTTGACGGTCAGCTTCGAGCGTCCTTGCGTTTTGCCCGTTTACGGTCTTTCGAGCGGTATCTCCAGCGCCAGAACGCCAGGCCCAGATGAATCAGCATGCCTGCCAGCCCGTTCATTTTTTTACTTTCGGCGTACCTTGCCAGGACTTGTTCCAACTGTTCGTCACTCAAGCGCCCCTCTCGGGTCAGGCGCAGCATTTCCTTGCCGATGGAGATGTAAAGGAGCGGATTGACGGCGTTGTAGACTCGCGCGCGACCGAAATCGATGAAAGCCAGGGTGTCGGGCTGGCTTGCCGGGTGCAGAAAATTTTCGGGTTGGGGGTCCAGCGTGACGACCCCCCGATTATGGAAGGTCGCGAATAAATCAGCCACTCGGGGGATGTCGGGCAGGGCAATATGTTCCAGCGGGTCGCCGGCCAGGCAGCTTCGCACGTAAAGAACCGAGCTGCGGCCAGCCGAGTGGTCGGCCTGCATATAGCCCAGAGAGCGAGGCACGGAAAGACCCTCCAGTCTGGCCAATGCACGGTGCTCGCGTCGCCAGACACGGCGGAAGTCCTTGCGCCCGGGAAACTGGCAAAAGCGTTTGAGCACGTAGCCAGAGGGTGTAATGTAAACTTCGCGGCGTGTGTTGTGTATCCATCGCGATTTCAGAGGGGACAAGGCCTCAAGCTCGGCCTGGCTGCCGATGACACCATTTTTCTGCAGGAAGCGTTGCTCTTCGGCATGCCACTCGAGCGTCGTCTCATCTGTCGTGTTCATGCTATTCTCGCAGCCTTGTGTGCCCGGTCTCCCCTCCGCGGGATGCGCCAATCTATCAAGTTTTACGCATGCCGGCCATCGCACAGCCTGGTAGCTGCTGGAGAATTGGAGAGCCTTCAACCGATGATCGCCCAAGAGCCACGCATCCTTATTGTCACTGACAAGTGCGATCTCTCGGAAACCCAATGGATTCTCGGTCTTCATGAGGCCGGAGCCCGAGTTGCCGTGGCATGCAACCCGGCTGGCCGGTACTTCGGCGATCTGGACGCTGCGGGTATCGTTCGGGCGCGCATCGCCTTGACGGGACGATTCGACAAAACCGGTACCCGGCAAATTCAGCAGGTGATCGACGACGAGCGAATCGACGTCATGCATTGCTTCAATCCTCGCGCTCTAGCCTGCGGCCTGCGGGCTGCCCGGGGCCGTAAGGTCGCTATTGCCGCCTACCGTGGAGTGATTGGCAACATCGATTATCTCAATCCGGAGTCCTGGATTACTTTTTTACATCCTCGTCTCAACCGTATTGTCTGTGTTTCCGATGCGGTCAAACGGTATTTCCTTGGGCTCAGCTTTCTATGGATGCGCCTCCCTGAGCGAAAGGTGGTTCGCATCTACAAAGGCCACAAACTGGAATGGTACGAGGGCCCTCCGGCCGATCTCTCGGCGTTTGGATTTCCGCAGGATGCCTTTGTGTTCTGCTGTACCGGTCGTGACCGGCCGGGCAAGGGCTTCCGAACGCTAATCGAAGCCATGGACCATATCCCCGACGACATGCCGGTGTATCTGCTGTTGGTGGGCAAACTGGATGAGAACGCTGAACTGACCGACCGCATACGGGCCTCTCGCCATGCCGACCGGATAAAGCTCGCCGGTTTCCGGACCGATGCGCCGCAGGTCGCAGCGGCCTGCGATGCGATGGTGTTGCCGTCGGAGAGTGAGGGGTTGCCACGCGTGGTGATCGAAGCCATGGCCTATGAACGCCCGGTCGTGGTGACAGAGGCCGGCGGCATGCCGGAACTGGTCGATGACGGCGTCGAGGGGTACGTGGTCCCGGTCCGCAACGCCAAGGCCCTTGCCGATGCGTTTATCAGGCTGGCATCGGATCGGGATGCGGCAACGGCCATGGGGCAGCGAGGGCGTGAACGCATCGGCCGCGAGTTCACCAACGAAGCGACGGTTCGGGAGACACGGGTGCTCTACCAGGACATGCTGGACGAGTTGAGCCTGTGAGACGCTACCTATTCTACGTGAGCCAGCCCTATTCCTACGCCATCCTGCGGCCCTTGCAGGCGGCTATTCGCAAACGGGGCGATGAAGTGGCGTGGCTGATCATAGGCTGTACTGCCAAGCCGTTGCGGCCGGATGAAAAGCGCATCGTGAGTTTTCGCGAGGCGCGGGACTGGGCACCGGACGCGGTTTTTTGTCCCGGCGACTGGGTTCCTTTTTTCCTCCCGGGTATCAAGGTCAAAGTCTTTCATGGGCTGCCGATCAACAAACGAGGCCACAAACCGGAAAAACAGTCTCATTTCCGCATTCGAGGGTGGTTCGACCTTTACTGCACCATGGCGGAAACGGACACCCGGCGCTACCAGAAGCTGGCGGACGACTATCGGCACTTCGCCGTGGTCAAGACCGGATGGCCCAAGCTGGATGCGATCCTGGCCGATAATCCGCAAGGGGCTGTACCGGCGCCTCATGCGCTACCCACGGTGTTCTACGCCTCGACGTTCAGCGATACCGTCACATCGGCACCGCATTTGGTCGACACCATTCGGCGTATGCGGGATTCAGGCGAATGGCGGTTTATCGTTACCCTGCATCCCAAGATGCCAGAGGCCGTCGTCGCGGAATACCGGGCCCTTGCCAACGAGCATCTGACGTTTATTGAAAGCGACCATGACTTCGTTCCCTTCATGTCCCAGGCGGACGTCATGCTCTGCGATACCTCATCCATCCTGTTCGAGTTCATGTTCCTCGATACGCCGGTAGTGACTTTGCGCACCAATATGCCGGGGCCTTACTTGCTGGATGTGAAAACGCCGGACGAGGTGGAGCCGGCATTGCGCAG
Source organism: Marinobacter fonticola (assembly GCF_008122265.1). NCBI lineage: Bacteria > Pseudomonadati > Pseudomonadota > Gammaproteobacteria > Pseudomonadales > Marinobacteraceae > Marinobacter > Marinobacter fonticola. The sequence continues at coordinate 892,308 of NZ_CP043042.1, forward strand.
AGCGCTCGTTCGTCCTCCGGAACTCATGGAGAACATGCGGCGTTTCGCCGATGAGTTGCACGAATTCCGGGACGGGCACTCCAGTGAGCGCGTCCTGGATGCGGTCGAAAGATTTATGGATAACCCCCCACCGCTGAAAAGAAAGCCGCTGAACCTGCTGCGGAAGCTCAGGGTTGCCCTGCGGCTGCGCAGGGAAGCGGCTTTTCAGCGGCAGTTGGATCAGTCCGGTGTCTGATCCCGGTTGCGCTTTGCCATGCGTTCCGTTCGGCTCAGCGTCCACAGGCCCGCGTATTTGTTGAACGATCCCTGCGCGTAGGTGACGGATACCAGGTAACCCACGGGCCCATCGAGGAAGCCAAAGCGTAGGAAATAGACCTGGATGAACGTCAGTAAGCCACGAAAGCTGGCATAGGCCAGGGTGCGCGTCCGCTTGCCGCGACGGAACTTTTCCTGCGACCCGAGCCAAGCGTACTTGGCACTTTTTTCCAGGGCCTGGCCGAAGTGACGGTGGGTGTAATGGGTCATACGACCCCGGAGTTGACGGGTCTTGCGACCGGAAGGAATCAGGATTCTCTCGTGGACCAGCGCATCGGAGAAGCGCACACCCTCGCGCCGGAATAACCGTAGGGGAGAGCGGCCGCTGCGACCAAAGTCCAGCCGTGTTCCGTACAGGGTGACGGCCCAGGGCAGCTTATAGGCGTCGGCGTCCGGATCGGCCAGCCGCTCGTTGATTTCACGGGCCAGCCCCTCGGTGATCCGTTCATCGGCATCGATCGACAGTACCCAGTCCCCGGTTGCCCGGTCCAGTGCCCGCTGTTTCTGGATGCCGAAGCCGGGCCAGTCGGTAACCTCTACGCTATCGGCCAGGGCTCGGGCCCGTTCCACGGTGTCGTCGGTGCTACCGCTGTCGAGCACGATAATCTCATCGGCCACGGCGCGAACGGAGCGTAGGCAATCCTCGATATTGTGCGCCTCATCCTTGGTGATAATCGTTGCCGAAACCCTGACCCGTCTCCGGCGCCGGTCGCCCAAGTCCAGCTCGACAAAGAGTGTCGCCGCAGTGGCTCCTATCAATACCAGGTACGTCGTCACAAACAGGCTGCGGTCCAGGGTCGCTTCGGTCAGTCCGAACACGAGGTAGCCTACGGGGACAAGCAGGCCGGCCAAGGCGGTATAGGCCACCTCGGGGTTACGATCCAGTAGGTGGCGGCCAAATAGGGCGGCCGGCAAGCCCAGTAGGAATCCCCAGGCCAGCAAGCCGATCAGTCCTCTTGTAGCCATCACCTGCATTACGTCGCTATGAGCGTGATCGGCGCAGCACCCCGCCAGTTGCGCCTCTAATGTGCCTTGGGCAGTGCCTTGGAGGATGGCGTGCTGGTAGCCATCGAGACCGGCGCCCTTCAGCGGGGACGCCAGGAAGAGTCTGAGCGCTTCTCCCCAAGCTGCAAACCGAAGCTCGATGCTCTGATCGAAAGAACCGGCAGCCACGCCGGTCACCGTTTCGATTACACGGTCACTGAAGCCTGCGGCCAAAGCGATGAGGGCAAAGCACGTCACCAGCGCCGGCACCCGCGCGTTGCGAGGCAATAGAGGGATGAACAGGAGGGCCAGCACAGGAAGCGCCACCAGGCTGCTACGGGTTTGCGACAGGCCTGCGCCCGCCAGTCCTATCAGGCTGGCGATGATCAGTAGCGCAGCCATTGTTCGTTGCTGCTGACGAGTGTAGAACAAGGCGCCGGCCAGGCTCAGAAACCCGGCCAGTAACGACAAGTTGCCGAAGATAATTGGATTCAGATCGTAGCCCGCTGGATGCTTGAGAAGCGTCTGCCAGGCTTGGGCATTGAGTCCGTTGTCGAGCACGATCGCCAGCCCCGCTGCAAAGGCCATCAGCATAAAAGCGATAAACAGGTGTCGCGCCCGGACGCGGGCATAGGTGAGGGCAACGAGTAGAGGCCAGAACAGAATAAAGCGCGCATGGACGCCCAATGTCTTGAAGCCTTCGTAACTAAACCCCGAAAAGGCCCAGCTGATCGCGCTGACAAGAACGAAGAACCAGAAACCGAAGTGAATCAAGCGCAGTTCCCGCGGCTTGTCCCAGCCGGTCGCCTTCAGCTTGCCAGTCATTGCGATGACGATACCCGAGATTGCAATCAGTAGCGCTGCGCCAGCCATGATGCTGGAGGATATCAGCGTGCCGCCCAGTCCCAGAAACATGAGGCCGGTCAGTGCGGACTTGCTTTTTTCGGTTGGGCTAGGCGACACCACGGCATTCCTTTCGGCGGTTTCGGGTCGGGGCGTCTCTAACAGATGCGCCCAGGTTTGTAAGGATTCATCTCGCCCGGTGGGCGATGGCGCATGCGCTTGTATTCCCATTGGTATTGTTCCGGGATTTCGCGCACGCAGTGCTCGACCGAGGCGTTGAGAGCGGTGGTGGCCGTTACCGGATCGGTGTCGGCCATGTCCGGTTCACACTCGCGTATCACGATTTTGAAGCCTCGGGCATCGGGTAGGCGCTCGGCGTAAGTCACCAGTACGGAAGCCCCGGATTTCTGCAGTAACTTAGCCACCAGCGTCATGGTGCGCACTTCCATGCCAAAGAAAGGCGCATAGGCATTGGTTTTACCCCGCGGGCTTTGGTCGGGCAGAATGCCCGCGACGCCGCCTTCGCGTAGTAGAGCAATGAGCCGCGCCAGCCCCCTTCGGTCACCGCGCACCAGCTCAGAGCCGAGCCGACCGCGCACCTGGATCATGTAATCCTCGAATTCGGGATAGTGGGGTGGGCTGTAGAGTGCGGCCATCTTGTAACGCGAGGAAAAATACAGCCCCGCCAGCTCCCAGTTGCCTAGGTGAGGTGCCAGCAAAATAAGGCCCTTGCCGTCGTCACGGCAGCGTGTCAGTAGCTCTTCGCCTTCAATGTCACGGATCAGGCCCAGGCAGCGCTCCACCGGCCATTCCCACATCAGCGGAATTTCCATAATGGTGCGGCCGGTCTGCTTCATGCTCGCGCGTGCCAGGCGCTGGCGCTCTTCGGCGGGAAGGCTGGGGAAAGCGATACCCAGGTTGATTTCCGTCACCCGCCGGGACTCGCTGCGGCACCACCAGCCCAGCAGGCCGATAAAGCTTCCCACGGCTTGCGCGACGCTCAGCGGTAATTTACCGGCGCACTTGAGTATCCAGGTTAAAATAGAAATTCGTGACAGGGCCATAATCCCCAAATTCCGGGTATTGAACAGGGCGGCAAGCTATCACCATCGCTCGCGGCCGGCAAGGTTGAAGATGCCGTGATAAAGCCTGCCCTGGCTGTAGTTGGTGGCCATTATAGACAACTTTTGCGAGCGATGGTTTGGAGGCTCGCCAGCCTTTCTTGCGTGTGCTTATTGAGGCATGGTTCAGCGGCGCCTTAGAGCTTCTCCGCCGATGCCCAAGGACCCTGGCGCCCGCCGGTTTCCCAGTCGATGCGGATCCCAAAGCGCTGGATTTTACGATCGATATAGCGGTCGCGGTAGGCGGCACTGTGCGACAAGGCTGTGGGCACGGTGGGCGCGCCAAGGCCATCCACCAGGTAGAGCTCAAGCTGATGTTGCCGGGTAGCAACGACCAAGTTGTGGGGTAGGAGATTGCGGGTCAGAATTTTCGTTTCCCTGAGCCACCGGCAGAAACGATCGATAGCCCCGTGGATCGTTTTATCCAAACCGTGTTGATGAAGGTAGGCTTCCAGCGTGATACACGGTGTCCTATCGGGATTGGTGATCAGTTCACTGACGTTGGCCGGCCCTAAGGTGGTAGGCTCGCTACCGTAGAAGCGGGGGAGGTGCGCCCAGACCAGCGGGGTACCGTTGGCCACAGCCGGCTGGCTATGGGCGGCCTGTTCCTGCAGATTGTCGTTGATGCGCGTTTTGCCAAGGAGCTTCTTGTACCACGGCTGGCGGGCGAAGCGCCGCTCGATGTTTTCCGGCCGGAGCACTTTAAGGCAGCGCGACGGATCGTCCGGGTGGATATAGCAGGTTCGGTTGTAACCTGCGGCGAAGGGTTCCTGGCGAGTCAGGTCGATCATGGCACACGTATCGGTTAGGAGCGTTAAGGATGACGATGAATAAGTGTATCGCCTATGGCGATTGCAACACCGAAGGGATTCGGCAGTTTACGGGCCAGCTTTGGGCAGAGCGCGTTGCGCAGGCTCTGGATATGCCGCTGACCAATTGCGGTCACACCATGAGCACCACGCGGGAGCTACGCCGCTACGCACAGGACTACCCACCCGCCACGTACCGCGTGGCGATGATTCAGTACGGGCTGGTGGACTCCTGGCTGACCTTTCGTGGCGCGCCCTATGTCCTCTATTATCCGGACTCGCTGAAACGGAAGCTGGCCCGCAAGCTGGTCAAGAAACTCAAGAAATGGGCTCGCAGCTTTCACCTCCAGGCGCGGCTAGGGGCCGTGGAACAGGTTCCCCTCGACGAATACCTGGCCCACATCAGAACTGTAGTCTCGTCCGCGCCGACGACCTTGTTCGTACTGGTGGGAACTGCGCCGAACAAGGACGAGTCGCGCAATCCCCGTATTCTGCGTTACAACGCCGCCCTGATGGCGCTCGCCGGTCAAAGCGACAATACGCTTTATGTCGATGCCTACGATGCGCTTTGGGATCAGCGAGGCTACACGCTGATGGCGGACGGCACGCATCTCACCGACGATGGCCACGCGCTCTTGGCGGAGAAGGTCATCAGCGTGCTGCGTCCGAGCCTGGCCTTAATGCATCGAGCGCCTCATAAAACTGCCGCGTTTGCTTGACCATGGCGTCACGTGTGAGGGTTCTGGCCGCCTGAGCAAATGCAGGTTCCTGTTTTTCCCGTAGCGACACCAGATCGCCGAGTGCTGAAGCCAGGCACTCGGCGAGGTCGTCCACTTCACTTGAGCGGGCGATACAGGTTTCCGGTAACAGGGCGCCTACGCCGCTGACGGGTGTTGAAACGACAGGGCAACGGCTGAGCAAGGCCTCGACGAGAATATAGGGAAACCCCTCGCGCTCGGAACTGATTACGCAAAGATCGGCCTTCTCGAGCCAGCCGGCAACGTTGGCTTCGTAACCCGGCAGTGTGACCTGTTCGCCCAAACCGAGCGTCTTTATCTGCTTTTCAAGCTGTGGTCTCGCGCTGCCTTCTCCGAGGATCGCCAGCGATGCCTTAATGTTGGCTCTGGCCCACGCGTCCAATAATCGGTCGAAGCCCTTGACGGGTTCCAGGCGGCCGGCGGCGACGACCAAAGGACGCTCTGCAGGTAACGCGAAAGACGTTGGGGTGTTGTTCGGTGGCGAGGCCATGCCGTTAAAGATGACGGTTTTTTCCGGGTGCGCCAGCGACGCATAGATCTCGTCGCTGACGGCGATGACGCCATCCAGCCGGGTAAAGGCGTTGTGCGACGATTTTGTGCCGTGCAGCGTGCCTATGTAGAGCGAGCGCTTGGCGCCTCCGCGCCGTTTTATGTTACTCAGTAGCTGAGCAGCCTTGTTGCCCTGGGCGTGGCAAATGTCCGGCTGAATGCGCCGCAATAAACGCCGTAGGCGAAGGCCCAGCCAGGGGTGGCGGCGGCTGTACTGGACCGGAATCGGATGGAAGTGAGCGACGGTTGCAAAGCGCCCGCGATACTCGGCATCGGCAAGCACGTGCACTTCATACCCGGTCTCTATTAACCCCTGGGCCAGCTCCAGTGTGTGTCTCTCCATGCCGCCCCAGGTTGTGCCTGGCGTGCCCAAAATCAGGGCGATACGGAGGGGCTGGCTCATACGTCCGCTTTCCCGTGACGGGCAAGTACCTGACGGTAGACGGACAGCGTGGCCTCGGTTTGTGCCTCGAGCCTGAAGCGTTCGGGAATCTGGATGCTTGGCTCGCGCATCGATAGCACGGCGCGCGCTTTCTCCACGAAAGCGTCGATGTCGTCCGGCGGCACCAGCCCCTCGGGGAAACAGGCGTTAAGGGATTCGGCCGCGCCGCCGCGCTCGAAAGCGACGACCGGCGTGCCCGACGACAAGGCTTCGGTCAGGGTGCGGCCAAAGGGCTCGGGCTTGGTGGACATATGGCACACCACGTCTGCAAACAGGTAAAGCTCGTGCATGTCGTCGCGCTGGCCCAGGAAAGTAACATGTCTATCCAGTTTAAGCGCTTGCCGCCGGGTTTCCAGCTCCCGCATGAAATGCTGCTTGCCGCCTTCCAGACCGCCCACGATCAGGCCATGTAACTGGTCGTTGTCGCGCACGAGTCGTGCCATAACGTCGAGAAAGGACAACTGGCCTTTCCAGCGTGACAGACGCCCCGGCATGAGCAGGATTTTCCGGTCACGCAGTTGCGGATGGCTCTCGAGCATCTGGCGGCGCCAGGCCGGGTCCAGCGGCATTTCCCGGAACGTGCGGGTATCCACGCCACGCTGGATAACCGATATGCGTTCGGGATCGACCCGGTAAGCGTCGAGGATATAATTGCGCACGCAGTCCGATACGGCGATCAGATGCTCCGCCTTGCTCATGATTGCACTGTAGCGATTGACCGAGTACATCCCATGAAAGGTGCTGATTAATCCCGGCCTGCGGTCAGCGGGCAGTTTTTTCCACGCCAGGTAGGTGACCCAGGCCGGCATACGCGAACGCAGGTGAATCACATCCGGACGCAGCTCCTCAAGCAGGCGGCGAACCGGACGTATCTGGCCTAACGTTGCGAGAGACTTGCGATGAATGGGCAGAGCCACATGGTGGGCGCCTTGCGCCCGTAGCTGGTCGACCATCGGGCCGCCGGATGAAAGCACGTAGGCATCGTGACCCCGCTTGACCAGCTCGGCGGCAAATTCCACGGTACCGCGCTCGACGCCGCCGCTGTATAGCGCGGGCAGAACTTGAAGGACCTTCACTGGCGGCTCTCCCGGCAGCGCCCTAACAGCCATCTGGCGGCACGGTCTGCCTCCCATAGCGGTTCGGGTGGGGTGACCTGACGGGACATGATTTGCTCGGCATCCGCCAGCGAGCCAGTCCGCCCACTGTGCAGCAGGGCTTCGACACCATTCGCCACACGGCTGTTCGAACGCGCAGGAAGCGTCAGTAGTCCGGTGGGCACCCCGGCGGTTAGCGACTCGTAGACCATCGACACGCTATCGGGGGTGATCCATGCCGCGCGGCTGTTGGCGAACATGTGTGCCAGCCAATGGGCGTGGGTCTGTCGATGATCGTGAACCGTGAAATTCACGCCCGAGCGCTGATTCAGCGCCTCAATCACATCCTCGGGAGTTCGCCGGCTCGATGACACCGTCCAATGCCACCGGGGGTAGTTCTGGCGTAGCTGGTCGATTTGCCGGAGAACGGATGCGCTGTCCCACTGAAAATGCTTTGACGGGCCGCCAACCAGAATCAGGGCATTTTGCTTCGTAGTCAGACGCGCTATCGGCGTTAGCGTGTTGAGCGCACCGCAGGTGATCAGGGTATCCGGCGTTTCTGCAACATGATCGTGGGCCGGGATAATACGGCTGTCGATCCAATGCTTGGGAAAGGCGGGGCGCATGAGGACAACTGTATGAACGCCTCTTTTACGGCGTTGAGTAGCTAGCAAACGGTGTGTCCGCGCGCCGGCGCCGACAATGATGTCGGGGCGCGTATAGGGTTCGGGAATCGCCAGGCTCGGTGATAAACCCAGCCCTACACGCCATAGCGGAACCTTGATGGCGGTGCAGTCGATCCAGTGGAGCTTTGCGCTGGCCAGTGCGATCAGCCGGTTACCCAAACCTTTGAGTTGCACCTGATGGCCTCGTCGGTCGTCGTGGAGTAACCATACCACGGGGCTGGCAGGGGCGTTCATGCCCGCTTTTTTCCATAGAACCCAGGTTCATTCGACGACGGGCGGGTCTTGAAGCGCCGGTGCATCCATAGATACTGATCGGGGTAGCGGCGAATTTCATTCTCAATGGTGAGGTTGACCCGCGTGGCATCGGCCACGTCATCGCCCGACGGGAAGTTGTTCAGTGGCGGGTGGAAGTAGATGTCGTAGCCGATCTCGCCCTCACGGCGGAAATGGCTGAAGGGCACGACAGTACAGCCGCTACGTTCGGCGATGCGCGCCGTCGCGGTGATACTGGCGGCGGGCACACTGAAGAAGGGGGCGAAGACGATGCCCTTGCGGCCATAGTCCTGATCGGTGGCGTACCAAACAATGCGATTGTCTTTGAGTCGCCGAAACAGGCCGCGCAAATCCTTGCTGTTGAGTGCCACGCCATAACGCTTCTCACGGGCCCGGGTCATGATGGCATTCATCAGCCCGTTGTTATGGTCGCGCTGCATAACATCGGCTTCGATGAACATGGTCACCAGGCTGCCTCCGAGATCGAGGGTGCTGTAATGTCCGCCCAGCAGGAGAATGCCCTTGCCGTTGGCCAGGCCTGCATCGACGTATTCGAGTCCATGCACCCGGGTAAGCTTGCGTAGGGATTCGGGGTCACGAAACCAGGCCAAACCGATTTCCATAATGCCGATTCCGTTGGAGTGAAAGGATTTGCGCACCCGCGCTTCGCGTTCTTCGTCGTTCAGTTCGGGAAAGCACAGGCCGATGTTCACCCGGGTGATATGCTTGCGCCGGTTCAGGGTACGGTAGGCCAGTTCTCCCAGGAACACGCCGGTCGACCACTGCACGCGCATGGGCAGCTTGGCGAGCAACCAGATAAAACCAATAACCAGCCAGGTGGGCCACCAGCGGGGATGCAGGTAGTGGGAAAGCTGGGTATCGCGTACGCGTTTGCGTTTTTTCGACTGACTCACGGCGCGCTCATGGTGATGATTTTGCACAAGTCTATCAGCAAATGTTTATTTGATAAGGGCGCCTGCGCAAACCTAAGGAACCTCTGATTAAATCTATTGGCGATTCTGCAAGCCTTGAGGCCGTCGCACGTAAGTCCTGGCGCGATGCGCTAGAATGCCTGCAGTCTTTCATCCCGGGCCGGAGTGCTGATGCTTCATTACCTGTATTCCTTTATTTTTCGACTCATTCTGCCGTTCGTTTTGCTGCGCCTGTGGTGGAATGGCCGCCATTCGCCGGACGTGCTGGAGCATTGGAAAGAAAGACTGGGGCTGATTCCCGAGGCCGACGAACCCGTGATTTGGGTGCATGCCGTGTCGGTGGGCGAAACGATTGCGGCCGCGCCTTTGGTCAAGGCGCTTATCGAACGGCGCCCGGATCTAAAAGTACTGATCACGGCCATGACTGCAACGGGTCGGGCCCGTGCGCAAGCCTTGTTTGGCGATGCGGTCACCTATGCATATTCGCCCTACGACACGCCGGGGTCGGTCGCGCGCTTTCTCAAGCGGGCGCGGCCCAAAGCGCTGGTGATCATGGAAACGGAGCTTTGGCCAAACATGATCGATCGGACCGCCGCCGCCGGCACACCGATTTTTCTCATCAATGCCCGGCTTTCTGCCCGGTCGGCGCGGGGTTATCAGCGAGTGAGCCGTTTCGTTCGTTCGCTGTTGCAGAAGCTGGACTGGATCGCCGCCCAAAATGGCAACGATGCACGTCGTTTTGTGACCATCGGAGCCCCAGCGGACTCGGTAACCGTGACCGGTAGCATCAAGTTCGATGTGGAAGTGACCGAGTCGTTACGCGCCGATGCCGGCCATCTGCGCGAGCAGCTTGGCCGAGAACGGCCCGTGTGGATTGCGGCCAGCACCCATGAGGGCGAGGACCGCCAGATTCTCGAGGCCCATGGCGAAGTACTCAGCAAGCATCCCGATGCGCTACTTATCCTGGTGCCCCGCCATCCAGAGCGTTTCAACGATGTGGCCGCACTCGTGCAAAGCCAGGGTCTTGGCATGGCAAGACGTTCAATGGATTCTCGAGACAGCGCCAGCAGCAAAACTCAGGTATACCTCGGCGATACCATGGGGGAGTTGATGATGCTTTACGGGGTTGGGGACGTGGCGTTTATCGGTGGGTCGTTGATCGAACGCGGTGGCCATAATCCGCTGGAGCCCGCGGCATGGGGCTTGCCCGTCGTGAGCGGTCCCCATGTGTTTAACTTTGCCGATATTTATCAGCGGTTGGCACAGGGGCACGCGCTTGTCAGTGCCAGTAACGCGGAAAGTCTGGCAGATGCCGTCAGCCATTATTTCGACGATCCGGCGCGGGCGAGGACTTTGGGGCAAAACGCCTTGGCGGTGGTAGAGGCTAACCGGGGCGCTCTGGACAAGGTGGTCGGCGGCATCCTGCAGAAGCTGGTTTGACCCGGCTTTGGCAAGATGCCGCTTTTTCTTTCAGCTACGGATTCTGCTGTAGCGGGTTTTCGGTCGTGTCTTCGTTGGCGATCGCTTCGATGCCGGGCGCTGCGGCGCTTAACCAGCGGTTGAGATCCACCAGGTCCTGCGGGCTCAGTGTACCGGCAACCAGTTTCAGGTTCAGCGTGTTGACGACATAGTCGTAGCGGGCGTTGGCATAGTCGCGCAGGGCAATGTAGTAGTTGCGCTGGGCATCGAGCACTTCCACGATGTTCCGGGTGCCCACGTCGTAGCCCGCGCGGGTTGCGTCCAGGGCGCTACGACGGGAAACGATCGTCTGCCTCTGGGCGGTGACGGTCTCGATGTTGGTGTTGACCGTACGATAGAAACTACGCGCGTTGACGCTGACGTCGCGCCGGACCGTGTTCAGATTCTGATCGGCCACTTCCACCTGTGCCCGCTGTTGGCGAATCGCCGCCTGGGTACCGTGGCCCTCGTATAGCGGCACGTTCAAGGTCAGCGCTATCACGCCCTCTGTGGTCGTTCCGTTCTGGTTGGTCTGCAGCGCGGAGGTCTGGCCAACGCCGTTCAGTCGCGTGTTGCCGTAGCTTGCGCTCAGGTCCAGGGTGGGTAGGTGGCCGGACTTGGCCGCGTCGAGCAAAGAGCGGTTTGCGTCCAACTGATAGGCGGCTGACTGGATACGCCAGTTTTGCTCCAAGGCGATGTTTTCCCAGGCGGTGGGATCCATCGGCTGGGGGCGGGAAAGCGGAAAGTCCTGCTCCAGGTTCTGCAGGTCGTCCGCGTTCTCGCCGATCAAGCGGCTCAGTTGTTCACGGGCGATGTCCAGATCGCTCTCCGCGGAGATGCGCTCGCTCTTGGTGGCATCGTAACTGGCGCGCGCTTCGTAGACTTCGGTAATCGCGATCAGACCGACCTCGAAGCGCTCCTGCGCCTGGTCGTATTGGCGCTCGAAGGCTGCCTCGGCAGCGCGGACGGTGGTGAGGCTATCCTCGGCGCGCAGAACGTTGAAGTAGGCTGTGGCAATGTCGAGGATCAGCTGTTGCTGGGCCAGGCTGTATTCCGCACGGGAGCTATCGCTCCGGAACTGGCTGGCGTCGAAATTGAACCAGGCTTCGGGACGGAACAGCGGTTGGGCCAGTTCCAGTCCATAGCTGTACGTTTTGTAAGAATCTTCCCGGCGAGGGCCATCGGCATCCGTGTGGCGCGCATCGCCGAAGGCGCTGAGTTGGGGCAGAAGCTGGCTACGTACCACGTTGATATTGGCCTGCTGGGCTTCGTAGGAAGCTCGGGCTGCGGCAATGCCGGAGTCGTAGGCCAGCGCTTTTTCATAGGCCCCGATCAGGTCGATGGCCAAAGTCGGCTGGGCAACCAGTAAGCCGATCAGACCGGAAAGCACCGTTCTTTTCATGGATTCTCCTGCCTGCGCATAGATATAGCCTCATCCCGAGGCACTTGGGAGCGGTGGACATTATGGACAATAATCCATTTGATCTCTACACTTGCGAAAGTCACCTATATCAAGCGTGGAACGCCGCCTATTGTTCGCGGCCCCAGACCTTGCAGGTGACGACGTATGACGCGTCTTGACGGGGTGCTGGCGTTAGCTGGCTGAGATTGCCCAAAGGCAAAACCCGCGAACCTGATCCGGTTAGTACCGGCGTAGGGATTTGAGACTGACCTTTCTGACCGGTTGTGGTGGTGTTCCCACCCGCCCTTCAGCACTCTGCTGAAGCCTCGTCAAACGCGCCCCCGTCCGTTATGGACTCAGTATTCGTCGATACCCTGGTGTTAGCCGAATCCATGGCTGATCCCAAGGAATCGATTCATAAAAGAGGGACGCTTTGATGACGACCGAAACCATTTCTTTTCTCAAGGACGCTGCCAAGGTCGATCAGGCCGCGGTTCAGCCCTTACCCCGTTCCCGCAAGATCTACGTCAGTGGCAGTCGCCCGGATTTGCGGGTGCCCATGCGCGAGATCAGTCTCAGTGACAGTAATACCGAGCAGGGGCCGCAGCCTAACGAGCCCCTGGTGGTCTACGATACGTCCGGTCCGTACACGGACCCGCAGGCGCAGATCGATTTGCGCCAGGGCCTGAAGCCGGTGCGCCATCAGTGGATCGCCGAGCGCGAGGATACCGAGACGCTGGCGGACTACACCTCTGAATTCACCCGCCGGCGCATGCGGGATCCCGGTCTGGACACGCTCCGATTCGACGACCGCCGTAAGCCATTGCGCGCCCGGGGTGACCGTAACGTGAGTCAGATGCACTATGCCCGGCAAGGCATCATCACGCCGGAAATGGAGTACGTGGCCATCCGGGAAAACCTGAAGTTGCAAGAAGCGCGGGACAAAGGCTGGGTGGACGCGCAGCATCCGGGGCAGTCCCATGGGGCTGCAATTCCCCGGGAGATTACCCCTGAATTCGTGCGTGAAGAAGTCGCCCGTGGACGGGCCATCATTCCCGCCAATATCAATCATCCGGAAGTCGAGCCGATGATCATTGGCCGCAACTTCCTGGTAAAAATCAACGGCAACATCGGTAACTCGGCGGTGAGCTCGTCGATTGAAGAAGAAGTGGAAAAGCTGACCTGGGGCATCCGCTGGGGTTCGGACACCGTCATGGACTTGTCCACCGGCAAGAATATCCATGAAACCCGCGAATGGATCATCCGCAACTCGCCGGTACCCATCGGTACCGTGCCGATCTACCAGGCACTGGAAAAGGTCAATGGTGTCGCCGAAGATCTGACCTGGGAAATCTTCCGCGATACGCTAATCGAGCAGGCGGAACAGGGCGTGGACTACTTCACGATCCACGCTGGCGTGCGGTTGCATCACGTACCGCTGACGGCGAGGCGGGTGACCGGCATCGTGTCCCGCGGGGGGTCGATCATGGCCAAATGGTGCCTGGCGCATCATGAGGAAAGCTTCCTGTACACCCACTTCGAAGACATCTGCGAGATTATGAAGGCCTACGATGTGTCTTTCAGTCTCGGGGATGGTTTGCGTCCGGGATGTATCGCCGATGCCAATGACGAAGCCCAGTTCGGTGAACTCGAAACCCTGGGCGAGCTGACCCAGATCGCTTGGAAGCACGACGTGCAGGTGATGATCGAAGGGCCCGGTCACGTGCCTATGCACCTGGTCAAGGAGAACATGGATAAGCAGCTCGACTGCTGCGACGAGGCCCCGTTCTACACGCTGGGCCCGTTGGTGACCGACATTGCGCCGGGTTACGATCACATCACCTCGGGTATCGGGGCGGCGATGATCGGCTGGTATGGTTGCGCCATGCTGTGTTATGTCACGCCCAAGGAGCATCTGGGGCTGCCTAACAAAGATGACGTTAAGACCGGTATCATCACGTACAAGATTGCGGCTCACGCGGCGGATCTGGCCAAGGGGCATCCCGGTGCGCAGCTCAGAGACGACGCCCTGTCACGGGCACGGTTCGAGTTTCGCTGGGAGGATCAGTTCAATATCGGGCTCGATCCGGACACTGCGCGTGCCTACCACGATGAGACCTTGCCCAAGGACTCGGCCAAGGTGGCGCATTTCTGCTCGATGTGCGGTCCCAAGTTCTGTTCCATGAAGATTACTCAGGAAGTCCGGGAATATGCCAAGGCGAACGGCATGGAAACCCGCGACGCGCTGGATCAGGGTATGCGGGAGAAATCGCAGGAATTTACCCGCGCAGGTGCCCGGATTTACGACAAAATCTAGCTGTAAAAACGATTAGGCACTGGCCTGTCGTCAGGCGGGGGACTTGAAATAGGCGTCCTCCGCCTTCTATTGTTCTGCTTCACTCGATGAACGCAGGACGGCTCATGTCTGAGAAATCGCCAGCCCCATTCCAGTTTTCCGAAAAGGACGTCAGGATTGAGAATCGGGAGACCCTGTTCAAGGGTTTTTTCCAGATGGATCGTCTGCGTCTGAGCCACATCCGGTTTGCCGGTGGCTATACCGAGGTTTTTGACCGTGAGCTTTTTGTCCGCGGCGACGCAACCTGTGTGTTGCCCTACGACCCGCAGCGGGATGAAGTGGTCCTGCTGGAACAGTTCCGGCCCGGCGCGCTATGGCGGGATCAGTCTCCTTGGTTATTGGAATTGGTTGCCGGTATGAACGAGCCTGGAGAAACCCCGGAGGATGTCGCGCATCGGGAGGCCGAAGAGGAGGCCGGGCTTGAGTTCAGGCAACTGGAAAAAATCTGCAGTTATCTGGTTTCACCGGGCGGCACCACGGAAATGGTGTCGCTGTATTGTGGGCATGTCAGCACCGAAGGTGCCGGCGGCCTATATGGCATAGAGGCCGAGCATGAAGATATTCGCGCGCATGTAATGGCGGCCGACGAGGCTTTGCGTATGATAGCGGATGGACGGATCAACAACGCCGCCGCCATCATCGCCTTACAATGGCTGACCATACAGCGTTCGCGTCTGCGAGAAGAGTGGGTTTAATGCAGAAGAAGTCAGAAGTCGTTCCTGTTTTGCGAAAGAAAGCCTACGTGCCTGACCTTCAGCGCTTCGGCGCCTTGTGCGAGGCGAATTATGGCCGTATTCGGCGTTTGCGCCTGTTGGCGGAGGGGCGCATGGATGTGGCCGAGTTCGAGCTGCAGGATGGCGATGCCTATTTTGGCCGGGTGCGTATCGAGCAGCTCCAGCAGTCTCGGTTTACCGAGACGCTGCTGTTGGAGCAGGTGCATAACGCGGGACGCTGGCTCAACAATCCCCATCTGACGGTGCGTGTATACCATGATGCCGGTCTGGCCGAAGTGATCAGTTGCTACCGCAATCGCCGCATCGAGGCCATCAATGACTACCCCAATCGGTTCATGCACCATCCGGACGAGAAAACCCAGGTGAATGCTTTTCTGGCGGACTGGCTGAGCTTCTGCCTGCGCTTCGGTCACGTTCCGGCGGACCGGATTGCCTGGCCGGTCGCGGAATAGCGCGATCACGCTCGAGTTGTTGGCCGCTTTCCGGCAGATGCGTCGTTGAATGTGACAGTGCTCCAGGAAAATCGGCCCGCAATTCGCTAGAATTCAACCTGTGTTAAGGGACACCAGGAGTCTGCTGCCAAACCTTGATGCCTATCGATAGTCGGGGCTTGTGCGGCGTCTCCTCGCATTCAACCGTTTTTTGGATATCACTCATCCTGGAGTCGCGGCTCGCTCATGTCTTCCCGTGTTTCGCCTGAAATAAATGCCAGCCGGACGTCGACACCGACGCTCCGCATTCTGCAGCTGACCGATCCGCACCTGATGGCGGATCCCGACGGCGAGCTGTTAGGCATGAATACCCGGGACAGCCTTGACGCGGTCATGGCTCTGGCGAGCAAGGAACCTCATGCGCCGGATCTGGTGATAGCCAGTGGCGACATTGCCCAGGACGGTTCCGAAGTCGCCTATCGCATCTTTCAGGAAAAAATGAGCCGGTATGCCTGTCCGGTCATTTGGTTTCCGGGCAATCATGACGATACCGAGGCCATGCAACGTGTGACCGCAGGAACCCGTGCGGAGCAGCGTCGTGTTCTGGATGGAGGGTGGCAGCTCATCTTTCTCAACTCGGCCGTGCCCGGTAAGGTTTATGGCGAGTTGGCTGAAACGGAGCTGGATTTCCTGCGTGAGTGTCTGGCGCAGTATCCCGACCGCCCTACGCTAATCGCTTTCCATCATCATCCTGTCGATGTGAACTGCGGCTGGATGTCTGAAATCGGACTCACCAACAGCGACGTATTCATGGCTGCGATTGCAGGTCACGCTCAGGTTAAGGCGTTACTGTGGGGGCATATCCACCAGAGCTGGGACGAAGAGCGTGACGGTATTCGCCTGATGGCCACGCCTTCCACCTGTATCCAGTTCGCGCCGGGGTCGACCGAATTTTCGATCGACGAACAGGCGCCGGGCTATCGCTGGCTTGATCTCTATGCGGATGGAACGCTGAATTCTTATATCCGCCGGGCGGAGGATTATGCGTTTACGGTCGATATGAACAGTCAGGGCTATTAACCGGCATGGCGATTGAAACACCGTTCCAACGTCGGCCGCGTCTGATCTATCTGCACGGTTTCAAGAGCTCGCCGCAATCTCAGAAAGTGACGGAGCTACGCGAGTGGCTGGCGGCACACGAACTACCCATCGAATTGGTGGCGCCGGCGGTGGGCTTCTCGCCAAACGAGGCCATCGCACGGATCGAGCGCGACATCGCCGCCTCGGCAGACCGCCCGTGCGCCTTGATGGGCAGCTCCCTGGGGGGCTATTACGCCACCGTGCTCGGCGCCCGCCACAATCTGCGCAGCGTGCTGATCAACCCCGCTGTGGCCCCGTATCGGTTGTTGCGCACATACATCGGCGTACAGGAGAATCTGTACACGGGCGAGCGCTTCGAGGTGGAAGAAGCGCACATGGACGAGCTGGAAGCCATGGATCCCGGTCAGTTGACCCAACCCAGGCAGTTCCTCGTTCTTCTGCAGTCCGGCGACGAAACGCTGGACTACCGTGAGGCTGTCATGCGCTATCCGCAGTCTCCGCAGTGGATCCAACCCGGTGGCGACCATCGCTTCCAGAATTTCACGCGCACCTTGCCCGCTGCGCTGGCGTTCCTGGGGTTGTTGCCGGGGCACACTTTCTAAGCCCGGCTATTCAGTGGATGCCTTCAAGTGCGCTAAACTGGCGTGAAATTTCGATAAGGAAATGCAAACCATGAGTCAAGTTCCCGCGGATCTCAAATACATCGAGACCCACCAATGGGTGCGGGTTGCAGCGGACGGCACGGCAACAGTCGGCGTTACCGACTTTGCCCAGGATCAGTTGGGCGACGTCGTATTCGTCCAGTTGCCGGAAGTGGGCGCTACCGTCACGGGCGGTGAAGAGGCCGGCGTAGCGGAATCCGTCAAATCCGCGTCCGACGTCTTCAGCCCGGTAACCGGTGAGGTGGTCGAAATTAACGAGAGTCTCGAGGAAGAGCCGGAAAAGCTCAATGACGATCCTTATGGCGAAGGTTGGTTGTTCCGGGTCAAGCTGGCGGACGAAGGCGAGCTCGACGGTTTAATGGAAGCGGATGCCTACGCCGAGCTCATCGCCGACATTGACTGATCGCTTCTGCTAAGGAACCTACGCGGGGTAGCGGTTAGCCGCCCCGCACGCCATCGCGCTGTCTTCGTCGACGCAGCCTCCGTATAATCCCGCAGTCCTCCATATCCCTTTTTTCTGGAATCGCTATGTTTCCCCAGCTCTACCTGCGTAAAGGCGCCGAGCGTCGTATTCGCGCCGGCCATTTGTGGATCTACAGTAACGAGGTGGATACCCGCCGCTCGCCGCTGAACACCTTCGAACCCGGGGCGCAGGTCTGTGTGGTCGCCGCCAACGCCAAGCCGCTGGGCACGGCCTTTATCAATCCCCATACCCTGATTTGTGGTCGGCTGATCAGCCGCAACCCAGAGCAGGGCATGACGCCCCAGCGTCTGACGGAGCGCCTGGAATCGGCGTTGGCCTTGCGTGAAAGACTATTTGATCGGCCCTTTTACCGCTGGGTGTTCGGCGACGCCGACGGTCTTTCCGGCCTGGTAATCGACCGCTTCGATGACGTGGTCGTCGTCCAGATATCCACCGCCGGCATGGAAACCTTGAGAGAGTCGCTGGTGCGTGCTGTGCAAAAGCTGGTGCATCCTCGCAGCATTGTCTTCAAGAACGACGGCAAGATGCGTGAGGTGGAAGGTCTCGATAGTTATGTTGCGGCCGCGCACGGTGACATTCCCGAGGTCCTGCAGGTGGAGGAAAACGGGGTTCGCTTCGAGGCGCCATTGGCGGACGGCCAGAAAACCGGCTGGTTCTACGACCACCGGATGAACCGGCGCCGCTTGCAAGCGTACGCTCCGGGCAAGCGGGTGCTGGATGTGTTCAGTTACATCGGCGGATGGGGGGTGCAGGCTGCAGCCGCCGGGGCTTCGAAGGTCACGTGTCTCGACAGCTCACGCCCGGCACTGGACGCGGTTGAACGCAATGCGACGCTGAACGGACTGGCGAACGTCGACACACTGGAAGGCGATGCCTTTGCGGCGTTGAAGGACTTGTGCGACCAAAAGGAAAAATTCGATATTGTGGTATTGGACCCGCCGGCTCTGATTCCCCGGCGCCGGGACCAGAAAGCCGGCGAGCAGGCATATGCCCGGCTGAACCAGTTGGGTTTGAGGCTGCTCGAGCGTGACGGCTTATTGGTGTCTGCGTCCTGTTCCATGCATCTGTCGACCGAGCGGCTGGTCGACATTATTCGCGGCAGTGGCCGTCGCATCGACCGTTTCGTCCAGTTACTGGAGCAGGGCCACCAGGCGCCGGATCACCCGGTCATTCCCGGCATCCCGGAGACTGACTATATCAAGAGCTGCTTCGTTCGCTCGCTCACTGGATTTTTCTAGTGTCCCTTAGCAAAAGTTCGTCTGGTTAATTCGCTGCCCTCTGGCTTTTCCTCAATATTGCGCTGCCTGACCTTCGAACGCGAGTTCGGTCAGGCCCTCGCTGAATTGCGTTAGCGCCACTCGGGCTTCAGCCAGCGCCGCTGTGTCGATGGGTTTCTGTTGCGGATCGATGGCGTCTAGTTTGGTGGCCAGCGTAGCCAATGCTTCCGAGGCTTTTTCACGGGCCTCTTCCTTCTCGGCCAGCAGGATCGGTATCCATGTGGCTTTCAGGGCGTTCACCACGGCGCTGTATTCAGAAAAGTCGGTGCGCGCCTGGGGACTATGGCCCACTGGCATGCCGTTTCGATCCTCGCCTTCGGGATTCTTTGCCCAGGCAGCCAGCGCTGTACCGACGGTATTGGCCAGGGTTCTTTCCAGGCGTACGGCCGCTTTGGGCGGGGCCTGATGCAGGCGAGCGAGCCCGGCTATCAAGTGGGCTTGGTTCTGTGGCTGGCAAAGAGGCTGGATATCCCGCTGGAGTGCGGTGGCGATCAATCTCAGCAAGTCCTGGCGTCGTTCGGGGGCATTGATCTTTCCGGTCTCGGGTGTCGCGCCCGGCGTCCGGAAATTAGCGAGGGTCGCTTCGATGGGGCGGTGGCCCTTGGGCCAGAGCAGCGACTCCAGTGGATGAAAGCCGAGTGTCAGGTAGAAGAAATCGGTGGACTGGTGCTCCTTGCGCAGAAAGTCCGGCGTCAGCGGCACTTCTGAAAAGGTCAGCCCGCTGCGTGGGTAGTGGGGCACTTGGTCCAGGTAACCGGGCAGCATCGGATGGGCGTCGACCGGGTCTCGATCGTTGAACTGGTGAGGTAAGGATAGATCCGCAATGCGATAGAGCGTGGCCAATTGCTGATAGGTTTGGTGAGCGCCGCGCCAGGTTTCCCGCGCTGACGTTAGGGTCTGGGCGCTGGGGGCATCGAGGAATTGATTGATTCTATCGTGCAGGGTGCTGACGCTTTCGCAAACAGCCTGGGTCTGTTCGGTGACCGCCGTTTTCAATGCCGGCGGAATCGTTGCGGGTTCGGCTTCGCTGACGACGGGAGCTTCTCCCGGAGGCGGCGGCTCGGAGCAACCGGCCAGCAACAAGGCGATGCCCAGTCCATAGACAATCGATGCGCGTGCTTTCCCTGCCATGAGCGCTCAACCCCTTAGTGAAATTACTGGCCAGCCTCTTTCCCGGGCCAGCGCGGCAAGTTTTTCATCCGGGTCGACGGCAACCGGATGTGCGACCTGTTCCAGTAGCGGCACGTCGTTGTGGGAGTCGCTGTAGAACCAGGCGTTGTCTGCTGACTGTCCCTGTGCCTCCAGCCACGCTTTTAAACGTGTGACTTTGCCTGCCTGGAAACTAGGCGTGCCGGCGACCTGGCCGGTGTAGCGTCCATCGCGCATCTCCGGCTCGGTGGCGATCAGGTCGTCTACCCCAAGCAGGTCGGCGATAGGCTGTGTCACGAAGCGGTTGGTCGCGGTAACGATCAACAGATAGTCACCCTGCCGACGGTGTTTTTCCAGAAGCTCAGCCGCCTTGCTCAACATCAGCGGACGAATACGCTCGTTCACAAAGCGATCGCGTAACGCGTACAGCGTATCCGGTTCATGCTTGGCCAATGGCGCCAGGGCGAACGCCAGGTAGCGGAGAATGTCGAGGTCGCCGTTGAGGTAATCCTGGTAGAACCGATCATTTGCCTCTTCGTATTCGCGAGCGTCGACAACGCCTTCCGCCACCAAAAAATCGCCCCAGGCGTGGTCGCTGTCACCTTGGATGAGGGTGTTGTCGAGGTCGAAGATGGCGAGGGTCACGGCGAGTCCTTACTGGAAGCGTCAACGAGTGTCATTGTGCGGGTTTCACATCCGCTCTCTGGCGGTGGATTCTAGCATGTCTGACGGGAGCGGGTCTGGTTTGCCCGGCGGTACGCTTTCTGTAAGAATGAAGGCAACTTAGGCAAAGTGCGGATGCCGCGTCAGGCGCTTTATTCCGATAGGAATGAGGTTGCGAAGTATAACCGGAACGGCTTTCCGCTGCTGACAAATTTGAACAGGATATTACGGTGATCGACTCCGACGGTTTCAGACCCAACGTCGGAATCATTCTGGCCAATCATCGAGGTGAGGTACTCTGGGCAAGACGAATCGGACAGGACGCATGGCAGTTTCCTCAAGGCGGCATCAATGGTGATGAGTCGCCGGAGGAAGCGCTCTATCGCGAGCTGGGCGAAGAAGTTGGCCTGGGACAGCAGGATGTGGAAATCATCAGCTGTACCCGAGGCTGGCTGAGGTACCGTCTGCCCCGTCGAATGGTGCGACACCATTCGCATCCGGTGTGTATCGGGCAAAAACAGAAATGGTTCCTGCTGAGGCTTTTGTCCCCCGACGCTAGTGTATGCGTCGACGGGACGGATTCACCCGAGTTCGACGGCTGGCAATGGGTCAGCTACTGGTATCCGCTCGGACAGGTCGTATCGTTCAAGCGAGAGGTGTATCGACGCGCACTGCGTGAGCTGGCGCCGAGATTGTTCCACAACATGGAGCAGTGGCAGGGATCGCCGCAGTTCCCGGACAGGATGGATTAACAGCCTATGTTGAGCACGCTGAGAAGTATTGTTCAGGAAGTTAATGGTGCCCGGGACCTTCAGGAAGCATTGGATATCATCGTCTCCCGTGTCCAGCGTGCCATGAATACCGAAGTATGCTCGGTGTACCTGCTGGATCCGGATACCAATCTCTATATTCTCATGGCCACCGAGGGTCTTTATAAAAAGGCAGTCGGCCGGGTCATCATGTCGCCCTCGGAAGGCCTGATTGGTTTGGTCGGCTCAAGGGAAGAGCCGATCAACCTCGAAGACGCCACGGCTCATCCCCGCTATCGTTATTTTCCGGAAACCGGCGAAGAACGCTTTCGTTCTTTCCTCGGTGTTCCCATCATTCATCATCGCCGTGTTCTGGGCGTATTGGCGGTGCAGCAACGGGAGAGTTCGCGCTGCTTCGACGAGGGCGAGGAAGCCTTCCTGGTTACGATTTCCGCCCAGCTGGCCGGCGTGATCGCCCATAGTGAAGCGACGGGTGCCATCAGCGGCCTCTCGCTTACCGGCGAGCAGGCTCACGATATCTGCTTCAAAGGCGTGGCCGGCGCACCGGGGGTGGCTATCGGCACGGGCGTCGTGGTCTATCCCCCAGCGGACCTGGACGCCGTTCCGGACAAATCCGTCGAGGACGCGGAGGCCGAAAAGGAGGTCTTTCTGCAAGCGGTGAGCGTGGTACGGGAAGACATCCAGCTTGTGGCCGAGCGTCTGGCGCCACAGTTGCGTCCTGAAGAGCAGGCCCTGTTCGAAGTCTACTTGCGCATGCTGGACGACAACGCGCTCCCCGGCGAAGTTATGACCCGCATCGCGGATGGCCAGTGGGCGCAGGGCGCGCTCAAGCAGGTGGTGCAGCAGTACGTTCGCCATTTCGAGATGATGGGCGACCTTTATCTGCGTGAGCGTGCGGTGGATATTCGCGACCTTGGGCGCCGTCTGCTGGCCCACCTGCAGGAAGGCGACCAGCAACCCGTGGCCTATCCTGAGAAAACCGTGTTGGTCAGCGATGAACTGACTCCGGCGATGTTGGGCGAGGTGCCCCGCGGTCAGTTGGTCGGTCTGGTTTCCGTGCGTGGTTCAAGCAATTCCCATGTGGCCATTCTGGCTCGCGCCATGGGTGTGCCAACCGTCATGGGCATGATCGACATGCCGGTGAATCAACTGAATGCCCGAGATCTGATCGTCGACGGTTTCGAAGGCCAGATTTATGCCTCGCCGTCTGCGGACTTGCTCTCGTTCTACCAGGAAGTCTGCGACGAGGAAGCGGCCCTGTTCCGTGGGCTGGAAGAGCTGCGGGACAAGCCATGCGTGACCACGGATGGCAAGCGGGTGTCATTGCTGGTGAACACCGGACTGATGACCGACGTGGTCCGTTCCCTCAGTCATGGCGCCGAAGGTATCGGTCTGTACCGGACGGAAGTGCCGTTCATGATCAACGAGCGCTTTCCCTCGGAACAGGAGCAGCGGGAATACTACCGGGAACAACTTGAGGCCTTTGCGCCCAACGCTGTCACCATGCGCACTCTGGATATCGGTGGCGACAAGGCGTTGAGCTATTTCCCCATCAGCGAAGAAAACCCGTTTCTTGGCTGGCGTGGTATACGGGTAACCCTAGACCATCCCGAGATTTTTCTGGTGCAGGTGCGCGCCATGCTCAAGGCCAGTGAAGGTCTCGACAACCTGCGCATCATGCTGCCGATGATCAGCAACGTCTCTGAAGTGGAGGAGTCGCTGCATCTTATTTACCGGGTCTATCACGAGGTCCGTGAAGAGGGCTACCAGATTCAGATGCCCAAGGTGGGCGTGATGATCGAGATCCCCGCCGCCGTCTACCAAGTGCGGGAGCTGTCGAGTAGGGTGGATTTCCTATCGGTGGGCTCCAATGATCTAACCCAGTATCTGCTGGCCGTAGACCGCAATAACCCGCGCGTAGCGTCGCTCTATCATTCGTTCCACCCGGCTGTGCTGCAGGCGTTGCTGAAAATCGCTGACGATGCTCATGAGGTGGGCACGTCGGTAAGCATTTGCGGTGAATTGGCTGGCGACCCAGGCGGGGCGGCATTGCTCATGGCTATGGGCTACGATGCGCTGTCGATGAACGCTGCCAGTCTGCCAAAGGTGAAGTCGGTGATCCGCAGTATCGATTCAGCCTGGGCGCGCACGTTGTTGGAGGATGTACTGGCACTGGATTCGCCCCACGTCATCAAGAGCTGCGTCGATCTGGCGCTACGCAATGCGGGCTTTGGACGCTACCTGCGCCCGAATCGATCCATCTCCGACACGCAGTAGGGTGTTTATTCTAAAGCGGGTTGATATGGTTCTGAGGTAGGTTGGTATGGTTTTTAGGCTGCAAGCACGCAGACTTGGAAAGTCTTTCTCTACCCAGTCTTTCTCTACCCAATAGAGCGACGAATGGCGGCGACCAAAACAGAGCTAAAAGAAAGACCCCGGATCGGCCTGGCCCTTGGCGGCGGCGGGCCCTTGGGGGGCATTTACGAGATTGGCGCGTTACGTGCGCTGGATGAGGTGCTCGACGGCATCGATTTTAACGACCTCGATGTTTATGTTGGTGTGAACGCGGGGTCGTTCGTTGCCGCAAATCTCGCAAACCAGATGACGACGGCACAGTTATGCCGAATCTTCGTCAAAAACGAAGCTGAAGTTCATCCTTTCCATCCCGAAGTTTTCTACCGCCCCGCTTTCAATGAGATCGGTCGGCGTATGATGGCTGTGCCCGGCTTGCTAGCCAACGCCGTGGGGCGTTTCGTCAGCAATCCCTACGATCAGAGCTTGCTCGAAGCATTGACGATTCTGGCTCAAGCGGCGCCGGCGGGGCTGTTCGATAACGAAGGTCTGCACGACTATCTAAAGCGCGCATTCAGTATGCTAGGACGCACCAACGATTTTCGGCAACTGCGGCGCAGCCTGTATATCGTTGCCGCCGATGTGGAAAGCACCGACGCAGTCTGTTTCGGTGCGCCGGGTTACGACCATGTGCCGATCTCTCGGGCCGTTCAGGCGAGCACCGCGTCTCCGGGTCTGTACGTTCCGGTGGGGATCGACGGCCGTTATTACGTAGACGGTACGCTACGTAAGGGGTTGCATGCTTCGGTGGCATTTGAAGACGGGGCCGACCTGGTACTGGCGGTAAACCCGCAGGTGCCGGTCGATGCCAGTGCAGCGGTGCGTGCCGGCTCCATGAAGCCGGGGGCGCTCACTCACTCAGGTATGCCGACGGTACTGGCCCAGACGTTCCGAACGATGGTTTATTCCCGCATGCAGTCCGGCATTGCTCAGTATGCACGCGACTATCCGGACAAGGACATTTTGCTTTTCGAGCCCACGCGAGACGATGCCAAGCTCTACTTTTCCAACGTATTCAGTTTCCAGTCCCGGCGCATGGTGTGTGAGCATGCCTATCAGATGACGCGCCGTGACCTATTGGCGCGTGCCGACCATCTTGAGACGACATTGGCACCCTACGGTATCCGGCTACGGCGGGATAGGCTGGAAGACGACCAGCGCACGATCAGCACCAGTCTGTATGGCGAGATGTTGCCTCTCTATGTGGCGAAGGGGCGCGCTAAACGCGCTCGCGTGCGATCCGGTTTGGACAACGTAACCGGACTTCTTCAGAAAGCGCTTTAACGGCTCCAGGTGCCGCTTATCGCTTTGCTGGATTTTCTGGATAGGGACGCGGGTTAGGGTTTTACCTGTCAGGGCTTTATTTGATAGGGCTTTGCTGGGGCGTCCCGGCTTCCACCTTCCGCCTCCAGTCTTGCGAGATAATCTCGCCAGTAGTCGTTCTGATTCCGCCCCAAATCCTGCAGATAGCTCCAGGTAAACAGGCCTGAATCGTGCCCATCGCTGAAACTGAGCTTCAGCGCGTAGTTCCCCACCATATCCGCTCCCGTCACCAGCACGTCGCGCTTTCCGGTTTGCAGCGTGCCGGGACCGGTGCCGTGGCCGCGTACTTCGGCCGAGGGAGAATAGACCCGGAGCAGCTCGAAGGGCAATTCAAGTACGTCGCCGTTGGCATAGCTCAGCTGCAGTAGACGGCTTTGACGGCGAATACGGATGTCGCTGGGCAGCGTAGAAGCATCGGTCATAAGCAAAGACTCTCGTGAAGATGAGCGGACGCTGGTGTGACCATAAAAGCCACGATGGCGCGATTAGGAGGCGCCATCGTGGCTGAGACCTGCAGAGATCGTGAGCGGGCTACAGAATGTAGCGGCTCAGGTCTTCGTCTTCGGCCAGATCGCCAAGTTTTTCGTCGACATAAGCCGCAGTCACCTCGACATCGCCGGTGACGGAATCGCCAGCGTCGAAGGAAACGCTCTCCAGTAGCCGCTCAAGCACGGTGTGTAACCGACGAGCACCGATGTTTTCGGTGGTTTCGTTCACTTTCCAGGACACCTGAGCGATACGCTCGATGGCGTCATCGGTGAAGGTCAGCGTTAGGCCTTCGGTGTTCATCAGCGCTTCGTACTGCTTGACCAGCGAGGCATCCGGCTCGGTCAGGATGCGCTTGAAGTCTTCCGGCGTCAGCGCCTGAAGTTCCACCCGGATGGGCAGGCGACCCTGCAGTTCCGGTATCAGATCCGATGGCTTGGATAGGTGGAAGGCACCCGATGCAATGAACAGGATGTGATCGGTGCGAATCATGCCGAATTTTGTGCTAACGGTGCTGCCCTCGATCAGCGGCAGCAGATCGCGCTGAACGCCTTCCCGGGAAACATCCGCCGATCCGGTTTCGGAGCGTTTGGCGACCTTATCGATCTCGTCGATAAAGACAATGCCGTTTTGCTCTACGGCCTGTATCGCTCTTTGCTTGATGTCTTCCTCGTTGACCAGCTTGGCCGCTTCTTCTTCGCGAAGACTGGCGAAGGCATCCGCGACCTTCATTTTCCGGGTCTTCTTGCGGTCTTTGGACAGGTTGGAGAACATGCTCTGCAACTGGTTAGTCATTTCCTCCATACCCGGCGGCGCCATGATCTCGACGCCGGCGCCGTTATTGCTCAGCTCAACCTCGATTTCCTTGTCGTCCAGCTGGCCTTCGCGCAGTTTCTTGCGGAATAGTTGCCGGGTGGAGGAATCTTCAGTGGGGCGGCTATCTTCCTGGAAGTTGCGGGCCGGGGGCAGCAGGGCATCGAGGATGCGATCTTCGGCAGCATCGGCGGCGCGATGTTCGTGGCGCTTTATTTCTTTTTCGCGCAGCATTTTTACGGCCATATCGGCCAGGTCGCGAATGATCGACTCGACATCCCGGCCCACGTAACCGACTTCGGTAAACTTGGTGGCCTCTATCTTGAGAAAAGGCGCATCCGCCAATTTGGCCAGGCGCCGCGCGATCTCGGTTTTGCCCACACCCGTGGGACCGATCATCAGAATATTTTTGGGGGTTATCTCGTCCCGTAGGCCGACCTCAAGCTGCATACGGCGCCAGCGGTTACGCAGGGCGACGGCGACGGCTCGCTTGGCTTCTTCCTGACCGACGATATGTTTGTTGAGCTCATGAACAATTTCGCGGGGGGTCATTCCAGACATGGTGGCTCCAATCACTCGTTGGCAGTGAGCACTTCCAGGGTGCGGTTGTGGTTCGTATAGATGCAAATGTCGGCGGCGATATCCAGGCCCTTCTCGACAATCTCATCCGCTTTCAGATCTGTGTTTTCCAGTAGTGCCCTGGCTGAGGCTTGTGCGAAAGGGCCACCGCTGCCGATAGCAATTAGGCTATCCTCGGGTTCGATAACGTCGCCGTTGCCAGTGATGATCAAAGAGGCGGTGTGGTCGGCGACCGCGAGTAAGGCTTCCAGGCGCCGAAGGGCGCGGTCCGTTCGCCAGTCTTTGGCCAGTTCCACCGCAGCACGCGTCAGATTCCCCTGATGCTTTTCAAGCTGGGCTTCAAACCGTTCGAACAGGGTAAAGGCATCGGCCGTTCCGCCGGCGAATCCTGCCAGTACCTTGTTGTTGTGAAGGCGGCGTACTTTCCGGGCGTTGCCCTTCATGACGGTGTTGCCGAGAGAAACCTGGCCGTCGCCGCCCATGGCGACGGTATCGCCGCGGCGGACCGAAAGAATCGTTGTCATGCGTGCTCCAATTACGAGGTGAGCGATTCAAAGAGTTAGTGCACTGTTTGGTTAATTCGCTGACTTAATGAGACCCTGAAAATCTGGCTAGCAAGGCGCGGTGATGAAGGTGTGGTGGTTCCACATCGAGTCGCCGCAACGCCGCTAGCCAGATTCTCAGGGTCTCCCTTCGGGCGAGCTTCTGAAGGCTTTGGATCTGCGTTGCTGCTCTTTGACATGGAACCACCATGCCTGCAGACCAGCGCCTTGCCCAAAGCCTTCAGAAGCCCGCAGTAAGTCAGCGAATTAGCCAAACAGTGCACTTAGATATGGCCATCGAGCGGCGAATTTCAAGGGCATGCTATTGGTAGTGGGGGTGAAGAAACAGCAATAAAGAAGCGGCGGGGAGGGCATGGCGCCCCGGCTGGCGCTGTGCATCCAGCCGGGGGTGGGAGTCTTATCCTTCTTTGGTCGCTTTTTTAGGGACTTTGCGAACCAGCGGCTGGATGTTGATGCTGACGAGTTTGTCCAGGGCGCTGTTCATCTTGCTACGGGAATCGAACGGACCGACGTTGACGCGATACCAGATTGTGCCGCTATCCAGGGTGATCTTCTCGATATTGGCTCGCAGGCCTTGGAAGGCAATTTGTGCGCGCTGACGTTCGGCATCGGTTTGTCCTTTGAACGAGCCGGTCTGGACCAGATAGCGAAATTGCCTCTCCTCCGGAGCTGGGCCGGGGTCGTACTCCTCGACCTTGGGCGGCACCACTTCCGATTCAGGGAGCATGTCGTAGAACTGAAAAGATTGTTGCTGTTCTTTTGGTTTTTCCGCTGGCGCGGGTTTGAGCGGTTTGGAGGGCGCCGGCTTGGTCGTCGCTGTTTGCCGGTTTTCGGACGTCGGCATGGAGTTCAGATAAGCGATAAACCCGATAAACCCGCCGACCAGCGCCAGTGAAAGAATCCAGCGTAAAGACAGCCCTCCCGACTGGCGCTTAGGCGCTGTCTTGGGACGGGCTGCCGCGCGGGGCTTGGCTTTTGCGTTGGTTCTGGACGTGGCGGCCTGCCGACGACTGTTAGGCTTTTTGGCGTAATCACGTGACATCGAGTGGGGCCTCGCGCGTTAACTGCTCGTGTGTTGCTTTACATCTCTTCCGGCGCGCTGACGCCAATCAAATCCAGACCGTTGACCAAGACCTGCTTTACCGCGAGGCACAGGGCGACGCGGGCATCCCGAAGCTCAGGCTCATCCACCAACACCTTGTGAGCGTTGTAATAGGTGTGGAACTGGCCGGCCAAATCCCGCAGGTAATGCGTCAGGTGGTGCGGTTCGCGCTGGACGGCAGCGCTGGCGATCAGCTCTGGGTACTGGGCCAGGCGATTCGCCAGGTCCCGCTCCTCTTCAAGCTCCAGGCCGTCCAGCTTGTGGGCAAAACGTTTGGTCTCGACCTTAACGCCCAGTCCGTCCAGTTTGCGCAACATGCTGCTAATTCGGGCATGGGCGTATTGCACATAGTAGACGGGGTTTTCATTGGATTGGGAGCGAGCCAGGTCAATGTCGAAGGTCAGTTGCGAATCGACCCGGCGCGCAGCCAGGAAGAAACGAGTGGCGTCACGGCCCACTTCGTCGATCAGATCGCGCAGGGTGACGTAGCTGCCGGCGCGCTTGGACAGTTTTACCTCGACGCCAGAACGTGTCACCAGCACCATCTGATGCAGAACGTAATCCGGCCAGCCCTCGGGGATGCCTGCACTCAACGCCTGGAGTCCGGCCCGGACGCGGGTGACCGTAGAATGGTGGTCGGCACCTTGTTCGTTAATGACGGTGGTAAAGCCACGCTGCCATTTGTCCAGGTGGTAGGCCACATCCGGCAGGAAATAGGTGTAGCCACCGTCGGATTTACGCATCACCCGGTCTTTGTCGTCGCCGAATTCCGTCGTACGCAACCACAAAGCGTCATCCTTTTCGTAGGTATAGCCATTCTCGCTCAGCTTCTCGACCGCCTCGGCTACTTTGCCGTCGTTGTACAGCGAGGATTCGAGGAAATAGACGTCGAATTCGACGCCGAAGGCTTTCAGGTCGAGATCCTGTTCGCGCCGCAGGTACGCCACGGCGAACGCCTTGATGGCATCTAAATCATCGGCATCGCCTTTGGCGGTCACTTCCCGGTCGTCGGCGGACACGGTTTCTTTGGCCAGATAAGCCTTGGCGACATCGGTAATATAGTCGCCGCGGTAGCCATCCTTCGGCCAGCCGGCATCTTCCGGCGTCATGCCTTTGGTACGGGCCTGAACCGACAAAGCCAAGTTGTCGATCTGGGCGCCGGCATCGTTGTAGTAGAACTCGCGGGTCACGCGGTAGCCGTTGGCTTCCAGTAACCGGGCCAGGCAGTCACCGATTGCAGCCCCCCGGCCGTGACCGACGTGGAGAGGGCCGGTGGGATTGGCGGAAACGAATTCGATCTGGACGGACTCGTCCTTGCCCGAATCGTTGCGGCCGAAGGTTTCTCCGGCTTCGATAATGGTGCGGACGATATCGAAGCTGCTGGCGTCGCTCATGAAAAAGTTGATGAATCCGGGCCCGGCGATCTCCACCTTGGCGACGCTTTCATTTTTTGGCAGCTTGTCGATGATCGTCTCGGCCAGCTGTCGCGGTGGTTTTCCGGCTACTTTCGCGGTGGCTAAGGCGATGTTCGTTGCAAAGTCGCCGTGGGCCTTGTCGCGTGTATTGTCCACATTGGGCGTGAAGGTCTGGTCAGACGGCAGAACGCCATCAGCCTGGAGCGCCGCAATAGCGGCTTCAAGTAGCTGGATTACCGTGTCTTTCATACTGGCAGATGACTCAGTCGGATCGGAGCATGGATAGGGGCCGCGGCCCCCGCTATCGGGGACGGCGTATTATCGCGGAAAAATGGGCTTTTAATCAAAGAAGCCAGACAGTTTTGCCGGGCTTCCTCAATTTCTCTGACTTAAATTTCTAAAATTGCTGCAGCTATTTCTTCCTTCGTGTACGCACAGCTGCTGTAACGGTGGCTGAAGCCAAGCCATCGCTGTGATTTGCGTATATGCAGGTGTTGAGCTTTTCTAAATGCCAGGCGCCCCGATAGTGCCTTTGACTTTGCGGTTTATAGTGCTCAGATCATAGCATAACGTGAAAAAACGCTAATCTTGAACGGTATGATTTATGCAAAAGTTTGTAACCGTTCTCATCCCGTTTCCAGCGGATCTACGTCGATCTGCCATTTCAGGGAGGCGGGCTTTTTGCGGTCGTCGAGGTGTAGGCAAAGCGCAGACAAATGGCGCTGCAGAGGGCCTTTTTGATCGCTGACCAGGACGAGTTGAGCGCGGTGGCGGTCGGCGCGTCGGGCGATGACCGCCGGTAGCGGGCCCCAGATTTCAAGATCTTGGCCTTGCAGGCGGCTTTTCGCTTCATCGAGAAAGGCGAGACTTTCCTCCATAGTAGCGGCTTCGGCTCGTAATAAAGCCATCGCACGAAAAGGGGGGAGTTGGACGGCGCGCCGTTCGCTCAGAATGTGTTCGGCCATAGCCAGGTAGTCGCCGGTGCAGAGCTGGTTTAAAAGGGGATGGTCGCTGTGGCAGGTCTGGATGAGTACGGCGCCAGGAATGCGCCCGCGGCCAGCCCTGCCGCTAACCTGAAGTAGGGTCTGGATCAGCTGTTCCGGCGCTCGGAAATCGACGCTGAACAACCCGCCATCAGCGTTGACGACGACCACCAGGGATACGTTGGGGAAGTCGTGACCTTTGGCTAGCATTTGGGTACCGACGAGGATGCAGGGCGCGCCGCTATTGACCGTGTTCAGGATGCGATCGATGCTGCCGCGTGTTCGGGTGCTATCCCTGTCGACTCGTATAACGGGCGTTTCGGGGAACGTGGCCTGGAGAACGTCTTCGGTCCTTTCGGTGCCCTGGCCGACCGGGCTGTAGGCCTCGCTTGCACACTCCGGACAGGTGACCGGCGCTGCGGTCTGATAGTCGCAGTGATGGCAGCGTAGGGCCCGGTCGCGCCGGTGGTAGGTCAGGCGTGAGTCGCAGCGCGGGCATTCGCTGATATGGCCGCAGTCGAAACACATCATTACCGGCGCGAAGCCCCGGCGATTGACAAAAACCAGCACCTGCTCCTTACGGTTTATGCGTTCGCGAATGGCCTGAATTGTGCGATTCGATAGACCGCCTTCGAGTGGGCGGCTGCGGATATCCTGCAGTCGAAGCGCCGGAGGGCGAGCGTCGCCCACGCGCTCTTCCAGTCGAACCAGCGTGTACTTACCGGAGGTTGTGTTTTGGTACGACTCGATCGACGGTGTGGCAGAGCCGAGCAGCACCGGGCATTGGTTGAGGTGGGCGCGGTAGACGGCAAGGTCGCGTCCGGAATAGCGAAATCCTTCGCCTTGCTTGAACGACGTATCGTGCTCCTCGTCGACGACGATCGCTCCCAGCGCAGTGAACGGCAGAGTGACTGCGGAGCGTGTGCCGATAACGATGACGGGATCGCCACGACGGATCCGGAGCCAGGTCTGTAGGCGTTCGCTATCGTTGAGGGCCGAGTGCCAGACGCGAATGCGGTCACCAAAGTAACGGGTGAACCGGCTCACAGTCTGGGGTGTAAGGTTGATTTCCGGTACCAAAACCAACGCTTGTTGGTCAGGTTCCAGGTAGCGCTCAAGATAGTGGAGGTAGATTTCGGTCTTACCGCTACCGGTGATGCCGTAGAGAAGGGCTGCACTAAAGCCTTTTGCGGGCGAGGGAAGTTCGCTGAAGGCTATATTCTGGGCTGGAGTCAGCGGTGGTAGTTTCTCCACTGGCGCTGCGGCTTGGGCTTTTTGTGCCGTTTTTTCGATGAGCTGCCGCCGTTCCAAATTGCGAATCTGATCGAGTGAGTAACCTGCGGCCTGAATAGTGCTTTGACTCGTAGGTTCCGGTTGTGCTCTGAGCCAGCTAAGCAATGCCTTTTGGCGGTGGGCCTGGGCCGGAAGGTCGTCATCCGTTGACGCCCGACGCGCCTGCCAGGCAGGCTCTTCCGTGGCTTCAGCGGGCCGGCCCCGGCGCAGCGCCGGCGGCAGGCTCATAAAAAGACACTCACCCAACGGGTGCTGATAATAGGCAGCGGCCCACTGCATCAGTTGACGGGTTTCCGGGGGCAGAGCCGGCCAGGGTTCGAGGGCTTCGGTGATCTGGCGCAATGTGATGTTGGCAGGAGGCTCGACGCCGGTCTCGACAACCAGGCCTACCAGTGACTGGCGGCCAAAGGGCACACGTACCCGTTGCCCGGGTTCCAGTTCCACACCTGGCGGGATCTGGTAGTCGAATAGTCTGCGCAAAGGGCGGGACAGCGCAATACGTGCCGTCTGAATCACAAAGGCTCCGCTACGAGAAGAAAGGCGCAGTATAGGGGAAGATCACGATCCCCTCATCTATTGCGATCAAGCCGGTTTCTGATATGATTGCCGCCCTGATTTCGGCGGTATTGTTCGTTTTTTGCTCGCCGGATTTTTTCAATATGCGGTGCCTGGCAGCAGATCAGGTGGCGGCATGGCCAGAGAGGTTTCCCTCATGAGAGAAGGTATCCACCCCAAGTACGAAGACATTACTGCAACCTGCAGCTGCGGTAACGTCATCCAGACCCGTTCGACCCTCGGTCGCGACATGCAGCTCGACGTGTGCTCGCAGTGTCACCCGTTCTACACCGGCAAGCAGAAGGTGATGGACACCGCGGGACGTATCGACCGGTTCCAGAAGCGTTTCGGCGGCCGTATCAAGAAAGGCAGCTGATAGACTGTATTCGGCTGGCAGACAGTGCTGGCGAGAGCGGCAAGATGTTGCTGGCAGGATTAGCAGAAAAGGCGCCTTACGAGGCGCCTTTTCTGTTTCTGGCAAACAGTCGGAATTTGGCGGTAAAGCTGGTTAGTATTTGCGCAGCGGCCCTTGTTTGGGTTGGGTAGTCACGCCATAATGTCGCGCTCCCGTCAGCCTTGGCGGGACAATAAAGTGAGAGCAGTGTCGGAGGCTGTGCAGCGACGCATGGACGTCCTCTCAAATCATCCGAAAAACAGGATGGGAGGTCTCCGGCCAGTACAACGAATCTCCACCCTATTAACGTGACAAACGGAACAGTGGCAATGTCTCAAGATCTGAAAGCAGCGGCCCTCGATTATCACGCCAACCCGCGCCCCGGTAAGCTGAGCGTTGAAATCACCAAGCCGACCCAGACCTCCCGCGATCTTTCCCTGGCTTACAGCCCAGGTGTAGCGGAGCCGGTTCGCGAGATCGCAAAAGACCCCGAGAATGCATACAAGTACACCGCCAAAGGGAACCTGGTGGCTGTCATTTCCGATGGTACCGCTATTCTCGGTCTGGGTAATCTGGGCCCGCTGGCCAGTAAGCCGGTAATGGAAGGTAAAGGCGTTCTGTTCAAGCGTTTCGCCGGTATCGATGTTTTCGATATCGAGGTCAATTCCGAGAGTCCCCAGGCATTCATCGAGACTGTGGCGCGCATCGCGGACACGTTTGGTGGTATCAACCTGGAGGACATCAAGGCGCCGGAATGCTTTGAGATTGAGCGCGCCCTGAAAGAACAGTGCAACATTCCTATTTTCCATGACGACCAGCATGGCACGGCGATCGTAACGGCCGCCGGTATGCTGAATGCGTTGGAGCTTCAGGGTAAAACGCCGGAAGAAGCCAAGGTGGTATGCCTCGGTGCCGGTGCAGCGGCGATTGCCTGCATGAAGCTGTTGATCAGCTGTGGCATCAAGTCTGAAAACATCTACATGCTCGACCGCAAAGGCGTTATTCACGCCGGTCGCGACGATTTGAACCAGTATAAGGCCATGTTCGCCAACGAGACGGACAAGCGTACTCTCGACGATGCGATCGATGGCGCCGATGTATTCCTGGGGCTATCCGGTCCTGATCTGCTGACCGCCGATCAGCTCAAGAAAATGGCGGCGAATCCAATCGTTTTTGCCTGTTCGAACCCGGATCCTGAAATTAGCCCCGAAGTCGCTTTGGCGGCTCGCGATGACCTGATCATGGCAACGGGGCGCTCGGATTATCCGAACCAGGTCAATAACGTGCTGGGCTTCCCGTTCATCTTCCGTGGAGCACTGGATGTCCGTGCCACCGCTATCAACGAAGAGATGAAAGTGGCTGCGGTTCTCGCGATCCGTGCCCTGGCCAAAGAGCCGGTGCCCAAGGAGATCTGCGAAGCCTACGGCGTGGAAAGTTTTGAGTTCGGCAAGAACTACATTATTCCCAAGCCGATGGATGTGCGTCTGCTCGAGTTCGTTCCGGCGGCGGTGGCCAAGGCTGCTGTCGATTCTGGGGTGGCTCGCCATGCCTACCCGGCGCATTATCCGCTGAAGTCGCTCGACGACATCAAGTAAGGCCTGCCAATCGACAAAGAACCCGCCAATCGGCGGGTTCTTTGTTTCTGCTGTCATATCCCTTCACCAACTATCTCTTCACCAACGTTGCCGCCTGTCAGCGTGATGGTGCGGTGGCATGCCGGTTAAGCCTAGAAGAGCTCCTGAGGAAGCATGGTATCGCCATCTTCGCCGGTTTGGATGGCATCCGATGACTGCTGGGCTGGCACGTTTTCTTCCCGAAACAGTTCGAATACAGCATTGGTATTGCCGGGCGCGGCGCGCTCGCCCGTTTCCGGATCGATCTTGACCGTCACGATGCCGTTGGGGCGTGGCATGTGGGCGGGCGGCTTATCCGCCAGGGCGACCTCCATGTAGTCGAGCCATATCGGCAGCGCGGCAACAGCGCCATATTCGCCGCGACCCATGGGGCGCGGCTGGTCAAACCCGACCCAGGCCGTGGTGGCAACCGAGTGGTTGAAACCGGAGAACCAAGCGTCCCGCTGTTCGTTTGTCGTGCCTGTCTTGCCAGCGATGTCGTCACGATTAAGGGCAAGAGCCCGACGTCCGGTGCCGCGCTTGATAACGTCGCGCAACATTGAATGCAGGATATAGACTGATCGCTCATCGGCCAGCCGGGGCGCGATCTGGATGGCTGGAAAGCCAACCTCCGGTGTTGGGGTCTGTTGGGCGATTTCGGCACAATTGTCATCGCACTGGATGATACTCGGCGCTGCATACACGATATTGCCGCGGCTATCTTCGATACGCTCGATCAGATACGGCTTGACGTCATAGCCGCCATTGGCGATGACCGCAAAGCCTCGGGCAACCTCCATCGGCGTCAGCAGTCCGCTGCCCAGGGCCAGCGAAAGATCTTTCTGCATCTGGGTCGTGTTGATCTTCAGCTGGTTCAAGTAGTCGATGGCGTAGTCGATGCCGACCGAGCGGAGGAGGCGGATAGAGACCAGGTTGCGGGAGCGATAGAGCGCCTCCCTCAAGCGGGTGGGTCCGTAGAACTCGCCGCTGGAATTTTCTGGCCGCCAAATCGTCTCCAGGCTCGCATCATCGAACACGATAGGGGCATCGTTAATCAGCGTTGCGGCCGTCTTGCCTTTTTCCAGGGCCGAAAGATAAAGGAACGGCTTGAAGTTTGAGCCAGGCTGGCGGCGTGCCTGGGTGGCCCGGTTGTACTTGGATTGCTGGAAGCTGTAGCCCCCCGAGAGCGCGAGAATGCCACCGCTCTGTGCGTCCAGTGAAATCAAGGAGCCTTGAACTTCCGGGAGCTGTGAAAGAGCGACACGAACTGCTTTCGGTTCGGCTTCCGCGGCTTGCTCAGTCACTTCTTGCTCATTGATCGCTTCCGCATACACCACATCGCCAACGGCGAGCACATCGGCGGGTTTTTCAAGCGCTGGACCGCGCCGATCCTGGTTTTCATAGGTTCTGGCCCAGGCCATGGTTTCGAAGGGCATGGTGGCAGCGCCAAATTCCTGGGTGTAGACCTCTGCAGCGTCGTCCGTGAGAGAGGTCACGACGACGGGGCGTAGGGCTGCATAGGTTGGAAAATTGCTGAGCGCCTCGGCGAGGTCGCCGGATTCGAGGGTGCTTTCGTCGAGTTCGCCAACGGCGCCACGGAATCCATGGCGTTGATCGTAGGCTTGTAGTCCGTTCTTTATTGCATGGTTGGCGGCTTGCTGGTTCTCGCTGTTAACGGTCAGGTGGACCGCGTAACCATCGGTATAGGCCTCATCGCCGAACCGTTGCACCATTTCGCCCCGCGCCATTTCGGCAATGTAGTCCGCATTTAATTCGGTTTCCGCACCGTGGAAGCGGGCGGTGATCGGGGCACCGGAGGCCAGTTCGTAGGCGCTATTGGAGGCGAAGCCTAGCTCATTCATGCGCTGGAGGATCCAGTTACGACGGGCCAGGGCGCGCTCGGGGTCGGCCAAGGGGTTATAAGCAGAAGGGGCCTTGGGTAGGCCGGCCAGCATGGCCATCTGAGCGAGCTCCAGCTGTTTGACCGACTTGCCGTAATAGACGTGGGCGGCGGCTTCAATGCCGTAGGCGCGATTCCCCAGATATATCTTGTTTAGATACAGTTCCAGTATCTGGTCTTTAGGAAGTTCGCGCTCGATCTGAAAGGCTAGCAGTATCTCATTGAACTTGCGGATAAACGTACGATCACGTGTCAAAAAGTAATTTTTTGCAACCTGCATGGTGATGGTACTGCCCCCGGAACGGATCGAACCGGTAGATATCAGTTCGACTGCAGCCCGCGCCAGGCCTTTGATGTCGACCCCGCTATGCTCGTAAAAACGTGCGTCTTCAGCGGCCAGGAACGCATGTAACTGAAGTGTTGGGATCTGTTCGATTGTGATCGGAGCCCTTCTCTTTTCACCGAATTCTGCTATTAATCTGTTGTCGCTGGAATAGACCCGAAGCGGCGTCTGGAGCCGGATGTCGACGAGTTGTTCGACGCCGGGCAAACCGGGCCGCAAATAGAGATAAAAACTTGAGAGCACAATGGCGCCAAGTGAAATTCCTATTAGGAAGAACCAGGCCGTTATGCGAGTAAAGCGGATCATTCGGGACATTTTTCTGACAACTGTTAGGTATAGGTCTATTATTTAAGAAATTGCTTTAAGAGTTTAACGCATCTTCCGATGCTTCAGTGCCTTCCTTCCAATGAAAGAATGGGCATTGTAGACGCAAAGCAGAACAAATTCTCTTAAATAAAAAATACGTAACCGGGTGCATTTAACCAGGTATAGGGTGAGCGCGTGTTCGGATTGTTCGGTAAAAAGTCCAGTACCGTTCTGGGCATCGACATCAGTTCAAGCTCGGTCAAGCTCCTGGAACTCTCCAGGCTGAGTGGCGAGCGATATAAGGTGGAAAGTTATGCGGTCGAACCGCTGCCCGCCAATGCTGTAGTCGAAAAAAATATCACAGATGTTGAGGCGGTTGGCGATGCGCTGAAAAAGGTCGCAAGTAAAGCCCGCACCGGCGTGAAACAGGCGGCCGTTGCTGTCTCCGGTTCGGCTGTTATTACCAAGCTGATCCAGATGAATGGTGGTATCAACGAGTTTGAAATGGAAGATCAGATCGCGCTCGAGGCCGATCAGTACATTCCTTATCCTCTCGATGAAGTGGCTATTGATTTCGAAGTTCAAGGGCCTTCTGAAACCAATCCCGATCAGGTCGACGTTCTTTTGGCAGCTTGCCGTAAGGAAAACGTCGATATTCGGGAGGATGCGCTCTCCATTGCAGGTCTTTCTGCCAAGGTCGTCGATGTCGAGGCCTATGCCCTCGAGCGGGCTTACGACCTTATCGAGCCCCAGTTGGATGCCCAGGGCGAAGAGCTGGTTGTCGCTATCGTTGATGTCGGCGCGACCATGACAACGCTGAGTGTTCTCGCCGAAGGCAAAACGGTATACACCCGCGAGCAGATCTTTGGCGGCAAGCAGTTGACCGAGGAAATTCAGCGTCGTTATGGCCTTTCTCTCGAAGAGGCTGGTCTTGCCAAGAAACAAGGCGGTTTGCCGGACGACTATGACTCCGAGGTGTTGTCGCCCTTCCGGGAAGCGGTTGTGCAGCAGGTTGCGCGCGCGTTGCAGTTCTTTTTCGGAGCCAGCCAGTACAACGCCGTCGATTACGTGGTGCTTGCCGGCGGAACGGCCTCTATCCAGGGTTTGACCGAGATGGTGGAGGAAAAGACCGGGACCGCGACTTTAGTTGCCAACCCGTTCGCGGATATGGCGGTAGGCTCCCGCGTCAACGCGTCTGCACTGAGCAATGATGCGCCGTCGTTGATGATTGCCTGTGGTCTGGCGATGAGGAGTTTTGACTGATGGCGAAGATTAACCTCAGACCCTGGCGCGAAGAGCTGCGGGCGGAGAAACAGCAGCAGTTCGTCGCGATGTTGCTGGGTGCCGTTATCGTTGCCGCCGGCCTCGGCTTTTTGTGGAATACCAACCTGGATAATCGTATCGATTATCAGGAATCCCGCAACGCCTATATCGAAAGTGCCACGAAGGAGTTGGACTCGCAGATCAAGGAGATCGAAGATCTGCGCCGCAAGCGCGACGAGTTGATTTCCCGGATGCAGGTTATTCAGGATCTTCAGGGCAAGCGGCCGGTTATCGTGCGCGTCTTCGACGAGCTGGTTAGGACCTTGCCTGACGGGCTGTTCTATATGGATTTGAAGAAAGCCGGTAACACCGTATCCATTGTGGGTATGGCTGAGTCAAATAGCCGGATTTCAAGTCTGATGCGGCAGTTCGATGAGTCGGAATGGTTTGCCAATCCCAACCTGACGAACGTGTCGTCGGCGGATGAACGCCGTGCCGGATACAGCCAGTTCAATCTCTCGGTCAACCAGAAGACGCCTGAGCCCGAAGTGGAGGAGAAGAAATGAGCCTCGCGGACTCAATGAAAAGCCTCAATGAATTCAATATCAACGATCTCGACGTCAATAATGCCGGCATTTGGCCGATGCCGATCAAGATCATCGTCGCCCTGATCGTATTTGGCCTCATTCTCGGAGGTGGTTACTGGTTCTTCGTCAAGGATCAGTACGCGCAGCTTGAGCGAGTGGAAAAGCGTGAAGTCGAGCTGAAGGAACAGTACGAGCAGAAAGCCTATAAGGTCGCCAATCTACAGACCTTCAAGAACCAGATGGCGGAGATGGAAGAAACCTTCGGTGCGCTGGTCAAACAGTTGCCGAGTGACACTGAGGTGCCTGGCCTACTCGAAGATATTACCAATACCGCGCTGGGCAGCGGTCTGGAGCTGCAGGAAATTACGCTTCAGCCCGAGCAGACCCGCGACTTCTACATTGAGTTGCCGATCAACATCCGTGTTCGGGGGACCTACCACGAGTTGGCGTCCTTCGTGAGTAGTATTGCGGGGTTGCCGCGTATTGTGACGCTGCACGATTTTACGATTAAGCCAACAGGCGGTGAAGCGGAAAAGCTGGATATGCAGGTTCTGGCCCGTACCTACCGCTACCGGGCTGGGGAGTGAGCATGATGAAAAAGCATGCAAGTAAGGCCTGGGCCGGCATTTGTCTCGCATCGTTGCTGGCGGGCTGTTCCCAGGGTAGTGGCTATTCCGACTTGGATCAGTTCATGGCAGAAACCCGTTCCAAGCCGCGCGGTTTCGTCGAACCGCTGCCGGAGTTCAAGGCCTACGAGGCATTTACCTACTCGGCCTCGGATCGCCGTTCACCGTTCGAGGTGCCGGTCGAAGTCCAGCTCACGATGGTTGACGAGCCCCCGCAAACCGATATCGAGCCGGATCTGGATCGGCCTAAGGAAGTGCTGGAGAACTTCCAGTTAACGGAGCTCAACATGGTAGGGACCTTGCGCCGTGCCGATGGCAACAGTAGTGGTCTCTATGCCCTGGTCAAGGACACCGGCGGCGGGATTCATCGCGTGCGCAAGGGAAATTACATGGGACAGAATTATGGGCGGGTTGTCGGTGTCAACGAGACCCGTATTGAGCTCATTGAAATCGTGCCCAATGGCCGCGGTGGTTGGGTGGAGCGCCCCCGATCCCTGTCTTTGAATGAGGGCTGAGGAGCGGCGTTATGAAGAATCAAAGAAGACTGTTTGTACAAATAAGTTTGGGGTCGAGGCTAACGATGTTCAGAAAATTCGCAGTAATGTTCGGCATGGCCGCACTCGGCATGTTTTCGGGACTGGCCCATGCTGTCAGCCTGAATGATGTCGATTTTACGTCGCTTCCTGGCGATGGTACCGAGGTAACCTTGACCTTTGACGGCACGCCGCCTCAGCCCACGGGCTACACCATAGAGCGCCCGGCACGTATCGCTGTAGACCTGCGTAACACGCAAAGCGCCCTTGAGAGCCGAAGTGTTTCTCTGGGGGGCGGTAACGCCCAAAGCATGACCGTGGTCGAAACCGACGATCGGACTCGCCTGATATTCAATCTCGTGGAATTGGTGCCCTATACCACGAACGTATCGGGTAACACCGTGACCCTCAGGATCGGTGGCGATGCCGGTGGGTCAGCGTCTGCCCCGGCATCGGCGTCAACATCGTCAGCGCCTGTCGCCTCCGGGCGTGACGCGATCACCAATGTGGACTTCCGTCGGGGTTCGAACGGCGAAGGCCGGATTATCGTCACGATGAGCGATCCCACTATCCCCGTCGATCTGTCGGAAACAGGCGGTCGGATTCGGCTGGTGATGGATGAAGCCCAAGTGCCTGAGCAGCTGCGTCGTCGTCTGGATGTGACGGATTTCGCAACGCCCGTAACCCGAGTCGATACGTTTATGCAGGGTGACGATGCGGTTGTGGAGATTCGCCCTCAAGGCAACTATGACTACCTGGCCTATCAGGCGGACAACCAGTTTACGGTCAGTGTGGAGCCGCTGACGGAAGAAGAAGCCGAAAGCCGTCGTGACGAGA
Source organism: Marinobacter fonticola (assembly GCF_008122265.1). Classification (NCBI taxonomy): domain Bacteria; kingdom Pseudomonadati; phylum Pseudomonadota; class Gammaproteobacteria; order Pseudomonadales; family Marinobacteraceae; genus Marinobacter; species Marinobacter fonticola. The sequence goes on from NZ_CP043042.1 coordinate 933,467, forward strand.
AATTCCCGTATAGCGGTGAAAAGCTCTCTCTGAACTTCCAGGATATTGAAGTCCGTTCAGTTCTTCAGCTGATCGCTGACTTCACCGGGCTGAACCTCGTAGCCAGCGATACCGTCAGCGGCAGCATCACGCTGCGTCTGCAGAACGTGCCGTGGGATCAGGCACTGGACCTCATTCTGAAGACTAAAGGGCTCGACAAGCGTCAGATCGGTAACGTACTGCTGGTTGCTCCGGCGGACGAGATTGCCGCGCGTGAGCGTCTGGAGCTGGAAACATCCAAACAGATTGCGGAGTTGGCGCCTGTACGCCTGGATATTATTCAGGTGAATTACGCCAAGGCAGGGGATATTGTCGCTCTGGTTCAGGCCGATGCGGAGTTGATTTCCGACCGGGGCTTCATTTCATCCGATGCGCGTACTAACACTATTAGCGTGAGGGAGACGGCTGAGAAGCTTGAGGAAATTCGACGCCTGGTTAATACCTGGGACATTCCTGTGCGCCAGGTCTCCATCGAAGCGCGTATCGTACGCGCTCAGACCAACGTGGCCGAAAGCCTGGGTATTCGTTGGGGCGGTGCCGGGTACGATGTGAGCGGCAATAACGTGTTTTCCGTCGGCGGCTCCCAGAGTGCTGTTGGCGAAGCTCGCGATGCGGCCGGCGGCGGATCCGGAGACATTACTTTCCCCGGCGCTTTGGCCGTAGACCTGGGCGTAACCGCGAATGGCGCTTCGTCTTTTGCCTTTGGTTGGGCGAGCGATGACTTCTTGGTTGACCTGGAATTGTCAGCGCTTGAAACCGATGGCAAAGCCGAAGTCGTCTCCCAGCCGCGTGTCGTTACTGCTGATCGCCAAACAGCGTCGATTAAATCCGGTGAAGAGATTCCATACCAGGAAGCGTCATCAAGCGGTGCAACGTCTGTATCCTTTAAAGAGGCTGTGTTGTCTCTCGAGGTAACTCCGCAAATAACCCCTGACAACAAGATCATTATGGATCTCGTGGTCAATCAGGACTCCAGGGGCGAAGTAACCGCGGGCATACCTTCTATTAACACTAACGAGGTGACAACCCAGGTGCTGGTCGGTGACGGAGAAACGGTTGTTCTGGGGGGTATTTTCCAGTCAGAGGTATCGACCAACATTACCAAGACGCCGTTCCTTGGTGATATCCCTTACGTTGGACGTCTTTTCAAGAGAACCGAAAACATCGACGAGCGTAGCGAATTACTTATCTTCATTACGCCGACGATCATGCGCAGCGAGCTCATTAACTAGTCTGTGCATTTGTCCTCGAAGCCGCCTCATTGAGGCGGCTTTTTTGTGTCTTCGCTTAATGATCACGTGGCGCTTATCGGTTAAATAGAGGCTATGCTATGCTCTGCGCCCTGTATTGAATTGAGCTGAACTATGCCATTGCCAGAGCGTATTGTTCTCGTGGGCCCCATGGGTGCAGGTAAAAGCACCATCGGCCGGTTGCTGGCGCGAGAGCTGGGTTATTACTTTGTCGATTCCGACCGCCTCATCGAGGAACGCTGCGGTGCCGATATCCCGTGGATTTTCGATGTTGAGGGCGAAGACGGATTTCGTACCCGGGAAAGTAATATCCTGGAGGAGCTTTCTCGCGAGAAAGGCGCGGTGATCGCCACTGGCGGTGGTGCCGTAATGCGTGAGATCAATCATGAGAGCTTGCGCCGCAATGCGCTGGTCGTCTATCTGAAAACCTCAGTCGAGCAGCAGTACGACCGTACCCGCAGAGATCGTAATCGCCCGTTGCTGCAGCACGATGATCCCAAATCAATCCTTGGTGACCTATTTGCTCGCCGGGACCCACTATACAGCCACCTGGCTGATATCGTGATGATGACCGACCGTAAAAGCCCGCGTCTGGTGGTGCGTCAGTTGATCAATCGCCTTAGTCCTCGCCCTCATCGCAAGAAGCGTCATCTCAGGAAGGAAGGTCAGAATCATGTCTGAATCCAGTCGTGAACTGCATGTGGATCTTGGCGATCGCAGCTATCCGATCATTATTGGCCAGGGTTTACTGGGTCGCCAAGACCTCTCGGTCTTCGTGCCGGGTGAGCGAGTATTGATCGTCACCAACGAAACCCTTGCGCCGCTTTACCTGGATCGGGTTGCTGGCAATTTCCCCGGCAAGCAGGTCGATCACGTCATTCTCCCCGATGGCGAGCGATTCAAGAACTGGGAAACGCTAAACCTCGTGTTCGATGCTCTGCTGGAGCAAAGGCATACCCGGAAAACTACGCTCGTCGCTTTAGGCGGCGGCGTGATCGGCGACATGACGGGTTTTGCGGCAGCTAGCTACCAGCGTGGCGTGAACTTTATTCAAATACCGACAACGCTGTTGTCGCAGGTGGATTCTTCGGTCGGGGGAAAAACGGGCATTAATCATCCGCGTGGCAAAAATATGATCGGCGCTTTCCATCAGCCTCAGGCGGTCATGATCGATACCGATACCCTATCCACCTTGCCTGAAAATGAGCTGGCAGCTGGCTTGGCCGAAGTGATCAAGTACGGGCTGATTCGGGATATCGAGTTTCTCGAATGGCTGGAGCGCACTATCGATCGTCTCAACGGTAAGGACGACGAGCTACTTGCCGAAGCCATCTATCGTTCCTGTGAATGCAAGGCCGACGTGGTGGCTGTTGACGAGCGCGAAGGTGGCCTAAGGGCAATCCTGAATCTGGGGCACACGTTCGGCCACGCGATTGAAACCCACACGGGTTACGGTTCCTGGCTGCATGGCGAAGCCGTGGGGACAGGTATGCTCATGGCTGCGGATCTATCCATGCGGTCCGGGTATATAACTGCCGATGATGTGGCCCGCACGCGGCAATTGCTCGAGCGCGCAAAACTCCCCCTGATACCGCCGTCTGGAATGACGCCGGACCATTTTATGGAACTGATGGCCGTCGACAAGAAAAATGTGGACGGCGCGCTACGGCTGGTCCTATTGGAGTCCCTTGGCGAGGCCGTGGTCACCAGCTCGTTCCGAACCGAAAATCTGCATGAAACCCTTGCGCATTTCTGTCATTAAGAAGAATTGGATGTCTAAGGAAGGGTGCAATGGCTGAAGATCTGCTAACTGGAGATCCGAGTGGGCTGTTCCAGCGACTTCAGGAGCGTTACGGTCTTGGCCAGGACCCACTGGCCATGGATTCGCCGTTCTTCCCTGGCGCACAGCGACAATATGCGCTGGAAACGATCAGGCATCTGGCGGCCTTCGGCGATATGGCATTGCTTGTTACCGGGGCGAGAGGTTCGGGGAAAACCCGATTGCTGGCCGAGTTGGTTCGAGCAGAATCCGAAAGGCTGACGTTTCATCGCCTCACTGTTGCCGAAATCAGCAGTGAGCAAAATCTGGCAGATGCTCTGCTACGTATTGCTCATCGTGGTCTTGGCGCTGGCCGCTCACCGCGGGATGCTATATTCGGCTTCTTCAAGTGGAGCGAAGCCGCCACCCGCAAAGGCAAGCGTCTTGTTTTATTGATGGATGACGCCGACCACATGCCAGCTGCGGTCGTTCGCTCGCTGCTGGCGGCCCATCGCGAGGCGGACTGTAGTCAGTGCGCGGTGCCACTACTGGCTGGTGCCGACACCCTTGTCGCATCTTTAGGTATCGCCGAGGCGGGCGGTAGCGCACAGCCGCATGTTCATCAGGTTCACCTGCGGCCTCTAACCCGGGACGAGCTGAAGGATTATCTGGTACCGCGGATTGAAAGGTCCGGCGTCGATCCGGCCGTGTTGCTCAATAACGCCCGCCTCAAGCAGTTGCACGAATTGAGTCATGGGAGCTTTTCCCGTCTCAAACGAACGGCTCCCGCAGTTTGGCTGGATATGGCGGGGCATCAGCCCAAGCCCTCGGAAAAAGGCGAACCGGGACGAAAAAAATGGCTATGGCCCGCCATGGCCGTAATTCTTCTGGGGGGTTCTTGGCTGCTCGTCTCCTGGCAGTACGACGCCATGATTGCGTCCGAAGCCGAACCGCCCGAGCCATCGGTACCGGAACCGGAGCGTAAAACCGTCAGGTTGGGGCCTGATGCCGAGATCTGGGCCGACGTTCCAGAGCCGGTCGAAGACAACCGTTCGCAGGCTGAGAACTCGGTTGCCGAGGCGCCGGGCGAGTCGGCGGAACAGCCCGCATTCTCCCCTGCAGACACCTTGCCGGAAACGGAAACGGAAACGGAAACGGAAAGCTTTGACCAGCAGCCGGCCATGATCGAGCCGACTGATGCTGCGGAGCGCGAGAGCAGCGGAGAGGGCAGCTCTGAGCAAGTCGAGACGGTTGATGCCGTGGGCACGGAGTCTTCGCCGGAAACGGAGGAAAGTGCTCAGCAGGGTGATAACGGTATCAGTGATCGTGCCGAGTTGCCGGCTGACGATGCCGCGGCGGATCCGGAAATCGCCCAGGAGACAGCTCCGACCGTCGGTGATCAAGCCGCTGAAGCTGAAGAGTCGGCCCCAGCAAGCTCAGTGCAAACGCCGGGATTCGATGCCGGTAACCCCGCGCGCTTTCAGCCTGTCGAGCAGCTGCGCCAACGCCAAGGCTTTACGGTGCAGTACATTGCCGGCTTTGAAGAAGACACTGCGCTGGACTTCCTGGCGCGGTACCCTGATATCGATAACTTGATCTATACCCGCTCTACACGCAAAGGCAAACCGTGGTATGTTGTGATTTACGGAGGGTTTGTCAGTCGTGACGAGGCTGACCGGGCAATCAGTCAGCTTCCGCAGCCGTTGGCCCGCCGCGATGTGTGGGTCCGTGCTTTTTCAGGACTTTAAGGAACTTGCGCCACTCTTCAGGATCTAGTGCACCAGTTGTTCCGCGGTCGCGGTACCCGGCGCGCAAGCAAGTAGGGCGTTGCCAGTGACGGCATGAGCCTTCGGGCCGTACGGCGCTGTTTTTTATTCTTTTTTATACCAATCTCATCGATTTCATATTCCGTAAGTGCGCTAAAAAGTGCTCAATAATTTGAGTAGGTATTAGTGCGCATGTAAAATAGCCAGCCCCCATTTTCAGTGTCAGTGGGAGATGTGCCTGGGCTCTGCAGTTATCCCATTGATTGAAAAAGAATTTTTAAGTGAGAGAACGCTTATGATGACAGGTTTGTATCATCCCAGTGAGTTCAGGGACAACTGTGGATTTGGCCTGATTGCCCACATGAAGGGCGAGGCTAGTCACAAGTTGCTGCAAACTGCCATCGAGTCGCTGACCTGCATGACCCATCGTGGTGGTATTGCAGCGGACGGCAAGACCGGTGACGGCTGCGGCTTATTGCTGCAGAAACCCGATGCCTTCCTGCGCAAGGCTGCCCAGCGGAGCTTCGGCAAAAAGCTCGGCGAACTTTACGGCGTGGGCATGATCTTCCTTGATCAGGATGAGAAAAAGGCCGAGCGTGGCCGCAAGACGCTGGAAAAACATCTGGTCGAGCAAGGGCTCGAAGTCGCTGGGTGGCGTGAAGTGCCAACAGAGAGCGATTGCTTGGGCCCCATGGCCCTGGACTGTCTGCCCCGTATTGAACAGGTGTTTGTCGAGCCTGCAGGTAAGGGCGAGCGGGAGTTTGCGATCAGCCTGTTTTTGAGTCGTCGCCACACCGAGCGCGAAATGGCGGACGACGCTGAGTTTTATATTTGCAGCCTGTCCCACAAGACCCTGGCCTACAAAGGCCTGATGATGCCGTCCGATCTGCCGACGTTCTACAAGGACCTCGGCGATCCGGATCTGCACACCGCGATTTGCGTGTTTCACCAGCGTTTTTCCACCAATACCATGCCGCGCTGGCCCTTGGCGCAACCGTTCCGCTTTTTGGCCCATAACGGGGAAATCAATACCGTTGAGGGTAACCGCAACTGGGCGATTGCCAGGGCCTCCAAGTTCAAATCCGACGAATTGCCAGACCTTCAAACGTTGCAGCCGCTGGTTAATCGGACCGGGTCCGACTCTTCCAGCATGGACAACATGCTGGAAATCCTGCTGGCCGGTGGCGTCGATTTGTTCCGCGCGGTACGTATGATGATTCCGCCTGCCTGGCAGAACGTGGACACCATGGATTCCGACCTGCGGGCGTTCTACGAATACAATTCCATGCATATGGAGCCGTGGGACGGTCCGGCAGGTATCGTGCTATCGGACGGCCGTCATGCCGTCTGTATGCTCGATCGCAACGGCTTGCGTCCCGCGCGGTGGGTGATCACCAAGGACGACTTCATTACCCTGGCTTCGGAAATCGGCACCTACAGCTACAAGCCGGAAGACGTGGTTGCCAAGGGACGGGTCGGTCCGGGACAGATCCTCGCCATCGACACCGAGTCCGGTGAAGTGCTGCATACCCATGACGTCGATAGCCGGCTCAAGAACAGTCAGCCCTACAAGCGCTGGCTACGCGAGAACGCACTGCGGGTCGAGGCAACCCTTAATCAGGACACGCCCGAGTTCAAGCTGATGGAAAGCGACGACCTCAAAATCCATCAGAAGATGTTCCATGTGTCGTTCGAAGAGCGTGATCAGGTGCTGCGTCCGCTGGCTGAAAATGGCCAGGAGGCGGTGGGTTCCATGGGGGACGATACCCCTATGGCCGTGCTCTCCAGTCGCGTGCGTCACGTTGCCGATTATTTCCGCCAGAAGTTTGCCCAGGTCACCAATCCGGCCATCGACCCGTTGCGGGAATCGATCGTCATGTCGCTGGAGACTTGTCTTGGCGCCGAGCGTAATGTTTTCGAGGAGACGCCGGATCACGCCAACAGGATCATCCTATCGACGCCAGTGCTGTCGCCTGCGAAATTCCTGAAAATCGAAAGTAACGACCGCCCCGGGTTCGAAGTGGCTCGCATTCGGATGAGCTATAGGCCGGAACTGGGCCTGAAGCAGGCTGTGGAAGCAGTGTGCGCCGAAGCCGAGCAGGCCGTGCGCAACGGTAAAGTTCTGCTGATCTTGTCGGACAAGGATCTCAAGGAAGGCGAATTGCCGGTCAACGCGTTGATGGCTACAGGTGCGGTGCACCATCACCTCGTCAACAAAGGCCTGCGGTGCGACTCCAATCTGATTGTCGAAACCGGCTGGGCGCGGGACTCGCATCAATTCGCTGTGCTGTTCGGGTTCGGTGCGACGGCGGTTTACCCGTATCTCTCGTATCAGCTTCTCAATGACTTGATCCGTACCGGTGAAGTCATGATGGACCCGATTGAGGCCAAGAATAACTACCGCAAAGGGATCAATAAGGGGCTGCTGAAGATACTGTCGAAGATGGGTATCTCTACCATTACCTCTTACCGTGGCGCGCAGCTGTTCGAGGCGATTGGTCTGGCCGAAGAAGTGGTCGATCTATGTTTCCCGGGGGTGCCAAGCCGTATTAAAGGCGCGACCTTCTACGACTTCCAGCAAGATCAGGCGTTGCTCGCCAGCACCGCATGGAAGCCGCGCAAGCCGATCAATCAAGGCGGCTTGCTGAAGTATGTCCACGGGCAGGAATACCACGCGTTCAATCCCGATGTGGTCAACACCTTGCAGCGTGCGGTTATTGATGGCGATTACGGTATCTACCGCGAGTATGCCGGCCTGGTGAATGAGCGCCCCGTAGCGACACTCAGAGACCTGCTGGGTTTCAAGCCGGGCATCAAGGCAGTTGAACTCGATACTGTCGAGCCGGTGGAGAAAATCTTCCCACGCTTCGATTCCGCCGCTATGTCCCTGGGGGCTCTTTCGCCGGAAGCGCATGAGGCGCTAGCGATGGCGATGAACACCTTGGGTGGGCGCTCCAACTCGGGTGAGGGTGGCGAAGACCCCGCTCGTTACGGCACGGATCGTCGCTCCAAGATCAAGCAGGTCGCCTCTGGACGCTTTGGTGTGACTGCGCAATACCTGCGCAGTGCCGATGTCATGCAGATCAAGGTGGCTCAAGGCGCCAAGCCGGGTGAGGGCGGACAGCTCCCAGGCGGTAAGGTCAACGAGCTGATTGCGCGTCTGCGCTATTCCGTACCCGGTGTGACTTTGATTTCACCGCCACCGCACCATGATATTTACTCGATTGAAGATCTGGCGCAGCTGATTTTCGATCTCAAGCAGGTTAACCCGAAAGCGCTGGTCTCGGTAAAGCTGGTATCCGAGCCGGGTGTGGGCACGATTGCCGCCGGTGTGGCTAAGGCCTATGCCGACCTGATCACCATTTCCGGCTACGACGGCGGGACGGCCGCCAGTCCGCTGACATCCATCCGTTACGCGGGTTCGCCGTGGGAACTCGGTCTGAGCGAAGCGCAGCAGGCGCTGCGTTCCAACGATCTGCGCGGCAAGGTGCGGCTGCAAACCGATGGTGGCCTCAAGACAGGCCTGGATGTGGTGAAGGCGGCGATCCTGGGCGCGGAAAGTTTTGGTTTCGGAACGACGCCGATGGTTGCTTTGGGCTGTAAGTACCTACGCATCTGTCACCTCAACAACTGTGCGACCGGTGTGGCGACGCAGAATGAGCGTCTGCGGGAAGATCACTTCAAGGGTACGGTTGAAATGGCGATGAACTTCTTCCGCTTTGTGGCGGAAGAAACCCGGGAGTGGATGGCGAAGCTAGGCGTGACCAACCTGGAAGAGCTGGTGGGCCGGACTGACTTGCTGGAGGCGCTGCCGGGCGATACGCCGCGCCAGAAGAATCTGGACTTGAGCCCCATTCTGGGCAACGACCTGATTCCCGCGGACAAGCCGCATACGTGCCAGGTCGAGCGCAACGAGCCCTTCGACCAGGGCCAGCTCGCCGAGCAAATGGTCAGCGATGTCAGCGAGGCCATTACCCACAAGTCCGGCGGCACCTGGCAGTATCGGGTGACCAACTGCGACCGCTCCATCGGCGCACGGATTTCCGGCGAGATTGCCGATAACCACGGCAATCAAGGCATGGCGGCTTCGCCGATTACCCTGGAGTTGACGGGTACAGCCGGACAGAGCTTTGGCGTCTGGAACGTCGGCGGTCTGAACCTGGTCCTTGAGGGCGATGCCAACGATTACGTTGGTAAGGGGATGACGGGCGGTAAACTGGTGGTTCGTCCGCCTCGGGAAAGTAATTTCAAGACGCAGGAAACGTCGATCATCGGCAACACCTGTCTCTATGGTGCCACCGGTGGCCAGCTGTTTGCCGCTGGCACCGCCGGTGAGCGCTTTGGTGTCCGTAACTCCGGTGCCCATGCAGTCGTCGAAGGTGTCGGTGACCACTGCTGTGAGTACATGACCGGCGGTCTGGTCACTGTTCTCGGCCATACCGGGCATAATTTCGGCGCCGGTATGACCGGCGGCTTCGCCTATGTTCTGGACCAGAAGAACACCTTTGTCGACAAGTACAACCACGAGCTGGTGGAAATCCAGCGTATTGCTAGCGAAGATATGGAGCCGTACCGTAACCACCTTCGCAGTGTTATCCGGGAGCATGTGACTGAGACCCAAAGCGAATGGGCAGAGCACATTCTCGACAATTTCGATGATTACATCGGTCGTTTCTGGCTGGTCAAACCGAAGGCGGCAAGTCTGCGGACGTTGTTGGCCAGCACCCGCGCCCGTCCGGAATAAGGGCGCGCTGAAACGAACCTTCCAGCATCGAAATTGAATAATTGAGAGTCGCGTGATGAAAGAGAGACTGAATAACGATTTCCAGTTTATCGAGGTTGGCCGTGTGGACCCGAAAAAGGTCCCTGCCAGCAAGCGGAAAAAACAGTTCCAGGAAATCTATCACCCGTTCAAGCAAGACGAAGCCGCCAGTCAGGCGCATCGCTGCCTGCACTGTGGTAATCCTTACTGTGAATGGAAGTGCCCCGTTCACAACTACATTCCGAACTGGCTGCAATTGGTATCCGAAGGGAATTTGCTGGAGGCCGCCGAGCTGTGCCATCAGACCAACTCCCTGCCGGAAGTCTGCGGCCGTGTTTGTCCCCAAGATCGCTTGTGCGAAGGCGCCTGTACCCTGAACGATGGTTACGGCGCGGTGACTATCGGTTCGGTGGAAAAATACATTACCGACACCGCATTTGCCTTGGGTTGGCGGCCAGACCTGTCGCACGTGCAGTGGACTGACAAAAAAGTGGCCATCATCGGCGCTGGTCCGGCGGGTCTCGGCTGTGCCGATATACTGGCGCGAAACGGCGTCAAACCCGTGGTTTTCGACCGCTACCCCGAGATTGGCGGTTTGCTGACATTTGGTATTCCTGAGTTCAAGCTCGAAAAGAGCGTCATGACCCGTCGCCGCGAGATTTTCGAATCCATGGGTATCGAGTTCCGTCTCTCGACCGAGGTGGGCAAAGACGTGCTGTTGGAAGACATCATCGATGATTACGACGCTGTCTTCATGGGCATGGGCACCTACACCTACATGAAGGGTGGCTTCCCGGGTGAAGAACTGCCGGGCGTTTACGATGCCCTTCCGTACCTGGTTTCCAACGTCGACCGGCGGCTGGGTTTCGGTGCGACCGATAGCGAGTTTATCGACATGAAGGGCAAGCGGGTGGTCGTGCTCGGTGGGGGCGACACGGCCATGGACTGCAACCGCACCGCGGTTCGTCAGCAGGCGGCGAGTGTGACTTGTGCCTATCGTCGTGACGAAGAGAACATGCCAGGCTCTCGTAAAGAGGTGACCAACGCCAAGGAAGAGGGCGTTAAGTTCATGTTTAACCGTCAGCCGATTGCAATTATTGGTGAGGACCAGGTTGAAGGGGTCAAGGTTGTCCAAACCCGTTTGGGCGAGCCTGACGAGAACGGCCGCCGCCGTCCGGAAGTCGTGACCGGCAGTGAAGAGGTCATCCCTGCAGATGCCGTGCTGGTTGCCTTCGGCTTCCGCCCCAGTCCGGCGGAATGGTTCAACAAGCTGAGCGTCGGTATCGACGATTCCGGCCGTGTGACGGCTCCGGAGCAGTCCGATTTTCCGTTCCAGACGTCTAATGCAAAGATCTTTGCCGGAGGCGATATGGTTCGTGGATCCGACTTGGTCGTGACGGCCATCTGGGAAGGTCGCCAGGCGGCGGAAGGCATCATGGACTATCTCGACATCTAACTATCTCGACATCTCATTGTACCCGGATGCCCGAGAAGAGCCTGAAATGTTCCTGATAACGAGAGCAGTATGACAGAACTCAAGAATGACCGGTTGCTGCGGGCACTGCAGCGCCAGCCCGTGGACCGGACCCCTGTCTGGATGATGCGTCAGGCAGGGCGTTACCTCCCCGAGTACCGGGCCGCCCGAGCCAAGGCCGGCGATTTCCTGAGCCTGTGTAAGAACACCGAACTGGCGTGCGAGGTCACCTTGCAGCCGCTTGAGCGTTACCCTCTCGATGCGGCCATCCTGTTCTCGGATATTCTCACGATTCCCGATGCGATGGGGCTCGGGCTCTACTTCGAAACAGGCGAAGGGCCCAAGTTCCGCAACACGGTTCGTTCAGCGGCTGATGTCGAGGCATTGCCGGCCCTCAAGGCGGAAACGGATCTGGGCTATGTCATGTCAGCCGTGTCGGCCATTCGCGGCGCCCTCGCGGGCCGGGTTCCGCTGATTGGGTTTTCCGGTAGCCCCTGGACTTTAGCGACCTATATGGTTGAAGGGAGCTCCTCCAAGGACTTTCGCGAAGCCAAGCGTCTGATGTACAGCGAGCCCCAGGTCATGCATGCGCTTCTGGATAAGCTCGCTGTAGCGGTGACCGACTACCTGAATGCCCAGATTCGCGCCGGAGCACAGGCGGTGCAGATTTTCGATACTTGGGGTGGCACATTATCCAGCTGGGCCTATGCCGAGTTTTCGCTGGCCTACATGAAAAAGATTGTTGACGGGTTGATTCGTCAACAGGATGGACGCTACGTCCCGGTGGTTCTGTTTACCAAGAACGGCGGTCAATGGCTGGAATCGATGGCCGATACCGGCGCCGACGCCCTTGGCCTGGATTGGACGACGGATATCGGTCATGCCCGTGCTCGAGTCGGCGACCGGGTTGCCCTACAGGGCAATATGGACCCTTCGATGCTGTATGCGCCGCCCGAACGGATCCGCCAGGAGGTGGCTGACATTCTGGCGCGGTTTGGCGAGGGTAGTGGTCACATTTTCAATCTCGGTCACGGCATCACGCCGGATGTGGATCCGGCACACGCGGGAGCCTTCATCGAAGCGGTATGTGAGCTAAGTGGGGCCTATCACGGCTGAAGCGCCCAGCGTCAAGCGTGGGCGAGCGCCCCTGGGTGATGCTTGGAAGCGGCGGCAGAACAGCGCTATAGTAAGTTCTGTTACAGTGCGAGTTCATGTTTCATTTGATATGAGTTAAGAACGAAAGGTCGCGCCAGCGTGAATGAAGGCAAGTCGTTAGATCGTCGCCGGTTTGAGAGAATTCTCTTCGATGCTCCGTGTGAGTTGCACTCGGGCGATAGCGTATGGCCATCCCATGTGCTGGATATCTCCATGAAGGGCGTTTTGGTCAAGCGTCCCGCCGGCTGGGAAGATCCTTTAAATCAGCCTTTTGAAGTTACCATCCATCTCAACGACCGCGACACCGGCATCGTGATGGCGGTCGAACTGCGTCATGTTGAAGACGATCACCTGGGCTTCAAGTGCCGGTACATTGATATTGAAAGCGCCTCGCACCTCAAACGTTTGGTGGAGTTGAATCTCGGCGACCCGGCCTTGCTGGATCGGGAGTTACGCTACCTCGACGGTGCTTGAGAATGCGATCAACGTAAGCCCGGTAATACCGTAGGGTGGGCTGACGAAGGAAGCCCAATATAATGATTGGCGATCGGGGCGTTGGGCTTCGCAAGCTCAACCCAGCCAACATTTTTTTCGCTGCTCAACCACCGCCCCGGCGAGGGGAAGTTCTGTACGTCAATTGACAGTATCGCTAATGGGCCAGATCCAGTAGCGCATCCAGCGCTTCGCTCAGTTTCGTCACCGGAATAATGTTCATATTGGCAATCGGCTTTCTAGGGACATTGGCCTTAGGCACCACGGCCCGGGTAAAGCCATGCTTTGATGCCTCGTAAATCCGCTCCTGTCCGCTAGGTACCGGGCGGATCTCGCCTGAGAGTCCCACTTCCCCAAAAATGACAAGGTCCTGCGGCAAGGCTTTGTCCCGGAAAGAAGAAACGACGGCGGCCAGCAATGCCAGATCGGCACTGGTTTCACTGACCTTAACCCCACCCACCACATTGACGAAGACGTCCTGATCGGCGCAGTGCATGCCCCCATGCCGATGCAAGACAGCGAGCAGCATGGCTAAGCGGTTCTGATCCAGGCCTACGGCAACTCGGCGGGGATAGCTACCTTGGGCCACATCCACCAAGGCTTGAATTTCGACCAGCATGGGCCGGGTGCCTTCCCAGACCACCATCACCACGCTGCCCGGGGCCGCCTCGTCGCCACGGTTGAGGAAGATGGCACTCGGGTTCTTCACTTCTTTCAGGCCCTGTTCGAGCATGGCGAACACGCCCAGCTCGTTGACGGCGCCAAACCGGTTCTTGATGCCGCGTAGGGTGCGGAACCGGCTATCGCTGGAGCCTTCCAGCAGGATGGAGCAGTCGATCATGTGTTCCAGTACCTTGGGGCCGGCCAGGCTGCCGTCCTTGGTGACGTGCCCAACCAGGAACAGGATGGTGCCGGTTTGCTTGGCAAAGCGTGTCAGGTAGGCAGCACTCTCTCGCACCTGCGAAACGCTGCCCGGTGCGGATTCAACCTCACTGATGTGCATCACCTGGATACTGTCGACCACCAATATGCGTGGCTTCTCCGCTTCGGCGATCTGGAGGATGCGCTCGACACTTGTTTCCGAGAGCATTTTCAAGTCTTTGGTAGGAACGCCCAGGCGCTTCGCGCGTAAAGCGACCTGCTGTAGCGACTCCTCGCCAGTTACGTAGAGCGCCGGGAGCTGGGCAGCCAAGTGGCATACGGTCTGCAGCAAGAGCGTACTCTTGCCGGCGCCCGGATGGCCGCCCATCAGGATGGCCGAGCCTTCCACCAGCCCGCCGCCCAGCACGCGGTCCAGCTCTTTCATGCCGGAACTGACGCGGGGTTGCTCGGCCAGATTGATTGAATCCAGTGACTGCACGCCGGTCAGGCTGCCGGCAAAGCCCTCGAAACGGGCGCCCCTATGGCCGACGTTACCCGGAGCGCTAACGCCACGCACCTCGCTAATGGTGTTCCAGGCGTTACAGGCCGAGCATTGGCCTTGCCATTTCGAATAATCGGCACCGCATTCGGTGCATACGTAGGCGATCTTGGTCTTTGCCATTGTTGCTCGACAGGCTGGTGGTTGGGGAAGAAGGAAGGCGCGGGCGGTCGGATGCGAACAGCCGCCCGCCGGCGGTCAGGCCAGTTTCTTATACTTCATGCGCTGAGGCACCATCGCGGAATCGCCTTTGCGCTTGCGGTGATCTTCGTCGTATTCATAGAAGTTACCTTCGAAGAACACGACCTCTCCGTCATCCTCAAAGGCCAGGATATGAGTAGCCACACGGTCGAGGAACCAGCGGTCGTGCGAGATCACTAACGCCGCGCCGGGGAAGTTGAGCAGCGCGTCTTCCAGAGCACGCAGGGTTTCCACGTCCAGATCGTTGGTGGGTTCGTCCAGCAACAGGACGTTGCCGCCTTCCTTCAAAAGCTTGGCTAAGTGCAGGCGGTTACGCTCGCCCCCGGAAAGATCGCCAACCCGTTTCTGCTGGTCGCTGCCCTTAAAGTTGAAGCGGCCGACATAGGCCCTGGAGGGCGTTTGATAGTTGCCGACCTGAATGAGGTCCTGGCCGTCACTCAGTTCTTCCCATACGGTCTTGGAGCCGTCCAAGTCGCGCATTTGGTCAACATAGGCGAGCTTGACGGACTCGCCGACGGTAATGCTGCCGACATCCGGTTCGTCCTTGCCGGCGATCATGCGGAACAGGGTGGATTTGCCCGCACCGTTGCCGCCGATAATGCCGACAATGGCGCCGGGTGGCACGCTGAAGCTAACGTTCTCGTACAGCAGGCGGTCGCCGAACGACTTGCTGATGTTGTCGACCTCGATCACCTTGTCGCCCAAGCGCGGGCCGGGTGGAATATAGAGCTCGTTGGTCTCGTTGCGTTTCTGGAAGTCCTGGGAGTTCATTTCCTCGAAGCGGGCCAGGCGAGCCTTGCTTTTGGACTGGCGGCCTTTGCTGTTACTACGGACCCACTCCAGCTCGTGCTTGATCGATTTCTGCCGGGCGGCTTCTTGCTTGGCCTCGGTCTCCAGGCGTTTCTCCTTGGCTTCCAACCATTGGCTGTAATTGCCTTCGAAGGGAATGCCATGACCGCGGTCGAGCTCGAGAATCCAGCCGGCCACGTTATCGAGGAAATAGCGGTCGTGGGTGATCGCCACCACCGTGCCGGTGTAGTCATGCAGGAAGCGCTCAAGCCATGCCACGGATTCCGCATCGAGGTGGTTGGTGGGCTCGTCCAGTAGCAGCATGTCCGGACCGGACATCAGCAATCGGCATAGCGCCACCCGGCGGCGCTCACCACCCGAGAGTTGATCGACCTTGGTGTCCCACGCCGGCAGGCGAAGGGCGTCGGCAGCCACTTCGAGCTTGCGTTCGATGTCGTGGCCGTCTGCGGCCTGAATCAGGCTTTCCAGCTCGCCCTGCTTTTTTGCCAGGGCGTCGAAGTCGGCATCAGGTTCAGCGTAGGCCGCATACACTTGGTCCAGTTCGGCTAACGCATTGTGGATGCTGGCGACTGCCTCGTCGACGATCTCCTTGACGGTCTTGCTTTCGTCAAGTTCGGGCTCCTGGGGTAGATAGCCGACGTTGATGCCGGGCTGAGGGCGGGCTTCGCCGATGTAATCCTGGTCGACGCCGGCCATGATGCGTAGCAGGGTCGATTTACCCGAGCCGTTGAGGCCGAGGACGCCGATCTTGGCGCCGGGGAAGAAACTCAGGGAAATATCTTTGAGGATTTCGCGCTTGGGTGGTACCACCTTGCCCACGCGATTCATCGTATAGACGTATTGGGCCATGATCCGGCAGTGTCCTTTCGAAGAGTTGTATCGAATAAATGTATCGAATGAATGTCTCGGTTGAATGGAGACGTACGGAGCGAAAACAGTAGTGGAAAGCCCCGAAAAATGTCCGACTCAGAAGGTTTCTTACGGTAGCGAAACGGGCTCGCTTTGGCAATTGGAACCCCCACCTGCCAACCCGCGCGGAAAACCCGTATCATGCGGGTTAAAAGATGATTTCGACGGGGCTTTTGGGCTAGAATACGGCCCCTTCAATTTCCACTGATAGCAATTTTCACCGATAGCGATTACAGGGGCAGCGCATCCATGTTCAACCGTGAAATGAAAATCGCCGGCTTCGATGATGATGTCTGGAACGCCATCCAGGCCGAAAACGAACGGCAGGAAGCTCATATCGAGCTGATCGCCTCGGAAAACTACACCAGCCCGCGAGTCATGGAAGCGCAGGGGAGCGTACTGACCAACAAGTATGCCGAAGGCTACCCCGGTAAGCGTTATTACGGTGGTTGCGAGCACGTCGATGTGGTCGAAGAGCTGGCTGTTGCCCGTGCCAAAGAGCTGTTCGGCGCTGCTTATGCAAACGTTCAGCCGCACTCCGGCTCCCAGGCCAATAGTGCAGTCTACATGGCGCTGGTCAAGCCTGGCGATACCGTGTTGGGGATGAGTCTGGCCCATGGTGGTCACTTGACCCACGGCGCGTCCGTCAATTTTTCAGGCAAGATCTACAAGGCCGTCCAGTATGGCCTGAACCCGGAGACCGGCCTGATCGACTACGACGAAGTCGAGCGCTTGGCCGAAGAGCATAAGCCGAAGATGATTGTCGCCGGTTTCTCGGCCTACTCCCAGCACCTGGATTTCGCTCGCTTCCGTGCCATCGCCGATAAGGTGGGCGCTTACCTGTTCGTGGATATGGCGCATGTCGCCGGTCTGGTGGCCGCTGGCGTCTACCCGGATCCGGTTCCTCATGCCCATGTTGTTGCAACAACCACACACAAGACCCTGCGCGGTCCACGTGGCGGTCTGATCTTGGCTTGCGCCGACGAGGATATTCAGAAGAAGCTCAATTCCGCCGTCTTCCCCGGTGGTCAGGGCGGGCCGCTGATGCATGTGATCGCAGCCAAGGCCGTATGCTTCAAGGAAGCCATGGGCGATGAGTTCCGTGATTACCAGAAGCAGGTGGTCAAGAACGCTCAGGTTATGGCCAGCGTCTTTATCGACCGCGGTTACGATGTGGTTTCCGGCGGTACCGAAAATCATCTTTTCCTGGTCAGCTTGATCAAGCAGGATATCACCGGAAAAGACGCCGATGCCGCACTGGGCAAGGCCCATATTACGGTTAACAAGAACGCGGTTCCCAACGACCCGCGTTCGCCGTTCGTCACCTCCGGCTTGCGTCTCGGTACGCCGGCCGTAACCACCCGTGGTTTTGGCGAAGGTGAGTGTCGGGAGCTTGCCGGCTGGATGTGCGACATCCTGGATGACCTCGAGAACGAAGACACCATTAACCGGGTACGCGAGCAGGTTCAATCTCTGTGTGAGCGTTTCCCTGTATACACCGGCTGAAGCCGCTTGAGTTGAGGGGCTTCAGCCGAGGCCCCTGATCGGTTCCGGAGCAAACGACATGCACTGTCCCTTTTGCGGAGAGGCGGATACCAAGGTGATCGACTCCCGGCTGGTGGCCGAAGGCGACCAGGTGCGGCGCCGTCGTGAGTGCCTGTCCTGTAAGGAGCGTTTTACCACCTTTGAGTCTGCCGAGCTGGTGATGCCTCGGGTGGTAAAGCAGGACGGCACGCGTCAGCCGTTCGATGAGGACAAGCTGCGCTCGGGCCTCATGAAGGCTCTTGAGAAACGGCCGGTCAGTATCGAGGAAATCGATGCGGCTCTGAATCGCATTAAGTTCCGCGTGCGGTCTCGGGGCGAGCGGGAGATAAAGTCCATGGAGCTGGGGGAAGAGGTCATGACCGAATTGCGCCAGCTCGACAAGGTGGCCTATGTGAGGTTTGCTTCCGTCTACCGCAGTTTTCAGGATATCAATGAGTTCAAGGAAGAGATCGAGCGCCTCAGCGCCAATATGGGCGATAAAGCTGATCCGGTGGATGTCGCCAAGGCGCTGACAACTCCGGGTAAATCCAAGGGCTGAAGGGCGGCGTCTTGAGTTCTGCAAGCCGGCAAACCGACATTGATGTGGCGATGATGGCGCGGGCGGTCCAGCTTGCCTGGCGCGGTCGCTACTCCACGCATCCCAATCCGCGGGTCGGTTGCGTGATCAGCCGTCAAAACGAAATTGTTGGCGAGGGCTGGCATGAACGGGCGGGTGAGCCTCATGCCGAAGTGCATGCCCTCCAGGCTGCTGGCTCAAGCGCGCGTGGAGCGACTGCATATGTGACGCTGGAGCCCTGCAGCCATTACGGCCGAACGCCCCCGTGCGCCGAGGCTTTGGTCGATGCGGGTATTGCTCGCGTGGTGATGGCGATGACCGATCCCAACCCGGCCGTTTCCGGGCGTGGACTGAAGCACCTTGGAGACGCGGGTATCGACGTCGTGCAGGGTGTTTTGGGCGCGGAGGCGGAAAAACTCAATCCGGGCTTCCTTAAACGTATGCGGACCGGTCGTCCTTTTTTCCGTATCAAAGTGGCGACAAGCCTGGATGGGCGTACGGCGATGGCCTCAGGCGAAAGCCAGTGGGTCACCGGGCCGGCCGCACGGCGCGATGTCCAGCGTCTGCGTGCCATGAGTGCGGCGATTGTCACGGGTATCGGCACGGTGTTGGCCGATGATCCGTCGCTGACCGTTCGCCCTGGCGAGATGGGGGGGCTGGACGACGCGGTGCCGCCGGGCGATCAACCGCCTCGAATCATCCTGGACCGCCTCTTGCGCACGCCGCCTGTAGCGCGAATCCTCGCTCAGGGGCCCGTCTGGATTGTCTGCGATTCGGATTGTCTTGAATCGGCAGAGGCCGACAAACTGCGCGCCGCTGGCGCCACACTGTATGGCGTACCCGTGGTGGACCGGCGCCTTGATCTCGATGCGGTGGCACAGGTTTTGGCCGACGCCGGCTTGAACGAAGTTCTGGTTGAGGCGGGCCCCATGCTCTCCGGCGCCTTTGTCGCTGCGGGCCTGGCGGATGAGCTCTGGCTCTACCAAGCGCCGGTTTTTCTCGGCAGCGATGGAATGCCCACCGTGACCCTGGCCATCTCCCGGATGGCCGACCGGAAAATATGGACGGTTCATGAACGTCGCCAGATTGGCGACGACCAACGTCTGATCCTTGTCCCCGAAAATCCCTCGTCCGGACAGCTGTCAGGGGCGTATTGAGGTCGGGCCTGGCCCGTCGGACAAGTAACTGGCCCGCTACATGAGTAAAAGGGTGCAAGCACTTATGGCACTGAACACGATCGAAGAGATTATCGAAGACATCCGCCAGGGCAAGATGGTGATCCTGATGGATGACGAAGATCGCGAGAACGAAGGCGATCTGGTCATGGCGGCAGAGTTCTGCACCCCGGAGGCGATCAACTTCATGGCGCGCTTCGGCCGCGGTCTGATTTGCATGCCGATGACGCCCCAGCGCTGCGAGCAGCTCGATCTGCCGCTGATGGTCCAGAAGAATGCGTCCGGCTTCGGTACCAAGTTCACGTTATCCATTGAGGCAGCCGAAGGGGTGACCACGGGTATATCCGCCGCCGACCGTGCGCGTACGGTACAGGCTGCTGTTGCCAAGAATGCGAAACCGTCCGATATCGTCCAGCCGGGCCATATCTTTCCGCTGATGAGCAACCCGGGTGGCGTTTTGAGTCGTGCCGGTCATACCGAAGCTTCATGCGACCTGGCGGCTCTGGCGGGTGCAGAGCCTGTGGGCGTGATCTGCGAGATCATGAACGAAGACGGCACCATGGCCCGTAGAGAGGATCTGGAGGTTTTCGCCAAGGCGCATGATCTCAAGATCGGCACCATCGCCGATCTGATTCACTACCGTACACTGCACGAGCGCACGATCGAGTGTATCGAAGGCTACGATCTTGAAACCGAGCATGGCGTGTTCAAGTTGCATACCTATCGCGACACGATCCAGGGTGGCACTCATTTGGCTCTGACGATGGGAGAAATCCATAAGGACGACCCGCTTCTGGTGCGAGTGCATATCACTGACACGCTTCGGGACTTACTGGGCGCGCGCCGTTCAGGGTCGCATAGCTGGCCGCTGCACCATGCGCTGGAAAAGGTGGCCGAGGAAGGCCGGGGCGTTGTCGTGCTGCTCAACGGTCTCGAGGACAGTTACAACCTGGATGACCGTATTCACGAATTTTTCGAGCACAGCCGCCCTTCGATGACTAAAGGCGGGTCCGGCGTCTACTTCACCGTGGGCACAGGGTCCCAAATCTTGCGGGACCTGGGTGTTGGCAAGATGCGTCTGCTGAGTGCACCGATTAAGTTCTCGGCCATTTCCGGCTTCGATCTGGAAGTGGTCGAGTATCTGCCCTATAACCCTTAAATTATCCGGCGTCATTTGTGATGGCGCTGGGAACAGGAGTTTTACATGTCTGGAATCAAGACGCTGGAAGGTGATTTTACCCAGTGCAGTGGGCGCTATGCCTTGGTCGTCGGCCGCTTCAACGCCTTTGTGGTGGACAGTCTGGTTGAAGGCGCCATCGATACGCTGCGCCGTCATGGTATTGCGGAAAGCGACATAACCCTGGTTCGTGTGCCTGGCGCCTTTGAGATGCCGCTGGCGGTCAAGCGGGTTGCAGAGAGCGGCAATTACGACGCCATTATCGCCTTAGGCGCGGTTATCCGTGGCGGAACCCCGCATTTCGAATACGTGGCGGGTGAAGCCGCGAGCGGTATCGGGGCGGTGAGCCTGGAAACCGACGTGCCGGTTGCCTTCGGTGTGCTAACCGTGGATTCTATCGAACAGGCCATCGAGCGTTCCGGCACCAAAGCCGGCAACAAGGGCGCCGAAGCCGCTGTGACAGCGCTGGAAATGGTCAGCCTGTTCAAGAAGATAGGTGAGTAATGAGCGACCAGGAAACGACCGCGCCCGAAGCCTCCGGCAGTGGCGCCCCCAAAGCCGGGGAACGTCGTCGCGCCCGCGTGCTGGCCATGCAGGCGCTTTATCATCGTCACTATTCCAAGAGCACGGTCAGCAATATCGAAGCCGAGTTCATGGTGGACAACGACATGTCCAAAATTGACTCAGCTTACTTTCGTGATCTCCTGCGCGGCGTTCATCGGGAGCAAGCGGATCTCGACAAGACGCTCGAGCCCTACCTCGACCGTCCCCTGCATGAAGTTGACCCGATCGAGCTGGCCATCGTGCGCCTGGGAACCTACGAGCTCAAGCACCGCATTGACGTGCCTTACCGTGTGGTGATCAACGAGGGTATCGAGCTTGCCAAGCGTTTTGGCGGCACCGAGGGGCATCGGTTCGTTAACAGCGTCCTGGACAAGCTTAGTCGTCGCCTGCGACTGGCGGAAACCCGGCCTCGCTAAACCATGATGGGTGAGTTCGAGCTGATCCAACAGATCTTTGAGCCGATTGCAAAGTCGACGCAACGGCCGGATCTGGTCTTCGCGATCGGCGACGACTGCGCGATTCAGCGGATACCCGCGGGCCACGAACTGGTTTTTTCAGTGGACACACTGGTCGAAGGTGTCCATTTCCCCCATGACTACATGCCTGAACATTTAGCGACGCGAGCGCTGGCCGTAGCCGTCAGCGACTTGGCTGCCATGGGGGCCGATCCGGTTTGCTATACGTTGGCGCTGACGCTTCCCTCGGCCGACCGAGCTTGGCTGGAGGCGTTCGGCCAGGCGTTGGCGAGAGCCAGCCAAGCCTTCGGTATTGCCCTTGCGGGCGGCGACACCACGCGGGGGCCATTGACGCTCACTGTGCAGGTTCACGGTACCGTACCTGAGGGTGCGGCCTTACGGCGCAATGGCGCTAAACCGGGGGATCGCGTGGTCGTTTCAGGGACGTTAGGCGAAGCGGCAGAGGCGCTGAACTGGCTGGACGCAGCGTCTCCACGCGAGTCCGTGGCGACTTTGCTTGACCGTTACCATCGCCCCCAGCCCCAGTTGCAGCTCGGCCGTTATCTTCGTGGGCGGGCCAGCGCCGCGATCGATATTTCCGACGGCCTGATTTCCGATTTGCGGCATATTATGCGGGCATCCGGGGTGGGCGCCGAAATCGACGCTTCAGCCCTTCCGCTTTCCCGGGCGCTACAGGCAGTGGCTGGTGAGAAAGGGCCCCAACTGGCCCTGGAAGGCGGAGACGACTATGAGCTTTGCTTCACCGTCCCACCTGAGCGCTGGCCTGAAGTGCAGCGGGACGCCCCTGAACAACTTACGGTCATTGGCGAGATCACTGAAGTCGAGGGGTTGGTGCTTTGTAATGCCAGCGGTATCGCAGGTAACTTGGTGGGCTACGATCATTTCCGTTAGGGTTTGTTGCGTCGCTAACAAAAAAACCGTCCTAAGCCACCTATTGGCTATCGGCGCGCGTGAATTGCAGCGGTTAGTGAAACGCGACGTCGTCGGGCATCAATTTAATAACATGGAGGAAGCGCTTAAGACCAATCTCGGCGCGATCTCTCGAAGCGAACGGCCCGCTATCGAATCCTTCCCTTGTCGTGAAATACCATTTGCTCCCGACGCAGAAAAAACGGCTGCAGCGGAAAGGAATCGGTCCGGCCTCTCCGTCTCTATGCTTGGTATTCATAACGTTGCTCCTGTGCCTCGCCTATAGTTATCACTTCTTCGGACGTACCGTCATGTGTTTCGGATGCCGATGGCTTGAATTTAATCTATACACGCCGGAATTCAACGTTCGGCCACCTGATATTCGATGGTCTGATAGCGGTGATTTGATAGTAGTGAACTAATAGGGCGGTGAACTAATAGAGGGCCGGTAGGAGTCACTTTTCGACACTTGAAAGTGCGTCCCCGACTGGGTCAGTCTTGCGCTAGCCTCGGGCAATCGTCAAAATGCCGATTCGGTCGCGGAACCCGCCGCGGGCCGCCTTCTGCTCACAGAAATATCGTCGCGAGGTTTTCATGTCATCAGGTCTTAACGGACAGGGGCTTACGAGCCGTCTGAAACTGCTTTTTGTGCTGTCTGTCGCTGTGGTGCTCGCAGGCTGTGGCACAGCGCTCAAGAACGTTCAGACCTGGGAAGGGCCTTCAGCTGAACGAAGCCAGATCGCCATTCTGGAAAAGCCGGGATCGGTGAAAGTTCTGTCCGTTAATGGCGAGGACATGAGCAACTTCCTGATGGACGATATCGAGCTGAATTACGAGCTATTACCGGGGGAAAACACGGTGGTATTCACCCACAAGACCATTTGGGCTAAAAAAACGGTCGTTGATAACGGCGAGTCCAAAGTGCACGTGGTGGAGACGGAGCCTCAGCAGGTGGTTATCAATGCGCAGGCTGGTGAAACCTATTCTTTTGTGCTGCCTGAGCCGGCGGGGCAGCGTGAAGCCGAGAGCATTGCCAAGAATTTTCAGGCCACGATTGTAAACAGCCAGAGTCGCCAGGTGGCCCAGTCCACGGACTCCGTAGTCCCGAAGCAACAATTGCCGACATTGAATGCGGCTAGTGAGCAAGCGGCTCCCGCTCAAGCGCAGGCCGCTGCGCCCGCGGCCACCGGCGCTGCGGGTGGTATCGCAGCCTCTCAGGGTGCCGCGCCGTCTGCGGCTAATAACCTGCCGACGCTGGAAGGGTTGAAGGTGTTGTGGGAACGCGCCAGTGCCGAAGAGAAGAAAAACTTCCTGCGCTGGGCCTTCCAGTAGGCCAGTAGGATTCTCATTTTGAGGGGCAGTCGTTGCTGCCCCTTTATGTTTCCGATTTACCCCGAGCTACCGCTTAAAACGTCCTACCGATTTTCGTATCACGCCTTCCATTACACTCAATGCGTCATCCAGCAAGGTTGAGCCGTGTCCGTTAGGTTCCATCTGTTCGGATGTCTCCATCGGAAGCTTGGCCGCGGCGGCCTCTATGCTGTCGAGGCTGGGTTCAACCAGCTCTATCAAACGATGTCCGTCGGGCACTACATCCGGACAAAGGGTAAAATTCAGGGTTAACTGGCCTTCATAGCTCACGGCCACAATGACCAGGCCCATGCTGTCGAACAACGGCGCGGTATTGTACTGATGGGTCAGCTTGGCTCCCTGTAAATAAAGCGGCACCTGCGGCCCGGGCACGTTCGTGATGGGAACGTTGAAAACCGGCTGGTAGCGTTGGGCCAGCTGCAGCTCGGTGTAAAGGCGCGCGGATAGAGCAAGCATGGTGGAGGGCACCAGCTCGGTCAGCCGATCGGCGGCAATGGCTTCCTGGTAGGGTTCGGATGCCACGGCATTCCAGTGAATCCTACGGATGCGGGTAGCCGGACAGGTTTCATTCGTGGCCAGATCCAGCAGCATGGCCGACATCTGGTTGCCGGTCGGCCGGCGCAGGCTTTTCGAACGCACCGAGACCGGCGTCATCGCCACTAGCGAACGCTGCAGCTCGACATTGTTTTCCACCAGGTAACGCCGCAGAATTTCCGCGCACAGACCTAATACCACGTCATTGAGGGTGACGTCGCCGATACTGGCCTTGATTGCCTTGAGTCGGGACAGCGGCATGCTCTTGCCCAGGACGCGGCGATTAGCGGTGATTTGGCGGTTGAAAGGGCTATGGGGGGCGGAAAAAAGCGGCAGTGGCAAGGGGAGCTTGCGTAGCTGTTTCTGGATCACGCCCCGTGTGGTGGCTTCGATAGCCGTCGAGGCCAAAGACGCGAAACGGAATGGCTTGCGGATCAGGTTGGCTCCCACATGCAATAGTGCCCGCTCATCGGTAGGCGCTGGTCGGGGGCGCCAGGGTTGGGGGGATTTGATCGGGTCCGGATGGGGGCTGTATTCCAGCAGCTTGCCCATGATTTCTTCGCCACTGAACGCGTCGATGGCGGCGTGATGCAGGCGCACGATCAGCGCAAATCCCTGACCTTCGTCCGGGGCGCGATTCTCTGCGCTGGTGTTTAGTCCATCGACGAAAGTGATATGCCATAGGGGGCGATCGCGCTTGAGCGGCTCTTGCAAGATGCGCGACGCCAGCGCCATGAGGCTGTCTGCATCGTTGCGCGCCCCCATTTTTACGTAGGCCAGGTGGCGTTCGATACTGAAGTTGGCATCATCGACCCAATAAGGGGCACCCAACCGAAGTGGCACCTGCTGCAGTTTTTCCCGAAAGAACGGAACCACATGAAGGCGGCTTTGCAGATAGGCGACGAAGGTGCTGAACGAAAGGGGAGTCCGGCACTCCTGGCCATCGAAAATGTATATGCCGCCGATATGCATCGGGGCGGTGTCGGATTCCAGATAGAGAAAAGAGGCATCCAGTTCGGACAGCTGCCGCATGAATCACTCCCTGCATTAACGGCCGGGTCATCATTGAGAGTAGGGGTCGTAATTGAAAGTAGTAGCCGGCGCCATTTTGCGCCCCCTGTGCCGAGTCGTCGAGTGTCATTACAGGCTTTTTTGGCGTTACAGGTCAGACGGGGGCAAAGCTAACGGCTGAGCGGGTCGATCCAGCGGCTAAACTGATGGGGTTCCGACAGTTTATCCCAGAACCATCGGAGCGCGTTGCCCTGGCAGGCATGGTCGTCTCCCTGGCTTTCATGGTGTCGCACCAGGTGCAGAACCACCGGTTGTCGAACCGCCTCCACGTCAAGTCCGACCAGCGTACCGTTGGCAAGGCGTTCTCGAATTCGTGGCTCGGGTAGCCAGCCTACCCCTAGCCCGGCGGCCTGGGCACTGATTTTCTGGTCGATGTTGGTAACCGTGATTGTCCGCTGACGTGAAAAAATGCCTGCCGTCGCGGGCTGCATATGACGGGCGCTATCCGCAGCGACGATGGCTGGGTAGCGGGCCAGGGTGTCTTCGGGAATAACGCCCGTTTCATGGCACAGGGGATGGTTCGGCGCAACCGCATAAACAAAGGGAACCTGGCCTAGAATGCGGGTGGCGAAAGGCCCTGCAGGACGGCTGAGCGAATCGGCGCCGAATACGAGATCTACCCGCCGGCACTGCAGTGCATCCCAGGCCCCGGCGAAGACTTCCTCCACTAACTGAATTTCCACGGGCACATCCAAAGCCTGGAAAGCACGAATGGCCGGAAACAGGGCGTCCATGGGCAGTAGCGTATTGACGGCGATCTTGATGCGAGTTTCCCAGCCCTGGGCAACTTGCTTGGTGGCGTGAGCTAGGGCGTCCGTAGCATCCAGGAGGGCGCGGCCCTCGTTGAGCAGGTAGAGCCCGGCCGGGGTCAGCTTGGCCCGATGCCCGGAACGGTCAAAAATGTCGATACCCAGGTCATCCTCGAGTTTTTGCACGGTGTAGCTGATGGCCGAGGGTACACGAAACAGTTCTGCTGCGGCGCCAGCGAAACTGCCTCTACGGTCAATAGCATCAAGGACTTTGAGAGCATCAATGGTGATTGCGTTATGCATGTTCAGTCATTCTGAATAAGTTGGCCAGAAATCATCGTTTGAGTGGACGACAGTGTAATCGTAGTCTCAATGCATGCTCCAGTCGGTCTTATGTTTTAACGTCGACCGAATTGAGCCCACTCTACACCCCGATTATCAAGGAGATCTCCATGGGATTGCTGGTTGATGGGAAGTGGCAGGATAAGTGGTACGACACCGACAAGTCTGGCGGTAAATTCGAGCGTGAAAAATCCCGGTTTCGCAATTGGGTGACGGCTGACGGTTCGCCCGGCCCGTCAGGCAGGGGGGGATTCGCTGGCGAATCGGGCCGCTATCACCTATACGTTTCCATGGCTTGTCCCTGGGCTCATCGCACGCTTGTCTTCCGTGCGCTGAAGGGGCTTGAGCCGCACATCTCGGTCTCTGTCGTGCACCCGCACATGCTCGAGAATGGTTGGGAGTTCAGGCCGGACGATCCTGTCCATCGGGACCACATTAACGGAAAGCAGTTCCTGCATCAGGTTTATACCCAGGTTGCTCCCGATTATACCGGGCGGGTGACGGTACCTGTGTTATGGGATCGCCAAACTGGCGAAATTGTCAGCAATGAGTCGGCCGAAATCATCCGCATGTTCAACGATGCGTTCGATCATCTCGAGGGGGTTAGGGGCGATATCGATTTCTACCCCGATACGCTGCGCGCCGATATTGAAGCCGTTAATGAGCGGGTCTATCGCTCCGTCAATAACGGTGTTTATAAGGCGGGCTTCGCAACGGCTCAGGCTGCTTATGAAGAAGCCTACCGTGCGCTGTTCGACTCGCTGGACTGGCTGGACGAGCGCCTCGCCGGGCAGCGCTACCTGGTGGGAAATGTTTTAACTGAAGCCGACTGGCGCCTGTTCACGACGCTGGTACGCTTCGACGCGGTGTATTATTCCCACTTCAAGTGCAATCGCCAGCAATTGGCCAGCTTCGCCAATCTGTCCGGGTATCTGCGCGATCTTTATCAGGTGCCGGGCGTGGCGGAAACAGTCGATATCGAGCAGATCAAATCGCACTACTACGTTAGTCAGCGTACCGTTAACCCCACCCAGATCGTCCCGGTCGGCCCGGCGCTGGATCTGGATGCGCCCCATGGTCGCGATTCTATGGGGCCGGCCTTCGGTAGGGGGTGAGCGGTCAGGCGGTCCGTGCCACCGCGACGTCAGTGAGTAAAATCAGCGCGTCGCGGTGGGGCGACGCGGGCAGCTCAGTGACGCAAGCGCGTGCCTTTTCGGCCTCGGTTTTGGCTTTGGACACCGTATAGTCCAAGGCACCGGAGGTTTCCACGATCTGGAGGATCCGGGCCATCTCGTCGAGTCCGCCTTTCCGGATCGCTGAGCGAATCAGCTGACTCTCGGTTTCGTTGGCGTTGGCTATCGCGTGGATCAAAGGCAGGGTTGGTTTTCCTTCGGCCAAGTCGTCCCCCACGTTTTTGCCCATGGTTTGGGCGTCGCCACGGTAATCGAGAACATCGTCGACCAGCTGAAATGCCATCCCCAAGTGTTTGCCGTACTGCCGTAAGTTGGACTCGGTGGCCGCATCGGCGCCTGCGAGTATGGCGCCGGAGTGGGATGCTGCTTCAAATAGCATGGCCGTCTTATTGTGGATAACTGTCATGTACTGACTTTCCGAGATATCCGGATTGCGGGTATTCATCAATTGCAGTACTTCGCCCTCGGCTATAACAGCGGTGGCATTGGATAGCACCTCCATGATGGGCACGCTGCCCAGCTCGACCATCATCTGGAAAGCGCGGGAGTACAGAAAATCTCCCACCAATACGCTGGGCGCGTTGCCCCAGTGGGCATTCGCCGTCGCTTTTCCGCGGCGCAGATCCGAGGTATCCACCACGTCATCGTGGAGCAGGGTGGCGGTATGCAGGAATTCGATGACGGCGGCGAGTTTGAGGTGGTCGTCGCGCTCGTAGTCCAGGGCGCGAGCCGTTAGGAGCACCAGCAAAGGGCGCAGGCGCTTGCCGCCGCTGTCGACGATGTACTGGGCGATCTTCTCCACCAGTGGAACATCGGACGATAAACGGCGGGTAATCAGATCGTTGACGCGGGCGAAATCGTCCGCCACGGTTTCATAGATACGCTGCGCTGTCATGCGGGTAGTCCGGTTGTTATCGGGTGGGACGCGGCAATGCTAGGTACTGCTCCCAGGCGTGTCAACTTGATGGACGCGCCAACAGGGCAATAATTGCCCGCAACCAACATAGCCTTATGTTATATGCCGACGCGTTGGAAATTAAGGCTTTTGGTTGCTTGTAAAGAACGGGTGGTTTTCGTACAATTGCGCGCCCTGGGATTTGCCGGATGCATAACGGTGTACGGCAGTCCTGTACTCATCCCAACCTGCGCTCCCTGCTATAGGGTTGCCAGAGCGCCTCCCTTAGAACCAGGTGGATTCAAGAGCAGGGATGGGTCATACGCGGCTTGTACAAGAGACGGCAGGCCAGCAGAACGCAGCGGAGTAGAGCATGTACGCAGTGATTGTCAGCGGTGGCAAGCAGCACCGTGTAGCTGAAGGCGAAGTCCTGAAGCTGGAAAAAATTGAAGCTGAAACCGGTGGTACGGTCGAGTTTGATCGCGTATTGCTGGTTGCCGATGGCGACAGCGTTAAGGTTGGCGAGCCGATTGTTAGCGGTGCGTCTGTCACCGCCGAAGTGGTCCGTCATGGTCGTGGCGACAAGGTGCAGATCATCAAGTTCCGTCGTCGCAAGCACCACATGAAGCGTCAGGGCCACCGTCAGTGGTTTACTGAGGTCAAGATCACGGGTATCAAGGGCTAAAGTCCGGGAAACCCCATTAAAGGAGGCTAGTCATGGCTCATAAAAAAGCAGCAGGTAGTACCCGTAACGGTCGCGATTCTGAGTCGAAACGACTTGGGGTCAAGCGTTTCGGCGGCCAGCTCGTAACTGCGGGCAGCATTATTGTGCGCCAGCGCGGCACTCGTTTCCGTGCGGGTAGCAACGTGGGTCTGGGTCGTGATCACACATTGTTCGCAAAGTCGGACGGTGTTGTTAAGTTCGAGATCAAAGGTCCTCAGAGCCGCAAGACTGTGAGCATCGTTCCGGCCCAATAAGGGGCTGACTGCTTGCACAGCTGTTCCAAAAGCCCCGCAGCCTCTGATTGAGCCTGCGGGGCTTTTTCGTCTAAGGAGTCATCACTCCCCAGTCCACTGCTTTTTACAGTGCTCTGGCAATGCAATCCGAGCGGGCAAAACCATGAAGTTCGTAGATGAGGCGACAATTCGGGTCCAGGCGGGCAATGGCGGCCATGGTTGCCTGAGTTTTCGTCGCGAGAAATATGTGCCCAAGGGTGGGCCTGACGGTGGCGATGGCGGCGACGGCGGTTCGGTATACCTGGAAGCCGATTCGGCGCTGAATACGCTGGTCGACTACCGTTTTCAGCGCTCCCATAAAGCGCCCTCAGGCGAGGGTGGCGCCGGCCGTAACTGCTCCGGTAGCAAGGGTGAAGACCTTGTTCTTCAGGTCCCGGTGGGTACTACGATTGTCGATATGGACACCCATGAGGTGTTGGGTGATCTCACTCATGCCGGCGAGCAGCTTAAGGTGGCGCAAGGTGGTTTTCATGGACTGGGCAACACACGTTTCAAGTCGTCCATAAACCGAGCGCCCCGTCAGACCACGAAGGGCACGCCCGGTGAGGTGCGTAACCTGCGGCTGGAGCTGAAGGTGTTGGCGGATGTAGGATTGCTGGGGCTTCCCAACGCGGGTAAGTCGACCTTTATTCGTGCCGTGTCGGCCGCTCGCCCAAAAGTTGCCAACTACCCGTTTACCACGCTGGTCCCCAATCTCGGTGTGGTGAGTGTTCAGGCTCATCAAAGTTTTGTAGTCGCTGACATTCCTGGATTGATCGAAGGCGCCGCCGAGGGGGCCGGTTTGGGTATCCGCTTCCTCAAGCACTTGGTGCGTACGCGGCTGTTGCTGCATCTGGTGGATGTGGCGCCTTACGATGGTACAAATCCGGTTGAAAGTGTCCGCGCGATCGTTGGCGAATTGAACAAATTCAGCGCCACCCTGGCTGGCCGGGAGCGCTGGCTGGTCTTTAACAAAGTCGATGTCTTGCCGGAGGATGAGCGCGAGTCCGTCTGCCAGGCCGTTGTCGACGAGTTGGGCTGGGACGGTCCGGTGTACAGTATCTCCGCTTTGAGTGGTGAGGGTACGAAACCTCTGTGTCAGGCGGTTATGCGTTGGATTGAACGCCGGGCCGAGGAGGAAGCGGATAGCCCGGAGGTTGCCGAGCAGGAGGCCGCTCTGCGTCGCAAGATGGATGATGAGGCTCGGGCTCAGATCGACGCGATTAAAGAAGCGCGGCGTGCGGCGCGGATAAATGACGATGATTTTGATGACGACGACGATGATGATGACGTCGAGGTCGTGTACGCGCCGGAGTAAGGCTTGCGTCGTTAGCCAAGCTGGGCGTTTGCGGGTGAAACGAGTGTTTGAGGTAATTAGGGAACTATGGCGGAACGTGGACGGGTGCAGCGGGCTCGGCGCCTGGTTGTAAAGATTGGCAGTGCGTTGCTCACCAACGATGGTCGAGGGCTCGATGTGGCGGCGCTTGCTGGCTGGGTGGATCAGCTGGCGGCGTTGATTCGCGACGATGTCGAGGTTGTTCTGGTGTCATCCGGCTCGGTCGCGGAAGGCATGAGTCGCCTGGGGTGGCGCGAGCGTCCGCAGCATCTGCACGAACTCCAGGCAGCGGCGGCTGTGGGGCAGATGGGGCTGGTCCAGACCTGGGAGGCTCAGTTCAAGCGCCACGGTCTCCATTCCGCGCAGATCCTGCTAACGCATGACGACCTGTCCGATCGCAAGCGCTACCTCAATGCACGGAGCACGCTGCGCACCTTGCTGGATCTGGGTGTGGTGCCCATCGTCAACGAAAACGATACGGTCGTCACCGACGAGATTCGTTTCGGTGACAACGATACGCTTGGCGCGTTGGTGGCCAATTTGATCGAGGCTGACGGCCTGGTCATCCTTACCGATCAGGATGGGTTGTTTGATCGTGACCCACGCAAACATGCCGATGCCAGTCTGGTCGAAGAGCGGCTGGCCAGCGACGTAGAATTGGACGCTATGGCTGCCGGTGGCGCGGGTATGCTGGGGCGAGGCGGAATGCAGACCAAGGTTCGGGCGGCTCGGTTGGCGGCGCGCTCCGGGGCTTTTACTGTCATTGTGGGTGGGCGTTTGGAACAGGCAATCGCGCGCCTGCGCTCGGGCGAGGTGCTGGGCACGTTGCTTTTACCTGAACAGGGGCGGATCGCGGCGCGTAAGCAGTGGCTGGCGAGTCATCTCAAGACTCGTGGCCAGCTGGTGCTGGATGCCGGTGCGGTGCGCGTACTTTGTCAGGGCGGTCGCAGTCTTCTGCCTGTCGGCGTGCGTTCTGTAACCGGCCAGTTTCGGCGAGGGGAGATGGTGTCCTGTACTGACGAGTCCGGATGTGAAGTTGCCCGTGGCCTGGTGAACTACGAT
This sequence comes from Marinobacter fonticola, assembly GCF_008122265.1. Taxonomy (NCBI): domain Bacteria; kingdom Pseudomonadati; phylum Pseudomonadota; class Gammaproteobacteria; order Pseudomonadales; family Marinobacteraceae; genus Marinobacter; species Marinobacter fonticola. Next base: position 965,455 of record NZ_CP043042.1, read on the forward strand.
GCTGACGAGGCGAGAGCCATTGCCGGGCGTTCGAGTGATCGGATCACTGAAGTCTTGGGCTACATTTCCGATGAGGAAATGATTCACCGGGATAACCTGGTTATTGTTTAGGTGTCGTAATTGCGGACGCAAAAAAACCGACCAGCTGGTCGGTTTTTTTGTTTGGCTTTCAGGCTAGCCCATCAGGCGCTTTTCAGGCCTTTGATCTTGGTGGTCATGCGGCTCTTGATGCGCGCCACCTTGTTCTTGGGATAGATGCCCTTGTTAACCATGCTGTCCAGGATCGGCTGAGCCGTCTTGAATGCAGCCTGAGCTTCGTCGTAGTTGCCAGCATCGATTTTGCTTTCTACTTTCTTCACGTAGGTACGCGACATGGAACGCAGGCTGGCGTTGTGCTTGCGATTCTTTTCGTTCTGACGAGCGCGCTTACGGGCTTGGGGAGAGTTTGCCACCGTATAACTCCTGAATTCGTTTCTGAATAAATAGCGGGCGCGCTAACAATCAGCGCCTCAAAATAAATGACGCGGAATGATGCCGCTCAAGGCCTTTTATGTCAAGTTAAAAACCGCTGTGATGCGGGCTGTACAGGGTATGGTAGACTCCCGTGCGGCAATCGGCGGCCACCGTTTGTCCAGCGGTCCCTCAAGTCGCCTGATGGCCCATTCCTAAGTGCCTGTTTTCGACAACAAGGATGATGTTTGATGGCGTCCGATCCCGTCCCGCCCAAAACCCCTGAGCCAGCGCCGAAGGCCCCCGGCCTATTGCGTTCTTCGGGTGTCGTGGGTTCGATGACCATGCTTTCTCGCGTGTTGGGGCTGGTCCGGGATATGGTTATCGCACGTTATTTCGGCGCGGGTGCCGGAGCGGATGCGTTCTTCGTAGCCTTTAAGATCCCTAATTTTCTTCGCCGGCTTTTTGCGGAGGGGGCCTTTGCCCAGGCCTTCGTGCCGGTACTGTCTTCTTACCGGCACACTCAGTCGCTGTCTGACGTTCGTCAGCTCGTGAATGCAGTCGCTGGGACCTTGGGCTTGGTTCTCCTGGGGGTGACGCTGATCGCCGTGATAGGCGCCCCCGTACTGACGTCAGTCTTTGCCCCCGGGTTTACCGACGACCCGGAGAAATTCGCTCTAGCCAGCGATATGTTACGTATTACTTTCCCTTATTTGTTGTTGATCTCTCTGACAGCCTTCGCGGGTGCGATTCTTAACAGCTACGACCGGTTTGCGGTACCGGCCTTTACGCCGGTTTTGCTGAATTTGGTCATGATCGGGGCGGCGGTCTTCCTGTCTCCACTGATGCAGACGCCGATCATGGCGCTGGCCTGGGGCGTTTTTATTGCGGGGGCGATTCAGTTGTTTTTTCAGCTGCCGTTCCTCATGCGTTTGGGGCTGATGCCGCGCCCGCGCGTGGATTATCGTCACGAAGGTGTAAACCGTGTGCTGAAGCTGATGGCGCCGGCTCTGTTCGGCGTTTCCGTTAGTCAGATCAATCTCTTATTGGACACGGTGCTGGCCTCGTTTCTGCAAACCGGGAGTGTCTCCTGGCTCTATTACTCGGATCGTCTCTCGGAGTTGCCGCTCGGGGTATTCGGGGTGGCCATCGGTACGGTGATTTTGCCTAACCTGTCGCGTAAGCATGCCGCAGAGCGACCTGAGCATTTTGCGAAGACGATCGACTGGGCCATTCGTGCCGTTCTGCTCATCGGCGTTCCGGCTGCCGTGGCGCTGGTGCTTTTGGCTGAGCCGCTAATTGCCACCCTTTTCCACTATGGCGAAGTGACAGGCCGGGATGTCGTCATGTCCGCACAGAGTCTGCGGGCCTACTCGGTTGGTCTGATGGCGTTCATGTTGATCAAGGTGCTGGCCCCCGGATTTTTTGCCCGTCAGGATACGCGCACGCCGGTGAAGATTGGCGTCATCGCCATGGTGGCCAATATGGTATTCAATTTGGCGTTGGTATTTCCGCTGGCCCACGCCGGTCTTGCGCTGGCGACCTCTTTGTCTGCATGGCTTAACGCGGCGTTGCTATGGCGAGGGCTGAAGCGTCAGGGCGCCTGGAAGGTTCAGCCTCAGTGGGTGCGGTTTTTGGTTCAGCTGGGGCTGGCAAACGGCGCTTTGGCTGTGGTTATTGTCTTGTTGAACGTGCCGGGTGAGGCCTGGTTCGAGATGACTGGGCTGCAGCGTGCTGCAAAAATGGCGATTCTGGTGGGCGCCGGGGTGGCTGTTTATTTTGCCGTTCTGGCGATTGCCGGCGTGCGGGTACGGCATTTCCGGTTAAAGTAAATCAGCCGGGGCTCTGAAGGGCAGGAACCGCACCTTATCCCCCAGGTCCAGATCGTTTATAATCGCGTGTTTTCCTTAAACCACCCGCGAAGGTATGTAGTGCATGCGGCTTATTCGAGGCCTCGCCAATCTGCAATCACTAAGTGGTCGACCCGATTCGCCATTGAAAGATGGCTGTGTCGCCACCATTGGCAATTTTGATGGGGTGCATGTAGGGCATCAGACCATCATCGAGCAGGTCCACGAGCGCGCGGCCGCCGAGGGCTTGCCCAGTCTGGTGATGATTTTCGAGCCCCAGCCCCGGGAGTTTTTCCAGGGCGACGAGGCCCCGCCACGATTGACGGGTTTTCGTCAGAAGCTGAAAGCCCTGAAAGCGCAGGATGTGGATGTGGTGCTTTGCGTGCGCTTCGATGAGCGATTCCGCAGCTATTCCGCCCGAGGCTTTATCGACGACATCCTGATTGAGGGTCTGGCCGTCAGGCACTTGGTGATCGGTGACGATTTCCGCTTTGGTTGCGATCGTGCCGGCGACTTCAAGCTGCTGCAAACGGTTGGGCGAGAAGAGGGTTTCGGGGTAGAACGCACCGTAACCGTTGAGGTGGAAGGCGAGCGGGTCAGCAGTACGCGTGTACGGGAGTGCCTGCAGCGCAACGCGCTGGATGTCGCGGAAAAGTTGCTTGGCGCCCCGTATGCTATCGAAGGTCGCATTGTTTACGGGCGCCAGCTCGGTCGCGACCTGAATGCGCCCACTGCGAACATCAATCTGAAGCAGAGTGCGGCGTTGCGGGGCGTCTACGTGGTCCGCGCTACACTAGCCGATGGGCGCGTTTGTGACGGTGCTGCCAATATTGGCCTAAGGCCCACGGTTGACGGCCGGCAGCCTTCCCTGGAAGTGCACCTTTTCGACTTTGCTGGCACACTGTACGGTCAGCGGATGCGGGTGGAATTTCGCCATCCGCTGCGGGACGAGATCAAGTTTGATTCCGTCGATGCACTGAAAGCCCAGATTCACCAGGATTTTGCAGATGCGCGAGCCTGGCTGGCAGCGCACTGACCCCTGACGAAAGCATCCTTCTCCAAGATTCACCATTGACTGACAGAGCACTATGAGCGATTACAAGCATACCCTGAACCTGCCGGAAACCGGGTTTCCGATGCGCGGTAATCTCGCTAAGCGCGAGCCCGAAATGCTCCAGAAATGGCAGGATGCTGATATTTACGGAAAGCTGCGTAAGTCCCGCGAGGGCCGTGATCGCTTTATACTCCACGACGGTCCTCCATACGCAAACGGCAGCATTCACATTGGTCATGCGGTCAATAAAATTCTCAAGGATATGATCGTCAAATCCCGTAGTTTTATGGGTTATGACGCGCCTTACGTGCCGGGCTGGGACTGTCATGGCTTGCCTATCGAGCACAAAGTCGAGCAGGAAATCGGTAAGGCCGGGGGCAAGGTGGATTACAAAACCTTCCGTCAGGCTTGCCGAGACTATGCAGCCAAGCAGGTCGAAGGGCAAAAGGCAGACTTCATCCGTCTGGGTGTGTTCGGCTCCTGGGATAAGCCCTACCTGACCATGGACGCCAAGGTCGAAGCCGATATTATCCGTGCGCTTGGTCGTATCGTCGAAAACGGTCACTTGGTGCGGGGTTACAAGCCGGTGTACTGGAGTGTGGTCGGTCAGTCCGCGCTGGCAGAGGCTGAGGTGGAATACCAGGATAAAACCTCAACCCAGATCGATGTGCGTTTCACGGCGGTGGATCAGGCTGGTGTTCTGTCCCTGTTCGGTGAGTCGGGCGGCGAAGGCCCGGTGTCGGTGGTGATCTGGACGACGACGCCGTGGACCATGCCCGCCAACCAGGCGGTATCGCTTAATGCTGAGCTCGACTATGCGCTGGTTCAGTTGGATGCCGGCAATGGGCGTGAGCGTATGGTGCTGGCGGCCGATATGGTCGACGACATCATGGGCCGCTGGTCCGTGGAAGATTACCAGGTGCTTGGTACGTGCAGCGGTCAGTCGCTGGAACACCGGAAGCTCCAGCACCCGCTCTACGACAAGCAGGTGCCGATCGTCCTTGGCGACCACGTCACCACCGATGCCGGTACAGGGGCAGTTCACACCGCGCCGGATCACGGTATTGAGGACTTCACCGTCGGTAAGGAATACGGCATCGATACCCTGAACCTGGTTCAGGCGGACGGTACCTATACCTCCGCAGCCGGTGAGTTTGCCGGTATGCACGTGTACAAGGTGGACGACCCGATCTCCGATGCGCTGGAGCGGGTGGGCAAGCTCGTACGCAAGGAAAAGTTCCAGCACAGTTATCCGCATTGCTGGCGCACCAAGACGCCGCTGATCTACCGCGCAACGCCGCAGTGGTTTATCAGCATGGATGTCAAAGGCCTGAAAGCGGACGCGCTTGAGGCCATTGAGGGCGTTCGCTGGGTTCCGGCCTGGGGTCGGAACCGTATCGAAGCCATGGTTGAGCAGTCGCCGGACTGGTGTATCTCACGTCAGCGGACCTGGGGTGTACCCATTGCTCTGTTCATCCACAAAGAGACTCAGGAGCTGCATCCCAATACGCCGGAACTCATCGAAGCTGTCGCCAAGCAAATCGAAGAGGGCGGCATCGATGCTTGGTACGAACTGGACGCCGCCTCTCTGATTGGCAGTGACGCCGAACACTACGACAAAGTCACGGATACACTGGATGTCTGGTTCGATTCAGGCGTGACTCACGCGTCCGTTCTACAAAAGCGTGACGACCTCGGTCAGTTCCCGGCGGATATGTACCTGGAAGGGTCCGATCAGCATCGGGGCTGGTTCCAGTCCTCGCTTAAAACGTCAATCGCTATCAACGGCGTGGCGCCTTATAAGCAGGTCCTGACGCACGGTTTCACTGTCGATGGCAAAGGACGCAAGATGTCCAAGTCGCTGGGCAACGTCATCGCTCCCCAGGAAGTCATGAACGAGCTGGGTGCCGATATACTGCGTCTGTGGGTTGCGGCGACGGACTATAGCGGCGAGATGACGGTGTCCAAAGACATCCTCAAGCAAACCGCTGATGGTTATCGTCGGATCCGTAACACAGCACGTTTCCTGCTCAGCAACCTCAACGGTTTCGATCCGTCCAAGCATGCGGTGGCTCCGGAGGAAATGCTGGCGCTGGATCGCTGGATGGTAGATCGCGCCCTGACAATGCAGCAAGAGCTGAGTGAGGATTACGCCAATTACGCGTTCCTCAAGGTGTACCAGAAGATCTACAACTTCTGCGAGGCGACTCTGGGTGGGTTTTACCTGGATATCATCAAGGACCGTCAGTACACCACGCAAACGGATAGCCTGGCGCGCCGCTCTTGCCAGACCGCGCTTTATCACGTTGCTGAAGCCCTCGTGTGTTGGATTGCACCGATCCTGAGCTTCACCGCCGATGAAATCTGGCAGCACCTGCCGGGTGAGCGCGGTGAGAGCGTGTTCCTGGAAGACTGGTATGCCGGTTTGACGGCGCTGCCGGCGGACACCGACATGGGGCGTGACTATTGGGAGCGTATTCAGGAGGTCAAGGAGGCCGTCAACAAATGCCTCGAAGACGCACGAAATCGCGGGGTAATCAAAGGTTCGCTCAGTGCCGAAGTCACGCTTTACTGTGACGGCAGCTTGAAATCGGATCTGGAATCTCTGGGCGAGGAACTTCGCTTCGTACTGATTACCTCGGAAGCGCGAGTGGCACCTGTTTCTGAGGCCGGCAGTGCCGAAGTCACGAATTACGAAGGTCTACGCGTGGGCGTTGTGCCGGCCGAGCACGCAAAGTGCGACCGTTGCTGGCACCATCGAGCTGACGTGGGTAGGCACCCTGAGCACCCCAAACTCTGTGGCCGCTGTATCGATAATATCGATGGACAGGGTGAGGCGAGGGCGTTTGCCTGATGATGGCGGATACGAAGAGCGCTGAAATGGCTCGGTCACCCTTGAATTGGCTGTGGTTAGCGGCCGTTATTATTGCGCTTGACCTCGGCACGAAGGCCCTGGCTTCGAGTATGTTGAGCTACGGCGAGCCCGTGCCGGTGCTGCCGTTCTTCAACTTCACATTGCTTCACAACACCGGTGCTGCATTCAGCTTTTTGGCGGGTGAAGCCGGATGGCAGCGCTGGTTCTTCGTGGGCCTTGCGGCAGTTGTCTCGGTGGTGCTGGTGCGCTGGCTTGCAGCGTTGAAGGCCGGTGAACGTTGGGCGGCCGCGGCGATTACGTTGATCCTGGGCGGTGCGATCGGCAATGTTTACGATCGCGTCGTGCACGGCTACGTTGTGGATTTCCTGCATTTTTACTGGAATCAATATCACTTTCCGGCCTTTAATATCGCCGACACGGCGATCACAATCGGTGCCATCATGATGGTGGTGGACCTTTTTCGTAAGCCGCAGGAGCAGAGAGATTGACGATGAACACGCTTCCAATCGATACAGGGACCCGTGTTACGCTGCATTTCGCACTGAAACTGGAAGATGGTAGCGAGATCGATTCGACCTTCGATAAGGCGCCGGCCACCCTGGAAATCGGGGACGGTAATCTACCGGAAAATTTTGAGTCTTATCTGCTTGGTTTGACCGTCGGCGAGCGCAAGACGTTTGAGGTGCCGCCGGAAAAAGGATTTGGCCAGCACAATCCTTCAAACATCCAGACGTTCAAACGCTCCGAGTTTGGTCCGGATATGGTACTCGAGCCCGGTGCCGTTATTTCGTTTGCCGACGCCCGCCAGGGAGAATTGCCCGGGATCGTGCACCATGTTGAAGGTGATCAGGTCGAGGTCGATTTTAACCACCCCCTTTCAGGGCGTACACTGACGTTTGAGGTCGAGATTGTCAGCGTGGACGCCGCGCAGACAGCACACTGACGCCAAAGAAGCGACTCCCGAGCCGCTTCTTCCAGAAACAGTAGGACAAGCAATGCAGATTCGACTGGCCAATCCCCGCGGCTTCTGTGCCGGTGTAGACCGGGCAATCGAGATCGTCAACCGGGCGCTCGACGTCTTCGGTGCGCCGATTTACGTACGTCACGAAGTCGTGCACAACAAGTTTGTCGTCAGCAATCTGCGTGATCGCGGGGCTATCTTCGTCGACGAGCTGGACGAAGTGCCGGACGACCACCTGGTCATCTTCAGTGCTCATGGTGTTTCCCAGGCGGTGAAAAACGAAGCCGAGCGCCGTGGGCTTAAAGTCTTCGACGCGACGTGTCCGCTGGTTACCAAAGTGCACATGGAAGTCATGCGCTACAGTCGCGACGGGCACGAGTGCATCCTCATTGGCCATCAGGGCCACCCCGAGGTGGAAGGCACCATGGGCCAGTATGATCGCGGTAATGGCGGTGATATCTACCTGGTGGAAGACGAGGCCGATGTCCAGCGCCTGCAGGTTAAGGATCCATCGCGCTTGGCGTATGTCACCCAGACCACGCTCTCGATGGACGATACTGCCCGCGTGATCGACGCCCTGCGCGAGAAGTTCCCCGACATCCAAGGCCCCCGCAAAGACGACATCTGCTACGCCACCCAGAACCGCCAGGACGCGGTCAAACAACTCGCCGGAGGCTGCGACCTCATGCTTGTCGTCGGCTCTCCTAACAGCTCCAACTCCAACCGCCTACGCGAACTCGCCGAGCGCATGGGCACCCCCGCCTACCTGATCGACGACGCCGGCCAAATCGATCCTACTTGGCTGGCAAGCCGCAAATCCGTTGGTGTCACGGCCGGTGCTTCCGCCCCGGAAGTGCTGGTGCACGATGTGATCGCACGTCTGCGCGAACTTGGGTGCGATGCGCCTGAAGAGATCGCTGGGCGTGAGGAGAATATTGTGTTTTCTATGCCGCGGGAATTGCGGATACCGACAGCCCAAATTGATTGAGCGTTGCTTCTCCAGCGTAACTTATAGTTATTCGCACTTCCTGGGCGTTTTCACGCGCCCTAATTATCCGGGCTGAATCGGGCGGCGGTCAGCGACTCCTGCTGTCTCAGGGTGGCAGTTCACGTCCCGTTCCGCGCTTTTAATCGACCGCATATCCTCTCGAAAGTCCCGTTTGTCGACTCTTGGTCGCCTCTGGTTTTACCGCTGGTTACGATTCAAGTAATTCAGGCTGGACGACTTATATGCTTTCCAATCGAACACCAAAAAATGGCGGCTTTACTCTAATCGAGCTCATGATTGTCATTGCTCTGGTTGCTATTGTCGCGACCATGGCGCTGCCCTCCTTCACCCAGGTTTTGGCCAGTAATAGGGTTTCCTCCACGACGAATAGCGTGATCGGTATCCTTAACTTTGCCCGTGGCGAAGCGGTTAAGCGGGCGCGGACGGTGAACGTGCGTCCTGCTGATGGGGCCGATTGGGACAGTGGTGTGTTGCTGTGGGTGGATGCCGACTCGGATAGCACCTTTGATGCAGCGGAGGAGGTCAGACGCTCTGAACCCATGCCCGGAAACATAGGTATGGCGGCCTCTGGTAGCCTCCTGGCGATGGGGTTCAGGGGCAACGGTTACCTCGCTTCGGGTTCTACCACCGAGTTCATCTTGCGCATATGCAGTCCGGATACGACCCAGGGTAGTGCTGTCTCCGTCGGCTTCTCCGGCCGTATCCGTTCCAATGACGTGAATTGCAATTAATGAGAGCTAACGTAATGCCTTACAGATCGCAGTCCGGGTTCACAATGATCGAAGTGCTGGTGGCGCTGCTTGTGTTTGCCATCGGGCTGCTTGGCGTGGCCGGCATGCAGACCCTGGCGCTCAAGTCGACTGAGAATTCGAATATACGGTCACTGGCCAACCTGCATGCCTATGAAATCGTCGAGAGAATGCGGGCCAACATGCCGGGGGTGACGGCGGGCGCCTACAGCAGTATTACGGGCAAAACCGGAGCTACGAATTGCCAACCGGCTTGTACCGCATCCAATTTGGCTGCCTGGGATGCGGAGCAGTGGCTCAGCAACCTGTCGGCGGATATACCAAGCACCACATCCGCCAGCGTGTCTTATGCCGGAGGCGTCGCCACGGTAACGGTTAACTGGAATGAGCGGGGCCTCGGAAGCGACGCCGAAGCGCAGACTTATGTATTGCAGGCGAGGATTGACCAGTAATGAATAAGATTGGCTACAACCAGCGAGGTCTTTCTCTCATCGAGTTCATGGTTGCCGGTGCAATCGGTCTGATCCTGACCCTTGGACTGTTTCAGATTTTCGTGAGTAACCAGCGCGCTTTTACAGTGACCGGCGCGAGCTCCTACGTTCAGGAAAGTGGCCGGATGGCCACCGAAATTCTGAGTAAGGCCATCCGCAATGCGGACTACTGGGGGTGTGTCAGCCGGTCGTCGGTGTTCAATAACCTGAATATTGATCCAACGGACGATGTTTTGGGCTTCGGTCAAGGCGTCAACGGCGAAGATAACAACAGCGATAGCTCGGACGCCGTAATCAACGGTACAGACGTCCTTACCCTTCGTGGTGCCCGCGGATCAAATGGGATGCAGACCGATTCACCCATGCCAAACTCGTCGGCAGTTCTCGATGTCAAGACGAGCGCTGGTCTAGAAGAAGGCGAGGTCGTGGTTATCAGCAATTGTCGTGGGGCGGATATTTTTCAGATTACTAGCCTCCCCGGTAGCGGGGACAAGATCCAGCACAACACAGGCAGCTCGGTGTCGCCGGGCAATGGCAAGAATGTCTCCAATTGCGGCAGCTCAAACTGTCTGTCCCAGTTGTATGACAAGGGCTCTGATATCTTGCGTCCGTACTCAGATACCTACTACGTCGGAACCGGAACCAGCGGACAACCCGCCCTTTTTCTGCGCAGCGGTTTAATGAAGGGCTCGAGTATAGGCTCGGTTCAGGCCATAGAGCTGGTTGAGGGAGTGGAGGATATGCAGGTGCTATATGGCGAAGATACGAATGGCGACGGGGCTGTGAATCGATATGTGTCCGCTGGCTCGGTCACAGACATGGCCTCGGTCATAGCGCTTCGAATTTCACTTCTGGTGCGGTCGGCAGAAGATAGCGTCCTCGATACTTCTCAGAACGTTACCTTCGATGGCGTCGCGGTGGACGGTAGCGATCGTCGCCTGCGTCGAGTTTACTCCATGACCTCAACAATCAGAAACAGGATATAAGGCATGTTCAATGCGCAGGTATCGTTACGTAATCGCCAGTGCGGTGCGGCCTTGTTAACCAGTCTTTTGATATTGCTTGTCCTGTCATTGCTTGCCGTTGCATCGATGCAGAATGTGTCTCTCCAGGAGAAGATGGTTTCGGCCGTTAAGGACGGACAGGTTGCGCTGGAGGCCGCAGAATATGCAGCCCGTCAGGCAGAGCTTGAACTGGAGAACAATACGGTCACGCTCGGTAATTTTGGAGTTAAGACAGGACTCTATCTTAAATCTGAGGCCCCCAACGTCTTCGCAGCGACAACCTGGTCGGCTGGCGAGGGAGCCAAATCGGTTGCTGCCAGCGGATTTCCCACCGATGAACTGGCCGAAGCGCCTCGTTATTTGATTGAGCATGTCGGCCAGGTGATAACCAGTGAGCAAATTGATGATCTTGCTATCGGCAATTATGGAGGCGCCTCAGCCGCAGCCCCGCCCGAAGGTTTCAGGATTGTCGCATGGAGCTCCGGTCGTACCGGACAAACAACTCGCATAGTTGAAGTTTTCTACGGGAAGGATTGATTGTCCTCGTGCTGGAGTTTTCTATGAAAAAGCTATCAATGGCAAGTATCCACTTTGCCCTCGGGTTAGGACTTACCTTGCCGGCGGCCTCGTTTGCCGCTCCGGTGACGCCTGCATCAAAACCTCTGTTCCTGGATGGCGCCGTCAAACACAACGTGATGCTCGCAATCGACGACTCCGGCAGCATGGATTTCGAGACGTTGTTCAGCAACAACGACGGCGCTGTGTGGCTCGGCGAGGATGGTTCGTTCGTCAAGGCCAGTGGTGAATTCAATGACGCTGGTGAAAGTGGCGTACTCAGTCAGGGAAATGGCGGCAAATACGTTTATATTCTGCCAAACGGTCGAAATGGTACTTATGATGGTAAAAAAATTAATAGTGGCCATCAAGCGGTGCCGCCAATCAAGCCCTTTGCGTTCGTACGCAGCGGTGCGTTTAACAAGGCGTACTACGACCCCAATGTGACATACGAGCCTTGGCCGTCCTATGGCGGGTTCACTTTCAATGATATCGATCCGACAGAAGCTCCGTTCGATATTATGATCAATAAAACCTCTACCCTTGATCTCACCAGCAATATTAATACGTCTTCGCGAGGCCAGCAGTGGGGGTTTGAAATTGAAGATTCGGATATGCCGTGTACTGACGGAGGAGGAGCATGTAACGCCACAGGAACGGCCCACTATACTTATTATCCAGCCCATTATTATGTAGTCAGGGATAGCGGCACGTATACGTTTACGCCTAAATCAAGTGTGGACACTTTCTACAAAACGAATTCCAGTGCGTTCGAAGCTGAAGATGCCACAATCCTGGGTAACGGCTTCCGAAAAGCCTCGGATTCCGGTTCGCCTGTCCTCAACAACGCCTCAAAAGATAGCGCGTCCAATAAGGACTATGTTGGCGTACCCAGCAGTAAAGGCGAAACGAGCAATACGCCGCCAGGGGCCTCCGAAGGACAGTTGGAGTTTTCGTTCTACCCTAAAACCACAGCTACCCATCGCATATGGATTCGTCGCAGGATGCCAAACGGGAGCTCTGATTCTCTGTGGATTAACCTCCGTGATAAATCTCAGTCAGACGTTCAGGTGACTTGGAGCGATAACGATAGTTATTGGTCGAGCTTGGGAGGGCAGGATTGGAATAAATGGTGGAGTAACCATGAGCATAGTTCGGATTGGGTTTGGCAGTCTTGGGCTTTGGTGGATTTCAACTCCACAAGTCAGCAACAGCATCTAAGAATCCGTTTCCGTGAAGGGGACGTTTACGTCGACCAGATTCTGATTACGGCCGATGTCGATAAAATGCCGGGTGGCCCGGTTGTACTTGAGGATGCTCCGGGTGAAGCCGTTGTCCGGAGCTGCGATGACCCTCAACCGTCCCATTATCGGGAGTTTTTCGCCGATACCTCGCAATTCTCCGGTGTTGACGCTATTGGTCCTAAAGGCCAGTGCCTTGATCGTATCGATATCGAGTCGACTAAAACGAGCTACTCTTACGTCGATACTGAAGGTAATGCACAGACCCGTACCTACGCTCAGGAAATAACGAATTTTGCGAACTGGTTTACCTATTACCGTCGCCGTCATCAGGCTATGCGGGGTGGTTTGGGTGCGGCTTTCCAGGGTATTGGCGGTATTCAGGCGGGTTTATTCTGGATCAATAACCGCCGGAATGTCTCAATGTATGACATGGACAGCGAGACGGATTTGTCCGCCTTTCTGAAAGAACACTATAACTACGTATCCAGCGGCGGTACCCCAAACCGGGAAGCGTTGAAGCATGCCGGTGAGCAGTTGAAGCGCACCGGTAATGGAGCGCCCATCACCCTTGAATGTCAAAAGAACTTTACCTTGCTGTTTACCGATGGTTTTTCGTCAAAAACCGATCCGGGAGGAATTGGCAACGAAGATAGGGACGCTGGAGCGCCCTACGCGGACTCGTATAGCCATAACCTCGGTGACATTGCCTACAAATACTACAGTGAAAATCTCCGGCCAGACCTGACGAAAGAAGGACTGAGATTGTCGGATGAGTGTAAGGACTCGCCTTCGCCGATACTCGATTGCAACAAAAACCTTCACATGAACACCTATACGGTGGGACTGGGCGCGCAAGGCAATATATACGGGGTAACTCATGAGACGATAGCCGATGCCTACGCAAATCCGCCTTCCTGGCCGGACACCGAGGTCGAGCGTGACAAGCGGATGATCGACGACCTTTATCACGCCGCGATCAATGGTAAGGGAAAAATGTTTAACGCGAGCACACCCGTCGAGCTGCGCAAAGAATTGTCCTTGGCGTTGCGGGATATTATTGAGCAGATTGGCAGCTCATCGCGTGTTTCTTTCAATACGGGAACGTTGAATGAAAATAGCCTGATTTATAGTGCGTCCTTTGACTCGGCCGATTGGAAGGGGGATATCGAGGCCCGTGCGCTCGATCCTGAAACGGGTGACGTGTCAGAGGCTTTGTCTTGGAGTGCTGCTGAGCAACTAAGCAACCAGGCACCTAACGATCGGGTTATCCTCACTTACAGCAACAATTCCGATGACGGTGTGCCCTTCCGTTGGGACACGAGTGTATTGGACTCCGGTCAGTTGGCAGACCTGAACACGTCTTCGACAGGCGCACAGGATAGTCTTGGTGTCCAACGGCTGAACTTCCTGCGTGGCGTAAAAACACAGGAAGGAAATCTTTTCCGGACCCGGACAACGGTCCTCGGCGACATCGTTCATTCCACACCGCTGTATGTGGGTAAGCCGAATCTGATGTGGCCTGACTCGGGGCCGTTTGGCACCGAAGACAATCGTTATTCCAAGTTCAAGAACATAACAACGGCTGGGCGCACGCCGGTGATGTACGCCGGGGCTAACGATGGGATGCTGCATGGGTTCAATGCCCAAGCATCCACCAGCGATGGGGGGGGGCAGGAGGTGCTGGCCTACGTTCCCCGGTCCGTGTATTCAGCAGTGTCAGGTGAAGGCTTGAGCTACCTTACCCGACCGGACTATCAGCATAAATTTTATGTGGATCTGACGCCCCAGGCCGTTGACGTTTTCATAAAAGGTTCGCCGTTAGGCGCTGCGGATTGGCGGACGGTGCTTGTTGGTGGTCTGAGAAATGGCGGCGTGGGCCTGTTCGCACTCGATGTTACCGATCCGTCGACTTTCTCGGAAGACAACGCGGACGATATCGTCCTGTGGGAGTTTAACGAGGACGACGACGCCCGTCTGAACTACGTTACCAGCGAACCGACCGTAGTAATGATGCCGAATAACAGATGGGCCATGGTGGTTGGTAATGGCTGGGCGAATGGCTCTACCGCGAGCGATAATAAGACCGGTGTTTTCGTGATTTATATGGATGGCGGCATCGACGGTACTTGGACGGAAGGCAGCGACTACCGGTTTATCGAACTCGCCGAAACGGGGGGGCTTTCCGCTGTACAGCCAATCGATACCAACGGTGACTCAATTGTTGATCGTCTTTACGGTGGTGACCGGGAAGGCAACATGTGGGTCGTGGACGTTAGCAAGAGCAACACCAACACCAACACCAACACCAACCAGTGGGGATCTGCGTACACTTCGGGAAGCACACCTGAACCCCTGTTTACGGCGCTCGATAGTTCCGGTAACGCACAGCCGATAGGTAGCCGGCCACTCGTTGTTCGCAATGCTGAGTCTCCAGTTGGCACAGAAGGCCCCAACGGTGAAGACTTTATGGTGTACTTCGGCACAGGGCTGTACTTTTCCGCGAGCGACGCCACAGATGTTTCGTCTCAGTCTTTCTATGGTGTTTGGGATAGGGGAGAGAGTAAGCGGTCTACGGACGATCTGGTGACTCGGACTATCACTGAAATCAATACCGGTACGAAAAAGCTAAGGTCCAGCAGCAGCGACCCCATTGACTGGACTGACGCGTCCGGTAATGGCCGCGACTATGGTTGGAAAATGCTGCTCCCGGAAAGCGGCGAGCGCGTGCTAAATCCGCCACAGATTCGCGGTGAAACCGTCTTCTTTGAAACCTTTACGCCTTCGTCTTCGGCCTGTTCCGGGGGCGGCTCCTCCTGGCTCATGTCCGTTGCTCTGGATGGCTCGAACCCGGATGTTCCCGCGTTCGATGCTAATGGAGACAACGTGATCAATGACGATGATCTCGGTTATATCGGTGAACAGGACTCCGAGAATCCCAATATCGGCGGTACAGGCATTTTGGACAACAACCAATACACTAGTGATGGCAAAAAGCCGAAGAAGCGGAAGATCAAGTACAGCGGCTCTGACGCCAGCGATGGACGCTTGGGGTGGCAGGAACTTCTTTCACCGTAACGAACGCAATTGCCTGACCATGCTTCCAGCACGGTCAGGATGGGCACACGCTAGAATGGGCAGAAGTAGATGAAACTCGCAAGACGTGATGTGTTTAGGGTGCGGTCAGCCCGGAATCGGGGCTTTACCCTGATCGAGTTGATGATTGTGGTCGCTATATTGGGAATCATTGCAGCAGTGGCGATTCCCAGTTACTCCCAGTATGTCAGGGATGCCCGTGCCACGGACGCCCAAGGCGCACTAATGGCGCTGGCCAGCAGACTTGAAAGGTTCCACACACAGAACTCGACGTATACTGGCGCCGCCCTGGGCGCGGGCGGGATTTTCCCGAGTGAGGCACCGCTCGACGGCACAGCGAAGTACTACGACCTTGTCATCGTGGCGGCGAGTACCAGCGCCAACAGTTACAGGATCGAAGCGCGTCCCAAAAATGGCCAGGGCGGCAACACATTTGCGCTGTTATCCACTGGGCAACGAATTGGCTGGGATTGAACGGCCGCCTGCTTAACTGCAACTGATAGGGTTGCCGTCGCTGCCTTCTACAATATCGTCGCCATCCCTGTCTTGAGCGGTCATAACCCGGCCGCCTCGATTAATTCTCAGTTGAATGGCATGACGCGGGTTATTATCTCTCGGGCACCAGCGAATATTGCCAATGGCAGAGCTAGCCATGCCATTGGGTATGAAGCCAAAATAAGGGCGGCTGGACGACTGGACCAGTAAAGTGCCGCGTTTCGGCGGTGCCAGGAGCCTCACTACCGTTTCTTCGGGTGAGCGCGAACGTGAGCGATCCGGATCGAGAAAGATTGTGACAGGGAGGCTCCAGTCATCTACGCACTCCTGATCATCATCAAGCGGACACACAGTTACTGTGCTGCGGGCGTTAATGGCCGTTGTTCGCGCAAGATTGAATGCGGAGATCAGTCCACCTGTTACGGTAGAGCGCTCGCTCCGCTCAACTAGAAAGCTCCAGGCCGGCATAGCCAGCATCGACGCAATAGCAACCAGTGACAGCACGGTGAGCAGTTCGATCAACGTAAATGCACGTTGGTTGACGTATCTGGACATCCTTGTACCTTATCGTCTTGAGTTTGATTATTGGTTTTTTTGAGGTCTCCCTATCCTTGGGAGCCTTAAATTTCGTGCCTAATGCTACCAAAATCTGTTTCGTCGGCGCGCGGGAGTATGGCCAGCATTTATGTGAGCCTTGACTCACTCCATCCCCAACTTCTTCAACTTATACCGCAAAGCCCGAAAACTAATCCCCAACTTCTTCGCCGCCGCCGTTTTATTCCACCGGGTCGCTTCCAGCGCTTTCTCAATCGCTTTTCTCTCAATGGATTCCAGATAATTCTCCAGGTCCAGCTCGCCGTCCTCCGGCAAATCAAGCGGTGCGGCAGTCGGCGGAGTTGCGTCTGAAGGGGTCCCGGAGCCAATGGCAATCGGCGCGCTGCCTAGATGCAGATCGGCAACGTCGATTTGGTCCAGATCGCACAGCGTAAACGCGCGTTCAAGGATATTTTCCAGTTCACGCACGTTGCCGGGGAAGGTGTGGTCTTTGAGTTTTTCCAGCGCCGCAGGTGTTAATTGCGCCGGCTCGCATTCATAGTCCCGGGCCAGTCGATCAAGGATGTGTCGGGACAGCAATTGGATGTCGTCAGGACGATCCCTGAGCGGGGGTACTTTCAACTCGATGACGTTAATGCGGTAGAAGAGATCCTGGCGGAAGCTGCCGTCCTGCACGAGCGACGGAAGATCCCGGTGCGTGGCGCTCAGGATGCGGATATCCACCGGTTCCTCTTTGGACTCGCCTACCGGACGCACCGCTTTCTCCTGAATGGCCCGCAACAGCTTGACCTGCATGTTTAGCGGCAGGTCAGCCACCTCGTCGAGAAAGAGCGTGCCACCGTCAGCAGAGCGGAAGAGGCCCGCTTTGTTATCGACAGCGCCGGTAAAGCTACCTTTCTTGTGACCGAAGAATTCACTCTCCATCAGTTCGGAAGGGATGGCGCCGCAATTCACGGCAACAAAAGGGCCGCCTCTGCGGGGGCCTTGGAGGTGGATCATGCGGGCGACGAGTTCCTTCCCGCTGCCGGACTCGCCGCTGATGAATACAGGCGCCTGGCTGCGCGCCAGTTTGCGGGTCTGATTACGTAGGCGTCGTACGCCTTCGGACTGGCCCAGCAGGAGACCTGGATCGTCGGCGTGGCTTTCTTCGATGTCGGGCTCGGAAAGCTTGAGGGCGCTTTGCACCAGTTCGCGCAGCCGCGGCAGTTCCACCGGTTTGGATACAAAGTCGAAGGCACCGGCTTTTAGCGCCTCGATAGCGGTATCCATGTTGCCATAGGCAGTAATCACAGCTACGGGCGTTTGCGGGCAGACTTTCTGAATCCAGTGTACAAGTTCGATACCGTTGCCGTCCGGTAGGTTCATGTCCGTCAGGCAGAGCTGGGGCGGGCTGGCTTCCAGTCGCTGCTTTGCGCTGGTGATATCGGCGGCGGTCTCCACATCAATGCCCATTCGCGACAGCGTGATGTCCAGTAGTTCACGGATATCGGGTTCGTCGTCGATGATCAGCGCCGTCGGTGTCGTCATGTTTTATCCCTGTTTACTTCACAGAAAAATTTTTAACGGGGTATTCGTTTTGGTATGTGCTTCAAATAAGGCGTTTATGGTGAGCGAAAGTGATCCTGAAGCAGCAGCCTGGTTCGCCGTTATCCAGCACCGAAAGATGGGCCTGGTTGGCTTCGCAAAGCTCCCTGGCCAGGTAGAGCCCGAGGCCGGTGCCACTCTGATCGGTGGTGTAGAACGGCTCGAAAATATGTTCACGCTGCTCGCCGCTGATGCCCGGGCCCTGATCCTGAATGTCTATATAACTGCGCTCGCTATCGATGGTGACGCCTACGGAGATCGCCAATGTCGGCCGACCGATTTGGGCCTCGCTATAGCGTAAGCCGTTGTCGCAGAGGTTCACCATCACCTGGGACATCTGGCTTTTGTCGAAGCGTGCTGGAGGCGCGTTTTTCGGCAAGTCCAGTCGGATTTCGGAGTGTCGGCCCTGGTTGCCGGTGCTTTGGCGATAATCGTCAACGAATTCCTGCAGCCACGTCCCGATGTCTACGATCTCCAGGTCGGCCTGACGTCGCCGGGACAAATCCAACACATTCTCAATGATACCGTTCACGCGCCGGGAGTGTCGCTGGATGATGTCGACCATCTTGCGATCTCCGGCATCGCCATTGGGGGATTCGTCGAGCAACTGGGCGGCATGGCTGATAGCACCCAGGGGGTTGCGGATTTCGTGGGCGATTCCGGCGGTCAGCCGGCCCAGGGACGCCAGCTTCATTTGCTGGGCCTGAAGTGTCACCTTACTCATATCTTCGACAAAGATGAGGATCTGATCGCCGCGCTCCTGGTGGAGGCGGGTGAAGTTCGCCTGCAGCATGGGGGCCACGGGCGTCGCCTGAAAGGGCTCGGTGCGGGTGCCGGGGTGGCGGAGCCATTGTTCCAGTCGCTGTCTTAGCGGCGCGGGCAGCTCGCCCATTTCGCTCTGCATGCTGCGTTCGCCGAATAGCAATTCGTGAGCCGCGGCATTGGCCAGTCGCACCAGGCCGAAACGGTCGGTGACCACAATGCCGGTGCGCATGCGCTGAATGATCTGCTGGTTGATTTGTTCCAGCTCGACCAGACTGCGTGCGCGGGAGCTTGCCAGTTCCTCGCTGCGGAGCATGCGGCGCGTGATGCTCTGCAACAGGAAGGCTGCGGCAAAGTAGAGGATGCCCAGTGAGCCCGCTCTAACTATTTCATCGGCGCTGGCGGCCAGTGTAGCAACGGACCATGTTGCGACCCCGAGTGAGCCGATGGCCGCAAGTGCAGCATAGAATAGCCCGACCCGGCTTGGCGTCAGTATGTTGCCTGCCGCCACGGTCACGATAATCAAGTTGGCCAGGCCACCGGTCATGCCTACGCTAAGTAACAACAGACTGTGTAATGCGACCACATCGATCAGGATCGACAAGGTAATGTGGCGTTGGTGCGGACGGATACCGGCGAACATCAGTAAACCGGTAAAGACATTGACTCCGAGATAGCACAGAACGCAGATCTCGTAGAAATCCGGCAGGCGGTACTTGGTATCCAGCGTGGCCGGCTCCACGAACAGGAGTGCCGCCAGTATCAAGCTGATAACCAGACGATAGTAATTGTAAATGCGGAATAGACGCGGACGCTGGCTGACCTGGAACGGCAGGTGATCGGATTGTGGCTGGGTGGCGCTACTGTCTGGAGTCATGGCTCGCCAATCGTGAGGATCGTTTTGTTGGCAGCGTCGTGTTCTCTCGATAAAGGAATGCCACCAAAATGCTTGTGCCCTGTCGAAGCAGGGGAAGATTGGTAGGTATAATAGCGGTTTAACCCCCTTTATGGACAGGAGATAGGCATGAATCCCGGCCAAACTGAAACGGCACCCGGCCAGCGTCTGAAGGTCACCATGGCCCAGGTGGATTTTCTGGTTGGCGACATACCGGGCAATGCCGAACGCATTCTGGCGGCGGCAGAAAAATCGGCCAGAGAACAGCAGGCTGATATTGTGGTTTTCCCGGAACTTTGTTTAACGGGTTATCCGCCGGAAGATCTTCTGCTACGGCCGAGTCTCGATGGCCGTGTTCAGGAAGCGCTGGATAGGCTGGCCGGCGCACATCTGTCCGCCGCTATCGTGATTGGGGCGCCTATTCGCCAGGACCGCCTTCTCTATAACGCGGCGGTCCTGATCGACCAGGGAGAGGTTCGCGCGACTTACCTTAAACAGGAGTTGCCCAATTACCAGGTGTTTGACGAGAAACGCTACTTCGGCACGGGAACCGAACCCTGTGTTGTGTCGGTGAAAGGCGTGCCAGTGGGCTTGACGGTTTGCGAAGATATTTGGGTCGACGGTCCCATCGAACAGTCTGCCGCGGCCGGCGCGAAGTTGGTGCTCAATATTAACGCCTCGCCCTACGATATGGGCAAGCAGGCCCGGCGCAAGGCGCTTCTCGAGCGGCGGGCGCAGGAGAACAACGTCAGTATCGTCTACGTGAACCTGATTGGCGGCCAGGATGAGCTGGTGTTCGATGGCGGATCTCTGGTTGTAGACCAGTCAGGTGAGCTGGCCGTTGAAGTGCCTCAGTTTGCCGAGGGATTGTTCCCGGTGGAGTTCATCTTCGATCATCACTGCCAGCCACTCGCTCAGCCTCCGATAGAAGAGCCGTCACTTGAGCAGAATATCTATAACGCGCTGGTGATTGGCGTGCGCGATTATGTGAACAAGAACGGGTTTCGTACGACCGTACTGGGCCTTTCAGGCGGGATCGACTCCGCTGTAACCCTGGCCGTGGCGGCTGATGCGCTGGGCGCCGACCGGGTGCGAGCGGTCATGATGCCGTTCCGCTACACCTCGGGAATGAGTCTCGAAGATGCGGAATTCGAAGCGAAAGCCTTGGGTGTTCAGTACGACGTCTTTTCCATCGAGCCCATGTACGATGTGTTCATGGCGACATTGGAGAAGCCGTTCGAGGGCACCCAGCCGGATACGACTGAGGAGAATCTTCAGGCCCGGTTGCGTGGTGTGTTGCTGATGTCTCTTTCCAACAAGTTCCGGTCGTTGGTGTTGACTACCGGCAACAAGAGCGAGATGGCGGTGGGCTATTCTACGCTTTACGGCGACATGGCGGGTGGCTTCGACGTGCTCAAGGATATACCCAAGACCATGGTGTATCGGCTGGCCAAGTATCGCAATTCGATATCGCCGGTCATCCCGGAGCGGGTCATTACCCGTCCGCCCTCCGCGGAGTTGGCGCCAGACCAAAAAGACGAAGACAGTCTGCCGGGGTACGACGTGCTGGATGAGATACTCCATCGGTATATCGAGCGAGATTCCAGTGCCGAGGCCATCATCGCGGAAGGTTTCGAACGTGCCGATGTCGAGCGTGTCGTGCGCTTGGTGGATGTGAACGAATACAAGCGCCGTCAGGCTCCCATCGGCGTCCGGGTCTCAGAGCGGGGATTCGGTAAAGATCGGCGTTATCCGATTACCAATGGCTGGAAGCCGGGGAAGTAGGTGAGCGCTTTTTTTGGCCGAGCAGCCCTCGATTGTCGGAAGGCCATCTTTGCCTGATGCTAACCGATACAATACCCCTTAGCTGCAAAGCAGCTTAGGGGGTACTGATCGAGAGGGCGATTTATTATTCGTCGCCCATTAGGCCGAAGGTGATCACGCTCTCCAGCGAACGGTTTTCGCGTTTGATCGAGCGAGACTGATATTTCATGTTTTCGTCGAACGCATCGCTGTTGGGATAGTTGATCGCCAGCAGGGCGATGGCATCGTCCGCGGCCTTTTGCAGATCCATGAAGCGGTAGGTGTCGATCAGCAGTCTCAGCGCATCCTCGACGGCCGGCGTGCTGGGGAAGTTTTCTACGACGTAGCGTGCCCGGTTGTTGGCGGCAATGTAAGCTTCGCGTTTGATGTAGTAGCGCGCGGCATGAAGCTCCAGTTTGGCCAAACGATTGCGGATCGCGATCATCCGCTGGCGGGCATCCGGCGCATACTCGCTTTCCGGGTATCGGGCTAGCAGATCGGAGAAATCGCGGAAGGCCTGGCGCTGCTCGCCGGGATCACGCTCCGATGTATCGATAGGGAAGAACTTGCCGGCCAGGCTGACATCCAGGTTGTAGGAGGCGAGACCGCGCATGTACAGCGCATAATCGGCGTGTTCGCTTTGTGGGTTCAGGCGCAGAAAACGGTCGGCGGCGGCCCGCGCGCCCTCAAGGTCCAGATTTTGGTAGCGCGAGTAGATCAAGTCCAACTGTGCCTGCTCGGCGTATCGGCCGAAAGGATAGTAGGTTTCCAGGAACTCCAAGTTACGCTCAGCCTCGTTGAAGTTACCGGATTGCATAGCAGAACGGGCCTGCTCATAGTAGGTTTCTTCCGGCAAAACCTCTTCCGGTTTGGAGGCACATCCGGCGATGACGATGATGGCCGACAGCAGTAGCAAGCGAAAACCTGATCTCATGCTTGATTCCCGTATAATGAATAAGCGAGCGACATTGTAACGACCCTGTCTTCCCTTGTGCAGGGTTCGTTCACGTATTACCGACTATTTTTACTGAAAAGCCAGAGGATTGAATGACCGACGACGACCGGATCAACGGTGAATTTGAAGTGCCCCCCGAGCTGAGCGATCGGCGTCTGGATCAGGCTGTCGCTGAGTTGATGCCCGAGCATTCACGCTCGCGTATCCAGGGCTGGATCAAAGACGGCGACCTGACGGTCAACGGTCAGGTCAAGAAGCCCCGAGACAAAGTCATGTTGGGGGATCGCATCCTTGTCAGTGCAGAACCGGAAGTGCAGGTGACCTGGGAAGCAGAGTCCATCGACCTGAACATCGTTTACGAAGACGAACACCTACTGGTCATCGACAAGCCTGCCGGGCTTGTTGTCCATCCGGCCGCTGGCCATGCGGCTGGCACACTGGTCAATGCGATACTGCATTATGCCCCGGAAGTGGACAAGCTGCCCCGGGCCGGCATCGTTCACCGGTTGGACAAGGATACCTCCGGACTGATGGTCGTTGCTCGTAGCTTGATCGCCCATACGTCGCTGGTGAACCAGCTCCAGACTCGCACCATGGGTCGTGAGTACGATGCCGTGATCATCGGCACCGTTACGGGCGGCGGGATTGTCGACGAACCTATCGGGCGGCATCCCAACCAGCGCAAGAAAATGGCGGTGGTCGGCGATGGCAAACCCGCCGTGACGCATTATCGGCTGGCCGAGCGGTTCCCCGCCCATACTTATGTTCGTTGCAAGCTGGAAAGCGGACGCACCCATCAGATTCGCGTTCACATGAGTCATATTCGTCATTCACTGGTCGGCGATCCCGTATACGGTGGCCGCATGCGTTTGCCTCCAGGCTGCACACCTGAGCTGAAAGAAGAACTGCGCAAGTTCCATCGCCAAGCGCTGCACGCGCGACGCCTGACCCTCGTGCATCCGCAAACGGATGAAGAGATGACCTGGGAAGCGCCATTGCCTCAGGATATGCAGGATTTGCTCGCCGCTTTGCGGGCTCATGCAAAAGAGCTGGCGTCACAGTGAGTTTGCCGCTGCTCACGCCAGATTGGCCTGCGCCCGCCGGCGTCTATGCCGCGGTTACCACGCGCGTTGGCGGAAGCAGCGTGGTGCCTTACGATTCGCTCAATATGGGCGGTCATGTTAACGACGATCCGGACGCTGTGCGGGTTAACCGGCAGCGACTGGCAGAAAAGGCCGGCTTGCCTGGCGAAGCCTTCGGGTGGATTCAGCAGGTTCACGGTGCGCGCGTGGTGGCGCTGCCAGACGGTGCCGGCCAGGAAGCTGATGCAGCATACACAACGTCGCGGCGCCAGGCTTGTGCCATCCTGACCGCCGACTGTCTCCCGGTCCTGTTCTGTTCCACCGACGAGTTGCGAGTCGCTGCCGCCCATGCCGGTTGGCGCGGGCTGGCGGCGGGCGTGCTGGAAAACACCGTGGCGCAATTTTCCAGTCCTAAGGCTATGCTGGCCTGGTTGGGGCCGGCCATCGGGCCGCGGGCGTTTGAGGTTGGCCCCGAAGTGCGCGAAGCGTTCATGAGCGTTGATACCCAGGCCGCCACTGCTTTTATGCCCGTTGATCAGAAGGGGCCCATTGCCCAGAGCGATGCCTCTATCCGTAACCCGTCCTCTACCCATGATGAGCCCCCCGCCCATAACCATAATGAGTTCGGCGCCCATAAAAAGGCGTATTACTTCGCCGATATCTATCTGCTGGCCCGCCAGCGCCTGATTGCGGCAGGGATGAAGCCGGATCGCATTTATGGGGGTGGTTTCTGTACGTTATCCGACGCGGCGCGCTTTTATTCCTACCGACGTGATGGCGAAACGGGCCGGATGGCTAGCTTGATTTGGATGGAGTGACATTTAATGCCTAGAAATTCGGTCTAAATCAATGCCGAGTGCGTTCATTCAGACTTTAGGCCAGACGTATTCCAGACTTGCTCAAAGGCGCCCTGAAATCTAAACCTGCGCAAAGGAGCTACGCATTTCCCTCAATGCCGCTTGAAGTCCTACCCGGCGCCCCTACATTTATTGCAAGCACGTGCGCCAGGGCCGAACGTTGATTGCGGCCCTCCGTCACCGGCGCTCTATCAGTTAAAGAGGGAAACTCCATGCGAATCGACAAATTGACCAGTCGCTTACAGACCGCGTTGGCAGATGCGCAGTCCATTGCGGTGGGCAAGGACAACAACTTCATCGAACCGGTACACCTGATGCAAGCGTTGCTGGATCAGGACGGCAGTTCGATCAAACCTCTTCTGAAGCAGGTTGGCGCTGATCCGTCACGCCTGCGCCAGGCCGTGGGTCGGGAAATCGACAACTTGCCGGAGGTACGGGGTTCCGCCGGAGACGTTGCCATGTCCAATGACCTCGGGCGGCTTTTCAATATTGCGGACAAGTTGGCTCAGCAGCGCAAGGACCAGTTTATTTCCAGCGAACTTGTCCTGCTGGCGGCGCTGGAGGACCGCGGCACGCTGGGTCGTGTGCTGCGCGAGCACAATGTCGACCGCAAGGCTTTGGAGACCGCGGTCGACGATGTGCGTGGCGGGGAATCCGTCAGTGATGCATCCGCTGAGGAGAACCGGCAGGCGTTGTCCAAGTACACGATCGACCTGACCGAGCGCGCGATCAAAGGCAAGCTGGATCCGGTCATCGGCCGGGATGACGAAATTCGCCGGACCATTCAGGTTCTCCAGCGCCGGCGCAAGAACAATCCGGTCCTCATTGGTGAGCCGGGCGTCGGCAAGACTGCAATCGTCGAGGGCTTGGCCCAGCGCATCGTCAACGGCGAGGTGCCTGAGGGCCTCAAGGACAAGAAGGTGCTGTCCCTGGACATGGGCGCGCTGATTGCCGGGGCCAAATTCCGGGGTGAATTCGAGGAACGACTCAAGGCCGTGCTCAACGAACTCTCCAAGCAGGAAGGCCAGATCATCCTATTTATAGACGAAGTCCATACGATGGTGGGTGCCGGCAAGGCTGAAGGGTCCATGGATGCGGGCAATATGCTCAAGCCAGCCTTAGCCCGGGGCGAACTACACTGCGTAGGGGCGACCACGCTGGACGAGTACCGCGAGCACATCGAAAAGGATGCAGCGCTGGAGCGGCGTTTCCAAAAAGTGCTGGTTTCTGAGCCTAACGAGGAAGACACCGTCGCTATTCTCCGTGGCCTGAAGGAGCGTTATGAGGTGCACCACGGTGTCGAAGTGACTGATGGCGCCATCATCGCTGCGGCGAAGCTGTCCCACCGCTATATTGCCGACCGCCAGTTGCCGGATAAGGCCATCGATCTGATTGATGAAGCCGCCAGTCAGATTCGAATGGAGATGGATTCCAAGCCCGAGGCTCTTGATCGGCTAGAGCGTCGCCTGATCCAGCTTAAGATCGAGCGCGAAGCCCTTAAGAAGGAAACCGATGCGGCCTCCAAGAAACGTCTGGACGAGCTGAAGGATGTGATCGGCAACATCGAACGGGAATACGCCGATCTGGAGGAGATCTGGAATACCGAAAAGGCAGCTCTCCATGGTTCACAGAAGATCAAAAGCCAGTTGGAGCAGGCCCGGATCGACCTGGAGAACGCACGCCGTTCTGGCGATTTGGGCAAGATGTCCGAGCTGCAGTACGGACGGATTCCAGAGCTTGAGCGTCAGCTCGACATGGCCAGCCAGGCCGAGATGATGGAGATGAAACTCCTGCGCAACCGGGTGACCGACGAGGAAATCGCAGAAGTCGTTTCCAAGTGGACGGGCATTCCGGTGTCGAAGATGCTCGAAGGCGAGCGTGACAAACTCATGCGTATGGAGGACGCTCTGCACGAGCGCGTTATCGGTCAGGACGAGGCAGTGGAAGCGGTCGCCAATGCCGTCCGACGTTCGAGAGCCGGTTTGGCCGACCCGCATCGACCCAATGGATCGTTTTTGTTCCTGGGGCCAACCGGTGTGGGCAAGACCGAGTTGTGTAAATCGCTGGCCACCTTCCTGTTCGACACCGAAGAGGCCATGGTGCGTATCGATATGTCCGAGTTCATGGAGAAACACTCTGTCGCTCGGCTGATCGGCGCGCCTCCGGGCTATGTGGGTTACGAAGAGGGCGGCTATCTGACGGAAGCGGTTCGTCGTCGGCCATACTCGGTGTTGCTGCTGGATGAGGTGGAGAAGGCTCATCCGGATGTCTTCAATATCCTGTTACAGGTGCTGGAAGATGGCCGGCTAACCGATGGTCAGGGTCGCACGGTAGATTTCCGCAATACGGTCATTGTCATGACGTCCAACCTGGGCTCGGATCTCATCCAAACTATGGCGGGCAAGGATGAGTACGAGGCTATGAAAGAAGCGGTCATGGATGTGGTGGGTACTCACTTTCGTCCGGAGTTCATTAATCGTGTGGATGAGGTTGTGGTATTCCATCCGCTGGCTCGAGATCAGATTCAGGGTATCGCACGCATCCAGGTCGAATCCCTGAACAAGCGTCTGCGGGACCAGGAGATGACGCTGGAGTTGTCGGAGGCCGCGATGGCTCGCCTGAGTGAAGTTGGCTACGATCCGGTGTACGGTGCGCGGCCACTTAAGCGTGCGATTCAGCGTCTGATCGAAAATCCTCTGGCTCAGCGGCTGCTGAAAGGTGATTTCTCGGTAGGCGATACGATTGTGGCCGATGTGCAGGGTGAGGGGTTGGCCTTTAGCCGGAAGGCGGCTTAACTCGGCACGCTGTAAACCCAGGCGTGTAATCACCAAGGGGCCGGAAACGGCCCCTTGGTTTATCGTCCGGTGTTGACGCCAGAGGGCCTTTACCTCCAACCAAAGGGCCTTTACCTCTAACAACCAGAGGGCCTTTACCTCTAAAGGGAGGGGAGGCTTAGACGTTACAGTCGCGCTGGACGATTTTCCGGAATTCTTCTTTCTTGTTCTCGATTTCTTCAGGTGTCAGATAGCGCTGCTTGCCCTCTTCAGTCACCTTGATGCGAGCATGCGTGTTGATTGTCTTCAGGTTATCCTGAGCTACTTCGCAGTTCTTCTGTCGCTGCTTGACCAGGGCTTCTTCTTGCCGGGTCATCTCCTTTTTCTCGGTTTGCTCGGCTGCCGCCTTGTCCAGAGCGTCGACTCGTTCTTGAGGCGTGGAGCGATCGGCAGCACCGGGGCTTTCGATAGTGCCTGAGCGGACATCAACCGTTTCGCTTTTTTTGCCAGCCGGTTGCCGGTCGCCAAAATGGGTAACCCCGTTCTCATCCGTCCATTTATAGACTGAGCTCGCGTGGGCTGTAAATGCAGTGAGCGAGAGCAGGATACTCAGCATAATTCCAACTTTTTTCATGCGGATACAACCTGTTTTCCATCTGCGTTTGGCAATCTCTTTCCGCGCCAAATTGTTTATCTATTTCCAGGCTTATTTTGCCATGGCTGAAAGCGGTGTGCTTAAGATGAGTCAAAAACTGTGCGTTGGCTAGCCTTTAGCTGTCGGTTTTATGTAACCGGGTTTCGCTTGGAAGGCCGCAATGGCGGGCCTCGGCGAGCGGTTGGTATTGACAGGACATTTCCCGCTGTCACAATTGGCGATCGCCTGAAAACAGGGGTAAATACGGCAGGCAATCCCGAGCAAGTATCCCCGTTGATTACCACACTGAACGTCTCGCGCCTACAGCGCGACTAGGGTTGCGCGCCAAGTCTGCAGCCCGTTGATTGGCCGTCCTCCGCCACCCTCAGGAGGCTCGGTTGGCCAAGAGACAACCTCTGCGTCCATGGTGTGGCGGAACGTCCGGTCCGGCTTTCACAAGAAGCTTTGCACCGGAACCCCAGGCAACCGGCTCATGCCGGCACATTCACTCTATTAAAGAGGGTAGAGAAAGTGGAGTTATTGTCTGGCGCAGACATGCTGATTCGTTCCCTGCAAGATGAAGGGATCGAGTACATATACGGTTATCCGGGTGGTGCGGCGCTGCATATCTACGACGCGCTGTTTAGGCAGGACAAGGTCAAGCACATCCTGGTTCGCCACGAACAGGCGGCGGTGCATATGGCCGATGGCTATGCGCGGGCTTCCGGCAAACCGGGGACCGTGCTGGTAACGTCCGGTCCCGGTGCAACCAATACCATTACAGGGATTGCCACGGCGTTCATGGATTCAGTTCCCATGGTGATCTTGTGTGGCCAGGTGGCCTCGACGCTGATCGGTGAGGATGCCTTTCAGGAAACCGACATGATCGGGGTTTCCCGACCCGTCGTGAAGCACAACATGTCGGTCCGTCATCCGTCCGAAATCCCCGAGATTGTTCGCAAGGCCTATTTCATTGCGGCCACCGGCCGTCCTGGCCCGGTCGTTGTGGATATTCCCAAGGACATGACCACGCCTAACGAGCGTTACGAATACAGTTACCCCAAGAAGGTCAAACTGCGTTCGTACAACCCGGCGATGCGGGGTCACGCAGGGCAGATCCGGAAAGCATCGGAAATGCTTTTGGCGGCCAAGCGGCCGATCATCTATGCCGGTGGTGGGGTGGTCCTGGGCAAGGCCTCTGAGCAGCTAACCGAACTGGCTCACCTGTTGGGTTTCCCGGTAACCAATACGCTGATGGGCATTGGCGGCTTCCCTGCCGGTGACAAGCAGTCGTTGGGCTGGCTGGGCATGCACGGGACCTACGAGTCCAATATGGCCATGCATCATTCCGACCTGATTCTCGCCGTTGGGGCCCGTTTCGATGACCGGGTGACCAATGCGACCGAGAAGTTCTGTCCCGGTGCGCGAATTGTCCATATCGATATCGACCCGGCTTCTATTTCCAAGACCATCGAAGCGGACGTGCCGATCGTTGGGCCCGTCGATGCCGTGCTCAAGGAAATGATCGCTTTGGTGAAGGAAAGTAAAGACAAGCCCGATGCCGAAGCGCTCAAGTCCTGGTGGAAGCAGATCGAAGAATGGCGTGCATTCCATGGCATGCGTTACGAGAAAAGCGACAAGTACATTAAGCCGCAGGAAGTCATCGAAGCGTTACATCGCCTCACCAACGGCGAGGCCTATGTCACCACGGATGTGGGTCAGCACCAGATGTTTGCGGCCCAATATTACAAGTTCAACAAACCCAATCGCTGGATTAACTCCGGCGGCCTGGGAACGATGGGCTTTGGTTTGCCGGCGGCCATGGGTGTGAAGCTGAGTTTTCCGGACGATGATGTTATCTGCGTCACGGGTGAGGGCAGTATCCAGATGAACATCCAGGAACTGAGCACCTGTAAGCAATATAACCTGCCGGTCAAGGTCGTGAACCTCAACAACCAAGCGCTGGGTATGGTGAAGCAATGGCAGGATATGAACTACGAGTCCCGCCACTCTCAGTCCTATATGGAATCGTTGCCGGACTTCATCAAGCTGGCCGAGGCCTACGGTCACGTGGGCATCCGGATCGACCGTAAGGAAGATCTTGAGGCCAAGCTTGAAGAAGCCTTTGCGATGAAGGACAAGCTGGTGTTTCTGGACATCTACGTTGATCCACACGAACACGTCTACCCGATGCAGGTGGCTCGTGGTTCGATGAAGGATATGTGGCTCAGTAAAACGGAGAGGGTCTGATCACCATGCGTCGCATCATTTCTGTATTGCTTGAGAACGAGCCTGGCGCGCTGTCTCGCGTGGTTGGTCTATTTTCGCAGCGCAACTACAACATCGAGACTCTGACGGTCGCACCTACCGAAGACGAGACGCTTTCCCGTTTGACGGTAACCACAACCGGTTCCGATCGCGTGATTGAGCAGATCACCAAACAACTCAACAAGCTGATTGAGGTGGTCAAGCTGGTGGACCTGACCGAAGGGGCGCATATCGAGCGTGAGCTGATGCTGATCAAGCTCAAGGCGAGTGGCTCGCAGCGGGCGGAAATCAAGCGCACTGTCGATATCTTTCGGGGTCAGATCGTCGACGTAACGAGCACGGTTTATACCGTCCAGCTCGCCGGCGACAGTGACAAGCTCGATGCCTTTATTCAGTCGATCGGCACGACGGGCGTGCTCGAGGTTGTTCGTTCCGGCGTGTCCGGCATTGCTCGTGGCGAAAAAGTTCTCAGTATTTGATAGAAACCATTTATTGAATAGCGGCCCTGAAGGGCCGGATAGATAACAGGGGAAAGTTATGCAGGTTTATTACGATAAAGATTGCGATCTCTCAATCGTTCAGGGCAAGAGGGTCGCTATCGTTGGTTATGGTTCTCAGGGCCATGCCCATGCCAATAACCTGAAGGAATCTGGCGTCGAGGTTGTTGTCGCACTGCGTGAAGGTTCTTCTTCTGCCACCAAGGCCGAAGCGGCAGGTCTGATCGTCAAGAGCGTTGCCGAAGCCTCAAAGGAAGCGGATATCGTCATGATGCTGGCGCCGGATGAGAACCAGAAGGCGATCTACGAAAGCGAAATCGAACCGAACCTGAAGAAGGGCGGTGTACTGGCTTTCGCCCACGGCTTTAACGTTCATTACAACCAGATCGTAGCTCGCAAGGATCTGGATGTGATCATGGTTGCGCCGAAGGCTCCGGGTCACACTGTTCGCACCGAGTTCACCCGTGGCGGCGGTATCCCTGATCTGATCGCCATCCACCAGGATGCCTCCGGTAACGCCAAAAATATTGCCTTGTCTTATGCCAGCGCTATCGGCGGCGGCCGCACGGGTATTATCGAGACCTCTTTCAAAGATGAGACCGAAACCGACCTGTTCGGTGAGCAGGCTGTTCTGTGTGGCGGCGCTGTCGAGCTGGTCAAGGCTGGGTTTGAGACGCTGACTGATGCGGGTTACGCGCCGGAAATGGCGTATTTCGAGTGTCTGCACGAGCTTAAGTTGATCGTTGACCTGATGTACGAGGGCGGCATCGCCAACATGAACTACTCCATCTCCAATAACGCGGAGTATGGCGAGTATGTAACCGGTCCGGAAGTGATCAACGAACAGTCTCGGGAAGCCATGCGCAACGCACTGAAGCGCGTCCAGAGTGGTGAGTACGCCAAGATGTTCATTCAGGAAGGTAGCACTAACTATCCCTCAATGACTGCCCGTCGCCGGCTGAATGCCGAGCATCCCATCGAAACAGTGGGCGAGAAGTTGC
This sequence comes from Marinobacter fonticola, assembly GCF_008122265.1. Classification (NCBI taxonomy): domain Bacteria; kingdom Pseudomonadati; phylum Pseudomonadota; class Gammaproteobacteria; order Pseudomonadales; family Marinobacteraceae; genus Marinobacter; species Marinobacter fonticola. The sequence goes on from NZ_CP043042.1 coordinate 996,952, forward strand.
GCTCCATGATGCCTTGGATTTCCGCGAACAAGATCGTGGACAAGGAAAAGAACTAAGCCTGCGGGCCTGGTTGTTAAGACGCGGCTTTCGGGCCGCGTTTTTCGTTTCAGGGTGACTGTTCCGTAATGGCTTGGCTTGACGGGGGTGCCCTATTCGTCGTCTATAATGCTGGAACATGTTTTCGGGAATCGAGCTTAATGAGCAAGAATAACGAAGCTGACAACAATTCGGTATCCACGGAAGAGGCGCTTCGCGAAGGTGAAGTTGTTGAAGAGGAGGTTGTCGAGGGCGCGCGCGTCCGTAGAAAGGGGATCTATCTCCTGCCGAACCTGCTTACCACGGCCTCTTTGTTTTCAGGTTTCTTTGCGATGGTCTCTGCGGCCAACGGGATGTTCGAAAATGCGGCCATCGCCATTTTCGTATCCATGGTCCTCGACGGGCTCGATGGCCGTGTCGCCCGAATGACCAATACCCAAAGTAAATTCGGTGAGGAATACGATAGTCTCGCCGACATGGTGGCTTTCGGTGTGGCGCCCGGACTCGTTGCGTTTTTCTGGTCGTTGAACAGTTTCGGCCAGTTTGGCTGGGCCATAACCTTCATCTACGTAGCGGGTGCCGCTCTAAGGCTTGCGCGGTTCAATACGCAGATTGGATCGGTCGACAAGAAGTATTTCGTCGGTCTTCCCAGTCCTTCGGCGGCAGCTGTCGTCGCCGGCCTGGTCTGGTGTTTCCAGGGCGTTGAGCCCGAACTCTGGTTGAAGTTAATGACCGTACTGGTCGTCGGGGGTGCAGGGGTGCTGATGGTCAGCAACATCCTTTATCGCAGCTTTAAGGATCTCGATCTTAAAGGGCGTGTACCCTTTGCGGCCATTTTGGTGGTGGTCCTGGTCTTCGTTGTGGTGACGTTAGATCCGGGCACGGTGCTTTTTGTTGGTTTTCTGGTTTATGGGCTTTCCGGCCCATTTCGTGCCTTGTTCCGCAAGGTTCGTCGTCCGCGGGCACAGCCTTCTGAAGCTGCTGGCGTCAACAAAGACTAGTGTGAAGGTTTAGGCGTCGCTCTCCTATAGGGTCGCTCTCCTATAGGTGGGGCGGCGCCAAGCGCCGATGTTTTTCCTCTTTTAACCATTTCTATAGTGCCGCTTGCTTCGCTAAGACGTGCGGGGTTGAACCCGCATCTAAAGCGCATTCGATGTTGAGGATGCGTTTTCAGGCTGATTTTTGAGCAAGTTGATGGTCGTTTGATCGGTGTATCTCGGATAACCGAAACTTCTCAAAAAAAGGCTTTACAGGTTCGCTGGGCCCTGTAGAATGCGCACCACTTCTGAGGGACACAGCGGAGACGCGAAGTTCCGGGAAGCGCGCAACCACGGTGTTTAGAGCCGATAAAAAGTTCTAAAATAGTGGTTGACAGGTTGGGTGATCGCTGTAAAATACGCGGCCTCAACAGGGCGAAAGGCCCAGCTCTTTAAAAAGTTGACCAAGTAATTCGTGTGGGCGCTGGCTGAGGTATTTCGGTACGAAATATCGAGACAGTGACTCGTCGAAATTGAGTTTTGTCTTGAGCAAGATTAGAGATCTTCGGATCTTGTATGATTTAAACTGAAGAGTTTGATCATGGCTCAGATTGAACGCTGGCGGCAGGCTTAACACATGCAAGTCGAGCGGTAACAGGGGGTGCTTGCACCCCGCTGACGAGCGGCGGACGGGTGAGTAATGCATAGGAAACTGCCCAGTAGTGGGGGATAGCCCGGGGAAACCCGGATTAATACCGCATACGTCCTTCGGGAGAAAGCAGGGGCTCTTCGGACCTTGCGCTATTGGATGTGCCTATGTCGGATTAGCTAGTTGGTGGGGTAAAGGCCTACCAAGGCGACGATCCGTAGCTGGTCTGAGAGGATGATCAGCCACATCGGGACTGAGACACGGCCCGAACTCCTACGGGAGGCAGCAGTGGGGAATATTGGACAATGGGGGCAACCCTGATCCAGCCATGCCGCGTGTGTGAAGAAGGCTTTCGGGTTGTAAAGCACTTTCAGTGGGGAGGAAGGCCTTAAGGTTAATACCCTTAAGGATTGACGTCACCCACAGAAGAAGCACCGGCTAACTCCGTGCCAGCAGCCGCGGTAATACGGAGGGTGCAAGCGTTAATCGGAATTACTGGGCGTAAAGCGCGCGTAGGTGGTTCGATAAGCGAGATGTGAAAGCCCCGGGCTCAACCTGGGAACGGCATTTCGAACTGTCGGGCTAGAGTGTGGTAGAGGGTAGTGGAATTTCCTGTGTAGCGGTGAAATGCGTAGATATAGGAAGGAACACCAGTGGCGAAGGCGGCTACCTGGACCAACACTGACACTGAGGTGCGAAAGCGTGGGGAGCAAACAGGATTAGATACCCTGGTAGTCCACGCCGTAAACGATGTCAACTAGCCGTTGGGGATCTTGAATCCTTAGTGGCGCAGCTAACGCACTAAGTTGACCGCCTGGGGAGTACGGCCGCAAGGTTAAAACTCAAATGAATTGACGGGGGCCCGCACAAGCGGTGGAGCATGTGGTTTAATTCGACGCAACGCGAAGAACCTTACCTGGCCTTGACATCCTGCGAACGCTCTAGAGATAGAGCGGTGCCTTCGGGAGCGCAGTGACAGGTGCTGCATGGCCGTCGTCAGCTCGTGTCGTGAGATGTTGGGTTAAGTCCCGTAACGAGCGCAACCCCTATCCCTAGTTGCCAGCACATTATGGTGGGAACTCTAGGGAGACTGCCGGTGACAAACCGGAGGAAGGTGGGGATGACGTCAGGTCATCATGGCCCTTACGGCCAGGGCTACACACGTGCTACAATGGCGCGTACAGAGGGCTGCAACCCCGCGAGGGTGAGCTAATCTCATAAAACGCGTCGTAGTCCGGATCGCAGTCTGCAACTCGACTGCGTGAAGTCGGAATCGCTAGTAATCGCGAATCAGAATGTCGCGGTGAATACGTTCCCGGGCCTTGTACACACCGCCCGTCACACCATGGGAGTGGATTGCACCAGAAGTGGTTAGTCTAACCGTAAGGAGGACGATCACCACGGTGTGGTTCATGACTGGGGTGAAGTCGTAACAAGGTAGCCGTAGGGGAACCTGCGGCTGGATCACCTCCTTAAACGAAACCGAACACTTCGGTCAGAGCCCACACGAATTACTTGGTCAGCCTAAAGAGAGCATCGGGTCTAAGCGGGCCCATACCATTGGGTCTGTAGCTCAGGTGGTTAGAGCGCACCCCTGATAAGGGTGAGGTCGGTGGTTCAAGTCCACCCAGACCCACCAAAATTGCGTAGCTCAGCGTTGTTTCCGGACTGGCATAGCAGGCTATGCGGCGCCCGAAAACGCCTTGATCTACACAATTTGGGTATCCAGAGTAAAACGCCTTTGGATTCTGGGTAGCTTTACTGGGGCCATAGCTCAGCTGGGAGAGCGCCTGCCTTGCACGCAGGAGGTCGGCAGTTCGATCCTGCCTGGCTCCACCAATAACCTGAGAATGAAACGGCTGAACAGCTTAGTCGGTAGTGTGCAGAAACAAGCGTTTCAGATTGATGACAATCCGAAGCCCTTCTTTCTGATCACTGGGTCAGAATGCTCTTTAACAATGCGGACAAGATTGCAAGCCGGATGGCTTTATCTCTTTATCTCCGAGATGAACCATCCATGATAGCGATTTCAAGCGTTATCCGGTGTTAAATCGTTGGATTGCTTAATCTTGGATCAACCGTTGGCAGGACAAAAGGCTGTCGACAGGTTTAATCAAGCGTGAAGTTTACGCCGATTAAACAGTTGGTTTGGGGTTATATAGTCAAGCAATTAAGCGCATACGGTGGATGCCTTGGCAGTCAGAGGCGATGAAAGACGTGGAAGCCTGCGATAAGGCTCGGGGAGCTGGCAAACAAGCTGTGATCCGGGCATTTCTGAATGGGGAAACCCACCTGGTTTCGGCCAGGTACTGTGCACTGAATCCATAGGTGTACAGGGCGAACCGGGGGAACTGAAACATCTAAGTACCCCGAGGAAAAGAAATCAACCGAGATTCCCTCAGTAGCGGCGAGCGAACGGGGACTAGCCCTTAAGCTGGGTGACGGGTAGACGAAGGTTCTGGAAAGGACCGCCATAGTGGGTGATAGCCCCGTAGTCGAAACCCCATCCTAGTGAAATCGAGTAGGTCGGCGCACGTGAAACGTTGACTGAACATGGGGGGACCATCCTCCAAGGCTAAATACTCCTGACTGACCGATAGTGAACCAGTACCGTGAGGGAAAGGCGAAAAGAACCCCTGTGAGGGGAGTGAAATAGATCCTGAAACCGTATGCGTACAAGCAGTCGGAGCCGACTTGTTCGGTGACGGCGTACCTTTTGTATAATGGGTCAGCGACTTATGTTCAGTGGCGAGGTTAACCATCTAGGGGAGCCGTAGGGAAACCGAGTCTGAATAGGGCGACTTAGTCGCTGGACATAGACCCGAAACCGGGCGATCTATCCATGAGCAGGTTGAAGGTGCGGTAACACGCACTGGAGGACCGAACCCACTGTCGTTGAAAAGCCAGGGGATGACTTGTGGATCGGAGTGAAAGGCTAATCAAGCCCGGAGATAGCTGGTTCTCCCCGAAAGCTATTTAGGTAGCGCCTCGGACGAATACCACTGGGGGTAGAGCACTGTTTCGGCTAGGGGGTCATCCCGACTTACCAAACCGATGCAAACTCCGAATACCAGTGAGTACTATCCGGGAGACACACGGCGGGTGCTAACGTCCGTCGTGAAAAGGGAAACAACCCAGACCGCCAGCTAAGGTCCCCAAATACCAGTTAAGTGGGAAACGATGTGGGAAGGCGAAGACAGCTAGGAGGTTGGCTTAGAAGCAGCCACCCTTTAATGAAAGCGTAATAGCTCACTAGTCGAGTCGGCCTGCGCGGAAGATGTAACGGGGCTCAAACTGGTTACCGAAGCTGCGGCTGCATACATTGTATGCGGGGTAGGGGAGCGTTCTGTAAGCCTGTGAAGGTGGGTCGAGAGGCCTGCTGGAGGTATCAGAAGTGCGAATGCTGACATGAGTAACGATAATGCGGGTGAAAAACCCGCACGCCGGAAGACCAAGGGTTCCTGCGCAACGCTAATCGGCGCAGGGTGAGTCGGCCCCTAAGGCGAGACCGAAAGGTGTAGTCGATGGGAAACGGGTTAATATTCCCGTACCTCGCGTGACTGCGATGGAGAGACGGAGAAGGCTAGGTGAGCCGGGCGACGGTTGTCCCGGTTTAAATGTGTAGGCAGAGGACTTAGGCAAATCCGGGTCCTTAATGCTGAGACATGACGACGACTGCCCATTGGGCGGGAAGTCACTGATGCCCAGCTTCCAGGAAAATCTTCTAAGCTTCAGGTCACGAGAGCCCGTACCCCAAACCGACACAGGTGGTCAGGTAGAGAATACCAAGGCGCTTGAGAGAACTCGGGTAAAGGAACTAGGCAAAATGGTGCCGTAACTTCGGGAGAAGGCACGCCGGTGTGTAGGTGAAGCCCCTTGCGGGTGAAGCTGAAGCCGGTCGAAGATACCAGGCCCCTGCGACTGTTTATTAAAAACACAGCACTGTGCAAACACGAAAGTGGACGTATACGGTGTGACGCCTGCCCGGTGCCGGAAGGTTAATTGATGGGGTTAGTCTTCGGACGAAGCTCTTGATCGAAGCCCCGGTAAACGGCGGCCGTAACTATAACGGTCCTAAGGTAGCGAAATTCCTTGTCGGGTAAGTTCCGACCTGCACGAATGGCGTAACGATGGGGGCGCTGTCTCTACCCGAGACTCAGTGAAATTGAAATCGCCGTGAAGATGCGGTGTATCCGCGGCTAGACGGAAAGACCCCGTGAACCTTTACTATAGCTTCACAGTGAACTTTGAGCATGCTTGTGTAGGATAGCTGGGAGGCTTTGAAGCGGTGACGCCAGTCATCGTGGAGCCAACCTTGAAATACCAGCCTGGCCTGTTTGAGGTTCTAACTTGGTCCCCTGATCGGGGATGAGGACACTGTGTGGTGGGTAGTTTGACTGGGGCGGTCTCCTCCCAAAGTGTAACGGAGGAGCACAAAGGTGGGCTAAGTACGGTCGGACATCGTACGGTTAGTGTAATGGCACAAGCCCGCTTAACTGCGAGACGGACAGGTCGAGCAGGTGCGAAAGCAGGTCATAGTGATCCGGTGGTTCTGTATGGAAGGGCCATCGCTCAACGGATAAAAGGTACTCCGGGGATAACAGGCTGATACCGCCCAAGAGTTCACATCGACGGCGGTGTTTGGCACCTCGATGTCGGCTCATCACATCCTGGGGCTGAAGCCGGTCCCAAGGGTATGGCTGTTCGCCATTTAAAGTGGTACGCGAGCTGGGTTTAGAACGTCGTGAGACAGTTCGGTCCCTATCTGCCGTGGACGTTGGAGATTTGAGGAAAGCTGCTCCTAGTACGAGAGGACCGGAGTGGACGAACCTCTGGTGTTCGGGTTGTCACGCCAGTGGCATTGCCCGGTAGCTATGTTCGGACAGGATAACCGCTGAAGGCATCTAAGCGGGAAGCCCCTTCCAAGATGAGATCTCCCTGGCCCCTCGAGGGCCCTGAAGAGCCGTTCAAGACCAGGACGTTGATAGGTCGGGTGTGTAAGCGCTGCGAGGCGTTGAGCTAACCGATACTAATTGCTCGTGCGGCTTGACTATATAACACCCAAGCCAACTGCGGATAACGCAGGAAATCGCTTCAGCTTTGAGCTTCGGCTCACGCAATCTTGTCCCGCCCAGTGGTCAACCTGTTTGCCTGACGACTATAGCGGTCCGGAACCACCTGATCCCATCCCGAACTCAGCCGTGAAACGGACCAGCGCCGATGGTAGTGTGGCATCTGCCCATGCGAGAGTAGGTCATCGTCAGGCTCCTAAACCAAAACCCCAGCACGGTCACGTGTTGGGGTTTTTTTATTGGCCGCAAGAAAGAAATGACCTGCGGCGTGCGCACAGCGGTGCCGCCAGGCCGGCTGGGCAGCGCTCGACCAGCGAAGTGTAGGATCGGCCCTCCGCTATACCCTCAACAACCCCCGGTTCAATGAAGTATACTCGTTCCTGTAGAACTCAATACTCAAGGCAGTAAAGTCACAGGCCTCTGCTCGCCTACCAGATCCCCGGAAGCGCATGACTATAGAAGCGGAACGCCAATTTTACCTTTCTCAAATGGGCGTCCACCTATGGTATGCGCGTGCTCCTCTGCCGGGTGCTGCGCCGACCCCTGACTTGGATTTTTCTGAACCTGTATCCGAGCGGCTGGCGTCAAGCGCTGAGGTTGTTCGAAGTCAGCCGGCTGTTAAGGGGCGCGCCCCCGAAGACAGCGCCGGCAGCCAAGGTAACGTCCGGGATCTGCTCAAAAGCATCAATGCCGAGCCGGAGGAACGTGACAAGACACCTCTACCTACTTCAGAGCAGACGCTGGAAGCGCGTAGCGGAGCTGGTGAAAATGTGAAGCCGGCGGTCAAGGCTTCCGATGATGAATCTGTGAATATCTCATCGGACGTCTTGGCGGGTTTGGGCGATGTGAAGCTGGATATCGGGTTCTGGTTGTCGGAGCGTTACTGTCTGATGAGCAGCGTGTCTCCGGATATTAGCGAGGAGCTACAGGTCCAGTTGGCCACCAATATTTTGAAGGCCCTCAACGCGGGCCTGGACGAACATAAGCGTTTCGCGTGGCCCGTTTTCAATAACCCAGCAGTTATGAAAAATGCCCGGAGGGATCTCTCTTATCTCTTGCGGCGTATCGAGAAGGACATCGTGGGCGAGCGAACGTTAATTTGCTTGGGCTACGTTGGAGAGTCTGCGGAGCAGCATGGCCATGTGGTGGAGCGGTTATCCAAAACGGTGCTCCAAGCTGAGCACCCCTTGTCTGCGTTAGCGGGAGACCCTGGCAATAAAAAGCATCTTTGGGACATGTTGAAGGGGCAATTTTCCGGAGAGTGTTGATGGCCCTGGAAACACCCTATCTAGAAATCGGCCGGTTATCGCGATCGATTCGTCCACTTGAGCTAGCTGACCTTGGCGACGTGTTGGAAATCGAACGCACTGGCTACTCGCATCCCTGGAGCGAGGGCGTCTTTCGCGACTGCTTTCGTCCCGATTATCGCCTCTGGGCTTTGACTGGATTTGAGAGGTTGCGGGGCTATGCCATTGTTGCCCACCTCTTTGACGAGGCGCACCTACTCAACCTTTGCGTTGCAGAGCATTCGCGTCGATCTGGTGCTGGGCGCATGTTGCTTCGTTTTCTGATCAAGACTGTTTTCGACGAAGGGATGGATCGCCTGATTCTTGAGGTGCGGCGTTCCAACGCGCCTGCCATCGCGCTCTATGAATCGGAAGGATTCTCCGTGATAGGCGAGCGACCAGGTTACTACCCAGGCACGATAGAGCGAGAAGACGCACTGGTCTTCGCTGTCGAGTCGATGAAGGGACGATAAAATGGGGTTGACGCCCGATCTCGTCGGGGCAGGCTGGCTCTGGTTGATGAATCTGGTCCTGGTCATCGTAGTTGGTTTGTCGATATGGCATGCGGACTGGGCTCAACTTGCCGTGGAGCGGTCGCTGCAGCATAGCGTGTTTGCAGCCGCCGTTTTGCTAATGCTGGTTTGGCAGATGCGGGCAGGTTTGTCCCCGGGCTTGACCATCCATATTTTTGGCATTACCGCTGTAACGCTCATGCTGGGGTGGGCTTTTGCGATTCTTGCCGGCACCGTAGCTTTGGTGTTCATGGTCATTCTCGGCAAGGAATCGCTGATCATGCTGGGTGTGAATGGGATTATCACGGTCGCTATTCCGGCATTCGTCAGCTATGGAATTATGCTATGGGAGCGTAGCCGTGGCTTCCGCAATTTTTTCGCCTACCTCTTTGTCTGCGGTTTCTTTGGCGCGGCCATTGCCGTGGCTTCGGCGGGCCTGTGCATGGTTTTTCTGCTGTGGGTTTTTGGCGTTTATGATTGGGAAACCTTGGTTCATGAGTACGTCCGTTACCTGCCGCTGATCATGCTGCCAGAGGCTTTTGTCAACGGTACGGTGACGTCCGGTCTAATGGTCTTCCATCCTCAGCGCCTGCTGACTCTGGATGAAAGTCGATATCTGTGATTGTTCGCCGTTCGTCGCTATCTTCGGTGTCTGACGTTCGCTTCATCGACCGGCAGAATTTATAATGCGCTGCTTTCCATTCCATTTGCGTCAAATCAGGCTGTTAATACTATGACCACGCTTTCTGCGGAAATCGAAAAGCGTCGGACGTTTGCGATCATCTCGCACCCGGACGCCGGTAAAACCACCATCACCGAGAAGGTCTTGCTGTTCGGTAAAGCGCTTCAAAAAGCAGGGACCGTCAAAGGCAAAAAATCCGGTCAGCACGCCAAATCCGACTGGATGGAAATGGAAAAGGAGCGGGGCATTTCGGTGACTACCTCCGTGATGCAATTTCCATATGAAGACAAGCTGGTCAACCTGCTGGATACGCCGGGACACGAGGATTTCTCGGAAGATACCTACCGTACCCTTACTGCGGTGGATGCCTGCCTGATGGTGATTGATAGTGCCAAAGGCGTTGAGGAACGCACCATCAAATTGATGGAGGTGACGCGTCTGCGCGATACCCCGATTCTCACATTCATGAACAAGCTCGACCGGGATACTCGCGATCCGATTGAACTCATGGATGAAGTGGAGGACATTCTTAAGATTGCATGCGCTCCGGTGACCTGGCCCATTGGTATGGGCAAGAATTTTAAGGGCGTGTATCACCTACTGCGCGATGAGGTGGTGCTCTACCAGTCTGGTCAGGGGCATACGATTCAAGAACGCCGGGTTGTCAGTGGGTTGGACAATCCCGAGCTGGATGAGGCGATTGGCGCCTATGCTCAGGATTTGAGAGATGAAATTGAGTTGGTTAAGGGTGCCTCCCATGAGTTCGACGCCGATGCGTTTCTCAATGGTGAGTTGACGCCGGTGTTCTTCGGGACGGCACTGGGTAACTTTGGGGTGGATCATATGCTGGATGGGCTTGTCGAGTGGGCACCGTCGCCGCAGCCTCGGAGTACCGACGTCCGGAAAGTGGTGCCTACTGAAGAGGGCTTTTCCGGGTTTGTATTCAAAATTCAGGCAAATATGGATCCCCAGCATCGTGACCGCGTTGCGTTCCTGCGAATCGTATCGGGTAAGTACAGTCAAGGCATGAAAACACGGCATGTGCGTATTGGTAAGGATGTCCGTGTAGCTGACGCCTTGACCTTTATGGCGGGTGACCGTGAGCAAGCGGAAGAGGCGTATGCCGGTGACATCATTGGGTTGCACAACCATGGAACCATTCAGCTCGGCGACACATTCACGGCCGGTGAGGACATGAAATTTACCGGGATTCCGAACTTCGCCCCTGAATTGTTTCGACGGATTCGTCTCAAGGATCCGCTCAAAGCCAAGCAGTTGCAGAAAGGGTTGGTTCAGTTGTCGGAAGAAGGTGCTGTTCAAGTCTTCCGGCCAATGAAGAACAATGACCTGATCGTCGGTGCAGTGGGTGTTCTGCAGTTCGACGTCGTGGTGAGTCGTCTTAAAAGCGAATACAAAGTCGATGCCGTTTACGAGCCCATCAACGTTGCAACCGCCCGCTGGGTAACCTGTGACGATGTGAAAAAGCTAGATGAGTTTGAGCGCAAGGCCTATGACAATCTAGCCTTGGACGGTAGCGACCGGTTGACCTATATCGCGCCAACCATGGTCAACTTGCAGTTGGCTCAGGAGCGTTACCCGGATGTCCGCTTCAATAAGACGCGGGAACACTAACGGACGCCAGAGCGCTGATATCCATGGAGAACCTCATGCTGGTCGATGCCCACTGCCATTTGGATTACCCGGAATTTGACGGGGAGCGTGCGCAGCTCATCAAGGCGTGCCACGAACAAGGTATCGACCGTATCGTTATTCCAGGGGTCCGGTCCGCGACCTGGCAGCGGGTGGCCGAGACTGCGTCCGGCGACTCTTCACTGTTCTACTGTCTGGGTATTCATCCCTGGTATGTTAATGAGCACAGTGAGGAAGATCTCGAACGACTTGAGCAGCAACTGGCAAGTCGATCTCGCCAATGCGTGGCGCTGGGCGAGTGTGGACTAGACCGGCTCCACGGCGATTTGGCTGGCCAAATGCCATGGTTCGAGGCCCAGGTGGATATGGCTCAATCGCTTTCGACGCCACTGGTTGTTCATTCGGTGCGAACCAATGACGAGGTTGGAGCGGTGCTGCGGAAAAAGCGCTTCGATGGCAGCGTCCTCATCCACGGTTTCTCGGGGAGCCCCGAACAGGCAAAAAGTTTGGTCGATTCCGGTTGTTTTCTGGGGGTTGGTGGGGTAATTACCTACGCTCGCGCGCGCAAGACACGGCGTGCCCTCGCGGAGATTCCGCTTGAGCACCTGGTGCTGGAAACCGATGCGCCGGATATGCCACCGGAAGGCCTGGCCAAGGGTGAAAACTCGCCGCTCAAGATTCTCGCCGTATTCCGAGCTTTATGTGACATGCGGCCAGAACCGGAGGCGCGCATTGCGGAGCAGTTACGGGCAAACGTGGATCGTCTTTACGGCTGGTGAGCGGCTGCGATCTTCAAAAAAGAGGCAGCACAAACAGGGCTTGGCATGGCGGGTTCGTTCATTTATACTTCGCGCCCTGGCTTTTCAAGGCGATGTGATCATCTCAGCCCCGAATGATGCAGCGCCACCAAAATATTAGGTCGAAGGTCTCCACTAAACGCTAGGCGTTGGTTAGTGGTGGCCTCTAACGTTCGTTTTAAGCGTTACAAGGCGGAATCAATGAAGACTCTGAGTGCGAAACCAGAAAGCGTAAAGCGTGACTGGTACGTTGTAGACGCAGCCGGCAAGACGCTGGGTCGTCTGTCAACTGAAATCGCCCTTCGTCTGCGGGGCAAGCACAAAGCTGAGTACACCCCTCACGTCGACACGGGTGACTATATTGTCGTGGTCAACGCAGAGAAAGTACGCGTTACCGGCAAGAAGGCTTTCGCGAAAAAATATTACCACCACACCGGTTTTCCGGGTGGTATTCGTGAGATCAACTTCGAAAAGCTGATCGATAAGGCGCCTGAACAGGTTATTGGGCACTCCGTTAAGGGTATGCTGCCGAAGGGACCGCTGGGTCGCGCCATGTTCAAAAAGCTGAAAATCTATGCCGGCGCTGAGCACCCGCACGCAGCCCAGCAGCCCAAAGAACTCGACATTTAACGGAAGGCGAATATGTCTGTAGCACAAAATTACGGTACTGGTCGCCGCAAAACTTCTACGGCGCGCGTATTTATCAAGCCGGGTAGCGGTAGCATCACCATCAACGATTGCACGATCGAGCAGTTCTTTGGTCGCGAGACCCTGCAGATGATCGTTCGTCAGCCCTTGGTTCTGACCGAGTCCCAAGAGCGTTTTGATATTAAGATCACCGTTGAGGGTGGCGGTACCAGTGGTCAGGCAGGCGCTATTCGCCACGGCCTGACGCGCGCCCTGATGGACTATGACGAGACGCTGCGTCCGGCGCTACGTCGTGCTGGATATGTGACTCGTGATGCGCGTAGCGTTGAGCGTAAGAAAGTGGGTCTGCGCAAAGCGCGTAAGCGTCCGCAGTACTCCAAGCGTTAATTCGATTATTCGAATTTGCGACAAAAGCCCGGTTTTTACCGGGCTTTTTTGTGTCTCAACGATGCGCGTTGCCACGGCGTACGGTGTGCCGCGGGAGAGGCCCGTGGCGCGGCTTGCCGACTTGTAAGGCTATGGTAATTTCATTACCATTTGCCCGACTATTTTAGGGTGATGAAGTCCTTTTCGATGTGTGGCGTGACTTTGTGCGTTGCCTCGCATCGCCTGATGGGAGAAAACCATAATGAATAATGGCGACGTGAGCCAGAGCCGACGCCGATTTTTAATCGGCGCCACTGCTGCGGTGGGGGGTGTCGGTGTCGTTGGCGCGGCCGTGCCTTTTGTAGCGTCCTGGAACCCAAGTGCCAGAGCCGAGGCTGCAGGTGCACCGGTTACGGTTAATATCGATAAGATTGAGCCAGGACAGCAGATAACGGTGGAGTGGCGTGGCAAGCCAGTCTGGATCGTGCGCCGGACCGACGAAATGCTACAAAACATCGAGAAGCTCAACGAGCGCGTCAAGGATCCTCAGTCCGAAACGACGACTCAGCAGCCGGAATACGTCGAGGGAATCTATCGCTCGCTGAAGCCCGAAGTGGCGGTCCTCGTCGGTATCTGTACTCACTTGGGCTGTGTCCCGAGCTACCGTCCTGAAGTGGCCCCGGCGGATCTGGGTGAAGACTGGCTGGGCGGTTTCTTCTGTCCTTGTCACGGCTCCCATTACGATCTTGCCGGTCGGGTCTACCAAAGTCAGCCTGCACCTCTAAATCTAGAAGTGCCGCCCTACCGCTATGACTCCGACACTACCTTGACTGTCGGTCTTGATCCGGAGGCCGCGTAATGCAAAAGCTTATTCAGTGGATTGACGATCGTCTGCCGATCGTAGAAGCCTATAACAAGCATCTGGGCAAGTATTACGCGCCTAAGAACTTTAACGTCTGGTACTTCTTCGGTTCCCTGGCGTTGCTGGTACTGGTTAACCAGTTGGTAACCGGTATTTGGCTGACCATGAGTTATAACCCTTCGGCTGAAGGCGCTTTCGCGTCGGTCGAGTACATCATGCGTGATGTCCAGTGGGGCTGGCTCCTGCGCTATCTGCATTCCACGGGCGCATCGGCCTTCTTCGTCGTAGTTTATCTCCATATGTTCCGCGGCTTGATGTATGGCTCCTATCAGAAGCCCCGCGAGCTCATTTGGATTTTCGGTATGCTCATCTACCTCGTGTTGATGGCCGAAGCCTTCATGGGTTACCTGCTGCCCTGGGGGCAAATGTCCTACTGGGGGGCTCAGGTTATCGTCAACCTGTTTGGTGCGATCCCGGTGATTGGCGATGATTTGTCGCTGTGGATACGAGGCGACTACTTGATATCGGGAATTACGCTTAACCGTTTCTTCGCGTTGCACGTGATTGCGCTGCCGATTGTTCTGCTGGGCCTGGTGGTGCTGCATATTCTGGCATTGCACGAAGTGGGTTCGAATAACCCCGATGGCATCGATATCAAGAAGAACAAAGACGAGAACGGTATCCCGAAAGATGGTATTCCGTTCCATCCCTACTACTCCGTTCATGACCTGGTCGGTGTAGGGGTCTTCCTGTTCGTGTTCTGTATTGTCGTCTTCTTCTTCCCGGAGATGGGCGGGCTATTCTTGGAGAAGCCAAATTTCGAGCCGGCTAACTCCCTCAAAACGCCTGAGCACATTGCGCCCGTATGGTATTTCACGCCTTTCTACGCGATGCTGCGTGCGGTAACCGTTGATCTGTTCGGCTTGCCCGCGAAATTCTGGGGCGTGGTTGTGATGGGCGCCGCGATTGCCATCTTGTTTGTGCTGCCCTGGCTTGATCGCAGCCCAGTTCGCTCGATTCGCTACAAGGGGCTTTTGAGCAAGATTGCTCTCGCGATCCTTGTCATCAGCTTCGTTGTCCTGGGCTATTTGGGTATCGTGCCGGCGACTGCCGGACGCACGCTTCTGGCTCAGGTGCTGACGACGCTGTACTTCCTTTACTTCATTCTGATGCCGTTCTACACGCGGATGGAGAAAACAAAACCGGTTCCGGAAAGGGTGACAGGCTGATGAGAAAACTGATTGTTGGTCTTTTCATAATGTGCCTGCCAGCCTTGGGGCTGGCTGTAGGTGGCGCAGGTATTCCGCTCGATCATATGGAGCCGGATCACAGCAACAAAGCTTCGCTTCAGCGCGGCGCGGCGATGTTTACTAACTACTGTATGGGCTGCCATTCCATGGAATACGCGCGCTACAAGCGTGTCGCTGAAGATTTGGAAATACCTGAAGAGCTATACGAAGACAATATGATCTTCACCGGTGCCAAAATCGGCGAGCTCATGAAAATTGGCATGGGCAAAGAAGAGGCTCAGGCTTGGTTTGGTAATCCGCCGCCGGATCTGACTTTGGAGGCGCGCCTGCGGGGTGAAAGCTGGATCTATTCTTACCTGCGTGGGTTCTATCAGGACGAGTCACGGCCGCTGGGCGTCAACAATGTGGTGTTCTCCAATGTGGGTATGCCGCACGTGCTGGTTGACAAGCAAGGGCTGTGTGCCGTTGAGCCGCATATTGGGGATGGCGCTAGCGTTGATCCGTTGAGTGGCAATGTGGTCAATGGTTCAGTCTGTCCCGAGTGGGCGATAGAAGGCTCCATGACGCCGGGGGAATTTGATATCGCGATGTACGACCTTACAAACTTTCTGTCGTACATGGGGGATCCGGTTAAGCTGGAGCGGGAACGTTTGGGTATTTTCGTCCTGATCTTTATCGCTATCTTCTTCGTGTTCGCTTACTTGCTCAACCGCGAGTACTGGAAAGACGTACACTAAAGAATCAGGTATAATTCTGCCCTGCGAAGTGTCCGGCGGGTGAGGGACTCATCCGCTGGACTTTTGCGTTTAGCCATTTCATCTCTCTGTCTGTGTAATCGTGGAGTAGTTCTATGGGCGTTGTGACCAAGCGGTCATCAATGACGTTTTTTTCCGATCCGGCTAGCCACTACAGCCATCGGGTACGTATTGTTCTCGCCGAAAAGGGCGTCACAGTCGACGTCGTTGACGTGGATCCTGACAACCCGCCGGAGGAGCTCTCCGATCTGAATCCATACAATGCGCTGCCAACTCTGGTTGATCGTGATCTGGTTCTGTATGAGCCAAATATCATGATGGAATATTTGGACGAGCGCTTCCCGCACCCACCATTGCTCCCGGTGTATCCGGTAGCTAGGGCCAACAGTCGGCTCATGATTCATCGTATCCAGAAGGATTGGTGCGGACTCGTTGATCAAATTCTTGCGCAACCTAATGCGAAGGCATCCGAAGCCGCACGTAAAGAGCTTCGTGAGAGTCTGTTAGCGACCGCGCCGCTGTTTGGTGAAATGCCGTACTTCCTGTCTGAGGAATTCACCATTGTCGACTGTTGTATCGGTCCGATTCTTTGGCGCCTGCCTGCATTGGGTATCGAACTGCAGGAGAAGCAGGCCAAGCCGCTAATGAAATATATGGAACGGCTGTTCCAGCGTGAAGGTTTCAAGGCGAGCTTATCGGATATTGAAGAAGATATCCGTAGCTGATCGATAGCTCTAAACTTGCGGCCAAACGGGAGACTCTATGTCAGACAAGGCATTTAGGATGGCGTCCAGCCGACCCTATCTGGTTCGGGCATTTAACGAATGGATTCTGGATAACAACTGCACACCCTACATTTTAGTCGATGCGGGTGTTCAGGGGGTGCAGGTCCCATCCGAGCATGTCGCGAACGGTCAGATTGTGTTGAATATCAGCCCGAGCGCAGTGAAGGCACTGATGATTGGTAACAGTGTCCTTGAATTCAGCGCCCGTTTTGGCGGCGTCCCCATGCAGGTTTCTGTGCCGTTGGTGGCGGTGCTTGCAATCTATGCTCGCGAGAATGGAGAAGGCATGGTGTTTGGTAGTGAGCCTGGCACCCCGGATCCGGATGGCACGGGTACCGATCCTGAAGAGAGTAGTCGTCAGCCGCCGGAGCGCCCCTCAAGAAAGCCCAGTCTCAAGGTCGTCAAATAGATCTTAGAGCAGGCTGGCACTTCCTCGAGACGGCAGTTTGAGAAGTTAGGTCGACGCAATCACGAATGGCGCAGCAGAAAACCGGCCCGAGGGTCGGTTTTTTTGTATGTGCTACCCGCCAAAAATTTTCTGGTCGATAAGTGCACACAGGCTATTCATTATTAGTACGAATACCCCGGTCGCCTGGGTGGGATGTAGGTTGTGCAGGGCGATCTCATGGTCGTCTGGATGGAGTAGAGATGTCACATCTGTCTTTTCCTTGGCGCTGAGCACGACCACTTTCATGCCTCGATCATGGGCCGCCTGGATGGCCTGGATTAGATTAGCCTTGTGCCCATCGTCGACCAAAACAAACAGGGTGTCGCCTTCCTTGCCTAAGGCTCGAACTTGACGTGAAAAAGTCTCATTGAACCGGTTATCACGGCATACAGCCGAGAACGTTGTGGCGTCGGCGCCCAGGTTCATCGCCGGAAGTGCCGGGCGATCCTGGTCGAAGCGGTTTAGCAGGTTTGTGCAAAAATACTGGGCCAGGCAGTTGGCGCTACCATTTGCACAAAGCAGAATTTTGGCATCGGACAACAGTGAATTGACCAAGGCATCAGCTGCCGCGGTAATAGCTGGGCCCTGTTCGGCTGCTGTATGGGCGGCGTTTTCCATATGTTCGGCGAACATGGAGTTAATTAAAAATTCGGGTGTTTGGTCAGTCATGATGAGGCATCAAAAGCATTTTTAATCCATTGTGCGCGAAATCGACGAATTCGCCCAGGTGTAATGGCAATGACGTCGAATCGACAGGGCATCTGCCAGCTATGCTGCCGTTGCAGATAAATCGAAGCTGCGTGTATCAGCCGGCGCTGCTTGCGAGTCGTTACCGACTCCATAGGGCTTTCTAAACTCCCTGTTCCGCGGTACCTCACTTCGACAAAAACGAGGGTGTCTCCGTCTCTGGCAACCACATCGATTTCGCCGCCACGACAGCAAAAATTTCTTTGTACGATGTGCAAGCCTTTCGCGGCGAGGTAGCGTGCGGCAGCTTCTTCCGCTGCCAGGCCTTGCTGGCGTCGACCTTCCCTGGTCTCGATCATATTTTGTTCCTGCTACTGGATAGGTTTGAGTGTACCGGTATCTTTTTCCTCGTCTGCGGTCACGGCGGGTTCCAGCTTTACCGGTTTGCCTTGCTGAAATATAGCCCATTGCTGATCCCGGCTGACGACGCCCGCAGGCGTCATGCTCAGTGTGCCGGTCAGCCCCTTGAGATCGCTGTCGGGCACGCGTGATAGCAGTTGTAACTTTGAAGACAGGGCGTACGCATCCATGCCCATGGCGAACAGTCGGCCATAGCGCTGGGTAACGTCAGGCAGCGCAGCGCTGGTGCGCTGCCGAGCGGACATGTCAGGTGTCAGCATCCAGGGAATGTCGGTGAAGCGCACGTTTTCAAGATCGCTGTCTCGCGCCGGGTCGGGGCTGCCGGAGTAAATCGTCGAGGGCGCATAGACCGGCAAATTGCCGCCAAAATAGAAGGCGAACAGCGGGTTGAACTGGCGGCCAATGGTCGGCGAGGCAACCAGCACAATAGCGTCGATATCCTGGCGCCGGCGGGGTTCGAACTCAATATTCAGGCCAATCGTCTCTTCAACGGTGATGGCTCGTTGGCGGCTGGCACCAATGTCGAACAGCGATGCCACAGTATTGCGGAAGTTTTCCTCGCGGTCGTAGCGGACTACATTGAGGATTTTGCCTCCAATTTCATTCATCCGTGAAATGAGCGCTTGTTCAATCCTGTCGCCCCATTCTCCGAAAGGGATCAGGGCAACAGCCTGTGGTCGGTCATCTGCAACCAGGCGCTCGGCGATCTGACGGGCCTCGTCCTCCGCCGACAAACCATACTGGTAAAGTTGGGCGGGCGCCTGATTGGCATCGTCAAGGTAATTGAGCGCAAGTAGAGGGGTATTCAGGGACGCTTGTGGCGCGATGGCGTTGAGCGCCTTTTTATCCAGTGGGCCCACTATGAGATCGGGGCCGGTCTGGTGGATGTCCTGGTAAAGTGCCGGAAAGGCTTGGTTATGGGTATCGTAGACATCGATTCGGAGTTTTTCGTTCCCCCGCTCCTCGTCACTGTAATAGGCCGCGAAGTAGCCATCACGAATGGCGCGCCCCACGTCCGCCAGGGGGCCGCTAAGGGGCAGGGCGAGGGCCACGTGCTCGGGGCGCTCCTCGGAAAGGGTCACGATCAGCTGAAGCTCGCCGGGGAGCGGGCTGGCAGCGGGGTGGTCTGGCCAATTGCGCTGCCAGGCTCTCACGGCTTTGCCCTGGGTCTCCAGGCTGATGCCGGGTTCGCGTAAGGATAGAGCCAATTCTAGCCAACCTTGTTGGGCGTAGCCGATTGCTTTTTCGGCGGCCTGATTCAGGCTCATCGTGGTCGTACGTTTAAGTAGTTGCCAGATCCGGTCATTGTTGGTCGCTGTCGCACCGTCATCCGCTGCCGGGGCGGAGCCAATCAGTGTTTGAGCGGCGGATAGATAATCGCCTGCCAAATCAAAGGTATCGACTTGAAGCCGGATTGCGCGGGCCCGACGGTCTGGGGGGTACTTGGCGAACTGGTCGATAGGCAGATCTTGGGCGAATCTCTGAGCCCACTGGCGGTCATCCAGAGCAACGATGCTGGCCATGGCGAGTAAGCGGTATTGGTGAAGCGTATCGCCGCTGGCATTTGATTTCAGCGCCTCGCTTTGGAGGATTGTCCGGGCATCGCGATGGCGATCGGCATCCTGATAGCGTGCGGCTGTGCTCAGCAGACCCCTTAAGGCCGTGTCCGAATAGCCGGCCGACTCAGCGATCGCCAACGCACCTTGGGGGCTATCGGCCTGATCCGGCTGAATGCCCAGCGGGGTGCAGCCCGCGGCCAGGAGCACGAAGGCCAGGAAAAACGCAGGGCGAATGCCAAATAAAGCTCTCGTCGTCATGCAATGCTCACATATAGAACGAATGTTAGGGCCAGTAGATGTTTCGTCCGCATACCCTATGAAATATCAGGATCGCCAACAAACTGCTTCGAAGTTTCCGTGGACACTGGCGCTTGTGGCCTCCCGGGAACATGGGCATCATGCCGGGAATCGACACGGGCAAGTTTACCAGTTCGCCCGCGATTTCTCATGACGTTGATGTCATCGTGCCTACCCGGCACGGACCGATTGGAGTAAAGCCATGCCCCCATCCACCGCATCGACTCAGTGCGGCACGCTCTATATCGTGGCGACGCCCATCGGCAACCTGGGCGACATCAGCCAGCGAGCGGCGGACGTGCTTGGTCGCGTCGACTGTATTGCTGCAGAGGACACCCGTCACAGCCAGCGCTTGTTGCAGGCGCTAGGCATTCAGAAGCCATTGTTTGCCCTGCATGAACACAACGAGCGAGAGCGCTTTGGTCAACTCGTTGATCGTCTTAGCGCCGGCGAATCGATCGCGCTAATCTCCGATGCCGGTACCCCCTTAATATCCGATCCGGGCTTTGTATTGGTTCGAGCGGCCAGGGAGCGGGGTTTAACCGTGACGCCCGTGCCGGGGCCTTGTGCCATTACCACCGCACTGAGCGCGGCAGGTCTTCCCACGGATCGTTTCACTTTTGAAGGTTTTCTCCCTGCCAAGCGTAAGGCGCGCGCCGATGCACTGACCTCGCTAAAAAAGGAGATGCGCACCCTGGTATTTTATGAGGCGCCGCATCGTATTCGCGAAACCATCGACGAGATTGCGTCCGTTATGGGCGAGGAGCGTGAGGTGGTGCTCGCGAGGGAGTTGACCAAGGCGTTCGAAACATTCTACAGCGGTCCCGCGGGAAGGGTCGCCGAGATGCTTGCCGAAGATAGCTATTCAGAGCGCGGTGAGTATGTGGTGATGGTGGCCGGCGCTTCGGCGGCGGTTGAAGACGCGACGACCGTGGATGCCGACCGGATGCTTGAGGTGCTTCTCGCCGAATTGCCCGTCAAGGTGGCTGCAAAGATGACGGCTGAAATTACCGGTTTGTCCCGCAACGAGCTGTACCAGCGCGCCTTGGCGCTTAAATAGGTGATCGAGACGATCCGGTTTTTCTTGCGCTACTGTGATGCGCGGCGTATTGTCACGCCTGAGCTCGCCGGGCAGTCGCCGCTCCGTATCGTCAGATGCAGAGGGGAGGAAAGTCCGGGCTCCACAGGGCAAGGTGCCAGGTAACGCCTGGGCGGCGTGAGCCGACGGAAAGTGCAGCAGAAAGGAAACCGCCTAAGCATTTTCGGATGCCGGTAAGGTTGAAAAGGTGCGGTAAGAGCGCACCGCGTGACTGGCAACAGTTCACGGCGATGGTAAACCCCACCTGGAGCAAGACCAAATAGGAGTCCTATGGCGTGGCCCGCGCTGGACTCGGGTAGGTTGCTTGAGGCTTGTGGTGACGCAAGCCCTAGATGAATGACTGTTCTCGACAGAACCCGGCTTACAGGCGAGCTCGCTTTTTCTTTCCCCTCTCTATCTACCTGCTATCTACCTGCTCTGCGCACCTTTCTTCAGGTTCTTTGTGAACCCGGCAGCCCGCTTATCGGCCCCGATATAGCTAAAAATTCTTATTCCTCAAGTTTTTTGTATAAATAAAGCGTCAGCTGATTGATTTTCCGAAGGTTATTTGTCAGGCCTTTCCCTTCCTTCTGTTTTATCCCTTCTAACTCATTGTCATTGCTGGAAGTTTTACAGGCAGGCCCTGTCCGGCGGCGCTTGCATTGTATTTTGCGTGTTTCTATAGTGTGCAGGAGTGGGAAAAAGTGGATAGAAGTGGTTTTTTGTGGTTTTCAGGGGTTGAGAGTGGGAAACTAGCGACCCTCCAATCTAGGTGAATCGGCAATCCGCCAATAACAGAGCCGCCGGCCAACGATAGATATGAGCAATTTTCTCGGCAGTCATGCCATCAACATGGATGCGAAGGGACGCATGGCGATCCCGGCCCGCGTTCGCGAGGACCTCGCTGAGGCTTGCGGCGGTCGTATCGTGTTGACTGCAAATGCCGATGAAGAGCGTTGCTTGCTGGTCTATCCGGAACCGGAGTGGGAGATTTTGCGTCCGAAGATCGAAAGCCTGCCGAACATGAACAAGGCGGCGCGCCGCCTGCAGCGATTGATCCTCGGTAATGCGGCGCCGATGGAGCTGGATACTGCAGGACGTATCTTGATCCCGCCAACCCTGCGCAGTTATGCCCGCCTGGAAAAAAAGCTAATGCTGATTGGCCAGGGCAAGAAGCTTGAGCTTTGGAGTGAAGAACGCTGGTTCGCATGGCTTGACGAGTCTGATGAGGACACTGAAATGCCGCCGGAAATGGAGTCTCTGTCCTTATGACAGTGCAAAAGGAGGTGCCGCCGGCACATCTGTCGGTGCTCCTCGATAAAGCTGTCGACGCTTTGGTGACAGAAGCCGATGGGCGGTATGTCGATGGCACGTTTGGGCGCGGCGGTCACAGCCGGTTAGTTTTGGAGCGCCTGGACTCTGGGGGCGGGTTACTCGGGATCGACAAGGATCCCGAGGCGATTTCAGTAGGTGACGAACTGGCGGCAGATGACCGCCGTTTTCGTATTTGCCACGGCTCCTTTGCTGAATTAGGGCGCTTTGTCGATGAGGCCGGCTGGCGCGGTATCACGGGCATGCTACTGGATTTGGGGGTGTCTTCGCCTCAACTGGACGATGCCGAACGTGGTTTCAGTTTCATGCGCAACGGCCCGTTGGACATGCGGATGAATCCGCATCAGGCGCCGAGTGCAGCCGATTGGTTGAATACCGCCAAAGAAAAAGACATTGCTGACGTTATCTGGCGATACGGCGAGGAGCGCTTTTCCCGCCGTATCGCTCGTGCCGTGGTTGAGCGGCGGGTGGAAGAGCCGTTGGCCACGACGCGGGAATTGGCGGAGCTGGTTTCCGCGGCAGTACCCAAAAAAGAAAAGCACAAGCATCCGGCAACCCGGACCTTCCAGGCGGTCAGAATGTTCATCAACCGCGAACTGGATGATCTCGAAATGGGGTTGCAGGCCGCGGTGGACCTGTTGGAACCCGGTGGCCGATTGGTCGTGATCAGCTTTCATTCTCTGGAAGACCGGATGGTGAAACGGTTTATGCGTGATCTGGCGCGGGGCCCGAAGTTGCCGAGAGGGTTGCCGGTAACGGCGGACCAGGCCGAATCGGATTTTCGCCTGATCGGTAAGGCGGTCAAGGCAGAAACGGAAGAGGTGGCCGACAACGTGCGCGCCCGCAGTGCGGTCATGCGCATATTGGAACGTCGGACGAGGACGGGAGAGAGATAGAGATGGCAGCAGTCACCATTGAACGCCCTGCGGTACAGGCTCGCAAGAAGCTGCACCCGGATACCATGAAGGCTGGCGTCAGCAAAGCGCTGCGGGTCTCACGGCGGATTTTCGCCGGGCTATGGCAGCGGCATGTGCTGGCTTCGGCGGGCCTTGCGGGGCTGCTGTTG
Source organism: Marinobacter fonticola (assembly GCF_008122265.1). Classification (NCBI taxonomy): domain Bacteria; kingdom Pseudomonadati; phylum Pseudomonadota; class Gammaproteobacteria; order Pseudomonadales; family Marinobacteraceae; genus Marinobacter; species Marinobacter fonticola. The sequence goes on from NZ_CP043042.1 coordinate 1,020,166, forward strand.
ATTTCCTCCGTGGGGGTTGTCTACAGCGCACACCTCAATCGTGTGTTGTCCAACGATCTGGCGGAGCTTCAGCAACAACGGGACAGCTACCAGCGCGAGTGGAGTCAACTGTTGCTGGAGCAGAGTGCCTTGAGTGCTCACAGCCGAGTTGAGAGTCGAGCGTCCCAGAATTTGAATATGGTTGTGCCAGGTAAACAAAACATCGTATTGGTTCCGGCAACGCCGTGAACCGTCTTCTTTAACGTCGCGAGGGAAAGGGTTAGATCATGCCCGAACAAAGGCCGGCACCTAGCATGATGGAACGGCTGAAAGCGCTGCTTTCAGTCTGGCGTCATGCATCCGTGCTCGGCGTGTTTCTCGTCGTGATGGTTGCGCTTGCCTGGCGGCTGGTTGATCTGCACGTCGTCGACCAGGATTTCCTGCGTAAACAAGGTGACGTGCGCACCGTCCGTACCGAAACCATCGATGCTCACCGCGGTATGATCACCGACCGGCATGGCGAGTCGCTGGCCGTCAGTACGCCGGTCGAAACCGTTTGGGCCAATCCTTCGGAAATGGATGGGACCGATCCGCGCCTTGCGACCCTCTCGCGCATGCTTGGCATCAGCGAAGGAAAGCTGCGCGCACGCTTGGAACGCTACGCCAGTCGCGAATTCATCTATGTCAGCCGCAAGGTGCAACCCCACCTGGCGCGCCAGGTCATGGACCTGGGCATTCCGGGTATCTATAGCCGCCGCGAATATCGCCGCTACTATCCAGCCGGCGAAGTGACTGCGCACGTCGTCGGTTTTACCAATATCGACGAGCGCGGCCAAGAAGGTATCGAGCTGGCCTACAACGATTGGCTCAGCGGCGAGCGCGGCAGCAAGCGCGTGCTCAAGGACAATCGCGGGCACGTGATCAAGGATCTCAGCCTCGTCAAAGATGCGCGTCCGGGGCGGGACGTTGCCCTGAGCCTTGATCTTCGCCTCCAGTATCTGGCTTATCGCGAACTGAAAGCCGTCGTCCGGGCCCATGATGCCAAGGGCGGAACGCTGGTCATGCTCGACGTGGATACCGGCGAGGTGCTCGCTATGGTTAATCAGGGGTCCTACAACCCCAACGATAGGCGCCAGCTCGATCCGGGTAATTTGAGAAATAAGGCGATCACCGATCTGTTTGAGCCCGGGTCGACGATGAAGCCGGTCACAGCCGCGGCGGCACTGGAGTCGGGTAAGTTCACGCCAGAGACCCAGGTGGATACGTCGCCCGGTTTTCTAAGGTTTGGGCGCTACACCATTCGTGATACCAGCAACTACAAAGTGCTCAACCTGAATGGCATCATTTCGAAATCAAGTAACGTCGGCATGGCCAAGGTAGCGGGCGAGCTTGGCGGAGACATCGTGCGGGATATGTTCTTCCGCGTAGGTATGGGGCAGGCCACGGGTATTGGCTTTCCGGGCGAGGCCGTGGGCGTATTGCCTGCTCCACCGCGTTGGCGGCCGGTTGAAGTGGCGGCACTGTCCTACGGTTACGGCATGAGCGTCAACGCCCTTCAGCTTGCCCAGGCCTACATGGTGCTGGCCAATGGTGGCATACGTTACCCGTTGAGCTTGATGAAGCGCTCGGAGCCACCGCAGGGCCAGAGGGTGCTATCCGAAGATGTCACCGCCGAAGTGCGACAGATGCTCAAGGCGGTTGTTGAAAAAGGAACCGGCAAGCGAGCACAGATCGGTATCTACGAAGCGGGCGGCAAGACCGGAACTGTACACCTGGTTGGCGCCGGCGGTTACGAGGATAGTAAGTACAAGGCCATCTTCGCTGGCATGGCGCCGGTCGATAACCCGCGTATTGTTTGCGTGGTCGCCGTGGATGCCCCTCAGGGGGGAGAATACTACGGGGGCGAAGTCGCCGCGCCTGTGTTTGCACGGGTAATGGGTGACGCGCTCCGTTTGCTTAACGTTCGTCCTGAACTCGGTACGGGCGGCGACCTGGCCGCCAAGCCTGGCCAGGCTTCAGAGGACCGGGGGTAAGCTATGTGCATGTCATCCCTGAGCGCCCTGCTAGATCCTATCGTCGACGTCCCTTCGGTATTCGACGTCGCTATTCATGGTCTGGCGACCGATAGCCGCGAGGTTAAGCCCGGCGACGCTTTTATCGCCGTAAGTGGTGCTCGCACGCCAGCCGATCACTACATGGCCGACGCGATAGCTGCGGGCGCCGTGACCATTTTGCTGGAAACGGAACATCCTCAACCCTGTTACGAGCAGTTCGGCTCCCTGATCGTGAGCGTGCCGGAACTCAAGCGCCAGATGGGCGCTATCGCCGATCGCTTTTACCGTTCGCCGTCCAGCGATATGGATATCATTGGCGTCACCGGCACCAATGGTAAAACCTCGGTGACCCAGTATTTGAGCCAGTTACTGTCCTATGCGGGGCATTCGTGTGGCGTGATCGGCACGCTCGGCTATGGTGTTGGCGGCCAAATGACGCCCGCCACTCACACGACGCCGGACGTGGTACGCATCAATCAGGTTTTGCACCGCATTCGAGTGTCTGGCGGCAAAGCTGTGGCGATGGAAGTTTCGTCCCATGCCCTGGATCAAGGCCGAGTCGACGATGTCCATGTTCGAGGCGCTATTTTCACCAACCTGACGCGTGATCACCTCGATTATCACGGCAGCATGGACGCCTATGGCGAGGCCAAGAAACTGTTGTTTCGGCAGAACGGTCTGGAGTTTGCTGTTATCAATTTCGATGATCCTTTCGGGCGCCAGCTATACGAACAGCTTGAGGGCGAGTGCGATCGTATTCGTTACAGCCTCCACGAGGCCCAGACCGAGTTGTGGTTGAAGAGCCTTAATGCTCACGCCGATGGTTTCGATGCTCAGTTTGACGGGAAGTGGGGGTTGCTCACTGTATCGGCCGCGCTGATGGGGCGCTTCAATATCAGCAACGTATTGGCTTCTGCGGCTGCAGCGCTTCAGCTCGGTATCTCCGTTGACGATGTCCAGGCTGGCGTCCAGCGTCTGGTCCCGCCGGCAGGTCGACTTGAGCGGTTTGCCGGCGCCTCGGGGGTTAGCGTTGTGGTGGATTACGCCCACACGCCCGATGCGCTGAGTAATGCCCTGGACGCCCTCAAACCTCACGTCGAGGGACGGTTGTGGTGTGTATTCGGGTGCGGCGGCGATCGCGATCCCGGAAAGCGTCCGGAAATGGCTGCCGTGGCCGAGAGCGTCGCCGACCGAGTTATCGTGACCGACGACAATCCCCGGGGCGAAGATCCTGCGACGATTGTAGAGCAGATAATGAGTGGTTTCGGGCAGACGTCCACGGTCGTGACGATACATGACCGTGAGGCCGCTATTCGTCAGGCAATATTCGATGCCCAGCCGGGGGATGTTGTGCTGGTCGCCGGCAAGGGCCATGAAACCTACCAGGAGGTGCGCGGCACACGCTTTGATTTCAGTGATGCCGGCGTCGTTCGCCAGGCGTTGGTCGACAGGGAGAGCGAGCGATGATGCAGCCTTTCAGCCTGCAAGATGCGGCAGAAATGACCGGAGCCGCGCCCATAGCCTCAGCGATAGCCTATACCGGCGTATCGACCGACACGCGGACGATTCAGCCCGGGGACCTGTTTGTGGCATTACGTGGAGAGCGCTTTGATGGCCATGCCTATGTCCAGCAAGCGATAAATGCCGGGGCTGTGGCAGCGGTCGTTGACCAGATGCAGGAAGGCGCCTCTGCGCCGCAACTGGAGGTGAGCGATACGCTGCAGGCCCTGGGGCAGCTGGCGCTGGGAAATCGGCTGGCGAGTCCGGCGCGGTGCGTCGGTGTGACGGGCAGCAGCGGCAAAACCACCGTCAAGGAAATGCTGGCGGCGATCCTTCGCCAGGAAGGCGAAACCCTGGCGACGCAAGGCAACCTGAATAACCATATAGGCGTACCGCTGACCCTCTTCCGGTTGCAGCCGGCACATCGGTACGCCGTGATCGAGATGGGCGCCAGCGGTATGGGGGAAATTGCCTACACCGTTAACCTGGCGCGCCCCGAGGTCGCGGTGTTGACTAACGCAGGCGAAGCTCATCTCGAAGGCTTTGGCAGTTACGAAAATATCGTCGCGGCCAAGGGCGAAATCATTGACGGTGTCGCCTCCGACGGCGCTGTCGTTCTTAATGCTGACGATCCGGCTTGCCCGGTATGGCGCACGCGGGCAGGCCAGCGCCGAGTGCTGACGGTCAGTGCCGCAGCCGACTCCGGTGCCGACTATCACTATCGTAATGTTCGCTCCAAAGATGGCCAGTCGATATGCGAGGTTGTCGGGCCGTCAGGCTGGACACAGGACATTCAGTTTGAGCTTCCAGGCGCGCACAACCTGTTGAATGCCTTGATGGCAATTGCGGCAACCCGCGAGTTGGGGGCCAGCGATGAGTCGGTCAAAAAAGGCTTGAGCGAATTAAAACCCGTTAAAGGTCGTTTGCAAAAGATTGCGTTACAGTCCGGCGTCAATCTCATAGACGATAGTTACAACGCCAACCCGACGTCGATGAAGGCGGCGTTGCAGCACCTTGCGGAGCAGGACGGAACGGGCGCTGCCGTTCTGGGGCGCATGGCTGAATTGGGGCCGGAGGAGGAGCGGCTGCATGAAGAGATCGGCGCTGTTGCAGCGCAATTAGGCATCGCTCACTTACTGGTCGTGGGCCGTGGCACGGAAGGTTACGTGCGGGGCTTTGGCCCCGGCGCACAACAATTCGAATCGCATGAAGCCGCAGCGGATTGGCTTTTGGCGCACAGGTCGCCCCCGATGACGATTCTGGTTAAGGGTTCTCGTAGTTCTGCCATGGATAACGTGGTCAGAGCATTGCTCGATAAGGTAAATAACTGATGTTGCTCTGGCTAACGGATTTCCTGGCCCAGTATTTCGACGAGCTGACGGTATTCCGTTACCTCACTCTGCGCGGCATTCTCGGTGTGCTGACTGCACTGATGATTTCGCTGATCATTGGTCCCTACATGATTCGCAAGCTGGGTCAGTATCAGATCGGTCAGGCGGTGAGGGACGATGGCCCGCAAACCCACCTGAGCAAAGCCGGCACCCCAACCATGGGCGGCTCGTTGATCTTGGTGGCGATTGCTGTCAGTACGTTGCTCTGGGCAGATCTGACCAACCGGTATGTGTGGGTCACGTTGCTGGTCACACTGTGCTTCGGTGCTATTGGCTGGGTCGACGATTACCGCAAAGTGGTCGAGCGCAACCCACGTGGGTTACCGGCGCGCTGGAAATACTTTTGGCAGTCGGTTGTCGGCGCCGGGGCAGCGGTTGCTCTGTTTTATTCGTCCAGCCTTCCGCAGGAGACGTCATTGCTGCTGCCGTTTTTCAAGAACGTCAGCCTGGAGATGGGGCCCGTCGTCTTTATCCTGCTGACCTACTTCGTGATTGTCGGCAGCAGTAACGCGGTGAATCTAACGGACGGCCTGGATGGCCTGGCGATCATGCCTACGGTGATGGTGGCGGCTGCGCTAGCGATTTTTTGCTACCTCTCCGGCCACGTCCAGTTTGCCGAGTACTTGCTGATTCCGCATCTGCCCGGCAGCGGCGAGCTGATTGTGTTTTGCGGTGCGCTGGTCGGGGCTGGCCTGGGTTTTCTCTGGTTCAACACTTATCCCGCCCAGGTCTTTATGGGGGACGTAGGGGCACTGGCGCTTGGCGCGGCACTGGGTGTCGTAGCGGTGATCGCGCGCCAGGAGCTGGTGCTTTTCATTATGGGCGGTGTGTTCGTGATGGAAACGGTCTCGGTCATTTTGCAAGTGGCGTCGTTCCGCCTGACCGGCCGGCGGATATTCCGGATGGCGCCGCTGCACCATCATTTTGAACTGAAAGGTTGGCCCGAGCCCCGCGTCATCGTGCGGTTCTGGGTGGTAACCGTGGTCCTGGTCCTGGTGGGCCTGGCTACATTGAAGATCCGTTAAATCGGTTGGACTGTTGATGAGTGTCATAACTTCAGATCGTCGCACATTGGTTGTAGGGCTCGGTAAGACCGGGCTCTCCTGCGTGCGCTACCTGCAAGCGCAGGGGCGGTCCGTGGCTGTGGCCGATTCGCGCGCCAATCCGCCAGGACTGGATGAATTGCGCGCGGGGTTTTCCGACGTGCCGGTTCACTGCGGCGATTTCGACGCCGACTATTTCGCTGGCTTCAATGAGTTGATCGTGAGCCCGGGCATCAGTATCGAGACACCGGCTATCGCCCGCGCGCGGGATCAGGGCGCGTGGATTCGCGGTGATATCGATCTGTTCAGCCAGGCGGCCCAAGCGCCGGTCGTGGCCATCACCGGATCAAACGGCAAAACCACGGTCACGACGCTGGTTGGGGAGATGGCAAAAGCAGCAGGTGTGCGGGTCGCCGTGGGCGGCAATATCGGAACGCCAGCGCTGGACTTGTTGGATGATGCGGTCGAACTCTATGTGCTTGAGCTTTCCAGCTTCCAGCTCGAAACGACGGACGAGCTTGGTGCGGAAGCGGCCGCAATTCTCAACGTCACCGACGATCATATGGATCGTTATCCCACGAAGATGGCGTATTTTCAGGCCAAACAGCGCATCTATAACGGATGCAAGAAAGCCGTGATCAACCTTGACGATGCGCTGAGCCAGCCCATGGCTCGGGATAATCTGAGTTTCCGTGCTTACGGCCAGCACCGGATCAACCCGGAAACGTTTAGCCTGCGGGACGAGGACGGCCAGCTCTGGATCACCTACGGCTTTGACAACCTGATCCGCGCCGACGAGCTAAAGCTGATGGGCCGCCACAACCTGCTGAATATCATGGCCGCCCTGGGACTGGGCGACTGCGTCGGGCTGCCGATGGACACGATGCTGGAGGTGGTGCGGCGATTCGAAGGCCTGCCACACCGCTGCCAGTTTGTCCGCGAGGTAAACGGTGTCGGCTATATCAACGATTCCAAGGGCACCAATGTCGGTGCCACAGTAGCCGCGCTGGATAGCCTGAAGCCAGCGGATGGGCAGGTAGTTCTGATTGCGGGCGGCGACGGCAAGGGCGCCGATTTTGCGCCGCTGCGTGATGTCGTTCGCCGGACATGCCGCCATGTTGCGGTTTTCGGTAAGGACGCGGCGCGGCTGGAAGATACCCTGGCCGAACAGGTGCCCGTCTCCCGGGTCAAGGACCTCTCCGCTGCCGTCGAAACCGCAGCACGCGAGGCACAACCGGGCGATAGGGTTCTGCTGTCGCCAGCCTGCGCCAGCCTGGATATGTTTGCGAACTACGAGGCGCGCGGTGCGGCCTTTATCCGGCAGGTGGAGGCGTTGATATGAATCTGTCCCTGCACCTGATGGCGACGCCCCGGTATCGCGGTATTCAGCCGCTGTCGCTTCTGATCTTCAGCTCGATCAGTCTTTTGCTGGTGGGTGTAGTGATGATTGGCTCGGCCTCCATGGATACCGCAGCTCAAAATATGGACAGCGCCTACTACTACATTGGCAGGCAATTCCTTTACGCATTGCTGGGCATCGGTGTGGCTCTGGTCGTGGCGAACGTGCCATTGAGCTGGTGGGAACGTAGCGGATGGCTGTTATTGGGCGTCGGCCTGCTCATCCTGGCGCTGGTGCTGACCCCGCTGGGTCGGACGGTCAATGGATCGACCCGCTGGATTCCGCTGGGTCTGTTCAACGTGCAAGTCTCCGAAGTCGCCAAGATTTGCCTGATTGCCTACCTCGCTGGCTATGTGGTTCGTCGCCGCGACGAGTTGGTTAACACCTGGCTGGGCTTCCTTAAGCCGGTTATGGTTTTGGCGTTCGCGTCGGTACTGCTGGTCATCGAGCCGGATTTCGGTGCCACAGTCGTGCTGATGGCTGCCGCCCTGGGCATGATTTTCCTCAGCGGCGTGCGCCTGAGCCGGTTCTTGCCGCTGATTGCTGTCTGTCTGGCGATGGGCGCTGCGCTGATTGTCTTTCAGCCCTACCGGTTGAAGCGGGTGGTGTCTTACTTGGATCCCTGGCAGGACCAGTTCGATACCGGCTACCAGCTGACTCAGTCGCTGATCGCGTTCGGCCGCGGCGAGTGGACCGGGGTTGGGCTGGGCAATTCGATCCAGAAGCTGTTCTATCTGCCGGAGGCCCATACCGACTTTATTTTTGCCATTATCGCCGAGGAATTTGGTCTGCTTGGATCGCTGGCTGTTCTTGTTCTGTTCGGTTTGCTGGTCTGGGTCGGGTTACTGATTTCCCGGCGGGCGGAAGCGGCCGGGATGCCGTTCGCGTCGTGCTTTGGCTATGGACTCACGTTGCTGATTGGCCTTCAGGCCGCCATTAATATGGCCGTGAATACAGGGCTGCTCCCCACCAAGGGTCTGACTCTGCCGCTGGTCAGCTATGGCGGCAGCAGTTTGTTGGCCACCTGCGTGTGTATCGGCGTATTGGCGCGTATCGAAATGGAACGCCTGGACCGGTTGGAGCAGGCGGACAAGGGCAGCAAACCAAAGGGAGGCGCACGCTATGACGACTAAGCGTTTCCTGATCATGGCTGGCGGCACAGGCGGGCATGTGTTTCCTGCATTAGCCACCGCCCGCCGGCTGCAGCAACAGGGCCACGAGGTTTTTTGGTTGGGCTCGCGCGGCGGAATGGAAGAGCGGTTGATTGGCGAGACCGATATCCCGTTGTCGACCATTTCCGTATCCGGTCTGCGGGGGAAGGGTCCTCTGGCGCTGGTGATGGCGCCGTTCCGGTTGGTCCGCGCGCTGAAGCAGGCGCTTAGTGTGGTTCGGGAGATACAGCCTCATTGTGTGATCGGCATGGGCGGCTTCGTGACGGGGCCCGGTGGAGTGGCGGCCTGGCTGACGCGCACGCCTTTGTTGGTGCATGAGCAGAATGCCATCGCCGGGATGACCAACCGTATTCTGGCTAAGTTTGCCAAAACGGTGATGGAAGCGTTTCCGGACAGTTTTGGCAGTCAGGTCATTACACGCTATACCGGCAACCCTGTGCGCAGCGACCTGGCGACGATCGACATGCCGCAGCAGCGCATGGCCGGGCGTGAAGGGCCGATACGGCTGCTGGTCCTGGGCGGCAGCCTCGGCGCCCAGGCCATCAATGCCGTTCTGCCGAAGGCCCTGGCGCTCGTACCGGAAAATGAGCGGCCCACCGTGCGTCACCAGTGTGGCACGAAGAATCTGGAGAGCACCGAAGGCTATTACAAGGCAGCAGGTGTGGAGGCAGAACTGGAGCCATTCATCAAGGATATGGCTGCAGCGTATAGCTGGGCGGACGTGGTGCTTTGCCGTTCCGGCGCGTTAACGATTGCCGAACTGTGTGCGGTGGGATTGGGGGCAATTCTTGTACCGTTCCCGCATGCGGTGGACGATCATCAAACATTGAATGGTCAGCAGATGGTGAAAGCCGGCGCTGCCATTTTGATCCCACAGAACAAACTGACTGAAGAGGTGCTGGTCGAAGCATTGAGTCCGCTGGTCAGCGATCGCAACAAGGTTGTGGCGCTGGCTGACGCGGCCCGCTCGCTGGCCCGCGCCGATGCTACGGAGCGCGTTGTGAATTATTGTTTGGAGGCGGCCCATGGCTGAAGTAACGAATCCGCCACTGGTGTATCAGGTTCCGGAAATGCGCCGGATCCGCCGGATTCATTTCGTGGGAATCGGCGGCGCCGGTATGTGCGGTATTGCAGAAGTACTGCACAATCAGGGCTATGAGGTATCCGGTTCTGATCTCAAGGCCGGTGCGGTCACCGACCGTCTACAAGGGCTGGGTGTCCAAATCTTCATCGGCCACCGGGAAGAAAACAGTTCCGATGCCGATGTGGTGGTCGTCTCCACCGCCGTGAAATCCGACAACCCGGAGGTGACCTCGGCTCGCCACCGGCGCGTGCCTATTGTCCCGCGCGCCGAAATGCTGGCGGAAATCATGCGCTACCGGCATGGCATCGCGGTGGCAGGCACTCATGGCAAGACCACGACGACGAGCCTGATCGCTTCGGTGCTGGGTGAGGCGGGTTTGGACCCGACCTTCGTTATCGGGGGCAAACTCAACAGCGCCGGTACCAATGCGCAACTGGGTGGTTCCCGTTACCTCGTGGCCGAGGCGGACGAGAGCGATGCTTCCTTCCTGCATCTGACGCCGGTCATCTCCGTGGTGACCAACATCGAAGCCGATCACATGCACACCTATGGTGGCGACGTGGAGCGGCTGAAGCAGACCTTTGTGGACTTTCTGCACAACTTGCCGTTCTACGGCGTTGCAGTCATGTGTACCGACGATGACTACGTGCGTGAGGTTATCCCACGTATTTCCCGGGCCATCATTACCTACGGCATCGATGACCCTGAGGCCGACTACCGCGCCGTCGACATCCAGTCGGACGGTCTGCGTACGCACTTCCTCGTTAAACGACCCGGCAACCGCTCGGATCTCGAGGTGTCGCTGCGCATGCCGGGGCGACACAATGTACTCAACGCTCTGGCTGCCATTGCGGTCGCGTCCGACGAAGGCGTGGAGGACGACGCCATTACGCGTGGCTTGTCCGGTTTTGCCGGTGTGGGCCGGCGCTTCCAGGTGTACGGTGACTATCCGATCGAGCAGGGTACGGTAACCATGATCGACGATTATGGCCACCATCCCACGGAAGTCGCCGCGGTGATCCGTGCTGCCCGCGAAGCCTGGCCGGATCGTCGACTGGTTATGCTCTACCAGCCCCACCGATACAGCCGTACCCGGGATCTCTATGAGGATTTCGTGAAGGTGCTGTCCGATGTGGATGCATTGCTGCTGATGGATGTCTACGCCGCTGGCGAGCCGGCTATTCCGGGGGCCGATAGCCGCAGTCTGTGTCGCAGCATTCGCCAGCGAGGCGATGTTGAGCCGATCTTTGTCGAGGACGAAAGCGAGGTCGAGCATCTACTGACAACGACCCTGAAGGACGGCGATGTTCTGTTTACCCAGGGAGCCGGGGATATCGGAGGGCTTGCCTCCCGCTTAGCGGCTTCCGGCCTGAAACCCGGAGGTGTCTCATGACGGTACCCAATTATCGTGCCGAGCCGGACTTGGTCCGGGCGTTTGGACGTGTGGCGGTTCTGATGGGCGGCGATTCGGCTGAGCGTGCGGTCTCCCTGAACAGTGGCGATGCCGTACTCAATGCCCTGATCGCGGCTGGCGTGGATGCGCACGGTGTGGACGTTCAGGGTAGCCTGCTGTCTGTGGTAGAGAATCCCGGTTTCGATCGTGCATTTATCGCACTGCACGGGCGTGGCGGCGAAGATGGCACCATCCAGGCCATTTTGTCCGAGGCCGGTATTCCCTACACCGGTAGTGAGGTTCTGGCCTCGTCGTTGGCGATGGATAAATTGCGCACCAAGTACGTATTTGAAGGTTGCGGATTGCCAACGCCCAAGTTCTGCACCATGGCCTCGGCCAATGCGGCCGATAGTATTTTGTCCAGCCTGCGGGTGCCGCTGAGCGTAAAACCGTCGAGAGAAGGTTCCAGCATCGGGATTCGCAAAGTAACTAACCGGGATGAGTTGATCGACGCCTATCAGGTCGCCAGCGAGCACGATCCGCTGGTGTTGGTGGAAGAATGGATTGAAGGCCCGGAATTCACCGTCAGCCTGTTGCAAGGGCACGCGCTGCCGGCGATTGGGCTGAGCACTGACCATGTGTTTTACGATTACGACGCCAAGTACCTGAGCAACGATACCCAGTACCGGGTGCCTTGTGGCCTGCCGCCCGACGACGAGGTGCGTCTGCAGGAGCTGGCACTGGAAGCATTCCGCGTGGTCGGCTGCCGCACGTGGGGGCGAGTGGACATTATGCAGGATGCGGACGGCGAGTTCTGGCTTCTGGAAGTGAACACTGTGCCCGGTATGACCGATCACAGCCTGGTGCCCATGGCCGCCCGAGCGGCCGGGATGAGTTTCGAGGAACTGGTGGTGCGTATCCTGGCCGATACCCTGGTTGGCGAAGCCCTGGAGGGTTCCGATGCTTGATCTGATGCATCTTCGCATGCGTCAGCCGCCGGAGCCTCCGCGCCGACGTGGGGCGACATCGACCGAACCGGAGCGGGAACGCTTCAATCCGCTGCTGGTGATCTTGGGCTGGTTGGGCGCTTTGCCTTGGCTCCAGCTCTCCCTAGGCGCTGGGGTGCTGGTCCTGGCCGGTTTGGTGCCATGGGGGACAGGTGCTGCACTGAATGCGCTTGACCGCCAAATTGCGGATGTAGAAATCAAGGGCGAACTCAAAGGCTTGGACCGGCAGAAACTGGCCATGGAGTTGCGCAGTCTGGTGGGGCGCAGTTTCTTCGCCACTGACCTGGAAGACGTCAAGCGACTGGTCGAGCGCGAACCCTGGGTTGAATCCGCAGCAGTGCGTCGGGTCTGGCCGGACCGGTTGGCGGTGGAGGTCCGTGAGGAGCGCCCGCTGGCCTATTGGAATCAGGGGCAGATTATCGGGCGCTCCGGGCATCTATTCGAGCCGGTGAACTCGCAGGCGGCTGGGGCCTTGCCACACCTGGCCGGACCAGACGACCGGGTGGAAGAGGTGTTGGCCCTGGCCCGGTCCATGGCCAACGAGCTGCATGAAACCGGTATCGGGTTCAACGGATTAACGCTTGAGAAGCGTGGCGCCTGGACGCTGCACATTGGTAACGGCGGTAACGGCATCGAAGTGGCGTTGGGACGGGATCAGGTGGAAAACCGGTTCGAACGTTTTCTGACCGTCTATCAACAACGTCTGGCCGCGCGAGCGGACGAAGTGGAACGCATTGACGCACGGTATACCAACGGTGTAGCCGTGCGCTGGAAGACGCTTGAGAAAGCGCCTGAGAAAAATTCATAGACCATTCATCTGGTGAAACACATGTCAGGGGTTGAAACGGAAAACATGATTGTCGGCCTGGATATCGGCACCTCTAAAGTGGTGGCCATTGTCGGCAAGCGCAAACTGGACGGCACCATCGAGATCGTCGGCATCGGTTCGCACCCGTCAAGGGGGCTCAAGCGCGGTGTCGTGGTTAACATCGAGACGACGGTGCATGCCATCCAGCGGGCGGTGGAGGAGGCGGAGCTGATGGCCGGCTGTCGTATCCATTCCGTGTATGCGGGCATCGCCGGTAGCCATATCCGCAGCCTCAACTCCCACGGCATCGTCGCTATCCGGGACCGGGAGGTGACTCAGGCAGACATCGACCGAGTGATCGATGCGGCCCAGGCGGTGGCGATTCCCGCAGACCAGAAAGTGCTCCATATCCTGCCCCAGGAGTTCGTGATCGATAACCAGGAGGGCATCAAAGAACCCCTGGGTATGTCGGGCGTGCGCCTGGAAGCCAAGGTTCATTTGGTGACCTGCGCGGTGAATGCGGCGCAGAACATCGAGAAATGTGTGCGCCGCTGCGGTCTGGATGTAGATGACGTCATTCTCGAGCAGCTGGCTTCAAGCTATGCGGTATTGACTGAGGATGAGAAGGAGCTGGGCGTCTGTGTTGTCGATATCGGCGGCGGTACCACCGATATCGCGGTATTTACGGGTGGGGCGATCCGGCACACCGCGGTGATCCCCATCGCTGGCGACCAGGTCACCAACGACATTGCCATGGCCCTGCGTACACCCACTCAGAATGCCGAGGAAATCAAGATCAAGTACGCCTGCGCGCTAACGCAGCTGGCGGGCGCCGATGAAACCATCAAGGTGCCCAGCGTGGGCGAGCGTGCACCGCGCGATCTGTCCCGCCAAGCCCTGGCGGAAGTGGTTGAACCTCGCTACGAAGAGCTGTTCACCCTGGTGCAGACCGAATTGCGCCGGTCGGGATTCGAGGACCTGATCCCGGCGGGTGTGGTGATTACCGGCGGCTCATCGACGATGGAAGGCGTCGTCGAGCTGGCTGAGGAAATATTTCACATGCCGGTCAGGCTGGCTTCACCGCAGTCGGTCTCCGGTATGAAAGATGTAGTCAATAACCCGATCTATGCCACCGGGGTTGGATTGTTGATCTATGGGTTCCGCCAGATGGATCTGGGCAAGGGACCTGCGCTCCGCAGTGAGGATGCCCCTTCGCTGTTCGAGCGCATGAAGAGCTGGTTTACAGGCAATTTCTGATAGCCGGTTCTACGGTGGTTGCGCCGGTACGTCCGGCCAGAGTAATGACGAAGGTATCTCGAAAAAATATCGGCCGGAAAAGGTCGGAAAACTAATACGAAGGAGTAGGGGAAATGTTCGAACTTGTTGATAATGTGCAACAAAATGCCGTAATAAAAGTGATCGGTGTTGGCGGCGGCGGCGGTAACGCCGTACGTCACATGCTGTCCAGCGATGTCGAAGGCGTGGATTTTATTTGCGCCAATACGGACGCACAGGCACTGACCGACATGGGGGCCAAGCAGGTCATCCAGTTGGGGGGCAATATCACTAAGGGCTTGGGCGCGGGTGCCAACCCTGAAGTTGGTCGTCAGGCGGCCTTGGAGGATCGCGACCGTATCGCCGAAGCCCTGCAGGGCGCGGATATGGTCTTTATCACGGCCGGCATGGGCGGCGGTACCGGCACCGGTGCTGCGCCGATTGTAGCCGAGGTGGCTCGTGAATTGGGCATCCTGACCGTGGCTGTGGTTACCAAGCCGTTCACCTTCGAAGGCGGTAAGCGCATGTCTGTCGCCGAGTCCGGGCTGAAGGATTTGGAAGACAGCGTCGACTCGCTGATTACGATTCCTAACGAAAAACTGCTTGCAGTGATGGGCAAGAAGACTAGTCTGCTGGATGCCTTCGCTGCTGCCAACGACGTGCTGCTGGGCGCGGTCCAGGGTATTGCTGACCTCATTACCCGCAACGGCATGATTAACGTCGACTTTGCCGATGTGAAAACCGTGATGTCCGAAATGGGCATGGCGATGATGGGTACGGCTCGCGCCACTGGCGAAAACCGTGCGCGTGAAGCGGCCGAAGCGGCTGTTCGCAGCCCGTTGTTGGAAGATATCAACTTGCAGGGCGCGAAAGGCATCCTGGTCAACATCACCGCGGGTATGGACCTCAACCTGGGCGAGTTCTCCGAGGTTGGCGACATTGTGCGCGAATTTGCATCCGATTCGGCCACGGTGGTTGTAGGTACCGTCATTGATCCGGAAATGACCGACGAGCTGAAGGTCACTGTCGTGGCTACCGGCCTGGGCGGCGACCGCGAGAAGCCGACCAAGGTGGTGGACAACACCCGGACACTGGATGGCAAGACAGATTATCACCAGTTGGATCGCCCGGCCGTTCTACGTCGTCGTGCAGTGGCTAATGGTAACGTGGCTATCGATCAAGAGCGTGATGGCGATGAGCAGAGTGTCGACTATCTCGATATTCCCGCATTCTTGCGTCGTCAGGCGGATTGATAAACTGTCTCAATACGGATTCGGGATGAGATAGGAAAAAGCTAAGAAGGTGATAGGCCTAAGCCTTCGGTAATTACCGATTGGTTAAATGGTGTGCAGTGCTACTTTCTGGTAAACTTCGTGCAGTATTTTGCCCGAATAATATCTAACTTTTGTGACGGATTTTGTACGATGATCAGACAACGTACGCTCAAAAACACCATCCGTGCGACCGGGGTCGGTTTGCACTCGGGTGAGAAAGTCTATCTGACGCTCAAGCCTGCGCCGGTCGAGACGGGGATAGTGTTTCGTCGAACCGACCTAGATCCGGTCGTTGAGATCAAGGCGTGCGCTGAAAACGTCGGCGAAACCATGCTCTCCACGACACTGGTCAAGCAGGATGTCCGTGTGGCGACTGTCGAACACTTGCTGTCAGCGATGGCTGGCCTGGGTATCGACAATTGCTATGTCGAGCTGAGTGCAGCTGAAGTGCCCATCATGGACGGCAGTGCCGGACCTTTCGTTTTCCTTCTGCAATCGGCGGGCATTGCCGAGCAGGATTCTCCCAAGCGGTTTATTCGTATCAAGCGGGAAGTCACTGTCGAGGAAGACGATAAGAAGGCTACGTTCCTTCCGTTCGAGGGCTTCAAAGTTAGTTTCGGCATTGATTTCGATCACCCGGTGTTCAAGGGCCGTGCTCAGAATGCCACGGTCGATTTCTCGTCCACTTCTTTCGTGAAAGAAGTCAGTCGAGCCCGCACCTTTGGCTTCATGCGCGATATCGAGAAGTTGCGTTCGATGAACCTGGCGCTGGGCGGCAGTGTGGACAATGCCATCGTGGTCGATGATTACAAGATCCTGAACGAGGATGGTCTGCGCTATGATGATGAGTTCGTCAAGCACAAGGTATTGGACGCCATTGGTGACCTTTATCTGTTGGGCAACAGCCTGATCGGCGAGTTCCGCGGCCTGAAGTCGGGTCACGACCTGAATAATAAGCTGCTGCGCAAACTGCGGGCGGAAGAGGATGCATGGGAAGTAGTGACCTTCGAGGATGAAGCCACGGCGCCCATTTCGTACCTCAAGCCCGTACTCGTATCTCAGGCTTGAGCGGGAGGCTCAGTCTTTAATGTGACGAGACAGTTTTTCGAGAACTTCGCGTAAGCCTTCGTCCTTCGTATGCCCGGCTTCCTGTTTCAGGAGCCGGGCATTTTCGTTACTGAGCGGCTCTGACTTCGCGACCGCTTTTTCCATCGCTCTGGGTGGGCTGACTTTGACCTTCAGGCGCCATGCATACTGAAAGTCCGGTGCCTTCCTGAGCTGTTCCAGAATCTCCCGTTGACGCAGGCGCACCTGGCTCGCCACGACACTGCCATCGGCAGAAAGCGCCAGATCGCCGTCGTGGTAACTCAGAAACCGGCAATGGACGCGAAGATTGTCCGGTATGGCTCCGAGGACGGTCTTTTCTGCCCGGCGGTGAATTTCCGCATTGGCCAGCAGGCGGCGCAAGTTGGGCTCCAGCCGCGTGTCGGTCGGGCTAAGGACAAGGTTGGTCTTTCGAGTCATGGGGTTGCCGGCGATATGAGGTCGCTGTCGCTTTGCTGATGTCTCGTCATGGGTGCTCAGAGGCTCCGCTGTAGCGCTCGACGGTTGCGGTTACGATTGGTTACTATTTGGCACGGTTTGTGGATGCCACCTACATTACACTTGTTTTACCTTTTCGGATCGATGCCTGTCCAGTGCTGAATTCTTCAGTGCTCGGGGTTGATCCACGACTGCCCATGATTGAGCACTCGGACAAGCGTTGGGGCTGAGGTATTGCTTTAAGCGCTGTGGATGATGCCCGCAATCTGGCGATGGGTGCCGAGGCAGTCGGTCGTGTTAAGTGGCTTTTCTCTGGATAGATGGAGGGCTACTTTGGTGCGTGACAACAAAACTATGAATATCATATTCGTTAGCAAGAGTGGGGGACAGTCCCGCTCGGTTCGCTTGAATCTACTTTCAGCTTTTAGCGTTCTGCTGCTCCTTGCGGCATTGGTGGCGGGCGCAGGCTGGGGCGGTTACCGGCTGGGCGCGGTTGTTCCTGAGCCGGTGAACTATGGTGCCTCGCCGTCACTGGTCAATAGTTGGGCGGCGCGGTTGTCCGAACAGGAAACAAGCCTACGTGAGGTGCGTCAGATCACCGGTCAGCAGGTTGATGCCCTGACACTGCGTCTGGGTCAGATGCAGGGACGCGTACTGCGGCTCGACGCGTTGGGTCAGCGCCTGGTGGAATCGGCGAGGCTGGATAACGGCGAATTCAATTTCGATCAGACGCCTGCGGTCGGTGGCCCGGAACAACCGGCCATCGGGGAGTCGTTCACGACACCCGAATTGACGGCAATGATTGATCAGCTCGACGCGCGCATTAGCGATCGTGAGCAGCAGTTACGTTTGTTGGATCAATTGCTTTCACGGGCCCGCATCGAAGACGAGCGTTTCGTGGCTGGCCGGCCGATTACCTGGGGTTGGCTCTCCTCGCGCTACGGATACCGTTCCGACCCATTCACCGGCAAGCGTACCTGGCACGACGGTGTGGACCTGGCCGGTAAAGACGGTAGCGACATTATTGCAGTGGCCGCCGGTGTCGTGACCTTCGCCGGTGATCGGTATGGCTACGGCAACCTGGTCGAGATCGATCATGGCGACGGTCTGGTGACTCGCTATGGTCACTGCAAATCTATCAAGGTGAGCGTTGGCGATGTTGTGCAAAAGGCCCAGGTGGTTGCCTTGATGGGCAGTACCGGGCGCTCGACGGGGCCGCACGTGCATTTTGAAGTGCGCCGTAACGGCAAGAGCCAGAACCCTGAGGATTATATCCAGCGCGCCAGTCGCTGAGACGCCTGAAAGCCACTTTGAGCCCCCAAAGTGGCTTTTTTTGTGTCAGGATAGTGGATGGATTGAGTGTTGATGCTGGGCCGATGGCGCCAGGCAGAGTAGTCTCGGTTCGGGGTCAAAAGGCTAGCTGGCCTCACTCGAATGATCGATGCAAAAGGGTTGTGATGTGATGCAGGCCTCCATGGCAAGGCCGTGCCTTTCGCCCTCAAAAGAAATAAGGTTAGAATGCCGTCTCGGAAAGGCATGTCCGGGATGACTCCCCATGTCCCATCGCGCGTATCTTCGCAGAGGCCTTTCTCCGGAATGAAATGGTTAAGGAGCATCTGAACAGCGCCTGGGTCGCTCTGAGAGCCCCGAAAGGCGCGCTCTGAAAGCTGCCTCTGCCGCTTTGCGGCTCTTGGCGAGGGGCATGATGGCCTGTCCCGGCGAGTGGCGCCGGTATGCCGTAGTACTGCAGCTACAGCCTTCAGAGTGCGTCGAGGTGCCCCAGGCGTTGTTCAGCGGTTCCCAAGTATGCAGGCGTCCATGGCCAGACCGGGCCGTGTGGTGCATTTCGTTAATTAAAGAAGCAGTGGTCTATGTTCACGAACCTCGCAACGAAAATATTCGGTAGTAAGAACGCCCGCGAAATCAAGCGTATGCGCAAGACCGTGATGCGTATCAATGAGTTGGAGGAGGCGTTTGGCGCGCTGTCGGATACCGAGCTGCAGGGTAAGACGGCTGAATTCCGGCGTCGCCTGGAAGAGGAAGAGAGCCTGGACCAGCTGTTGCCGGAGGCATTCGCCACCGTGCGAGAGGCCGGTAAGCGTGTTCTGGGCATGCGGCATTTCGATGTCCAGCTGATCGGTGGTATCACGCTTCACGAAGGTCACATCGCCGAGATGAAAACCGGTGAGGGTAAAACCCTGGTGGCTACCGCGTCCGTCTACCTCAACGCCCTATCGGGTGACGGGGTGCACTTGGTGACCGTCAACGACTATCTGGCCAAGCGCGACGCTGACTGGATGGGGCAGATCTATCGTTTCCTGGGTATGCAGGTCGGGGTCATCAAGGCTGGTCAGGATGCCCAGTCCAAGCGAGAGGCCTATGCCGCTGACATTACCTACGGGACCAACAACGAGTTCGGTTTCGATTATCTACGCGACAATATGGCATTCAGCACGGCCGACAAGGTTCAGCGCGGTTTGAATTATGCCATCGTCGACGAAGTGGACTCGATCCTTATCGACGAAGCCCGCACACCGCTTATTATTTCCGGCGCCGCCGAGGATAGTTCCAAGCTCTATCAGGCCGTAAACACACTGGTACCAAACCTTGAGAAGGGCGAAGTGCCGGAAGAAGGCGATCCTACCGGCGACTTCACTGTCGACGAGAAAAGCCGTCAAGTCGAACTGACCGAGGGTGGTCATGAAAAAGTCGAAGAGCTGCTGATCGAGAAGGAGCTATTGGAGGAAGGGGACAGTCTCTATTCCGCTACCAACCTTAGCCTGCTGCATCACGTTCACTCGGCGTTGCGCGCTCATCATCTGTTTCAGCGAGATGTGGACTACATCATCCAGGGCGGCCAGGTGGTGATCGTTGACGAACACACGGGTCGCACCATGCCCGGTCGCCGCTGGAGCGAAGGCCTTCACCAGGCAATCGAAGCCAAAGAAGGCGTTAACATCCAGGCCGAAAGCCAGACCCTGGCATCGACCACTTTCCAGAACTACTTCCGTCTCTATAACAAGCTGGCGGGCATGACCGGTACGGCCGATACCGAAGCATTCGAATTCCGTCAGATATACGGATTGGACGTGGTGGTAATTCCACCTAACCGGCTGATCCAGCGTATTGATTACAACGATCTCGTCTACCTCACTCAGGAAGAAAAATTCCAGGCGATTATCGATGAGATAAAAGACGTGACCAGCGAAGGAAGGCCGGTGCTGGTGGGTACGGGTTCCATCGAAGCGTCGGAATTGCTGTCCATGCTGTTGCGCAAGGCCAAAATCGACCACAACGTTCTTAACGCCAAACAGCACGAGAGGGAAGCTCACGTTATAGCCCAGGCGGGCCGGCCGGGCGCCGTGACGATTGCCACCAACATGGCAGGCCGAGGTACCGATATTGTGCTGGGTGGTAACTGGGAAGAGCAAGCTGCCGAGCTTGAGAACTCGTCCGAGGAGCAGGTCGCGCGCGTCAAGGCTGAGTGGACGGAGACGCACAACAAGGTTCTCGAGGCTGGTGGTCTTCATATTATCGGGACCGAGCGCCATGAGTCCCGTCGTATCGATAACCAGCTGCGTGGCCGTGCGGGTCGTCAAGGTGATCCGGGCTCGTCTCGCTTCTTCCTGTCGCTGGAAGACAACCTGATGCGTATCTTCGCCCCGGACCGTGTGAAAAACATCATGCAGGCCATGGGCATGAAGAAGGGCGAGGCTATCGAGCATCGCATGGTGACCAACGCCATCGAAAAATCCCAGCGCAAGGTCGAGGGCCGCAACTTCGACATGCGCAAGACGCTGCTGGAATACGACGACGTGGCCAACGACCAGCGGACCGTGATCTACGAGCAGCGAAACGAGATCATGTCCTCGAAGGATATCAGCGAGCTGGTCACGACTGTGCGCGCAGATGTGGTCGATACCGTGGTCAGCGAGTACATTCCGCCACAGAGTATGGCTGAGCAGTGGGACGTGGCCGGGCTTGAGGCCCAGCTCCAGTCGGAGATGGCTATTGAACTGCCGATACAAGCATGGCTGGATGAGGATAACCGTCTCTACGAAGAGCGGCTGCGCGAGCGCATCCTTGAGGAAATCGTCAAAGCATACGCGGAGAAAGAGCAGGTCGCCGGCGCTGAGGCCATGCGCAACTTCGAAAAGCAGGTCTTCCTACAGGTGCTGGACACCCTGTGGAAAGAGCACCTGGCGAATATGGACCACCTGCGCCGGGGCATCCACCTGCGAGGCTATGCTCAGAAGAACCCGAAACAGGAGTATAAGCGCGAGGCCTTTACTCTGTTTGAAAACATGCTCGATGCGATGAAGCGTGACGTCACGCGGATCCTCTGCCATGTCCGGGTTCAAGGACAAGAGGAAATGGCGGAAATCGAACGCCGTCGTCGTGAAGAGCTCGAGCGCCAGATGGCGGCCGCCAAGCTACGTCACGAACAGACCAGTGCAACGGCGGAAGCTGCCGGTGAGAGCGGAGAAAGCGGGCAGTCCGGAGCCGAAGGGCAACAGACTCAGCCAGAGACTTTTGTGCGCAGCGAACGCAAAGTAGGACGTAACGAGCTATGCCCGTGCGGCTCCGGCAAGAAGTACAAGCAGTGCCACGGTCGCGTGGCCTGACCTGACAGGCAGGCGCTGATTCGCCCTCGCGGGCGAGCAATGTAACGGTCACCTATGTGGCAGTCACCTATGTAATAGCGACGTCCGCTGTATCGGAGCTGCCAGTTGGTGGGCCGAAATAGCGGGCGTTTTTTGCATTTGAGGAGAGATGCATGGCGGTTGGATTGGGGCCTTTGCCGGAGTTTTATCCTGTTGCCGGCCTGCGCTTGGGGATTGCCCGAGCCGGTATCAAGAAGCCGGGCCGGCGCGATCTGGTTTTGTTTGCACTGGACGACGGCGCGCAGGTAGCGGGCATATTCACCCGCAATCAGTTTTGCGCAGCGCCGGTGCTGGTCACGCGGGACCATTTAAGCAAAGCGGCACCCCGCTTCCTGTTAATCAATACCGGTAACGCTAATGCCGGGAACGGCGAGAAGGGCATGGTCGACGCCGAAGCGTGCTGTGCTGCCCTGGCGGAGTTAGCGGGTCTTCAGCCGGAGCAGGTTCTGCCATTCTCCACCGGTGTCATCGGTGAGCCCTTGCCGGTGGAGAAGATCTGTACCGGCTTGCCGGCCGCTCTGGATAACCTGGCGGAAGGCAACTGGTCAGAGGCCGCACACGGCATCATGACCACCGATACCCTGCCCAAGGGTGCTACGCGCCGTCTGGAACTTGATGGCGAGGCGATTCATATCTCCGGCATCAGCAAGGGTGCGGGCATGATTCGGCCGAATATGGCCACCATGCTGGGCTTTATCGCCACGGATGCCGATATCGAGCCCGACCTTCTGCAGACGCTGGTTTCGGAGCTGGGTGAGCACTCCTTCAATCGCATTACCATCGACGGCGATACGTCCACCAACGATGCCTGCATGCTCGTCGCGACCGGTAAGAGTTCTGCGCCCCGGATAACCCGGGACAGTGAACATTTGCCGGCGTTCCGTGACGCCTTGCGAGAGATCTTCATGACGCTGGCCCACGCTATTGTTCGCGACGGGGAAGGCGCGACCAAGTTCATCACCGTGCGGGTCGAACAGGCGGGTAATACCCAGGAAGCGCTGGACGTGGCTTACACGATTGCCCACTCACCGCTGGTAAAGACGGCGATTTTTGCGTCCGACCCCAACTGGGGCCGAATTCTCGCGGCGGTTGGCCGCGCCGGTGTGCCGGACCTCGATCTGTCGGCTATCGAAATCGATCTCGGCGATGTGGCGCTCGTCCGCAACGGCGGCCGTGCAGCGGACTATACCGAGACCCGCGGGCAGGGGGTGATGAATCAGTCCGATATTACCATCCGGGTGGCTCTCGGCCGGGGCGAAATTGCGGAAACCGTTTGGACCTGCGACCTGTCTCACGATTACGTCACGATTAACGCCGAATACCGAACCTGATGATGAAAGAAGTCCATGTTGCGGTCGGTGTGGTACGGCGAGGTCGTGAAGTCTTGATTGCACGGCGCCCGGATCACGCCCATCAGGGCGGTCTGCTGGAGTTTCCCGGTGGTAAGGTTGAGGCGGGCGAGAGCGTTCAGCACGCGCTGGCTCGGGAGCTCTTAGAGGAAGTGGCGATCCATATCGACCCCGGGTCCTTGCGCCCCGTTATTGGTATACGCCATGACTACGGTGACAAGCGCGTGTTCCTGGACGTCTGGTCGACCGACCAGTTCGACGGGGAACCTCACGGGCGTGAGGGGCAGCAGGTACAGTGGCTCGATCAGTCGTCGCTTCGGGACGATCAGTTCCCGGCAGCCAATCGGCCCATCATCCGCGCATTGCGACTGCCGGAAAGCTATCCCGTTACAGGCGGGGCAGAGCTGGATGAAGGGGAGCTATTTACGACCCTGTGTTCTCGGCTGGCGCTCCTCCGCCCGGAGTGGTTTCTGTTGCGGGCGCCCTGGTTAACACCGTCGGCCTACGCGTCCCTTGCCCGCCGCATGCTGAGCTGGACCCGCCAACACGATATCCGGCTTATGCTGCACGGTGAGCCGGATTTGCTAAGGCGCATACCGGCGGCGGGCGTGCACTTGCCCTGGCGTATCGCCTCGCAATTGCGGGGGCGGCCGTTGGCCAATGGCGCTTGGTTGGGCGTATCCTGTCATGACCGTGACGAATTGGACCACGCCGCCCGCATTGGCGCCGATTTTGCGACGTTGGGGCCGGTCTTGGCCACGGCCAGTCACCCTGGGGCGCGCTCCCTGGGCTGGTCTGCTTTCAGCGACCGGACCGCGGGTGCAACCATTCCCGTTTATGCGTTGGGGGGCCTCAACTGGAGCGACATTGAGAGCGCACGGGAGGCTGGAGGACAGGGCGTCGCCGCTATTGGCGCTTGGTGGCCACGTCAATGAGTATCTTAAGGAGAGGCTGGTGAGTGAACTAACCCATCTCGATGAATCCGGCGCAGCGCGCATGGTGGATGTGACGGAAAAAACCGTCACCAGCCGCGAAGCGCGCGCTGAAGCGTTCATCCGTATGTTGCCGGAAACCGTAGCCAAGATTGTCGACGGTGAGCATCCCAAAGGGGACGTGCTGGCCGTCGCCCGTATAGCCGGGATTATGGCTGCAAAAAAAACCCATGAGCTGATCCCGCTATGTCATGCCTTGAACCTGACATCTGTTAAGGTGGCATTAACGCCCAAAACAGAGGCGCCCACCGGCGTGCATATTGAGGTCGCTTGCCGCCTTGCCGGCCAAACCGGCGTGGAGATGGAGGCGCTCACAGCCGCCAATATTGCCGCCTTAACCTTGTACGATATGTGCAAGGCGGTGGACCGTGGCATGGAAATTGAAGGCGTACGGTTGTTGGAAAAGAAAGGCGGACGTTCCGGGCACTGGCAGAGGACTTGAATCATGACTGCAGCATTGGTTGACAATTTCGGACGGGAAGTGACCTACGTCCGCATTTCCGTCACGGACCGCTGCGACTTCCGTTGTGTGTACTGTATGTCGGAAGACATGACCTTCCTGCCGAAATCTGAAATCCTTTCCCTCGAGGAAATAGAGGTCATCGCCCGCAACTTAGTGGCTTGCGGGGTTTCCAAAATACGTCTGACCGGTGGCGAGCCTCTCGTTCGGCCCGGAGTCGTCGGCCTCGTGGAAAACCTACGCAAGCTGCCCGGTTTACGTGAACTGTGCATGACCACCAACGGTGGCCGGCTAGAGGAATTCGCGGCGCCGCTAAAGGCAGCGGGTGTCGACCGGCTGAACATCAGCCTGGATAGCCTGGACCCGGCACGTTTTCGTGAATTGACCCGTATCGGCAAGCTGGAGCGCGTTCTGGGCGGTATCGATGCAGCTGAAGCCGCCGGCTTCGAGCGCACAAAATTGAACGCTGTCGTGCTCAAGGGCCGCAATGCCGATGAGGTCGTTCCTCTCGTGCGTTTTGCGTTGGACAAGGGGCTGGATATCAGCTTTATCGAGGAAATGCCGCTGGGCGTGATTACCGAACACGACCGGGCCGAGGCTTTCTGCTCCAGCGAGGAGATTCGTGACGAGCTGTCGTCGGTATTCCAGCTCGAACTGATTGCCGACGACACGGGTGGGCCGTCTCGCTATTGGCGTGTCCCGGGTTACGATAACCGCATCGGCTTCATTTCGCCGCACAGCCATAATTTCTGTGGCGACTGCAACCGGGTCCGGCTGACGACCGAAGGTCGATTATTGCTCTGTTTGGGAAACGAGCATTCCATGGATTTTCGGGACATCATCCGCTCTCGTCCTGGCGACGACCTTGCTGTTCAGAAGGCGCTGCACGACGCCATGCGTCTCAAACCAGAGCGGCATTATTTCTCTCACGACAGCGAACCCCAGATCCTGCGCTTCATGAATGCCACCGGCGGCTGATCTGAGTCTCGATAAGGGGCTTTGTAGGGTACGCCCCCAACGCCCATTCTGCTAAAATGCGCCGCCTGTTAATTCGAGTGAGGTAACGCCGTGGCTGTTCGCTATGTCCAGAGCTGCCGGCTCCCAACGCCCTTCGGTGTCTTCGACATGCACGGATTCGAAGAACCGGACACCGGCAAGGAGCATATTGCCCTGACCCTGGGATCTCTCGAGGGCGACGCACCCATGCTTGCCCGAACCCACTCGGAATGCCTTACCGGAGATGCGCTCTACAGCATGCGCTGTGACTGCGGTTACCAGCTCGAGGAAGCGTTGCGCAGTATTGCTCGGGAAGGTCGTGGCGTGCTGATGTATCTGCGCCAGGAAGGACGCGGTATTGGTCTTTTGAACAAGATTCGTGCCTATCGTCTGCAGGATCAGGGGGCCGATACCGTCGAGGCTAACGAGCAGCTCGGTTTTGCGGCCGATCTACGCGACTACACGATGTGTAAGGACATGCTCGCGCATCTTGGCATCGGTCGTCTAAAGCTGATGACCAACAATCCGCGCAAAGTGAACGCGCTGCGCGGACTGGGCATCGATGTCGTCGAGCGTGTTCCGCTCCATGTTGGCCGCAATCCCCATAACGAGAACTACCTCGCCACCAAGCAGAGCAAGCTCGGCCATTGGCTGGATACCCACCAAGATGATGAAGCCTGAAATGTAGGGCGCCTCAAGGCTCGTCTCATGTAGCGGAAGCCTTCAGCTTCTGCTGGGCGCCAAAGCTGAATCATTGGCTATAGCCATTTGTGTGGCTGAGATTATTTAAGGTTCATCGCGGATTAGCGTGAATGAGAAGGCATTGCGAAAGGCGAGGCTCAAGTAGCATAGGCCATGGGCGCCTTCGTCGCCTCAGAAGCTAAAGCATCTGCTACATTACCGAGTTAACTGGAAAATGTAGCCGATGCTTTAGCTTCTGAGCAGCTGCAAGGCTGCCCTTGCCCTGTGTCCCGGTCAAGTCCTTGGAAGGGCTCTTCCCACTAAAGTGCGGTGAACCTTATTTAACGGCCCGTAGTGCCTGAAGGTCGCTGATTTGCGTGAGGCGGGTTTCGATGGTGGCCTGAATGCCCGCTGTATCCAGTCCGCACTCAGCCAGCAGCTCAGTGTGCTTGCCATGGTCGACAAACCGGTCGGGCAGGCCAATGTGGAGCAGGGCGGCGGCAATCCCTTCGGCGTTCAAGAACTCGGAAACCGCACTGCCAGCACCTCCGGCGACCGCATTCTCCTCCAGCGTCACTACCAGATCGTGTTGTTCCACCAGCGTTTCGATCAAATCGGTATCCAGCGGTTTCACGAAACGCATGTCAGCGACGGTGGCATCCAGCGCTTCCGCTGCGGGCAGCGCGGAGGTTAGCCGCGCACCAAAGTTGAGAATGGCAACACGCTGGCCTTTGCGAACGATGCGGCCCTTGCCGATGGGCAGTGTGTTCAGTTCTTTTTCCATGGCAGCGCCCGGGCCTGTGCCGCGCGGATAGCGTACCGCGGCCGGACCGTCATGGCTTAGGCCGGTCTGCAGCAGCAGGCGAGTTTCGTTCTCGTCGGACGGCGCCATGACCAGCATGTTGGGAATGCAGCGCAGGTAGGTAAGATCGAACGAGCCGGCGTGGGTTGGACCGTCTTCGCCCACCAGACCGGCTCGGTCGATCGCAAAGAGTACATCCAGGTTCTGGATCGCAACGTCATGAATTAACTGGTCGTAGGCACGCTGCAGAAAGGTCGAGTAAATCGCTACCACCGGTTTGGCGCCGTCGCAGGCCAGACCGGCAGCCAGGGTGACCGAATGCTGTTCGGCGATGGCTACATCGTAATAGCGATCGGGAAAGCGCTGGCTGAACTGAACCAGATCCGAACCCTCGCACATGGCCGGGGTAATACCGACAACACGCTCATCCTGTTCAGCGACATCGCAAAGCCATTCGCCAAACACGTTGGCGTACTTGGGTTTTTTTAGCGTGGGTTTGACGTCGGCTGGAATGACCGGCGGTTTAGGCTCGATCTTATTGATGGCGTGATAGCCGATTGGATCGGCTTCCGCCGGTGCGAAGCCCTTACCTTTTTTGGTGACGATGTGCAGGAACTGCGGGCCATCGAGTTCGCGCAGGTTCTCCAGCGTTTCGACCAGTAAGGGAAGGTCGTGGCCGTCGATGGGGCCGATGTAGTTGAAGCCCAGTTCCTCGAACAGTGTGCCACCGGAAATCAGGCCCTTGAAATGCTCTTCGGTCTTGCGCGCGATAGCCATTAAATGAGGCGCGCCCTGGAGAACCTTTTTGCTCCCGTCGCGCACTTGGTTATAAGTGCGGCTGGCCAGCAGCTTGGCGAAATAGTTTGACAGACCGCCCACGTTTTGGGAGATCGACATGTCGTTGTCGTTCAGGACAACGAGCATGTTGGCACGTAGGTGGCCCGCATGGTTGAGGGCCTCGAAGGCCATGCCGGCCGTCATGGCGCCGTCGCCCATAACCGCGATGGTCTTGCGCGGTGAGTTTTGCATTCGGGCGGCAATCGCCATGCCCAGTGCGGCGCTGATCGAGGTGCTGGAGTGCCCGACACCAAAGGTGTCGTACTCGCTTTCGCCGCGCTTGGGAAAGCCGGCCAACCCATCCTTTTTACGGATAGTGCCCATACGGGTCCGGCGACCGGTCAGGATCTTGTGAGGATAAGCCTGATGACCCACATCCCACACCAGGCGATCATCTGGCGTGTTGAAGACATAGTGCAGCGCAACTGTCAGTTCCAGGACGCCCAGGCCAGCGCCGAAATGCCCGCCAGACTGGCCGACGCTCCAGAGCAGGAACGCGCGGAGCTCTCCGGTCAGTTGTGATAACTGTTCCTCCGCCAACTCGCGCAGCTGATCGGGTGTCTCTATCCGATCCAGCAACGGGGTGTTGGGCTGGCGTGACGGAATCTCCTTAAAAATCGTCGTATCGTGCATCCGCTCTGATCTTCTGACTCAATGTCTGGTAATTATACGGGTGATAGACCCCGGTTTCACATTTCCGTCCTGTGAGATGGCGGGAATGCCCAGGGGTGCGCTCAATGTGTGCGGGTCACCACAAATTCGGCGATCTGACGCAGCGGATCGGCGTCGCTTCCAAATATCGCCAGCGCCGCAATGGCTTCTTTCTGCAAGGATCGAAGATGGGTGCGGGCCCCGTCAATACCCAGGCACGCCGGATAGGTCGGTTTATTGCGTGCAGCGTCCGAGCCTTGGGGCTTGCCGATGGTGTCTGTAGCACCTTCGACATCAAGCAGGTCGTCCTGAACCTGGAAAGCAAGGCCTAGCGCACGACTGTAGGCCCCAAGCGCATCCAGTGTATGCGCGCTCGCGTGTTCCGATGCGAGAGCGCCGAGCTTGACGCTGGCTTCGATCAACGCACCGGTCTTGCAGCGATGCATATGCTGCAGGTCTTCCAGCGCGAGTTTACGGCCCACCGAGTTGAGGTCGATGGCCTGGCCGCCGACCATGCCCGAACGGCCGCTGGCCCGGCCCAGGGTCCGCAGCATGTCCACTCGGGTTTCGGCGCTGAACGCCCCCTTGTCACCCAGCACTTCAAAGGCCAGCGTCTGTAACGCATCGCCGGCAAGAATGGCTGTGGCTTCATCGAAGGCGATATGCACGGTGGGTTTGCCCCGGCGCAGCGCATCGTCGTCCATGGCCGGCAGATCGTCATGAATCAGGGAATAGGCGTGGATCAGCTCCACTGCACAGCCCGGCACCAGCGCCCTTTCCGGCGCGCATCCGGTTGCTGCCGCCGCCGCTAGCGTCAGAACCGGACGAATGCGCTTGCCGCCGCCGAGTACCGCGTAACGCATGGCCTCCTGCAGGCGAACGGGGGTATGGGCGCCTTCATTGAGCCAGTCGTCCAGGGTGCTTTCGATCGCTTCTCGCCACGGAGCAAACGACATATCCGGTTTTGTCGGATGGGTGCTCATTGCCCCTCGTCGTCCACGTTGAACGGACGGGTTTCCAGCGTGTCGCCCTCGACCTTGACGAGCTGCTCGACGCGTTGCTCCGCCTGACGCAGGGCTTGCTGACACTCTCGGGTCAGGCGCACACCGCGCTCAAAGGCGGCTAGGGATTTTTCCAGCGGCAGGTCACCCTGCTCCAGATCGCGAACCAGGGCCTCGAGTTCATTCAGCGATTTTTCGAAGTCGGCAATAGTGACGCCGGTCATGACGGGCATTCTCCGGGAAGGTCTGTTTCGGGCGGAGTATACCAGAGCTGGTCAGGTTTGCGTTTCCTCTGGCGCAGTCGCCGTCTATCCTTAACGGCATAATGACCTTATGAGGTTATTTGGCATGGCATTGGCGAGTAACCGAACGCACCAGACTAAACAGGCGGGTATCGAGATGTGGCAGGGAGAAGAACGCAGACGTTTCTACCGGGTCGATGATCGGGTGGCTTTGCGCTACGTAAGGCTGTCGGACAAGGCATCGCTTTCGGCCGAGCTGGTTGATCTGTCGCTGCGTACGCGGCAGGTGGATATCGACTTGGCGTTGGATCAAGCGCTGGCCAAATTGGCGGAGACAGCGCCGGAAACTCGGGAAGTTATCGATCTGCTCAACCGCAAACTGGATTTGGTACTGGAGGCGTTGGGCGATGAAGTGGACGGGTTGGAAGCTGGCAGCCTGGTGGCCCGCGACATTAACCTGAGTGCAGGCGGCCTGTCATTTCGTACCCAAGAGGCGATAGCCGATGAAGAATCCCTACTGGTGGACCTCTTGTTCTATCCGGAGCGCAGGACAGTCCGGATACTGGCGAGAGTGGTTGGTATGGTGCCTGAGGATGGCGAGTTTCGCGTTCACCTCGACTTCGAACGGATCACCGATACCGATCGCGAGCTGCTCATGAGCCATATCATGCGCTTGCAGAGTTCGAAATTACGCGAGCGCGACGGCGCTGCCCGCGATCAGTCTTGATAACGGTTCCAGCTAAAGCTAGCCCTCTCGCCTGCGACGCCTTCGCGCAGCCAGGTCTGCTCGGTGACGTCAACGCGGCCGTCGCGGTGAAGCGATACGACCGTGCTTGCTCGCGTGCCGTAGGTATCGCTTCGAATGAAAGGCGAGGATAGGAAACGCTCGGTTTCCAGTCCCACGCCCGTATCGGGCAGAAAGCTATCCGGGGCTGGCGTGGAATCCATCAGAGCCGCTATCAGCGCGTCGTGCAGTTTTGCAGTAGGCGTGTCGTGCATCAGCTGATTCAGTGTCTTGCGTAAACGGACCAGCTTGGGCCACGGGCTCTGCAATAAATGGTTGCTGAGTCCGTAAGTGCCTCGATGCAACTGGCGTCCTGGGTGGGTCTCCCGATTACCATAGTCCTGATCACTGCTGTCGTCCGGATCACTGCTGTCGTCCGGATTACTGCCGTAGTTCGGATTACTGCCGTAGTTCGGATTACTACTGTAGTCCCGGTTACTGTAGTACCAGCCGCTCCGTTCCGACAGTCGTAATAGATTGTACCCCAAAAATTGGTGCTGAGATTGATTCAGCTTTTCCGACAGCTTTTCATGGGGTTCGGTCAGGGCCCACACCGGTAGTTGTCCTCGGGACCATGCGCCTTTCCCTGGGTGGCCATCGCGAAAGTTGGTCACTGCGGCCACCTCGCCGGCCCGGGTGATGGCCAGCCAGGTACCGCCCGACTGGGCATCCTGGCCCGCCAAAATGTGCGGCGAGGCCCACCAGTCCATCGTCCGCGTGGGCCGGGCGTAGAACTCGTCGCGGTTAGCCGCAACGACCAGCGGCAGCTCCGGATGCTGGTTGATGGCGAACAGAATCAGGCACATAGAGTTCGGGCTTCCTGGTTTGCTGTATTTGCGCCGGCGCGAAGTGTGATCCCGACCTGTCCCCTGTGTATCATACGGGCCTGGATTCTGGCTATTAAGGAAAGACCCGGCATGGGCCTGATGTGGTTATTCGGTCTGTATATGGCTCTAGGAGCTTTTGCCGGCGTACTTGCCGGCCTGTTTGGCATCGGTGGTGGGCTGATTATCGTGCCTGTGCTGATCTTCAGTTTCGGTTTTCAAGGCATTAGCGCCGATGTTGCCGCTCATCTAGCGGTGGGCACCTCTCTGGCCACCATTGTTTTCACGTCCATCAGTTCCATTCGTTCCCATCACCAGCGCGGCGGTGTGCTCTGGCCGGTTTTTCGCCCCATGATGCCGGGTATCGTTGCGGGTGCTGTTTTGGGCGCGTGCACCGCGGCGCTATTGTCAGGAGAAATGCTGCAACTGTTTATCGGTATCTTCGTTATCGCCGTGGCCTGCATCATGCTTTTCAATATTAAGCCGTCGCCGGGGCGTGGGGTGCCGGGCAGGGCTGGGCTCATGGCGGCCGGCGGAGGGGTAGGCTGGGCGTCAGCCATTTTTGGTATTGGCGGCGGGACGCTTACGGTGCCTTTCCTGAGTTGGTGCAACGTGCGTATGCAGCAGGCGGTGGGCACGTCTGCGGCCTGTGGCTTGCCGATCGCCGTCGCCGGGGCTGTAGCGAATATTGGTACCGGTTGGGACGCGCCGGCATTGCCGCCGTACAGCCTTGGGTTTATCTATCTGCCTGCCTTTGCCGGTATTGTCTTGACCAGCGTACTTTTTGCCCGGGTGGGGGCCGCGTTGGCCCACCGGCTGGATGCCGCCTTACTCAAACGTATTTTCGCGCTGTTTTTGTTGCTGATGGGTATCCGGTTTTTGATCTGATAGCAGGTTTCGATCCTGAAATGTCCTTGCTGGCGTTTCACAGTACTGCCTGGTAAAAGCATGGTTCGAAAAATCAAAGGCTTGCGCCCTGGATTTTGGCGATACATCCTTTGCCACCACGGTGTTCCTCCTGACTTCACGGGTTTGGACGAAACACTCACTAACGTCTTGAAGATAGCGGGGACTCATGCTGCGGCACCCACAGTTCGATCCGGTTGCGATTTCCCTGGGCCCTCTCAAGGTCCACTGGTATGGCCTGACTTATTTGGTTGGCTTTGTCGTTGGCTGGTGGCTCGGCCGTATTAGGGCGCGCAAGCCGTGGTCGCCTATCAATGAGGAGCAAATGGGCGACCTGCTGTTCTACATTGCCCTGGGCGTGGTGCTTGGGGGCCGCTTCGGTTACGTTATCTTCTACAACTTCGAGACTTTCCTCGGCGATCCGCTATGGCTGTTCCGCGTATGGGAAGGAGGAATGTCATTCCACGGCGGGCTGCTCGGCGTATTGCTCGCCATGTGGTGGTTTGGCCGCAAGGTGAACCGGCACTTCTTCCAGATCGCCGACTTCGTGGCGCCTCTGGTGCCAGTGGGGCTGGGCGCAGGCCGCATTGGCAACTTTATCAACGGCGAGCTTTGGGGGCGGACCACGGATGTGCCCTGGGGAATGGTTTTCCCCCAGGCGCCGGACCTGTTACCACGCCACCCGTCGCAGCTCTACCAGTTCGCGATGGAAGGGGTCTTACTGTTTGTTGCCCTGTGGTGGTTTTCCTCTAAGCCCCGCCCAAGAATGGCTGTTTCCGGACTTTTTCTGGTGTTGTATGGTTGCTTCCGCATTGTCGCGGAGCTCTACCGGCAGCCCGATGCCCAGCTTGGCTATCTGGCCTGGAACTGGTTGACCATGGGCCAGCTGCTATCGTTGCCGATGGTCCTTGCGGGACTCATTATGATGGTATTTGCATACAGGAGTAAGGCGTCATGAAAGCCTATCTGGACTTGATGCGCGATGTCGTGGACAACGGTACAGATAAGGGCGACCGCACCGGGGTGGGAACGCGCTCCGTTTTCGGCCGTCAGATTCGCTTCGATCTGGGTGAAGGCTTTCCTCTGGTGACGACCAAGAAGGTGCACTTACGCAGCATTATCTACGAATTGCTGTGGTTCCTCGAAGGTTCGACCGACAATAACTGGCTGCGTGAGCGCAAAGTCAGCATCTGGAACGAGTGGGCGCTGGAGAACGGCGATCTGGGCCCGATCTATGGCAAGCAGTGGCGTAGCTGGCAGTGTCCCAACGGCGATGTGGTGGACCAGATCACCGAGGTGGTGCGCCAGATTCGTACCAAGCCAAACTCCCGTCGTTTGATCGTGTCCGCCTGGAATCCCGCGGAGCTGCCGGATGAAACAATCGGTCCGCAGGAAAACGTCGAGCAGGGACGCATGGCGCTGGCACCTTGCCACTGCCTGTTCCAGTTCTATGTGGTCGACGGCAAACTCTCTTGTCAGCTTTACCAGCGCAGTGCCGACCTTTTTCTCGGGGTGCCGTTCAATATCGCTTCCTACAGTCTGCTAACGCACATGATTGCCCAGCAGTGTGATTTGGACGTCGGTGAATTCATCCATACCTTTGGTGATTGTCACCTGTACCAAAATCATCTGACCGACGAGATCGTCTACGAGCAGCTGGGTCGCGAGCCTCGCCCGTTACCGAAACTGCACATTCGCCGCAAGCTCGCCAGCCTGTTCGAGTATGAGCTGGAAGACTTCGAGTTCGAGGGTTACGACCCGCTGCCGGGCATCAAGGCGCCCATCGCGGTCTAAGGAGAATATCGATGCGGAAAGCGCTGATCGTAGCTATGGCCCAAAACCGCGTGATCGGTCGCAACAACGCGCTTCCATGGTACTTGCCGGGGGATTTGCGCTACTTCAAGCAGGCGACTATGGGCAAGCCCATCTTGATGGGGCGCAAAACCTTCGAATCTATCGGCCGTCCGCTGCCGGGACGCCTGAATGTCGTGATTACGCGGGATCAAAGCTGGGAGGCGCCGGCTGGCGTGGTTGCAGAGCATACGCTGGCGGCGGCCTATCGGCGAGCCGAGGCGCAGGCGGAGCTGGAAGGCGGTGACGAGATTATGATTATTGGTGGCGGGCAGATCTATGCGGATGCCCTGCCGGATATCGACCGCATGTACGTCACCCAGGTGCATGCCGACGTTGAGGGCGATGCCTGGTTCCCCGACGTGGACTGGGGGCAATGGCAAGAACTCGGACGGGAAAATTTCTCCGCGTCCGAGAACAATCCTTACGACTACAGCTTCATCGTCTATCAGCGATCGGAAGACTGACGACGCGGCGGTTTGGAGCGGGGTTTGGCGCCCGGACCGGGGCGGCCGCGACCCCCGCTACCGCCACCACCTTTCTTGAAGGCCGGTTTGGGGCCACGGCGATCACCTTTATGCGGTGGGCGCTTATTCCTGCTCGCGGGTGAGGGAACGGGCAGTTCAGATGGCATTTCCAGCGGGATCGAGCCCGGCTGGGCCGTTTCCAGCCAGCAAGCCAGTGCACCGGCGACCATGGCCATATCCATGTCGTTGCGTTCGGCAATGGTATCGAGCAGGGCCATGGCCTTGCCAAGCCGTCCGTCGTCGGTGAACCCAAGCAATTGGGCCTCCACCTGTTTCTCCCGCATTTTCTGCAGGTCTGCTGGCGGCGGCAGCTGATAGTCCGACATCGGCGAGTTCGTGGCCCGTTCCAGCGTTCGCAGCCAACTGCGCTCGCGCGGGGTGACCAGGAGGATGGCTTTGCCCTCTCGCCCGGCGCGTCCTGTACGACCCACCCGATGGATATAGGCTTCGCTGTCGTACGGCACGTCGTAGTTGATGACGTGAGTAATGCGAGGCACGTCGAGGCCGCGGGCAGCTACGTCGGTGGCTACCAGAATATCCAGGCGGCCACGGCGCAGATCTTCAACGGCCTGCTCGCGCTGCTTCTGGTTGATATCACCATTCAGTGCGGCAACCGCGTGGCCGCGCGCCATGAGCTTCTCGGCCAAAACGGTGGTTTCTGCCTTGGTCCGTACGAAGACGATAGCTGCGTCGACGGGTTCCACTTCCAGTATGCGGGTCAGGGCATCGAGTTTGCGTTCGGCAAAGACCGGCAGCACGAACTGGGCGATGCGGGACACCGTCCGGGTTTGGCTTTCAATCTTTACTTCCTCGGCGTTGGCGAGGTAAGTCTGGGCCACTTTGCGGATCTGAGCCGGCATGGTGGCGGAAAAAAGGGCGCGTTGGCAGTTTTCAGGCGTCTTGCTGAGGATGGCTTCAATGTCATCGATAAAGCCCATGCGCAGCATTTCGTCCGCCTCATCAAGCACGACGGCCTTGAGCTGATCCAGCTTCAGGGTGCCGCGACGCAAGTGGTCGAGCATGCGCCCGGGTGTGCCCACGATGACCTGTGCGCCGCGCTGCAGTGACTTGAGCTGAGGCCGGAAATCCTGGCCGCCGTATATTGGCAGGACCTGGAAGTTGCGGAAACGGTTGGCATAGGTCGTGAAAGCTTCCGCGACTTGGATAGCCAGTTCCCGTGTGGGCGCCAGTACCAGGATCTGCGGAGCGAGTAGATCTGGATCGATATTGCTCAGCAACGGCAAGGCGAACGCGGCGGTCTTACCGGTACCGGTCTGCGCCATACCCAGAAGGTTGCGACCAGCCAACAGAATGGGGATGGCCTGGGCCTGAATGGGTGACGGGGTTTCATAACCCACGGCTGAAACGGCCTCGAGAACCACCGGATGGAGGCCTAACTCGGCAAAGGTTTGTGTCTGCATGAAGAAACTCGGAATTCGGGGAGAAGTAAGTAGCGCTCCCGGAATGATGCCTCTTCTGATGCCAGCGAGGGGGAGCGTACGAACGTGCATTATAGATGTTTAGCAACCGTTAGGATACGCAGTATATTGTTACGATCATAGGTAAATATACTCGGATCATAGGACGCCCAGTCTTAATCATGGCCTGGGAAGGTTTTTGGAGCTTGCTTCGATGGGAGGCAGGCGTTTATTTCTTGAATGGATGAGAGCGATGCACTTTGACGAACTATTGGCAGGAGCTAAGGAATCCAGCCTGGTTATCCCCGGAAGTTGGGGCCAGGGGCGGGCGACATTCGGTGGACTTGTCGCCGCCTTGGCTTATGCAAAAATGCAGGACGCAGTTCAGGCCGATCGTCCGCTGCGTGCATTGCAAGTGGCGTTCGTTGGGCCGGTGACAGTAGGGGAGCCGATGTCGTTCGAGGTGGAGTTGTTGCGGGAAGGTCGTGCGGCGAGCCAGGTGGAGGCGCGTATCAAGCAGGGTGGCGAGACCCGGCTGGTGGCGCTCGGCAGTTTCGGTGGCGATCGCGAATCTCAGGTGCAAGTGACACCTTACGCCGCTCCGGCCGTGCCGCCACCGGAGGAATGTCGCCCCCTGGATTACATTCAGGGCGTGACGCCGGAATTTACCCAGCATATCGAGATGCGCTGGGCTTTTGGCAATTTGCCATTTGCCGGTAAGCCAGACCGTGAAATGGGCGGCTGGATGCGTTTTCGCGAGCCCGGTAGCGAGATGACCGATGCTCATGTTATCGCTCTGGTGGATGCTTGGCCGCCGGCCGTGCTGCAACACGTCAAGCGGCCGGTACCGGCAAGCTCCATGAGCTGGTCGCTGGAAATCGTTCACCCGCGCCCGCAGATGGCGGCGGACGAGCCGCTTCTCTACCGGGCGGAGATCGATCAGGCCGGCTCCGGTTATGGTCACACACATGCCACGATCTGGAACCGGCAGGGTGAGTTGCTTGCCCTGAGCCGTCAGACCGTGACGGTCTTCGGCTGAATTAGCCAGTTGCGTTAATGAATGCTACAGGCGGCAAGCTTCAATAATGACCCGGGCGAAATCCTGGGGCGCATCTTCTTGCAGAAAATGGCCACCCCGCAGTGTGGTATGGGGCTGGCCCTGTGCGCCTGGAATCTGACGTTGCATGAACCGGTCCCCACCCCGGGTGATTGGATCGCCATTGCTAAAACACGTGATGAACGGTTTCTTCCAGTTTCTAAGCGAGCTCCACGCCGCTCGGTTGGCCTCGCTGGCGGGATCATCCGGCCGGGTCGGCACCAGCCTGGGGAGCGCGCGGGCACCGGCCTTGTAGTCGCTGGATGGAAAGGGCGCGTCGTAGCCGGCGCACTCTGCATCCGTTAGCGCTCGGGCCGTGCCGATTTGCACAATACGGCTGATCGGGAACCAGGGGCTGTAAACGGCAAATCCCCGCCAGAGATGAAAAATAGTCGGCACTTTCTCGTCACCGGTGGGCAGCATGCCGTTGCCGACGATGATTCGGCTGAACCGATCAGGGTGCTCTGCCGCCATCCGTAGTCCCAGCAGCGAGCCCCAGTCCTGGCAGACCAAGGTGATGTTGTTCAGTTCCAGGGCATCGAGCCAGGTTTTCAGCCAGTCCATGTGCGACTGGTAACTGTAGTCCTCGAGATCGGCGGGTTTGTCGGACTTGCCAAAACCGATCAGATCCGGCGCCAAAACGCGATAGCCGGCATTAACCACCGGTCGAATCATGTGGCGATAGAGGTAGCTCCAAGACGGCTCGCCGTGAAGCATGAGTACGGGGCCGGCATCGTGCGGTGCTTTTTCCACAACCCCTTCGCCCTCCGGCCGCTCGTCTACATAGTGCATACGAAGGTTGGGGGCGACGTCGAGGTAATGGGGCTCAAAGGGAAAATCGGGCAACTGCGCGAAGCGCTGTTCCTCGGTACGAAGAATACGCATTCTGTCCAACGTCCTTAAATTGGGAAGGTATTTAGAAAAGTACCTATGAAAGTATCTATGAAAAGTGCCTAAGGGAAGTACCTAGGGAAAAGTATTTGTGAGAAGTGTTTGTAAGCGGTACCTATAAAAAGCAACTTTAAAAAGTCACTGAGGTTTCAGCAAATTTTTCAGGAAGTAGTCGAAGAATAGCTCAGAATCGGGGAGGGGATTCACAGTGCCGTGCAGGCCGGGGTTAACCGGCGGCCTGCTGTTGTTTTTCGAGCTGCTCAAGTTTTCTCATGGCCTCGTCGAGGCAGTTAACCGCACCGCAATCGTCGGCTGAGCACAAGCCTATCGAGTGGCAGGCCATGTCTTGGCGGTTTTCGCCGTCGTTCCGGAAAATCCTGGCCTTGGGTATGGTCGACCTGCAATGTCCACACAGGAATGTGGGGATGACGCCATTCTCGGACAACTGAGCGTCGTAGCGTTCCTGAATACTCATAATGACTCCTCATTGGTTTGAAAGGGCGCATTTCCCTGAAAGCCTCTATATAAATTCTGGCCGCTGAAACATAACCGGACCTTGCGGCTTCTTAACGCCCATCTGCTTAACCTAAGGCCATTCTGTTTCATTTCCAAGTCATGACGACAGATACATTACTGGGAGTGGGGCTTGGAGTCAGTTGGCAAGCGGCAGACCGTTGATCTGGCGAATAATCGTGACAAAAATTTCACGTCCCGCGGGAATAAGTTCATCTGGAAAATCGTAATCCGGGTTGTGCAACTGGGGATGAATATTGCCGGCGCCCAGGCCCAACATGGCGCCCTCGGCATGCAGTGTGAAGACGCCAAAATCCTCGGACCAGCGAAAAGCGTCGGGCATGCGGTGGCAGGGTAGACCGATTTCGCGACAAGCGTTGGCCACCGCCTCGAAGCCGGATTCGCTGTTAACGCTGGCTAGAAAGTCATCCTCCCATTCAAAGGCAACCGCCAAGCCGGCATTGTCTGCGGCTTCGCGGGCAAGTGCGCAAGCCTTATCCGATAGCGCGGTCATCGCTTCGTTGGTTTCGCTGCGCAGCGTCGCCATTAAAACGGCCTCTCCCGGCGCGGTGCCGAACGCCTTTTCTCCCATGCGTGCGTGGACTAGCGTGACCCATACCGTGGCGTCGAACGTTGCCGGCAACCCTGGCAGTGCGGCCATGAGTTGGGCTAGCGCCGGAGCGGGGCTGACGCCGTCTTCCGGATGCGCTGCGTGCGATGTCTTGCCGGTTAGCCGAATGATGAGTCCGCGTGAGGCGCAATTGAACGGTCCCGGCCGCGTAAAGACTTCGCCCAGCGGTAGGCCGGGGACATTGTGCAGCGCGAACGCATAGTCCGGCTTGAAGGGCGCAAAGGCGTCGTCGTTGAAGACGCGTCGGGCCCCGTGGCCGTCCTCCTCGGCGGGCTGGAACAGCAGGATAACCCGTCCCGTATGCGGGCGCTGGGCCTGGAGTATCTCGGCGACGCCGATCACGATCGTCATGTGGCCGTCGTGCCCGCACGCGTGTGCGCAACCCTCCCGGGTGGAACGATAACGACGCTCGCCGGTTTCTGTTATGGGAAGCGCATCCAGCTCACAGCGAATCAGGGTAGTCGGGCCGGTTTGCCGGCCATTGAATACCGCCAGCAAACCGGCTCCGCCAACGCCAGAGACAATGGCGTCGGGATTGAGCGGCTCCAGTAATCGACGCACCCAGTCGGCGGTCTCATGCTCATGGCCGGAGAGTTCGGGATAACGATGTAGGTCCTGCCGGATACGGCGCAGGTTGCTCAAGTCGCTCATGGGCCTCCAGTCGGCGGTTACTCCGGGTTTGGGGGCGCAGAACGTCGGTTGGAGCGTTTGTCCTCCCAGTCCAACGCTCGCGGGTCGTACCACTCCATTTGTTCCAGGACCTTCTCGTGAGTGGCAGGCGAGAGGGTCGGCCACAGGCTCTGGAAGTCGTCCAAGCCCTCTTCACGCCGGCGTGCTTGCTTGCTGCGCAGCTTGGCAATAATTGCCGGCAGACGTAACGCTTCGCCGAGCTGGCCGGGGCGAATCACGTCCTGGCCCATGATTTTCTTGCGATGGGTGCGCTGTGCCAGCGTCTTTTGCAGGGCTTCAGCGGCCTCAATAGCGGTTTCTACGGAAAATTCGATACTATCCAACGTTCGGTTCCAGAAATCCGGGTTCGTGTACTGTCGGCCGTCACGGATGTGGCCGGGTACGCAAGGATTGATTTCGTTGAATCAAGCTGCAACAGCTCACAATCTACTATAGCCTTACCCCGTATGTGCTTGCCATGGTCCGGCACGGGCCTTGTCGGTCGATCAGGATGTTCAACTATGTACGATGCTTTAGAACGGCGCTCCTTTCTCGCCATGTTGCTGGTGGTTTCACTGGCTTTCCTGTTTTTGATCAAGCCGTTCACGGGGCCTATTTTCTGGGCGGTGGCTATCGCACTGATTTTTAACCCGGTGCAGAATTGGCTGCTGCGTCGCATGCCGGGGCGCTATAACTCGGCAGCGCTGCTTACGCTGGTACTGTGCCTGGTGATTGTCATCATTCCGGTGCTGCTGCTGATTTCGTCATTGATTGCCGAGGGCGTAAACCTTTATCAGCAGGTGCAGTCGGGCGAGATCAGTCCGGGCCAATATATCGATCAGGTCACCCGTTCCTTTCCCGCGCTGCAAACGTTCCTCGAGCGCTTCAACATCGATTTCGAGCGTATCAGAGAGGGCGTTGTGGCGACCTTTGTGGGCGGTAGCAAGCTGCTGGCGAGGCAGGCCCTGGGCATCGGCCAGAATACCTTTCAGTTTTTCCTCGCCTTTTCGCTGATGATCTACCTGGCTTTCTTTTTACTGCGTGACGGCACCAAGCTGGTGGATCTGCTGATACGGGCATTGCCACTGGGGGACGAGCGCGAGCGCCTGCTGTTTGCCAAGTTCGCCGAGGTTACCCGCGCAACCGTGAAGGGTAACCTGTTCGTGGCGGCGGTTCAGGGGGCTCTGGGGGGGCTGATCTTCTGGATGCTGGGAATCACCGGCGCCTTACTTTGGGGCGTTGTCATGGCTATTGCGTCGTTGATCCCCGCGGTGGGGGCTGCGCTGGTGTGGGTGCCGGCAGCCATCTATCTGGCGGCGGTGGGCGAGTACGTTTCTGCCACTGTGCTGACGGCTTTCGGCGTGCTGGTGATTGGCCTGGCGGACAATCTGCTGCGGCCAATCCTGGTGGGACGCGACACTAAGTTGCCCGACTACATGGTTTTACTGTCCACACTCGGCGGAATTGTAATGTTTGGTATCAATGGGTTTGTGATGGGCCCGTTGGTTGCCGCTCTTTTTGTGGCCTTCTGGGGTATTTTTATCAGGGAATTCAACGAACCAGCGCGCATCGCCCGCAACGAGGAAACGGCTGATCACGACGACCGGCGCTCCGGATGAACCCTGGTGTGTTATGCGGTAGTATTAAGTTTTGGTCATAATCGAATGTATTCGACCGGTGTACCGGTTGTTTGGGTACCGATATGTTTTGGTACCGACTAGGCCCGAACATGATTCCTCAGGAGCACAACATGAATAAAATAATCCCGAGCAAGAAGTGGGTGATTTCCGGGACGTTAACGACACTGCTCATGGCGGGAGGAAGTACCGTGTTTGCGGCAAACGACACCCTGGCTTTGCAGAATGCGCTCTATGGCGCCGGTTACAGCATCGATAGGGCCGATGGACAGATGGGGCCGTCCACACGGTCCGCTCTGGAGGCCTTTCAGAAGGACCATTCGGATCTGAAGTCAACGGGCCAACTCGATGAGGCCACCAAGGAAGCGCTGGGTATGGTTTCGGTCAAGGTCGCTGCGGCGCCGGCTTCTAGCCGCAAGGCGGCCTCGTCCAAACCGGCGGTCAGCGAGCAGGCAAAAGCGGACCCCCAGCCGGCAGAAGCCGAATCGGAAGACGGGGTTGAAGAAGAGGACGACGGTTCCTGGCTTTTCTTCTAAGGGACACTGGCCCCGGGTAACCCGTACGAGCTGGAAGCCGCGGACCGTACCTGCATTCCCTTGAATCCGAAAACAGTGTGGGAAAACAGGCCCGGTCCGAAAAGTCGTTTGACGCTCAGTCTCTTAAGTCAGCTTCTCCAGATCGCGGACGCCGCCTTTGTCTGCACTGGTGGCGAGTAAAGCATAGGCCTTCAACGCTGCAGACACTTTGCGCGGACGAGTCTCGGCAGGCTTCCAGCCGGATTCGTCACGGGTTTTGCGGCGGGCGTCGAGCTCATCGGCGTCCACCAGCACATCGATGCTGCGCTCGGGAATATTGATCAGGATACGGTCACCGTTCTCAATGAGCCCAATGGCGCCACCGGCGGCGGCTTCAGGTGACACGTGGCCAATGGACAGGCCGGAGGTGCCGCCGGAGAAGCGGCCGTCGGTCATCAGTGCGCAGCTCTTGCCCAGCCCTTTGGATTTGAGGTAGCTGGTAGGATAGAGCATTTCCTGCATGCCGGGACCGCCCTTCGGGCCTTCATAGCGGATGACGACAACATCGCCGGATTTGACCTCGTCGTTCAGAATGCCAGCTACGGCAGAGTCCTGACTCTCGAATACGCGGGCGGTGCCTTCAAATACGTAGATGCTCTCGTCGACGCCGGCGGTTTTCACCACGCAGCCGTCCAGTGCGATATTACCGAAAAGCACGGCCAGGCCGCCTTCCTGGGAATAGGCATGTTCGAGGGTGCGAATACAGCCGTTCTCGCGATCGCCATCCAGTGACGGCCAGTGCGTGTTCTGACTGAAGGCCTGTTGGGTGGGTATGCCCGCTGGCCCGGCTTTGAAGAATTCCACCACTTCCGGTGTCGGCTGGCGCATGATGTCCCATTCGTTCAGCGCGTCCGCCAGGGTTTTGCTGTGAACGGTAGGAACGTTGGTGTTGATCAGGCCAGCGCGTTCCAGCTCACCCAGGATGCCCATGACGCCACCGGCGCGATGAACGTCTTCCATGTGGTACTTGGGGGAGTTAGGGGCCACTTTGCAGAGTTGGGGTACCTTGCGCGAGAGCTGATCGATCTCATTCAAGGTAAAGGGCACCTGGCCTTCCTGCGCCGCAGCTAGCAGGTGCAGAATCGTATTTGTGGACCCACCCATGGCGACATCAAGAATCATGGCGTTCTCGAAAGCGGCCATGGAGGCGATGCTCAGCGGTAGTACGCTGGCGTCGTCCTGCTCGTAGTAACGACGTGTGTTTTCGACAATCTGGCGGCCGGCTTTAAGAAACAGTTGTTCTCGGGCGGCATGAGTTGCAAGCATGGAGCCGTTGCCTGGCAGCGACAAGCCGATGGCTTCGGTAAGGCAG
This sequence comes from Marinobacter fonticola, assembly GCF_008122265.1. Lineage (NCBI taxonomy): Bacteria > Pseudomonadati > Pseudomonadota > Gammaproteobacteria > Pseudomonadales > Marinobacteraceae > Marinobacter > Marinobacter fonticola. The sequence goes on from NZ_CP043042.1 coordinate 1,063,396, forward strand.
TTCATGGAGTTGGCGGTGAACATGCCCGAACAGGAACCGCAGGTCGGGCAGGCGCTACGCTCGTATTCTTCCACCTGCTCGTCGGTGGCGTTGGGGTCGGCGGCGATCACCATCGCATCCACCAGATCGAGCTTGTGCTCGGATAGCTTGGTCTTACCGGCTTCCATCGGGCCGCCGGAGACGAAAATGGTGGGGATGTTCAGGCGCATGGCGGCCATCAACATGCCTGGGGTAATCTTGTCGCAATTGGAGATGCACACCAGCGCGTCGGCGCAGTGGGCGTTCACCATGTATTCCACCGAATCGGCAATGATCTCCCTCGAGGGCAAGGAATAGAGCATGCCGTCATGCCCCATGGCGATGCCATCGTCGACTGCGATCGTATTGAATTCCTTGGCGACACCGCCGGCGGCTTCGATTTCGCGGCATACCAGTTGGCCCAGATCTTTCAGGTGGACGTGGCCCGGCACGAACTGGGTAAAAGAGTTGGCGACCGCTATGATGGGCTTGTTGAAGTCGTCATTTTTCATCCCGGTGGCGCGCCAAAGTGCGCGGGCGCCGGCCATGTTACGACCTGCGGTCGACGTCTTGGAACGGTACTGGGGCATGCTGATCTCTCGTTGCTGTTATTCGGGGATCGCAGAGAATACCAGAACTCTGCGTGCGGCGGTTATCGGACTGTTTGTCCCGGACGATTGTCCAGGACGTGACACAGATACCACTCGCCAAGGTGGGAGGCCTGAACTATCACTGGCCGATCCGGTTGCAATTGTTCACAATGCTCATTAATTGCGGGGAACGGGTGTGTAACCGCTTCGACGACGCGCCCGGTCTGCCTGATCAGGGAGTTATAAGATGTCCGCTCGGGAGCAACAGCCGATTCGCCGTTTGCGAGAGTTTCAGCCCCTTGGTCGACTAACCGACGAACAATTGATTCTTCTATCGTCCCGGGCCGAAAAGCGTAAATTTGGCCCTGGGCAGCGTGTCATCGAACGTGGCGTCAAGGATGGGTTGGAGTATTTTCTGCTCGATGGCGAGATTAAGTTGGAGGCGGTCGATGGCCGGACGACAACCATTCTGGCCGGTAGCGACAAGGCCCGTCATCCGGTAGCCCGCTTGCAGCCGCGCATGTACACGGTGACCGCTGCGACGTCAGGTGAGTTCCTGATCGTTGCGCAAGACGTACTGAATCAGCTTCTTCGCTCGGCGCCGGTGACCGAAAACGATGTGGAGGAAACCGCTGTGGGCGGCGGCGATGACGGCAGTGAAGCGCATGATTTGCTGATGGAATTTTATGCTGACCTTCGCTCCAATAAACTGGCGCTGCCGAGCGTTTCGGATGTGGCCTGGAAAGTGCGTCGGGCGACGGACCGGGACGATTCCACAGCGGAGCAAATAGCGCAGGTGATCGCAGCGGATCCGTCGATTTCGGCGAAATTGGTCCGTGCCTGTAATAGCCCGCTATATCGGGGATTCAGTGACGTTCGTACCGTGCGGGAGTCGGTTGTTCGGCTCGGGACGCGCACCACGCGCCAACTGGTGACAGTATTTTCCATGCGCGAGGTGTTCAAGTCCCAGCGGCCGGAACTTCAAGGTGCCATGGACCGGCTTTGGCGCCAGTCCCGGGAGGTAGCCGCATTGTGCTGGGTGTTGGCCGATGCGGCAACCAACCTCGATCCAGAAGAAGCGTTGTTGGCTGGCCTGCTCCATGATTTGGGGGCGATACCTGTTATCGTCCATGCTGAACACCATGTTGAGATCTTTGCCGATCGCCAGCTGCTTGATCGCGTGATCGATGAACTAAAGCCGGATATCGGTGCGGCTCTGCTGGAACGGTGGGAATTCCCCGCGAGTTTCGTCACCGCCGCCCGACACGCCGAAGACTGGATGTACCAGCCGCCCCAGGAGGAGCTCCAGTTAGTGGATGTTGTCATCCTGGCCCAGTTGCATGCGATGATTCGCGATCGGCAGGGCAGCGAGCTGCCTCGGTTCGAGACTGTGCCCGCCTATAGGCGGCTAGGCGAGCTGGAGCTGAGCGCGTCACGCAGTCTGGAAATCCTCAATCAGGCGCAGGAGCGCATCGATGAGGTTCAGAAACTGCTCTCCATTCATTAGACAATAGACGATTCATGCACGTACCCCTTTTTCCGTTGAACTCGATCGTGCTGCCGAAGGGACGGATTCCTCTGCAGCTTTTTGAACCCCGTTATATCGACATGCTCACCCGTTGCCTCAAAGAGGACCGGGGGTTCGTCATCGTGCTTTTGCGCGAGGGCCTGGAAACCAACAGCATGGCTGCGTTCTACGACATCGGCACCTATGTGCGCATTGTGGACTTCCAACAACTGGAGAGCGGCCTGTTGGGAATCACGGTCGAAGGCGACTATAAGGTCACCGTGGTCAAGACTTGGCAGGCGCCGGATGGACTGAATATGGGCGATGTCGAAGCCCTGCTTATGGAAGAGGACTTGCCGGTACCGAACCGCCTCACGGAGCTGTCCGTCGTGCTTAAGGCGTTACTCAGGCATCCGGTGGTCAGCGACCTGAACATGGCGGTGGATTTCGATAACGCCCGTGACGTGGGGTGGCGCCTGACGGAGCTGCTCCCGCTGGACAAGCAGGAAAAGCAGAGGCTGATGGAACTGCAGGATCCCCTGGAGCGGCTCGATCGTCTGCATGTGCTGCTAGAGGAACTGGAGTAGCGGGCTGGGTTTTAGCGTTATCCGGCTATGGCGTAGCGCGCCATGCCGTAGGGGTAGGCAAGTAGGACGTAGCCTGCTGCGGTGACTGCGACCGACAGCATCGTGCCGTTCGAAAGCGCATTGCCAACCAGCCGGTGGCGGTCATAGCGGCTATAGCTGACGCGGGTCAACCCGCAAACGGCTAGACCCAGCAACAGGCCGCCAATCACGTCGCTGAACCAGTGCACACCTAGATAAAGCCGGCTCAGCGCGATGAGCAGGATAGGCACTCCCGCCATGGCGTAGATCGTCCAGCGCCGGTACGGCGGCCATTCCTGGGCGACGAAGCTGGCCGTCAGACCAATCACAACGGTGATGCCGCTGGTGTGGCCACTGGGGAAAGCGTACGAAGATGGCGGTATGCTCACCGCTTCCGGTCGAGGAACGGCAAATCCCGCCTTCATTAACGTCGTCACGACGGTCACCGTAACGCCTGCTGCCAGGATGTGAAAGGCTGCGGCCCCCATGCCTCTGGCCCAAAAAAACAGAATGCCGCTCAGGCTGACCAGTGTCAGCAAGGCCGGGTCGCCTAGCAGCGTAATACCGACAGCGACCGGATCGAGCAAGGGCGAGCGCAGGGTGGCAAAAAAGGCCGAGGTGTTTTGATCCAGGGCGTCTAGTAGATGAGTTTCCATGGATAGCAAAGCCCAAAGGGCAAACAGGGCGGTGCAAGCCACCATCAGCGTAATCGACGGCAGGGGAAACTCTGAACCTTGCGGACGTTCGCTGGATAACGTTTGCCATAATTTTCGGCCGCGCTCACTGCGCATCACGGTGGCCTGAAGGTGACGGTAGAAGGCGCTGTCTTCACCCAGCCCCCAGTGCAGACGGAAAAATACCAGATAAATCAGCGCCAGCAGGGCCAGGCTTAGACCCATCGCCGGATAGAAATGTGACGGCAACTGGATATCCAGGGCCATAGCGCTGCCGACCAGGTAGCCGGGCAGTACGTACACCGGCGCCCAGCCAACGGCGGACAGGATGTTGAAGGTGAAGAAGCGTCGCGCCGGCATCTGAAAGGCGCCGGCGATCAGCGGTAGGACGGGACGGATCGGACCTACGAAGCGGCCGATGACTACGCTTTTACCGCCATGTCGGTGAAAAAAACGCTCGCCGCTGGCAATCAGGCGAGGATAGCGGGTGAAGGGCCAGAGTACGTCGAGCCGGCCCTGGAACAAACGTCCCATCCAGAAACTCAAACCGTCGCCGGCGATGGCGCCGAGGCCAGCCCAGAGCAATGCTTCGAGTAGCGGCATATCGATTTGCCCGGCCAGAGTGGCGGCCGCAAACATCATGGCGACCCCAGGCACGATAACGCCGGCGATGGCGAGGGATTCTACCAGCGCAATGCCGAACAAGGCGGCTGATAGCCAGCCGGGATGCTGCCCCAGCCACTGAATCGCCGCCTGTATCCACTCCATCATGCAGCGCGGGATGTTCCGTCGAGAAACCAGGCGCGATCCGAGCCGCGTCGTTTGGCCTCGGCGACGGCGGCAACGGCCCTATCCCGCAAGTGATGGCTGGTGGTATCTCCGGTCTGCCAGGTGGTGCAGCCCAACGTTGTCGTCAAACGTCCGACCACTTGCCAATGAGACTCGCCCAGGGTGCGTCTGACCCTTTCGGCAATCACGCGCACGCCCTCTTCCGGGGTAAAGGGCAGGATCAGGAAGAAGTCGCCGTCGTCCAGGGCATACAAGGTGTCGCCGGCGCGGATCACACCGAACAGCGTTTGGGTTACCTCATGCATCAGCGTGGCCACGCGATCCTTGCCGTGGAGTTCTATGGCGTCGTCTATATGATCGATGTGCAGTTGCACGACCGACAGTGGATTGCCTGTCGCCTGGGCCCGGCTGATTTCCTTCTGCAGGGTCTCGTCCAGGAAGCGGGCATTATGGGCACCGGTCACGGCGTCGGTGATGGCCAGGTCTTCGGCAGACTGAGCCATATGCGAGTAGCGCCAGCTATAAAAAGCTGCGGCACCGAATAGCAGCAGCATGCCGGCAATCGATGTGACCGCTTCGGCGATGGGCAGGGTCACAAGCTGCCATAGTGCAACCGTCAGGATCAGTGCCAGCGACAGGCCCGCGGCAACCCGTAGTGGCAAAATGAGGAAGTTGAGCAGAACCAGTGCCAGCGTCCAATGCGAGACATCGGCCTGGGGGCTGGCGAAAACTGCCAGTAGGGCGATCAGGTTCATGCCCGTCAACAGCAGCGCATGGCCGGGTGCGCGTAGCTGCTGGCGGCGCATCAACACCGTGTAGACCACGCCGGCCAGGGCGCCCACGCCGAGCGTGACGGCCAGGTAGAATAGGGTATAGAAACCGTAACGCAGGTTTTGCGTTGCCAGTGCAGCCATAAACAGCAGGGTAAGGCTATAGGCGACGCTGTGGGTCAGGGTTCGCAGTCGGGTCTCAGTCATCGGGATCCGCCTCTGCGCGTGGGTTCGTGGCTTCGGCACCCGACCAGGCGCTGAAGGATTGTGTTCGATTTCCGCCTTGCTGCTGGGCACGCTGTAGGGCTCGCGCCGCCCCCTGCTGAAGGCTTTCGGCGTCGTCGCCGATGTTGAGGCCGGCGACCCCGGCGCTGACGGTCATGTCCAGCTCATGGGACTCCAGCAAGCTGCGTAGCCCTTTGCGGAGCACTTCAGCCTTGTGAGTGGCGTCCTCGGTATTGGTGCCCGGTAATATTGCCAGGAACTGAAGATCCGCCACTCGATAATAGCTGTCGAAATCCCGCAGTTGGGAGTGTAGATAGCGCCCGATGCGCGGCAGGATAGCGCGAATGTCGTCATCGGGGAGGGCGATCCCGCGATGGATGTCCAGGCCGATGAGCAGTACCGCCATTTCGATACCTTCCCGTTCGCTACGCTGTATTTCCTTGTGGAGATCGGCGGAAAGGTAGTCGCGGCTGGCGGCCTGGGTCAGTTCGTCCGTGCGACGCAACGGAGCCAGTTGCCGGGTTTTGTACTCGCGCAGGAACACGAAGAGGGCAGAGAGCAAGACCGCCAGCAGCGCACAGGCGACAAACTGATGGCGGTCGGGGCCGAGGCTGGTGTCCAATCCTGCAAAAATGACCAGCAACAGGTAAGGCGCGATGAGTAGGCTGGCCCAGGCCAGGGGCCAAAGAGCGAAGGCGCTGAGTGGGAAAATATAGCTCCACTGCGCCAGCCCGGGCGTATTGGCGAGAATGGCGGGCGTCAGCGCCACCAAAAACAGGATATTCAGCAAACGGGCCGCGATGATCAGGCGCTTACCGGCGTCGGCGATTTCGGCCCGGTAGCGTGTCCAGATCATGGCGGCGCAAACGACCGCTGTAACACCCGTAGTAAAAGCGCCGCGCCAGGCACTGAAGGCGGCGATGATCAGTAGTCCGAGGGCTGCGATCCGGGCAAAGCGGCTAAACAGGAAAGTCTCCGCCACACTTGGCATTCGTTGTCTCCATGACGACATTTTCCACTGCGCACCGGAACCGCCTACTCTCTAGAGCGTTTTTACCCGGTACAGAGGGCATTTCAAGACGTGCGAGCGAAGGCCGGAAGAGGCGGAAATTCTCGAACAAGCACAGGTTACTGGTAGTCAACACTCGATAGTCAATAACCAGTACTCAAAAACCGATAGTCAAAAAAACCGATCATCAGAAACCGATAGTAAATGACCCCTCGGGTGGTTTTCCAATGCCGGTTGACCGAGTGCAGTCGTTTTGCAATACGCTCTACAGGATTGACGCGAAACGTTCGTTGCGCCTTAAACAGCTTCGCCTGCCCGCGTATAATACCTGTAAGGTGCTTGTACTGAAATCCGCAACGACGGGAACGCTCGAAAAAAGTCGACTATCGCCACGCTTGTGAGGGCTTGCTCACGCTTTCCCGGTCCAGCTTGGTGGCGTATGCTCCCTTATCCGGCTCGTCGACAGCGATGATCATTGGGTGTCAGGCGCGCGAATAGAGTAAGTGAATTTGAATGACACGCGGATGTGAACGGCACGAGCGTGAACGGTATACGAACAGCAGGAACTCTCGATGGATATTTCGGCTTACATGGTGGATGTCGGGCAGCAGGCGCGAGTCGCGGCAGCGGCCGTCGCCCGTTCCAGCACGGCGGTACGCAATGCTGCGTTGTTGGCAATGGCGGAAGCGTTGGATGCCTCCCGCGACGCGTTGAAAACGGCCAACCTCAAGGATCTGGAAAATGCCCGGGCCTCAGGCTTGGACCCGGCGATGCTGGATCGCCTTGAGCTGACGCCAGCCCGGATCGACACCATGATCGAGGGGCTGCGTCAGGTAGCGTCATTGCCGGACCCCATCGGTGAGATCACCGGTATGAGTTATCGGCCTTCGGGTATTCAGGTCGGTAAGATGCGCGTGCCTTTAGGGGTTGTCGGCATCATTTACGAGTCCCGGCCCAATGTCACGGTCGAGGCTGCAAGCTTGTGCCTGAAGTCCGGCAACGCCACCATTTTGCGCGGTGGCTCAGAATCGCTTAGCTCCAATCAGGCCATCGCCCAGTGTATCGCCGAGGGTCTGAACAAAGCGGGATTGCCGGAGACGGCGGTGCAGGTCGTTAAGACGCGGGATCGTGAAGCCGTGGGCCAGATGATTACCATGCCCGAATACGTGGACGTTATCGTGCCTCGCGGCGGCAAGGGGCTGATCGAACGCGTCAGCCGGGATGCCAGGGTGCCCGTAATCAAGCACCTGGATGGCGTCTGCCATGTCTACGTCGATAGCCACGCCGACCCTGAGAAAGCGTTGAACATCGCGGTCAACGCCAAGACCCAGCGATATGGCACGTGCAACACCATGGAAACGCTGCTCGTCGATGGCGAGATCGCAGCGGATATCCTGCCGTTACTGGCCAGTGGCTTCGACGCAAAGGGCGTCGAACTCCGGGGTTGCGAGCGCACCCGGGACTGCCTGCCCAATGTCGCCAAGGCCATCGACGATGACTGGCATGCCGAATATCTGGCGCCGGTGTTGGCTATACGGGTGGTGGATGGTTTGGACGAGGCCATCGCCCATATCAATACATACAGCTCCAAGCACACCGACGCCATTGTGACCGAGAACTACACCCGGGCGCGGCGCTTCCTGACCGAAGTGGACTCCAGCTCGGTGATGATCAACGCCTCCACGCGCTTTGCCGACGGCTTTGAGTACGGTTTGGGTGCTGAAATCGGGATTTCCACCGACAAGCTCCATGCCCGTGGCCCGGTTGGGCTAGAGGGTCTGACGTCACAAAAGTACGTCGTCTTCGGCGACGGCCACATCCGGTCCTGATCGTGTCATGAAGGTTATCCTTGGCGGCACGTTTGACCCGATTCACCACGCTCATTTACGCACCGCGGTTGAACTGAAAGAGAACCTGGGCATTGAGGCGATCACCTTGGTGCCCAGTCATATCCCCCCGCACCGGGACGAGCCGGGCGCCACGCCGGATCAGCGTCTGGACATGCTGCGTCGCGCCGTGGACGGCGAGCCCGGGCTGCTGGTCGATGAGCGGGAGCTGGCACGCAACAAGCCCTCCTACACCGTGGATACCCTGGCTGAGCTGCGCCAGGAAATCGGCAGTTCGGAACCGCTCGCCATGGTGGTGGGTACCGACAGCTTTGCTTCGATCGATCGCTGGTATCAATGGGAGCGGCTGCTGGAGCTGGCGCACATCATCGTCGTCCAGCGCCCGGGCTACGCGCCGCCAGACGACGGCGTTGCCGGCCGCTTGCTGGCGGATAATGCCGAGACGACGGCCGCTACTCTCCGGCAGCGTCCCTCCGGCCACGTTTGGCCGGTCAGTCTCCCCTTGCTGGATATTGCGGCTACAACCATTCGTCACTACGTCCGTGAAGGGCGCTCGCCACGCTATCTGGTGCCTGACAGCGTCTGGGCCCTGATTCGCGATAACGGGCTTTATCGCGACTGATCCGTGAAACCCCGTGGAACTGGTCGAAACGTGACCTGTCCCAGGATTTTGATGATACAATTCCGGCTTCATCGTCACTGCAATGACAGAGGCATAAGGCCGCGCTCCCTGAGGACACGCGGCGTTTCAGGTGGTAACACCGTCAAACAGGGTAATTATGCAGGCTGAGCAACTGAGAGATACGGTCATCAATGCACTTGAGGAGGTGAAGGCGCAGGACATCAGTGTGATTGATGTCAGGGACAGAACCAGCGTCACGGACTACATGGTCATTGCTTCGGGCACATCCAATCGCCATGTTCGCTCCTTGGCTGATTCTGTGGTTACGGAGGCCAAGTCGAATGGTGTGCGCACGGCAAATGTCGAGGGCGGCCAAGTGAGTGATTGGCTTTTGGTCGACCTGGGTGACGTCGTGGTCCACGTCATGATGCGGGCGACCCGTGAATTCTACGATTTGGAGCGGCTCTGGCGTGATGCGCCGGATCTGGGTGTGGCTGGTAGCGAATAACCATGCGTCTGAAACTGGTCTGCGTAGGCCAGAAAATGCCTGGATGGGTGAGCGATGGTTATCAGGAGTATGCACGGCGCTTTTCGCCTGACATGCCCTTGGAACTCATCGAGACGGCCCTGGCCCCGCGCGGTAAGAATCCGGATATCCCCCGACTGATTCAAAAGGAAGGCGATGCCCAGTTGGCGGCTTTGGCCCGAACCGATCGCGTTATCGCGTTGGAAGTGGAAGGTAAGGCCTGGTCAACGGAAAAGCTCGCCGCTCAGCTTGAAGGCTGGCAGATGGACGGCCGGGACGTGGCCTTTCTGGTGGGCGGGCCGGATGGCCTGGCGCCGGATTGCCGCACGCGGGCGGATCACCTCTGGTCACTGTCATCCTTGACCCTACCGCACCCGCTGGTGCGTATCCTGCTCGCGGAGCAGTTGTATCGGGCCTGGTCCATCACCCGCAATCATCCATATCACCGCGCATAGGACGTTTAAATGCCCTGGGGGGAGTTCAAGGATACCGCCGCTGAGCGCCGCCTTTTTCAGCGTCGTACGCTGGTGGCGCTGGTGGTCATGCTGGGTTTGATCGGCATCCTGGTCGCGCGGCTATACTTTCTGCAGATCCTCAACCACACCAACTTTACCACGCTATCCGAAAAGAACCGGGTTCAGGTTCAACCTATCGCCCCGCCACGGGGGCTGATCTACGACCGTAATGAGGTATTGCTGGCGGAGAATCGCCCGGTCTTCAGCGTGACCATCGTGCCGGAACGGGTGCCGGACATGGAGTCCACGCTATCGCGCTTGCAGCAGATTCTTGATATCCCGGAAGAAGACATGGAGCGTTTCGATCGCCGGCTCGACGAATACCGGCGCCCCTTCTCGCCGGTCCCGCTCAGTTACGACCTCACCGAAAATGAAATCGCCCGCATGGCCGTCCATCGCCATGATCTGCCTGGCGTCGAAGTCGAGGCCGAGTTGGTGCGTTATTATCCCTTTAGCGAACTGACCGCTCACGCGTTGGGCTATGTGGGCCGTATCAATCAGGATGAGCTGCGTAATCTCGACCCTATCGACTATGCGGGTACGAACTATATCGGCAAGTCCGGTGTCGAGCGTTTCTACGAGGATGCGCTGCACGGCGAAGTGGGCTACCAGCATGTTGAAACCAATGCCCGGGGCCGCACATTGCGCGTGTTGGAGAAAGAGAACCCCGTGCCGGGTGACGACCTGCGCCTGCATTTGGACATCCGGCTGCAGAAAGTTGCGTTCGATCTGCTAGAGGAGCGGCGGGGCGCGATCGTGGCCATCGAGCCCAAGACCGGCGGTATCCTGGCCCTGGCCAGCGTGCCCGGCTTCGATGCCAATCAGTTTGTGACCGGCATCAGCGTGGAAAATTACCGGGAGCTGAGCGAGTCGCTGGATAAGCCGCTATTCAACCGGGCTTTGCGCGGACAGTACCCGCCCGGCTCGACGATCAAACCCATGTTGGCGATAGCCGGCCTGGACAGCGAATCGACGACCCGTGAACGCACGATCTGGGACCCAGGCTTTTACCGGATCAACGATTCCGGGCGGCGTTACCGGGACTGGAAGCGCTGGGGGCACGGCTGGGTCGACCTGCGGGAGGCCGTGGCTGAATCCTGCGACGTCTATTTTTACGACATGGGGTTGCGCATGGGCGTCGACGTCATGCACGAATACCTGGATCAGTTCGGTTTCGGTAAGAATGCGTCCCTGGACGTCAGCGGCGCCTTGCCGGGGTTGCTGCCGTCCGCGCCGTGGAAGCGGGCTGTACGCAGCCAGCCGTGGTATCCGGGCGATTCGGTGAACATGAGTATTGGCCAGGGCTTCATGCTCGCGACCCCGCTGCAGCTGGCCACGGCAACCGCGGTTATGGCGAATCGTGGCGTCTGGCATGAGCCGCGCATGCTCCATGAAGTCACCGGACCGGAAACGACAGACGCAGTGCTGCCGGCGGAGAACCACCAGGATCTGGTGATCAAGCGCGAAGCCGATTGGAACTATGTGGTCGAATCCATGAAGGATGTGGTCCACGGGCAACACGGTACGGCGCGTGCCGTTGGTCAGGGTGCACCCTACCGTTTTGCCGGCAAAACGGGCACGGCGCAGGTGTTTAGTCTGGCCGAAGACGAGGAATACGATGCCGATGAAATCCGCGAGCGTCTGCGCGACCATGCGTTGTTCGTCGGTTTTGCACCAGCCGACGATCCACAGATTGCCGTGGCAGTGATTGTCGAGAATGGCGGCAGTGGCAGCGGTACGGCTGCGCCCGTGGGGCGGGCCATGTTCGATGCCTGGTTGCTGGATATGAATCAGGGCGGTGAGGAACCCGTTGTCGCCGATAAGGCCGGGGAGGTCAGCGGTACCGATGGCTAGTCGTGATTTTATTCGCCAGATGCCGGGGCAGACGATTGGCGGTCCGCGAGGGTTCATGTCATCGATCCATTTGGACCCGATTCTGTTGCTCTTGCTGACGACGTTGCTGGCAGCCGGACTTTTCGTGCTCTACAGCGGTGGCGATAGCAGCATGGCGGTGGTGAAATCCCAGTGCGCCCGCATTGGTGTGGCGTTTGTGGTCATGGTGGTATTCGCTCAGTTGGACCCTGCCGTCTATCGGCGCTGGGCGCCTTGGCTCTATGGTTTAGGGCTAATAGCACTGGTCGCGGTTCTGCTGGTGGGTGTCGGCGCAAAAGGCGCTCAGCGCTGGCTCAGTTTGCCCGGCCTGCCGCGCTTTCAGCCTTCGGAGTTCATGAAATTAGCGGTGCCGATCATGACCGCTTGGTATTTGTCGCGTCATTTTCTGCCGCCGAAACTGTCGCGGGTGGCTGTCGCCCTGGTGATAGCCTTGCTGCCGATGATCCTGATTATTCGCCAGCCCGATTTGGGTACGGCGCTGCTTGTAGGGTTGGCCGGTCTTTTCGTGGTGTTCTTTGCCGGCATGAGCTGGAAGCTGATCGGCGCTTTCTTCGGAATGGCGGGAGTGGCTGCGCCAGCCATGTGGTTCTTCGTGATGCGCGATTACCAGAAGCAGCGGGTATTGACCCTGTTGGATCCGGAAAGTGACCCTCTGGGAGCGGGCTGGAACATTATCCAGTCCAAAACGGCTATTGGCTCCGGCGGTCTCTCCGGTAAGGGTTGGCTGCAGGGGACTCAGTCGCACCTGGACTTCCTGCCGGAGAGCCATACTGACTTTATTGTCGCTGTCTTGGCAGAGGAATTCGGCTTTATTGGTGTCGCGGCGCTGATTGTACTGTATTTCCTGATTATCGCCCGTTGCCTGTACATTGCCGTGTACGCTCAGGATTCGTTTGGTCGCCTGGTTGCCGGCGCGTTGACCATGACGTTCTTCATCTATGTGTTCGTCAACATTGGAATGGTCAGCGGTATTCTGCCGATTGTAGGGGTGCCGTTACCGTTGGTGAGCTACGGCGGTACTTCCATCGTGACCCTGATGGCGGCATTTGGCATCATGATGTCGATTCACACGCATCGCAGGATGATCTCTGCCTGAAATAGGGGGTCGATATCCTGTGGTTACCTTTTGTTCATGACCGGCGGGGATAGTGGTTGTGCAATTAAATGGCATGCTAACCTTTCGCGCCGTGGTTCCAGGGCAAAATCCTAGTCGCCCGACGTTGTGCCCTTCGTCGGTCCGCACTAACAAGAACTCTCAGGGGTTATCATGCCGTTGCGATTGATCGCTGAGCGATGCTTGCGCTCTGCGCTGCCCATTCTCTTTGGCCTACTGGCGATGCCGGCTCAGGCGAACTACGGGCAGACCCCGGAGGGTAAGGCTTTTATCGACGACATGGTCAGTCGCCACGCCTTCGACCAGACAACGCTCGAGCAATGGCTGGCTGGCGCTCAGCAGCAGCCGGATATTCTCGAGTCCATCAGTCGCCCTGCTGAGAAACGGCTGGCCTGGTACGAATACCGTCGAATCTTTATTAAGCCGTCGCGTATCGAGAAGGGGCGTGCTTTTCTCGACGCCCATGCAGCGACGTTCGAGCGTGCGGAGAAAGAATTCGGCGTATCGCGGTATATTGTCGCAGCGGTCATCGGTGTGGAAACCCAGTATGGGGAATATACCGGCCGGTATCGGGTTATAGACGCGCTGTCGACGTTGGCTTTCGATTATCCGCCCCGTAGCCGCTTTTTCCGCAGGCAGCTGGGTGAGTTTTTCCTGCTGGCCCGGGAACAGGATATCGATCCTTCTGTCGTAAAGGGCTCCTATGCCGGCGCGATGGGCTATGGGCAGTTTATTCCCAGTAGCTACCGGCACTACGCTGTCGATTTCGATAAGGATGGCCAAGCGGATATAGTGACTAACCCGGTGGACGCTATTGGCAGCGTGGCCAACTATTTTGCCCGTCATCGCTGGCAAGCGGGAGCGCCGGTTGCCGAACAGATCGAGCTCGCCGACAAGGATTCCGGTATTGATGGAAAACATTCGGGTCTGTTTACCGAGGGGCTAAAACCGACGTTGACCCTAGGCGACTACCGCAAGGCGGGTATCGCGCCGCAGGTTAAGCTCGACGATAATACGCCGGCGCGTCTGATCAGACTCGAAACTGAGCAAGGTCATCAGGACTGGCTGACGTACCCAAACTTTTATGCGATCACCCGCTACAATCACAGTCATCTCTATGCCATGGCGGTTCTGGAACTTTCCCGTGCCCTTGCCGCCGATGCCGGTCAAGCCGGCTGAGTTGACTGAGGACGTGGTTGGATAGATAGAGACCATCGATGAGAAAAAGCATAACGCGGCCCACGATCTATTCCGGAATAGTGCTTCTCATGGCGTTGCTGTCCGGCTGCGCATCGTCGCCGGAACCGTCGTCCTCTTCGCGCTACAGCATTAGCCAGGATCGTGCACCTACGGGCGATTTCGACGCCAGCGATCTGAAGGACGCGGTACCTCGATACGAACCCCTTAGCCGCGGCGGCAACAAATCGCCCTATACGGTCTGGGGAAAGCAGTACACGGTAATGGCGGATGCCAGCGACTACGCCCAGCGCGGGACGGCAAGCTGGTACGGTGAGAAGTTTCACGGCCATAAGACCTCGAACGGCGAGATCTTCGATATGTACGAAATGACGGCCGCCCACAAGAGCCTGCCATTGCCCAGCTACGTTCGCGTTACCAATCTCGACAATGGACGGCAAACCGTTGTTCGCGTGAATGACCGGGGACCATTCCATGGTGACCGCATCATTGATCTGTCTTATGCGGCGGCAAAGAAGCTTGGCTATCAGAGTCGCGGCACAGCGAATGTGGAGATCGTCGCGATAACCGTGGCAGCGGATGGTACCATGCGGGTCGCCGGTAAGAATGAGCCGGTAGCGTCACCGCCACCAGCGGCGCCCCGTAAAGCGTCGGCAGGGGAGGGGATATTCGTGCAGGTGGGCTCGTTTAGCCAGCCCGACTCCGCGCGTCAGTTGTCCCAGCGCTTGCGGAATGTAACGGATTCGCCGGTGAGGGTGTTTGCCGCCGGACAGTATCATCGGGTGCAGGTCGGTCCTTTTATCCAACGGGGACTGGCAGAGGAACAGAGCAAGTTGATCGAGCAAGTGGGACTTGGGCGCCCCATCGTGGTAACCGATCCCCTTTAGCGAGTTGTTAGATAGCGGGCTGTTAGCTCGTGATGGCAGGCCCAAAGCTTTCATGGGCGGCCAGAGTCCTCGAAACCGTGACGCCGGCTAGCGGCGTCCTCAATTGATGTAACGACTGAACGGATCCATGGCTAACAAGACGGTTTTTCAGAGATTTTTCTACCTACTGACTCTCACCTTTGCGCTGGTGGCGACGGCCGCTGCCCAGTCCCAGCAGGTGTTGATTCCCTCCCCCCCGCAGATCGGAGCGAGCTCCTACATCCTGATGGATGCCGAGAGCGGTCGCATTATCGTCGAAGGCAATAGCCATGAACGTCTGCCGCCCGCCAGTCTGACCAAAATGATGACGGCCTATATTGTCGAACGTGAGTTGGACGAAGGCCGCATCGGCCTGGAGGACCAAGTTCCCGTGAGCGTTAACGCTTGGCGTACCGGCGGTTCACGTATGTTCGTCAAGGAGGGCACCCAAGTCCCGGTGGAAGATCTGCTCAAAGGCGTGATCATTCAATCCGGCAACGACGCCAGTGTAGCATTGGCCGAGTTCATCGCCGGCAGTGAAGGTGCCTTTGCGGATATCATGAATCAGCAGGCCCAAATTCTGGGCATGAAGGACTCGCACTTCGTCAATGCGACCGGCCTTCCGTCCGAATCCCATTATTCTTCGGCTTACGACCTGGCGATGCTGGCCAAGGCCATCATCAACGATTATCCCGAAAACTATCCAATCTACGAGCAGAAGTATTTTACCTACAACGACATTCGCCAGCCCAACCGCAACAGCCTGCTATGGCGAGACCCTACGGTAGATGGCTTGAAAACTGGGCATACCGAGGAGGCCGGCTATTGTCTGGTGGCTTCCGCCGAACGTAACGGTATGCGCCTGATCGCCACCGTCATGGGGACACCCAGCGAAAATGCGCGGGCTCAGGAAGTCCAAAAACTACTTAACTACGGCTTCCGTTATTTCGAGACCCATGCGTTGTTCTCGGCCGGTGAGTCTCTGAACCAGGCTCCGGTATGGGGTGGCGCCTCAGATTCGGTCCAAATGGGTGTCGCGGAAGATGCCATCGTCACCATTCCCCAGGGCAGCAAAGGTTCTCTGGAATCAGTGATGGATATCGATTCGGTGATTAAAGCGCCCATCCAGGCAGGGCAGGAGCTCGGTCAGATTCGGGTCATGCTCAACGGCGAGGAAATCGTCAACCGGCCGGTCGTTGCGCTCGAAGAAGTGCCCGAAGGCGGTTTCTTTAAGCGTATCTGGGATACCATCAAGCTCTTCTTTGTGCAGTTGTTTAGCTAAGCGCGGGCGAGGACCATGTTATGACTGAACCGCAACCGCCGAAAATCGAGTTTCCCTGCGACTACGTTATCAAGGTCATCGGGACTGCGGCTCCGGATTTCCGGGATTTTGTGTTAAACGTCGTCGAGCGCCATGCACCCGGTATTACCGATGCCGACGTTACCGTCAATGATAGCCGCCAAGGGCGTTTCTCCTCAGTTCAGCTCAAGATCGTGGCTACCGGCGAGCCGCAGCTCAAGGCCCTTTTCGAAGAGTTGAAGGCGAGCGGTCGCGTACACATGGTCCTGTAATAGGAATAACCCGGTAGCGTTATGGATCAACCCAAATTGCCCGTCACTATTCGCCATCTGGGGCTCCAGCCTTACCTGGAAACATGGGAGGCGATGAAGACTTTTACCGCTGAGCGCGGCCCGGAGACGACAGACGAACTCTGGTGCCTGGAGCACCCGCGGGTTTATACCCAAGGGCAGGCGGGGAAGGCCGAACATATCCTGGCACCGGGCGATATTCCGGTGGTCCAGGTAGACCGCGGCGGCCAGGTCACTTATCACGGCCCCGGGCAACTGGTGGTTTATCTGCTGATTGACCTACATCGAGCCCATTTTGGCGTGCGTCATCTGGTGAGCGCCATAGAAGATTCCATCGTAGAGCTGTTGGCGGATCTGGATATTGACGCCGCACCTCGCCCGGACGCGCCGGGGGTCTACACCCAGGGCACCAAGATCGCCTCGCTCGGACTGCGTATCCGGCGTGGGTGTTCCTTCCACGGCTTGGCTCTCAATGTCGATATGGACTTGGAACCCTTCCGCCGTATCAACCCTTGCGGTCTGGCCGGCATGGCCATGTCGCAAGTCATCGACTATGCACCGGATGCCACGATGCCCCAGGTGCAGGAAACGCTGGTGATGGCCTTGGCGCGCAGGCTCAATCTTGAGATCTCCGGCAAGGCCACCCGCCTGCCGGATGGTGGCGCCGCACTCTCGCCGCCTGTCGCCTGACGGGCTCCCGGCCCGTCGTTCTGCCTGTTGCTCGACTGCTTTCCCGTCCGTTATAGCTTGCGATTCGTGAATTCCACGTCATCGCGTCCCTTTGCCGGATGGCCCACAGGATCCAGAAAACTTGGATGCCTTAGGCGTCATTGTTAGCGTTGTCGTTACTATTCGCGTTGGATCGACTCGTCGTTCGTTGCAGTATTTGCCCCTCTCGCTCTACGTTAAATTGTTAATGACGCCTTAGGTGTCATGTTTGTAGGGGCAGCGATCGGTCTGGCTCCAGCCGTATTCCATTGGCTTGGGAAACGGGTTGTGAGCGACCGGTGGGTGATCAACTCTCGGGCTATCTCACGTATAGTCGGATGAATAGCGCTTTACGCTGTATTAATAGGGTTAAAGGTAGCGCCAAGCCCTGTATTGATACAGTCAACTCCTGTGTAGTATCGATAGGGGCGTGCTCTGTGTCGAAAAGAACGCCCTGCAGAAAGCCGTCAGCCGCTTCCCGTC
Source organism: Marinobacter fonticola (assembly GCF_008122265.1). NCBI lineage: Bacteria > Pseudomonadati > Pseudomonadota > Gammaproteobacteria > Pseudomonadales > Marinobacteraceae > Marinobacter > Marinobacter fonticola. The sequence goes on from NZ_CP043042.1 coordinate 1,080,983, forward strand.
AGCCGGGATGCGCCATTCATCAGCTTTTTGGGACCCTTGATGACTACCAAAAAACCGCGTACTTCAGTCGCCCGCATCAAAACCGGTAGCTTTGAGCGCCGTCTCAGTCTCACCCGGGCCGGCCTCTTTGCCGGATCTCGCATGGCGACCCATATGGCGACTAACTGGTTTGGCAGCCGCGACCGGCGCGAGGCCCGGCACCGCAAGATGCTGTCCAGCCAAGCCGAATTCCTGGTCGAAGAGTTAGGTAAGCTAAAAGGCAGTGTCGTTAAGATCGGCCAGGTGATGGCCCTCTATGGCGAGCACTTCCTGCCGGAAGAAGTCACCGAGGCCCTGCATACGCTGGAAGACCAAGGCACCTCGTTGGCCTGGCCCTCAGTGGAAAAGGTCCTCAAGCGCGAGCTGGGCGAGGACCGACTGGCCCAGCTCGATGTGGATCCCGAACCCATCGGCGCCGCCTCCCTGGGGCAAGTTCACCGGGCAGTACGCAAGTCCGATGGTCTCGAGTTGGTGTTGAAGGTTCAGTATCCCGGTGTGGATGAAGCGGTGGACAGCGACCTTAACGCCGTGGCCCAGATCCTGAAGATGGCGCGCCTGGTGTCGTTTGGTCCGGAGTTCAACGACTGGCTTGAAGAAGTCCGCACCATGATGCATCGAGAAGTGGACTACGCCCTGGAGGCCCGCACCACCGAACACTTCCGTCAGATGCTGGAAGGCGACGAGCGTTACGTGGTGCCGCGAGTTCTTCAGGAATATTCCACCTCACACGTTATGGCTTCGACCTATGAGTCGGGTTGGCCGGTGGGCTCCGAGCAGGTCGCCAACCTGCCGGTCGAGCGCCGTAGTGACTTGGGCCGCGCTGCGTTAGAGCTGTTCTTTAAAGAGTTGTTTGAGTGGGGCGAGATCCAGACTGATCCCAACTTCGGCAATTATCGCATTCGCATCGCCGAGGATGCCGGCACCGATACCGACCAAATGGTGCTACTCGATTTCGGCGCGGTGCAGCGCTATTCGGACGTGTTTCTCGACCCGGTCCGCTCAATGATCAAAGCGTCCTACGAGCAGGATCTGCAACGGGTTGTCGAGGGCGGTATCAAACTGAACTTCATGAGCACCGACTGGCCCGACGACATACTCACGCGCTTCGGCGAGGTCTGCATGTCGGTGTTGGAGCCACTGGCCCCGGCTAATGGCCACTGGCCCGATTACGCCGTTAACGAGAATGGCCAGTATCGCTGGAAGCAGAGCGACCTGCCTTCCAGAGTTGCGCGGCAGGCGGCGAAGTCGGCAATCAGTCGTTATTTCCGTATCCCGCCCAAGGAATTTGTTTTTCTAAACCGTAAGCTGATCGGCGTTTATACGTTTATCGCCGTACTGGGCTCGGAATTCAACGGTGAGGATTTGTTGCGAGCCTACATCTACGATGAGCCGGCGGAAGGCGACCAACGCCCGGCGAATTGACTTGAATCAGAGACTCCTCAGGTGGCCTCAAACACGACCCAGAGCACGAGGGCATAGCGGATGCCCTTGCCGATGGCCACCAGCACAATAAAGTTGAGCCAGGGCACGCGCATGATGCCGCCAATCAAGGTGAGCGCATCCCCACCCACGGGCAGCCAGGCCATTAGCAATGACCATTGGCCAAAGCGGTTGAAGCGTGCCTGGGCCGCTTCCAGCTGCTTCTCGCTCATCGGAAACCAGCGTTTGTGTCGAAAGCGCTCCACCTGCCGACCGATCCAGCCATTAAGAACCGAGCCCAGGGTGTTGCCCGCAGTAGCGCACGCCCATAGCCCCCATGCCGAGAATCCCTGGGTTACAAGCCCTCCCAGCAGCACTTCCGAGTAGGCCGGAAGTAGGGTCGCCGCAGCAAAGGCGGTGAAGAACAGGGATAGATAGGCCAAGGGATCTCCAAGTCGATTACACAGTGTAGTGGTTTGCCCGGCAGCATCGCACTATCGTTACCCGTTGACATAGCGTGGATAGCGTCAGCGTCGATGCGCCAGCATTCATGCAGTGCCAGTGTGAACGCAACGGCCTCGATGTGCCGTAGCCTGCTGCCGGCTTTCAAGGAATGTCCAGGGTGGCCGATAACCTATTTTGTCAGTCCCCTGAATCCAGGAACAGGACTGACGGGCTCTAGCCTGCCGAGCGAGGCTTAAACTGTTGGATCCGGGATCTCCATGAAAAAACTTTCGCTGAAACTGAAACTCTACGCACTGGTCATCGCACTGCTGCTTCTGATGGGTGTGAGTATGATCCTCACGGCCCAGATTTCACTCGCCAAAATGGAAGCTCGTATTACGGATGATACCGGGACGTTGGTTCAGGATATCGTGGTTGAGCGGTTGCGCGCCACGGCAGGCCAATATGGCGAGATGGTCGCCGGCATTTTCAACCGCGCCTACAAGATTCCCGAGACCTTTCGTGAGGTGATTCACCGTAACGTGGAAGGCTCCGACTCGGCCCGTATGGGACGCCGCGATCTGATGGAAACCGCCGGAGCCATCCTCGCAGGTCAACCGGAGCTGAGTTCTATCTACGCCCAGTTCGAGCCCGATGCCTACGATGGCCAGGATCGCTACTTCACCGGCGGCGTCGAAGAACACAGCAGTGACGAGGGTACACTCGAGATCTACTACTATCGCGGCCCGCAAGGGAAAATCCTGTTCAGCCGCACCGAGGATCCGTCCAGCAAGTACCTTGACGGCCTCAACGAATTCGGTCTCCGCGAAGCGGAGTGGTACCTCTGCTCCAAGGAAAAACTCAAACCGTGCACCATGGAGCCTTACCTGTATGAGATCAGCGAAGGTTATACCGAGCTGATGACCAGTCTGGTGATGCCGATCTTCAATCAGGGTGAGTTTGCCGGCGTCGTGGGGACGGACATCAACCTGTCCACGATCCAGAAAACCTTGCGCCAGGTCAGCCAGAATCTGTATGGCGGGGCCGGACGTGTGACCTTGATCAGCGATATCGGGCTGATCGCCGGTTCCAGCCATTACACCGATCATCTGGGGCGTCCGCTGAAAGAAGCGCTACCGGAGTGGGCCGAAGATTACCGCGCACTGGCGAGGAATGGTGCCGAGGACGTGCTCGATAACGGTGAGGATATCGCCGTGGCCTATCCGATTCATATCAAGGCATCGAATACGCTGTGGTCAATGGTCATCGAATTGCCCCGGGACGTGGCCCTGGCGGAATTGAAGCAGGTCAATAGCTTGCTGTCCGAGCAGGTAGACGCGACCGCGGCTCGCCAGATGACGGCGGGCGTCGTGGTTTCTATTATTTCTCTGCTGCTGCTGGTGGTGCTGGTGCGCTCGGTGACGCGTCCGCTGGACCAAATTCGTGATCGCATGGCCAACCTGGCCAGCGCCGAGGGCGATCTGACCCAGGAGTTGACGATCGATACTCATGCCGAGCTGATCGCACTAGCGGAGGGGTTTAATGCCTTCCTTGCCAAGCTGAGGAACATGATCAACGACCTGAAGTCGATCAACCGTGCGGTCAGTGATCAGTCCGAGGATGTGAGCCGCATTGCCGGCGAAACCGAGCAGAACACCAGCCGTCAGCATGGCGAGATCGATAGCGTCGTTACCGCCATGAACGAAATGTCCGCCGCCGCCAGTGAAGTGGCGACCTTTGCCGCCGAAGCAGCAGGCAATGCGCGTGAGGCGAGCGAGGGTGTGGAAACGACTCAGGGTACGTTGACGACGGCGGTTAACGGCGTTCAGGCGCTAGCTTCGGATATGGAAGAAGCAAGCAGTGCCATCGGTCACGTGGCTAATCGTAGTGACGATATCAACCGTATTCTCGAGGTCATTCGCGGTATTGCCGAGCAGACCAACCTGCTGGCGCTCAATGCCGCCATCGAGGCCGCCCGGGCCGGTGAGCAGGGACGGGGCTTCGCGGTGGTGGCTGACGAGGTGCGTACGTTGGCCTCGAAGACCCGTGAATCCACCGACGAGATCAGTCAGATGATCGATGGCTTGCAGCAAGAAGTGCAACAGACCGTCACCGTCATCCGCGGGGGCGTGGACCGCGCCACCAGCGCTGTGGAAAGAACCCGGGAAGCAGACCAATCTCTGGCCGACGTGGTCAGCCGTATCGCGACCATTGTCGAGCATGTGACCCAGGTGGCAACGGCAGCGGAAGAGCAGAGCTCGGTCAGCGAAGAGATTAATCGCAACCTGACCAACATCGGCGATGCGGCCAGCGATCTGCGCGAGTTGGCAGAGCGTGTACGGGGCAGCGGAGAGACTCTGGGGCATCAAGTGGTGTCGCTGGAAGATCAGCTTAATCGCCTGCGCACCTGACCAGCGTCGGCAGCGCATAAGCCGCGTCTATCGCTATGATTCACTGCATTTAATGTTAATGTGGCGGGTAGTCTGGCATGATTTGAGTGCTTTTTGATCAGCGGGGCAGTTGCTGAGTTTACTGTCGGAGGAATTCATTATGGAACGCGTTACAATCTACGGTCGTTTTAGTTGCGGTTTCTGCGTGCGCGCCAAGCAGCTGTGTGAGCTTAAAGACCTGGACCACGAGTTTATCGACATGATACGAGAAGGCATCGCCAAGACGGACCTGGAAAAGAGCGTTGGCAAACCCGTGTTGACCGTTCCGCAAATCTTCGTCGGTGATGTACATGTTGGTGGCTACACCGAGTTTGCCCAGTTTGTTCAGCAACGCTCAGCCGCGACAGTGGGGTGAACTGAGAGAGTTTTTAGAAGCAGCGGTACAACGTAAAGAAGGCGCCTTTTGGGCGCCTTCTTCGTTCAGAGATCCTCAAATATCGAAGGCTGTCTTGAGCTTCTTCTCTGCCAAAAAACCGCGGATGCGGGCCACTTTAGGCAGGCCATTCTCGAATGGCGGAAAGCTCTCACCGTGGATCAGCGGCTCAAGGTAATCGCGGCAGTCCTGGGTGATGCCGAAGCCATCGTCGGTAATGTAGTGGATCGGCATCTTCTTTTCCTGGTTGGCGACATCGCTCAAATGCGCTTCGCCAATATGCCAGCGATAGGGCCGGGACTGTTCCCGGACGATCGTTGGCATCAAGGCTTGTTTGCCGGCAATCGCCATCTCCACTGCAGCCTTGCCCACGGCATAGGCCTGCTCTACGTCGGTCGCGGAAGCAATGTGGCGTGCGGCCCGCTGCAGGTAGTCCGCTACCGCCCAGTGGTACTTATAGCCCAGTGCCTGCTTGGTCATGTTGGCCAGCGCCGGAGCCACACCGCCCAATTGGGTGTGGCCGAAGGCGTCCTTGCTGCCGGCATCGGCCAGGAAGCGGCCGTCCTCGTACTGCGCACCCTCGGAGGCTACCACCACGCAGTAGCCATAGTTTTCCACGCAGTGCTCGACCCGTTTGAGGAAAGCGTCGCGGTCGAAGGGGATTTCCGGGAACAGAATGATATGCGGCGGATCGCCTTCGCCCTGACCGGCCAGTCCACCCGATGCGGCAATCCAGCCCGCATGACGGCCCATCACCTCCAGGATAAAGACTTTGGTGGACGATTCGCTCATGGATTTGATATCCAGGCTCGCTTCCAGGGTGGACGTCGCGATGTACTTCGCAACGGAGCCAAAGCCGGGGCAGCAATCAGTAAACGGTAAGTCGTTATCGACGGTCTTGGGCACGCCGATACAGGTGATCGGGTAACCCATGCGATCGGCCATCTGGGAGACCTTGAAGGCGGTATCTTGGGAATCGCCGCCGCCGTTGTAGAAGAAATACCCGATGTCATGGGCCTGGAATACTTCGATCAGGCGCTCGTATTCCCGTTTGTTCTCGCTGAAGTTCTTCAGCTTGTAGCGGCATGACCCGAACGCCCCGCCGGGGGTGTACATCAAGCCGGCAATGGTTTCGTCGCTTTCTTCGCTGGTATCGATCAGTTCTTCCCTGAGGGCTCCGATGATGCCATTGCGACCGGCATAGACCGTGCCGATCGATTCTGGATGCTTACGTGCGGTCTGGATAACACCGCAGGCACTGGCATTGATGACGGCGGTCACCCCGCCTGACTGGGCGTAAAAAGCATTCTTGATGGCCATCGTTCCTGGCGCCTCCTGCTAGTTGGTCACATCGCGCGAATCATACGTGAATCTCGAGACGTTTTCATGAAACACTCTTATAGCCTCTTGGCTTGACGCCGCCCGGCTGATACTGGAGTCTTTCCCTTTTCTTCCTGACTGGCGAACTGCGAGATTTATTAACGGGCGGCACGGATAGGGCTGGTCCAAATGTCGGCCAGTAGGTTTGAACCCACGTTTCGAGAACAGTATGCACATTCATATCCTTGGAATCTGCGGCACATTCATGGGTAGCCTCGCGGTGCTTGCGCGGGAGGCTGGCCACCGGGTTACGGGGTCCGATCAGGGCGTCTACCCGCCCATGAGCACCCAGCTCGAAGCTCAGGGCATAGAGCTGATGGACGGTTACGCCGCCGAAAACCTCAAGCCGCAGCCGGATTTGGTGCTGATCGGCAATGCCATGTCCAGGGGTAACCCGGAAGTGGAAGCGTTGCTCAATCGCGGCATCGATTATATGTCGGGTCCGGAATGGCTCACCCGGGAAGTATTGCGCAAGCGCTGGGTACTCGCCGTGGCCGGGACCCACGGCAAGACGACGACGACCTCGATGCTACTGTGGATTCTGGAGCAGGCCGGCTTCGATCCCGGTTACCTGGTCGGTGGCGTGCCGAACGACTTCAGTGTCTCCGCTCGCCTGGGCAGTAGCGACTTTTTTGTTATCGAGGCGGACGAGTACGACAGCGCCTTTTTCGATAAGCGCTCCAAATTTGTCCATTACCGCCCGCGCACGCTCATCCTGAACAACCTTGAGTTCGATCACGCGGATATTTTCGATGACGTTGACGCCATCGAACGCCAGTTTCATCATTTGGTGCGCACTGTGCCATCCGGAGGATTGATCGTCCGTCCTGCGCTGGACCGGCACTTGGATAATGCGTTGGCTATGGGGTGCTGGAGTCGCGTGCAGACCACCGCCGTTGCTGGCGAGGCGGACACGGTAGACTGGCGTGCCGAACTGCTGGCGGAAGATGGCAGCCATTTCATGGTGGTGCATCATGAACAGCCGGTGGACTCGATTCGCTGGAATCAAACCGGGCTGCATAACGTCCGTAACGCCTTGGCGGCCATTGCCGCCGCGCGACATGTGGGCGTGACGCCGGATCACGCCATTGCAGCATTATCCCGCTTCTCCGGCGTGAAGCGGCGGATGGAGTTACTGGCGGATATCCATGGCGTCAAGGTCTACGACGACTTCGCTCATCACCCGACGGCGATCGCGACGACGCTAGATGGCTTACGAAAAAAAGTAGGTGACGAGACGATTATCGCCCTAATCGAGCCCCGCTCGAATACCATGCAACAAGGTGTTCATCACGCGACGCTGCTACCTAGCAGCGAGCAGGCCGATCGGGTCATCTGGGCGAACCTGAACGATATGGATTGGCTCAAGGCGCTGGTGCCGTCGGAAGAGGGCAAGCACAGCACCGAAACGTCGGTTGAAGCTTTGATCGACAAGGTACTGGAATCCATGCCGGTTCCCTGTCATATCGTGGTGATGAGCAACGGCGGTTTTGGCGGTATCCACGGCAAGCTGATCGCGAAGCTGGAGCATTACCTTGACTGAGGCGCAGCCACACCGCGTAACTGTAAATCTGGCGCTAACCGGCGCGTCCGGGGCCCAGTACGGTTTGCGTTTGCTGCAGTGCCTGCTGGCAGCGGGGTGTCGCGTACACTTCATGATCAGCAAGGCGGCCCAGGTGGTGGTGGCCACCGAAACCGAGCTGCGGCTGCCGGGTCGTCCTGAAGCCATGCAGTCCTATCTGGTCGAGCATTTCGGCGCTGCTTCGGATCAATTGCTGGTGTTCGGGCGCGAGGACTGGTTTGCGCCACCGGCCTCGGGTTCCGGCAGTCGTGCGCCGCTGGTGATTTGTCCCTGCAGCACCGGCACGCTATCGGCGCTGGCCACCGGCGCAAGCAATAACCTGATCGAGCGGGCAGGGGACGTGGCGCTCAAGGAGCGCCGTCAACTGATTCTGGTGCCGCGCGAGGCGCCGTATTCCGAAGTTCATCTGGACAACATGCTGCGCTTGACCCGCATGGGAGCGACCATCATGCCGGCCAGTCCCGGCTTCTATCACCGCCCGCAATCGATTGAAGACCTGGTGGATTTCGTGGTGGCTCGTATCCTGGACCACCTGGACCAGCCCCAGGACCTGATGCCCCGCTGGGGGCAGCAACGGCTCGACCGCAAGCTAGAGCGTGCCGAAACCGGTTCCAACGAAGCAGCCCGTCAGGACAAAGACGATTTATGAATATCGATTGGCAAACGACGCCGGCGGCCATCTGGCGCCGCCATCGCAATACACTACGTCCGGTCAGGAGCATCGACCCGGTACGGCTCGACCAATTGCTCAATATCGATCGCCAGAAAGCGGCACTGGTTAATAATACCAGACGTTTTCTGCGCGGTGAGCCCGCCAATAACGTGCTGCTTTGGGGAGCGCGGGGCACGGGCAAGTCTTCACTAATCAAGGCCATTCTGAATGGCTTTTTCGATCAGGGATTACGGGTTGTCGAAGTAGACCGGGATGATTTGCTGTTCTTGCCGGAAATCGTCGACGACCTTCGTGACCTGGACTATCGCTTCGTCATTTTCTCCGATGATTTGTCGTTCGAACGGGGCGAGGGATCCTATAAGGCGCTCAAAAGCGTGATGGAAGGCTCAATTGAGAGTCCGCCGGAAAATATCAAGGTTTACGCCACCTCCAACCGTCGTCACCTGATGCCTGAATACATGCAGGACAATCAGGCGGCGGAGGTGATCGACGGCGAACTGCATCCCGGCGAGGCAATCGAAGAGCAAATCTCGCTGTCTGACCGCTTTGGGCTGTGGCTGTCGTTCTATCCCTTCAATCAAGAAGACTATCTGGAACTGGTGGATGCGCTGTTCCCCAAGGTGCGCGACCGCGAAGAGCTACACCAGGCGGCCATCCGTTTTGCCCTGGGCAAAGGCGGTCGCAGTGGTCGGGCGGCGCAGCATTTTTACAACACATTTTCCGGTCAGTTCGACGAGGGCTGATCGACCTTTCCATGCGGGCCGGTGAGGCCCGGCTGTTTTGGCCAACCTGATTGATGTTTTTCACCATTGAGCGTCGAGGGCGCCCGCCCGAGACTGGTGCGATAACGTCAAATAACATCACCACAGAGGTTGACCATGATTCCACGCACGCTCTTTGATTCTGATCTTGAAGGTTTCCGCGACTCAGTGCGCAAGTTCCTGGAGCATGAGGCTGTGCCTTATCACGCCCAGTGGGAAAAGGACGGTCAGGTCAGCCGGGAGGTATGGCACAAGGCCGGGGAGCTGGGGTTTTTGTGTCCATGCCTGCCAGAAGAGTATGGCGGGGTCGGTGCGGATTTCCGCTACAGCGCGGTGATCATGGAAGAGATTGTTCGGGCCTCTGCGTCGGGTCTGGGGTGGGCGCTGCATTCGGACATCGTGGCGCCGTACATTTTTCAATACGGTACGGAAGCGCAAAAAAAGCACTACCTGCCCAAGCTGGCGTCCGGGGCAATGATCGGCGCCATCGCCATGACCGAGCCGGGTGCCGGTTCCGACCTGCAGGGCGTAAAAACCAGCGCCATCAAGCAGGGCGATCACTATGTGCTCAACGGCTCCAAGACCTTTATCACCAATGGCCAGATGGCGGATCTGGTGATCGTCGTTGCGAAAACCAATCCCAAGGAGGGGGCCAAGGGTACGAGCCTGTTGCTGGTCGAAACCGCCTGGGACGGTTTCGAGCGAGGCCAGAACCTGGAGAAGGTCGGGTTGAAGGCTCAGGATACCTCGGAGCTCTTCTTCCAGGACGTCAAGGTGCCGCTGGAAAACCTGCTGGGCAGCGGCGAAGGGCAGGGCTTCATGCAGTTGATGCAGGAACTGCCGGCTGAACGCCTGCAGGTCGCCCTCACGGCGGTCGCCGCTGCCGAGGCGGCCTGGGAGTGGACGCGCGACTACGTCAAAGAACGCAAGGCATTTGGCAAGCCGATTTTGGGTTTCCAGAATACCCGTTTCAAAATGGCAGAGATGAAGGCGGACATCACCGCCGCGCGCGTCTTCGTCGATCGCTGTCTGGAACTCCATCTAGACAAAAAGCTGGATGTGCCGACGGCGGCCATGCTCAAACAATGGACGACCGATCTGCAGTGTCGGGTGATGGATGAGTGCGTCCAGCTCCACGGCGGCTACGGCTACATGTGGGAGTATCCTATCGCCCGTGCCTGGGCGGATTCTCGCGTCCAGCGTATCTATGCCGGTACCAACGAAATCATGAAGGAGATCGTGGCGCGCACGATCTAGTCGCTCTAGGGTCAGTACCTCTTGGGCCGGTGCACTAGTGCCCCGAGGTCCAGTATCTGGTCATCCGGCAGTCTATTGGAGACCGCCGGGTGTGCTTATCTTCGCGCCGGTTCTTTCCGGTTACCCAAATTTACAAATTGCCAAGCCTATCAAGGATAGGCGAGATCACTTCACTTAAAGTGGTGCAACCGACAACCATAGAACAAGGATAACGGTTGCGATGACTCGTCTCGCCACGCTCGCCGCGCTTTCATTATTAACCCTGCCCTTACCCGCTCTGCTTTCCGGTTGCGGTGACGGCGAGCAGAAGGACCGTCCAGTCGACGGACGCGATACCGATGGCCTCTACGAACCGGCGGTGGAAGATTACAGCGGGCGGGTCATTGACGGGTATTTGCGCAATGCCCGGGTCTGGCTGGATCTCGATGGCGATTACCAGTACGACGCGGCCAATGTGGAAGTTGTCGTCGGCACCAACCCTGAGCGTACGTTGATTCTCGCCAGCGGTGAGCCTACGGCAATGAGTGGTGAGGGCGGTCAGTTCATCCTGGATTTGTCGTCTTTTGATATTGACCCGAGTTTGGCGAGCGATCTTGAACCTACCGACTACCCGTTGGTTGCGGTCGTCATCCCCGGCGTCACAGAAGAAGAGACCGGCAGCGGCTACGTCACGCTCGGTCAGGCCTATCAGATGTCGGCGCCTCCGGGTGAGCGATATGTCACGCCGCTAACGACCCTAATGGATGCCCGGCGGGTACTCGGTGTCGGGCCGTTGGATGTGACCTCGGGTTTGGGGGAAATGCTGGGTAACACTAATGTCCTGGGGGATTATGTTCGGGCCGGCGACCATAGAGCCCATGCCTATGCGCAGGCGCTGGCGCGATTTCTTGCGGACCAGTTTCCGGATGAATTTGAGGATGCGGTGGTTGAGAACGAGGGCCGGATCACGGTTTTTTCGAACGAGGCGAGCCGTATCCTGCGCTTGAGCTTGAACGGTAATGCCGAAGACGTGTTCGAGGCAGTGGATGCTGCACGGGGGCCGGGCGGGCATTACGAGGGCATAGATATCGGCAGCGTTCCTATCCCCAAAGTCCCGTTGGATCTCGATAATCCGATCCTGCTGAAGAACGTCGTGGTCCGGGCATCGGAAAACGGCGCGCCTCAGAATCAAAGTGCACTGGATAGCAACGCCAGAATTGTCGCCGAGCTGACTTACCGCTATAACGAGGCTGGCATTTTGCAAGCCATTGAGGCGAATGGCTGCATGAATCCGTCTTTGCTGCAGATTGCTCGCCTGGCCAATGCCAAAGGCAGAGTGCGGGAATTGGGTATGCAGGGGTTGGAGGGCTTCTACCTTAAAGAGGCGGTAAGCCGCGATCAGTATCTGCCTGAGGACGCCGAAGCTGTCGACGAAGTGTTGATGTTCGACTGGGAGAATAACCGGGCGGAATTCCGTACCACAACCAATTGTCACGGCCTGGCGCCGTCGTCGGAAATGCCGGTCGACCCTCAAGTCACCTACACCTGGATGTATGGCGCCGAAGATCTGGTGGACACCGTGGAATCCAGTCAGGGGCCCATGCTGTCGCCAGTGTATGACGCTAATGCCCGTGCCCCAATCTTTTCCTATACGACCCGTCACTTTGGCGGCCGAGCCCTTACGCTTCAGGGACAGCCCGTTGAGTGTATCGGCGATATCGACCCGGAGCAGATCGAAGCGCCCCGGGTGGTTTCCGCGCAGCAGAGCTACGCCTTTACCGGGGATGCTTCCGCGGCAAACATGGCCGATCCACCGGTTCCCGCCGATGGTCGCGTCACCGGCCTGAAGTTGGATTGGGATACGCGCGATGACCGGCAGCGACTGTTGCGGCAGGTATTTTACGATGCGGCCTTCTCCACGGATTCTCTCCTGCAATGGGACTACCGTGCGGAAACCGACGAGGCGTTCGCCGACGAGGTCCAGTCAAACCTGATCAAGCAAGCTCGCTTGGCTTTCTACGAAGCGGGCGACGCCTGGACTTGCGGTGACGTACGACCGCTTTTGACCGAATCAGACCTGTTGGCAGAACTCGGCTATGGGTACATTCGCCTATCTGACTATATCGCCGAGAATCAGCAGCCATAGCGGTTTGCAGGGCGATTGTGGGGTTCAGGAAATCCGCAAAAAATGTTTGACAGCGAAAAAGACAATGATTAAAGTACGCGCCATTGGTGAGGGGCAACCCATCGCCACAAGCAGAAAGTCAGCTAAATCATGCGTCTGCACTGACCGATTTAAGCATAAGGCTGCTGCTAATCACCTGCCGAGGTGGTGAAATTGGTAGACACGCTAGCTTCAGGTGCTAGTGGGGGCAACCCCGTGGAGGTTCAAGTCCTCTCCTCGGCACCACTTTCTTCCTCAGAAAGTGGCTATCTAAATCCCGCGTAATCTTTGTATCCTACCCGTTGTTAGGCAACTCCGGAAAAGCAGGGTTATACTTTAGCCACATTCAACCGCAGCCAGCCTGTTGTTTTTCCAATCTTCTGGTTGCCGGATCAAGGCAATTTCAATTAATGGTTTCTAAGAAAAAAACGAATAATGATCCTCACGCGAAACGTGAGGCCGAGAACTACGAAAATCCCATCCAGAGCCGCGAGTTTATTCTCGCGCATCTGCGCCAGCGCGGCGCGCCCGCCACTCACGAAACGCTCTGTACCGAGTTGAACCAGACCTCTGCTGAAGGCATCGAGGCCCTGCGTCGGCGTTTGATCGCCATGTGCCGTGACGGGCAGATGATCTGCAATCGACGAGGCGCCTATCTCCCGATCGAGGAAGCCGACCTGATTACCGGTCGTGTTATCGGTCATCGCGACGGCTTTGGTTTTCTGGTGCCGGACGATGGCAGCAGCGATCTGTTCCTCAGCGCGCGTGAAATGCGTCAGGTTATCCACGGCGACCGAGTGGCTGCCCGGGTCGACCAGGTAGACGACCGCGGGCGTCGTGAAGGGCGCGTCGTTGAAGTCATCGAACGCAAGACGTTACAGATTGTTGGCCGGTTGTTCCGCGAGAGCGGTATCTCCTTTGTGGTTCCCGAGAATCCCCGCATCAATCAGGAAGTGCTGGTCGCCGAAGAAGATTGCGGCGATGCCTGGCACGGTCAATACGTGGTCGTGGACGTTTTACGGCATCCGACGGTCCGCACCAAGCCGACCGGTCGTGTCGTCGAAGTCCTGGGCGACCACATGGCGCCGGGGATGGAAATCGCAGTCGCCATCCGCTCCTACGATATTCCGCACGCGTGGCCGCCGTCCGTTGGCGAGCAGGCGGCTGCCATTCCGGAAACGGTCGGCGAAACGGACAAGGAGCACCGGGTCGACTTGCGCGACTTGCCGCTGGTGACCATCGATGGCGAGGACGCTCGGGACTTCGACGATGCGGTGTTCTGCGAGCGGCGTCCCCGTGGGGGGTTCCGGCTGGTGGTGGCGATCGCCGACGTTTCCCATTACGTGCGTCCTGGCTCACCACTGGACGAGCATGCGCAGGAGCGCGGCAATTCCGTTTATTTTCCGGACCATGTGGTTCCGATGTTGCCGGAAAAACTGTCCAATGGCTTGTGTTCGCTGAACCCCGAGGTGGACCGTCTGTGCTTGGTCAGTGACATGACCATCAGTGCCAATGGCCGCATCAGCGGCTACACCTTTTACCAGGCGGTGATGCACTCCAAGGCACGATTGACCTACAACAAGGTCAGCGACATGCTCCAGCGTCCGGAATCCGAGGTCGGTCAAGAGTTAAGGGCGCGATACAAACCGGTAGTGCCGCACCTGGAAGATCTGTATGCCCTCTATAAGGTGCTGCGCGAAGCGCGGACCGAGCGCGGCGCCATCGATTTCGAAACCACCGAAACCCGGGTGATCTTCGATGCCTCCCGTAAGATCGAAGAGATTGTTCCGGTCACGCGTAACGATGCTCATAAGATTATCGAGGAATGTATGCTCTGCGCCAACGTGGCGACGGCTCGCTTCCTCAAGCGTCATGGCATGCCTGCTCTGTACCGGGTGCACGATGGTCCCGCGGAAGAGCGGCTTGCGGCCTTACGTTTGTTCCTGGGCGAGTTGGGTCTTCAGCTTGGCGGTGGCGACAGGCCAACCTCGGCGGATTTCCAGCATCTGCTTGAGTCCATTCGCGAACGCCCGGATGCCGAAGTTATCCAGATGGTGATGCTGCGCACTCTGAGTCAGGCGGTTTACAGTCCCGACGAGAGTGGGCACTTTGGTCTTGGCTTCGCGAGTTATACCCATTTCACCTCGCCCATCCGGCGCTACCCGGATCTGATCGTGCATCGCGCCATCAAGTCGGTGATCCATGGTAGCCAGGACACCAACACGGTCGTGCAGCCGGACAAGCGGGACCGGGCGCTGGCGGACTACCCCTACGACCATGCCCGGATGATCCAGCTCGGCGAGCACTGTTCGATGACCGAGCGGCGCGCGGATGATGCCACCCGCGATGTTATGGCGTGGCTGAAGTGTGAGTACCTGCAGGAGCACGTCGGCGAGGAATTCGATGGTGTGATTGCTTCAGTGGTACCGTTTGGTTTCTTCGTCGAGCTTAGCGGCATTTATATAGAAGGCTTGGTGCATGTTTCGACGCTGAGCGGTGACTATTTTCACCACGATGCTGCCAAGCACCGGCTCGTGGGCGAGCGCACGGCCATCAGCTTCCGGCTGGGTGATTCGGTTCGGGTCCAAGTCGTTCGCGTTGGCTTGGAGGATCGTAAGATCGACCTCGAGCTGATCAGTCAGCCGCGCCGGCGCAAGGCGGATCGCGATGCGCTGCCGGAGAAAGGCGAGCGCGGTAAACGTCGCGACGATCGCGGTCGTTCCTCGCGCTCGCGAACAGGTAAAGGCGGCCCCAGTAAAGCAGGCAAGAGCAAAGCCGGCAAGAGTAAAGCCGAGAAGAGCGGCAAGCCGTTATCCGCAAAAGACGCCTTGGCTCAGGAGGCGGCTCGCGAGGCGCGCAAAAAGTCGCCAAATAAAACCGGGGGCAAGCCCGGAAAGAGCGGGGGCGGTAAGGCGTCGTCCAGTACGGGTAAGCCGAAAGCGCGTAAGGGTCGATAAGTGTCGCAGGAATTTGTATTTGGCTGGCACGCCGTGGATGCGGTGCTCCAGAGAGAGCCGGATCGTTTGCAGCAGGTCTGGATTCAAACCGGTCGAGAGGATAAGCGGGTTCAGGCCATTGCCGAAAACCTCGATCAGCTTGGCGTCAAATGGCAGGTGGTTCACCGTAAGGAGCTGGATGCCCGCGTTTCAGGTGTCCATCAAGGTATTGTGGCCCAGGTTGCCCCCAGTCGCGAATGGCAGGAAAGCGACCTGCTGGAAGCTATCGCTGGCTGGCGCTCGCCCTTCCTGTTGATCCTTGATGGCGTGACCGACCCGCATAACCTGGGCGCTTGTCTGCGCAGTGCGGACGCGGCGGGCGTTCAGGCTGTGGTGGTACCCAAGGATAAGTCGGCATCACTGAATCCAACCGTGCGCAAAGTCGCCTGTGGTGCTGCGGAGTCCATTCCGTTAGTGCGGGTGACTAACCTGGCGCGTTTCATGCGTGCGATCAAGGATGCGGGTGTTTGGGTGATTGGCACGGCCGGCGAAGCGGATGCCACGCTTTACCAGGCCGATTTCCGTGGACCGGTGGCGCTGGTGATGGGTGCCGAAGGGAAGGGGATACGCCGGCTGACCCGGGAGCACTGCGATGCACTGATCAATATCCCCATGCGTGGCCAGGTCGATAGCCTTAACGTTTCCGTGGCGACCGGTGTCTGCCTTTACGAAGCGCTGCGCCAGCGCCTGGGATGAAGGTCTTGTACTTGCATTGATGGCCTGCCTTGCCTAGAATACGCCACCCCTTAAACTAGGGGCGGTTTTCTATTGTCTGATACCACTGCTTCTTTAGGCAGCAGCCGGCCCGTCAGGCACATGCAAAGCCAGAATTGAAAACAGGTATTTATTACCGACTCCTTGCTTCTTCCGGGATTGCCCGGTGGAGGCTGTTTAATCCGTAGGGAGAACTCATGCGTCACTACGAAATCGTATTTATGGTACACCCGGATCAGAGCGAGCAGGTGCCCGCGATGATCGAGCGTTATACCAACAGCATCACCGAGTCCGGTGGCGCTGTACATCGTCTTGAAGACTGGGGCCGCCGTCACCTGGCATACCCGATCAACAAGATCCACAAGGCTCACTACGTGCTGATGAACGTCGAATGTTCCCAGCCCGTGCTTGACGAGCTGACTCACAACTTCCGTTTCAACGATGCGATCATTCGCGACCTGGTTATCCGTCGTGATGATGCTGACACCGTGCCGTCCCCGATGAAAGCGTCAGAAAATCGCGAAGAGCGCCGCCCCAGCGGTGACGATCGCCCGCGTCGTACTTCGGACTCCAGCGAGCGTCGCGAGACCGCTGGCACCGAGGAAGAAGAGTAATTCATTAACGGTTGTTGAGGAGTTAACACATGGCTCGTTTTTTTAGACGTCGTAAGTTCTGTCGCTTCACGGCAGAAGGTGTCAAGGAGATCGATTACAAGGATCTGGACACCCTGAAAGGCTACATCACCGAAACTGGCAAGATCGTGCCCAGCCGTATCACCGGCACCAAAGCACGTTATCAGCGTCAGCTGGCTAGCGCAGTTAAGCGCGCTCGCTACCTGGCCCTGCTGCCGTATACCGATAGCCACGATAATTAAGTAACACAGGACTCGGGACCATGCGTGCATTGGCACAGTTTGCGATGCGCGGTCCCCTGCAGGCGAGTGGGGTCGCGGCGGTAGCCACCGCAGTGCCCCTTCTTTTCTGGATTGGAGCGGCCGTTGTTGGCCTGGTCATTTTGCGGCTGGGCTTGTCCCAGGGGTTGAATGTCGGGCTCTGGGCGCTGCTGCCCGCTCTGGGTTGGAGTTGGTTCGGCAACGATCCGACGGCGTTGTTTGTTTTGGTTCAGGTCGTGGTGATGGTCGCGGTATTGCGGACCACCACGTCTTGGGAAAAGACATTGCTGACGGGTAGTGGTCTGGCTCTGGCGACCGGCGTGTTGCTGCCAGTGCTGTTTCCGCAGTTGCTCAAGGATCTGGTAGATACCGGGGTTGCTTTTTATCGGCAGTACAACCCGGATGTCGCCAGCGAGCTGGGTGGACGGCTGGAAGAGGTCGTCGGCCGGGTGATGAACGCAAGCATGGCAGGCACCTACCTGCTGATAGCGGTCGTTGTCTCCCTGCTGGCGCGGAGCTGGCAAGCGAAGCTCTACAACCCGGGCGGGTTCCGGACAGAGTTTCATGCCCTAAGGCTGGGCCGTCCGGTGGCGGTCCTGTGCGTGGCTGCGATGATCATCGCGCCGGTGCTGGGTGTCAATCCCGTGCTGGTGAGCTGGTCAGCCGGGCTGCCGCTGCTGGTAGCAGGCCTGGCGATGATCCACGGTATCGTCGGTATCCGGAAGATGAGTGTCCAATGGCTGGTTCTGTTCTACATAGCCCTGGTGCTCCTGAGCCCGAGTCTCATGTTGTTGTTACTGTTATTGGCGTTTGTGGATAGCTGGCTGAACTTCAGGGGAAGAATCAAACCCTCTGGGCCGGCAGAATAAAGTACGAAGAGGTTGACGAGATGGAAGTTATTCTGCTCGAGAAAGTCGCAAACCTGGGCTCCCTGGGAGACAAGGTCAAAGTAAAAGCCGGTTACGGTCGTAATTTCCTGTTGCCATTTGGCAAGGCAGTTCCGGCGACTGAAACCAATGTCAAAGAATTCGAAGAGCGTCGCGCAGAGCTCGAGAAATCGGCCGCTGACAAGCTGGCTGCAGCTCAAGCTCGTGCCGAAGCGCTGGAAGGCGCCTCCTTCACCATCACCTCCAAAGCGGGTGACGAAGGTAAGCTGTTCGGTTCTATCGGCGTTCGTGATATCGCTGACGCGGTAAGCACGGGTGGCACTGAAGTTGAGAAGAGCGAAGTGCGTATGCCGGAAGGCCCCCTTCGCGCGGTCGGCGAGTACGAGCTCGAGCTTCAACTGCACACTGACGTTACAGCGAACGTCACGGTCACAGTCGTCGCCGAATAATTGGGTTTGGCCGGGGTCGCGTACGCTGGCTGGCGCCTGATCGTTTAAGCGGCTGTGCCGAAAGGCCCGGCGGGCATTATGCCCGCCGGGCCTTTTTTGTCTTGAGGGCGGCCGGTTCGATTCGTCTTCCCGGTGCCTTGTCGACGCTGTCGCCGACGGTTATCTTAAAGGGCCTTGATCGATCCCGGCGGGCTTCGAACTTCATCCTGTCTTTCTGAATATGCGGTCCCATGGCAAATCCCATCGTTAAGCAAGCCATTTCCGACACCGATACCTCGCGTATCAAGGTGCCCCCTCATTCGCTGGAAGCCGAGCAAGCGGTCCTGGGCGGCTTGATGCTCGACAACAGCAAATGGGATTCCGTTTCCGAAATCATCACGGCCAGTGACTTCTACCGCCAGGACCATCGCCTGATCTTTGCTGCCATCGAGCGACTCGCCGGCGAAGGCGAGCCGTTGGACGTGGTGACTCTGAGTGAATTCCTGGAGCGTGCCGGGGATATGGAAGATGCCGGCGGGCTTCAGTATCTAGCTGAAATGGCCGAGAAAACGCCTGGCGCTTCGAACATTAAGGCCTATGCCTCCATCGTGCGCGAACGCTCGGTACTGCGGAAATTGATCGAGGTGTCCGGCAACATCGCCGACTCCGCGTTCAATCCCAAAGGGCGCACCAGCGATGATCTGCTGGACGAGGCCGAGCGAAATGTTTTCCAGATCGCCGAGTCCCGCACCAAAGAAGGGTCTGGCCCGCAATCGATCAATCCGATTCTGACCAAGGCGCTGGGGCGGATCGAAGAGCTGTTTGAATCCGGTGACTCCATCACCGGGACCACGACGGGCTTCAAGGACCTGGACGATTGGACCTCGGGGATGCAGCCGTCGGATCTGATCATCATCGCCGGTCGCCCCTCGATGGGTAAGACGACGTTTGCTATGAACGTGGTGGAAAATGCCCTTATCGGCAGCGGGAAGCCGGCTCTGGTATTCAGTATGGAGATGCCTGCCGACTCCATCGTTATGCGGATGCTGTCCTCCCTGGGGCGCATCGACCAGACGCGGATGCGTAGCGGTCGGTTGGAAGAAGACGATTGGCCGCGCCTGACGTCGGCGGTCAGCCTGCTCAAGGACAAGCCGCTTTATATCGACGATACCCCTGGCTTGAGCCCCACGGAGATGCGTTCCCGTGCGCGCCGTGTGGCGCGGGAAAACAACGGCCAGATCGGCTTGATCATGGTCGATTATCTTCAGCTTATGCGGGTGCCGGGCAATACCGAGGGCCGGACCTCGGAAATCTCCGAAATTTCCCGCTCACTCAAGTCTCTGGCGAAAGAGTTGAGCTGTCCGGTAGTTGCCCTTTCCCAGCTCAACCGCAGCCTCGAGCAACGTCCCAACAAGCGGCCGGTCAACTCGGACCTGCGGGAGTCCGGTGCGATCGAGCAGGACGCCGACCTCATCATCTTCATCTACCGTGACGAGGTCTATAATGAGGATAGTCCTGACAAGGGGATTGCTGAAATCATTATAGGCAAGCAGCGGAACGGGCCTATTGGCACGGTCCGCTTGGCCTTTCTCGGCAAGTTCACCAAGTTTGAGGATCTGGCTCACGGCGATTACGGTGGTGATTATTGATGGGGCGGCAGACCCGAGCCTATGTTGACCTTGAGGCTTTGCGTTACAACTTCCGTTTGGCACAGCGCCACGCTGGAGAAGCCGCAGCGATGGCGGTGGTTAAAGCGGACGGCTACGGCCACGGTCTTGAGGCGGTGGCCCGGGCGCTCGACAGCGAAGCAACGCGTTTTGCCGTTGCCAGCCTGGAGGAGGCCGAGCGCCTGCGTAGCGCCGGTATTGAGCAGCCCATCGTGCTACTCCAGGGGTTCCACGATCCGGATGATATCCGCACGTGCGTCAGCCTGGCTCTGGAGCCGGTAGTTCATAGCGAACACCAACTCGTGGCGATTGAGCAGGCGTCGCTAGGTGGTTCGCTTGCGGTCTGGCTGAAAATCAACACTGGCATGAACCGTTTGGGCTTTCCGCCCGCGGACGCCGACGCCGTGATCGCCAGAGCGCGCCTCATCGAGGGTGTGAACCTGCTGGGGTTGATGACCCACTACGCCTGTGCCGATGATCGTGACGAAACGATGACTGCGCATCAGAACGGGCTTTTTTCAGCGCTGGCCCGGCGCTATCCGGACTTGATGTTCAGTGCTTCCAATTCTGCCGGCCACTTCCGCGAATCCTCGCCGCGTTTCGACTGGACCCGGCCGGGCATCATGCTCTACGGGGCCACGCCCATGATTGCCGAATCCGCTGCCGAGCTAGGGCTGCGGGCCGTTATGACCTTGGAAGCCCGGCTCACCGCAATCCGCACGCTCCAGCCAGGCGACGCTGTCGGCTATGGCTCAACCTGGCGTGCCGAGCAACCAACGCCGATGGGTATCGTGAGCATTGGCTATGGCGACGGCTATCCTCGCCACGCTCCCACCGGTACACCAATCTGGATCGATGGGGTACGGATAACAACTTTGGGCCGGGTATCCATGGATATGTTGGCGGTCAATCTAACGGCCGCGCCCCATGCGCGGCCCGGTGATAAGGTCGAGCTTTGGGGTGCCAATGTCCCGGTCGATGAAGTGGCCCGGCACGCGGGCACGATTGGCTACGAGCTGCTCACCGGGGTGACGGCGCGGGTGCCGCGAGTATATTCGGAATAGGGCCATGTAGGCATGATCCGCGTGGAACCCGCCGCCCCACGCGAGAGCCGATTAACGGCTGGTTTCCGGCTCGAATATAATCTCCTCAATAAAGTCGAGGATCGCCGCCAGGCTTTTGTCGTCCAGCTTCTTAAGGACTTTGTGGATCACCATCTTGCTGCCCTTGAGCATGCTGCTGATGCCGACTCTGGCCATGCCCATCAGCATGCCGCTGGCGTTTAGGCGGCGCAGCGGTTCCAGAAAGAAAAAATCGAGTCCGTTTTCGGTCAGTTCGATAATCAGCGCGTACAACTCATCGATGGCGTGCTTGTCGGCCTTTCCGCGGTTACGCAAATCTTCAACGGTAAGCAGGGCCTTATTTCTCAGGGCGTCGGGAATGGGGGCAACGATATGACTCTGTTGTTTCAGCATGTAGAATCCTGTTTCGGTTTCCGGATTGATTAGCCTGGAACGACTGTATTGTGATATAGCATAAGTCTGTTTCGATGGTGCGTATCCGGCTACTCCTTTCACTGCAAATGTCACCTTGCGGGGTACGAATTAACCGAAAGGCACACTAGAGCCCTTATTCTATTCGGGGCTGAAATCGGACCATTGGCTGTAGCCGTCTACTCTGCCTGTCAACAGAGTGAGTCGACGGTTCCTGACCGACTGAAGGGCCATTGAGTTAACGGTCAGTTCAATGGCATGCTGCCTGGGCAGCATCGCGATGTTCCCTGTAGCGTCAGATTACAGTTTTTGGCTTTCAACGACAGTTGTGGCTTCCAACGATAACGGAGCGAATGAGCCAGCGTGAATGTTCTTGTTGTACATGATTACGGTCCCTTGGGCCGCTTGGTCCTGGAGAGCCTAAGAGAGACGTCTTTGCCTATCCGTCCTTTGCTGATTAGCAAACCGGATGGCGTGGACATTTCTGCGCTGGAAGACTGGATTCCCGAAGATACCGATCTGATCGTCAATACGTTCTGGCACAACGATCCGGAACAGGCAGAGCGGGATCCGGAAGCCATCCGCCAATGGACCTTCTCTATCCCCATGGCGTTAGCCGAGTATGCCCGCGGCAGGGATATGGCTTTACTCCAACTCTCCACGTGCTATGTCTTCGATGGGCGCAAGCAGAGCGCTTACATCACCTCTAACCCCGGTCAGCCATTCAGCCAGCTTGGGAATTGGCAGTGGGAATCCGAGCAGGCGTTGCGCACGGTACTACCGCGTCACATGATTCTGCGCACCGGCTGGAGTCTGGATCGCTTTATCCGCAAGATTTCCGAGTCGACTAAGGGGGCAACGCAACTGGAGCTGTCGAGCCGCCATCGTGGCCAACCGGTGGCCATGAAGGATCTGGCCCGGGTGATTCGTGCGTTGGTGATGCAAATCGATTGCGGTGCGGAAGTGTGGGGTACCTATCAATACGCCGGCGCCGAAGAGATCAGCCAGTACGAACTCGGGCAAGCTATCGTAAATGCGCTGCCAGCCTTGGAGGATGTCCACGTCGTCGACGGCGTGCCGGCATGGGCGCGTCTGGAACCGGAGAATACCACGCTAGGCTGTATCAAGATCCGCAACACGTTCGGCGTTAAGCAGTTGCCCTGGCGTAATCGCCTAAAAGAAGAGTCCCAACTGGCGGCTCACCCTACCGAAGTCGCTTCGCCGGACCGCAAGGTTACGACCTGAATCCTGCCTCGGCCCTGTTTTGGCCAATCCTCAAGAGCTGAAGCTACACGGTGGCTACTCGCTTTGAGTTCGCACAGTGGACGTGCGTTCGCCTATAGATCGCCTTTAGATAGAATTTTGGTCCGTTCTGTCGACGTCTTTAACGGCGAAGCCCATCTTGGATCGGACTTCGCCGCTTTCAAACGGGACTGTTAGCCCTCAGCGCGCTGGAATACCAGTGACGCGTTGGTGCCTCCAAAACCGAAGCTATTGGACATTACCCGGTCCAGATGGGCTGATTTCGCCTCTGGTCCGACAATCGGCATATGTGCAATTTCCGCATCCGGGGAATGGTAATTGGCGGTTCCGCTGATGTAGCCGCCTTTCAGCATTAGCAGCGAGTATATGGCCTCATGGACGCCCGCTGCGCCCAGGGAGTGGCCAGACAGGGACTTGGTGGAAGAAATGGCCGGGATGTGCTCACCGAACACGTTGCGCACGGCCTTCATTTCCGCCACATCGCCAACCGGTGTACTGGTGCCATGGGCGTTGATGTAGTCGATCTTGCCTTCAACGGTGGACAGCGATTGATTCATGCAACGTTGAGCACCCTCGCCGGACGGGGCCACCATGTCATGACCGTCGCTGGTAGCGCCATAGCCCACCAGTTCGGCGATAATCGGCGCGCCGCGCTTGATGGCGTGTTCCATCTCTTCGACCACCAACATACCGCCACCGCCGGCAATCACGAAACCATCACGGCCGCTATCGAAGGGTCGAGACGCGGTTTCGGGCTTGTCGTTGTACTTGGTCGAGAGCGCCCCCATGGCATCGAACAGCATGGTTAGCGTCCAGTCCTCTTCCTCTCCGCCGCCGGCAAAGACGATGTCCTGCTTGCCAGCCTGGATTTGCTCCATGGCATGGCCGATGCAGTGAGCGCTGGTGGCGCACGCGGATGACATGGAATAGTTCACGCCGCGGATCTTGAAAGAGGTGGCCAGACAGGCGGACACCGTGCTGGTCATAATCCGTGGCACCATGTAGGGGCCAATACGCTTGACGCCACGCTCGCGCATAATGTCCACGGCTTCCACCTGGCTGGCGCAAGAGGCGCCGCCGGAGCCTGCAATCAGGCCGGTACGGTCATTGGATACCAGGCTGTCGTCGAGCTTGGCCGAAGTAATCGCTTCCTGCATGGCCAGGTAGCTGTACATCGCAGATTGGCCCATGAAGCGCCGCGACTTGCGATCGATGGCGGATGTATCCACGTCCACCGACCCCGAGACCTGGCTGCGAAAGCCCTTGTCCCGATAAGTTTCGTTGAAGCGAATACCTGAACGGCCCGCTTTCAGGCTGTCGTTGACTTCATCGATGTTGTTACCGAGGCAAGAAACAATACCCATACCGGTAATCACCACACGTCTCATCGCAGTCTCCATTCGTGACGTGGTATTTAGATTGACCCATTCTAGGCCTTAAAGGGGGATATAAGAAATGTGACCTTGGTCGAGGCGAGCCAGCCAGTGTGCCTCAGCATAAGTTCGTCGCCTCGTAGCGGCCCCAGGCACGCTGACAGACGGGGAGCAGTCGGTTGATGCGCAGATAAACGGGGCCTGACGGCGCCGGACCTATCCGATAGACTTTAAGGGTTTCCGCAAACAGGGAGGACATCGATGATGACGGATCGGGTGTTGCAGGACTTGTTGGCCCAGGCCGGTCTTCCGGACGTCGCCGGCGGCGAGGGTTCGGCGGGCGGGAGCGTCGGTCAGACATCGCGGATAACGCTGGCGGACGGGGGGGAGGTGTTCTTCAAACGCCAGCGCCATGCGCCGGATAATTTTTTCGGTGCCGAGGCTCAAGGCTTACAGGCTCTGGCAAGCACCGGCGCGATTCGTGTGCCCGAAGTGCTGGCTGTCAGCGATGCAGGTCTGCTTCTGGAATGGCTCTCCGGCTCACCAGCGGGCGATTACGCCGAGCGTCTCGGCGAGCAGTTGGCCACGCTTCACGCGCACACGTCGGATGCTTTCGGTTTCGATGGGGATAACTTCTGTGGCCTGACGCCCCAGCCGAATCCACGGATGGACGATGGTTTTGCCTTCTTTGCGCAAGCGCGCTTAGGACATCAGGCGCAACTTGCGCAGCGGCGTGGTCTGCTGAAATCGGCCGACATCAAACGTATTGAGGTAATCTCGGCGCGGCTGTCCGACTGGATTCCGCGCCAGCCCGCAAGCCTGATTCACGGCGATCTGTGGAGCGGCAACATCCACTGTGGCCCGGCGGGGGAGCCCGCCATCATCGATCCGGCCGCACACTACGGATGGGCGGAAGCGGACCTGGCGATGACCACGTTGTTCGGGCGGCAGTCCCCGGCCTTTTATCAGGCTTACGCAGAAGCCTCCGGGCTCGATCCGGATTGGGAGGAGAGGATCCCGCTGTACAACCTCTACCACCTGCTCAATCACCTGAATCTGTTTGGCGGCGGTTACCTGTCGTCGGTGCGGGCGGTATTGGACCGATTTGCCTGAGGCGTCTCTAAATACCAGCTGGTTCAGCTTGGCTAACCATGCGCACAGGTAACAAGGCAAGAGTGTTGACGCAGAACCGAACGCGTTAATCCACGGCCTTAAGCGGGATCAAGTTATCGTCGGACGACTCAGGTACCGCCGGCATGGCCAGGCCCAGGTTGTTCTTCTCGAACACCCGGTCGGCGCGATAACTCGAGCGCACCATAGGGCCGGAGGGCACTTCCATGAAGCCTTTCTCAAGGCCGATGTCCCGGTAGCGATTGAATTCGTCAGGGGTGACGTAACGCTCTACCGGCAAGTGGTTTGGGGTAGGGCGCAGGTACTGGCCCAGGGTCAGGATATCCACGCCGACCGCCCGCAGGTCATCCATGGTTTGCAGGATTTCCTCGTCGGTCTCGCCCAGGCCAAGCATGATGCTGGTCTTGGTCAGCACATCCGGACGGTGCTTCTTGGCGTGTTCCAGCACCTTGAGGGTTTTCTCGTAACCGGCACGCGTATCCCGTACGTAGTGAGTCAGGCGCTCGACGGTTTCCACGTTCTGAGCAAAAACGTCAAGGCCGGAATCCACGACCTTCTCGATAGACTCATGCACGCCGTCAAAATCCGGAGTCAGTGCCTCCACCGCCACTTGCGGTGTGCGGGCCTTGATCGCGCTGACGCACGCCGCGTAGTGGGCCGCGCCGCCGTCATCCAGATCGTCCCGGTCCACTGACGTCAGCACGATGTAGCGTAGGCCCATCAACTCCACTGACTTGGCGGTGTTTTCCGGTTCTTCCGTATCTAGCCAGCCTTTGGGATTGCCCGTGTCCACCGCGCAGAACTTGCAGGCCCGGGTACAGACCGAGCCCATGACCATGATGGTCGCCGTCCCATTGTTCCAGCATTCGCCAATGTTGGGGCAGTGCGACTCCTGACAGACAGTGCTCAAGCGATGTTCGCTAACGTTGCGACGCACTGCGTCGAAGCGCTCGCCACCGGGCATGCGTGCGCGAAGCCAACTCGGTTTGCGGCTGACCGGCGTGGAAGAGGCCTTTGACGAACGTTTGACACCGTCCTTGATGGCCGAGAATCCCTGCTCACTCCGGTATTTTGAGCCACTGGTAATGCGGTTGCTGGCGCCATCAGTCATGAAGAGTGCTGCTCACTGCGGTTTTGGGGAATAGATCCCATTAGGTTAATGAAGCCGACCAAGCCTTACAAGCGGTATACGCCGAATGTCCCACGGTGGACGTCGTTAAAAACCGAAAGCCAGAGCCCAGCTACACCAAGCCAGAACCCTGCTACACCGGCATGACCCAGGGCGACATACCGTCCCGAACGACCGTGCGAAGTCCCTCCATGCCGCGACCGACCGCGCCTGTTTCGTCGTTTTGGGTGGTCACCATGTAGGAGGGGTAAGGAAATGCAGGTGCATTGGGTACGCGGTAGAGGCGTTCTTCCTCTAGCAGGCTGCGGATGGCCCGTTCGCGGAAGTAACCCGCGCCACCAGCGGAGAGGATGTAGCTCAGGCCAAGGGGCCCCATGCCGACGAAGATGCCCGAGCGCTTGAGCGAGGGGAAGGTCTTATCGTGCTGGGCAGAGAATTCCGGCCCCCAATCGACATAGACATAGTGCTCGTTCTCCGCTGTGGCGCCGGAGGGGTCGGTGGTAACCATGATCAGCCGCTCCTCCTCCAGCATTTCCACGACCAGCCCCGGGTGGTACATCGGCGAGTAGACCACAGCGATATCCAGCACCCCACGCTCCACCTTGCCGATCAGACCTGTGGCGTCTCCCACTTCCGTTCGCAGGGCGATCTCCGGACAGTGCTGTCGCATCCATACCAGCCAGTTGAGCAGCAGCGGGTTCCACAGACTCAACTCGCCGCCTACCGAGAGGACATGCTGGTGCTCGGTGGAGACATTCACATCGTGCCGGGCTCGCTCCCAGACCTGCAGGATCGACATCGCCGAGGGCATAAAACGATCCCCCTGGGGCGTCAGCGAGGCGCCGTGTCGTCCACGCTCGAACAGCGCCTGGCCCAGTTGAGTTTCCAGTGAGCGGATGCGTGCGGTTACGGTGGTCTGGGAGATGTTGAGCCGATCGGCCGCTTTTACGAAGCTACCGGTTTCGGCCACCACCAGAAATGTTTTGGCGAGCTCTGTATCCATATTTTTCGTTAAAAGATCATCGTTTCAATGAAAAATTTTGCTTAATAGAAGCAATATAAATCAGTTTTTGTGAGTGATGGCAAGTGCAATAATAGCGAGCTAACGATCTCAGGGAACCTCCGATTAAGTCTTTTGGCTCACCTGAAAGCCAGAAACGCCCAGAGACTTAATCAGAGGTTTCTCAGTTAGGGTGGAGTTATGTAAATGGGCAAACGCGATGATGTTCTCGTTTCATCTGCCTCGCAGGTTCTGAACCAGCCGTCCTCATCACCTTGTTTAGCCAATGAAATTCCCGAAGCCTATGCCTGGGCCTCCCAGGAATCCGGCGAAGGACGGGTGCGGGCGGTTCGCAACAGCTTGGCTAGGGTGTTGGGTTGGGGAATGCCCGATAGGCTTTCCCGCTCCCGGCGGCAACGCCTCGATGAGATGGTTGCGCTATTCGAACATCGTTCCTACGGCGCCGAAGTCAATCTCGAGACCCGAAACCAGACCTGGCAGCGCATCTACCTGATGGAGTACGGCGTTGCACGGCTTTATCGTAAGAACGACGAAGGCCGAGTCAGCATCCACCATTTCTTCGACGAGGGCAGCGCCATCTGGCCGGTCTTTGCCCGAACGCGCTCCGAGCGCAATACCCTTTGCCTCACCACGGTTACGCCATGCACCGTCTGGGAAGCCGACTTTCGCCCCTTCCGCGAGCTGATCAAGCAGGATGGCGATGGTGCTTGGGCGCATTTTGCTCTTGCACTGATGGAAGAACTGGCCGAGCGATCAACCATGCGCGAGTTCGAACGCCAGACGCTCAGCGCGGAGGAGCGCTACCAGATCATGGTGCGCGACTATCCGGAACTGGTGGAGCGGGTGCCGGATTACCAGCTCGCCGCTTGGCTGGGTGTGGCTACCGCCACGTACTCCCGGCTCAAAAATGGTCGTAGCCGCCGCCACTAGCTTTTTGCCAGGAGACGTCGGTCCTCTTCCAAGCCATTGCTCTATAGGTCCGCTGGACGCATGGCGGACCGATTTCTTTCCCTTCTCAATCCCCTGCACGTTAGCAAATATTCCCACAGAGCAAATGGGCTGCTTGCCAAGAGCTCGTGGCGCTTGTGGCCGTGTTCATCTTGCTTCTGAGTGAGAGTACTGCGTGAGCGTACTGAGTGAGAGCGTCGATTTTATTTACATGTGGCGATGCAGCGCGGCTTGTAATGTTTCGTTAACAGATTGGTTGTAGAACTGAACTCGCTGACTGGCTTGACAATTGCTTCATCCGGCGCGAGCCAATGACGGCTCATTTTCAATTTACAGGGACGCGTTATGTCGACATTCAGAAAGATGTTCTTTTCTTTGGCAGTCACGCTGATGGCTGTTATTTCCACCCCCTCGCAAGCCGTAATTCTGACTGATATCGTCATGGTGGTTGACGAGTCAGGGTCGATGGGGAATGTCCAGGCAAACCTTCGCAGCAATATTGGCAAGTTTGCGTCGATTCTATCTGCAGGAGGTGTGAACGCGCGCTATGGTTTGGTGGGTTATGGGAGAAGCGACGTTGTTCCCAGAATGCTAACAGATCTGACCGACCCTTCGGATTTTGCAACCGCGGCCGAATCTCTTGAAACCAGCGGCGGCATCGAACCGGCATACGCAGCATCGGCATTTGCACTAAATGCTCTCGACGAGCAGGACACGCTGTTCAGCTTTCGCTCCAACGCCGTTAAGAACATCATCGTCTTCACGGATGAGCCCTCTAATGGTGACACCTACAGCTATTTCGATGTGGGCACGCTGGGTGGCGATGCCGCCAGCTACTCGGCGATTGATCGGCTGCTGACAGACGAGAGGGCATTGTTTAACGCGGTACTTTCAGGCAGCTCGACCATCGCGTCGCTGGGCGGACTTGCCGAAGATCATGGCGGACAAGTGTTTGACCTGGCTGGCCTGAACACCACGGACACGGCGGTAGTTGAAGATTTTGTCGATGTTTTTGCTAACGCAAAACTGCAGGAGACCATTGATTATTGCACCGCCAACCCAACGGCTCCGGGGTGCGAAGGCAATGGTGGAGGCGGTGGCATAGAAGTGCCTGAGCCGGGCTCCATGGCGTTGTTCGGCATTGGCATCGTCGGTTTGATACTTCGCCGACGCGCTAGCGAACGCAATACTGCCAACGGCTAGGAAGCGTCTTATACAAAGCGTTTTTAGCGGTTTTTTGGGTGAGCATGGTGTCGCGGGACTTGTATCCCGCGACTTCCCCCCCCATCACTTCAGCCTTGCACTCACGTTGGCTTTTTGCGTGGAGCGTTGGTGTCTGACGACATGCCCTGCATGACCGTGTTTCGTCTGAGCAGCCCAGCACCGGTAATAAAACGAACGTCAGCCGGAACAATTGACACCCTTCAACTACGCAAACGTAGAAACGCTAGCGTGTGGGTGACTACCAAACACCAAATTTAATTCTATCGCCAGCCCAAGTTTGGTAGCCTTTCCAGCGTTGCTCCAAATAGATTGAGGTCGCCTTTTGCTCTGCAAACTTCGACAAGCCTCGCTAAAGCGTTTTGCCGTTGTTCTTGCGTCAGCTTTGCTGTTGGTGCTTTTCCGCGGGGGTTGGGCGACCGATCAGTCTTTACACGACAGCGCGCAAAGCCTGTCAGTAAAAGAGTTTATCCAGGACCACGGACACGCTCATCAACCAACGTTGGACCATCTTCACGTGAGCGTCGCGGAACTGACCGACGGTGATCACTTGCTTCTTCATATACTCGGGTCGGTCGACAGCCAGATCGTTCCCGACTTGGTCAGTCCGCCAAACGAGCGCTTTCACGCTAGTCTCATTGCTGGTGAAGCACCGGCCACCCTTCCACCCAAGCCCTCTTTGCTCTATCGCCCACCGAAGGTTGCATAACGTTTCAGGCGGACTTTCGAGGCAGCTTCACTGCCTCCACTGAATACGTTCAATTTCGGAGATAAGCGAATGTTATCGATACCCTTCGTGCGTCGATGGGGCTCGGTTGCAGGACGATCATGCCTGTTCCTGATCCTGACGGCGTTGTCGGCTGGCCTAGCATCTAGTGCCATGGCCCACGGCGTTGAAGAGGGCGATGCTCTTTTCATTGAGCAAGCTACCGGTGCTCAGCTCTTGCCCTTTGTGTATTTGGGAGCCAAGCACATGGTAACCGGCTACGACCACCTGCTGTTTTTGGTCGGCGTTATCTTTTTTCTCTACCGCATGAAAGACGTGGGGATCTACGTCACGCTGTTTGCAGTCGGACACAGCGTCACATTGCTGTACGGCGTGCTGAGCGAAACGCACGTTAACCCCTACCTAGTAGATGCCATCATCGGCTTATCTGTGGTGTACAAGGCGCTGGATAATCTCGGTGCATTCCGGCGCTGGTTCGGTTTCCAGCCCAATACAAAGGCCGCTGTGCTGATCTTCGGTTTCTTCCATGGCTTTGGCTTGGCGACGAAGCTGCAGGATTTTACGCTCTCGGAAGAAGGTCTGGTTGCCAATATCCTGGCTTTTAACGTGGGTGTGGAAATCGGCCAGCTGATTGCGTTGGGTGCCATCCTGATAGTCATGAACTTCTGGCGCCGAAGCGATCTTTTTATCCGCCAGGCCTTTGCAGCCAACGTCGTGCTGATGACCACCGGCTTCATGCTGATGGGCTATCAGATCACCGGCCTTGCCATCGTTTCCTGAGGAACAACCATGAAAGATATTTCCACTATGGACCGCGACGGTCTGCCCTCCAATAGAAGCCTTATCAAGGCCACAGTAATCGCTTTTGTGGTCGGCTTTCTGCTTCTGCTCACTGCTATCCTGCCGGCGGAGTACGGTATCGATCCAACCGGTCTCGGCGGGGCCATGGGCCTGACGGCGCTAAGTCAGGCCGATACCTCGGAAAAGCAGGCAGTGGCTAACTCAACGAATCTGCTGGACTCCATTGCTGCCGGCCCCGTACAGAAATCACAAGACGTGATGCGTAGCGACACGCTCTCGGTGACCTTGCCGCCAAACCAAGGCGCTGAGATTAAGGCAAAGATGAGCGCGGGCGATCAGTTCGTTTTTACCTGGGAGACCGACGGCGGAGTGGTGAACTTCGACATGCATGGCGAGCGTCTGGATGCGACGGATGAGTTCACCAGCTTCTGGGTCGGACGGGACCAATCCAGCGCAAATGGCCGCTTCGAGGCGCCTTTCGAGGGCACCCATGGCTGGTATTGGCTTAACCCAACGTCGGAGCCGCTCACCGTAACCGTACGTGTCAGCGGTTTTTATGAATCGCTTTATCGTCCATGAATGTCGTACCCCGTTCACTCCTTTTTATCGAGAAATAACATCATGAAAAAATTAGTATTTATTGCCGTCCTATTCTTTGCTACCTCTTTCAGTGGGCATCTTCACGCTCATTCCAACCACGGTGCTGCCGAACCGCTCTCGAAAGGGTCGGTCACTGAACGTACCGACTCAGTTAAAAAGCAGCTGGTCGATAGCGGCAAAATTCAGACAGTGTGGTCGGAGGTCGATGCCGATAACGTGCAGAAGAAAGAGACCGAAGCAGGTGTTTTATGGGTCGTGACGTATGAAAATGCCGATGCCGATCCGAATAAACTGTTCATTTTTGTGGATGAGCTCGGCAACGTCGTGACAGCAAATCACTCCGGCGAACTATAGGTTTACTGCCGGGTACAGGCAGATAGGCCTTCCTTTGCCGGAAGCGCGTCTGTCCGTACCTGGCCCATACAAGGAAGGGTTGGCTATGCATCAGCATCACCTTGACAAATGGCAGCATGGCCATCGTTTTGGTCAGGACCAGAAGCGCTCAGGTGAAAAACGCACACTCATCGTGGTTGGCCTGACTCTGGCCATGATGGTTTGGGAGATCGTCGCCGGTATCGTCTATGGTTCCATGGCGCTGCTGGCCGACGGCCTACACATGGGATCTCATGCAGTCGCGCTAGGCATCGCGGTGTTTGCCTACGCCTATGCCCGTAAAAATGCCGGAGATGCTCGTTATTCCTTCGGTACAGGAAAGGTCAACGCGCTAGGCGGGTTCACTGGCGCCGTATTGCTCGCTGTGTTCGCGCTGTACATGGCTGTCGAGAGTGTGGGCCGATTCATCTCTCCTGTGGCCATTTCTTTTGATGGCGCTATTGTCGTGGCGATCGTAGGTCTGGTTGTAAATGGTGTGTCCGCATGGATCTTGGGTGGAGGTGACCATGGGCATCAGCACCACGGGCATGATCACGCACAAGGCCACAATCACAACCACAACCACGATCACGATCACGATCACAACCGAAGGGCAGCTTACTTTCATGTGCTGGCGGATGCATTAACGTCACTACTGGCAATCGTTGCTCTGCTAGCAGGTAAGTATGCCGGTTGGGGATGGATGGACCCTATGATGGGTATCGTCGGCGCGATACTGGTAACCCGCTGGTCTTGGCAGTTGCTCAGAGATACATCGCGGACATTGCTCGACACGCAGGCACGAGACTTAGAGGATGCTATTCACTACGCCGTCGAGAGCGGTGATACCCAGATCAGCGATCTCCATGTCTGGTCCATTGGCCCGGGTATCCATGCGGCTATTGTCGCTGTCGTCGCGCATGCCCCTGAGGCGCCAGGTCTTTACCGGGAGAGAATACAGGCCGAGTGCCCATCGGTAGTCCATATCACCGTTGAGACAAATCTATGCACACATACTGACGACTATCGTAATGCCGCATAGCACATGCGCTGTCGTTCTCAGGATCGGGTCCGAGTTTATAAGCCTGTAAGCCTGATGCCAGCACATGCCTATCAGTAAGTGGGGGATGGACAAGGAGAGTAGAGTGTCACAGCAAACAACAACAGTAGTGGGCGCGCTCCGGATGCCGCCTTCCACGAGTCCCGTAAGCGGCAGGGTGGATGCCATAGATCTGGCCCGTGGCCTCGCGGTGGCACTGATGATCCTAAGCCACGGCGTTAAGGGGTTGCTTGAATACGAGCAGTTTCCGGAGTGGGGGATCGTCCCGATCCACTTGTTGACGAAATTCTCGTCGACTCTGTTTATTCTGGTGTTCGGCATCGCACTGGGCGTTGCTTTTCTGCCCCATGTCCGTACGCCGGAATGGCCGCGCAAGCGGATGAAACTGCTGGTATCCGGCCTGCGGGTATTTGTCTGGTACAAAGTGCTGACTTTTGTCGAGATGTTCCATCTGGGCGAGCCCGAGACGATTATCGATGCCTTGCTGTACCAGACCTTTCCCTCGTTTGTCGAAATTCTCGGGTTCTACGCGATTGCCTTGATGTGGGTGCCCTTTTTCCTGTCGCTATGGGTGAGAATGCCTTTGTGGGCTCGGCTGATCAGCCCGTTGGTATTGATCCTCATTGCCCAGTGGCTGGCTGTCAACTTCGGTTTCTGGGGTATCGTGCCCTTGCAGGCCATTCTGGTGGAGCATGAAGATCTCTACACCTGGGGGCAACTCTCACGCGGACCGCTGATTTTGATGGGGCTTCTGCTGGGCGAAGCGATCCGCTATGGTCTGCCCCGGTTCCGTTTCAGGCTGAGGCTGGTGGGCGCCCTCGCAGGGGCGTCGCTGGTTCTCTTCGGTCTGTTCTTCTGGCTGGCGTGGCCCGATACATACCAAACCTTGGTGGCCGTGGCCAAGAATGCTGGCAAGCACCCGCCCGATCTGACTTTCATGGCCTTCAGTCTGGCGGGCGCTCTGTTATTGCTGGCGCTGTCGATAGCGGGTGGCCGTCGATTGGCCCTGGCGCTCTACCCGATAACCGTCATCGGTAGCGATGCCCTGAAAGCCTTTGTGTTTCACATTTCCGTCATCTTCATAGGCTTCCGTTACCTGCTAGGCTACTGGCACAGTGTTGACTATTCCTATGCGCTTACACTGACTATTTGCCTGATTTTGGGAACCGCTCTATGGATCAAAGTCACCGCCTGGGCCGAAGCCCGGCTCTGACATGCCTGTCGATCTGGCTTTTCGTTGCGATTGCTTACAGTGCTGCCGCGGCATCGGATCCGCTGTGGCCGTGGTCGATAGGCGATCAGATCAAGCAGGTGGATGAGCGCTACGACGGAGAGTTGGGTGTCTACATCCGTGATCTGGATTCCGGCGCGAGTTATAGCTATCGGGCCGAGGAAACCTGGTATCTGGCCTCCACTGTGAAAATACCGGTCGCGGTGACGGTTCTCCAGGCGATTGACGACGGCCGGCTGGCGCTGGGCAGCAAAGTCACGCTACAGCCTCAGGATTTCGTCGACGGCGCCGGGCAGACCAACTGGCACTCTCCGGGAGACCAGGTAGAGATCGCCTATCTACTGGAGCAGATGGTGGTATACAGCGACAATACGGCGACGGATGTGTTGATAAGGACCGTTGGGGTCGACGCCGTGAACGAGCTGGTAAAAAAGCATGTACTGGAGGGGGTTGGTGAAATTACAACGCTCGCGGACGTGCGCCGCCATGCTTACAGCGCCTTCCACGAGAACGCCTTCAATCTGAAATCCGGCGATTTGTTCACCATAAAGAAAAGCGGCAACGGCGATGCCAGGGTGAACGCGTTGGCGAAAGTCCTGGGCGTTTCACGGAACGAGTTCGCGGTGCAAACGCTCGACGAGGCTTTTGCCATCTACTACCACACTGGCCTCAATTCAGGGCGCCTAAGCGCCTACAGCCGCTTTCTCGAAAAACTTGTGAACGGTGACCTTCTCGAGAAAGAGAGCCAAGCGTATCTGCTGAATACCATGGAACGTATCAAGACCGGTGACAACCGGATCGTTGCCGGTCTGCCACCGGATGTCAGTTTCGCCCACAAGACCGGGACCCAGTATCGCAGGGCTTGCAATATCGGCATCGCAACGCATGGAGACGGAGCCTCATCGCAACGGGTCATCATCGCCGTCTGCGCACGCGGGACCCGGAATCTAACGGACACGGAACGGGCCATGCGCCAAGTGGGAGAGGCTATTACCCGGTCTGGGATCTTTAGCGAAAGCGGGTAGGCTGGGGGGACCTTCAGCACTCGATAATGTTGACCGCAAGCCCGCCCCGGGAGGTTTCTTTGTACTTATCCAGCATGTCTCTCCCGGTTTCACGCATCGTGCGCAGAACCTTATCCAAGGACACGTAATGTTTGCCGTCCCCGCGCATGGCGATCACCGCCGCGTTGACTGCTTTTACCGAAGCAATAGCATTGCGCTCGATACAGGGAATCTGCACCAGCCCACCGATGGGGTCGCAGGTCATGCCGAGATGGTGTTCCAGGCCAACCTCCGCCGCATTCTCTATTTGGTCCGGAGAGCCGCCGGTGGCAGCCGCCAGACCGGCCGCGGCCATGGCGCAGGCGGAGCCGACTTCCCCCTGGCAACCAACTTCCGCACCGGAGATTGAAGCGTTCTCCTTACACAGGATGCCGATGGCGCCTGCCGTCAGCATAAAGCAGATAATCCCCTCTTCGTTCGCTTGGGGGCAGAAACCTACGTAGTAGTGCAGGACCGCCGGAATAATACCCGCCGCGCCGTTGGTGGGGGCCGTCACAACACGTCCGCCCGCGGCGTTTTCTTCGTTGACTGCCAGCGCATAGAGATTAATCCAGTCCATGGCGCTTAAGGCAGGCGAGATAAGATCCACTCGTTGCTTGTCGTTCAGCGACTGATAGAGCGAGGCGGCTCTGCGCCTGACCTTGAGGCCGCCGGGCAACTCGCCATCGTTGTGAATGCCATTTTGCACGCAGGCTTGCATGACCTCCCATATGTGCAGGATTTCCGAGCGAATCTCGGATTCCGAACGTCTGACCCGCTCGTTGGCCATCATTACCTCGGCGATCGAGCGTTGGTGGTTCCGGCAGTGCTCCAGCAATGTCTTCACACTGTCGAAGGGGTAGGGCAGCGGTGTGTCGTCTTCGACAATGCGCTCGGCGCCTGTGGCGTTCTCGTCTACAACGAAACCGCCCCCGACAGAGTAGTAAGATTTTTCGCTACAAATCTGCCCTTGCGGGTCGAAGGCGGTGCAAGTCATGCCGTTAGGATGGTAGGGCAGACTATCGTGACGGTTGTATATCAGGTCGTCCCGGACATCGAAGGGAATCGTATGCTCGCCGAGCAGGTGTACGTTTGGCGACTCCTGAAGACGCTCCATACGCGAGGCCACACACTCGGGATCGACCTGGTCCGCCCGCTCGCCTTCCAGGCCTACGATGACCGCGGGCCCCGTGCCGTGGCCTTTGCCGGTGGCGCCGAGCGACCCGAAAAGCTCGACACGAACGCGCGCTACCCGGGCGAGCAGATCTTCCCGCTTCAAGCTCTCGGCAAACCGGCGCGCGGCTTCCATCGGCCCGACCGTGTGAGAACTGGACGGCCCGATGCCGACCTTGAACATATCGAACAGACTGATTGCCACGCGAGACTCTCCCTAACACCTGGGATTAGCGTACACCTGTATTTGGGGTTGGGCTAATGGTGCAGTCGTTGGCTGTGTTCGCCGTTGGCAAAAGCGGCTTTCACGGCGGCGAGGGGGGGAGGCTACTCATACAGGGTGCTGGTGAGCGGATCGAACCGCTCCGATGGTACCCTCCCCAGACCGCTCAGTCAGGATCCCGCAAGCCACTCCCACAGACGATGGTAAAGCGGAATGCCCACCAACACATTAAATGGGAACGTCAGCCCCAGCGAAGCAAGCATCGCCAACCCGATATTGGCCGAAGGAATGGCGGCCCTGACGGCGACAGGGGCTGCGATGTAGGAAGCGCTGGCTGTCAAAGTGGCGAGAATGACGGCGGAGCCCGCAGGCAAGCCAAGCCAGAGAGCCATCATCAGCCCGAAACTGGAGAGGATCGCCGGCGCCGCCAACGCAAATATAACGAGCCGGCCCTGCATGAGCCCCACATTGCGCAGCGTTTCGGCGGCTACCAGGCCCATTTCCAAAAGAAACAGCGCCAGAACACCTTGGAAAGCGCTGGTGTACAGCCCCGTGACGGACTTGCCAGCGTCGGGCCCGTAAAGCCAGCCGATCAGGACGCCCCCGACCAGCAGAATAACCCCGCGATTGGTTAGAGTTTCATGCCACAAACCGGTCGGTTGGCCGGCTTCGGCATCTCGGCTGAAGTGACGGTAGAGCATGAGGCCCAGTAGGATGGCCGGCAACTCGAGTAAGACAAGGTAAAGGGTGACTTGGCCGCCGGTGACAAGCTCGTGAGCTTCAGTATATGCCAGAGCGACGGCGAATGTCCCGGCGCTGACGGAGCCATAATGGGCCGCCAGGCTGGCGCTGTCGGCCAACGACAGCCGCACGAGAAAACGCACGGTAGGGAAGACCAGCAGCGGAATGAGAACGCCCAGCAAGGTGACGCCCAGCAGTTCGATAAGGAGTTGGCCGCTCAGCGCACCGTGTAGCGCCATACCCCCTTTGAGTCCGATGGTCAGCATCAACAGCAGGCTCAGAATATCGTAGGCTGCCTTGGGAATGGTCAGGTCAGACCGAACGACGCCGGCGACCAGACCCAGCAAAAAAAACATGACGACAATATCCGGCATAACTGACTTCCTCGCGTAATTAATAACCGCGCCACTGTAGCCCGTCGCCATAATTGATAAAAATAAATAAAATATTTAGAGAAATAGATAATTGGCTATACTGCTTTTATGAAAACACGACAGCTCACCTTTCGCCTGCTCCAGGTTTATGCCGACGTCATCCAATCCGGATCGATCACGGCAACGGCGGCGCGCCTTCACCTCACGCAACCGACGGTGTCGCAGCAGCTCAAACGCCTGCGGGAAATCGTGGGTGAGCCACTGATCAGTACCGAGGGCGGTGTCCTCGTCCCCACGGATGTGGGGAAAGCTTTGTATCAACTCAGTCAGGATCTCCTGAGCCGCGTGGATGTCTTCAGCCAGTATTTGGACGAGTATCGCAGCGGCGAGCGGGGTCACTTCAGCATCGGCCTGGTCAGTACCGCGCAATACGTGTTGCCGCGCCTACTGGGCCCCTTCAGCAAGGCGCATCCGCAGATAGACGTCACTGTGGAGGTGGGTAACCGGCAGCAGCTGCTGGATCGTTTCGAACGGCATGAGGATGATCTCTACGTCTTCAGCCACCCGCCTGCAGGAGAGGAGACGCTCGCCGTGCCGTTCCTGAGCAACCCGCTCGTCGTCATCGCGCCGCAAGATTCGCCTTGGGCTACCGGCCAGGCGTTGTCGCTACACGAGCTCAAGCGCGAACGCTTCCTGCTGCGCGAGCACGGTTCCGCCACGCGCCACCTGTTCGATGTATGGTTGCAGCGTCGGGGCATCACCCTGGAATCGACGCAGCAGATCGCCAGCAACGAGGCCATCCGAGTCGCCGTCGCCTCGGGAATGGGGCTGGCCGTGCTTTCCCGGCACGTCTTGCTGGACTCCACATCTGGCGTCGTGGAACTACCCGTCGACGGCTTCCCGCTAGAGAGCCAATGGCAGTTCGTCGTTCGCCGGCAACGGCGCCTGCCACCGGCCGCCCACCGTTTTCTCGTCTTCGCCCAAACCCAGCTCGGTGCCGAGTTTGGCGAGCAGCAGGGTGAAGCCGCGCTTGCAAGTTTACTGGCGGCGCTTGAAAGCCAGACGGCTTAAACGAGCAGGTCGGACTTAGATAGAAAAACCGCGTAAGGTGCTGGCGAGCGAAGTGAATCGCACCAATAGCTGCTTTGACACGATGCGAGGGGCAGGTTAGGCTTCGAACGCGGCCAGGGAAGAGGTCTGCTCACCCAAATCAACGTGAATGGAAGCACTCATAATGACGCATATATTCGCAGCCGGCATCCTGGCTGCAATGCTCTTCGCTCTGCCTAAAGCTGATGCCTTGGCAGCGGAGCTGAACCAATTCGAGCCTGTCGAACCCCGAGCCGAAACACCGACGATCACCATCAACGCTACCGCCCACCCAATACGCCTTCCGCTGCAATCCCTTGCCAACACACTGTTCCTCGGCGACAACGGCGAGATCATCAATTACACCCCGACCAAAGGAATTTACGCCAGCGTGGTCACTCCGGACGAATGGGGGAACCCTAGTATTCCGCTAGGCAAACTGCCGGAATACATTTTCGAAGAAGACACAGCAGCCGTCGGCGACGCTGAGCTCAAGGAAGATATTCGAGGGATCAGCCGTATCGTTCTTGAACCGAGGGACGAGAAGAAGATCGGCAAAATGGTGTTAGGCGATACCACGGTCTATATCGCGTATAGCCTATCGAAAACAAATCTGATGCTGGTCTCGCCGGACAAGCCCAATCTCTACAGTCATATCGTTGTGGACGGCTTTACCTGGGACGAAATCGTCGACGACATCCTGAAAGGAATCGGGAGCAAGTGACATGCTATCAACGGAAAAGGACAATCTGCTAACCGTTATCGAGATTTTGTTTGACGGCGAACATAGTCAGTTTGCCGCGCTCAAGGATCAGTTCACGGAAGAAACTGCAGAACTCGTTGAACAAGCGATGGAAGAGTTGATCAAGTGCAACGAGCGCATGAAATCATTGGTTACGGGCCTAGTAGGCGGCGCCAAAGTCTTCGCGCGAGGTTGGTTGAGGCAGAATCTCGACAAGGTTTCCAGGGCACTTGAGGATAGGCGCCTACAGTTTGATGGCATGGCCTGTCGAGTGCAGGTTGCTGCGAATTTTAAGCGGGCTATTTATATGTCGGCGTTTTAAGGGAGGCAATGAATCATTGGTTTCGTGACGCCTCATCAATTAACGTTTCATTAACTACCTCCCCCTTTTGTTTATCTGTCGGGTTCGGTGCTGATTACGCAGCGGTTGTCAACGTTGGTTATTCGAGCGAGACTGGGTATTCTTCGCCTTGCTAGAGTGAGCTGACATACTATCTGGTCGTCTGTTCAAGAGTACACCTATTTGAGGCAGCTTGAGCGATATAATAAGTACAGTGGATGGTCCTGAGCTCTTGTTGAGACAGTATTAGTGTACTATAGATATAAAAAGGACTTCATCAGGGAAGGTGCTTTGTGCCTAATAACAATTTTTTTGAACGTGGATTCGATGATAAGACGAGTATCAAGCTCGGCTTGTACGAAAGTTATTTAACAGAATTTTTAGGTGTTTGGGTTGCTTCTTCGTTCGGAGAAAGAGCACCGAAGGAAATTGATATATATGATTTCTTCGCAGGTCCAGGAGTGGATGGAGAAGGTGTCCCAGGCAGTCCTATGGTTGCCTATGAAGTTATCGCTAAATATGCAGATCGACTTGCTGCATCAGGGCAAAGAATCAGATTATGGCTCAGTGATATCGAAAAAGGTCGGGTTGCTTCTTTAAGATCGTTATTCTCGAACAGATCTGAGTGGCCATCAAATACTTCGATTGAAATTCACGAAATGGATTTCCGAGATGCGCTCAATGCCAACCAGGCTCGGCTAGGTAAAATTCCTGCGCTTATATTTGCTGATCAATTCGGTGTGAAATACATAACCCCAGATATCTTCCAAAAGCTGGTTGCTTTGAAGGCGACCGATTTAATATTTTTCATTAGCTCATGGACTCTTAACCGCTTTTCAGATCATGAGAATATAAAAAAATACCATCAAGGCATTGGCGATCACCTGAAGGATACTAAAGCTGAACACGTTCATCGAAAGGTTAAGGACTATTATCAGTCACTGGTACCTAATGGACGTGAGTACCATTTAGCTCCATTTTCGATGAAGAAAGGAGCGAACGTTCACGGCATTATCTTTGGTACTAGCCACATTGCGGGAATGCGGAAATTTTTGAATGTCGCCTGGAAGATTGATACTGATCGGGGAGAAGCCGACTTCGATATAGATGACGATCGGCTCATTGATGATAGCCACCAACTGGATATGCTGGGTGATGATCGGGCACCAAAAAAGGTAGAGCTGTTCCAGGAGGAGCTCCGAGACGCCATTCTTTCTGGCAGACTCGGAAGCGATAAAGCTGTTCACGAGTTCTCGATATATAGCGGCTTTCGTCCTACAGAGCATGCGAGGCCGGTTGTTGACCAGCTTCGTAAGGACGGTTTGTTGGTGGTCAATGGTGGTAGAATCAGGTTAGGGGACGCCTGCTGCAAATCTCCCCGTCGTTTTATCGTAACTGAACAGTAGGAATCATATCCCAATTGCGGCCGGACAACTCCCGGCCGTTTTTCTTCTTCGAGCGGCGAACGCCATCAGCCCCCCAGTTTCCCCACTGCTTAAAAAAGAAAGGCACTCCGGCCTTGAGGCATTGATCTCTTACGCTCAAGGCCCACTCGGCTTTCATTGGTCTTGCCTTCGCCCCGGATTCCCCCCCAACAATCACCCAGTGAATGCTATCTAGGTTGATTCTTCCCAGATCCTCGAGCAGTGGCTCGACTGAGAGAAAGCGTGTCTCTGAGGATACCTGTCTGAGCAAATCGACCCGAGGGAGGCCGTACTTTTTATCCTCGACAGAAACGCCCATCCAGGCATTCGCCGGGATGCCCCTCCCCCTTGAGTAGTCCACCATGCGCTCTGCTCGCTTGGTTAGGATTTGGAATACGTGCTGCGGGCAGCGTTCA
Source organism: Marinobacter fonticola (assembly GCF_008122265.1). Taxonomy (NCBI): domain Bacteria; kingdom Pseudomonadati; phylum Pseudomonadota; class Gammaproteobacteria; order Pseudomonadales; family Marinobacteraceae; genus Marinobacter; species Marinobacter fonticola. The sequence continues at coordinate 1,123,023 of NZ_CP043042.1, forward strand.
ATCACGCTCATCACTGAGTCGATGTACGAGAACGGAACTTCCTCATGAAAGAGGTCACTCATAGAGTTGACGAAATAGGTGGTCGGCTTGGATCGTTGTAACGGCTGTCCAAGTCTCTCCGGGTGTAACGACACCGCGAAACCGTTCTCATAACCGTTGGCGCCCATGGCTTGCAGCCTCTTCGCCATGGTTTCGGCATAGCAGTGTTTGCAACCAGGTGACACTTTGGTGCAGCCGGTTACCGGGTTCCATGTTTGTTCGGTCCACTCAATCCCTGTTTGCGTCGCCATGGTAGAAATCCTTTCTGTATATATATACAGTTATTTTGGTATTCGCTTGGTCAAAATTCAATGTTTGGCCGGAATTTTAGGCTGCTTACGCCGGTTTGGAAAATGTTAAAGACTGTAACTAAAGTCTTTTTGCTCTGAATCTTTGACGACTCGTTATACCGACGAAAGCATGGCCATATTGTGCTTCGTTGTCGAGTTTCCGATTCGGAAACTACCGGGCGGCATTCCATGTGCGGAAGCGCCCGCTGGCGCAGTAACATTCTGTTCCTTGCTGATCTTAAATTGGCGCATCAGGGCTTCATTTGTAGATCGAGCTCAAACTCTCCTGGCTACCCGCCTCCCGAGCATCCTCATCCGGAAACACCGAGTCATAAGCCCACGTAAACACAAACGCATAAACCAAATAGAACAGCACAAACGCCACATCCATCACCAGTGCTTCGATGAGCCCGATTCCAAGCCACCAGGCCACCACTGGCAGGAATGCCAGCGCCAAGCCCATCTCAAAACAGAGCGCATGAACCACACGCAGAGGCCAGGTTTTCTTGGTGGTGCCGCGCCAGCGCTTCAGGCCATGGTCGAACAGCAGGTTGTAGAGGTAGTTCCAGCCCGTCGCCATGGAGGCGCCGATCACGGCCAGTACGCCGGTATCTTCGGCAGGCATCTGGAAGGCGAGGGAAGCCAGCGGGATAACAAGGATAAGGCCAATAACTTCAAAGCTGACGGCCTGCCGGATTCGATCACGCTTTGTGCGCATGATGTTTCTCCGTTAGGGCGGGTCGTCCCGCGATTTACTGCCCAGGGTGGGAGAGGTCGTCCTCAATTGGTTGAAGGGGTATTTTTAGCTTACCTGAACAGAGAAGGGCATCCGTAGTTTTACCGCGAGCAAGAAGGTAACTCGAGTGTGTGAGACGGCGCGGGTTACTCGGGCCTCCGGCCCGCCGTCGTCGGTTCACTTCCGCTCTTCTTATGAGGGCTTGAGCAATAAAAAAGGACCCACGCTTGCACGAGGGTCCTTTTTTATTGCAATTCTGGTAGCAAGGGGCGGAATCGAACCGCCGACCCCAGCATTATGAGTGCTGTGCTCTAACCAGCTGAGCTACCTTGCCGTCTCGTTTTTGAGCTTAGCGCTCTCAACGAGGCGCGTATTCTCTGGATTTTCGTGAAAGTTGTCAACCCCTCTCGATATCTAGTCAGGCATTGATGGCAATCAGACTGAGAATCCGGTTATCCCGGTTCAAGAAATGGGCGGCCAGTTCCTGACCGGAACGCCAATCGTCGGAGAGGTCGGTCAGCAGGCGTAGACGGGCAGAGCCCTCCGGCTGCCATGCCACCAACTCGGCATGTTCGAAGTAGAAGCGCTTGCGGGTGAGGGGGTAGAGGGCCTTGAACAGGCTCTCTTTGAGGGAAAATGCCAGGGTGAGGAACTCGCCGGGCGCCCTGGCCATCGTTGTGGCAAAACGGTCCCGCTCGTTCAGCGTCAGGATTTGGGGGGCGAGTTTCAGGGCGCGCTCGTCCGGCATGGTCATTTCGACGTCCAGCCCCACGCCTGCGTAGTGCGTTTTGCGTCCAACCACGGCCGCCGCCCAGCCGTTACTGTGCGTGATGGAGCCTACGCAGTCCCTGGGCCACTGGGGGGCGCGGTCTTCGCCGGTGGTGGGGGCGACGGTAACGCCTATGGCCCGGAACAGAGCTTCCCTGGCGCAGAGGCGTCCGGCCAGGAATTCGGTCTTGCGTTTGGGTACGGCACGCTGAACGGACGCAGGAGCTTCGATGCCGCAGCGCAGGAAGTCGTCGTCCCTCAGCGCAGCGGCATCGTAGTTGAGTGCAATCAGCTTCAGGTCAGGCAGCGGCTGGGGCCAGGGCCACTGGTCGTCCAGTGCGCTGCAACAGGCGGGGAGCGGGGCCGTCATGGATGTCCCCGTACCGGTTTAGACGTTGAAGCGGAAGTGAATCACATCGCCATCCTGCACGATGTATTCCTTGCCTTCCAGACGCCAGCGGCCGGCATCCTTGGCGCCTTGTTCGCCGTTGTGAGCAACAAAATCCTCATAGCTAACCACTTCGGCACGAATAAAGCCTTTCTCGAAATCGGTGTGGATCACGCCCGCTGCCTGGGGCGCGGTGGCGCCGATACGTACGGTCCAGGCGCGTACTTCCTTGACCCCGGCGGTGAAGTAGGTCTGCAGGCCCAGCAGTTTGTAACCGGCTCGGATCACCCGGTCCAGACCCGCTTCTTCCATCCCCATTTCTTCCAGGAAGACGGATTTCTCGTCGTCTTCCAGTTCGGCGATCTCGGCTTCCATCTTGTTGCAGATGGGCACCACTACGGCATTTTCTTCAGCCGCTATTTCGCGGACCTTGTCCAGATGCGGGTTGTTTTCGAAACCGTCCTCGTTGACGTTGGCGATGTACATCGTCGGCTTGACGGTCAGCAGGCACAGCTCGCGAATCAGCGCCATCTTCTCCGCATCCAGGTTCATGCTGCGGACGGGCTTGCCTTCGTTCAGCACCGGCAGCAGGGTCTGGAACACGTCCAGTTGCGCCTTGGCGGTCTTGTCGCCGCTCTTGGCGATACGCTCGACTCGCTTGATGCCCTTTTCCACGGTTTCCAGGTCGGCCAGCGCCAGTTCGGTGTTAATAACCTCAATATCGGATGCGGGATCGACCTTGTTGGAGACGTGGATAACGTTATCGTCTTCAAAACAGCGCACCACCTGGGCGATGGCGTCCGTCTGGCGGATGTTGGCCAGGAACTGGTTGCCGAGGCCTTCACCCTTGGATGCGCCGGCGACCAAGCCGGCAATGTCGACGAACTCCATGGTGGTGGGAATAACTTTCTGAGGCTTTACGATCTCGGCCAGCTTGTTCAAACGCGGGTCCGGCATGCCCACGACGCCCGCGTTAGGTTCGATGGTGCAGAAGGGGAAGTTTTCGGCCCCGATCCCGGCTTTGGTCAGTGCGTTGAACAGGGTGGATTTGCCGACGTTGGGAAGGCCGACGATGCCGCAGTTGAAACCCATGTAAAGCCTCTGCTGGATGCGAAAATTTGGGAATGATCGAAAGAGCGGGAATTATACCGATGTGGCGGTACGGGTGCGAGGATAAGGAGGCGAGGATCAGACCTCAGGGCGCACACTATGCAATGCATTCATCGCCCGGGGCAGTTCGCCGTTCAGGGCGTCGGGCAGCACACGCATGATTTCCGCGCTGATGTTATCCAGATGCGCCGAGTCCGCCTTGGTCAGGCGACTGAGCACGTAGCCGGTTACCTGTCGGCTGTCGCCGGGATGGCCGATGCCGATACGTAGGCGATGGAAGTCGTTGGTGCCCAAGTGGGCGATGATGTCCCGTAGACCGTTGTGCCCGCCATGACCGCCGCCGCGTTTGAGCTTAGCGGTGCCGGGGGAGAGGTCGAGCTCGTCATGAGCGACCAGGATCTGTTCAGGGTTGATCTTGAAGAAATCCGCGAGCGCCTTGACGGATTGGCCGCTGCGGTTCATGAAGGTGGTGGGGTTCAACAGGTGCAGGTCGAAATCCTGCCATTGGATGCGGGCATAGAGCCCAAGGTATTTCTTTTCAGGTCGTAGGCTCTGACCCGCATAGCGGGCCAGAGCCTCGACAAACAGGGCGCCGGCGTTATGGCGGGTGTTCTCGTAATCCGAGCCCGGATTACCCAGTCCCACCAGCATGACGATTGACTGTGCCATGTGCCGTCGTCCTTCGAGAGAGGATTACTCCTTCTCTTCGCCTTCTTCACCTTCGGCATCCTCGGCTTCGTCAGCCTTGGTGCCTTTCGGCAGGTGAACGGATACAACGGCCTGGTCGTAGTCTTCACCCTGAATCAGAGCGGCAACCTTGACGCCTTTCGGCAGCTTCAGATCGCTCAAGTGCAGAGTCTGGTCCATCTCGATGTCCATCATGTCGACTTCAATGAACTCCGGCAGGTTCTGTGGCAGACAGATTACTTCCACTTCGTTCAACTGGTGGTTGACCGCGCCACCCTGCAGCTTGATAGCAGGTGCAGCGGCTTCGTTGAGGAAGTGCAGCGGAACGTTGACGTGGATCTCGTGATCCTTGTCGACGCGCTGGAAGTCAGCGTGGGTCAGGAGCGGCTTGTACGGATGGCGCTGCAGATCCTTCAGGATAACGCTTTCTTTCTTGCCATCGACGTTCAGGGTCAGGACGTGAGAGAAAAACGCTTCGTTTTCCAGCGCTTTCTTCAGGTCGTTGTGCCAAAGGGAGATGGATTGCGCATCCTTGGTGCCGCCATAGACGACAGCAGGCATTTTGCGCTCTTCGCGACGCAGGCGGCGGCTCGCACCTTTCCCCTGGTCATCGCGAAGGAATGCTTCGAGAACAAATTCTTGGGCCATGATCATTACCTCGATAAACACCTGCACTGCCTCGCGACCAAGTTACAGTGCGGTGGTTTCAAATGTCCCGGGAAACAGCAACCGGAGAGGCACCGTTTTTCCCGGGTGTTAAACAAACACGGAGCCCTTCGAGGCTCCGTGTTTATTATTTCTTAGCGAAATGAAAAGCTTATTCGAACATCGCGCTGATCGATTCCTCGTTACTGACACGACGGATCGATTCTGCGAGAAGTCCTTCCATTCCGAGGGGGCGAATTCTATCACAGTTGGCAGCTTTGTCACCCAGCGGAATGGTGTCACAAACCACCAGTTCATCCAGCTGCGAAGAGTTGATGTTCTCGATCGCCGGGCCGGAGAGCACCGGATGGGTGATGTAGGCGACGACGCGGGATGCACCGTGTTCTTTCAGAGCGTTGGCCGCCTTGCACAAGGTGCCTGCGGTGTCGACGATATCGTCCACCAGGATGCAGGTTTTGTCGGTGACATCACCGATGATGTGCATGACCTGGGAAACGTTGGCTTTCGGGCGACGTTTGTCGATGATGGCCAGGTCGGCGTCGTTCAGTCGCTTGGCGACGGCGCGGGCGCGGACGACACCGCCAACGTCGGGTGATACTACGATAAAGTTTTCAAAACGCTGGCGCTCGATATCGTCGAGCAGTACCGGTGTGGCGTAGATGTTATCCACCGGGATATCGAAGAAACCCTGGATCTGGTCGGCGTGAAGGTCGACGGTGAGTACGCGGTCGATGCCGATGCTGGTGATCATGTCCGCCACGACCTTGGCGCTGATGGATACCCGGGTGGAGCGAACGCGTCGATCCTGGCGGGCATAGCCGTAGTAGGGGATAACGGCGGTGATACGTGTGGCGGAGGCGCGGCGCAGGGCGTCGGCCATCACGATCAGTTCCATCAAGTTGTCGTTGGTCGGGTAGCAGGTCGGCTGGATGATGAAGACATCGTGGCCGCGGACGTTCTCGTTGATTTCTACGGTAGTTTCGCCATCGCTGAACTTACCGACGGTAGCCTCGCCTATCGGGATGTGAAGCTTCTGGGCAATTCTCTGGGCGAGTTCCGGGTGGGCGTTGCCGGCGAAAATCATTAATTTGGACACGACGGAGTCCTTCTCAGTTTCAGCAATAAGTTCAGAAGAAGCGGGAGAAAGGTGGCTGGGGTGGCAGGATTCGAACCTGCGCATGACGGGATCAAAACCCGTTGCCTTACCACTTGGCGACACCCCAGTATCGTGCTTTTTTGGCATCATTCCAGCTCTGTCAGCTTTGTGTGAAGCGGTGAGCGATTCACCCCTCTTGTGACGAACCCGTTGATGCCGGAGGGTTTGCTTGCCCAAACTTCAAGGGCTTTGGATTCTGTTGGGAAACGTCCAAATATGCAAGCCCCGGTTCCGGTTAATCTTGCAGGTCCGAATTGTGAAAGCCAGTCCAGGCTTTTTCTGACCTCTGGATACAGTGTGCAAACTATATCCTCGCAGTCGTTTCGGTACCTCGAGGCGTCTCCCTCAAAAGCGGGCGCTATTTTGATTCTCGGGGTATCCCTTGTCAACCCTTCCTGCGAAAAAATCAGTCCCGTGTTTATTTCGCAGTCAGGTTTGAGCACCACGAACCAATCTTCCGGCGGATCAACGGGCGTGAGAATCTCACCGACACCCTCGGCAAAGGCTGCAAACCCGCGTACGAATACCGGGACGTCGGCGCCGAGCTTCAGACCGAGGGCGGCCAATCGGTCGATCGAGAGGCCAAGCGCCCATAGACGATTCAGCCCGAGCAGCGCTGTGGCCGCGTCGGAACTGCCGCCACCGAGGCCGCCGCCCATGGGCAGGCGCTTGTTGAGGGTGATTCTGACGCCGGCCAGGAGACGATCTGATTCTTCCTGAAGTAGGCGTGCGGCGCGTACGATCAGATTGTTCTCGCTCGGAACGCTGGGGAGCGCCGGCTCAAGCCGGATTTCTCCAGGCTCGGTGGTGGGTTCGAACTGGAGATCGTCGCCGTAGTCCAGGAACTGGAACAGCGTCTGTAGCTCATGATAGCCATCGCTGCGACGGCCGGTAATGTGAAGGAACAGGTTGAGCTTGGCCGGCGCAGGCAGCGCAAAGGTCACGGCTGGGCTCCCACTTCCTGCCAGCGCGTGATCACCATGCGAATGCGTCGCTCGCCCTTGAGTGCGGTAAGGCGTGCAGGTAGTGCTGGATAGCCCTCGATGAAGGGTTCGCGGCGGTCGATACGGATATCCCAGCCCTGTTGCCGTATGGCGGCTAGCGCCCCGCTGTCGTCGAATAGTAGCTCGAAATTACCCTCAGGCGCAGGCAGGCCGCGTATCCACCAGGTCAGGCTGTCCAGCGGAAATTGCCAGCCGGTGGCCGCCTTGATCAAGGCCTGAGGGTCGCTCGAGCGATAGGTCTCGCCGTCGGGGAGAGTGAGGGTCAGGTAGCCGGGCATGCCCTGCAGTTCCGTTCTGCCCATGCCCAGGAACGCTGATGAGAGCAACAGGTGATACTGCTCGTCCATCTGACGCCATTGGTTGATAACGGCGGACCCGCTATCGTCCGGCTGGCGGACGGCAAGCTTGCCCTGCAGTTCCCAGTGGGTGAGTTGCGCCAAGGCTTCGGCGCGTTCGCCCCAATCGGCCGGAGGCTGGCTAGTCAGCCCCTCCGGCAATGGGTCCTGAGGCACGCTGGCGCAGGCGGCCAGGGTCAGCGTCACGATAAGCGTAAACGCGTGCCTGAGTGCTCCGCTAGGTAATGCAATCAAAGGTCCTGCTCCACGCCCAGGCGTTCCATCGTGGCGGGTATCAGCGTGTCGTCCGGGTGTTCGTCCAACGTCCGGCGCCAGATGACACGCGCCTGATCTTCCTCGCCGTTGACATAGAGTGCCTCGCCATAATGGGCTGCCACCTCCGGATCGGGGAACGCGTCGTAGGCCTGGCGCAGATAGTCCAGCGCCTGAGCCATATTGCCCAGTTTGTAGTGGACCCAGCCGACGCTATCGAGAATGGCAGGATTCTCCGGGTCAAGGCTGTGGGCCTTTTCCAGCAATGCGCTGGCTTCCTGCAGGCGGTCGGTTTTTTCCGTCAGGATATAACCGAGGGCGTTGAGCGCGACGGCGTTGTCCGGCTGGTTTTCGATAATCTGGCGCAGGTCCGCCTCGGCTTCCTGAACGCGGCCCATTTCGTCGAACAGCATGGCCCGGGTATAGCGGATACGGGCGTTATCGGGATAGTCCTGTAGGGCTTCCGTCGCTGCTCCCAAGGCATCGGCCTTCTGGTCAAGATCAAGCAGGGTGTTGACCTCGATGAGCCATAAGTTTTCTGTCAGATCGGGTATTTGCTGGCGCAGGGTCCGCAGATCCATCAAGGCCCCATCCAGATCGCCGGTGGCGCCGCGCAGATAAGTGGCCCGGGACAGCGAAGGTAGAAAGTGGCTGCCTTCGGTAACCTGGGTGTAGTGTGCAATGGCTTGCTCGGGCCGTTCCGCTTCGTCATCCAGTCGACCCAAATAATAGTGGGCCTCGTCTACGTGGTGCCCTTCTTCCACCAGCTCGGTAAGGTTCTGTTCCGCAGCGTCGGTGCTGCCGTTCTCCAGTGCGACCAGGGCGTAAGACAGCTTCAGACCGGGTACGTCGGGAAAGCGCTCCTTGAGTGACTGGAACTGGTCTTCTGCGGCCTGCATCTGCTTTTCTTCAATCAGCATACGTCCGTAGAGGGTGCCCAGCTTGCGGTTGTCCGGAAAGCGGCGGGATTGATAGCGCAAGTAGTCCAGCGCTTCCTGCTGCTGGCCGGTCTGGTAAAGCAGATCGCCGCGCAGCACGATTGCCGGCTGGAATGGGGGCTGTTCGGACTCGTCGATCAGCGGCTCGAGCTGTTCCATGGCGGCCTGCGGATCACCGCTGGCCTTGAGCAGCAGCGCGATGCCGTAACGTATTTCCCGGTTGTCGGGGTGGCGTTCGGCCAGGTCGCGGTAGAGCTTGAGTAGTTGCTGCTGGTCCTCTGCGGGAAGACGCGCCGACAGGGCGGCCAGGTCGTCGAAGTCGGCGTCCTGACCCTGGGCGAGGATTTTTTCCATGTGATATAGCGCGAGATCGAAATCCTTCTGGCGCACGTACTGGATAGCGGCAATACGATGGGCTTCCAGATTGTCGGGCTCTATCTCCAGCCATAGGTTGGCGAGCTGAAGTTGGGCGTTGTCGCCGTTCAGGGACTGAGCGATACGCATGGCCCGCTTGATCACGCCGATATCCCGCGACGACCTGGCGGCTTCGACATAGTTGACCAGAGTCACGTCGTAGCGCCCGCGCTGGGCGGCTACTTCCGCGGCCAGCAGGCTGTAGAGGGTTTCCTGATCGAAATCGGCGTAGTTGATGGGCGCTTCGGCGGGCGCAGTCTGAGGCGCCTCCTGGGCTTGGGCCGTCTGCTCGGCGGCTCCGCCCGCTTGATCCGAATCCGAGAGGTGGGCGCAGCCCGCCAGTCCCAGGCCCAATAGAACAGTAACAGCAGAAAAAACAGGTTTCATGATGCGTCCAATGGCCATTGGCTTGGGGAGGCCTGCGTCGAGTTCATCGTTCTGTGTGGCTTCCATATATACAGAGTCGCGTTCAATAGTCAGACGTGTCCAATATACAGGCGTGTTTAATACACAGAGTCGTATTCGGCCTCAAACGCAGTTTCTGGGTGAACGCCCTCGTGGCACGACGATCCAGCGCCAAAATCGAAGGTGAAAGCCCTTTTTATGCGAGCCGGGCTAGCCATAATTTGGCCCGGCTACTCAGCGAAACTCGAACAGGCTCCAACGTTCGCGAACCTATAATGGCACAAGCTCCCAGGCTTGCCCAATGACCGTTTGCTCATACCTGACAGGGGGTTGCGACAAAGGGCTGCGACAAAGGGTTGCGGCAGAAATTGTGTCGGGTCGTACTGTCCTCGCCCATAGTCGTTCTATCGCCGCCCATAGTGGGTTGTCGCCGATACAGGGTGGATTGGCATTAATACGGATCGCTCTCGGGTGGCACCCGATCTGCGCCATCGCTAGAATGGCAGTATACGTACCTCCCTCAAACAGGTTGTCTTCGGGTTCATGGCTTTATTGACGCTGGGTATCAATCATCGTACCGCGCCGCTGGAATTGCGCGAACGCGTTGCGTTCACCCCCGAGCATATGGGGGAGGCTTTCTCTGCCTTGAAGGTCGCGGCTGGCGTCAAAGAAGCCGCTATTCTCTCGACCTGTAACCGCACCGAACTCTATCTCGCCGCCGAAGACGAATGCTCTGAAACCGTGCTGCAATGGCTGGCCGGCTTCCACGGGCTGGATGTCGCCGAGCTTGCCGAAGCCTTCTATATCCACGTTAACGAAGAGGCCGTGCGTCATATCATGCGCGTGGCGGCGGGGCTGGATTCCATGGTGTTGGGAGAGCCGCAGATTTTGGGTCAGCTCAAGGAGGCCTATGCCATCTCGCGCTCGTACGGTGCCAGCGGTTCGTTGCTATCACGGTTGTTTGAGCAGAGTTTTTCGGTGGCCAAGCGGGTCCGGACTGAAACGGCTATCGGCGAGAACCCCGTATCCGTGGCTTACGCCGCGGTGAGCATGGCGCGCCACATCTTTGCTGACCTGCGTCGCAACAAGGCGCTACTGATTGGCGCCGGTCGTACCATCGAACTGGTGGCCCGTCACCTACGGGACGCCGGGGTGCCGGATATTATCGTCGCCAATCGCACCCTGGAGCGCGCCGAGAGCCTGGCCCGGGAATACAACGGTCATGGCATTTTGCTGTCGGATATTTCCGAGCATTTGGCCGGCGTGGATATCGTTATTGCTTCAACGGCCAGTCAGCTTCCGGTTTTGGGCAAGGGCGCTGTGGAGCGCGCGCTCAAAAAGCGCAAGCATCGGCCCTATTTTATGGTGGATATCGCGGTCCCCCGCGATATCGAGCCGGAGGTTGCCCAGCTTGACGATGTCTATCTCTATACCGTGGACGATTTGCGCCACGTGATCGAAGAAAATATCCGCTCCCGTGAAGGGGCTGCCCGAGAAGCCGAGCATTTAATCGAGTCAGGTGCCGAGGATTTTCTCTATCAGTTGCGCGCGTTGGATGCGGTTTCCACGCTCAAGCAGTATCGATACCGCGCCGAGCAGCTGCGCGACCAGGAAGTCGAGCGAGCGCTGAAGATGCTGCGCAATGGCGGTGATCCTGAGACACTGCTGCGCAGTCTCGGGCGTGGTCTGACCAACAAACTGTTGCACGAACCGTCGGTGCAGGTGCGCAAGGCGACTGCCGAGGGCCGGACCGAGGTAACGCACTGGCTGCGGGAGCTGCATCAGCTGGCCCCGGCCGAGACGGCAAAACCGGCGCCGGCCGACACATCGGACGCGCCAGCGAACGAGATGGAAACCGATCGCGAAGCCCCCAGCTCGCGGTATCATAAGCCTCAGTATCATGACTCTTAACAACATTACAAAGCCAACGCCTGAACACGCTGCCTAATTTCGGACCGCACGCCCGGCAATGGGGCCGGTCCGCTGACCTGGAAACTGCATGAAATCTTCGATCAAGAACAAACTCGATCGGCTCAATGACCGCTTCGAGGAAGTCAACGCGTTACTCAGCGACCAGTCGGTGATTGCCGACCAGGAGCGTTTTCGCGCGTTGTCCAAAGAATTCGCCGAGATTGAGCCGGTCGTGCATTGCTATCGGGCTTACCTGAAAGCCGGTGAGGACAGGACCGAGGCTCAGGAGCTGGTGCGCGACGGCGATGCCGATATGCGCGCTATGGCCGAGGAAGAGGTGGAGGCTGCCTCCGAACGGCAGGCGGCGTTGGACGAAGAACTGCAGCGTTTGATGATGCCGAAGGACCCGGATGACGGAAAAAACGCCTTCCTGGAAATTCGTGCGGGTACCGGTGGTGACGAGGCCGCGCTGTTTGCCGGCAATCTGTTCCGTATGTACAGCCGTTTTGCCGAGAGCCGTGGCTGGCGGGTGGAAGTGATCAGCGAGAGTCCGGGTGAACATGGCGGTTACAAGGAAATCATTTCCCGGGTGGCGGGAAACCAAGTCTATGGCGCTTTAAAATTCGAGTCCGGTGCGCACCGGGTGCAACGCGTGCCTGAAACCGAATCCCAGGGGCGTATCCATACCTCCGCCTGTACCGTCGCCGTTATGCCGGAGGCGGATGAGTCCGAAGCCATCGAGATCAGCAAGTCGGACCTGAGGGTGGACACGTTCCGCGCGTCGGGCGCTGGCGGTCAGCACGTCAACAAGACCGATTCCGCGATTCGCCTGACCCACTTGCCCACGGGCATCGTGGTGGAGTGCCAGGATGAACGCTCCCAGCACAAGAACCGCGCCAAGGCCATGAGCCTGCTGATGGCCAAGCTGCAAAGCGCCGAGACCGAGCGCCAGCAGCAATCCGAGGCGGCCCAGCGCAAGAGTCTTGTCGGTAGTGGCGACCGTTCCGAGCGCATCCGCACCTATAATTTTCCCCAGGGCCGGGTAACCGACCACCGCATCAATCTGACCCTTTACAAGCTGGATGAGGTGATCGCCGGCGACCTATCTTCGGTGATCGGTCCGCTTCAGCAGGAGCGTCAGGCCGAACTGCTGGCCAGCCAGGCGGATGAATAAAACCCGCTCGACCGTTGTCGGTGCCTTGGCCGATGCCGCGGCCAGGATTGGCGGAGACAGCCCGAGGCTGGATGCCGAGTTGCTGTTGGCGGCTGTGCTGGATCGTACGACAACGTGGTTCAGGACCTGGCCGGACCACGTTATCGATATGCGCGATATGGACGCCTTCGAACGCTTGGTCGCGCAGCGCGTTGCAGGCCGTCCGGTAGCGCATCTTCTCGAGCATCAGGGTTTTTGGCGTTTTTCGCTTCAGGTCAGTGAGCATACCCTTATTCCGCGTCCGGATACCGAGTGCTTGGTCGAGGCCGCGCTCGAACTGCCTCTCCCGGCTGCGGCAAGGGTGCTCGACCTGGGCACCGGCACTGGCGCCATTGCCCTGGCGTTGGCCAGCGAACGGCCGGATTGGGCGATTATTGCGACGGATGCCGTCGAAGACGCCGTCTTGCTGGCCCGGGGCAATGCGAAGCGTCTCGCGCTGCCTGTAACGGTCCGCAAGAGTGATTGGTTTCGGGATTTGACGCCTTCCCGCTTCGATCTCATTGTGAGTAATCCCCCCTACATCGCCGAGCATGATCGTCATTTGGGGGAAGGCGATGTGCGCTTCGAACCGGCGTCAGCGCTGGTGTCCGGTGTCGATGGTCTGGATGCTATTCGCGAGATCGCCGCCCAAGCGCCGGATTGGCTGGCTGGCGGGGGATGGTTGATGGTTGAACACGGCTATGAGCAGGGGGAGCCAGTAAGGCACTTGTTCAACAAGGCCGGATTCCACGCAGTGGAAACGCGCCAGGATTACGGGCGTAACGATCGGTTTACCCTGGGCCGAAGGCCAGCGGAAGAAAAGGCAAACGGGAGAGACGGATGCTGAATGACGACGAGTTGATGCGCTACAGCCGCCAGTTGCTCCTGCCGCAACTGGACGTGCAGGGGCAGCTTAGCCTGAAGGGCAGTCAGGTGCTGATAGTCGGTGCCGGTGGATTAGGTTGTCCGGTGGCCTTGTATTTGGGCGGCGCCGGTGTCGGCCGCTTGGTGATTGCGGATGACGACCGGGTCGAACTGCCGAACCTTCAGCGCCAGGTGGCCTTTCGCCAGTCGGATCTGGACAAGGCCAAGGCGGAGTGCCTGGCGGATCAGGTGCGTGCCATGAATCCTGACATCCATGTCGAAGCGTTGACCTGCCGGCTCGCCGGTGAAGCGCTGAGCGAGCAGGTACAGGCGGCGGATGTAGTGGTCGATTGCACGGATAACTTCAGCACCCGGTTCGCCATTAACCGGGGCTGCGTCAAGGCGGGCGTACCGCTGGTTTCCGGTGCTGCCATTCGTGGAGAGGGCCAGGTCAGCGTGTTCGATACCCGGCAAACAGAAGGCCCGTGCTACCAGTGTCTTTATCCGGAAACGGGCAATGAGGAACTGAGTTGCTCGGAGGCTGGTGTCATTGGCCCCCTCGTGGGGCTGATCGGCGCTTGTCAGGCGATGGAGACGATCAAGGTTATCACCGGTATCGGCAAATCCTTGACCGGCCGGTTGCTGCTGCTCGATGCCTGGCGGATGGACTGGCGTGAAATGAAGCTGGCTCGTGATCCGGCTTGCCCCATTTGCGGTGAGTGATCTGTCGCTGGGCCGGCAGTGTCCGTGATGCGTCTTCTGCGCCACGGCAGTTCTCTGCTCGCGCTAGATCTTCTTCTTATTCGCTAACCTTTTATTCGCTAACCTTGCCCCGAAATGCACTTCGACGACGCATGCCGGGGCATCGGTGCCTGTCCCTGGTGCGAATATGAGCTGTGCTATCCACGTAAACACCCTTCAAAACCCGCTGTTGCGCCGAAATAGGGCAGGTGGTACGTGGTTTGCTTATCCTTCCTTGTATTTCCACTCCGGGAAAGGCTGCCGGCAAAGGCGTCGCTGCTGAGGGGTGTTGCAATCATCTGTTACGACAGGCCTGCAATATTCCCTGGAATGAGCGACGTCGAGCCTGGTTCTGCCAGCCGCCCGACCCGATGCTTTCTCGCTTAAGCGATTTCGAATAGCACTCGTTCCAACCAGCAAGGCAGTCTGCCCGAGGTCATCCACGCTTCTGGTTCAAGGCAGGTGTATGTCGGATCGTTCCTTTCAGTTCTTTTCGTTCCGGGACAGGTTCCGGATTCTCCATTTCAGCTGGGTCGCCTTCTTTATCACCTTTCTGGTGTGGTTCAACCATGCGCCGTTGATGGCCGCCATTCGCGAGCAGTTCGGCCTTACTACATCCGAGGTCAATACACTGCTGCTGCTGAACGTTGCATTGACGATCCCGGCGCGCATTCTCATCGGGATGCTCGTCGACGCATTGGGCCCCAAGCGGGTCTATGCGCTGGTGCTTGTCCTGTCCGGTTTGATCTGTATCGGATTTTCACTGGCCCAGTCCTTCGAGCAGTTGGCCCTGAGCCGCTTCCTGCTCGGTTTTGTGGGCGCGGGCTTCGTCGTGGGTATCCGCCTGATCAGCGAATGGTTTCCGGCTCGGGAGTTGGGTCTGGCCGAAGGCATCTACGGCGGCTGGGGCAATTTTGGTGCGGCATTCGCCGGCCTCTCCCTGCCGGCCCTGGGGCTTTTCTTTGGCGGGGACGACGGCTGGCGATACGCCGTGGGGTCCACGGGCGTGATTGCCATCGTCTACTCGGCTGTGTTCTATCTGGGGGTGAGCGATACGCCCAAGGGATCCACCTACTTCAAGCCTAAAAAGGGCGGGGCAATGGAGGTTACCAGTAAGGGGGATTTTGTTCTCTACGTGATCATGAACCTGCCGCTGTTCCTGGCCATGGGGCTTATAGCCTGGCAATTGGGTCCGCAAAAGCTGGGACTGCTGGAGGCAGCGACCACACGCGTCATCTATGCGGTTATCGTGGTGATGTTCGCATTTCAGATATTACGCATCTGGCAGGTCAACGGTCATGTCTTCCGCGAACCCGTGCCGGCTTTCGATCGTTATTCCTTCAAGCAGGTTGCGTTGCTGAATCTGGTCTATATGGCCAGCTTCGGCTCAGAACTGGCGGTGGTGTCCATGCTGCCGCTGTACTTTCTCGATACCTTCGCTATATCGCCGGTGCTGGCGGGTATGCTCGGTGGCAGTTTTGCTTTGATGAACCTGTTTGGCCGTCCGGGTGGCGGCTACCTGGCCGACCGTTTTGGTCGCAAACTGATCACCCTGTTGATGCTCGCCGGTATTAGCATCGGGTACCTGTGCATGGGGCAGATCGATAGCAGTTGGTCGTTGCCGATGGCGGTGGCGCTGGTGTTGTTCTGCTCGGTTTTTGTGCAAGGCGGGTGCGGTGCCGTCTACGCCTCGGTACCGCTGGTCAAGCGCCGCCTGACGGGGCAGGTCGCCGGTATGGCCGGTGCATACGGTAACGTAGGCGGGGTCGTCTTCCTGGTGGTTTTGGCGATGGTGTCGCCGGAAATCTTTTTCTTCGTGCTGGGTGGCGTGGCACTAGCGATTCTGGCGTTGGTTGCGGTCTTTATGGATGAGCCCAGCCCGCAGACCAGCGAAGTGATGCCGGACGGTTCGGTGCGGATGATCGAGGTGCCATGAGCGGCCGCCTCTCCCTGCGTCTGGGCCAGTTCAGCAGTGCCGGGCGCAAGCCGGAAAACCAGGACAGCCTGGGGGCGCGTTACCCCAAGGGTGAGGCGCTGGCGCTCAAGGGCGTGGCGGTTGTTATTGCCGATGGCGTGAGCGCCTCCCAGGCCGGTCGCGAGGCGGCCGAGTCCTGCGTCAAAGGTTTTTTGCACGATTACTACAGCACGCCGGATTCCTGGAGTGTAGAAACCTCGGCCAGCCGCGTGCTCGGCGCCCTCAACCGCTGGCTGCATGGCAAAGGTCAGGCCCGCCACGGCGGCGCTCAGGGCATGGTATGCACCTTCAGCGGACTGGTCATCAAGAATAACCGGGCCTATGTCTTCCACGTGGGAGACAGCCGGGTTTATCTGCTGCGTAGTGGCAACCTGGAACGGTTGACCCAGGATCATCATGTGATGGTCGGGGCTGATCGTCAGGCCCTCGCCCGGGCCATGGGTGTAGAGATCAATGTGGAGATTGACGTGTCTCGGGCCGGACTTGAACCGGGCGACCGGCTGATACTTACCACCGACGGGGTACACGGCTATCTCAGCGTCGCGGAGATAATCGAGGGCGCGCAAATTGACGACCCCGAGATTGCGGCCGAATGGCTGGTCACTCACGCGCTGGAAAGTGGCAGCCCGGACAACCTCAGCGCTCAGGTCGTGGCCGTCGACCACCTGCCGGCGCAGGACCTGGAATCCCATTACGAGCGCCTGAGTGCACTGCCTTTCCCGCCGCCGCTGCAGCCGGGCCAGTCGCTTGACGGTTACCGGATTATCCGGGAAATTCATGCCAGCCGGCGAACCCAGGTGTATCTGGCATCGCCGGATAACGGTGAGGCGCTGGTCGTGATGAAGACGCCATCGCCCAATTTTGTAGACGATCCGGGCTATATTGATCGATTCATGACTGAGTCTTGGGTCGCGCGCCGGGTCAGTAATCCTCACGTGGTGAAATTCCTCGATCCGCCGGAAAACCGTCAGTGCCTCTATTGCCTGACCGAATTCGTCGACGGCCCGACCCTGCGCGAGTGGATGAACGACCATCCGCTACCGGAGCCGGCGGATGTGCGGCGCCTGGTACGCCAGATCGTCGCGGGCGTACGGGCGCTGCATCGGCTGGAGATGATTCATCAGGATCTGAAGCCTGAAAACGTCGTGATCGACCGGGATGGCACGGTGAAAATCATCGATTTGGGCGCCGTGCGTATTCGCGGTATCGAGCAGATCGACGTGCCCTGGGAGGATAACGGCTACCACGGAACGGCGCGCTATGCCGCACCTGAATGCCTGGAAGGGGACCGCGCGACACCGGCGTCTGACCGCTATTCCCTGGGCGTCATGACGTACGAGCTGCTTACCGGGCGTTTGCCCTATAGCCGGGAGCCCAAACCGTCCGTGCGCTCGCGACTGCGCTACCGCAGTGCCCGCGAAGTGAATCCGGATTTGCCCAAGTGGCTGGATGCCTGCCTGGAAAAAGCGGTGGCGCTCAATCCCCGGGACCGCTACGCCGCCTTGTCCGAATTCCTGCACGACCTGGAACATCCTAACCCGAAGCTGCTGCCATCCGACGCCCCGCCGTTGATGGAACGGGTGCCAACGGAAAACTGGCCAGTCATCGCCGTGGTTTCGCTGCTGCTTAACGCCGTTCTGTTGTTCTGGATATTGATGGTGTGAGCGGTTGACCTTCGGCCTATTTCTTCAGGGCCTGAAAGCGGGCGATAGCCTCCTTGCGACTTTCCTTGAGGTCGACAATAGGGTGGACATAGCCTTTGGGCACGGTGCCGCCGGCAGCCGGGTTGTGGATGCGCTTGTTGTCCAGATCGCGTAACTCGGGCACATAGCGGCGAATGAAATCCCCCTGTGGATCGAAGCGCTCACTCTGGGTCATCGGGTTGAAAACGCGGAAGTAGGGCGCCGCATCGGTCCCCGTCGAGGCGCTCCACTGCCAACCGCCGTTGTTCGAGGCGAGAAAGCCGTCCACCAGGTTTTGCATGAAGTAGGCTTCGCCCAGACGCCAGTCGAGAAACAGATTCTTCGACAGAAACATCGCTGTCACCATCCGTAGGCGATTATGCATCCACCCGGTCTGGTTGAGCTGACGCATGGCGGCGTCCAGCAACGGTACGCCCGTACGTCCGTCTTTCCAGGCTTGCAGGCTATCGCCCGGATCGTTCCAGGTCAGATCTTCCGTTTCGGGCTTGAACGCCCGGTGCATGCTCACCCGTGGATAGTGATAAAGGATATTGACGTAAAAGTCGCGCCAGCAGATTTCATTCAGCCAGGTGCGAATGCCTGTGGCTTCCGGGTTGTCGCGCAGGGCTTCCCGGCCTGCCTGCAAGCATTGCCGCCCGGACAGTATCCCGCTGGCCAGGTAAGGCGACAGCAGGCTGGTGCCGTTCACCGACGGGAAGTCCCGGTCTTCCTTATACCGGTCCGCTCGCTCGTCGAGGAAGTCACTCAGAGCATCGTGGGCCGCATCTTCGCCGGTTCTGACCCACTGCGATGGCGCTTCGGCGAAGGGCGATGGTGTCGACGCCCGCGCCGGTGCTTTGATTTTGGGTCCCTGGGGGGAGGGAATCGCCAGACTTTGCGGATTTGCTTTCTCCACCCAGTCCCACCAACTGCGCGAAAAGGGCGTGAACACCGAATAGGGCTGATCCTGCTGCGTTAGGACCGTGCCCACCGGCGCGACAGTCTGGTCCCGGTACTTGTGCAGGACTACGTTGTGTTTCTCGAGGCGCTGGTAAGCGCTTTTATCCCGCCGGCGTTCGTTGACGCCATACTCCTCATTGATATGGACGGCACTAACCTTGCGTTCCTGAGTCAGCTTCTCCAGGACGTCGAGGCTGTCACTGAATCGATCGGCTTGCAGGATATGCAAGGGCATACCCAGAGTGGCCAGTTTGCGTCCCAGGTCTTCCACGTGATTCAAGACCAGATTGACCCGGGACGGCGACCAATCGTGCGCCTGCCATTGGCCGGGCGTGAGGATAAAGCAGGCTTCCACTGTGTCGTCTTCGCTGCAGGCGGCGACCAGGGCCGGGTTGTCGGCGACACGCAGATCATTGCGGAACCAGATCAGTTGGGGCATGAGGTGTCCTCGATGGGCTGCAGGGTGATTTAGCCGGTTATTCGCTGCAACCGTCGCTTTGGATTATAGTGAAATGAAATTATTGGCTTTTTGCACCGTACCCGATGCGGATTAATGCTTACTTGTGTCTGTGCTGCTTACAGTCTAAATAGTGCTCACAGACGACGGTGCTCACAGACAACGATGCTCACAGACAACAGCGCTTGCAGTCAGCCTGTCGCTCGCACTAAACACAGTACTTACCGGCAACGTAATGCGCTGTATCTTGCAGAGGGCCGGCAGCATCCGGCACTCTTTGTTTTCCATCCCGAAAATAGGCAGTAACAGGAAGTCATGGATCAAGTCCAGGACGAATTTGGCCGTTGGCATCATGCGTATCAACTCGAGTCTGGCCAGACTCAAAAACACGAACTGAGTGAAACCCGCTTCTGGGTTACGTTGCTGGACAGCGAGTGGCAGGTTCGGTGGGAGCGTAACGCAGGAGAAACCGACAAGACTGAATGGTGCCAATCCATCAGTCATGTACTGCCTTCCAGTGAGGTCAATACTATGCGGTTCGTGCGTCCGGACGAGGGCGATACGGTCATGTTCATGCCCGCCCTGGCGGACCGGCCGACGATGATTCGGCCTTACCAGCCCCTGACGATTCCTGCTGGGCGGGAGTGCACGATTTATGTCGCCTCGCTGGTATGGATGCGTATCCTCGTTGGCCATACGCAAACCCAATTGCTGGAGATGCCGCTGGCTGAGCCGTCGTTAACCTGGGTCGGGCGGTCCACCATGGATGGCGACCTGTGTTACACGTCGCCAACGTATGCCCGGTTGGTACTCGATGCCGTACCCAGACGGCCGTGGCGAGCCATCAGTCCGGTTCGGATTTGTAACCGGCGCCCTGAACCATTGTTATTGGAGCGTTTCAGCCTGCCGACGCCGGTGCTGCCGCTGTATCGCAACAGCCGGCGTCAGCTATGGACGCCGAAAGTCACTGTGGTTTGTGAAACCGATATCGCCGAAGCGCGCCTGCGCGTCGCCAGCAAAACGCCGCCGGAAGCCGGTGAATGCGAGATGTTGGCAGCCTCAAGGACGCGCAACGATCGCGGCGTTTTGACCAAAGCACTGGACCGGATTTTCGGCTAATTTAAAAGGGAGTGGCATAGCGTGGATATCTGGCAGGCGTTGGTTGCCGAACTGACGTCGATTAATTGGGGTGCCTGGGTCAGGGTCGTCGCTCTGCTGGCGATCGGCTTTCTGTTGGCATCGTTGGCTGCTCGCAGTCTTAGCGGTTTCCTCCGCAGTCGTTCGTCTCGGCATGTGACGGCGATGTTCCGCCGTTTGGCGTTCTATGCAGTCTTCGTCATTTTCATTATTGCCGCGCTACGGGAAGCCGGATTCGATCCGACCGTGTTGCTGGGGGCGGCGGGTATACTGACCGTAGCCATCGGCTTTGCCTCCCAAACGTCGGCATCCAACATGATTAGCGGGCTGTTTCTGCTTATGGAGAAGCCCTTTGAAATTGGTAACTTCATTGAGGTGGACGGGACCATCGGTGAGGTTATCGGCATCGACATGCTGAGCGTCAAGCTGCGGACCGTCGACAATCTGTATGTACGGATACCCAACGAGACGCTGATCAAGACGCGGGTGATTAATCGCTCGCGGTTTCCGATACGGCGCCTGGATCTGACGATTGGCATTGCTTACCGGGAAGATGTCCGCCGGGTGGAGACACTGCTGCTGGAACTGGCGAAAAACAACAGTTTTTGCCTGGAGGAGCCTAGGCCTTTTGTGCAGATGACCGCATTCGGTCCGTCCTCGGTGGACTTGCAGTTTTCCTACTGGGTGCCGGCCGAGAGGGTATTGGAAGGTCGCAGTGAAATGATGGAAGCCATTAAGACAACGTTTGATCGGGAGAGTATTGAGATTCCGTTCCCACACACCAGTGTCTATGCCGGTAGCCAGTCAGCGCCATTCCAAATAGAGCTGGTTAATGGAAAGGGAACCTCTGATTAAGGTCTATGGGCGATTCTGCAAGCCTTGCCCGAAGGGGCCCGCCCTGAAAGCCGGACTCCGTGTTGCGACTTCTGGAAAGGCCACCAGCCTTCCTGCGAAGTCGCGCCTTGATTCCGGCTTTCAGGGCGGGCCAGAATCGTCAATAGACCATCAGAGGTTCCATAACAGGATGTGACTCATGAGGAAAAATGATACCGCGACTACGGCCAGTAAAAACCTGATTGCGCTGGGCTGGCGTGAATGGCTGGGCTTGCCGGAATTAGGTATTGACCGCATCAAGGCCAAGATCGATACCGGAGCACGCACCTCTTGCCTGCACACCTTTCGGATGGAACCTTACACCCAGGACGACGAGCGTCGGGTGCGCTTTTGGGTCCATCCGTACCAGAACGATATGCACACCGTGGTGGAGTGCGATGCCCCGGTACTCGATGAGCGCATGGTCTCCGACTCCGGGGGCCATCGGGAACAGCGATTGGTGATTGTCACACCGGTGGTCGTTGGCGAGACGCCCTGGAATGTCGAGATGACACTGACCAATCGCGATTCCATGCGATTTCGAATGCTGCTGGGGCGAACGGCTATGGCCGGCCGTGCCCTGGTCCAGCCCGAATATTCTTATCTGGCCGGAGAACCGGCTACAGGGAGCAACACATGAAGATTGCCGTGCTTTCGCGCAACAAGTCGCTCTACTCCACACGACGCCTGGTAGAGGAAGGCCTCAACCGAGGCCATGAAGTGCGCGTAGTGGACTGTCTGCATTGCTACATGAATATCACCTCTGCCAAGCCCGAGATTCACTACCGCCGGGAAGTTCTGGACGACTTCGATGTCGTGATTCCCCGTATCGGCGCTTCGGTCACCTTCTACGGCACCGCCGTGCTGCGTCAGTTCGAAATGATGGGCGTCTTTCCGGTGAACGAGTCCGTGGCCATTAGTCGCTCACGGGACAAGCTGCGTTCGCTGCAGCTGTTGGCACGTAAAGGGGTGGGCATGCCGGTGACCGGCTTCGCCAACAAGCCCGACGACGTGCCCGAGCTGATCCGCATGGTGGGCGGTTCGCCGGTGGTGATTAAATTGCTGCAAGGCACCCAGGGCATCGGCGTGGTGCTGGCGGAAACCCGCAAGGCGGCCGAAAGCGTGATCGAGGCCTTTATGGGTCTAAAAGCGGACATTCTGGTGCAGGAATTCATCAAGGAAGCCGGCGGCGCCGATATCCGCTGCTTTGTCATCGGCGACAAAGTGATTGCCGCCATGAAGCGCCAGGCCGGAGAAGGGGAGTTCCGCTCCAACCTGCACCGGGGCGGCACGGCCTCGTTGGTGCGGATCTCGCCGGAAGAGCGCCGTACTGCCATTGCTGCGGCCAAGGCCATGGGTTTGAATGTCGCCGGCGTGGATTTGCTCCGCTCCAGCCGTGGGCCGCTGGTGATGGAGGTGAATTCGTCGCCCGGTCTTGAAGGTATCGAGACTGCGACCGGAAAGAACATTGCCGGAATGGTCATCGACTGGACCGAGCGGAACCAGAGACCCTGGAAAACCCGTACCAAAGGGAGAGGTTAAGATGGCACGGGCGCCTTATAAAATCGCTGGCGAGGAGATTCCCGCAGGGACCCGGAAAACGGTTGAAGTGCCAGTGGCGAAACTCTACACCCATACGCCGCTGCACATCCCGGTGGAAGTGGTGCATGGCCGCCGGGACGGCCCGGTGCTCCTGGTCTGCGCCGCCATTCACGGCGACGAGATCAATGGCGTTGAAATTATCCGCCGGGTGCTGCGCTATGGCGCTTTGCGCCATCTGCGAGGCACATTGATCGCAGTGCCGATTGTCAACGTCTTCGGTTTCGTTCAGCGTACCCGCTACCTGCCGGACCGGCGTGATCTGAACCGGTGTTTTCCAGGTTCCGAAAGCGGCACTCTGGGTGGACGCATCGCCTATCTGTTCCGCACGCAGATCATGGAAAACGTGACCCACATTATCGATTTGCATACCGGGGCGATCCACCGCTTCAACCTTCCACAGATTCGGGCTGAGCTGAAGAATCCCGAGACAATTCGTATCGCCGAGGCCTTCGGAGCGCCGGTTATCCTCAATGCCAGCTTGCGGGAAGGCACTCTGCGTGAGTATGCGGATTCGCTGGATATTCCGGTCATCACCTACGAGGGCGGCGAGGCGCTACGTTTCGACGATGTGATCATTTCCAGCGGCGTGCGAGGCATTATACGGGTGATGCGGGCGTTGGAAATGCTGCCGCCGAAGGCCTCGCGGATCAAGATTAAGAAGCGGTCCGAGGTGGCGGCGACCTCGACCTGGGTGCGGGCCGATATCGACGGCATCATGCGGCCTATCGTTCGTCTGGGCCAGCGCGTGCGTAAAGGCCAGAAACTGGCGGTGATTGCCGATCCGTTTGGCGAAACCGAAACCGCGTTAACCGCCTCCGTCTCCGGTATCGTCATCGGGATGAACAACTTGCCTCTGGTGAACGAGGGCGAGGCGATCTACCACATCGCCCGTTTCGATGAAATTGCTGAGGCAGAGAAGGCGATGGATTACTTTCGCTCCAAGCTGGATCCGGACGTGACCGAGGCGGTGTTGCCGGTGCATCCGTGGGATGATCAGCAGAAGTGATTTAAGGGATAATCATCGTCCGCAAAGGATGCGCTCAACGAAGCGGGCTGAAAAATAAAGAAGCCGGTCCTCAAGACCGGCTTCTTGCGTTCCGCGACGTTTAAAGATTTGCTTCGGCAAACTCCGCCAATGCCGACCGCGGCACGCCCTGCAGATGGATATGCCCCCCATGGCGGAAGTTCTTGAAACGCTCCGTCATGTAAGTCAACCCGGAACTCAGGCCGCTCAGATAAGGCGTATCGATCTGTGCCAGGTTACCCAGGCAGATCACCTTGGAGCCATTGCCGGCCCGGGTGATGATCGTCTTGATTTGGTGCGGCGTCAGGTTTTGGGACTCGTCGATGATGATCAGGCTGTGCTGGAAGCTGCGCCCGCGAATGTAGTTCAGTGATTTGAAGTGCAGCGGCACCTTGGAGAGGATGTAGTCCACGCTGGCGGTCATGTTCTCGTCGTCTTCGTGGAGAGCCTCCAGGTTGTCGACGATCGCCCCCAGCCAGGGCTCCATCTTCTCCGCCTCAGTGCCAGGCAGGAAGCCGATGTCCTCATCCAGGCCTTGGGTGCTGCGGGTAGCGATGATCCGCTTGTAGTCCTTGCTGGCCACGGTCAGCTCGATACAGGCGGCCAGCGCCAGGATCGTCTTGCCCGAACCCGCAGAGCCGGTGAGGTTTACCAGATGTACGTCCGGGTCCATTAGTAGGTTGAGGGCGATGCCCTGATAGATATCCCGGGGGGTCAGGCCCCAGACTTCCTTGTTCATCAGGTCCTGCTGGTGAAGGTCCTGCAATACCAGTTGGTCTTCCTCGATGTCCACCACCTTGCCGACGAACCCCTGCTCGTCGATGACGAACTCGTTGATATTGAGCTTTGCCAGTTCCCCTTCGCGTTTAAGAATGTGCTCAGTCACGCCTTCGCGCTGGATGGTTTCTACCTTCGCGATGTTATCCCAGAACGAGTTGGGAAATTCCCGGTAGCCCTTGGGGAGCAGATCAATATCGTCCAGTAACTGATCGTTGTGGTAGTCCTGGGCTTCGACGCCAAAACCCCGCGCCTTCAGGCGCATGTTGATATCCTTGCTGACCAGGAGAATGTCCCGGTCGGCGTGCCGTGCCTGCAGCGCTGCTAGCGTATTAATGATCTTGTTGTCGTTCAGATGCTCCGGCAGGGAGTGGCTGCCGGTGTGCTCGGCGCTCATCAGAATCGACAGGGTGCCCAGTGGAGCCGCCTTTCGGGCCCGCACGATAGGCACGCCGCGCTCTATATCCTTCGGACTGGCGTCGCCCAACAATTTGTCGATGTTGCGAATGGCCTGGCGGCAGTCTGCAGCCACCGCCTGCTTGCCGGATTTAAGGCTATCCAATTCCTCCAGAACGGTCATGGGGATAATGACATCGTGTTCTTCGAAGTTGAGCAGGGCGTTGGGGTCGTGAATCAGGACGTTGGTGTCGAGGACGTACATCTTTTTCCGCTCTTGCGGTTCTGAGGGCATAGGGCTCGATACCTCGCAGTGGGCGTTTTGATCGATCTCCGTGCTCGGCGTTCCGTCGCGCGTGGCTGTCTCGGTCATGTCAGGCAGCGGCGGGCCAAGTCGTTGTTGGAGATCAGTTTCAGCATGTCATAGGTGGTGATGATGCCGGTTATTTCTCCTTCGTGGGTGACGAAAATTCGGTGCAGGTGTTCTTCCATCATGAGGTCGGCGATGTCCCGCACCGGGGTATCTTCGGTGACAGAAACAACAATGGGGGTCATGATGTCGCGGACTTCCACCGGCAGCTTGCTCATTTCCTCGAAGATAAACATGCGCAGGCGGCGTGCTTCTTTCTGTTCTTCGGGAGTTAACTGCCGTTCGGCATCGGAGGGCCGCGATGAAGACCAGCGGAATTCGGCAACGTCCTTTAACGTGGCGATACCGATGATGCGGCCTTCGGAGTCGCTCACAGGGCTGCCGGTGATCTCGTGATCGGTGAGGAACCGGGTGAACTGGTCCATCGTCCAGGACTGGGGTACGGCTTTAACGCTGGGTGTCATGATCTCGCGTGCGAGAACCGTCATTCTAGCTTTCCTGCTCTGACGCCAGGTTTGTTGTGTGCCGACAGGCGCTTATTTTGAAGGACCTTTTAGCCCCCGTCGTTTCGCAATTCTGCACCTGCATTCCCGACGCGTTTATCGAGAATTCTTACATCAGAGCTTATACGCTCTTTTATTCGACGTCACCCTCCGATTTAACCACATCAACCAATGCGCCGGATGGATTAAATACGAGGTTGTAGTCAGCGTAGCGGGGCTTTTGCGCGATGGATTCCAGGTTGCGTATGGACTTTAGAGGGATATCGACGACCAGCGAATTGACCAGCCAGCTTGGAATAGCCCCGTTGGGCTCGGTGTGTTGGATCCAGGTCAGACGGGTCTGGTCAGCGTTAAGGGGCTCGAAACGGTAGAGGGTATCGGATTTATCGACGCGTACGTAATCGTCCTTCTCGTCGCGGGCATTGGGGATCGCGTTCAGTGCCATAACGATAACGCCGGACGCCTTATTCCCCTGGGTCTGTATACGTATCACGTAGTCACGGTCCTGCACGGGCCATGGCATGTCATTGACCGAATACGCATAGCGATCATGGAAGTCGCCGTCGCCGAAGGCCTTGGAAATAACGCAGTTGTGTACCCACTCGGTGCAGGACTCGGGATCGATCATCACCGCCATAAGTCGCGATACGGAGACATCCAGCTCGGCAACGGCTTTGAAGGCCTCGAAATCCGAGCCTGACAGCGGCGTGGTGTAGATGCGGATACCGTCGCTTTCCTTACGCAGCTCCCAATCGGCGCCGTCGTCGGGGAGGCTGCCGGCAAAGGCGAGAGTAAGGGGGAACAACAAGGTCGCCGGAAACAACCAAAAATGTCTACAGTTCAACAGTCTCAAGGCTTTGTCCTTCTCTGACTTCTTGGCTGGCGATACGCTGCAGGGCGGCATCCGTGCAGGGCGAATGCGTTCGGCAGTCTAGCATGGGCCTGAAGACCGGAAATGATACCTGCGCGGCAGTTTTGGGGATCGTTTCGAGCGCTCTCGGTTTGGCCCGATTGGACAATTTAGCGGCCTGGAAAACCCAAAGCGGCTGGCACACGGTCAAAATGAAACGAATGGTCGCCTCCCGATAACTAGAACAAGGACAACAAATCCGTGGAACTCATCGGCGAAAACGGCCAGCCCCAATACGGCGAATTCAATCAACCCATAACTCACATCAACTACCGGGATTTCGACCTGCGCTCCGTCATGGACCGGCCCCGGCCGCGCTGGGCCAGGTATTGGGCTTTCAATCAGTTCCAATTCGTCAGCGTACAGGGGGCGGACTGGCTGATGGGGCTGGCGGTGGTAGACCTGAAACTGGTCAGCAACGCGTTTATTTACATCCATGACTTTCGCACAGGTGAGACTCGGGAGAAGCGTTGGCTCAACCCCCTGGCAATAGGCTGTCATCTCGATCCGTTTCCTGAAAAAGGCACCTGCCGCTTCAAACGCGGGGGAACGGAAATCCTGATCGAAGGCGAGGGCGATAACCGCCGGGTATCCGTTCTTGGGGAAGGAATCGATCTCGACCTGCAACTCAGCGACGATAGGCATCCGCTGCGTCTATGCAGTCGTGCGGGCTACGCCGGTTGGGTCTTTACCCGAAAATCAGCCGGTCTGCCGGTTGGTGGGCGGCTGCGCTGGGGCGAAAAAACCTACACGATCGATGGCGACCTGCGGGGCACCGTTGACTGGAGCTGCGGCTTCATGCGCCGGGAAACGGCATGGAACTGGGCTTGCTTGGCTGGGGTGACCGACAGCGGGCGTACCGTGGGGCTGAATCTTGCCGCCGGTGTCAACGAAACCGGCGTGACGGAAAATGCGCTGTGGATCGACGGAATACGGATCAAGCTTGACCTCGCCCGTTTCGCATTTGACCGGTATGAGCCGGGCTCGTCCTGGCGGGTGACGACATCCGATGGGCGCGTCGACTTGCGCTTTCAGCCCGAAGGTGTTCGGCGGGAACGGATCAATGCGGTTCTTTTGGCTTCGAACTTCAGGCAGTTCGCCGGCACTTTTAACGGCACGGTAACGGACAACGACGGGGCAACCCTGAAAATAGAGAACATGCGAGGTTTGATAGAGGATCACTTTGCCCGTTGGTAGCAAGACCCGGCAGACTTACGGCAAAGAGCACCTGCCGGGTGCGAGGGAGCCTCTGAACGCCTTATTCTCTCCGGCGCTCAGACTAGGCTCCCAAGCGTCCGGGATTCAGTGGTGTTCAGGCAGGGTTACATTGAGCTCAAGCACCGAACAATCGTCGTTCCGGTCCAGCTCGACCTGCACCATGTCATCATCGATCTGGACATATTTACGTATCACAGCGACCAGTTCCTGCTGGAGCTGTGGCAGATAATCGGGCTGGTCACGCCTGCCACGTTCATGAGCCACGATGATCTGCAGTCGCTCCTTGGCCATGTTCGCCGTGTTCTTCTTCTTACTCTTAAAGTAATCGAGAAAACTCATGCGGCGTCACCCCTTGAACATGCGTGAGAAAAATCCCTTCTTTTCCGACGTCAAGAAGCGATGTTCACGTTCCTCGCCCAGCAGTCGGCCGACGGCATCTTCATAGGCCTGGCCGGCGTCGCTGTCGTCTTCCAGGATAACCGGCAGCCCCTGGTTGGAGGCATTGAGAACGATCTGGGATTCCGGAATGACACCCAGCAGCGGAATCGCCAGGATTTCCTCGACATCGCTGACTGAGAGCATTTCGCCTCTCTCGACGCGGCCCGGATTGTACCGGGTCAGCAGCAGATGCTCTTTGACCGGATCCAGACCCATTTCCGCGCGCCGGGATTTACTTTGCAAAATGCCCAGGATGCGGTCGGAGTCCCGTACCGAGGATACTTCCGGGTTGGTGACGACCACCGCCTCGTCGGCATAATAGAGCGCCATCAACGCGCCGTGCTCGATGCCTGCAGGCGAATCGCACACGATGTAGTCGAAGGTTTCGGACAGCTTGTTCAGCACCTTCTCCACACCTTCCTGGGTCAGGGCTTCTTTTTCCCGCGTTTGTGAAGCCGGGAGGATATAGAGGGTATCGACCCGCTTGTCCTTGATGAGTGCCTGGTTCAGCGTGGCTTCGCCCTGAATTACGTTGACGAAGTCGTACACGACCCGGCGCTCGCAATTCATGATCAAGTCCAGATTGCGCAGACCCACGTCGAAGTCGATGACCACGGTCTTGTTGCCGCGACGGGCCAGGCCGGTGCTGATCGAGGCGCTGGTTGTGGTCTTGCCCACACCACCTTTACCTGAGGTAACGACAATGATTCTAGCCAAGGTTGCAGTCCTGTTTGCTGAAAATTGAAAGAGATGACTATCCCGTAAAATGTCCGCCCTGTCGTCATTGCAGGGTCTTTCGCTCAGGGCATCCACTTCTAACGTGCTGGATGCGCTGTATTTTTTATGTTTTATCGAGCGGTGTTGCCACCAGCAGGTCGCCCTTGAGCTGGAGTTGCACCGCCTTTTTCCAGCCGTGCTCCTGCAGATCTTCCGAAATTTTATAGTGTCCCGCAATCGACACAAGCTCTGCTTCGAGTGACTGGCAAAAAACCCGGGCGTCAGCCGAGCCGTGGACGCCGGCAAGGGCACGTCCGCGCAAGGGGCCATAGACATGGATGTTGCCAGCGGCCAGCACCTCGGAGCCCGCTTGGACGGGCGCAAGAATAATCAGGTCACCCTCGGGCGCATAGACCTGCTGCCCGGAGCGCACCGGTTGCGTCACGATCCGGGCCGCAGCCGGCGTTGGACTTGCCGAAGCCGGTTCCGCTTCTGCCGGCGCTGCGGATTGTTCCGGCTGGGAATCGGGCTTTGCCTCCGCCTGAGGTGCGGGTGCTTCGCGCTGAGCCGTCGCCGGTAGCAGTGCGAGGGCAGCGTTACGGGCCAGGCGGCGCTGATCCTCATCGCCGCCACGTACGGCGATTACGTGAATATTGTGGCGCCGGCAAATACCAATCAATTGGAAGAAGTCCAGCTCGGTCGTGGGGCCTTCGTACTTCTCCAGGCTGACCACCAGCGGGATATCGCGGAAAAAGCCCGGCGCCTGGCGAATCTTATCGCGTAACGTCTCCTCGAAAGCGGCAGTATCGAAGAAATGCAGTTCCAGGGCGGTTAGCGAAACATTGGCTCCCTTGAGCTGAAAGCAGTGACTGGTCTGCATCGCGTCAGCTTCCGGCATCAGCGTTGTTCTCCATGATTGGGTGATAGTCGTGTATCGGTTGCTTCTGACGCGCTATCGGAATCCGTAACAGGAAGCGACCGGCATATCAGGGGGCGGTCATCGAAGCGTACGCCGGACCAGCCGGTGCTCATGAATTGTCGGATGTTGGCATGACTTGAGCCAGCGGGGTCGTCAATTACGGTATGGTAATGACGCCCGAAGCAACTCAGTGTCTGTTGTTCGCTGAGACCGGCCAGGTGCCCCAAGGCAAAGATACGGCAGGAGGCCGTATTGGCGTCCGGCGTATTGACGAGCGGGCCGTTCTGGAAAGCTGTTGGCGAGACCTCGAAGAAACGGTCGATCAGCGCCAGCGTGTCCTCGAAATCGGAGCGCCCCGCGTCCAACGCTGCAAGGTGAATGCGCAGCGCCTCCTGGAAGCCCATCACGACGATGGCTTGTCGGCGGATTGCTTGGCACCGGTCTGGTGCTTTGCCTTCCACTCGTCGTAGGGCATACCGTAAATACGTTCCCGGGCCTCGGCGTCGGAAATGGCGTGGCCCCGCTCTTCCGCTTCAGCCCGGTACCATTTCGACAGGCAATTGCGGCAGAACCCGGCGAGGTTCATCAGATCGATGTTCTGAACCTCGGCATGTTCGCGCAAGTGATTGACGAGCCGGCGAAAAGCAGCCGCTTCTATTTCTGTGGTATCCGCTTGCGGTTCAACCATGGTGGAAAGGCCTCCTATTCCTGAATCCTGACATTCTCGGCATGTGGCTGTAAGATACAAGTCTGTATAAATGTACAGGTGAGATAACAAGCTTTTGCGAATGCACCGGTATGGTAGCGAGTCTATGTGAATGTACCGGCGGTAGTGGGATGTACAGGAACAGTAGGCGGGATGTACAGGCGTGATAGATAAAAAGGCAAGCGGGTAGCCGGGCGATGGCCGAGCGAAAAATTATTCATCTGGATTGCGACTGCTTTTACGCCGCAGTGGAAATGCGCGACGATCCATCGTTGCGTCAAGTGCCCCTAGCCGTGGGTGGCGCCGGACCGCGAGGGGTGGTGGCCACCTGCAATTATTTGGCGCGGGAATACGGCGTGCGCTCGGCCATGCCCGGTGCCGAGGCGCGGCGCCGGTGCCCGGACCTGGTGACCGTGCCCGTCGATATGCATCGCTACCGGCGCGTCTCGCGCCAGGTCATGGCAATATTCAGAGAACTCACCGATCAACTGGAACCGTTGTCCCTGGACGAGGCCTTCCTCGACGTCACCGGCGTCGAAGCCCATCAGGGCAGCGCAACGCTGATGGCGCGCTACTTGCGTCAACGGGTGCACGATGAGGTGGGTATCACGGTGTCCGCCGGTGCCGCGCCCAACAAATTTCTCGCCAAAATCGCTAGCGATTGGCAGAAGCCTGACGGCCTTTTTGTCATCCGTCCTGAGGATATCGACGATTTCGTTAAGACTTTACCGGTCGAAAAGCTATTCGGTGTCGGTAAGGTGACTGCCGGAAAGCTGCACGCTATGAGCGCAACTCAGTGCGGCGAACTGCAGCGGTTTACTCTCGATCAGCTTGTTGAGCGCTTCGGCCGCCATGGGGCTCGGCTCTATCACATGGCCCGGGGGGAGGATAACCGGCCGGTGGTTGTGACCCGCATTGCCAAATCCGTGTCCGTGGAGCGGACATTTTCACAGGATTTACCGAACCGGGACGCCTGTTATCGAGTGATGGAAGCTCTGGTCGAGGATCTGGAACGGCGCCTGGAGCGTAAGGCAGACCGCAAGCCCATTCATAAACTGTTCGTGAAGATTCGCTACAGCGACTTTTCCACCCACACCCTGGAGCGGATCAGGGACAATATCGCTGTGCCGGGGGCGGAGGATTTTCAGCCGCTGGTCGAGGCTCTTTATACCGATGCGAGTCGCCCGGTGCGGTTATTGGGGTTGGGAGTTCGCTTTCGGGAAGAGGATGCTCCAACGCAACAGCTGCGCCTGTTCGAGTGACGGGCGCCCGGTTAGACCAGCGGCATGAAGCTCGGTAGCGCATAGCTCGCCACCATACCCATGCTGCCACCTATCAGCGCACCCGCGACGACATCGCTGGGGTAATGCAGGCCCAGTACCACGCGGGAGATCGCCACGCTCACCGTGAACGGCAGCACGACCAGCGCCAGCTCCGGCGCGGTAAACGCCAATAGGCTATTGAAACACACGGCATGCAATGTGTGGCCGGAGGGAAAGCTGTATTGGTCCAGTGGCGGCGTGGCGCAATGAATGTCGGGGAAAGAGATGAAGGGCCGTTCACGAATCAGCGTTTTCTTCAGACCTTTGTAGGTGAGGGTGCATACGAGTCCGGTTGCTGCCATCAGAAGTGCCAAAGCGAGGCCCGCTTCAGGGTGCAGGATGGGCATCGCCAGGATCAACGCATACCAGAACCAGCCGTCGCCGAGCCGGCTCACGACCCGGAAATAGGGCAGCACGAAGCGGTAACGCAGATAGCCGTTGATTATCTGACACAGCAGGAATTCTCGCTGATCGGCCCGTTCAAAGAATCGAGACGCTTTGCTTGGGGGCATGACGGGTCTCCCTGTAGTGAAGGTTGAAGACGATGTTCTCGAATTGCTCGATCAGGCTCGGCCAATGGATGTCCAAGGCATCCAGGCGCGCTTGACTGCGCAAATGACTCACCAGCGAAGGCTGATCTGCCAAACGTAAGCTGGCGTCGACAAAGGCGCCGTGATCGTCCAGGGGAACCTTAATGCCGTTCGCCTCGCTGCGCACGTGCTCGCTGGCGGCACCGTCGTCAAAGGCGACCACGGCTAAGCCGCTGGCCATGGCTTCGGTTACCACGTTGCCGAAGGTTTCGGTTTTGCTGGGGAACAGGAATAGGTCCGCAGACGCATAATGCCGGGCCAGATCTTCGCCGCATTGCATGCCGCAGAACACATAGTCTCCGTGCCGCTCCTGCAGTTTTTTGCTCATCGGACCGTCCCCCACCAGAATGAAGCGGGCGCGAGGGTGAATATGGCGTAACCGTTCGAACGCGGTGACCGCCAGCTGCAGGTTTTTTTCCGCCGCCAGACGCCCGACGTAGATCACGGCCAGATCGCGCTCGCCGACACCCCAGCTTTTGCGCAGTGCGGGGTCCCGTTTGCTGGGCGTGAAGCGGTCACAGTCCACGCCGCGGCTCCACACGGAAACCGGTCGGATGCCCAGGCCATTCAGTCGGTTCTGCATCCGGCGGGTGGGCACCAGGGTCAACTGTGTCCGGTTGTGGAACCAGCGTAGATAGCTGACGATCATACGCTCAAGAAAGCCATACCCATAGTGGCGACTGTAGCTGTGAAAATTGGTGTGAAAGCCGGAGCAAACGGGAATCTGCAGCTTGCGGGCAGCGTTCAGGGCCACCAAGCCTAAAGGACCTTCGGTGGCCACGTAAACGATATCCGGCCGGTTTTTCTTCCAGGCCTTGATCAACCTGCGGGGGCGAGCCAGGCCAAACTGCAGGTCGGCGTAGCCGGGAATCGGGAAGCCCGGAACAGCGACAACCGATTCGGCGAGGTTTTGTGCCGCGTCGTTCGTCGCAACAGCCTTTCGCTGGCCTGGTCGAACCACCGATAGACGATGCCCGCGCTGGCGCAATCCCTCGCACAGCTTGCCAAGGGTGTTGGCCACTCCGTTGATTTCCGGAGGGAAGGTCTCGGTGACGATGGCAATGTGCCGTTGGCGCTGACTCAAGTGTTCTCCGTCATGGCATCGACTCGGGCAAGCTGGATGGCTCCGGCTATTGCGGTTAATCTTGGCTGCCTGCGAGTCAGGTTTAGCTCGGGGGCTCGAAGGCCCTGCGATGTCGGAAATTCGCGGGTTTTCGGCACCTACACTCGCACTATGGAAATGCCAGATGACAGATAGGCGACAGCGCCGTGACAATCCGTTGAACAATGCACCGAATTTGACCGGCCACCCGTTGTGATCGATTCCGACAAGTGAGGTAACGATGCAGAAGCAAAAATTGGGGCAAACCGACCTTGAGGTCAGCTTGATCTGCCTGGGCACCATGACCTGGGGCGAGCAAAATTCCGAGGCCGACGCGTTTGAGCAATTGGACTACGCCGTCAGCGCCGGTATTAACTTCATCGACGCTGCTGAAATGTATCCGGTGCCTCCGCGTGCCGAGACCCAGGGGGCCACCGAAACCTGTCTGGGCAACTGGCTCAAGCGCCGCGGCCGCCGGGACGACTTGGTGATTGCGTCAAAGGTAGCGGGGCCGGGCAATGGTTTGGACTACCTGCGCGGCGGACCGCGACTGACTCGCAAGCACATCCACGAGGCGGTGGACGCCAGTCTGGATCGTTTGAAAACCGATTACATCGACCTCTACCAGGTTCACTGGCCCGACCGCAGCACCAACTTTTTCGGCCAGTTGGGCTACCGGCACAATCCGGACGAGATGGCGACGCCAATCGAAGACACGCTTGAAGCGCTTTCAGAGCTGGTCGATGCCGGCAAGGTGCGCCATGTGGGGCTTTCCAACGAGACGCCCTGGGGCACGATGCGCTACCTGCAGCTGGCGAAGGAGCGCGGCTGGCCACGAGTGGCGAGCATCCAGAATCCGTATAATCTTTTGAACCGAACCTTCGAGGTCGGGTTAGGGGAAATCGCCCACCGGGAGCAGACCGGACTTTTGGCCTATTCGCCTCTGGCCTTTGGCGTGCTGAGCGGCAAGTATCTTGGGGGCAAGCGTCCGGCAGGTGCCCGTTTGACGCTATTCGAGCGTTTCCAGCGGTATAACAGCCAACAGGTGGAGGCGGCGACCCAGGCCTACGCGGACCTGGCAGCCCAGCACGGCCTGTCGTTGACGCATTTGGCCTTGGCTTATGTGAATAGCCGCAGCTTCCTGACCAGCAACATCATTGGAGCGACCACCATGGATCAACTGCGTGAGAATATCGACTCTGCCCAGGTGACCCTGACCGACGAGGTTCTGAAGGGCATCGAGGCGATTCACCAGAAGTTCACCTACCCCGCACCGTAACCATGAGCCGACGCCGTAAAAGCAGTCTTGCCGGTAAGCTCTTCTCCGCCGCGGCACACGCGGTGGAACGGCGCCTGTTCTCCGAGAACTTCAACGTATCCAATCGCACGCCGTTCGCGACCATTTATGTCGATGGCATCATGAGCGTACGGCATTATCATCCGCTGGATATGGATGAGATCTTGATCGGTAACGAGCCGATGTCGGTCGCGCCGGAGCGATACCGCGTGCCCGTGGTTTTGGTGCCGCCGCTAGCCGCCACCTCGATGATCTTCGATTTGCTGCCCCAGCGCTCGGTCGTGCGTTATCTTCTGGCCCGGGGGTTCGATGTCTACTTGATCGACTGGGGAGAGGTCACGGCGGACCACAGCAATCTATCTCTGGAAACCTACGTTCTGGACTGGATGCCCGCAGCCTTGAACAGAGTACGTCAGCATAGCGGCGTGCCGGACGTATCGATCTTTGCCTACTGCATGGGCGGCCTGCTGGCGTTGATGTATGCCGCCGCATCCCAGGATCGGCATATCCGCAATATGGTCACCGTTGCCAGCCCGGTGGACATGCATCAGATGGGGATCGCTGGCGGCGTTCTATCGGCGATTTACCGTCCGGCCCAGATCGTCTCCAGCGTGCTCAATATTTCGCTGCTGGATTTACCGGCGCGCTATTTCCATATTCCGGGCTGGATGAATTCGCTGGCCTTTAAATTGACCAATCCCGTTGGTAGCCTAGTCAACTCGCTGGAATTGCTGGTCAATCTCTGGGACCGAGAGTACGTGAAGGTACACAGCACCATGCAAAAATGGTTCGACGATATGGTCGACTATCCCGGCGAAACCATAAAGGGCATGGTGGTGCATATGGCGTTGAACAACGGTATGGCGCGTGGACGGTTGCGGCTGGGCGGTGAGAAAACCTCGTTTGACCGGGTCGGCTGCTCCATTTTAGCGTTTGCCGGCGATTCCGACCGTATCGTCAGTATCCCTTCGGCGCATAAGGTGTTGGAGATCGTGACATCCGAGGACAAGGAGTTCTGTGTGGTGCCCGGTGGACACGCTGGCGTTTTCGCTGGCGCCAATGCCCCGGAGAATACGTGGCGAATCAGTGCGGACTGGTTGTCCAGCCGCTCGGACTAAGCCGTATCCAAGGGCGCTGACGGGGGTGCTTAACTTAACGCGTCGCCGGCTTGTCGTACGGCAAATTGTCATCCTGCAAAATTACGTTACATACGCTGACTGTTTATTGACAAAATAATGAGCAATAACCGGCGAAAATCCGTCTAAATGAGTGTCTAATCACGTTTTGCAAGCTGCCAATCCGTAGACTAAGGTCTAAGCAGTTTGACTGACTTTCTGACACTTTGACCGCGAGTCAGGCCAGACATAGCCGTTACACGGTTGCGTTAGCCGATAGGTTGTTAGATAGCTTCATAAATCAAACTCTAGTTAACCCTATAAGCGTTTCGAGCGTTGCCGATGATTCTTCGAATTTTCATTATTCTCCTCGCGCTGAATTCACTCGCGTTCGTGGTTAAAGCCGATGCGGCTGAGCGTATAGATATTAGCGAAGAAGAGTTTTCCGATGTTTACGCGTTGCAACACGCGATGTCCGGC
Organism: Marinobacter fonticola; assembly: GCF_008122265.1. Classification (NCBI taxonomy): domain Bacteria; kingdom Pseudomonadati; phylum Pseudomonadota; class Gammaproteobacteria; order Pseudomonadales; family Marinobacteraceae; genus Marinobacter; species Marinobacter fonticola. Next base: position 1,159,510 of record NZ_CP043042.1, read on the forward strand.
GACTTTGAGCGTGACGACGCCGATGCCGTCGCCGAGCTGGGTTCACGTATTTTGCGCTGGCGTATCTCCAGCGCCGAGGACGATGGCCAGCGTTACGCTTACGAAGGTGCCCGGGCGGATCATGGCATCGCATTGATCGAAGATGGCGCCTGTCTCAACCTCAAGTGGAATTTCTGATACTCCGCTGTTTGTTTTTCGCTGTAACCGTCCTCAATTTCCCGCTTTAGACGTTCACCGATTATCTTCTGCCGTTGTTACCTGCTGCCTACCATGTGATTATTTCCTGCCAGACTATGTTCCATTAGTGCACTGTTTGATTAATTCACAGTAAGTCAGCGAATTAACCAAACAGTGCACTAGCGAACGGACTGCTTCCGATTACAAGGAGTGTCACATCATGGCGGATGCCCCAATCGTCCATCCCCAGGTAGAAGCGTGCATCGATGCGATTATCGACCGTGTGGGTCGTGAGATAGTTCTTGGTCTTCCCCTAGGGTTGGGTAAGCCGATCCACATCGTCAATGCCCTCTATCGTCGCGCCCAGCAGGATCGCGAACTCAAGTTGCATATCGTCACGGCCATATCGCCGCTGGCACCCAAAGGGTCGTCGTCGTTGGAAAGCCGTTTTGTCGATAAGTTCGTCCAGCGCACTTACGGCAACATCCCTGAGCTTGCCTACGCTCGCGACGTGAAGGACGGTAAACTGCCGCCCAATGTCCAGGTGTCCGAGTTTTTCTTCCAGGCGGGCAGTTTCCTTAATAATCGCCACCAGCAGCAAAATTACATCTGCACCAATTACACGCATGCCGTACGCGATTTAATGGCGATGGATATCAATGTCGTGGCACAGATGGTGTCGCCCTCAGAAGGCGGTGAAGCCTACAGCTTGAGCTGTAACCCCGATCTGTCATTGGATCTGATTCCCCTGCTGCGAGAACGCGAGGCTGAAGGCCGGGCGGTAGCGATGGTTGGAGAAGCCAATCGCCAGCTGCCGTATTTGGCGAATGATGCTGAAGTACCGGACCACGTGTTTGATTTCGTATACGACGCCAAGGCGAATGACTACCCGTTGTTCCCGGTGCCGCAACAAGCGGTGAGTCCGGCGGACCACCTGATCGGCTTTTACGCCAGCACGCTGATTCGCGATGGCGGCACCCTTCAGGTGGGTATTGGCTCGCTGGGTACGGCCGTCGTGTACTCGACGATCATGCGACACAAGTACAACGAGCAATACCAGCAGGTCTACCGGCATCTGAAGGTCGACGAACGGTTTTCGGTAGCGCGGGACTGGGGCGGCGACCAGCCCTTTGTCAAAGGACTCTACGGCTGTAGCGAAATGATGGTGGACGGCTTTATCCAATTGATGAAGGCCGGCATCCTCACCCGCGAGGTCTATCCGAACGCCGAGCTGCAGACGCTGCTGAATGAAGGCCGGATTAGCGTCGATGTCACGATTGAAACCCTTGATACCCTGCGTGAAGCGGAGCTGATCGATTCACCCCTTAGGGCCCGGGACGTCCACTGGCTTCAGCAGTTGGGGATTATTCGCGATCACGTGGCATTCAAAGGCGGCCGTCTGGTGGTTGAGGACGTGAGTCTGGATCCCAACCTGGACGACGATTCAGCTCGTGAAGGCCTGGCATCGGCAGTTTTGGGCGACCGTCTCAAGGGTGGCACCGTGTTGCATGGCGGCTTCTATCTTGGCCCGGCGGATTTCTACGAGGCGCTACGCTGCCTGACGCCGGAGGAAGAGGCCCGCATTTGCATGACCAGCGTCAATTTCATCAATCACCTGTACGACCACCGCTTCGGAGACCAGAAGCTGAAAACGGTCCAGCGGCAGGAGAGCCGGTTTATCAACTCGGCGATGATGTGCACGTTAGCCGGTGCCGTGGTTTCAGATGGTTTGGACGATGGCCGGGTCGTCAGTGGCGTCGGCGGCCAATACAACTTTGTGGCCATGGCTCATGAACTGCCCCGCGCGCGCTCCATTCTCACCCTGCGTAGTACGCGCCATTCCGGTGGCGAGCTGAGATCGAATATCGTCTTTAACTATGGCCACTGCACCATTCCGCGCCATCTGCGTGACATTGTGATTACCGAGTACGGCATCGCCGATCTGCGCGGCCGCTCGGACAAGGACGTTTATCTTGACCTTATCCGTATCGCCGATTCGCGATTCCAGCCGGAATTGCTGAAACAGGCCCAAAAAGCGGGTAAGGTGCCTGCCTCTTTCAAGCTGCCAGCCTCCTGGCGCTTGAACACCGCTGAGGCCGTGCAAGAGGCGTTGCAGTCCGCAGGAAATACGGAAGCCTTTCCCAAGTTCCCCTTTGGTTGTGAGTTCACCGAGGAGGAGCTTGCCTTGCTCAAGGCCTTGAATGCGCTCAAGTCGGCCACATCATCCCGCAAGGGCAAGCTGCAAACGTTGTGGCGGGCGTTGCGGGAGGAACCGGCGGACGAGGTCTTATCGCCGTACCTCAAGCGCATGGATCTAGCGGCGCCTGACAAGTGGCGGGACCGCATCGATCAGCGGTTACTGATCCATGCGCTTCGAAAGCACAGTCTGTGACGACTGCGACAACAGCAGGTTGTGACATGAGCAGGCGGTGGAATGGATGTCGACGCTCCGGTAGCGTGCACTCGCCGTTCGGGGCATTAACAATCAGGTTGGAGTCACATGCAGCGATCATCGGTTTATACCGTTCACTACCGTCTGAAAAACAAGGTTGGCGAGATTATCGATACGTCCGAAGGGGCCGAGCCCCTGCAGTTCTTATGGGGTGCGGGCAACGTCATCAGAGGGATTGAAGAGGCGGTCAAGGACCGGGGCGTCGGAGACTGCCTGGAAGTGACCATTCCGCCGGAGATGGCCTACGGCGAGTCCAATCCCGAGCTGGTTCGCAAGGTGCCGCGGTCGGCCTTTGCCGACGTGGAAAATCTGAAGCCCGGTATGAAATTCCAGACCAACAGTGGCGAAGAGGCGCAGATCGTCCAGATCGTTGCCATCGATGGCAATCTGGTCAAAGTGGATGCCAATCACCCGCTGGCGGGATTTACGTTGTACTTTGATCTCGAGATTGTCGACAAGCGTCCGGCCACCGACGACGAGCTGGCCGCAGGAAACCCACTGGCATTGTAAACGTTTCAGGTATTGCCCAAAGGTGGATGCGAGGCTGGAAAACCGGGGGCTTTTCCGTTCTCGCCGGGGCCTTGGTGAATATCGCCCAAACCCTTCTGCACGCTCTCTCGAAGCCTCTGGGCGACGGCCTGAAGGTCGTCTTCTGCCGTCATCGCTACCGGCTCATGCAGAATGATATCCACACAGACTGCCGGCTCCCGCAGCACGCGAATCAGGTGTCGCTCGAATGGGTCGTCACCAATGAATGGCGCCAAGTGGTCGGGACGATCGTTCCGCCGGTACCCGATACTGATCGGCTGAATAGGTACCTTGGCGTCGGCCGCTGCAGCGAGTAAGCGGCTGTGGAAGGGTAGAACGGTAATGCCGAGCGTGGTGGTGCCTTCGGGAAAGACCAGCACAGACTGGCCATTGCGCAGCGTGTTGGCGATCTGCTCGCGCGTGGTTCGTGCCTGGCCGCCGCCACGCCGAATGAACAGTGTGCCCGCCTGTTGGGCCAGCCAGCCGATCACGGGCCAGGAACGAACCTCGATCTTGGACAGAAAGCGTAATGGAACCACGCTGCCGAGAATGGGGATGTCGGACCAGGAAATATGGTTGCTCACCAGCAATACCGTGCCCTTAGGTTTGGCTCCCCGGAGGTTGACCTGAAAACCCAGGCACCGACTTGCGAGCCCGAAGCAGAAGCAGGCGAAGGGTGTTCGATCCAGCTTGCGCCGGGTCAGTAGCTCGGTCGCCGAAACGCAGGCCGCCAATAGGGCGCAGCTTAACAGCACCAGGCTGAACAGGACGAGTCGGCTTGTCAGTCTCAATGGTCGGATTAGCATGAGCTGGTCTCGGTTGCCGGTGGCATAAAGTGGCGACTGTAGCGGCTGGCCAGTTTTTTAACTTCCAGCAGTACCAGCAAATCGGCGCATCGAAATTCCGGGTCCCAGCACGGTTCGCCACACACCCTGGCACCTAGCCGCATATAGGCGCGGATCAGAGGCGGAATGTCCGGGTTTTGGCCATTTTCGGTCGCGTTGGTCAGATGCGGCAGGGCTCGACGCGGGCTGACGCGTTGAGCCTTGTTGGTCATATACCGCTGCTGCAGCTGTTGGGTGATGCGCCAGGCTTTGTGACCGCCATCGGCCATGCTGATGCTGGCACAGCCAATCAGGTAATCGACGTTTTCGAGCACAAGGTATTCAGCGACTGAGGCCCACAGTAGGCTTATGGTGGCGCCGGCCCGGTAGTCCGAATGTACACAGGTACGGCCGAGTTCCGCGAGCTGGCCGGGCAACTGATAGAGGCTGCTCAGGTCGAACTCCCCCTCGGAGTAGAAGCCACCCGCCTTCTCGGCGTCGCGCTGGTGCAACACCCTTGAGGTGGCGACGAGTTGGCCTGTCTGGATGTCGGTCACGACCAAGTGGTCGCAGTGGGCATCGTAGTCGTCCTGGTCGATACCCGGGGTGGTGGCCCCCAGGTCCGAGTCGTACTCCTCGGAGAAGATGCGGTAACGCAACCGCTGCGCCGCTTCCAGGGTTGCGGGGTCGCGCGTGATGGAGGCCTTGAGTCGACGAGCGGGGCTGGCTGAACGGGCGTGTTCTGCTGACATGACAGATTTCTCTTAGTGACCGTTTCCCGTCGAGCCTATGAAGCATGGATGTCAGTTGAATGAACAAAGAATGACGTGCCTGTGACAACGAATGCCGGGGGAATCAGAAATTTGGACCGTGTCACGTCTTGTTACTGTGGCGCCTTTCCATGTATTTTTCTGAACAGCATGTATAATTGCTGTTACATGGCGTAGCCTGGGGTCGAGGTGCTATCTTGATCAGAAGTGCTATCTTGATCAGAGAGTTATGAAGAGTTTTGAAAAACTCGTCTATACGATCGGGGGTGCTGACCAAATTGGAACGCCTTAATGACTGGACCGGCGATGGTCGATCGTTGATCGGTAATCGGAAGAGAGGCCGGCAGGTCGGAAAGTATGCTTTCACCGAGGCGGGCCGCTAATTGGTTGGCTGTAAACGGAAAAACAAAATCAGAGATGGACGGCGTGGAACAATCAAACGAGAGTTGTAAGGTCCTCATTGTCGAGGACGATGAACGCCTGGCCGATTTGACACGGGAATATCTGGAGAGCAACGGGCTCACTGTTTCAGTGGAGGGGAACGGGGCGAAAGCGGTTGAGCGCATACGTAGCGAGCAGCCGGATATCGTTGTCCTCGATTTGATGCTTCCCGGCGAGGATGGGCTTTCGATCTGCCGGCGGGCCCGCCCCTTCTACTCCGGCCCAATTTTGATGCTGACGGCGCGCACCGATGACCTCGATCAGGTTTTGGGTCTGGAAATGGGCGCCGACGACTATATTTCCAAACCGGTTCGGCCCCGGGTGTTACTGGCTCGCATTCGTGCATTGCTGCGCCGGGTGAACGATAGCGGCAAGAGTGAGTCGGAACCAAAGTCCACTGAAGAGCCGGTACGTCTGGAGTTCAACGACTTGGTGGTTGATCGTTCCATGCGCGAGGCGTGGTTGAATAGCGAGAGTATCGACCTGACCAGTGCGGAATTCGATCTGCTCTGGCTGCTGGCTTCCAGCGCCGGGCGAGTCCTAAGCCGGGAAGAAATCTTCACCGCGCTTCGGGGTATCGAATACGACGGCCAGGATCGTTCCATCGATGTTCGAGTCTCCAGGATCCGCCCGAAAATTGGCGACGATCCGGTACATCCCCGGCGTATCAAGACGGTGCGCAGCAAAGGCTACCTTTTCGTCAAGGAAGCCTAATTAGGACGTGCGTCTGATATACCGTAGCGGGTCGAGCCTGTCCGGTGGACGCCGGCCCAGAGGTGCGTCTTCCGGAAAGGCCTTATGCCATTAACCCCCTTCCTGACTATGTTTGGCCGCCTTCTTCTGGTGGCCCTCGTCATCCTCGCACTGTGTGCGGGGCTGTTTTCCGGTGTCAACGCCGTACGCGAGCGTGACTGGAAAGAGCAGCAGGCCGCCCCACTCATGGACTGGCTCGCCGTCGCACCCCATCCATTGACCAGCTATCCCTGGCTAAACGGACTCTACAATCTCACCCTGCTTTCCGATGCGCCGGTAGAGCTGACCGCCGTTGAGGAAGAGCGCTTAGCCTATGGGCATGTTGTCGCCGCGAACGACGGGTTGGGGGTTCATGTCCGCCGTCTGGCGGGTTCCGGCGACATTATCGACGTGACTTTCCGTGACCTCTACCGGGATGTGGGCGAAGCGACGGCCCTGATAGCGCTGACCCATCTGAACCAACTGCTGCCACAGGACCGTCTTTCCGGTATGGAGAGTCTGGGGAATGAGCTGGGTGTCGATATTCAGCCGGTTACCGACGACGGACCAGCCCCCGAGGCTGCGACGCTTGAGCGTCTGGTAGAGCGGGGCTTGGCGTATGTTCAGCGTGAGTCATCCGAAGCAGCGCAGGTCTACCTGAGATTGAACGATGGCACAGTGGTTCAGATGCAACTGCGTGAGCCTTTCCATCCCTTAGCCTGGCCAGTGGTGTTGCTGGTGTTTTCGTTGGCTGCGGGTATCGCCGGTGTGTTCCTGTTTTTGCTGCTCAGCGGCGTGGATCGCAACCTGCGCGCCGTAGAGTCTGTGGCAGTGAGAATCTCTCGCGGCGAACTGGAAGCGCGCGTGGATACTCGGCGCGGCCCTCTGGTACGCCGGCTTGGCAAGTCATTCAATGGTATGGCGGAACACATCCAGCGCCTGGTGGAAGTGCAGCGTGAAATGATCCATGCGGTTTCTCACGAGTTGCGCACGCCAGTCGCCCGAATCCGTTTCGGCGTGCAAATGATCGAAGACTGCCCTGATGAAGCGTCCATGAGCAAGCAGCTTACCGGTATCGACGGTGATATTCAGGAGTTGGACGAACTGATCGACGAAATCCTCACCTATGCGCGGTTGGAGCAAGGGGGGCCGATCATGAACTTTCAGGAGGCCAGCGTGCCGGATATCGTTCGGCAGGTCGTTGAGGAGCAGCAGCGCCTGCGGCCCAACATGGCTTTCCAGGCAGAGTTTGTTGGCGATAGCGAATCTTGGGGGCTATCCGACATCGAGCCTCGCTATATTCATCGGGCGCTTCAGAACCTGGTGGGCAATGCCGGTCGGTATGCGGCAGGTCAGATCCGTGTACGCTGTCAGTTCGACGCCCAGACGTGCCGCGTTGATGTGGAGGACGACGGTCCGGGTATTCCAGAGAGTGACTGGGAGAAAGTGTTTACCGCATTCTCGCGGCTCGACGATAGTCGGACCCGAACCTCGGGCGGCTACGGGCTGGGCCTATCCATCGTCAGGCGTATTCTCTATTGGCACGGCGGCCAGGCTTTCGTGACCCGCAGTCCGGATCTTGGCGGCGCAGCCTTCAGTCTGGTATGGCCGAGGTGCCAAGCCGAAGACTGAGGGTCCGGACAAGCTCTCCCTTCTTGGGCTTCCTCGACTCTTGGTAAGGACGCTCGCTGTGAACCCGTTCTCACCGTCTCACGTGTTGTAACAAACGACTACACAAGCGCCACTGAAAGTCCGGGTGGGCACGCCCATAATTAAAAGCGTAAGGGATGACTATTTGAGGTTGTAGTTCTTACGAACTTTCCTTGTTTCATTCGTCATTTTTGAGGGGCCCGCAGTTTGTGGCCCCTTTTTTTATGTCTGCGGTTTTGTCTGACCTGCACTTACACCACGTTGTGCCTATACGTTCCGGATGGCGTCAGGTTCGCTCGAAGGCGATCAGGTGATCCGCTTCGACCCGGACCGGTACCGGCTCGCCCAACCTGAAATCCAGGTGGCTACGAAACAGCGCTTCGAATTCCGTCTCCGCGGAAAGCCGGAATCGATACAGTGTCGACGTGCCGGCAAAGGTTTTCTCGATGACCTTAGGCCGCAGCGTCGACTCCGGGTCGAAGACGATATCGTCCGGCCTTATCAGCACATCCACCAACGTGTCCTTCGGCCAGGGATAGGCGCGATTGCCGCGAATAATGCCCAGCTCCGATGCGATACTGTCCGGCCCCAGGGCGGTCCCTTTGACGAAGCCCCCCTGGCCGACGAAACCGGCAACGAAACGATTGGCGGGTTCGTGATACAAGTTATACGGTACGTCCCACTGCTGAACGCGGCCATCGCGAACGACGGCGACCTGATCGCACATGGCGAAAGCTTCTTGCTGATCGTGAGTCACCAGGATCGCGCTAATGCCTAAGGTTTTAAGGATATCCCGCACGTCGAGGCTGAGTCTGCGGCGCAGGTCTGCATCTAAGTTGGAGAAGGGTTCGTCGAGCAGGATGAGCGTTGGCTCTGGGGCCAAAGCGCGTGCCAGGGCTACACGTTGTTGCTGGCCACCAGACAGGGCATGGGGGTGCTGCTCGGCCAGGTCATGCAAGTGCACCAGCTCCAGCAATTGCGTTACTTTGAGCCGGCGTTCCTCGCGGTCCAGATGACGTAATCCGAAAGCGACGTTTTGAGCGACGGTCAGGTGGGGAAACAGGGCATAGTCCTGGAACACCATGCCGATACGTCGCTTCTCCGGCGGCACGGCTCGCCCCGGGACACTGATAGGCTTGCCGCCAAGACGGATCTGGCCGTTTTGCAGCGGCAGGAAACCGGCGACGGCACGTAGGATGGTGCTTTTTCCGCACCCGCTCGGGCCTAGCAGACAGCCGATATCACCCTCGCTCAAAGCCAGATGGATATCGCTGACCACGGTGGTATCGCCATAGCCACAGGTGAGATTATCGATCTCCAAGAGCCAGCTTGCGGATTCCTCCGACGCGTGTGCAGTGGTCATTTCAGCCGCCCAGGATGAGGAATTCGAGCAGCGCTTTTTGGGCGTGAAGGCGGTTTTCCGCCTCATCCCATACCACTGCGCTGGCGTGCTCCAGCATATCCTCGGATATTTCTTCGCCGCGATGGGCGGGCAGGCAGTGCATAAATAATGCTTCGGGATCTGCCAGCTTCATTAACTTGGGGGTGACCTGATAGGGCGCGAAAGCGCGCGCGCGGATGGCCTGCTCTTGTTCCTGGCCCATGGAGGCCCACACGTCCGTCGCGATCAGGTGAGCGCCGCGAACGGCTTCTTCCGGTTCGCGTATGACCTTCACCCGGTCGGCATTGGCGTCAAGCAGTTCCGCGTCCGGTTCGTAGCCCTCCGGGCAGGCAATATGCAATTTGAAACCGAATTGCTCGGCAGCGTTGATGTACGAGTCGCACATATTGTTGCCATCCCCAATCCAAGTCACGGTGGCGCCCCGAATGCTGCCCCGGTGCTCGCGGAAAGTCTGCATATCGGCCAGTAGCTGGCAGGGGTGAAACTGATCGGTCAAGGCATTGATGACCGGGACACTGGACGCTCCGGCAAACCGCTCGATCTTGTCGTGCTCGAATGTCCGGATCATCACCGCATCCACCATACTGGAAATAACCCGGGAAGAGTCCTCAATAGGTTCGCCGCGACCAAGCTGAGTATCGTTGGGCGAGAGAAAGAGTGCGCTGCCGCCCAGTTGGGTCATGCCGGCTTCGAAGGAAACCCGGGTCCGGGTGGACGCTTTCTCGAAGATCATGGCCAGTACGCGATTTCTGAGCGAGTCTCGGATTTCGCCCGAACGCCAGCCTTTCTTCAGGCTGATGGCGTTATCGATCAGTTGATCCAGCTCAGCCGGGGAAAAATCCAACAACGTAAGAAAATGTCTGGCAGCCATGCATCTGATTCCGTACTTGATCTAAATAAGGAGGGTTCAGGGGTTCTTTGTCGGGCTCAGGGAAATAGAGAACACCGGCAAGCGGCCATAATCCGCACCGGTACAATAGCGTTGTTTGCTGGTCAACGAGCCTGTCGCGAAACAGACTGGGCATAGTATCGGCAAATGCGGATATTGACAATGTGAGGGGCGCCCTCAGATAGGAGGAGAGCGTAACGGAACCGGCCGTTCTGGAGCTAGCTACAGAATGGCCGCGCGGGTTGCTCCATGGCCAGAATTCCGGCGGCTGTGTACAATGGGTATAAATTTAGTCACTTCTTAGTAACTTCCGCGACATGCGACTGGTCGGCCCGAATGGCCGGCACGACGACGAGGTAGATTTGTCTATGGATATCAATGAAACGATCAAAAGCCAGCTTCAGGACAATCCGATTATCCTGTACATGAAAGGCTCTCCCCAGCAGCCCCAGTGCGGCTTTTCCGCGCGCACGGTTCAGGCGCTGATGGCCTGCGGTGAGCGGTTTGCCTACGTGAATATCCTGGATAATCAGGAGTTGCGCGAATCACTCAAGGAGTACTCCAACTGGCCGACTTATCCGCAGCTCTATATCAATGGCGAATTGGTTGGCGGCTGCGATATCGTGCTGGAAATGTCAGAGAATGGCGAGTTGGCTGAAATGGTCAAGGCTGCTGCCCCGAAAAGTGAAAGCACCGAGAACTGATGCTCTCATTTGAGCTGACGGCTCTCCTAGTCTGAGGTCCTTGGTCTAGACTGAAGGCTTTCGCCCTGGGCTGAGGGCTCTTGTCCTGAGGTAAAGCTCTTTTCTGAGCTGGAGGCTCCTGCCGTGGGGTGCGATGCGCCTATCGTAGGGTCGAATCATTCGGCGCGCGGGGAGAATCTAAGCTCCACCTGAAAACGAAAACCTCGATCCCGAGCCGATTCCGGAGGCTCGGGATAGGGGCTGGCAGCCAGGGCGCTTTGCCGGGCTGCCAGATCAAGCGTTGCTTTTCCGGAACTTTCAACGGTGTCCACGCGCCTCAAAGCCCCGCTTTCCAATAGATGTAACTCCAACCTTACCGTGCGAACCTGCTTCAGGCTGCGTATAGAGCGTACCGGCCGGCTGTCCAATTCGTCGCTTATGTGCCGCCACAGCAAGCTGACGTAGGGATCTTGCTCGATCTCTTCTTCCGGCAATTGGGCGCGATCTTCTCTGATGTCGGGCGTCGGCGTTTCAACGGGCGAGCCTGCGCTGTTTTGCTGGCTGGGTGCCCCGGGAGGGCTAGGCATACTGGATTGACTAGATGCGCTGGAGGGATTGGAGGCTGCATCCATGCGGGGGCTGTTCCGCGGCGAGAATGAGCGATGTGACTCGCCTGCCTCAAGGGACAGTGATTCAGATTGGTTTGTTGGCGGGCGTTGTTGCTCCGCCGGAGCAGGTTCCCTTGTAGGCGCTGCCTCGGGACGAGCGTCCGCGCGGTATGGGTCGGGTGTCTTGTGCGCCGGTTCATTCTTGGCGGGCGATGAGGCTGCGCTGCTCCTGCTGGGCGCGCTTGCCTTACTGGCTTCCTGACGGTCGGCCAGGAGCGTGAAACGGACGGTCGAGGATTTGGGGGTCGGCTCGAGTGCCCAATTATGCAGGATAGCCGCAAGGATAAGCGTGTGCAGCAGGAACGCCACCGACAGCGTAAGCACCAGGCGATAGGTCGGCTGGCCATTCTGGTGACGGGGCAACGGCATGTGGCTCCTGCATCAACTCGCGACAGCGGTAGTCAGTCTATCCCGCACTCCGCCGCAAACTGCCGACAACTGCATCGAGAGCCCGGTCGATTAACGCGCCCTGTTCCAAGATGGTTAGGCGGCCTCGACGCATTTCGTGAGCCAGGTCGGTGCGGCTTTTTTCGATAACCTTAAGGCCCATCCGGTTGACGAAGACGAAGCAATCGGCTTCCTCAATGACGGCTGAAAGTTTGCAGCGAAAGCGCGCGCCGTTAACCAAATTAAACTCGACCCAGTGACCTACGGCGATTTCATCGATTTTGCTGATGTACTCGGCAGTGGCGGCGTCTTCGATTTCCTGCTGCCGCGCGATGGCCGTGGAGCCATCTTCGGATGCCAGTTCAACCTCCCCGCTGTCGACCGCTACCGCGGATCCCTGTTCGGGCGGTGAATCGGCGCGGGCCTCGGCGAGGGCATGAGCTCGGAAGGCTTCGGTCAGCTCGTGTTTGAGGTCGCTCATCATGGCATCAAGCCCGGTCGAGTTATAGGACACTTCCTCCAGTCCCGCACGCAAGCTCTTGAGCAGTCCCGGCACAACGCGAACCCATTGATCGCGCTCGTCATCTTCGAGATGCGGATGCAAGCACCAGATCAGATCGTCAACCACCCGAACGGACTGGTTCCAGCGGTGCTCAACGTCATTGCGCAGGTAGGCCAGGAACATCACCCGGCTCCAGCCGTTAACGAGAATATTGCGGATAGTATCGGGGACCTGATGGCGACGGAGTTTTTCTTGCAGGAGTTGATCGACCGTCTCTTGGGCTTTCTGTGATTTGATGCGGCCGCGTTCGGATTCGCGGGTGCGTTGTTCTACCAGGGTGGCCTTGCGGTTTTCCCGGGCCAGGAATTGGTCGAACTCCTCGTTGAGCTGTTCAAATAAGGCAATATCGCCGTCGTATTCGTCGAGAACCCTCAGCACGATATTGTGAATTTGCTCATACAGCTTGTCGCGGACCTTTTCGTCACTCTCGCTCCAGCCGATACCAGCCCGGGCCAGGGCATTGAGCAGCTTGCGCGCTGGATGCGTTGCGCGGCTGAAAAACGTTTTATCCTTGATCACAACTTTAAGGATGGGGATCTGGAGCCGGCTGATCAGCACTTGGATGGGCGCCGACAAATTGTGGTCATCGAGGATGAAGTCAAACAGCATTGACACCAGGTTAATCAGGTCTTCGTCCGCTTCGCTTAGGGCGGCGGGCTTACCGTCACTGGGCTTTTGTTGCTGCAGCAGGTGTTGAACGACCTCATGCAGGTCGACGACGATCGGCTCGCCCTTGCTCAGATTATCGGTAGCATGGGTGTTGGGGTCGTGGGGGATGTGGGCCAGCAACTGGAAAAGCTCTGCCCCGGCGACGACGTGCAGGCTGGGGTTCGACGAGCGCGGCATGCCCCCGTTATTGCGTTGTTGCGCCAGTAGTTCGCGAATTTGCTCGAAAACAGCGTCACTTCGATCGGCGCCACCCATACCCGGCACTTCGCCATCGGCGACCGGTTTTTTGACTGACTCGGGCTGAGGTTTCTGTGCTGTCTGGCCTGTTTTGCCATGAAAACGGAAGTTGGGAATGATACCGGCCTGAATCAGGATCCGGTTGGCCTCGTCCAGCAGCATACCGAGATTCGATACGACATAACGGTCGAACTGCTTGAGTACGATCAGCCGCTCGCGGATCTGGATCTCCAGAGCCTGGGCGGCTTCGACGAAAGCACTGCATAGGTGTTCCGGCGCCAGCGGATTGACTGGATCTTCTTCGCTGGCTTTGGGATAGATAGAGCTGAACCGCGCCTGAAGCTGTATCAGCGGCCCTTGGAAATAGGCGCGGGACTTGGAAATCATGGCGTTGAGCGCGACTTGTTCTTCCAGCTCATCGTTCTGGATCAGGGACAGCGTTTCCGCCGTGGTTCCGCTGTGGTCGACCACCTCTGGGGAGGTCGTGCGCGGTGGCTGAACGAAAAGCTGGCTGACGGCTGTCTGAAAATGCTTTTCGACGCCCTTACGCTTGATGCGGATTTCGCGCATCGCTTCGAAGTAGCGGTTCTGCTCGTTGTTGCTACGCGCGTTGTTGGCAAGCTCGAATAGGGAGTCATCCACGGCGTCAAAGGCGCCTTGCAGCAGATCGCCCAGGCCAGCGACAACGGTATCCCGGATCTTGCTGATTTCCTTAGGCAAGCCAGCAGCGCTCCCCGGGCTCTTGTGCTCGTGGAGATAATGTATGCCGGACTGCTTATTCATGGCCAACTCCTTCTACGCCTCAACCGGATACATGACCGAGCAAACTGCCTTATAATTATAGGGATCAAGATCTTACGCACCGCGGATTATAAAAGCTCAAATGCAAATAGGTATTAACTTCCGTTCATCATTTGAGCATAAACAGTATTAGCCTCAAAGTGTAATTGCTGGGGATGACATTAACAAAATATAACATCTATACAGTGAAAAGGCCGCCCTTATGCCAAGGACGGCCTGATTCATTAACTGTCGTACAGGGTTTGTCGAGGAAGTTCGCGACTAACCAGGCAGCGCCCTAGGGAAAGGCATGGTGTCAGCTCACGTAAACCGGGCCTATACCGACACTCCAGATGACCACGCTGATAGCGAGCAGTGCCACCAGCATCACCAAACCTACGGTCAGTACCGAGGAGGCAAACATGAAGCCCCGATCGGCCGGAATTTTCATGAGAATGGGCAAGCCCTCGTACAACAGATATACCGAATAGCCTACGGCGATCAGCCCGACCAGCATGTTCACCCAGATATTGGGGTAAGCGGCGATCACCCCCATCAGAAACACCGGGGTTGCAGTATAGGCGGCAAGAATAACGCCTTTTGGGTTATCTTCACGAACGCCGTAGGTGGCGGCGAAAAAGTCAATGAATCGTCCGATGATGTAGATGCCGGCCAGCATGGCGGCATAGAACAGTGCGCACAGCTGTAAAGCACTGCTGAAGGTTAGCCTTATGACCTGCCCGTCGCCGATCTGCCAGCCCACCTGAGTCGTGCCGTAGAGGCCGGCTAAGGCGGGTACCAGCGCCAGAAACAAGATGTGCCCAAAGTAAAGGTGAGTGACGGATTCGGAGTCCTTGCGAATGGACTCCCATTCCTGATCGGGGTCCGTCAGCAACCCCATTGTGTGACCTAGGCTCATGGATATGACTCCGCGTTATTATTGTAGATCTACGTAGTCAGTTTTGAGCCATGGCTGCGAGCGGGTCAAGAAATCGATTAAATTTTGATCTTCCTAGCCGGTCGTTCGTTATAACTGCAATGCATAGCTTTTAAAGATCTGCGCGCAGTTTCTGGCGCCTTAGCGGTGGGTGGACGTTCGCCGCTTTGACCACATTGTCCTTGATCTGCAGAACTTCGATGCGCACGCCGTTGACCTTGAGGCAAACATTATTCTCTGGGATCGTCTCCAGTGTTTCGGTAATCAGGCCATTCAGCGTTTTGGGGCCGTCGGTGGGCAGCTTCCAGCCCAGCATCTTGTTAATCGTACGAATATGGGCTGAACCATCGATGATGTAAGTGCCGTCGTCCTGGGGGATGACATCCGGGCTGGTGGCTGCGTAGTCGGTGGTGAAGTCGCCAACGATCTCCTCCAGAATGTCTTCCAGTGTTGCGATACCCAATACGTCGCCATATTCGTCCACCACGATACCGATGCGGCGCTTGGCCTTCTGGAAGTTGATCAGTTGGAGGTGTAGCGGTGTGCTTTCGGGAACGAAATAGGGTTCCCGGCACAGCTGCATGATCATGGCTTTGTTGATGTCGTCCTGCATCAGCAGCTTGGACAGGTTGCGCAGGTGGAGCATGCCCTGGATGTTGTTGATGTCTCCCTTGAAAACCGGCAGGCGCGTGTGCTGGCTGTTACGGGCCTGGCGCAGGATGGTTTCAAGGTCGTCGTCCAGGTCGATGCCCACGACCTCGTTGCGGGGCACCATAATGTCGTTCACCGTCACCTTTTCCAGGTCGAGAATGCTCACCAGCATGTCTTTGTGTTTACGTGGAATAAGCGCGCCTGCCTCGTTGACCAGCGTGCGCAACTCCTCGCGGCTGAGATGTTCGGTAGAGGCGTCTTTGGCCGATATGCGTAGCAGCTTCAGGAATGCACCCGTAAATAGATTGACCAGCCAGACGATTGGATAAAGGATCTTGAGCAGGGGCTGCAGAATATAGCTGGCCGGGAAGGCAATGCGCTCGGGAAATAGAGCGGCCAGGGTTTTGGGGGTGACTTCGGCAAAAATAAGGATAACGACCGTCAGCAGAACGGTTGCGATGGCGATGCCGGCGTCGCCCCAAAGGCGAATTGCAATAACAGTCGCAATGGACGAGGCAAAAATGTTGACGAAGTTGTTGCCTATCAGGATCACACCGATAAGCTGATCGGTGCGCTGTAGCATTCTGCTGGCCCGTTTCGCGCCGCGATGACCGGTCTTGGCGAGGTGTTTCAGTCGATAACGGTTCAGGGTCATCATGCCGGTTTCCGAGCTGGAGAAAAACGCGGACATGACGATGAGAGCGGCGAGGAGGATGAACAGCGCCGAAAGCGGTGCTTCGTTCAAGCAGGAAGATCCTTTTGTTGCTATCGATAAGAAGAGAGAAAATAGGAGTTAGCAGCCTGGGGTGTCAAGCGCTGTGATGGCGTGAAGTCCCGGCTATCCGCGCTCCCCGTCAGGTGCGCTGGAACACCAGTTCTAGCACGAACTTGCTGCCGTAATATCCAAGCATCAGCAGGACGCAGCCGGCCAAGGTCCAGCGGCTGGCGGTAATGCCGCGCCAACCCTGGGTGTAATGGCCAATCAGCAGTGCCGAAAATACCAGCCATGAAACAATCGAGAACAAACTTTTGTGCGCAAGGTCTTGGGCAAACAGATCGTTGACGAACAAGGCCCCGGTGACGATCGCCAGTGTGAGAACGATAACCCCGGCCCACAGCAGCTCAAAAAGCAGTGACTCCATTGTTTGCAGGGGCGGCAGATTGCGAATCAGCAGGCTGTTGTAATTGCGTTTGAGTTGTCGATTCTGCATGTGTACTAATAGCGCCTGGACGGCGGCCAGGGTAAACAAACTGTAGGCCGTTACCGACAGGGCGATGTGCGCCAGCATCCCCCAGTTGTTCTGAGATACATAGTGGGGCGGTGAATGGAACGCCAGGACAAAGACCACGGTTAGAGCGGCCAGCGGATAAATGGCCAGAAACAGGAATTGCATCGGCTTGCGGCTATTCAGGATCAGCAGCAGTAGCACCATAAACCAGGATATCAGCAGGGAGGCGGGGAAAAACCCCATATTCAATGCCGAGTGGCCCGCCACGATATCCCAGCTCAGAGCTCCGTGGCTCACCAGAGCTAAGGCGCCAATCAGGGACGTCAAGCTGGGGTTGGGCTTGATCCTGCCACGGAACACGAGGGTCTGCAGCGCAGTTCCCAGGCTATAAAGGAAGAGTGTGGTTACGGCAAGGATGAGGGTGCCCATTAAGCTTTCATGGTCCGTTACTGAATCGGCTGTTCGTGTCAGAGCGACAGTCTGGTTATAATGTGCTGATTGTGCAACTGGAATCAATCTTAAGGAGCCTCCGAAGGGCCGCAAACCGTTGCATTGAGGGTCCTTCGTCCTTTTTATGCACCACAGATGAGAATGCTGAGTCGCCATGTTTGAGAATCTCACCGACCGTCTTTCCGGTAGCCTGCGCAAGATTTCTGGCCAGGCAAGACTGACAGACGACAATATAAAGGACACCCTGCGCGAAGTGCGCAAGGCGCTGCTGGAGGCGGATGTTGCGCTGCCGGTCGTTAAAGACTTCATCGAGGGGGTGCGCCGTCGCGCCGTTGGCACGGAAGTAAAGCGTAGCCTGACCCCGGGGCAGGTGTTCGTAAAAGTGGTCCAGGACGAATTGGTTCGGGTCATGGGCTCGGCCAACGAGGACCTGAATCTTTCGGCCCAGCCGCCGGCGGTCGTGATGATGGCGGGTCTGCAAGGCGCGGGTAAGACCACCACGGTGGCAAAACTTGCACGTCACCTTCAGGAGCGCAGGAAAAAGTCGGTGATGGTTGTCAGCGCCGACATATACCGGCCTGCGGCCATTCGCCAGCTGGAGACCCTGGCCGAGGATGTTGGGGCAACCTTTTTCCCCAGCTCAGCCGATCAGGATCCTGTCGCTATTGCCGAGGGCGCGATTGATGCCGCTCGCAAAAAGCACATTGATGTCGTGATCCTGGATACCGCCGGCCGTCTGCACGTTGACGAGCGGATGATGGACGAGATCGGCCGTTTGCAGAAAACGGTCAAGCCGGTGGAGACCTTGTTTGTGGTCGACGCCATGACGGGGCAGGATGCGGCCAATACGGCGAAGGCATTCAACGACGCGCTGCAGCTGACCGGTGTCGTCTTGACCAAGACGGATGGCGATGCTCGCGGCGGTGCTGCATTGTCTGTACGACACATCACGGGCAAGCCGATCAAGTTCATGGGTGTCGGTGAAAAGACGGAGGCGCTTGAGTCTTTCCATCCGGATCGCGTGGCATCGCGCATTCTTGGGATGGGCGATGTGCTCTCCCTGATCGAGGAAGCTGAGCGCAATCTCGATAAAAAGAAAGCCGACCGGCTCACCAAGAAAATCAAGAAAGGCAAGAGTTTCGATCTTGAGGATTTTCGTGACCAGCTCCAGCAAATGAAGAGTATGGGTGGTATCGGTGGGCTCCTGGATAAGCTGCCGGGTATGGGGCAGATGGCCCAGATGGCCCAGCAGCAGGTCAACGATAAAAGTGTTGGTCAGCTTGAAGCCATCATCTGTTCCATGACGCCGAAGGAGCGACGCTATCCGGACGTCATCAACAACGCGCGCAAGCGGCGTATCGCGGCCGGCTCGGGAACCCAGATTCAGGATATCAATCGGCTGCTCAAGCAACATAAGCAGATGTCCAAGATGATGAAAAAATTGGGCAAAAAGGGTGGTATGGCCAATATGATGCGAGGAATGCAGGGGATGATGCCGCCGGGGGGCGGTGGGGGTAAGCCGCCGTTTGGCCGTATGTAAAACCCACGACCTGGATCTTTGTTAAAACCCCGTGTTGGCTGTTTTCATTGGCCAGGATTTAGCATAGAATAGCGCCCCTTTCGAGTATGGGTCTTCGCGCACAGGCTCTTAATGCCCAACGCCGCGCGATTAAGACAACGTTTATACAACAGAACAGGATATTGGTCGAAATGGTAACAATCCGTTTGGCTCGTGGTGGCGCCAAGAAGCGTCCTTTCTACCATCTGGCAGTCACTGACAGCCGTAAAGCCCGCGATGGTCGCTTCATCGAGCGTGTTGGCTTCTTCAATCCGGTGGCGCGTGGCCAGGAAGAGCGTCTGCGCGTTGATCAGGAGCGTGTTCAGCACTGGATCAATCAGGGTGCGCAAACGAGTGATCGCGTTGCCAAGCTTCTCAAAGAAGCCGCTGCCAAGTAAGCGCTGACTGATTAGTCGTTTGTACGAACCGGGGCGAATGTATGGCAGAAAACACGCAGGAAACTGTGGTTGGCCGCATCACCTCGGTTTTTGGGGTTAAGGGATGGGTCAAAGTCTATTCCTATACTGCTCCCATGGAAGGCATTCTGGATTACCCGCATTGGCAAGTCAGTCTAGGCGGTAAGCCGATCAGTCTTGAAGTAACAGAAGGCAAGCGTCACGGGCCGGGTCTTGTCGTTCGGCTCAAGGGTGTCGATGATCGCGAAGTAGCTCGATCATATTGTGGACTGGACATCACAGTTCCGCTTAAGAGCTTGCCTGAGCTACCCGAAGGCGAATTTTACTGGCATCAGCTAGAAGGGCTGACCGTTAAAACGCCGGAAGGCGCGGTTCTTGGTAAGGTGAAGCACCTGATGGAAACGGGGGCGAACGACGTCGTCGTGATACGTCCGACACAGAATTCCATCGATAACCGTGAGCGTTTGATTCCGTATCTTCCGGATCAGGTGATTCAGAGCATTGATCTTGTTGCCGGCATGATGGTGGCGGACTGGGATCCGGAGTTCTGATCCATGTGGATCGGCGCAGTCACGTTATTTCCCGATATGTTCGACGCTGTTCTTGAGTACGGTGTTACCAGTCGGGCGGTGCGTGACGGGCTGCTTTCGGTGCAGCGCTGGAATCCTCGCGATTTCACGCATGATCGTCACCGTACGGTTGACGATCGTCCGTACGGTGGCGGACCGGGCATGCTGATGAAGATCGAACCGTTGCGCGATGCGATTCAGGCTGCGAAAGCGTCGGCCGGTGGTCATGCGACGGTTGTGTATATGTCTCCCCAAGGAGAGCCTCTCACCCAGACTGTGGTCGAGGAGCTAGCCCAAGCCGAGCGATTGATACTCGTCGCCGGACGTTATGAAGGGGTAGACGAGCGGTTGATCGCAACAGAGATCGACCGGGAGGTATCCCTGGGGGATTTTGTCCTGTCCGGGGGTGAGCTGGCTGCAATGGCCGTGATTGATGCGGTTACCCGCCTCATTCCGGGTGCACTGGGCCATGCGCAGTCGGCAGAGCAGGACTCGTTTGCCGACGGATTGCTGGACTGTCCGCATTACACCCGTCCCGAAGTGTACGAAGGGCGTCAGGTGCCGGAGGTCCTTTTAGGTGGGCATCACGAGCAGATCCGGCGTTGGCGGTTAAAGCAATCGCTAATGCGGACCTGGGAGCGGCGCCCCGATTTGCTGGAGAAACGGCAGCTAACGGGTGAAGAGCGTGAGCTGTTGGACCAAGTTTTGAACGAACCGGGTGCCTCTGGGTCAACAGGGCATTGAAAGATTGGGTATTCAGGAGTTAACGATGAGCGGCAAGAACAACATCATCAGTCAGATCGAAGCGGAGCAGATGACCCGGGAAGTCCCGGAGTTTGGTCCCGGCGACACTGTTGTTATCCAGGTACGGGTTACTGAAGGTAATCGCGAGCGTCTACAGGCTTTCGAAGGCGTTGTCATCGGCAAGCGTAACCGTGGCATGAACTCGTCCTTCACCGTGCGCAAAGTATCCTACGGCGTGGGTGTAGAGCGTACCTTCCAGACTCACAGCAAGCTGATTGACAGCCTTACCGTCAAGCGCCGTGGTGATGTGCGTCAGGCCAAGCTGTACTATCTGCGTGATCTGTCCGGTAAGGCAGCTCGCATCAAGGAAAAGCTGGGTTAAGCCGATTGCGCTTCGGCGTAGCCGGCAGCTCAAGAAAAAGGCAGCCTCACGGGGCTGCCTTTTTGCGTCTGGGATCGGGTATGTCTCACGCTGGTTGATCGTTGGCTGGAGGGTGTTGCTTGGTCGAGGAATGTCGGTCAGAGGATCGCGCCATGTTGCGTCGGTTCAACGATGCCTTATGGCTTGAATTTGGTCTCGGTGAACGTACTCGCGAGGCCTACCAGGGGGATTTGGCGCGCTTGTCGCGTTGGCTCGAGAAGCAGCCGGATAAGCCGCTTCTGCAAGGCGTCGCTCGCCCCCATCTTCTGGCGTGGATTTCCGAGGGTATGGCGGCTGGTGCGCAAGCCTCCACGGCTGCCAGGCGCCTATCCGGGTTGCGCCGCTTCTATCGCTTTTTGCTCCGCGAGGGCTTGATCGCCGAAGATCCGACCTTGCGAATTGACAGCCCCAGTCAGCCTAAGCGCTTGCCGGATACCCTTTCGGAGCAGGATATCGAAAGCCTGTTGAGCGAGCCTGATCCCTCCGTAGCCATTGAATTGCGAGACCGTGCAATGCTCGAGATTCTCTATGGTTGCGGCCTGCGTGTGTCGGAGCTGGTGAACCTGACCGTCGATCAGGTCAATCTACGCCAGGGTGTGGTTCGCATTACAGGAAAAGGCGGTAAGGAGCGATTGGTGCCTATGGGCGAGGAAGCGCTGGATTGGCTGGTGCGCTACATGCGCGAAGCACGCGGTGATTTATTGAAGCAGCGGACGGCCGATGCGCTGTTTCCAGGCAACCGAGCACAGCCGATGACGCGGCAGACGTTCTGGTACCGTATCAGGCACTACGCCAGTCGGGCCGGCATCCAGAAAAAGCTATCGCCGCACACGCTGAGGCATGCGTTTGCCACCCACCTGCTCAATCATGGCGCGGATCTTCGTGTTGTGCAGATGCTGCTTGGGCATGCCGACCTG
The DNA here is from genome assembly GCF_008122265.1 of Marinobacter fonticola. NCBI lineage: Bacteria > Pseudomonadati > Pseudomonadota > Gammaproteobacteria > Pseudomonadales > Marinobacteraceae > Marinobacter > Marinobacter fonticola. The sequence goes on from NZ_CP043042.1 coordinate 1,181,253, forward strand.
TCCACGACCCAGATCTATACTCATGTAGCGCGCCAGCGCCTGCAGGATTTGCATAAGGCTCATCACCCCCGCGGTTGATCGTGGGTGGTCTGACTGGCCTGCAGAACTTTGTCCCGGTATCGTTGTCCACTGGCTTATTGCGCTTTATCGTTGCAATGGTTTTATCCTGCGAAATAAACGTTTTTGCGGCGTAGACAATTGGTTTTATTGCTAAAACAAGAGGCATCATGACAAATACGTGCAAGCTCCGTTTTATGGGCATGGCTCTGGCCATTCTGAGTCTGTTTTCCTGCGCGGCTTATGCTGCCGACGATGGGACGAAAAAGGCTCTCCGCGATCGCCTGGAGGCCTCTATCCCGGGATTGAAGATCCAGAATGTGAAGGCCTCCAGCGTGGATGGCCTGTATGAGGTGACCACCAACAATCCAGAAATGATCTATGCCACCGAGAATGGCGAGTATTTCCTGGTGGGCGACCTGTATCAGGTTGGAGAACAGGGCTTGAGTAACGTGACCGAGCAGGGCCGCGCCGAAGCGCGGGCGAAGCAGATGGCCACGGTTGAGCGCGATGACATGATTAGCTACGCCCCCGATGGCGATGTGAAGGCCGAGATTTTTGTTTTCACCGATATCGACTGTCCATACTGCCGCAAGCTGCATCAGGATGTGCCGCGTCTCAACGAATTAGGTATACAGGTGCACTATCTGGGGTACCCCCGCTCTGGACCGGGCACGCCGTCTTTCAAGAAATATGTGTCTGTCTGGTGTGCTGACGATTCCAGCGCGGCTATGGACAAGGCCAAAAACGGCGAGTCTGTCGCGCCGGCAAATTGCGATAATCCGGTAGCCGACCAGTTTCGCCTGGGGGGCGAGGTCGGTGTGACCGGCACCCCCGCCATCATTCTTGAGGATGGCAATATGATTCGAGGCTATGTCCCCGCTGACCGCCTGGCGCAGGGGCTTGGGCTGCTTTAGGCAATATCCTCGGCCGACGCTTGGTCCCCAGTTCGCAGGATTGGCTCCCAGCCGTTTTTTTCGGGGGCCAATCGTTATAAACTGCCGCGCTGGAGCTGGGTTTTAGGGGACTTTGAATGACGCCTAAAGTCCTGGATCCACGCCATTCATCTGGATCAGGGGAACGAACTTGAAAGAGGTCAGAGTCGGTATCTGCGGACTGGGTACAGTGGGCGGAGGCACATATAACGTGCTGATGCGGAACGCTGAAATGATTGCCGGGCGCGCTGGAAGTCCGATTCGAATTAGCCGGATTGCCTCCCGACGCCGTCGCGATGACATCGACCTCGGTGAGATCCCTTTTTCTACGGACGTATTTGATGTCGTCAACGATCCCGATGTAGATATCGTAGTCGAATTGATTGGCGGCTATGAGGTGGCTCGCGAGCTGGTGCTTGCCGCCATCGAGAACGGCAAGCACGTGGTTACCGCCAACAAGGCACTGATCGCCGTTCACGGCAACGAGATCTTCGAAGCAGCCGCTGAGCGCGGCGTGATTGTGGCGTTCGAAGCAGGCGTTGCCGGCGGTATTCCGGTTATCAAAGCGATCCGCGAAGGCATGTCGGCTAATCGGATCGACTGGATTGCCGGTATCATCAACGGCACCGGCAATTACATCCTCACGGAAATGCGTGCCGGACGCGAGTTCGATGAAGTGCTCAAAGAAGCCCAGGCCCTGGGCTATGCCGAAGCCGATCCCACCTTTGATGTCGAAGGCATTGATGCTGCGCACAAGCTGACCATACTGGCTTCTACGGGTTTTGGCGTACCGCTGCAGTTCGAGCGCGCCTACACCGAAGGCATTTCCGAAATTACCCCCTACGACATTACTCATGCTGAGCTGCTGGGTTATCGCATCAAGCACCTCGGCATTGCCCGTCGCCGCGAAACCGGTATTGAGCTGCGCGTACATCCCACACTGGTCCCGCGGAGCCATCTGATCGCTCAGGTCGACGGGGTTCTCAATGCGGTACTGGTTGATGGCGATGCGGTCGGTCAAACCATGTATTACGGTCCCGGCGCCGGCGATGAAGCGACAGCGTCTGCGGTCATTGCCGATATCGTCGATGTCGCGCGTACCGTCGCACACCAAAGTTTGCAGCGGGTGCCTTATCTGGGCTTCGAGCCGTCGTCGCTGGATAGCCTGAAAGTGCTCGATATGGAAGATATCCAGTCCGCCTATTACCTGCGGATCGAGGCTCTGGACCGCCCGGGTGTACTGGCTAAAATCGCGTCTGTGATGAGCGAGCACGGTATCAATATCGAATCCATCATGCAGAAGGAATCCGAGCTGGAAGACGGCCGCATTCCGGTGATTATCTTGACGCACACCGTGCAGGAGCGTCAGATCAACCGGGCCATCGAGGATCTGGAAGCGCTGGCGGAGATCGAAGATAAGGTCGTTCGTATCCGGGCCGAAAACTTCAGCTAGCGAGAATTTCAACGGAGGCGGTCGCGCGGCTGTCTCTCCAGGTACTTGGGTTGTCTGGCGTGCGGCGTTAGGCAGCCCCTGACGGGAAAAGATTGTGAGATACATCAGTACACGGGGCGATGCGCCTTCACTGGGTTTTGAAGACGTTCTCCTGACCGGCCTGGCCCCCGACGGCGGCCTCTACGTGCCTGAATCCTTGCCTAAGTTCAGTCTTGAGGACATTCGCAGCTGGCGAGGGCTTTCCTACGCCGAGCTGGCCTTCAAGGTGATGCATCCGTTCGTCGAGGATGCGATCCCTGCCGACGATTTCCGCGCCATGCTGGACGAGACCTACAGCCAGTTTGCTCACAAGGCGGTGGCGCCATTGGTGCAGCTCGATAGCAACGAGTGGGTTCTCGAGCTCTTCCGCGGGCCGACCCTGGCCTTCAAGGATTTTGCCCTGCAGTTGCTGGGTCGCTTGCTGGATTACGTACTGGATAAGCGCAAGCAGCACGTGGTCATTATGGGGGCGACCTCCGGCGACACCGGCTCGGCCGCGATTGAGGGCTGCCGCCATTGTGAGCATGTGGATATTTTTATTCTGCATCCACATGAGCGGGTGTCTGAAGTGCAGCGCCGTCAGATGACGACGGTCGTCGGTGACAATGTTCACAACATCGCCGTGAAGGGCAACTTCGACGACTGCCAGCGGATGGTGAAGGCCAGCTTCGGCGATCAGTCGTTCCTGCAGGGCAAAACTCAGCTGGTGGCGGTCAACTCCATCAACTGGGCACGAATCATGGCGCAGATCGTCTACTACTTTCAGGCGTCCCTGGCCCTGGGTGGACCGGACCGCAGCATGGCGTTCTCGGTGCCGACCGGTAATTTCGGCGATATCTTTGCCGGTTATCTGGCGCGGGAGATGGGGCTGCCCATCAGCCAACTGGTGATCGCCACCAACCGCAACGACATCCTGCACCGTTTCATGAGCGGCAACCGCTACGAGCAGCAGCAGTTGGAGCACACCCTGTCGCCGAGCATGGACATCATGGTGTCCAGCAATTTCGAGCGTTTGCTGTTCGACCTGCATGGCCGGGATGGCGCCGCAGTGCGCGATCTACTGGAGCGCGCTCAGACCGAAGCGGTGAGTGTGGAGGATTATCGCTGGAAAGCGGCTCGCAAGTTGTTCGATAGCGACGCTGTCGACGATGCGACGACCTGCGAAACGATTCGCGAAATCTTCGAGCAAAACGAATACCTGCTCGATCCCCACACGGCTATCGGTGTCCGTGCGGCCCGCAACTGCCGACGCGATACCAGCGTGCCCATGATCACCCTGGGTACGGCGCATCCGGCCAAATTCCCGGATGCGGTGAAGCAGTCCGGCGTAGGCGTGAAGCCGGCGTTGCCGCACCATCTGGCCGACTTGTTCGAGCGGGATGAGCGCTATACCGTGCTTGAGGATGATTTGCAGTCCATTCAGGACTTTATCCTCGCTCACTGGAAGAACACCTAAAACTCGATCCGGGCGCAGCGCAGACATGGCTGTGCCCGGGAAATCCTGAAAGACCCGACACACCCGACACACTATGACGCCACGTAAGATTATCCGGCGTCCCTTGCCGGAGCAGCTCGCCGATTGGGGGCTTTCGCTGCCGCCCTTGCTCAAACGCCTCTATCAAGCACGGGGTGTTCGATCGGAAGCCGAGCTCGACTATACCCTCAAGCAACTGGCATCGCCGTTCGAGCTGCGAGGTATCGGCCGCGCCGTGGAGCTGATTGCGGAGGCGATCAGGCAGGATCAGCGCATCCTGATTTTGGGCGATTTTGACGCGGATGGGGCCACCAGCACCGCAGTGGCCGTGCTCGGATTGCAGATGATGGGCGCACGGCAACTGGACTTCCGGGTACCCAGTCGTTTCTCCGATGGCTATGGCTTGACGCCGGGTATTATCGACCGTCTGGAAGAACAGGGCGCGTTGCCCGACCTGATGATTACCGTCGACAATGGTATTGCGGCCGTCGAAGGCGTCGAGGCAGCCATACGCCGGGGGATGCGCGTGGTGGTCACAGACCATCACCTGCCAGGGGATAGCCTGCCGGCTGCGGATGCCATCGTAAATCCCAATCAGAATGGCTGTCCGTTCCTTAGCAAGAATGCTGCAGGCGTCGGCGTCATGTTTTACGTTTTAACGGCGTTGCGCCGGTATATGAGCGATCACGGAATGCTCAACGGCCCAACACCGAATCTGGGATGTCTGCTGGATCTGGTCGCCTTGGGAACGGTAGCCGATGTGGTACCGCTGGATCAGAACAATCGCATCTTCGTCGAGCAGGGCCTGCGTCGGATTCGTCAGGGGGAGGCCCGGCCTGGCATTCTGGCGTTGCTAGAGGTCGCCGGGCGGGATTTTAGCCAAATCAGTGCCACGGACTTGGGCTTTGTGGTGGGGCCAAGACTCAACGCCGCGGGTCGGCTGGATGATATGAGTCTCGGAATTGCATGCCTGTTGGCGGACACGCAGGAGGAAGCCCGGCGTCTGGCGACCGAACTGGATCAGATGAATCGCGAGCGCCGTACGATCGAGACCGGTATGAAGGAGCAAGCCCAGGAGCTGCTGGCTTCGCTGTCCCTCGATCGCGAAGGGCTGCCATGGGGGCTGGCGCTGTTCGATCCCGACTGGCACCAGGGCGTGATCGGCATCCTAGCGGCCCGTATTCGCGAGCAAACCCACCGGCCGGTGATCGCATTTGCGCCGGACGAGGGTGGCGAGTTGATCAAGGGCTCCGCTCGCTCCATTCCCGGCCTGCATATCCGGGACGTATTGGCCTCGGTCGATGCCCGTTTCCCCGGCTTGCTGAAGAAGTTTGGCGGCCATGCGATGGCTGCCGGAATGACCGTCGACGCGACAGCGTTCCAGCAGTTTGCCGACGCCTTCGATGCGACCGTTCGAAAAATGATTACCGAGGATGCGTTGGAGGCGACGATTACCACGGATGGCCCTTTGACTAAGGACGAACTCACCCTGGAGACCGCCTATGCGTTGAAACGCTCGGGGCCGTGGGGACAGCACTTTCCGGAACCGGTATTCGATGGCGAGTTCGAGGTCATCAGCCAGCGTATCGTAGGCGAACGCCACCTCAAGCTGGTGCTTCGTCCACAGGCGGGGGGTGATATTCTGGATGGCATTGCCTTCAATACCGGGGCCGAAGTCGCGGATTTTACCCGTACCGGCGCGCGTATCGTGTACAAGCCCGATGCCAATACGTTCCGGGGCCGGACTCAGCTTCAACTGCTGGTGGATTACATCGAGCGAGTTTGACCGCCGCGGCGCTAAGCCGGCTGATTTCCATACAGATCTCCGGTAAAATGCGTCGCCTCTACCGGGCACAACCCGTGGCTATCGATCATTTTTTGTTTTTAGAATTTTTTACCCCGAGATGGAAGCTACATGGAAATTAACCCCATTCTGAACACGATTAAAGACCTCCGGGAGCGCACCGAAGCGCTTAGGGGGTACCTTTGACTACGATCAGCGCAGCGAACGCCTGGTCGAAGTAGAGCGCGAACTGGAAGATCCCAAGGTCTGGGAAGATCCCGAACGCGCGCAGAGTCTGGGTAAGGAGAGGGCCAACCTGGAGCTGATCGTCACGACGATCGATAAGTTGTCCAGCGGCCTGTCCGACTCTGAGGACCTTATCCAGATGGCGGACGAAGAAGAGGACGAGCAGGCCGCAGATGACATTCGTAGCGAGCTGGCGGGCCTGGAACAGCATCTGGAGAAGCTCGAATTCCGCCGTATGTTCTCCGGCGAAATGGACGAGAATAACGCCTATCTGGATATCCAGGCCGGGTCGGGCGGCACCGAGGCTCAGGACTGGGCCAACATGTTGCTGCGCATGTTCCTGCGTTGGGGCGAGCGCCGCGGGTTCAAAACGGAAATCGTCGAACTGCAGGAAGGTGACGTGGCGGGTGTCAAAAGCGCCACCATTCATTTCGAGGGTGAGTACGCTTATGGCTGGCTGCGTACCGAAACCGGCGTCCATCGCCTGGTGCGCAAGTCGCCGTTCGATTCCGGCAACCGTCGCCATACCTCGTTTTCCTCGGTTTTCGTAGCGCCGGAAGTGGACGACAGTTTCGTGATCGAGATCAATCCGGCGGATCTGCGTGTTGACGTTTATCGCGCCTCCGGTGCGGGCGGTCAGCACGTTAACCGGACTGAATCGGCGGTGCGTCTGACTCACTTGCCTACCAATACCGTCGTGGCCTGTCAGGCTGGCCGTAGCCAGCATCAGAACAAAGACCAAGCCATGAAACAGCTCAAGGCCAAACTGTTCGAGCTGGAAATACAGAAGCGCAACGCTGAGAAGCAGAAGCAGGAAGACGCCAAATCCGATATCGGCTGGGGGAGTCAGATCCGCTCCTATGTTCTCGACGATAGCCGCGTCAAGGACCTGCGCACCAAAGTTGAAACCAGCAACACGCAAGCCGTGCTCGATGGCGATATCGACAAGTTCATCGAAGCCAGTCTGAAGATGGCCCTCTGACGGTAGCAGGGTCCCTCCATTATCATCGGTCCGGATGTCACAGGGTCCCATCCGGACCAGTCAACGCTAGCGAGATATCATGACCGACCAAACCCCGAACGCCACACCCCAGGACGAGAACAGGCTCATTGCCGAGCGCCGGGCCAAGCTGTCCAATCTGCGCGAGCAGGGCAATCCGTTCCCCAACGATTTTCGCCGAACGACGACTGCGGCCGAGCTGCAAAAAACCTATGGCGATAAATCCAAGGAGGAGCTTGAAGAGATGGGGCTGGACGTGGCGATCGCCGGCCGGCTTATGCTCGATCGTAAGGCGTTCAAAGTGGTGCAGGACATGTCCGGGCGTATCCAGATTTATGCCAGCAAGGATGTCCAGAAAGACACCCGGCACTGGGATCTGGGCGATGTCGTGGGCGTTCGCGGCAAGCTGAGCAAGTCCGGCAAGGGCGACCTCTACGTGACCATGGACAAGTACGTTCTACTGACCAAGTCGCTGCGTCCGTTGCCGGAGAAACACAAAGGGTTGACCGATACCGAGGCCCGCTATCGTCAGCGCTACGTGGACCTGATGGTCAACGAGGACACGCGAAGGGTATTCCACGCGCGGTCCAAGATCATCAACTGCATCCGCAATTTCTTTACCCAGCGCGATTTCATGGAAGTGGAAACGCCGATGTTGCAGGCCATACCCGGTGGCGCCACCGCACGCCCGTTCATTACCCATCATAATGCGCTTTCTATCGACATGTACCTGCGCATTGCGCCGGAACTGTATCTCAAGCGCCTGGTTGTGGGCGGCTTCGAACGGGTTTTCGAGATCAACCGCAATTTCCGGAATGAAGGGCTCTCGACCCGGCACAATCCGGAATTCACCATGCTTGAGTTCTATCAGGCCTACGCCGACTATCACGACCTGATGGACTTGACCGAGGCTATGCTGCGCGAAACTGCACAAACGGTGCTGGGTACGACCACGGTGACCAATACCCGTGGGCTATCCAACGGCGAGACCGAAACTGCGGAATACGACTTTGGCCAGTCGTTCGAGCGTCTGACCGTGTTCGATTCCATCCTCAAGTTCAATCCGGACATCAAGGCGGATCAACTGGGCAACGCGGACGCGGCGCGTAAGATTGCCGAAGGCATGGGCATTACTCTGAAAGAGGGCTGGGGTCTGGGGAAGGTGCAGGTCGAGATTTTCGAGAAGACCGTTGAGCACCGCCTGATACAGCCGACGTTTATTACAGAGTATCCCACCGAAGTGTCTCCTTTGGCCCGCCGCAAAGATGCCGATCCGTTCGTCACCGAGCGTTTCGAGTTCTTCGTCGGCGGCCGGGAGATTGCCAACGGCTTCTCTGAGCTTAACGATGCGGAAGATCAGGCCGAACGTTTCCGCGAGCAGGTCGCCGAAAAAGAAGCCGGTGATGACGAAGCCATGTTCTACGACGAAGATTACGTTACCGCGCTGGAATACGGCCTGCCACCGACGGCGGGTGAGGGTATTGGTATCGACCGGCTGGCGATGCTGCTTACGGATTCTGCATCAATCCGGGACGTGATTCTGTTCCCGGCCATGCGTCCGGAAAAAGGTTAGCGATATGCACCCGGCCACCGAAGCGCTACGTCAGCAACTCAAGCCCGGCCGGGGTTGGCTGGAACGTCTCGACGATGAGTTCGAGAAGCCCTATATGCAAGCGCTTGGCGCTTTCCTTGCCGACGAGGAGCAGGCTGGCAAAGTACTGTTTCCTGCGCGCCATCACTGCTTCAATGCGCTGAACTCGACGCCGTTCGACAAGGTCAGGGTAGTGATCCTGGGTCAGGATCCCTACCACGGCCCGGGCCAGGCCCATGGCCTATGTTTCAGTGTCCGTCCCGATGTGCGAACGCCGCCATCGCTGGTCAATATCTTTAAGGAAATCGACTCCGAACTGGGTATCCGGCCACCGGACCACGGCTGCTTGCAGCCCTGGGCCGATCAAGGCGTCTTACTGCTCAACGCGGTGCTGACGGTGGTGCAGGGGCAGGCAGGCGCCCATCAGGGCCGGGGCTGGGAACACTTCACCGATCAGGTGATCGAGTTAATCAACCAGGAGCGGGAGAACGTGGTGTTTTTGCTCTGGGGGAGCTACGCGCAGAAAAAAGGCCGCATCATCGATCGCGAGCGGCATCTGGTGCTGCAGGGCCCCCACCCGTCGCCCCTGAGTGCTCACCGAGGCTTCTTTGGCTGCGGGCATTTTCGCCAGGCCAACGACTGGCTGGCTGAAAAAGGTCGCCCGTCTATCGACTGGCAACTGCCGGCGAAGGAAGAGCTGATCGCCAAATACAAGAAAGGCCGGTAAGTACCGGCCTTTCTGCGTTTTTGACTAGTGCACTAGATGTTTTCCAGGCCCTTACTGGAGTAGTGCCATGGCCGCTTCCATTTCGGCGTTCAAGTCTTCTTCCTGACTCATATCGATGTTGGGGTCCAGCCCCAAGCGTTCGAAAGCCGGTATCGTGTTCCAGTCGACTTCGGTAAACGGATGTTCGGTGCCAGCGACCAGCTGGAGGTTGGCCACCATGACCAAATCCGCGTAGTCCGTTTTGGGCACGACGCGCGTGAAGTTAGCGAACTCCGCAGGCACTTGCTGTAGCTCGGCCGGGAAATCCCACTTTTTCAGAATCTTCACGCCAATGTCGGCATGCAGTTCGTCGATCACGTTGTCCAGCATAATACTGCTGATTTGAATTTCGTTATCTTCGACATAGCGCAGAATCGGCAATACCCCGATCAGGTGGACCAGTCCGGCCAGGGTGGCCTGATCCGGCTTCAGCTTGGTGTAATGCTGGGCGAGTACATGGCAGATGCCGGCCACTTCGGTACTGGTCTGCCATGTGGCGCGCAAGCGCTTATCGATCATATCGGAGGTGGCCTGGAACATCTGCTCCATGGCTAGGCCCATGGCCAGGTTGCTGGTATAGGCCATGCCCAGGCGGCCAACCGCCATGGTGAGGTTCTCGATCTGGCGCGCTCCGCGAAACAGCGGGCTGTTGCAGACCCGGATCAGGCGAGCCGATAACGCTGTATCGGTACTGATGACCTTGACCAGGTCCTGGATGGAGGAGTCTTCGGACTCGGCGATCTCGCGAACCTGAAGTGCGGCTTCCGGCAGGGTGGGCAGCACCAGTTTGTCGCTTTCAATAGCTGCAGTAATGTCTTGCTTTAAGGTATCCGAGATCGTGGCCATAATTAGGGTGTTCCATCCGACGATATAACTAGCAGTAAGGTAACTAGTAACTGGCAGTAAGGTAACTAGTAATAAGCAGTAACTGGCAGCGAGCGGCAACTGAAAAACCAGTAACTGACAAAAAAAGCAATCCGCTAAAACGGTAGCTGACGCAGAGCGGCCGGCGCAAATACGAGTCCGCTCGCTGCATTCCATTTATAGCAAATTTAGGCCGGTTCGCCCGTCACAAAACGTATCTGAGGTATTGTTCAGCTGCTCTTTGGTTCCTGTTCCGGCACTTTATAAGGCAAGGGAAGGCGCGCCAGCGGTTCGTCGATACCTTCGAGGCGCCAGTTTGAAACCGAAAGCGCAGAATGCTTTACCACGGCCAGCATTTCCTGGTGCCCATCATCGAACCGGATGGCGTTCAATACTTCGCCCACTGGCTTTTCGCCGGCAATAACGGCTGCACCAATCTCAATGGGTTGATCGCTCTGCAAGGAAAGCCGGAACAGACTCTTCTTGAGCTGCCCCAGGTAATGCATGCGGGCGATGACCTCTTGGCCGGTATAGCAGCCCTTCTTGAAATGGATGCCGTCGACATGCTGCAGGTTGAGCATCTGGGGGACGTACTCGGAAACGGTCTTGGGCGAGAGCTCGGCGAGTCCGGCGCTGATTTCCGCTGCGGTCCAGTCGGCTTCGGTGGCTTCCGAGCCTTCCGGAATCGGAGCGCTGTCGTCGATTTGCCAGTATTCGTAGCGGGCGACGCCTTCGGCGGTATCCTGTACACGGATCAGTTTGCCGCCCGCCAGCGTGATGGACTCGCCCGGCTGCTTTAGCTCGGCTGACTCCGGAACCAATGCCGCCGCTGTTGCCTCGCCCCAGAGACCATAAAGGTGGGCCTGCTCCACGGCCTTCATGTCCGTCCCCCGGAACAGCATCAGAAACTTGTTGAGCTGTTTGGTGACTTCGTCGGCAATGCTGATGGGCAGGCGCAAGACGATGTCGCCTTCGTAGTCAGCCAACAGGGGCAGTGCGTAGGCGCGGCCTTTGGGGTTACAGGCCGCGGCCCGGCGTGACGTATCGGGTGTGATTTCGTCCAGGCTCTGGCTTAACTGCCCGTGAAGAAACTTGTGCGGATCCTTGCCGCTGGCCCGGTAGAGCCTGGCGTGGTGAAGCGGAGCGATGGCCTCGGTCGGTCGTTCCGCGGAAGCGACGGCATCCTTGGTTGTCAGAGCGGACGTGGCGTTATCGGACATGCCTGTCTCCTATCACAGCGGGGAAATGGTCGAATCCTGATGCTGGGCCCGGGCGAAGCGAAGCCAAACGCGCAGGCGCCGGAATGCTTCTGCATCGACATTGCAGGCCAGCGATGTTGCGATCAAGACAACCGTATAAGTCTTTCTAGTGGCGTTCACCGGGTACTTAGTGGCGTTGATTGGGTGCAGTTTCAAGAGCGCCAAGTGGCCGAACAACCGACTGTTGCCGTTAACACGCACTTCACAGGCTGTCACGTTAGCGGTATCGATGAGCAGCCGGCCACGGTCAACGCGTAAGGTATGGGGCGCATGTTTGCCCGTCAAGGTGGCATGATGGGTCATCGATTGCCATCCCGCGAAGGTGAGTACCGGAAGTGCCACAAGCATCCATGGGGCGGTTTGGAGTGCGGCCAGGGTCAACGTGGCGGCAAGCAGCAGCCAAAGGCCGGCCAGTGCCACGGCGAGTGGCCGGCAGGGATAGATCCGTAGGTCAATTCGGCTGTACACGCTGGACGATCATGTCGACGATCACCTGCAAGTCTTCGTCCTGCGGACGCTCGCGCTGCATGAACCACTGATAAATCTCGGTATCCTCGCAGTCGACCAGCTTGCGGTAGCGGGCCTTGTCCTCATCCGGCAGGCCTGGATAAACCTCTTCCAGGAACGGGATCAGCAGGACGTCTAACTCGAGCATGCCGCGTCGGCTGTGCCAGTACAAGCGCTTGTATTCGACATCGTGTTGCATCGTTGAACCTCTGGACAGGGCTTGAGCGCTCAGGGCGCAATCGAGCGAAATGTGGTCGGCGTGAGTATGGTATCCCGGGCTTCGTGCTGCAGGCCGGGGAAATCCAGGGTGTAGTGAAGCCCTCGACTTTCCCGGCGCTGCAGGGCCGAACAGATAATTAGGTCGGAAATGGTGACCAGGTTGCGCAACTCCAGCAGGTCATTCGATACCCGGTAATTACTGTAGAAGTCGCCGATCTCACGGAACAGGAGATCCACCCGGTGCTTTGCCCGCTGCAGGCGTTTGGTGGTGCGCACAATGCCCACGTAATCCCACATGAAGTGCCGCAACTCGTCCCAGTTGTGGGAAATTACCACGTCTTCGTCTGAGTCCCGTACCTGGGATTCGTCCCAGGCGGGCGCTGACGGCGGGGGCGGGATATCGGCATCCTGACGCGCGATATCTTCCGCAGCGGCCCGGCCATAGACCAGGCATTCCAGCAATGAGTTGCTGGCCATGCGGTTGGCGCCGTGCAAGCCGGTGAAGGCCGCCTCGCCGACGACATACAGCTGGTTGACGTCGCTACGGGCCCGATTGTCCGTGATGACCCCGCCGCAGGTGTAATGCGCGGCAGGCACCACCGGAATCGGTTCGCGTGTCATATCCACGCCAAAATCCATGCACTTCTCGTAGATAGTGGGGAAGTGGGTCTGGATGAACGACGCAGGCTTGTGGCTGATGTCCAGGTAAAGATGGTCGGCACCCAATCGTTTCATTTCATGGTCGATCGCCCTGGCGACGATATCCCTCGGTGCCAGTTCACCTCGCGGATCGAACCGTTCCATGAAGCTGGAGCCGTCCGGTAGCAGCAGGCGTCCACCTTCACCGCGTACCGCTTCGGTAATAAGGAACGATTTGGCGTGGGGATGATAAAGGCACGTGGGGTGGAACTGGTTGAACTCCATATTGGCTACCCGGCAGCCCGCCCGCCAAGCCATGGCGATGCCGTCGCCGGACGCCCCGTCCGGGTTGCTGGTGTAGCGATAGGCCTTGCTGGCGCCGCCGGTAGCGATAACCACAAAGCGGGCGCTGAATAAGTCCACGTGGCTATCTGCCAGATTCAAAACATAGGCGCCGACACAGCGGTTGCCAGGTAGAGACAGCTTGCGGTTGGTGATGAGATCTACCGCAACGCGCCCCTCCATGACATCAACATTGGGGCAGTTGCGGACCTGATCGCTCAGGGTGTGAGACACGGCCTGGCCGGTCGCATCTGCGGCGTGGATGATCCGCCTGCGGCTATGCCCGCCTTCGCGGGTCAGGTGGTAGTTCTGTTCGGCGTCACGCGTGAACGCCACGCCTTTCTCGATCAGCCACTCGATACTTTCCCGGCTGTGCTCGACGGTAAAACGGACGGCATCTTCATGGCACAGGTCGGCACCGGCATTGAGCGTGTCCTGGATGTGCGCCTCGACGCTATCCTCGGAATCCAGCACGGCGGCAATTCCACCCTGAGCCCAGAGTGTGGATCCACTGCTCAGCTCGCCTTTACTGATAACGGCAACCTTGAGATGGGCGGGCAGGTTCAGGGCGACGGCCAAGCCGGCGGCTCCACTGCCGATGATCAGGACATCATATTGGTGAGATTGTGGCATCTGTTCGGTATCGCGGGCCATAATGTGGGCGCTATTGAACTAAACTTTACGGCTGCTGTCTATTTCGCCACATGGGTTCCGGCCCCACAAGATCGAGAGCGGACAGGGGTTGGCCCGGGCAAGAACAAGCGCAAATGGGACTGCAGCATGACGTTTTCCAGAATGCCAACACCGGCCTTTGCAGATAGTCAGACGGGTAAGGACGGACGTGTCCGCGAAAGGCCCGCTGTGGCTCCCCTGGCAGAGCGCCCAAACGCAGGCAGCCATACGGCGATGACATCGGTGACAGACAAGGCCCCGCAGGCTCCCAGCGAGAGTCAAACGGACAAACAGCTCGTCCAGCGTGTCAAAAGGGGGGATAGGTCCGCTTTCGACTTTCTGGTACTCAAATACCAGTCGCGGGTTGCCTCCATCATCAGCCGTTACACAAGCGATTCTCAGGATGTTCTCGACCTGACTCAGGAAACTTTCGTCAAGGCGTATCGCGCCATCGAGCGTTTTCGCGGGGACAGCGCGTTCTATACCTGGCTCTACCGGATCGCGGTCAATACCGCCAAGAATTTCCTGGAGTCTCGTGGCCGTCGGCCGAAAGGCAGTATGGAAGCGGAAGAGGCGGAGCGGCTGGATTCCGGCGACTGGCTGCGCGATGTGGCGACCCCCGAAAAGCTACTCCAGCGCGAACAGATGTACGAGGTGATGCAACGGGCCATCGCCGCGTTACCCGAGGAACTACGTTCGGCTCTGCTCCTGCGTGAATACGAAGGGCTGAGCTATGAAGATATTGCCCGTATCCTGGAGTGCCCGATCGGAACGGTGCGCTCCCGTATTTTCCGGGCGCGGGACGCAGTGGACCGCGAGCTCGGCCCGTTGTTGCATGAGGACTGAGCCAATCGGTCCAGGAGTATCGTTGTGATGTTGATCTTATTTTTGAGGTGCGAGCGCGATGGATGAACGTCTGAAAGAGACGCTGTCCGCCATGATGGATGACCAGGCCGATGAGCTTGCGGTGCGTCGTGTATTGTCTCAGGCGGACAAACCTGAAGTGAGAGAGCAGTGGCACCGGTGGCAGCAGCTGCGCAGCCTGATGCACGACGAGCGGCGTGATCTTGCGTCGGTTGATGTCAGTGCTGCAGTAAGCGCCGCGCTGGACGAGGCTTCGTCCCAGATGCCAGCGCCGAAGGCGCCGGTGCAAGTGTCTTCGGTGCGTCGGTCCATGCGTTGGTCCGCGGTGGCTGCCGTATCGCTGGCGCTTCTGGTCGGTTTTGGTGCGGGTGCTCAGTGGGGCGTGACCTCGGAAGAGGGAAATCTGGCTCTGGCGGCAGGCGTTGCGGCTCCAGCGGGTCAAGGCGAACCGGAAATGAATGCCGTGCCCGAGATTGCTCTGCAAGGCCTGGATGAAGAGCAGCGCGAGCAGATGAGTCGCTACTTGCTGGAGCATGCCCAGCACAACAGCGTGGGTATGGGCTATGGAACCATGGGTTATGCCCGGGTCGCCAGCGCGTCAACCGGTGTCCGTTAGTCGGGTCGAAAGCTGATGTCTATATGTTCCTACATTCGGGCGCGTGCGTTGATGCGCATGAGTCTGGGCCTGGTTGCTCTTTTGTTGGCGGTTGCTGCCCAAGCAGAGCCCACGTCGAGTAGTTCCGAGGAGGGGGTCGATGGGTGGCTTGAGCGTCTGGGAACGGCTCTGAATACCACCAGCTACAGGGGGGTCTTCGTCTATAGTCGTGGTGACCAAGTCAGCTCGATGCGCATTGTCCACCGTTATCGGGATAGCCAAGTGCAGGAGCGGCTGGTGATCCAGGATGGCGGCCAGGGGGAAATTATTCGTCACGGCGGCCGGGTGTTTTGTGTATTGCCGTCCCACGGCCGTATCCAGCTCGATGCCGTACTGCCCTCGGGCCCCTTCTCCGAAGCCTTTACGCCCAGGTTCGCTCCGTTCCGTCGCTGGTATGCCGCTAAGATGCTGAAGGATGACCGTGTGGCAGGACATGAAGCGGTTGTCATTGTTCTCAATCCCAAGGATGTTCATCGCTATCAGTATCGTCTATGGCTGGAAAAAACGTCGGGTTTGCTGGTCAAGAGCCAGGTGCTGACCAACGACGAGGAGGTGCTCGAGCGCTTTCAGTTCACCATGCTAGAACTCACGGATGAGATCCCCGATAGTGAATTCATCATCCCTGAATCGGGAAAAACGCGCGAAATTACCCTTGAGAAACCCAACAAGCCCAGACCTGAAGTTCATTCACAGGTAGGCTGGACTCTGGGCTGGCATCCAGAAGGGTTCCAGGCGACACCCTCCTCGCCCAAAGATACGCGTCGTCAGGCTGTGTCGTTTTCCGATGGTTTGGCCTCGTTCTCGGTTTTTGTTTCGCCGGTAGGGGAGATGGACATGCCCACGGGGGTTTCCCGTATCGGCGCAACCACGATTTTTTTACGTAAGCTGACAGTCGAGGATCAGCGCCATCTGGTGACGGTGGTGGGTGAGATTCCTCCGCAGACCGCCATGAAGGTTGCGGAGTCGGTCGAAGTCGAGTCTCTGGCTGGCGACGAATCGGGCGGTGCAATGTGAGGCCCCGGATTGTGATAAAACGGCCTGGAATATGATAGAGAGGCTTGGATCGTGATAGCGAGGCCTGGATTGTGATAGAAGAGAAGGGCACTGTCGTTGCCGTCAGTGACGACAAGATCTGGGTCCAGACGATTCGCCAGAGTACTTGCGGCTCCTGCAGCGCCCGCAAAGGCTGTGGTCAGGGTGTTCTGGCGCGAATGAGCGATGGACGCGCCAATCAGGTTCGAGTACACAATACCTGTGGTGCTACGGTGGGTGATCCCGTTGTGCTGGGTATTGGGGAGTCCCAGTTATTGCGAGCGTCACTGCTGGTCTACGCACTGCCACTGGGGGCGCTGTTAACGGGCTCGTTGACGGGTGCTGGCCTCTGGCCCGGCCAGGATCTCGCGGCCATCATCGGTGGCGGGCTGGGTTTGGCCGCTGGTTTTCTGGCGCTCAAATTGCTGACCGGGAAAGCCGAAGAGGCCGCCCGCTTGCAGCCTGCCTTGTTACGGATTGATGTGAACCAAGCGGTTCCGGAGCCACTAGTCGTGCATCAATCGAGTACGTTAAACCCCTGATTTTTAGGTATTCGGCTGTAGAGCCACTTAGCATGTCCTTTAATTTGCAGTGTCTGGATGTAAAAACAAAACATACACGGTTTTCTCAACCAACTTCGGAGTGAGGTATGCCCACAAAGAACCTGAGCGTCTGGTTTGCGCCCATTCTGGCCTTAATGATGGTGCTCTCGGCACGCGCCCAAGCGGCGCTTCCCGACTTCACGGATCTCGTGGAGGAGAATGCGTCCGCTGTCGTGAATATCAGCACCACACAGGCGCCCCGTGCCCAGCAGGGCAACACGCCCTTTAACCAGGATCAGTTGGATCAGATGCCGGATTTCTTCCGCCGTTTTTTTGAAGGGCCCAATTCGCCCTTCGGCGGCGGGCAGCCGGGACAGCAGCAGCCGCTGCATTCGATGGGTTCGGGCTTTATCGTTTCTAAAGATGGCTATGTCCTTACCAACAACCATGTGGTCGAGGGCGCTGACGAAATCATTGTACGCCTGAACGATCGCCGTGAATTGCCGGCCCGGGTGATCGGAACCGATCCCCGCTCGGATC
This sequence comes from Marinobacter fonticola, assembly GCF_008122265.1. Taxonomy (NCBI): domain Bacteria; kingdom Pseudomonadati; phylum Pseudomonadota; class Gammaproteobacteria; order Pseudomonadales; family Marinobacteraceae; genus Marinobacter; species Marinobacter fonticola. Next base: position 1,198,732 of record NZ_CP043042.1, read on the forward strand.
TCGCGGTACTTAAGATCAAGGCCGAAGATTTGCCCGTGGTCAAGAGGGGCAAATCCAGCGAACTCGAACAGGGTGAGTGGGTGTTTGCCATCGGTTCGCCGTTTGGTTTCGATTATACGGTGACCGCTGGTATCGTCAGCGCTATCGGGCGCTCCCTGCCGTCCGAAAACTACGTGCCCTTCATTCAGACCGATGTAGCGATCAACCCGGGCAACTCCGGGGGGCCGCTGTTCAACCTCGACGGCGAAGTGGTGGGCATCAACTCTCAGATCTATACCCGTTCAGGCGGTTTCATGGGGGTGTCCTTTGCCATTCCCATGGACGTGGCGATGAACGTGTTCCAGCAGATTCGCGATCAGGGCTTTGTCTCGCGCGGCTGGCTGGGCGTGCTGATCCAGGAGGTCAGCCGTGATTTGGCCGAATCCTTCGGCCTGAACCGCCCGCGTGGCGCACTGGTTGCCGAGGTGTTGCCGGACTCGCCTGCCGAAGCAGCCGGTTTACAGCCTGGCGATATCATCCTCGAATACGAGGGTCAGTCTATCAACTTGTCCTCCGACCTGCCGCCGATGGTGGGGCGCACCAAGATCGACGAAACCGCCGAACTGCTGGTGTTGCGTAATGGCGACGAGCGCGAACTCGACGTGACAATCGGTGAATTGCCGGAAGATCGTATGGCCCGGGAAGACCGGCCTTCTGAGCCGTCGCCTACCGGCGGCCCGCTGGGTCTGTCCGTGGTCAATTTGACCGGCGAGCAGCGCGAGCAGTTGGGTATCGACAAGGGTGTGCGGGTCCGCAATGTGGGCCCTGGCCCGGCGCTCGATGCCGGTATCCGGCCTAACGATGTGATCCGCAAACTCAACAATGAAACCGTGGATTCGGTGGAAGATTTTCAACGTGTCGCTTCGGATTTGCCCAAAGGCAAGGCAGTGCCTGTGCTGGTAATGCGTGAAGGGCAATCCACGTTCCTGGTCATCAAAACCGAGAAATAGGCGCCGGGTCCCCCTCCCGGCGTTTTACATCGTCCCTTCATATCGAGCCCGTAGTGGATAGTCCCGCTACGGGTTTTGCTATATTCTGCCGCTTGATTATTGAACGATTCGCGGTCTCGAGGGGCGAATGTTCTGTTTTCGGGTCTTGTTTTCGATCGCCCGCTCTATTGATCTTTGGACTGCACTGATGGCAAAGGATATGACTCTGGGCCAGGTAGCCCGGCATCGTTCGTCGCGTATCGCGTGGCTGTTGCTTGTGATCTCCCTGGCGCTGACGGTC